>NZ_JBIAYR010000004.1:547756-652922 GCF_042898105.1 Micromonospora sp. NPDC000663
CGCCGACGTTGGGCGGCCACCGTCGGCGCTGGTCCCCGACCGGGGCTCGGGTTGGCGTGGCTTCGGCTGGCTGATCCTGGGCGGGGCCGGGATCGCCCTGCTGCTGTCCGTCGCTCGTCTGCTGTGCGGGACGACGGTGGTGCCGGGCTAACCGGCCCCTGGGCCGACGTCGGTCACCTACGGTGACGCCATGGACCCTTCCGCTGTCTGGCGGGACCGCCAGCACCAGTGGCGGATCGAGGCGTACCGAGCGCCGGATCTGCGGTTCGCCATCTACGCCACGAACGGCACCACCGAGTCGGCGCCGCTGTGGCTGTTCGGCATGACGGCGCTGGCCCGCTGGCTGATGACCCACTCCATCTCGCTCGACGACCTGGAGGTCGACTGACCGCCGGAGCGCCGGAAACCGGGCCACGGCCGGCTCGGCTGCGGTTGAGTGACCTCAGGCGGCTGGAGGGGGTGCGCGATGGGTGGTCAGCTCGGACAGGTGGCCCTCGTGGCCGTCCTGGTGCTGGTCAACGCCGCGCTGTCCGGGAGCGAGATGGCGTTGGTGACGCTGCGCGAGGGGCAGTTGCGTCGGTTGGGTAGGCGGTCCCGTTCGGGTGACCGGCTGGTACGGCTGTCCCGTGACCCGAACCGCTACCTGGCCACCATCCAGCTCGGCATCACCCTTGCCGGTTTCCTCGCGTCGGCGGCGGCCGCGGTGTCACTTGCCGAGCCGTTGGTCGGCCCGCTGGGTTTCCTGGGCGCGGCGGCGCGTCCGGCCGCGGTGCTCGTGGTGACGGTGCTGCTGACGTTCGTCACGCTGGTGTTCGGGGAGTTGGCGCCGAAGCGGTTGGCGATGCAGCGGGCGGAACGGTGGGCCCTGCTCAGCGCCGGCCCGCTGGATCTGCTCGCCCGGCTGTCCCGACCGGCGGTGTGGCTGCTCAGCCGCGCCACCGACGTCGTGGTGCGCCTGGCCGGCGGCGACCCGCGCGCCAACCGGGAGGAGATGACCGAGGACGAGTTGCGCGAGATGCTGGTCAGCCAGCGCGGCCTGTCGGCGCAGCAGCGGGAGATCCTGACCGGCGCGTTCGACATCGCCGGCCGGACGCTGCGGGAGATCCTGGTGCCCCGGCGGGAGGTGACCGCCCTGCCGGCCGGTCTGCGCGCCGACGAGGGAATCCGTCGGCTGGCCTCGGCCGGGCGGTCCCGCGCGCCGGTCACCGGGCCGGGTGGCCTGGACGAGGTGACAGGTGTCGTGCACATCCGGGACCTGGTGCGCGCCGGTGGCGGCACGGTGGGGCAGTGGGGGCGGGCGCCCCTGCTACTACCTGTCACCCTGCCGGTCGCCGACGCGTTGCGTCAGCTTCGTCAGGAGCACCAGCAGCTGGCCCTGGTCGTCGACGAGCACGGGGGCATCGACGGCATGGTGACGCTTGAGGATCTGCTGGCCGAGGTGGTCGGCGAGCTGTACGACGAGACGGACCGCGACGTGCACGACGTGATCCGGGAACCGGACGGTTCGTTGCTGGTGCCCGGGGACTTCCCGCTGCACGACCTGCCCGACCTGGGGGTGCGGCTGAGTTTCCCGCTGTCGCGGGAGTACACGACCGTGGCCGGTCTGGTGCTGGCGCGGCTGCGGCACCTGCCCGCCGGGCCGGGGGAGGTCGTACGCCTGCCCGGGCTGACCCTCGAGGTGGTCGAGGTCGCCGACCGGGCGGTACGCCGGGTGCGGCTGCGCGGGTTCGTCGCCGAGGGCTGACGGCCACCCGAACGACTGACACGAGTCTTGAAACGGCACAAATCGGATTGCACTTCGCCTACCGTGCGGTACGTGAAGGACCGAGGGTTTCGTACGTTCGTCACGGTGCTGGCCGGCCTCGCGGTGATCTACTTCGGCAGCACCGGCCGCAGCCCCGAGGAGGGCGGCGGCATCTCCGGCGGGGTGGTGGTGCTGGCGCTGCTCGCCGCGCTGCTGGTGTGGCACCTGACCCGCCCGGGCGACAAGACGGTCAAGTGAGCCTCAGCGGGCCGCCACGCGGGTGACCTCGCCTGCGGACTCCTCGCCGAGCGCCACCCGCACCAGCGCCGAGGCCAGCCGGCCGAAGTCCGGCTCGTCGACAAGCCCGGCCAGACCGCCCGGCGACCCCGGCAGGCCCAACCGCTTCGCCCCGGCCAGGGCCCGGCGGTCGGCGTACGGGCGTAGGTCGGGCCAGACCGTCTGCGCCTCGCGCAGGTAGATGTCGGCGCCTGTGGGGCCGATCCCGGGGAACTCGGTGAGCCGTCGGCGCAGCCCGGCCGGGTCACCCTGGGCCTCGCGGTGCAGCCGCCGCAGGTCACCGTGCCAGCGGTCCAGGCACAACCGGGCGCCGGTGCCGAGCATCGTCGCTGTGCGCTCGTCGTAGCGGCGGTAGTGCCCGCGACCCAGCGCGTCGACCCGCTGCTGCCAGCTCGCCGCCTCCATCGCCTGCGGCGTGCGGTAGCCCGCGGCGAACAGCTCCCGCGCGGCGTCCACCGCCACGCACGCCCGGATCCTGGTGCTCAGCAGGGTGGCGAGCACCAGCAGCTGGTACAGCGGCCCGGGTCGGTCGGAGAGCCGGATGCCGGCCTCCTCCGCGTAGGTGTCGCCACGGCGGTCCAGCAGGACCCGCACCACGTTCCGATCGTCGCCCACACCCGACGGGTACCCGCCCAGCAGTCGACTAGCCCTCCCGGCGGACGGCGCCCCGGAATGCCGCCGGACCGGGCGGGTATGCCGCCGTGGAGGCGGTCGACGCCGGCTGCCGTACCCGGAGGGAGACACCAGTGGTCAACCCGCAGCAGGAGGAGCTCCGGCGTAACGCCAAGGGCGCCACCAGTCAGGACAGCAAGGGGCCCAAGCCGACCGGGCACCCGCTCAACCGTGGCTCGTCGCGCGGGGACGCCGGCCGGCCGGTGCCCAAGGGGCAGGTGTCGCCGTACGGCCCGGCCGGCGAGCCGGTGGCCGAGGACGACAGCGACACCCGGGCCTAACGACGCCGGGCTGACGGCCGCCGCAACCTGTTCCAGGTGGCGGCGGCCGTCAGCCCGTACGCCAGGTGCGGAATGATGTCGGAGATCCAGTCGGAGCGCCGCCAGGTGCGGGGATCACTGATGCCCAGCGCCGTGATGGACCCGTCGGTCATGGTCATCACGCCGGCGCCGAGAAGCCCGGTGGCCAGCGGCAGGGGCTGCCGACGGCCACCGGCGTAGAGGGCGAACGCGACGCCCGCGGCGATGCCCAGCCCGTAGCCGATCAACGGGCCGAGGCCCGAGCGGCGGTTGGCCGCCCGGTCCCCGGACCCCAGGCTCACGTGCGCGATGCCGGCCAGCCGGTCCACCGTCTCACCCGGGACGTCGCTCTCGGGGCGGGCCCGCAGCGCCACGTCGAGGTAGCTGACCACGTTCAGCGCGGTGCTGCCGACGGCGCCCGCGATGGCGCCGTCGGCCAGATCCACCCGCCTCACTTCGGATCGCCCGGTTCGCGCTCGCTCTTGGGGCCGTACGTGCGCTCACCGCGCACCACGCCCCGCTGGCCGCGATCCTCCTGCAGGATCCGGTTGGCGACCTGGTTGGCCTTGCCGTCGGGTACCCGCCGTCCGGAGTCGTCGATCGCGTTGCGCATCCGCGCCCGCTGCTTGTCGTACGCGTTACTGCCCGGCCGTGGTCCTGGCATGTGCCGCCTCCTTGCTCGCCGTTGGCGTACCGCGGCCGTCTACCCGTCTGGCGGCGGGCCAACCCCGGGGCTCAGCCAGGGCCACGCACCACAGCGACCGGGCACCGCGCGTGGTGCAGCACGGACTGGCTCACCGACCCCAGCAGCAACCCGCTCACCTCGCCGCGCCCCTGCCCGCCGACCACCACCAGTTGGGCGGCGCCTGAGGCCTCGGCGAGCACGGCGCCGGCGCGGCCGTGCACCGCATGCCCGGTCATCCGCAGGCCGGGGTGGCGCTCGGCCAGCCCGTCCAGGGAGTCGGCCAGTTCGCGTTCCCGCTCGTCGTGCAGCCGCGTCTCGTCGTACACCAGGGGTTGCATGTCGCCAGGGCCGCTGCTGCCCGGATGCCGGTAGGCGCGCACGGCCCGCAGCGCGACGCCGCGCGCCTCGGCGGTCTCGGCGGCGAACTCCGCAGCGAGGCGGGACGCCGCCGAGCCGTCGACCCCGACCACCACCGGCTCGTCGGGCCGTTGCTCGCCGCGGGCCACAAGCACCGGGCAGTCGGCGTACGCGGCGACCTGGACCGCCACCGAGCCGAGCACCAGCGCGGCGAAGCCGCCCAGCCCCCGGTCGCCCAGCACGATGAGGGCGGCGGTGGGGGATTCGCCGACCAGCACGGCCGACGCCTCGCCGTCGATGATCTCGGGCGTGACCGTCAGCCCGGGGGCGGTCGCCTCGGCCTCGTCCACGGCGGCCCTGACCAGTTCCGTGGCCTGGTGGCGCAGCCCGCCGCCGGGTGGGGCGCCCGGCGCGGGGGAGTCCGGCACCCGCAGCAGCGGCCAGATGAACCCGTGCACCACGCGCAGCGGCCGACGCCTGCGCACGGCCTCGGCGGCGGCGAGGCGCACGGCGCGCAGGGACGGCTCCGAGCCGTCCACGCCGACCACCACCGCCGCGCTGTTCGCCGAGTTCACCTGCCACCTCCCGCCGGTTCCACTATCGCGCCCGACCCGGGCGCGGCGCAGCCATACCGCCGCGCGCCCGGGTCGGTACGCTGGCGACCACCTGACGAGAGGGAGCGTCGTCGATGGGCGAACCGGATCAGCCGAGCACCTCGCGCATGATCGACTACTGGCTCGGTGGGGCCGACCACTTCCCTGTGGACGTGGCCGCCGCGACCGCCTTCGAGCAGGCGTACGGGCCGTGCGCGCCGGTCTTCCGGGAGCTGCGGGCGTTCCTCGGGCGGGCGGTGCGGGCGATCGCCGCGCAGGGCGTGGACGGTTTCCTCGTCTTCGGCGCGGGCGTGCCCACGATGGGTAACGTGCACGAGGTCGCCGCCGAGGCGACGGTGCTCTACACCGACGTCGACCCGGTCACCATCCGGCTCGGGCAGCGCATCCTCGCCGGCAGTGACCGGGCCGGCTACGGTTTCGGGGACGCCACCGACATCGGCACGATCGACCCTGCGCAGCTGCACCGGTTCGTCCCGGGGTGGGGGCGTCGGCCGGTCGGGGTGGTGTTCCTCGGGCTCGCCGCGTTCCTCGACGACGACACGGTGACCCGCACCTTCGACGAGTTGTACGAGGCCGCCGCGCCGGGCAGCCTGCTCGCCGTGGACTTCGACACCGAGGAGTTGGCCGCCCATCCGCAGGCGCTGGCGATGATGGGGCCGACGTTCCGGATGCGTCCGCCGAGCGCGTTCGCGCCGCTGCTGGGTCGGTGGGCGCCGACGGAGGACGGGATCGTGCCGGTCGGCCGGTGGCGCCCGGACGGCGTACCGGCCGAGGTGCCCGACGCGTTCTACGGCGCGCTGGCGGTGCGCGGCGACGAGTGACCGCGGCGACGGGCTGTCCGGGGGCGTCCGTATGATGCTTGCCCTGTAGCAAGTTTCTGGAGGACGCATGGTGGACGGGGCGGATGCGGTGTCGCGCGCGTTGCGCGAGGCTCCGCCCGACCAGCTGGCGGAGGCGGCGGACCGCGCGATCCGTTCGGCGCTGGGCGCCGTACGCACGGACGTGTTCGTGGCCGACTACCGGATCAGCGGGCTGTGGCCGGTGCTGGATCCGGATCTGCCGGCGGCCGGGTTCCTCGCCTGTCACACCGTGGCGCAGCGCTGTTTCAGCAGCCAGCAACCGGTGCACGACATCACCGACGAGGGGCCGTGCCGGCTGTACCTGCCCCTGACGGCGTGGGGGGAGCGGCTGGGCGTGCTGCTCATCGAGCTGCCCTCGGCACCGGGTCCGGCCGTCACCGGCCGGGCCACCGAGATCGCCGGGGCCCTCGCCCTGGCGATGCGGGCGGCGGACCGGGTGACCGACCGCTACCGCCGGGCCCGCCGCCGTGAGCGGCTGAGCATGGCCGCCGAGATGCAGTGGGACCTGCTGCCCGGGCGCAGCGTGTCGCACCACGCGTTCCACCTGGCCGGCCAACTGGAGCCGGCGTACACGGTGGGCGGTGACCACTTCGACTGGTCGCTCGACGGTGACCGGCTCACCCTGACGGTCCTCAACGGCGAGGGCAGCGGTCTGGCCGCGTCGATGCTGACGGCGGTCACGGTGAACGCGATGCGCAACGCGCGCCGTTCCGGGGGCGGCCTGGTGGAGCAGGCGGAGCTCGCGTCGGACACCGTCTTCTACCAGCACCGGGGGCACCGGTACGTGGCCACGCTGCTGCTGGAGGTGGACACCCGCACCGGGCGGGTGCGGGTGGTCGACGCCGGTTCGCCGCACCTGCTGCGCCTGCGCGGGGCGGTGGTCGAACCGGTGAAAGTGGAGCAGCAGATGCCGCTGGGCATGTTCGCGGAGACCCGCTACGAGCTTCAGGAGTTCCAGCTCGAGCCGGGGGATCGCGTCTTCGTGGTCAGCGACGGGGTGTGGGCGGCCGAGCCGCCGGGGCAGGAGCCGTACGGGCAGCGGGCGATGGCGCGTTCCCTGCGCGCCACACGCTTGCAGCCGCCGACCGAGGCGGTTGGTACGGTGATGCGCGAACTGCATGCCTACCACGCGGATTCCGACCTGCGCGACGACGCGGTCGTGGTCTGCCTGGACTGGCACGGTCCGCGCGAGCGGAACGGCGGGTGAGGATCGCCGCCGCTCCGTCGGGTGGGCACCAGCGCGACGACGGCAGGGGACATCGGGTGGAGCGACCTGGGGATCTCGCCGCGGCGATCGCCGCGGCCGCCGAGACGATGATCGCCGTGCTCGAGTCGGCGGCCGCGCGTCATCAGGTGCCACCGACCCAGTTGCGGGTGCTGATGCTGATCAGCGGCCGGTCGGAGACGAACGTCAACCGCCTGGCCGAGCTGCTGGATGTGGGGCCGTCCTCGGCCAGTCGGCTCTGTGACCGCCTGGAGGCGACGGGTCTTCTGCGTCGGGTCGCTGACCCGCGGGACCGACGCGAGGTGCGCCTGGTGCTGACGGCGGCGGCGCAGACCCTCCTGGGGGAGTTGGCCGAGCGGCGGCAACGGGCGGTGCAGGTGGTCCTGGACCGGATGCCCCCCCGTACCCAGCACGACGTCCTGGCGGCGTTGCTGGCGTTCGGTCGGGCGGCGACCCAGACGGTGCCGGAGCAGCAGTCCGACCCGGCGGTCCAGACGGCCTGACCGGTCGGCCTCTTCCACGAGTATCCTAGGACGCTCTACGCGTGGTGATCCACGCCACAACGCGGCAGAGCCGCGCCAACGGCTAAGCGGCAGGGCCAGGCAGGTCAGCGGGAGCCCGATATAGTGGCAGCGCACTGAGCCGGCCCGTGATCATCGAGATCGCGGGCCGCGTCAGGGGAGAGGCCCCGTCCGGGGCCGTAGGGGGAGCCGGCGGTGGCCGGCCCGACAGCGCGTACGACCTCGGCACCCGCCCGGGTGGATCGAAGCGTGCCGCGAAGGAGGTTCGGTGTCGCCTCGGCCGGCTCGGGCAGAGCATCCGCGAGACACCGGCGAGCAGACTCCCGGCGACCAGGTGCTCACCCTGCCCAACCTGATCAGCTTCGGGCGGCTGCTGGGCGTACCTCTCTTCCTCTACCTGTTCCTGGTGTCCCGCGCGGACGTGGCGGCGGTGGTCGTCCTGGCCGTCGGCGGCACCACGGACTGGGTCGACGGTTGGATCGCCCGCCGGCTGCGTCAGGTGAGCCGCCTCGGGGAACTGCTCGACCCTCTCGCCGACCGGCTCTACATCCTCGCCACGCTCGTCGCGTTCACCGCCCGGGAGGTGGTGCCGTGGCAGTTCACCGCGGCGCTGCTGGCCCGGGAGCTGCTGCTGCTCGGCTCGCTGGGGGTGCTGCGCCGCTACGGCTACGGCCCGCCGCCCGTGCACTACGTCGGCAAGACCGCCACGTTCCTGCTGCTCGCGGCGTTCCCGGTGCTGTTGTTGGCCACCGAGTGGAGCGCGGGGGCGACGGCGACGGCCGCGATCGGCTGGGGGCTGGCCTGGTGGGGTCTGGTGCTCTACTGGGTGGCCGGCGGCATGTACGTGGTGCAGGCGTACCGGCTGGTGCGCACGGCGCGCGGCCCGGGAGCGGCGGCATGAGCGCGCCGCGGCCCGGGGGCGGTCGGCAGGACCGGGTGTACGCGCCGGACTTCCTCACCGAGTTGTTCCGCAACCCGCTGGATCCCGGGTACGCCGACGCGGCGGCCGCCCGTCGTGGCGCGGTGTCGCCGCCACCGGCCCGGGGTTGGCGGGCCTGGTCGACGCGCTCGGTCAGCCTGGTCGTGGTGGTGATGCTGGGTTTCCTGTTCGCGGTGGCGTACCGGCAGACGATGGCGGACGAGCCGGGGCGGAGCCAGGCCCGCTCCGGTCTGGTGGCGCAGATCAAGGAGCGGGAGAGTCAGACCGACCGGTTGTCCACGCGGGCGGACGAGCTGCGCGAGGAGGTCAGCCGGCAGCGGGACGCGGCGTTGAGTGGGACGGCGGCGGCTCGGCTGCGGGACCTGGAGGCGGGCACCGGGCTGGGTCGGGTGCGCGGAGACGGTGTGGTGGTGCGTCTGGCGGACGCGCCGGACAAGGCGGACGCGGTCACCGGTGCCGGCGCCGGGCCGCCGCGGGTGCTGTACAGCGACCTGCAGGGGGTGGCCAACGCGTTGTGGAGTGCCGGCGCGGAGGCGATCGCCATCAACGGGCAGCGGTTGACGGCGACGTCGACGATCCGGTCGGCGGGTGAGGCGATGCTTGTGGACTTCCGGCCGGTGACGGGGCCGTACGAGGTGTCGGCGATCGGCCCGTCGTCGATGCGGCGCAAGTTCGACGACAGTCGTAACGCGGCGCTGATGCGCGAGGTGGCGCAGAAGACGGGCCTGTCGTTCGGGGTGCGCAAGGCGGATGACCTCACCCTGCCGGCGGCGCCGGAGCCGCAGCTACGCTACGCCAAGCCGTCGGTCAGTCCGAGCCCTTCCGTGTCGGGTGACCGGTCCGGCAGTCCCGGGTCGTCTGGTTCGCCGGCGACCGTCAGCCCCTCCGGAGGTGGTCGATGATCGCGGTGCTGGCGTTGCTCGCCGGTGTGGTGCTCGGTGTGTGGCTTGATCCCACAGTGCCGGCGGCGTTGCAGCCGTACCTGCCGATCGCGGTGGTGGCCGCGTTGGACGCGGTGTTCGGTGGCGTTCGGGCCAAGCTGGACCGGATCTTCGATGACAAGCAGTTCGTGGTGTCGTTCATCTCGAACGTGCTGGTGGCCGGTCTGATCGTTTATCTGGGTGATCAGTTGGGTGTGGGCGGGCAGTTGTCCACCGGTGTGGTGGTCGTGCTCGGTGTGCGTATCTTCGGCAACGTGGCGGCGATCCGTCGGCACCTGTTCCGGGCGTAGGTTTGGATGCGATGAGCGACGAGCAGACCGAGACGGGGACGGGCTGGCCGCAGCCGGCGGGGCCGGTGCGTCCGGGTGGCCCGGCGGGTGAGCCGGATCCACGGCCGGATGCGCCGGATCCGGACGAGTTGAGTCCGCTGGCTCCGCAGGGGCCGGTGCCGCAGGAGCCGGTGCCGTCGGTGGACGAGCCGGTGGTGGCGCCTGTCGACGACGGTGCGACGGTGGACCTGGGCGGGGTGTCGCGGTCGGCCGGGTCGGGCCCTTCGGAGGCGCGGCCGGTGCGGGACGCGCCGCCAGTGCAGGACGCGGGGTCGGTGAAGGATGCGGCGCCGGTCGTGGAGCCGGCGGCGTCGGCGGGTCGGTCCCGGTTGAGTACGGCCGGTGTGATGATCGTGGCGTTGCTCGCGTTGCTGGGTTTCACGCTCGTGGTGCAGTTGAAGACGACGTCGACGGATCCGACGTTGGGGGCGACGCGTCAGGAGGACCTGGTGCGGATCCTGTCGGACCTGGACGCGCGGGAGAGTCGCCTGCAGCAGGACATCCGGGCGTTGGAGGACAGTCAGCGGCAGTTGGCCTCGGGTGAGCAGGGTCGTCAGGCGGCCTTGGACGAGGCGACGCGGCGGGCGGACGAGCTGGGCATCCTGGCGGGGACGTTGCCGGCCGTGGGGCCCGGGTTGACCGTGCAGTTCACCAGCGGTGGTAAGCGGATCTCGGCCGACCAGGTGCTGGACGCGGTGCAGGAGCTGCGCGGTGCGGGCGCGGAGGCGATGCAGATCTCCGGTGGTGACCGGGCGACGGTGCGGATCATCGCGTCGACGTTCTTCCTGGATGGGGAGAACGGGTCGCTCGTGGTGGAGGGGCGCCGGTTGGTGGCTCCGTTCACGATCACGGTGATCGGTGATCCGGCGACGATGCGTACGGCGTTGAACATTCCTGGTGGGGTGGTGGCGTCGGTCCGGGGTGACGGCGGTAACGTGACGTTTGGGGAGCGTGAGGTTGCCGAGGTTTCGGCGCTGCACGCGCCGATCAAGTTGGAACACGCCCGTCCGGTCTCCTGACCGGCGCGGCCGCGCCGGACCCGGGTGGTCCGGGGCACGATGGATGAAGGACGCGTCTGGTGATTCCCGAGGATCTGCGATACACCGCCGAGCATGAGTGGGTGGCGGGTGACGGCACCGGTTCGGTTCGGGTCGGCATCACGCACTTCGCGCAGGACGCGTTGGGCGACATCGTGTACGTGCAGTTGCCCGAGGCGGGTGCGGTGGTCGCGGCTGGTGACTCGTTGGGTGAGATCGAGTCGACCAAGAGCGTGTCGGAGATCTACGCGCCTGTTGCCGGTACGGTGGCGGCGCGTAATGAGGCGTTGGGTGACACGCCGGAGCTGATCAACACGGATCCGTACGGTGCGGGTTGGTTGGTGGAGATCACTCCGAACGATCCGACGGCGACGGACGGGTTGCTGACGGCGGCTGCGTACCAGAAGATCACCGAAGGCTGAGTGTGCTTGATCCGGTGCGTGTGATGTCTGCGCGCGTCCGGTTGCCCTGCATTTCGGCGCTGGCTAGGCTCGCCCAGTCGACCGAGAACCCAATAGTTGAGCGTTGCGGAATTGCCTTCCCGGGCACGGGGAGCCAGCCGCCGGGTGTGCATGTGCCCGGCGGCCAGACCCGCCATTACCCGACGCCGACCGAACAGATCCGTGAGGTGGTCCCATGACGCGCCCAGACGACGAGTTCCCCCCGCTCGACGTCACTTCGACGCTCAATCTCGGTTCGCTCGACGAAGTGCTGGAGGGGCCGGACACCGATGTGGTGCCGAGCCGGATGTCCGGTTCGTTGCCGCCGGGTATGGCGCTGCTGGTGGTTCGTCGCGGCCCGAATGCGGGTGCCCGGTTCCTGTTGGACCACGATGTGACGACGAGTGGCCGGCATCCGGACAGTGACATCTTCCTCGACGATGTGACGGTGTCGCGTCGGCACGCGGAGTTCCACCGTGATGGTGGGACGTTCACGGTGCGGGACGTGGGCAGCCTGAACGGCACGTACGTGAATCGTGAGCGGGTCGAGGCGGCCACGTTGAGCAATGGTGACGAGGTCCAGATCGGTAAGTTCCGGGTGGTGTTCATCGCCGGTCCGCGCCCGGAGGAGGAGGCCGGCCGGGGGTGAACGAGCCTGCGGCCTCCACGCCACCCGGGGCGGCCCGGTCCCAGCCACTGATGAGCATCGGCGAGGTGCTGGGTCAGTTGCGGGTGGATTTCCCGGACACGACGATTTCGAAGTTGCGGTTCCTTGAGGCCGAGGGTCTGGTGGAGCCGCAGCGGACGGCGGCGGGTTACCGGAAGTACAGCTGGGACGACGTGGCGCGGTTGCGGTTTGTGCTGTCCGCGCAGCGCGACAGGTATCTGCCGTTGCGGGTGATCCGTGAGCAGTTGGCGGAGTGGGATTCGTCCGGTGAGCAGCCGGGGCGTACGCGGCCGGCGTTGGTCGCGGTGGGTCCCGATGGTGAGGTGCCGGGTCGTGAGTCGCCGGAGCCGGCCGAGTCGCAGGTGCGGCTCGGCCGGGCGGATCTGGTGGCGCGCAGCGGGATCGACGAGTCGACGTTGGTGGAGCTGGAGCGGCTCGGCGTGTTGGTGCCGGATCCGCCTGGGTGGTACGACGCGGATGCGTTGATCATCGCGTCGGCGGTTGCGGGGTTGGCGGCGTACGGGTTGGAGCCGCGGCATCTGCGGGGTTATCGGACGGCGGCGGACCGGGAGGTTGGTTTGTTCGCGCAGTTGGTGGCGCCGTTGGTGCGGCAGAGTGATCCGGCGGCGCGGGCGCGGGCTGCGGAGACGGCGCGGGAGTTGGCGGCGTTGTCGGAGCAGTTGCACGCGGCGTTGGTGCGGGTGGGTCTGCGGTCGACGTTGGGTCGGTGACGGGGGCCTCGGTGGGCGGCGGCGGAGCGGAAAGATCTCTTTCCGGAAGCGTGCCGTAGGCTTGCCGGGGTAACCCCTTCCTGCGCGGGCGTGGTGCTGTTGCGCATGGGACGACCGTGTCGCGGTCCGTGTACGGTGCAGGGAAGGGCGCGGTACGTAGGTTGACGACGACACGGAGGCGGCGGTGCGCGAGCTGAGCGTGGTCGGAGTTCGGGTGGAGCTGCCCAGCAACCAGCCGATCGTCCTGCTCAGGGAGGTCGAGGGCGACCGCTATCTGCCGATCTGGATCGGCGCGGTCGAGGCCACGGCTATCGCCTATGAGCAGCAGGGGGTCAAGCCTGCCCGGCCGTTGACGCATGATCTTTTGCGTGACGTGTTGGCGGCGCTGCAGGCGCCGTTGCAGGCGGTGGAGATCACTGAGCTCAAGGAAAATGTCTTCTACGCGGATCTGTTGATCGGCGATGGGGTGCGGGTGTCGGCGCGTCCGAGCGATTCGATCGCGTTGGCGTTGCGTGTCGGGGCGCCGATTCGTTGTGCGGAGCAGGTCCTCAGCGAGGCGGGGATCGTGATCCCGGACGAGCAGGAGGACGAGGTGGAGAAGTTCCGCGAGTTCCTGGAGCAGGTGCGTCCGGAGGATTTCGCGGGCTGACCGGTTCTGCTCGTGCGCCGGTGACGCCCGGCGTGTGGTTGGTGATCTTTCTCGGTGGCTGCGCGGCGTGTCGCGTCGGTTCCTCCGTGGTAACCCCTGAGGGTGGCGATAGGGTTGCCGTGTCGAGGGGTGCGCGTCCCGGAAACGACGCGTCGCCGCACAGACGGGGAGGTTGTCCGGATGCACGAGCCGCAGGATCCTGATCCGGGTACACAGTTGGGCGGGCCGGGTGCCTCGTCGCCGGCTTCGGCGGCTGAGGGTGACGGTTCGGTGGGCTACCGGGGTGTGACGGCGTGCCACGCGGTGGGCATCAGTTACCGGCAGCTGGATTACTGGGCGCGTACGACGCTTGTGGTGCCGAGCGTGCGGGACGCGTCGGGTTCGGGGACGCAGCGGTTGTACTCGTTCCGGGACCTTGTGGTGTTGAAGGTCGTGAAGCGGTTGTTGGACGCGGGGGTGTCCCTGCAGAACATCCGTAAGGCGATCGAGGCGCTGCGGTCGCGTGGTGTGGAGGATCTGGCCGGCATCACGCTGATCTCCGACGGGACGACTGTGTACGAGTGCCGGTCCCCGGAGGAGGTGGTCGACCTGTTGCAGGGTGGCCAGGGTGTCTTCGGTATCGCGATCGGTGGGGCTTTCAAGGAGATCCAGGGGTCGTTGTCGCATCTGCCGGCGGAGCCGGCGGCGAGTGGTCCGGCGGAGCCCGTGGTGGTGCCGGAGTCGGATCCGGTGGGTGACGAGTTGGCGGCGCGGCGGGCGCGGCGGCGGGCGGGCTGATCGCCGGTTCCGGGTTGTGGACTCGCCCGGTTTTTTTGCGGCCTGCTTCTGTGGCGCTGGTTGGTGACTGTAGGTCAGCATAGCCGCCGTGGCGCGATTCCGCGGGGTGGTGTGTCCTATGTGGATGACTCTGGGTGCCGTGTTGGTGGCCGACTGTGGATGGTGTGTCGGTTGCGGTGACGGTGTGTGCTGGCGTCCTGTCGGGAACCCGATAGGGGGGCGCTGACCGACGGCCGTCGGCACGCTATGGTCCGTCACGGTCCCCGGTGTGTCGCCGTGGCACGACGGTGTCGCCCGGGTGGGCCGTTGCCCCTCCGCGCCGACGCCGCGCGCCCCTCACCTCGGAAGGAAAGACCGTGACGGTTACCGAAGAAGCCGCTCCCGCTTCGCACTACGACCGCATCGGCGGTGCCAGTTCGGTCAAGGCGGCCGTCGATCTGTTCTACGGGCGGGTGCTCGCCGATCCGGAGTTGGCTGGTTACTTCACCACTGTGGACATGGCGGGTCAGCGGCGACACCTGACGTTGATGTTGACGGTGGTGCTGGGTGGGCCCAACGAGTACGCCGGTCGTGGTTTGGCCGAGGCTCACCAGCCGCTGAACATTCCGGTGGAGCACTACGTGAAGGTGGGTGAGCACCTGACCGCGACGCTCACCGAGCTGGGTGTGCCGGCCGACATTCTGGCGCACGTGCAGACGGTGCTGGGTGAGGTGCAGGACCAGGTCGTGGCCTCCGGGAACCGTCCGGGCGTCTGAGCGTGGACGCGGCCCGACTCAAGCAGAGTTGGTCCCTGGTCGCCGAGCACGGTGATCAGGTGCCGCTCTATTTCTATTCGACGTTGTTCCTGGCCCATCCCGAGACGCGGCAGATGTTCCCCACGAACATGGCGGGGCAGCGGGACCGTCTCGTGACCGCGTTGGGGCACATCGTGTCCAACGTGGACCAGGTGGATCGGCTTGTGGGTTTCCTGCAGGACCTCGGCGCGGATCACCGCAAGTTCGCGGTGCGCGCCGAGCATTACCCGGCCGTCGGTGAGGCGTTGCTGGCGACGTTGCAGCATTTCCTGGCCGAGCAGTGGACCGACGAGTTGGCGCAGGACTGGGCGGCCGCGTACGGGCTGGTCGCGCAGGTGATGACCGAGGCCGCGCAGGCCGCCGAGGCGGTGAACCCGCCGTGGTGGGTGGCGGAGATCGTGGCGCACGAGCGGCGGGCGTTCGACGTGGCGGTGTTGACGGTGCGTCCGCAGTACCTGTTGCCGTTCACGGCCGGGCAGTCGATCGGTGTGTCGCATCCGTCGGTGCGGTCGTGGCGGTACTACTCGCCGGCGAACGCGCCGCGTTCGGACGGCACGTTGGAGTTGCATGTACGGGCCGCGCCGGGTGGCGCGGTGTCCTCACGGCTGGTGTACGGGTCGTCGGTGGGGGACCGGATCCACCTGGCGGCGCCGGTGGGGGACCGGCTGGGGTTGTGGGCGGCGGGTTCGAGCGATCTGCTGCTGGTGGCCTCCGGTACGGGTTGGGCGCCGGTGAAGGCGTTGGTGGAGCAGGTCGCCGCGGAGGGTTCACGCCGCCGGGTGGATCTGTACGTGGGTGCGCGGTCGCGCAGCGAGTTCTACGACAGCGACGCGATCGACAAGTTGGCGTCGTCGTACCCGTGGTTGACGGTGACCTACGTGGTGGGCGCCGACGGGGCCCGGCCGGGGGAGTTCGTGCACGCGGTGGACCGGGCGTTGGCCGACGGTGACTGGCGGTCCCGGCATGTGTACGTGTGCGGGTCGGACGAGATGGTTTCGCACGCGGCGCAGGCGTTGGCTCGGGCGGGTTACCACCCGGGGCAGGTGCATCACGAGGGGTTGGGCAAGCAGTGGTACGGCCCGGCTTGGCGGACGGCGGTGGGTCAGTCGACCGTCGGTGACACTTCCGGAGGTGGGCTCAGGTGAGCGCGACGCCGATCAGTCGGTACGACGGTGTGCAGGTGTCCGGTGGGGTGCACGTCCGGATGACCGCGGACCGGGTGCGGCGGTGGGAGTTCGGTACGGCGCCGTTCGCGCGGCGCGGTTACGACAACGCCGACGTGGACCGGTTCCGGGTGCAGGTGGCCGACGAGTTGGATCTGCTGGCGACGCAGATCGCCACTCTGCGGGCGGAGAACGAGCGGCTCACCGACCGGGTGGAGTTGCACCGGCACGGGGTGATTCCGAGCGCGGGCAACGCCGCGGCGAAGGTGCCGGCGGCGAAGGAGGTGAATCTGCTCTCCGCGGCGCAGCGGGAGGCGGAGCAGATCATCGCGCAGGCGCACGATTACGCGCGGCGGGTCGCCGAGTACGCGCGGATGCAGTACGAGAGTTACATGCGCGCCGCGGCGGAGGAGGCGAAGCAGGAGGCCGAGCGGGCGGTGGCTGATTACCGCAGTTCGGCGGGTGCGAGCTTCGACGACACGGTGGCGACCCGGGAGGCGTTGCGGATCTTCGGGGAGATGATGGTGTCGCACATGCAGGCGGCGGCGCGGTATCTCGACGACGGCAGTGAGCAGTTGGCGCGCACGATGGATCGGATCGCGAAGGAGACGCCCGGTGCGCCGTTCGCCGCGGGGCAGGCGGCGTTGCCGCGGCACCACCAGCGGTGACTGTCGGGGTGGGGTCCGCCGTCGGGCGGGTCCCACCCCGCTGCCGGTCGGCGGGAGGTCGGCCTGGTCACCGGCGGGGCGTCCGGGCGGCCTCCTGGTCCTTGGTGTCTGAGGTGGGCAGCACGGCGGAGCGCATCAGGTTCAACGCCGTCGAGGTGAGAAGGGTCAGCCGGCGGCGGCGCGTACGGCGTCGGCGATCGGCGTGGGCCCGTTGACGAGTTCCAGTGTCGCGCCGGCGGTGCGTGGCTCGTCGAGCAGCGCGGCGAGGACGTGGGCGACGTCGGCGCGGGTGACCGCACCACGCCCGGCGTGGCGGGTGAGGGTGACGAGCCCGGTGGGGGCGTCGTCGGTGAGCCGCCCGGGTCGCAGGACCGTCCAGTCCAGGTCGCGGGCGCGCAGGTCGTCCTCGGCGGCCCGCTTGGCGAGCAGGTACGCCGCCCACACCTCGTCGGTGCCGGCGGCCGGCGGGTCGTCCACACCCATCGAGGAGACCAGCAGGTAGCGGCGGACACCGGCGTGGGTGGCGGCGTCGGCGAGCAGCGCGGCGGCACCCCGGTCGACGGTGTCCTTGCGGGCGGCGCCGCTGCCGGGGCCCGCGCCGGCGGCGAAGATCACCGCGTCGGCGCCGGCGAGGTGCGCGGCGAGGTCGGTGACGTCGCTGTGTTCCAGGTCGCAGACGACAGGTGTGGCGCCGGCGGCGCGCAGCGCGTCGGCCTGGGCGGGGTTGCGGATCAGGCCGACGGCGGTGTCACCGCGCTCGGCGAGGTGGCGTTCCAGCAGCAGGGCGATCTTGCCGTGGCCTCCGGCGATGACGGTGCGCATACGTCCCAACGTACCGGTGGTCGGGGTCGCGGGCTTGACCTTGACCTTTGGGTAACCCCCAGTCTGGGTCGTGCCGGTCGCCGTGACCGGCACGAGGAGGATGCCGACATGGGGTTGTTGACCATCGGGGCGTTCGCCCGGGCGGCGGGGCTGACACCCAAGGCGTTGCGCCTGTACGACCAGGTGGGGGTGCTGCGGCCGGCCGCTGTCGATCCGGAGTCCGGATATCGGCTCTACGACCGAAAGCAGGTGCCGCTTGCCCGTCTGGTGGCGCGGCTGCGTCGTATCGGGATGCCGCTGGCGACGGTCCGCACCGTGTGCGCGCTGGAGCCCGCGGCGGCCGCGGAGGTGATCACCGCGTACTGGCGGCAGGTCACCGTCGACACCGCGGCCCGGGCGCGGGTCGCCGCCATCCTCGTGGATCACCTGTCCCAAAGGGGTACCACCGTGTCTGGTTCGAATCACACTCTTGTGGTGCGCTGCGCCGCTGGCTGCGACGTCGGCGTGGTGCGCGACAGCAACGAGGACGCCGCGTACGCCGGTGAGCGGTTGCTCGCGGTCGCCGACGGCGTGCGGGGACCTGGTGGCGCTGCCGCCAGCGCCGCCGCCATCGAGGCGCTGCGGGCGTTGGAGCTGACCGACGTGCCGGCGGCCGAGCTGCTGGCGATGCTGGCCGGTGCGGTGACCGACGCCGACGCCACCGTGCGCGCCCTGGCCACCGACGAGCATCAGCCGGCCACCACGCTGACCGCGCTGCTGCTCAGCGGCTCGCAGTTGGCGCTCGTGCACATCGGTGACACCCGGGCGTACCTGCTGCGCGGCGGTGAGCTGTCGCTGCTCACCCAGGACCACACCTGGGTGCAGACCCAGGTCGATCAGGGCAGGCTCGGCCGGGACGAGGCGCAGGCGCATCCGCGGCGCGCGGTGCTGGTACGCGCTCTGGGCGGGGGCCCGCGCGTCGAGGCGGATCTCGCGCTGCGCACGGCCCTGCCCGGTGACCGGTACCTGCTGTGCTCCGACGGGTTGTCCGCGGTCGTCGACCGGGCCGCCCTCGCCGGGACGCTGGGCGCGGCGACCGACCCGGCGCACGCGGTACGGGAGCTGATCGCTCTGGCGACGCAGGTGGGGGCGCCCGACAACATCGCCTGCGTCGTCGCCGACGTCGCCGCGGTGTAGCAGTTCGCCGCCGCCGGGCGCGTTGAGGCAGCATGAAAGGGTGACGGAGAGTCTGGACGCGTTGATCTCGCTGGTGGCCGGCGGTCGGGTGGTGGTGCTCAGCGGGGCGGGCCTGTCCACCGAGTCGGGCATCCCTGACTACCGGGGGCCCAGTGGAGTGGCCCGCCGCCACACCCCCATGACGTTCCAGGCGTTCACCCGTGATCCTCTCGCCCGGCGGCGGTACTGGGCGCGCAGCCACCTGGGGTGGCGGTTGATCGCGCGGGCGGCGCCGAACGCCGGGCACCGGGCGGTGGCGCGGCTGCAACAGGCCGGCCTGGTCGACGCGGTGATCACCCAGAACGTCGACGGGTTGCACGGCGCGGCCGGCAGCGGGTCGGTCGTCGAGTTGCACGGCCGCCTGGACGAGGTGACCTGCCTGGACTGCGGCAACCTGACCTCCCGGGAGGAGGTGGACCGGCGGCTGCGCGAGGCCAACCCGGACTTCGTGGCCCGTGTCGCGGCGGTCAACCCGGACGGTGATGTTGATCTCCCCGATGAGCAGGTGGCGGCGTTCCGGCCGGTGGACTGCGGGATCTGCGGCACCGGCATGTTGAAACCCGACGTGGTGTTCTTCGGCGAGACGGTGCCGCCGCCGCGGGTGGCGCGGTGCTTCGCACTCGTGGAGCAGGCCCGCACGGTGCTGGTCCTCGGCTCGTCGTTGACGGTGATGTCGGGCCGCCGGTTCGTGATCCACGCGGCGAAACGCGACATTCCGGTGGCGATCGTCAACCAGGGGCCGACCCGCGGTGACGGGTACGCCACGGTATGCCTCGACGCGCCGCTGGGGTCACTGCTGCCGGCTCTGGCCGAGCGGGTCACCGGCGGCGCGCCCGCGCCCGTGTGACAGCCACCCGGGGGTAGGACATCTGCCGGAAACACCGGCGCTGGTAGCGTTGACCGTGCCGGTAGCACCCACGTGGGAGAGACCGCCCGACAGCACCCGGGGCGGCGCCGAAGGGGCAAATCCTCCCCGGAACCTCTCAGGCAAAAGGACCTCGTGGGCAGGCACTGTGGAGCACCCTGTGCGGTGCGACAGAGGGGGAGGCCGACACGTCGACCTCGCCCGGGAGTGCCGCCAATGAGCGTAGAGCAGTTCGCCACCCGTCACATCGGTCCCGGACCGGACGACGAGCGCCGCATGCTGGAGGTCGTCGGGCACGACTCGATCGACGAGCTGATGGACGCCGCGATCCCCGAAGTGATCCGCTGGCACGGCACCCTGGACCTGCCCGATCCGGCCACCGAGGCCGAGGCGATCGCCGAGTTGCGGGCCCTGGCGGCCCGCAACACCGTCGCCGTCTCCATGATCGGCCTGGGCTACCACGGCACGCACACACCGGCGGTGATCCGCCGCAACGTCCTGGAGGACCCGGCCTGGTACACGGCGTACACGCCGTACCAGCCGGAGATCAGCCAGGGCCGACTGGAGGCGCTGCTGAACTTCCAGACCATGGTCACCGACCTGACGGGCCTGGCCACCGCGAACGCCTCGATGCTCGACGAGGGCACCGCCGCTGCCGAGGCCATGACCCTGGCGCGGCGGGCCTCCAAGAGCAAGAGCGGCGTGTACGTCGTCGACGCCGACGCCCTGCCGCAGACCATCGCGGTGATCACCAGCCGGGCCGAGCCGCTCGGCATCGACGTGCGGGTCGTCGACGTCGAGCGTGACGAGCTGCCGGCGGAGTTCTTCGGCCTGCACCTGCAGTACCCGGGCGCGTCCGGGGCGGTCCGTGACCACGCGCGCCTGGTCGAGGCGGCGCACGCCGTCGGCGCGCTGGTCACCGTCGCGGCGGACCTGCTGGCGTTGACGCTGCTGCGCGCACCGGGGGAGATCGGCGCGGACATCGCCGCCGGCACCACCCAGCGGTTCGGCGTACCCATGGGCTTCGGTGGGCCGCACGCCGGTTACCTGGCGGTGCGCTCGGGCCTGGAGCGGATGCTGCCCGGGCGCCTGGTCGGGGTGTCCCGCGACGCGGACGGCAACCCGGCGTACCGGCTGGCGTTGCAGACCCGCGAGCAGCACATCCGGCGGGAGAAGGCGACGAGCAACATCTGCACCGCGCAGGTGCTGCTCGCCGTCATGGCCGGCATGTACGCCGTCTACCACGGCCCGGACGGGCTGCGGGACATCGCCTCGCGTACCCATGACATGGCGGCGCGGCTCGCGGCCGGGCTGCGCGCCGGCGGCGTGGACGTCGCGGACGTCGCGTTCTTCGACACCGTCACCGCGACCGTGCCGGGCCGGGCCGCCGAGGTGGTCGCGGCGGCCGCGCAGCGGGGCGTGAACCTGCGGCTGGTCGACGCCGACCGGGTCGGGATGTCCTGCGACGAGACGACCACCGACGCGCACCTGCGCGAGGTGTGGGCGGCGTTCGGTGTGCCCGTGTTCGACGGCGCCGTGGACGCCGCCCTGCCGGCCGACCTGGCCCGCACGACCGACTTCCTGACCCACCCGGTGTTCCGCAGCCACCACTCCGAGACGGCGATGCTGCGCTACCTGCGGCGGCTGTCGGACTTCGACTACGCCCTGGACCGGGGCATGATCCCGCTCGGGTCGTGCACGATGAAGCTCAACGCCACCACCGAGATGGAGCCGATCAGCTGGGCGGAGTTCGCGCACATCCACCCGTTCGCGCCGGACGCCCAGACCGTCGGGTACCGGGAGATGATCGGTCAGCTGGAGTCGTGGCTGGCCGAGGTGACCGGCTACGACGCGGTGAGCGTGCAGCCCAACGCCGGGTCGCAGGGTGAGCTGGCCGGGCTGCTGGCCATCCACTCGTACCACGCGTCGCGGGGTGAGTCGCACCGCGACGTGTGCCTGATCCCGTCGTCGGCGCACGGCACGAACGCGGCGTCGGCGGTGATGGCCGGCATGCGGGTCGTCGTGGTGGCCTGCGACGACGACGGCAACGTCGACCTCGTCGACCTGGACGCGAAGATCGACAAGCACCGGGACGCGCTCGCCGCGATCATGGTGACGTACCCGTCGACGCACGGCGTGTACGAGACGGGCATCGCGTCGCTGTGCGCGAAGGTCCACGACGCCGGCGGGCAGGTGTACGTCGACGGGGCGAACCTCAACGCCCTGGTCGGGTTCGCCAAGCCCGGCAAGTTCGGCGCGGACGTGTCCCACCTGAACCTGCACAAGACGTTCTGCATCCCGCACGGCGGCGGTGGCCCCGGCGTGGGGCCGGTGGCGGTCCGCGCGCACCTGGCGCCGTTCCTGCCCGGTGACCCGCTGGGTGCGCACGCCGATGCCACCCCGGCGATCTCGGCGGCGAAGTACGGGTCGGCGGGCATCCTGCCGATCCCGTGGGCGTACCTGCGGATGATGGGCGCCGAAGGGCTGACCCGGGCGACAGGGGTGGCCGTGCTCGCGGCGAACTACGTGGCGGCGCGACTGCGGGGGCACTTCCCGGTGCTGTACGCCGGCAACAAGGGCCTGGTGGCGCACGAGTGCATCCTCGACCTGCGGCCGTTGACGAAGGCGACCGGCGTGAGTGTCGACGACGTGGCCAAGCGGCTCGTCGACTACGGCTTCCACGCGCCGACGATGTCGTTCCCGGTGGCGGGGACGCTGATGGTGGAGCCGACCGAGAGTGAGGACCTGGCCGAGCTGGACCGGTTCTGCGACGCGATGATCGCCATCCGGGCGGAGATCGACAAGGTGGGAACCGGGGAGTGGCCGGCGGGGGACAACCCCCTGGCGAACGCGCCACACACCGCGGCGATGGTCAGCGGTGACGAGTGGCCGCACCCGTACCCGCGGTCGGTGGGCGCGTACCCGGGCGGGACCGATCGGGCGGGGAAGTACTGGCCGCCGGTGCGGCGCATCGACGGCGCGTACGGCGACCGGAACCTGGTCTGCTCGTGCCCGTCGCCGGAGGCGTTCGAGGACTGAGAAGGGCGGGCGTGGCGGGGCGGGCGGGATGGGCCGCCCCGGCAGCCGCTGCGACCTGGACGAGCCCTGTCGACGGCGGCTAGACGGTGACGCTCAGTGGTGGATCAGGCCACGAGGGCGTGACGGGCGGGACCGCGGTGCGGGGCGATGCTGCGGCCGTCGGGCAGAAGCTCACCTGTGTCCTCGAAGACGATGACACCGTTGCAGAGCAGGCTCCAGCCCTGTTCAGGAAAGCAGGCGAGGACGCGGGCGGCTTCGCGGTCGGTCGCTGCGGCGGAGGGGCAGGTCGGTTGGTGCTGGCACATCGGGTTCTCCGGACTGTGGGGGCACTGTGTCATGGTTCACATGACCAGTGACGCACAGTACCAAGCGAAAGTGTCCAGCATCGAGCAGGTGTCGGGTTGGCGTACGGGAAATCCACTGAACGGATGAGGAAGGTCGGGCCATACGGCGTGGAAACGCTCCCACAGGTGCTGGTCGATGTCCCCGCAGCACCAGCCGGCTGCCGCGACTCGCTCGTCGAGTCGGCGCGCCTGCACTGGCGCCGCGCCGACGGCGGTGACCCCGCCGCGCTCGCCGAGGAGTTCCTCGCCGCGCACGGCCTGGACCTGCACGACCTGGCCCGACCCGCGCCGCACGGCGTACGTGTCTGCGGCGCTGCCCTGTACCTCTCCGCCGCCGCCGGGGCGCACCTGGCCGGCGCACCCACCACGACGACCGAACCCGCGCCGACCCTGCCCGACCTCGCCGTCGTCGTCTACCACCACGGCCCCACCCGCAGGACCCCCGCCCCCGCGGCGACGCCCTGGTGGCTCGGCCCGTGGACCGAGAGCTGGACCCCCGGGCAGCACGCCGCCGCCGTCGACGCCGTACGCGCCGCCATCGGCCGCGGCGACGTCTACCAGACCAACCTCGTCGGGCACGCCGCCGCCCGCTACACCGGCGACCCGCTGCCCGCCCTGCGCCGCCTCGGCGCGCTGCCCGGCGCCCGCTACGGCGGCGTGCTCACCGGCGACGACTGGGCCATCGGCTGCGCCTCCCCGGAAACCCTCATCGAGGTCCGCGACGGCACCCTGACCACCCGACCCATCAAGGGCACCCGCCCCGCCACCGCCGCCGGCCGCACCGAACTGCTCGACAGCGCCAAGGAACGCGCCGAACACATCATGATCGTCGACCTGGAACGCAACGACCTGGCCCGCATCGCCCGCACCGGCACCGTCACCGTCGACGACCTGTTCGCCGTACGCCGCTGGTGCGACCTGTGGCAGGCCGAATCGACGGTCCGCGCCGCCGTCGCCGACGGCCTCGGCCTGGCCGACCTGCTGCGCGCCACCTGCCCCGGCGGATCCGTGACCGGCGCGCCGAAACTCGCCGCACTGCGCCAGATCGCCGCCCTCGAACCCGTCGGCCGCGGCGCCAGCATGGGCGCGCTCGGCTGGGTCGCCCCCGACCACGTCGACCTCGGCCTGACCATCCGCACCGCCGCCGCCGACGGCGAGAAACTGCACACCTGGGCAGGCGGCGGCATCACCTGGGACAGCGACGCGCACGCCGAGGTCGCCGAAGCCGCCGCGAAAACCGCCCCCGTCCGCGCCACCCTGGCCGGACGCTGACCCCGGCGCCCCCGGCGATACGCTGACCCCCATGACCATGCGGCCCATCCGGATCATCGGCGACCCCGTCCTACGCACCGAATGCGAGCCGGTCACCACCTTCGACGCCGAGCTGCGCGCCCTGGTCACCGACCTGATGGACACCCTGCTCGGCGAGCCCGGCCGCGCCGGCGTCGCCGCACCGCAGATCGGCGTCAGCGCCCAGGTGTTCGTCTACGACGCCGACGGGCACCGCGGCCACCTCATCAACCCCACCCTGGAGCTCTCCGACGACCTCCAGGACGACGAGGAGGGCTGCCTGTCCATCCCCGGGCTGTACTTCCCGACCACCCGCGCCCTGCACGCCACCGCCCACGGCGTCGACCAGAACGGCGAACCACTCACCATCAGCGGCAGCGGCTTTCTCGCCCGCGCCCTGCAACACGAGACCGACCACCTGCGCGGCACCCTCTACGTCGACACCCTGCGCGGCGACACCCGCCGCCGGGCCCTGCGCGAGATCCGCGCCGGCCGCTTCGACTCACCCAGCCGCCGCCGCTGACCCGCTACCGCGCCGTCAACGTCCACTCGTCGTAGTCGGCGAACCGGGTGAACCCCACCCGCTCGTACAGCCGCACCGCCGCCGCGTTGTCCGCCTTCACGTTCAACGTCACGTGCGTGACGCTCTCCCGCAGCCGCGCGCACAACGCCGCCACCACCCCCGCGCCCAGACCCCGACCCCGCCAGCGCGGGTCGGTCGTCACATTGCCCAGAGCCGCCACCCGGTACGCCGGCGAGAACACGTGCACCCCGGCCACCGCGACCAGCTCACCGCCCTCGCGGACCCCCACGTACTGCCCGGTCTCCAGCATCCGCTCGTCGAACCAGTTCCCCGGGTACGCCCGCGCGTACAGGCGCCGCAGCCCCGGCAGGTCCGCCGCCTTGAGCACCACACCCTGCGGACGCACCGCCGCCAGGCGGGCCGGATCGGTCAACGCCATCCGGTGGTGCCGGCCACTGGACTCCAACCGGAACGACCCGCCGAGGACGCCGGACAGCCCGGGGGAGAGGTGCGCGTACAACCGGGCCGGCAGCACCGGCGCAAGGTCGGCCAGCAACGCCCCCAACGCCGCTGTGTCCGCCGGCGCGGCGAACGCCAGCAGCGTCGGCGGATCCACCCCGTGGTACAGCAACACCACCTGCTCACCCCGACGGAACCACGAGGTGTACGGCCAGAAGAAATCGTCCAGGTCACCCAACTGGTAGGCGTGCAGCACCGGATCACGCCCCAGCAACCCCGCCAGGACCGCCCGGTCGTGCTCCGCGCGCACCGCCATCAGCGGGCCACCCACTGGTCGTGGCCGAGCTTCGCCACCAACGCCACGACCACCACCAGCAGCACCACCCGCACGAACCCCGACCCGCGCCGCAACGCCATCCGCGCCCCCAGCACCGCGCCCGCGACGTTGCACACCGCCATGCCCGCGCCCAGCAACCACCACACGTGCCCGGTCACCCCGAACACCACGAGCGCACCCAGGTTCGTGCCCGCGTTGACGACCTTCGCCATCGCCGAGCCGTGCACGAAGTCCGCACCCACAAGCGCGGTGAACGCCAACACCAGGAACGTGCCGGTACCCGGACCGATCAGCCCGTCGTACAGGGCGATACCCACCCCGGCCACCGCGACCACCGCCGCCACCCGCACCGGAGTCCGCTTCGCCGGCACCGCCACCACACCCAGCCGGGGACGCAGCAGCACGAACACCGCCACCGCCACCAGGACCACAAGCACCACCGGCCGGTACGCCGACGCCGGCACCGCCCCGGCCAGCGCCGCACCCACCCCCGCGCTCAGGACCGCCAACCCCGCCGCCGGCCCGGCCACCCGCCAGTCGACCTTCGTGCGCCGCGCGTACGTCACCGCCGCCGTCGACGTCCCGAAGATCGCCGCCAACTTGTTCGTGCCCAACGCCGTGGCCACCGGCAACCCCGGCGCAGCCACCAGCAACGCCGGCAACAACAGCAGACCACCACCGCCGACCACGGCATCGACCCAACCCGCCATCGCGGCGGCGGCCAGCAGAGTACTAAGCGAAACGGCGTCCACGGGCGGCAATTCTCCCCACCCGACCCGCCCGAGCAGCCCGACAGTGGCAAGCCTCACCCCTCAGCGACCCCGCGTACGCCGCAACCACACCCCCAACGCGCCAACCGCCACGAACACCAGCACGGAACACAGCAGCACCTTGACCATCCAGCAACACTGCCACGGGGACGTAGGGTGCAGGAGTGCGCCTGGCCACCTTCAACATGCTGCACGGACGATCCCTCACCGACGGGCTCGTCGACTCCGATCGCCTCGCCGCCGCCATCGGCGCACTCGACGCCGACGTGCTCGCCCTTCAGGAGGTCGACCGCGACCAGCACCGCAGCGGCAAACTCGACCTCACCACCATCGCCGCTGCAGCCCTCGACGCACCCCACCACCGCTTCGCCGCCGCAGTCGTCGGCACCCCCGGCGAACAGTTCCGCCCTCTACGCCACGACGACGACGGCCACGGCGAACCCTGCTACGGCATCGGCCTGATCAGCCGCTACCCGGTGCGCAGCTGGCAGGTCACCCGACTCAAACCGGCGCCCGTACGCTCCCCGGTCTACGTCCCCGGCCCCCGTGGCGGCCTCATCCTCCTGCACGACGAACCCCGCGTCGTCCTCGCCGCCGTCCTGGACACCCCCCACGGCCCGCTGACCGTCGCCGCGACGCACCTGTCGTTCGTCCCCGGCTGGAACGCCCGCCAACTCCGCCAGACCATCCGCGCCCTGCGCGCGCTCCCCGCACCCCGCGTCCTGCTCGGCGACCTCAACCTGCCCGCCGGCCCGGCCCGACTCATCTCCGGCTGGCACCCACTGGGTCGCCGCCCCACCTACCCCGCCGGGCAACCCCGCGTCCAACTCGACCACGTCCTGGCCGACCGGCACGCCCTCACGCAGCTCCCACCCGTACGGGCCGTCACCGCGCCGCTGTCGACCATCTCCGACCACCGCCCCCTGCTGGTCGACCTCGGCTGACCGCCGCCTCCCGCGCCAAGCCGCAAGATTCCCTCAAGATCATTGCATCGACGAACTCCGACGATCATGCTGGTCGACACGCCCCACGATCGACCCCGTCGGAGGCCACATGAGACGCCAGCGAACCACCCTGCTCGCCGTGTCCACACTCCTCGCCGTCACCCTCACCGCCGCACCAACCCCCGCCAGCGCCCAGAGCGCCGCAGCACCGAACCAGGTCACCAACCTCACCGTCCGCCAGGCCGACGGCTACGCCACCCTCGCCTGGCAGCCCGTACCCGACGCCACCGACTACCAGATCGAACGCACAGCCGTCGACGCCACCAACACCCCCACCGGCGAGCCGACAATCGTCGGCATCTGGCGACCCAACCGCCAGATCAACCAGAACGCACCCACCTTCGCCGACGCCGGCTTCAACCCCGGCGACAGCTTCCAGTGGCGCGTACGCGCCCGCACCGGCACCACCGAACAGCCCTACTCCGACCCCGTCACCGGCACCACCACCGCACCCTGGGGCAACCCCGACACCCCCGGCCAACAGCTGCGCACCCAGTGGGAGACCACCCACGCCGCGCAATACACGAGCGACACCGACGAGTACGCCTACACCGCCGCCATGGACGCCCTCAGCGACCGCGTACGCGTCGTCGAACTCGGCCGCACCGTCCAGAACCGACCCATCAACATGCTGGTCATCGGACACCCCACCCCGGCCACCACCCCCGAGGCCGTGGCCGCCACCGCACCCGTGGCCATCAACTGCAACGTGCACGGCAACGAACCCGGCGACCGCGAAGCCTGCCTCATCATGGCCCGCCAACTCGCCTTCAGCACCGACCCCCGCATCACCGACCTGCTCAGCCACACCACAGTCCTGATCGTCCCCACCATCAACGGAGACGGCCGCGCCAACAACACCCGCGGCAACTCCACAGGCCAGGACCTCAACCGCGACTACTCCCTGATCCGCCAACCCGAGACCGCCGCGTACATCAAGATGGTCCGCGACTACCGACCCGTCGCCGGCTACGACGGCCACGAGTTCGGCAACTCCCGAGCCGGCGACCTGCCCATGCTGCCGCCCCGGCACCAGAACGTCGCCCAACCCATCTTCGACCAGTCCCAGGACATGATCGAAGGCCACATGTACGCCAAGGGCGCCGAAGCCGGCTGGTGGCCCTGCCCCTACGGCTGCGAAGGCGGCGGCAACATCGGCCTCAGCGAGGAAACCATCCTGCGCAACACCCTCGGCCTCAAGAACGTCACCAACTCCCTGCTGGAACTGCGCAGCTCCGGCGGCCAGACCCGACCCGACGAGGGCAACACCGCCAACAACCGGCGCCGCAAGACCTACTCCGCCCTCTGGACCTTCCAGCAGTTCCTCGACTACCACCGCGCCGACCGCGCCGACATCCTCACCTCCCGCGCCGAAGCCATCGAGATCCAGGCCGCCAACACCGGCCGCCTCGTCTTCCGCGGCTCCCGACCCATCCCCGCCCACCCCGCACCCCACCCGGGCGACAGCCCGCCGCCCCTGGACGCGCCCCCGGCCAACCTGATCCTCGACAACGCGCCGTGCGCCTACAAGCTCACCGAAGCCCAGTACAACGGCCCGCGCACCGACGGACCCGGAGGCGTCGGCACCTCCGTCGCCCAGCGCATCGCCGCCCACGGCTGGAAGGTCATCACGACCACGGACGGCTACTACGTCCCCCTCAACCAGCCCGAACGCGGCCTCATCCCGCTGCTGCTCGACCCGATGGGCGTGGAGAAGCTGACCGACGGCGAACGCGTCTACCCGACCCTCACCGGCCGACGCAACGGACCACTCACCGTCACCGGCTTCACCTGCGCCGCCGACGCCACAATCAACGGCCCCGTCACCGTCCGCGCCGGCGCGGCACTCGTCACCACCGGCACCACCATCAGCGGCCCGGTCACCGCCAACGCCGCCGCCGGCGTCCTACTCGCCGACAGCACCGTCAACGGCCCCGTCCACATCGCCAACACCACCGACGCGGTCTCCCTCATCGACGTCACCATCGTCGGCCCGGTGAGCCTCACAGGCAACACCACAGGCACCGACATCCCGCTGCTGGCCGGCTCCACCATCCGCGGCCCCCTCACCTGCACCGGCAACAACCCCACCCCGACCAACCTCGGCATCGCCAACACCGTGCACGGCCCCCGCACCACCCAGTGCGCGGCACTGTGACCTCCTGACACCGCACCGGCGGCGCGGGCCACACGCCCGCGCCGCCGGCCCACCCCGACCCGTGGAGGCCGCCGTGCCGCAACCCGCCACCGCAGCGCGACACCCCCGACTACGGACCCTCGCCCTGCTCGCGTCGACACTGCTGCTCGCCGCCTGCACCGGCACTCCCCACACGCCCGACGCGTCAGCCACCACACCCCAGGTCACCGGACCCCTCTGCGCCGCCCTGCCCACCGGCACCGACCCCGGCAACCCGACCTTCCTCGCCAGCCAACCCGTCGAAGCGGCACTGCGCTGGATCCCCACCCTCACCACGTTCGAAGCGGCCCTGCGCACCAGCGGCGTCCTGGGCGACCTGCCTGCCGGCACCGCCGTCACCGTCCTCGCACCCACCGACGACGCGTTCGCCGCCACGTTCTCCGAGGACAACTGGGACGACCTCATGACCCACCACCCCGATGAGCTCCGCACCCTGCTCAAGGCCCACCTCAGCACCGGAGCCCACCCGATCGGCGACCTCACCGCCGCCGGCTCCACCACCACCCTCGACGGCACCACGATCACCGTCACCCGTGCCGGAACCACCACCCGCCTCGCCGACCGCGCCGACACCGTCTGCGCCGACTACCAGGCCACCAACGCCCGCATCCACATCATCAACGCCGTCCTCGGCCCCCTTCCCGTCACGGCCGACGGCACGGGCCACCGCGCACACTGAACCCGTTCACTCCTGGTCCGCCGCGACCAGAGCCGCCAACGCACGGTTGGTCCGGTTGGCCCGCACCGCGTCACGCTGCTGCCCGGCCGTCACCTCGATGTACGTCTGCGACGACGCCAACGACGCGTGCCCCAACAACCGCATGATCTCCGCCGCGCTCGCCCCGTCCTCCGCCAGACGGGTGGCGAACGTGTGCCGCAGCGCGTGCAACCGCGCCCCCCGAGGCACCCGGTCACCGATGCCCGCCCGCCGGTAGCAGGACTCCACCAGATACTGGAGCCCACCCCGGCGCAGCGGCTCACCGCGCCGGTCCACGAGCAACGCCGAGTCCGGCCGCACGGACCGCGAACCGAAGCGGCGGGCCCGACTGTCCAGGTAGTCCCGCAGCACCCGGTCCAGGTCCGCCTCGATCGGCACCACACGGGGCCGCCCACCCTTGCCGACCACCTCGATACGCCGTTCGCCGGGCCGGCCCGCCAGCGAGCCCACCCGCAACGCCAGCAGCTCCGACAGGCGCAACCCCGCACACAGCGCCACCGCCAGCACTGCCACGTCCCGCTCCGGCCACGGGTCACGCTGCCGGCCGTCGTCCCGGGCGACCGACGCGAGCAGCACCTCGGGGGTGTCCGCGCCGCGCAGCGGCTTCGGCTGGGGGAGGAGCGCCCGGGGACGCCCGACCGCAGGCATCGGGTTGCCCGCCACCACCCCGTCGGCGACCAGGAACGTGAAGAAACTGTTCCAGGTGGACCAGGCCCGGTGCACCGACGCGGGCGCCCGGGGCGCGGCGAACCGGGCGAAGGCCGCCCGCATGACGCGGGGGGAGAGGTCGGTGATCGACAGCTCGTCGAGGGGGAGGGGAGTGGCGTCACCGTCGGCCACCAGGGTGGCCACCGCGTACAGGTCCCGCCGGTAGGCCGCCAGGGTGTGGGGGGAGGGCTTGCGTGTCGCGCGGGCGGTCAGGAACTCCTCGATCAGCACTGCGAGCGATTCGTCCTTTTTGTCATGCATAAGGGATATTATGCAGCATTTTCGCGTTCCCGGGAAGCAGGGGAGAGGGGGACAGCTGGCACGTATCGTGCCCTCCATGAGACCGGCCGCCCCCTGCCCGCAGTGTGGTCGACGGGGCAACCCGAGCTGGTACGCGGATTCCGCCGAGCCGACCGCTTGGATGTGCCCGATGGGGCATCGGTGGTCGAGTGCCGGCGGACCCGACCGGACGCCGTACGCGTCACCTGCTGCGGTTCCCGGACGCCAGGACGCGGGTGCGGTGTCGACGGGGACGCGTCCCACGCGTGTCAGCAGGGACGGGCGGAGTTGGCGGATCGGGACGGCCGACGACGTCGCCTGGATCGCGGGCCGCACCATGCAGGGCCTGTCGGTCACCGCCGCCATCCCGCAGGTGTTCGAGGCGTACGCCACCTTCCACCCGCCGGACGGCGTGCCTGCCGACGCCCACGAACGTGCGGTCGTCGACGAGCTGGCAGCACGTACGCCGGAGCGGCGGTGGTGGCTGGGCTACCTCGACACCGGGGCGCACGACATCGTCTTCCCGGGCGCTTCGACGGTGTCCCTCTACTGGGGGTGGTCCTACCTGCTGGTCGAGGCGGGACCCGACCAGGCTCTCACCTGGCGTACCGGAAACCTGCGGGGCGACGGCGCGTTGCCCGACCTGTTCTTCCCGGCGGATCGTTCCTGGCTCGTCTCCGCGCTGTGGGACGACGCCTGGACCGGCATCGGCGCCAGCACGCACGTGCTCGCGGGACTGCGGCGTCATCCGCTGGTCAACGCCCGCCTCGTCGGTCCCGACGAGGACGCTTGTCCTCCCGGGCTGACGCGCGACTGACCTCCCTCGAGGGGACCCCTCGGATTTGCTCACTTTACATAATGTGCATTATCGAATCAGGACCTGGCCTCGCCGAGCGACGAGAGTGACCGCCCATCTGACGAGCGGACGGTACGCGACACGCCACCGGATGCGTTGACGTGTCCACATCGCTACGATGAGTCAGCAAACTCGAGCGGAGGGGGGGCCCGCGTGCGAAGTTCCGTCGATGGCACCGCGCCCACTCCTGCGCCGACCCGATCCGTCCCGTTCGCGGCCGACCGGATGCGCGGGCTCGCCCGGCGGATGCTGCTGATCCTGGCCGCCGTCGGCGCCGGCGTCGTGGTGGCCGTTCTGTTCCAGGGGCCGGCCGCCGCGGACGACGGCGTCGGCGGCGGCCATCATCAACGGACCGGCGTGATCGAGCGCGTCGTCCGGCTCACTGTGGGAGAAGGCATCGACCGGCACCGCCAGCGGGACGCGAGAGCCGACGACAGCCACCGGAATGCGCCCCCCAACTCGCCGACAGGGACTGTCCGGGTCGCCCCTGCGACGCCACCGACGTCGCCCGAGGGGTCGAGCCGAGGCTCAGCCAAACCGGTCGCGCTCCCCCGCGTCGGCGCGTCCGTGACGCATCGTCCGGTCGAGCGAAAAGCGGTCCGACCTGGAGCTCGCTCGGAGTCGGCAGTCCGGGTCGGTAGTCGTCCGCCTCGCGACGCCGGCCCGTCGCAACGGCTCGTGACTCCCCCGGCACCGATAGTGACAGAGGTAATCGCGGCGGATCCCTCGACCCGGGCCCACCCGCGCCTCGCCGCGCCGCCGGCGCTCCGGCCCGTCCTGTCGTCCACGACAGGCCTGGTCAGCGCCGTGGTCGCGCAGGTCGTGGGCATCGTGGACCGGGTGCCGATCCGCCCTGTCGTCGTCGCCCTCGGTCGCATCACCGGTGTCGTCCTGTCGCCGGTTCTCGACGCGGTGGTCGTTCCGGTGTCAGCGCGACTGCCCGCGCCGCCGGGGCCCGGGCTCGGCCCTGTCCCGGTGACCGACGCGGCGAGCCGGCCCGCACCGGCCCCACCTGTCGATCCGGCGCTGGCTCCGGTACGCCCCGTCGAGGTGCTGACGGCGGTGGCTGCGCCGTGGCCGGCGTCTGCCGTCCAGGGGCAGCGCATCACGTCTGCAACCGGGCATCGTGTCAAGCGGCCAGGTCCGACGGTCACCGCGGTTGGTCTTCCCGGGCTGCCCGTCGCACCCGCCGACCAGGACGCGGCCGGCGTCGACGAGGGGTCGACGCCCGCGCCCGGGCTGGTGTGGCCGGTTGTCCGGCAGGTGGTCGCCGCCGCCGCGCAGACCTACGATCTCGGGCTTTTCGTCCTCGGGACCCGATCCCCGTCGGTGGTCGCCCGACCCGGCTGAGGCGGCCGGTCGGCCTGCGGTGGCTGTCCTGTGTTCGGCAGGTTCCGCTGCTGGGTCGACCGGTGCCCGGGCCCGTTCACGAGACGGTGCCTGGGCCGACGCCTGCCCGTCTGTCATGCGTGGGCGGTCTGCTGGGCCCTGTGGGTGATCCGGGGTGGTGGCCGTTCGGCGCGTACCTGAGATCGGAGAGACGTGGTGATCCACGTTGTCATCGCCGAGGACATGGGTTTGTTGCGCGGGGCGCTCTGCGCCGCGCTGTCGCGTGAGGAGGACATGGAGGTGGTCGCCGACGTCGAGGGTGTCGGCGAGTTGTTGACGGTGGTCCGGCGGTGCCGGCCGCAGGTGGTGGTGCTCGCGCTGTCGCCGGATCTCCCCGATCCGGTGGAGGTGGTCGCCGCGGTCCGGGCGGGGGCGCCGACGAGTGCCGTGCTGGCGATGAGCCCCCGGTGGAGTCCGGCTCTTGTGGAGGCGGCGCTGGCGGCCGGCGCTCGGGGCCTGGTCGGGAAGGACGGCTCGCTGGAGGAGTTGGTACGGGCGATCCGCACGCTCGCCGACGGGGAGCGTGCGATCGATCCGGTCGCGGCGGCGGCGGTGCTGTGGCCGACGGAGAGTCCGTTGACGCCTCGGGAGTTGGATGTGCTGCGGATGGCCGCCGAGGGTCTTCCGCTGAAGGAGATCGCTGTGCGGCTGCACCTGGCGCATGGGACTGTGCGCAACCATCTGTCGGCGATTCTGCGCAAGACCGGTGCCCGTAACCGGTTGGAAGCGGTGTGGCGGGCGCGGCGGGACGGCTGGTTGTAGGCGTCCCCGGGGGGCGGGTCCGGGGTGTGTTCGGGCCCGCTCCCCCGACGTGCGGTTGCGCGATTCGCGTGTTTGAATGCGTACGTTGCGTGATCGTCATCGGGGTGCAGGGAAGGATTCAAGGTGATCCGTACGCTGCTCGCGTTGGACGGCACCCTGGTGCTGGGTGCGTTGTCGTTCGTCCTGGCTGCCGAGGACGACATCCGTGTGGTGGGCAGGGTGGACCACGTCGCCGCGGTTCCCGCCGCCGTGCGCGCCCACCGGCCCGATGTGGTGGTGGCCGACCTGGACTTCGTCGAGGGCGTCGAGGCGAGTCGTCTGGGTTCGTGTCCGGTCCTGGTGCTGGCTCACCCGCGTCGGGCGGGGCGGCTGCGGGGGATGTTCTGCGCGACCCGGATGGTGGGTGTCCTGCGCTGTGATGTCGCTCCGCAGCGGGTCATCGACGGGGTTCGTCGGCTCGCCCGGCGCGAGCCGGTGCTCGACGCGGATCTCGTGGTGGCGGCGCTGCACTCGGATGGTCCGTTGACCGATCGTGAGACACAGGTGTTGTCGCTGACCGCGGCGGGGGCGCCGGTGGCGGAGGTCGCGGTGTCGCTGGGGCTGAGCTGCGGCACCGTCCGCAACCATCTCGGTCGGATCGCCCGCAAGGTCGGGGCGCGTACCCGGGTCGAGGCGGTGCGGGTCGCGCGTGAGGCGGGCTGGATCTGAGCCCCACGCCGGTGGGGTGGTTCAGGCTCGCGGCGCGGGGGGTGCCATCGCGGGTTCGTCCCAGCAGCCGACGAGCAGTCGGTAGGTGGTCGAGCGGCTCAGCAGTTGCTCGTGGGTCCCCGTGGCGGGTTCGTCGCCGTCGAGGACCAGCAGGCGTTGGGCGCGGATCGCGGAGCTGATGCGGTGGGCGATCACGACGAGGCTGCCGGGTCGGTGGGCGAAGGCGTCCTCGACTGTTGCTTCCAGTGCCGGGTCCAGGTGGCAGGTGGCCTCGTCGAGGATCACCAGTGGGGCGGGGGCGAGCCAGGCCCGGACGGCGGCGATGAGTTGCCGTTCGCCGCTGGAGAGCTGGGTCGGGGTGATCGGGGCGGCGAGGCCGCCCAGGCGGGTGGCCAGGGGGCGGGCGCCGAGCGCGTCGACTGCGGTTTCCAGGGTGCTGTCGTCGGCGTCGGGTCGGAGGTAGCGGAGGTTGTCGGCGAGGCGTCCGGTGAAGATGTAGGCCTCCTGGGGCACGAGGACCCGCATCCGGGCCAGGGCGGCGGGTGTGGCGTGGGCGACGGGCTCGCCGGCGAGGTGGACGGTGCCGGCCTCGGGTGGTGTGAGGCCGGCGATCAGGGCGGCCAGTGTGGATTTGCCCGCGCCGCTCGGGCCGACGACGGCGAGGTGTTCCCCGTCGGCGAGGGTGAGGGAGAAGTTCTCCAGGACGGGTCGGGAGCGTGGTCCGTAGCGGAAGGTCAGTCCTCGGGCCTCGATGGCCGGTGCGGGGCCGGTCTGGTGGGTCGGTGGGCGGGGCGTGTGAGGGGCGGGTGCGGGGGCGGTGTCCGGGTAGGTGCGCAGGATGTTCTCCAGGGTCACGACGTAGCGCAGTCCCCCGCCGCCGATGCCCTGCACGAGGGTGTGCAGGGCCGGTTGCAGGCCGGTGGAGACGTAGATCAGCGCGCCGAGCACCGCGCCGGCGGTCAGGCCGCGCTCGACCAGCCAGGGTGTGGCGGCCAGCAGTACCACGAGTGGCAGCCAGCCGCCGATGCCGAGGCTGAGGCTGCGGATCGCGGCCATCCGGGCGAGGGTGCGTTCGGTGGCTGCCTGCGCGGACACCCGGCGTTGCACGTCGGCGGTGACGCGTGCCTGGGCGCCGCAGGCCAGCACGTCGCGGTGCCCTGCCAACGCGGTCGCTGCCGCCTGGCCGAGGTGTTCGCCGGCCCGGACGTACGCGCGCTGGTGGGCGACCATCGCCGGCAGGGCGGCGATGAAGACGGCCAGGCCGACGAGCATCGGCGCGGCGGCGAGCGCCGCCACCGTCGGGGCCAGGGCGAGGAGGCCGAGCAGGGCCGCGCCGGCGGAGAAGAGGAAGCCGCGGGTCACCATCAGCAGGCCGGCGAAGGTGTCGCGGACGATCTCCACCTGGTGGGTCAGCCGGGTCACGGTGGCGCTGTCGGGGTGGCCTCCGGTGCGGGTGGCGTCGTGCAGCGCGCCCCGCACGACGCGTGTCGCCAGGTCGTCGCGGAACGGCTCGACCACGGCGCCGAGGCTCCGGTACGTCCGGCCTGTGGCCGTGGCGCCGAGCAGCACGGCTACGGCGAGGGCGCCCAGCCAGGTCAGGCCGGTGAGGGGGTGTCCGACCAGGAATCCGTCGTCGACGGCGCGGGCGATCAGGTAGCCGGAGAGCAGCGCGGGCAGTGACTCGACGAGCGACCAGCCGCAGAGCCGGGTCAGCTCGCGGCGGCGGGCCCGCGCCGCCCGCCAGGTGACTCGGCGTACGCCGGGACGGGTCATGGTTCACCGTTGGCGGGTTGGAAGACCGCCCGGTAGTCGGGGTCGGTCCAGAGGCGTTCGTGTGGTGCGAGGGCGCGCAGTCGACCGCCGTCGAGCCAGGCGACGAGGTCGGCCACGGCGGCGGTAGCGGCCCGGTGGGTGATCACCAGGCGGGTGCGTTCGCCGGCCCGTGCGGTCACCGCCCGGGTGATGCGGTGTTCGGTGGCGGTGTCCAGGTTGGAGGTGGCGTCGTCCAGGATGAGCAGTCGTTCGGCGGCGAAGGCGCGGGCCAGGCCGAGGCGTTGGGTTTCGCCTCCGGACAGGGGTGTGCTCGCCAGCGGGGTGCGGTAGCCGTGGGGTAGCCGTTCGACGACGTCGGCGACGGCTGCCGTGCGGGCGGCGTCGAGGACCGCCGGTGTCGCCGGTGTGGGGTGGGTAGGTGGCGCCGCCGATCCGGCCGGCATGGCCATGCCGATCGCGTCGTGGATGGTCGCGCCGATCAGCACGGGCCGGTCGAAGGCGTAGCCGACGGCCCGGCGCAGCGCCGTGCGGTCGAGGTGCCGCAGGGGTACGCCGTCGAGTCGTACGTCGCCGGCGTCGGGATCGTGCAGCCGTCCCGCCACGGCGGCCAGGGTCGACTTGCCGGAGCCGGACGTCCCGACGACGGCCACTGTGGCGCCGGCCGGTACGTCCAGGTCGATCCGGTCGAGGATGGGTCGGCCGTCGTCGGTGTGCACGCTCACCCCGCGCAGTCGCAGCGCGCCGCCGCCGGGTGGCAGGGGTCGGTGGCCGGCGGGAGCGGTGGGCTGGGCCAGCAGTTCGGCGACGCGGGTCGCGCCGGCGCGGCTGCGGACCAGGTGGTTCAGTGTGGCGAGTACGCCGCCGAGTCCGGCGCCCATCGCCGCGTAGCGGACCGCGGCGATGAGTTGTCCCGGCGTCAGCCAGCCGGTGGTCAGGGCGTACCCGCCGACGGCGACGACGCTCAGGTGCAGCAGCGGCGCCACGGCGGAGGTGCGTGCGTTGGCCCGGGCCAGCAGGTCCCAACCGCGTCGGCCGTGCGCCGCGAGTTCGGGCAGGGCGGCCAGCACCCGTTCCTGCTCGCGGTGGGTGGTGGCGGCGGCGGCGATGGTCTTCGCGCCGGTCAGTGACTCCAGCAGTCGGCCGGCGATGGTGCCCAGCGCCCGCTGGTAGCTGGCGGTGACGGTCGAGGCGTCGGAGACGAAGGCCCGCATGAGGACGGCGAGCAGGGTGAGGCCGGCGAGCAGGGTGAGGCCGAGGACCGGTTCGATGATGGTGAGGGCGACGACGCTGCCCAGTGGCGGGATTGCGGCGACCGTCGCCAGCACGACGGCGTTGCCGGCCTGTCCCGCGTCGGCCGTCTGGCTCACCAGCCGGCCCACGAGGTCACCCACCGGGTGGCGGCGGGTGGCGCGCACGTCCAGCGCGAACAGGTGGCGCAGCAGGTGCCGGCGCAGTCCGGCGGTGGCGCGTGCGGCGCCGAATCCGGTGGCCAGGTCGGTGATGGTGTCGACGCAGACGAGGACGACGACCAGGGCGCAGGCGGACACCATCCACCAGCTGGGGCCGGTGGCGAGGGCGGCGTCGACGGCGCGGCCGAGGGCTGCGGGTAGCAGGAGTTCGGCGGTCGCTCCGAGGAGCGCGACCACGGCGAGCGTCGCGGTCCAGCCGCCGCCCGCCAGGACCGTCCGCCGCAGCAGCCGGTCCCCCGCGGCGAACGTCGGCATGGGTCCTCCCGGTGCTGCGCGGGTGGCCCTGGGCGGGTACGTCTACCCGCCCAGGGCTCCACGTGCGAATGGATCAGTTGCAGGTCGTGACGGAGAGCGAGCTGTCGCCGCAGAGCAGCAGGCTCGCCCGGCTACCGCCACCCGTGCGGTCGGCCGGAGCCATCTCCAGGCCCTGGAGGTCCAGAAGCGCCATGTCGTTCACCTCCCTTCCTTTCGTTCGTGGAGTGCGTCGCCCTCGCTGTCGCGAGGGAGTCTCTGTGCGTCCGCCAGGGGCGCGAGGAACGGCAGCGTCCGTGGTTCGTCGGGCCGGGCGCAGGCCAGCGCGTACAGCACGCCGGCGGTGCCGGTGCCGAGGTCCATGGACAGGCGCAGCAGCTGCTCACCCGGGAAGGCGGTGCCGTCGCGGTAGGGCAGCGCGTGCCAGGACAGCCGTCGCAGTTGTGCGTCGAGTTCCCGGCGGTCGGCGTCGTGTGTCGAGGCGGCGAGGTAGGCGATGATGCCGGCCCGGCCGGTGAAGAGTCCGGACTGCGCGTAGAACGGTGAGCGTGCGGCGCGGCGGATCTGCGCGCTCGCCTCGGCGAACCGGTCGTCGGCGCGGTGGCGCAGGTACTGGTCGAGGACCAGTCCGATGCCGGTGCTGCCGTGGGCCAGGTAGGGCATCGTCCGCCAGCCCTCGTTGACCTCCAGCGCGCCGTCGGGGCGCAGCACGCAGCGGCGCAGGTCCTGGCGCAGGGCTGTGGCGGCGTGCCCCAGCAGGTCGTCGTCGCCTGTGAGTTCGTAGAGGCGCAGCAGCATCAGCGCCGGGCCGGTCCGGCCGCGCAGCAGCCCGGCGTACGGGTGGCGTCCGCCGCTGATGTCGGGGCCGGGGTCGTCGGCCAGCCGGTCGATGACCCGTTCGGCGGCGCGCCAGGCGGCGTCGCGCAGCGATTGCTCCCCGGTGCGGGCGGCCAGCTCGGCGAGGTTCAGGGCGATTCCGGACAGCCCGCTGGCCAGGCTGTGGTCGAGTCCGTCCACCGGTTCGCGGAGGCAGATGTCGAGCACGTCCAGCGCGTCCTGTCGGCGTCCGAGGTGTTCCAGGGTGTACGCCACGCCGTGCAGTCCGTCGTAGAAGCCGCAGCGGGTGCCGGACGGTGGTGTGGTCGCCCGCCGTGCGAGCCACTGTTCGTGCTCGGGCCAGCGGCCCGCGCCGCTGGTGGCGAGGGCGTACAGCACGCCGGCGGCTCCGTGGGCGAGGTTGAGGCCGCCGCTGCGGAACTGTTCGATGTCGCCGGGGAAGAGCCGGTCGTCGCGTTCGGCTGTGGCGCTGGCGAGGATCGCCCTGGCGAGGCGGTCGCGCTGGGCGGGCCAGTCGTGCGCGCCGAGGTCGGTGTGGGGGTCGGTGGCGTCTGGCGGGGCGCCGGTGATCTCCTGGACCGCCGGGTCCAGGAAGGATCGCGGGACCGGGAAGTTCGCGGCGATGATGTCGGCCAGGTCCGCCGCCTTCGTCGGGGCGAGCCGGACCAGCTGGGTCAGGGGTAGGAACAGCGCCAGCCGCAGGCACGCCAGGGCGTACCGGTCGACCGCCGGTCCGCTCCGGTCGCGGGGGGCCGCGAAGCCCTGGTTGCGCAGTCCGGGTCGGCGGTGTCCGGTGATCGGGGCGGCTACCTCGAAGTCGACGAGGGCGACCTGGTCGTCCGGGCGGATCATGATGTTGAACAGGTGCAGGTCGCCGTAGACGAGTCCGCGCTCGTGGATGGCCGCGATGAGGGACTCGACCTGCTCGTGGACATGCCGGGCCCAGCGGGCGTACGCCGCCCGGTCGTCGGGCGTCGCGTCGGCGTCGATGAGCGGGTACCTGTCGACGAGCACCTTGTTCAGGGGCCGGCCCTGGATGAACTCGAGGGCGAGGAACCGGTGCTCGCCGAGGGTGAACTCGTCGTGCACGCGTGGCACCTGCGGCAGGTCGGCGAGTTGCCGCAGCGCGGCCGCCTCGCGGGCCAGTCGGGCGACGGCGTCGACGCCGTCGGCGTCCAGACCGGCGTGCGGGCGCGCTTCCTTGAGGACCACCTCGGTGTCGCTTCGCAGGTCACGACCCACGTACAGCCCGCCGCCGTTGGAGAAGTGGATCACCCGCTCGATGCGGTACGGCACCTGGTTGGTGCTGGTGTCGTTGCGGGCGGCCAGGTGCGGGCCGAGGAAGTCCGGCAGGGTGATCCAGGACGGCACGTGAAAGACCGGATCGCGGCGGTCGGGCACCAGCGCACCTGTGTCGTCCTCGATCGCGGGGACCACCTGGCCGTCCGGGGAGTGGCAGTAGCGGGCGGCGAATCCGCCGTAGCGCACGTGCACCGGGCCGGCGCCGTAGCGCAGGTCGCTGAGGATGTACGGGCCGGGCTCGCCGGCGAGCAGCTCGTCGAGCTCCTTGCAGGTCAGCTCCAGCTCGGCGTCGTCGCGGGGGTAGACGGTGATGAACTTGCCGCTGGCGGCCCGCGCGGCGTACTTGGAGTTGCGCAGCAGCAGCGTGCGGGGCCCGCGCAGGAACTTGAAGGACAGGCCTCGGGGGACGCAGTAGTCCCAGACCGCGTCGAGCACCCGCTCGGCGTTCGCCAGGCCCGCCGACACGTGGATCTTCCAGCCCTGCTGCGGCAGTGAGCCGCCGTCCGGGCCGTAGATCAACCAGTCGTCGAGCGGCTCTCGCCGCCAGCCGGTCGGGACCGGACGGTCGGCGGCCGGGAAGACGGGTTGGGCGACGGCGCTGCCGAGCGAGTCGTAGAACAGTCGATCCGCGGCGCAGTAACTGTCGTAGCGCTCGTCCACCGTCCCGCCTCCCGTCCCGAACCCGTACCGGCTGTTGTTCCGGCGTTGTGTCGAGTCTCGTGGACAGGGCGGGGTGCGCCACAGTGCGCTTAGTCATCACCTTCGATGTGGGGCGCACGGGTACTCATGACAAAAGTCAGGGCCGCGCGGTCAGTCGCGGGTGCGGCGCAGCCAGTGGCGGGTGTGGGAGCGCAGCAGGGCGGGCTGCTCGTAGGGCAGGTAGTGGCCGGCCTCGTCGATCACGCTGAAGGTGCCGCGCGGGTAGCGGCGCATGGCGTGGAACTGGTCGGCGTAGCCGACGATGCGGTCCTGCCGGCCGGTGAGCACGCTTACCGGTCCGTCGAAGACGGTGTCGGCGTTCTCGTCGGCGAGCGCGTACCCGGTGCCGGTGCGCAGCGCCTGCTGGAAGGCCTCGTCGCCGGGGCCACCGGCGGTGAGGGCGGCGAGGACGGTCGCGACGACGGCGGGGGTGCGGTGACCCAACGCGGTGTCGAGGTGCGCGCGCAGGTCGGTGGGGGCGGCGTCCAGCCAGCCGGCGGGCCCTGCCGGTGGGCGATGCCCGGGCAGGGTGCGGCTGGCCGGCGCGATGGTGACGCCGGGGCACACGAGGAGCAGGCCGCGGACCAGGTCGGGGCGTTGGCGTGCGATGCCGGCGGCGAGGTACGCGCCGTAGGACGCGCCGGCCAGCAGGGCCGGCGCGTCGAGGTGCCGGTCGAGCCAGGCGACGACTGTGTCGAGCACGGCCTGGGAGGTGGGTCGGCAGTGCGCGGGTGAGTCGCCGTACCCGGGCAGGTCCAGGTACGTCTCGCGCAGTCCCGCCCCGGCGAGGGCGGGGGCGAAGGCGGCCGCCGTGGCGGCGCGGGTGGTGCTGATCATGGGCAGGCAGACGATCGCCGGTCCGGTGCCTGTGGTCTCGGCTGCCAGGTCCATCCGCGAATCCTAGTGGGCGGCGGCACGGGACTGCGTCGTCGCCGCGTGATCTCTACAGTGGTGCGTTCCGGTTCCAGCGGGGACCGCTTGTCACAACGGGGGAAACACCATGATGGGTAAGTCTGTGCGTACCGTTCTGGCCGGTGTCGCGCTCGCGGGTCTGGTCGCGGGTTGCGACCCGGCGCCGAAGGAGGACGCGGGCAGCGCCGATGCGTCGGCGACTGCGGCGGCCAGCCCGACGGTGGACGTCGCGGCGAACAGCAAGCAGGTCTGTGAAACGACCCTTGCGGTGGTGAAGAAGCACTTCGTGGCGATGGCGGACGACGCGATCGCCGCCATCGACAAGCCGGTAAGCGCCAAGGAGCAGGGCGAGAAGGTGCGCGGCCACTACACGGCGCTGGCGCAGGACCTGCGCAAGGAGGCGCCGACGGCGGTGGATCCGCAGCTGCGTACGGCGTTGGAGAATCTCGCCACCGCTGTCGAGAAGCGGCTCACCGGCCCGAAGGCCACCGAGGTGGAGGCGCCGGATCTGGACCCGACCCTCAAGGCGCTGGACAGCACCTGCGGTCGTTGACGCCGCCGGGGCGCCGGCCGGTTCGACCGGCGCCCCGGGGAACGGTTCAGATCCAGGGCACCTGGGGGGACGGGTAGAAGTTGACCTGTTGCAGGCGCCAGCGGGGCGCCTGCTCCCCCAGCCGGGTCCGGAACGACTCCCAGTCGTGGCTGGTGGTGGTCGACCAGCCGAGTTCGGCGATCGCCGGCAGGCGGGGAAAGGCCATGTACTCGATGTCGTCGAGGGTTCGCAGGGTCTCGGACCACAGGGGCGCCTCGACGCCGAGGACGGCGCTCTCGCCGACGCCTGTGACGCGGGTCGCCGGGTCCCAGCCGTACGCGTCGGACACCTCGATGAGGCCGGCCCAGCGCAGGCCCAGGGGTGTGTTGGCGTCGTACTTCATGTCCAGGTAGGACTTGTTGGCCGGGGACATGACGACTTTGGTGCCGCGGGTGACGGCGTCGACGAGGTCGGCGTTGGTGGTGCCGGTTCCCCAGAACTGGGCGACGGCGTCGGCGGGCAGGTCGGCCCGCGTGATCTCGTTCCAGCCGGAGGCGCGTTTGCCGTACTTGCTGACCAGGGGCAGCACGCGGTTCATGAAGGTGCGGTAGTCCTCGTCGGTGGTGGCGTGGGCTTCGTCGCCGCCGATGTGCAGGTACGGGCCCGGTGTGATGGCGGCGAGTTCGCGGATGACGTCCTCGACGAAGCGGTAGGTGAGTTCGTCGTTGATGCACAGGGAGCTGTAGCCGACGGCGATGTCGGTGCGTGGGGGCGGTGCGACGCCGTCGCAGTTGAGTTCGGGGTAGGTCGACTGGGCGGCGTTGGTGTGCCCGGGCATGTCGATCTCGGGGACGATGGTGACGTGCCGGGCGGCGGCGTACGCGACGACTTCCTGGTAGTCGGCTTTGGTGAGGTATCCGGGGCCGACGCCGTCAACTCCGGTGCCGGGCCCGCCGCCGACGGTGGTGAGGCGGGGCCAGGAGTCGATCTGGATGCGCCAGCCCTGGTCGTCGGTCAGGTGCAGGTGCAGGTAGTTGATTTTGTACTGGCTGATGAGGTCCACGTACGCGGTGATCTCGTCGACGGTGTGGAAGTGCCGGGCGAGGTCGAGCATGGCGCCCCGGTAGGCGAAGCGCGGGTAGTCGACGATCCGTCCGCCGGGGATGGTCCAGGTGGCGTGTCGCCGGTCGGGCGCCTCGATGTCGGCGGGCAGGAGCTGGCGCAGTGTCTGGGTGCCGGCGAACAGCCCGGCGGGGGTGGTGGCCCGGATCGTGACGCCCTGGCGGGTGACGTCGAGTTGGTAGCCCTCCTGGCCGACGCGGTGGTCCGCTCCGCCGAGGACGAGGGCGATCTCGGGCAGTGGGGTGGAGCGGACCGGCAGGACGGGCAGCGGGTAGCCGGTGGCGGGGCGCAGGGTCTCGGCGAGGTGGTTGCCGACCTGGCGGACGGCGGCGGAGCCGGGTGCGGTGCGGATGACGGTCCGTGGGGTGATCCGGAACGCGGCGCGGGCGTCGGGGCGGGTGTCGACCGGCGCGGGTATCACGTCGGTGAGGTGCCGGGCCGGGGTGTGTTGTGTGGCGGCGGCGGGGCCTGCGGGGAGGGTGAGGGGCAGCGCGAGCGCGGCGATGGCCAGCAGCCGCGTGGTGGTGTGTCGGCGACGCACGGGTACCTCCAGGCGTTCGTCGTGATCGGTAGTCATCGATCCGATTCGCACGCTACCCGGAGGGCGCACGCACTGTAAACACTCCTAATCGTTAGCCGGGCCGGTGCCCCGGCTGTCGTCGTCCTCACCCACGACCGGCGAAGGGGAATTCGTGAGGTGGTCGCACGGTTCACCGACTGGAAGATCAGAGTTACATGATCGGATGGAAGTGCCATGCGCTCAGACGCGGTAGTGCTGTTCGGCGTCACGGGAGACCTCGTCTCGAAGAAGCTGTTCCCGGCGCTGTACGAGTTGAGCAGGCGCGGTCGCCTCGACGTTCCGGTGATCGGCGTGGCCCGCTCCCCCTGGGACGACCAGCAACTGGTCACCACCGCCCGCAAGTCCGTCACCGAAACCAACGACGAGGTCGACGACGAGGCGTTCGACGCCCTGGCGCGCCAGCTGTCGATGATCTCCGGTGACTACGCCGACCCGGGCACGTACCAGCGGCTCGCGCAGCGCCTGAAGGACGCGCGGCGGCCGATCTTCTACCTGGCGATCCCGCCTGCGGTGTTCGGCGCCGTTGTCGAGGGCCTGGCGGCGGCCGGCCTGGCCGACCGGGGCCGGGTCATCGTGGAGAAGCCCTTCGGACGTGACCTGGCGTCCTCCCGCGAGCTGGACCGCACGCTGCGGGCCGCGTTCGACCCGCAGCGCGTGTTCCGCATCGACCACTACCTCGGCAAGGAGGCCGTCGAGGGCCTCTACGCCTTCCGGTTCGCCAACCGGCTGTTCGAGCCGCTGTGGAACAGCGACCACATCGACAACATCCAGGTCACCCTCGCCGAGGGGTTCGGCACCCAGGGCCGCGCCGGCTTCTACGACACGGTGGGCGCCACCCGCGACGTGTTGCAGAACCACATCCTTCAGGTCGTCGCCCTCATCGCGATGGACGCCCCGAGCGCCGACGACACCGACGCCTTCCGCGAGGCGGAGGTCGCGGTCCTGCGACAGATCGCGCCGCTGTCACCGCGGAGCACCGTACGGGGCCAGTACGTGGGGTACCGCGACGAGCCGGGTGTCGCACCGGACTCGAACACCGAGACGTTCGTGGCCACCCGGCTGACCGTCGACTCTCCCCGCTGGGCGGGTGTGCCGTTCTACCTGCGCACCGGCAAGTCCCTGCCGGGGACGGCGACCGAGGTGTTGGTCGAGTTCAAGCAGCCCCAACGCTCGCTCATCCGCGCCGAGGGCGGGGCCGGCGCGCCCGCGAACCTGCTGCGGTTCCGGCTCGGTCGCGGCGACGGCATCACCATGTCCATCCAGGCCAAGAGCCCGGGCGCCGAGGTGACCAGCCGGCCGGTGGACCTGTCGGTCGACTTCGGCGCCGCGTTCGGTCGCCGTCAGGAGGCGTACGAGCGGCTCCTCGATGACGCGATGGACGGGCAGCACCTGCGGTTCGCGCGCGAGGAGACGATCGAACAGGAGTGGCGGATCGTCGGGCCGATCCTGGACCTGGCGACCGAGGTGCAGCCGTACGACAAGGGCACCTGGGGTCCGGCGGACGCCGACCCCCTCGCCGGCGGCTGGCACACCCCGGACCTGCGGTAGTGACGCCGCTCACGGCGCCGGCAACGCCGGCGCCGGGCGGCGCGGTGGCAGGCTGTGGCGAATGACAGCTGATGACACGGTACGAGCGCTAGCCGAGCTGACCGAGGCCGAGTTCATGCTCCGGTACGAGTCGGGAGCGCCGGCGCACGTCCGCGACGCGCTCGGCATCCACACCACCCGCCTGGGTGGCGGGGTGGTGCTGTCCATGCGGCACGACCCGACCGGCTACTGGAGCAAGGCGCTCGGGTTCGGCATCGCCGAACCCGTCACCGCTGAGCTGATCGCCCGGGTGTGCGACGTCTACCGCGCGGAGGGCACACCGTCCGCGGTCATCCAGATCGCCCCCGAACGGCTGCCGGCGGACTGGGACGAGATCTGCTCCCGGGAGAACATCACAGGCGCAAGCACCTGGGTGAAACTGGCAGGCGAGGTCAGCACGCTGACGCCCGGCCACACGGACCTGCGGGTCGGTCCGGTCCCGGACGACCTGGTGCCTGAGTGGGCGTCGCTGGTGCTGCTCTGCTTCGGGATGCCCGAGGAACACCTCGCACCGATGCTCACCGCGAGCGTGCGGGACCCCGGATTCCGCCCCTTCGCCGCCTGGGACGGTACGCGGATGGTGGCCGCCGCCAACCTGTTCCTGAACGGCGCGGCGGCCTCGCTCAACACCGGCGCGACAGTGCCCACGCACCGGGGTCGGGGTGCGCAGTCGGGCCTGCTGGCCGCCCGGGTGCGGGCCGCCGCGCACGCCGGCTGCCGGTGGGTCACCGGCGAGACGGGACGACCCGAGCCGGGTACGTCCAACCCGTCACTGGACAACATGCGCCGGCTGGGCCTCACCCCGCTGTACGAGCGACGCAACTGGATCTGGCGGGCGGAGCCGGCCGGCCAGGACGCCTGACGCGCCGTCGACCAGCCCGGATGAGCGTCCAGCGGGGTGGGCGACTGACTGACCGCTCAGCTCACGGTTTCGACCGTCCGGCGACGGCGAGGTTTGCCGCCTGCGTGCGGTGTGGGCACGTTGTGGGCACATCTCGTCCGCTTCGGAGAGGAAGCAGCCCATGCTTTCCGCACTCGATCGTCGGCACACCGTCGCGCCGCCCGGCTACAGCCGTTGGCTGATCCCTCCGGCGGCGTTGGCCATCCACCTCTGCATCGGTCAGGTATATGCGACGAGCGTCTACAAGAACTCGCTCATCGCCCACTTCGACACCAGTCAGACCGCCATCGGGGTCATCTTCAGCATCGCGATCGTGATGCTGGGCCTGTCGGCCGCGGTCGCCGGGACCTGGGTGGAGGCGAACGGGCCGCGCAAGGCCATGTTCGTCTCGGCCTGTTTCTGGGCGGTGGGCTTCCTGGTGGGTTCGCTGGGCATCGCCACGAAGCAGTTGTGGCTGCTGTACCTGGGGTACGGGCTGCTCGGCGGCATCGGCCTGGGTATCGGCTACATCTCGCCCGTCTCGACGCTGATCAAGTGGTTCCCGGACCGGCCGGGCCTGGCCACCGGGCTGGCGATCATGGGGTTCGGCGGTGGGGCGATGGTGGCCTCTCCCCTGTCCCGGCAGCTGCTGTCGTTCTACGACCCGGCGTACGACCCGTCCAACGCGGGTTCCACGGCGTCGGGTAGCGCGCTTGTGTGGTTGTTCGTGACGCTCGGCCTCGGCTACTTCGTGATCATGATGTTCGGGGTGGCGAACGTGCGGGTGCCGGCCGAGGGCTGGCGTCCGCAGGGGTTCGACCCGGCGAGCGTGGCGGCCAAGCCCCTGGTCACGACGGCGAACGTGTCGGCGGCGAACGCGGTCAAGACCCGCTCGTTCTGGCTGCTGTGGGTGGTGCTGTTCTGCAACGTGACAGCGGGCATCGGCATCCTGGAACAGGCCAGCCCGATGATCCAGGACTTCTTCCGGGACAACGGCACGTCCGCGGTGTCGGTGGCGGCGGCCGGCGGGTTCGTGGGACTGCTGTCGCTGTTCAACATGGCCGGCCGGTTCGTGTGGTCGTCCACCTCGGACGTGATCGGACGCAAACCGATCTACCTGGTGTACCTGGGTGTCGGCATGGTGCTGTACGCGTTGCTGGCGCTGGTCGGGCAGACCGCGACGGCGCTGTTCGTGCTGCTGGCCTGCGTGATCCTGTCGTTCTACGGCGGCGGGTTCGCCACCGTGCCGGCGTACCTGCGGGACCTGTTCGGCACGTACCAGGTGGGTGCGATCCACGGGCGGCTGCTGACCGCCTGGTCGGCGGCGGGGATCGCCGGGCCGCTGATCGTCAACGGGTTCCTCGACGCGCAGGGCCAGCCGGGCACGTTGACGGCGGCGGCGTACCGGCCGGCGCTGTTCACCATGGTGGGCGTCCTGGCCGTGGGCTTCGTGGCGAACCTGCTGGTACGCCCGGTGCCGCAGCGTTACCACGAACCGTCGGAACAACAGGACGCGAACGAGGACCTGACGTCGGAGAGGAGTGGCACGCGATGAGCGACGACAGCCGGAACGGGCAGCAGGCCCGGTTGTGGATCTCCTGGTTGGTGGTGGCGGCGCTGCTGGGCTACGGGGTGGTGCAGACGCTGATCACGGCGGCGAAGCTGTTCACCCAGTGACGAGGTGAGCCGGGGCGCGCGCGGCGCCCCGGCTCACAGGCCACCGGAGACGCGCAGCACCGTGCCTGTGGCGTACGAGGCGTCCGGGCTGAGCAGCCAGGCGATGGCGGCGGCGATCTCGTCGGGTTCGCCGGCGCGCCCCAGCGGGATGCGACCGACCGCAGTGTCGGCGCGGTCCGGTACGCCGGAGTCGGCGTGGATGTCGGTGCGCACGATGCCTGGCGCGACGGCGTTGACCCGGATGCCCCGCGGGGCGAGTTCCTTGGACAGGCCGACGGTGAGCGTGTCGGTGGCGGCCTTCACGGCGGCGTAGTGCACGTACTCCCCCGGGCTGCCGAGCGTCGCAGCGGCCGACGAGACGTTGACGATGGCTCCGCCGTGGCCGAGCCGGCGGGCGGCCTGCTGGGCGCAGAGGACGTAGCCGACGAGGTTGACGTCGACGACCCGGCGCAGGTCCTCGACACGCAGTTCGGTGAAGGGCCCGATGAGGCTGGTGACGCCCGCGTTGTTGACCAGACCGGTGAGCGGGCCCAGCTGGGCGGCGGCGTCGAACAGTTCGGCGACCTGGTCGGGGTCGGTGGTGTCGGCGCGTACCGCGACGGCCTGTCGACCGGCGGCGCGCAGGTCGGCCAGGACGGCGCCAGCGGCGGCGTGGTCGCGGCGGTAGCACAGGGCGATGTGGTGACCGGCGTGGGCGAGACGGCGGGCGGTGGCCGCGCCGATGCCCCGGCCCCCGCCGGTAATGACGGTGACGGGTGCCACGGTGCCTCCAGGGCTGTCGGGTGGGATGCGCCGACGCTACCGTGACCGGCGCGGACCAGTCGTCGAGAGGAGGGTCACATGCGGCGCGCGTTGGTGCTCGGCGGTGGCGGCGTGACAGGTGTGGCGTGGGAGCTGGGGTTGCTGGCGGGGCTGGCCGAGCGGGGTGTGCCGGTCACCGAGGCGGACCTGGTGGTGGGCACGTCGGCCGGTTCGGTGGTGGGCGCGCAGGTGCGCTCCGGAGTGCCGCTGGAGCGGTTGTACGAGGAGCAGCTGGCCCCGCCGACAGGTGAGGTGGCGGCACGTCTGGGGTTCGTGGCGCTCGCGCGGCTGGTGTGGGCCGGTGGCCGTACCCGGGACGCGGCGCGGTCCAGGGCGCGCATCGGGGCGATGGCCGTGGCGGCGCGTACTCCGTCGGAGGCGTCGCGGCGCGCGGTGATCGAGGCCCGCCTGCCGACGCGGGAGTGGCCGCAGCGGCCGCTGCTGGTGACGGCCGTCGACGCGGCCACCGGCGAGTTCGTGGTGTTCGACGGCGCGGACGGGGTGTCGCTTGTGGACGCCGTGGGGGCGAGCTGCGCGGTGCCCGGTGTGTGGCCGCCGGTGACGATCGGGTCGCGTCGCTTCGTCGACGGTGGAATGCGCTCGACGGTGAACGCGGACCTGGCGGCGGGCGCGCAGCGGGTACTGGTCCTCGCGCCGACGTCTGCGGCGTTCGGGCCGATGCCACGGCTGTCGGCGCAGGTGGACGAGCTGCGTACGGCAGGTGCGCAGGTGGTGGTGGTGACGCCGGACGCGGCGGCGCGTACCGCGATCGGCCGTAACGTGCTGGACCCGGCCCGGCGGGCCGGCGCGGCGCGGGCCGGACGGGCGCAGGCCGAGGTGGTGGCGGACGAGGTGACCGCGCTCTGGGCGTGATCGCTTACGCTCACCGCGCGATCGGTCGGACAACGGAGGTGCGCGGTGGCGGGTGTGGGTGTCGGCGACGTGGTGGAGGACTTCGAGCTGCCGGATGAGACGGGCACGCCGCGGCGGCTGTCGGAGTTCCTGGCGACCGGTCCGGTGGTGCTGTTCTTCTACCCGGGGGCGATGACCCGGGGCTGCACGGCGGAGAGCTGCCACTTTCGGGATCTGGCCGCCGAGTTTGCGACGCTGGGCGCGTCGCGGGTGGGCATCAGCCGCGACCCGGTGGCGAAGCAGGCGGAGTTCTCCCGGCTGCACGGCTTCGACTATCCGCTGCTGTCGGACGTGGACGGGACTGTGGCGCAGGCCTTCGGGGTGCGTCGTCGACTGCCGTTGGGGCCGTTGAGCACGAAGCGGATGACGTTCGTGATCGGCGCCGACCGGCGGATCATCGAGGTGATCCACAGCGAGGTCAGCATGAACGACCACGCGGACCGGGCGCTGCGGGCACTGGGCGGCTGAGCCCCCTGCGGCGGCTGTCGCAGCGGGCTGGTATCAAGGCAGCAATCAAACAGGTGTACGGAAGAGGGTTGTGATGGATGCCGGCCAGGGTTTGTCCACTATCGAGGTGCAGAGCATCCGGGAGGCGTTGGCGGCCGGGCGCAAGCCACGGGTGGTGTTCACCGCGTCGGCGGGGCAGATCGCCGGTCAGGTCGGCCAGGTGGTCGAGCTGACCGACCCGGAGGTGTCCGACGAGTTCGTGGTGGTGCGGTTCGGCCGCGACGAGTTGCCGTTCTCCCCCGCCGACCTGGCGGTGGCGCCCAAGGGCGCGGGCCGCCGGGTGGCGGAGCCGAAACCGGAACCCGAGCCGGAGCCGCCCGCGGCGGCCGCGCCGGAGTTCGTGTTGGACACGCCGCGGGTGCCCGCGCAGCGACAGGAGGAGCCGAAGGTGGAGCAGGCCGAGAAGCCGCCGGCGCGGCGGGCGGTCAGGGCCGCCAAGCCCAAGAGCCCCGCCGGCCTCACGGTCACCCTGGCGTACGCCGACGGCGAGTGGACCGTCGCCGCGCAGCAGGGCAGCAAGGCCCTGGCCAAGCCGTACGTGGTGAAGCCGGCCGAGGCGTTGAAGATGGTGGCGCTCGTGGACGTGCCAGGTGTGCAGGAGGCGGTGGAGCAGATCCTCGGCACCGAGCGGGCCGAGGCCGAGCAGCAGGCGGAGAAGCTGCGCGCCGAGCTGGCTGAGATCGAGGCGCGACTGGCGGAGCTGCGCGAGGCCCGCTGAGGCGGGTCAGCCTCGGCTGTGGTGCTCGAGTAGCCGGGTGAGCAGGCGGGTCAGTTCGTCGCGTTCGGCGCTCGACAGGGGCGCGAGCAGGTCGTCCTGCACGCGGGCGACGGTGTCGGCCATCCTGCGGGCCTCGTCGGCGCCGGCGTCGGTGAGGCTGATGACGTTGCGGCGGCGGTCGGCCGGGTCGGGGGCGCGTACCACGTACCCCTGACCGGCCAGGTCGTTGACGGCGGCCACGACGTCGCTGCGGTCGATGCCGCAGCGACGTCCCAGGTCGGCCTGGCTCGCGGGGCCGTCCTCGGCGAGCGCGGCGAGCAGCCGGTAGTGGTAGCCGCGCAGGTCGTGTGCGGCGAAGCCGGCGCTGATGAGCCGGCCGGCGTGGGCGGCGGCCTGGTTGAGCAGCCAACTCGGGGTGGTACGCAGCCCGGCGGGTGACTGCGGGGCCGCGTGATCCATGAGCGAAGCCTACCAGGAATCGTTGGCGCTACCCACAATCAGGTGTTACGTTGGCTTCACCAACGTTGGTTAGGCCAACGTTCTGAAGGAGGCGTCATGTCCCCTCTCAACGGTCAGGTAATCGGCCAGGCCCACTACGCCACCCGGGCTCTGCTCGAACGTGCCACCGGCCCGCTCGGGCTCAGCTTCGGCCAGGTGATCGCCCTCAACGCCCTCGCCGCCGGCCCCGTCGAGCGCGCACGGCTCGTGCACCGGATCACCAGCACCCTCAAGGTCGACGAACCGGCCGTGCGCACGGTGATCGACGCCCTCGTCGACGCCGACCTCGCCCGGGTCGACGGTGTCGTGCCGCACATGCGGCTCACCGACACGGGTCACGCCACGCAGGCCCGCGTCGCCGAGGCCGTCGCCGGCATCACCGCCCGGCTGTACGGGGACATCGCGCCCGCCGAGGCGGACGTCGCCGCGCGCGTCCTCACGCTCATCACCGAGCGGGCCAACGACGAACTGGCGGGCGTCGCCTGAACCGACAGCGGCTCAGCCGAGTCGGTCGAGCTGGTCCCTGTCGACAAGGGCCGTCAGAAGTAGTCGAGCAGGTGCGCCGGGCCGCCGACGCCGAGCAGGTCCAGGGCGTCGGGCTCGACCCCGGTGGTGTGCAGCAGGCCCGTCTGCGCGACCGACCGGGCTCGGGCGGCACCGGCGTAGAGCAGCGCGAAGCCGCGTACGTCGAGCCGCAGGTCCGCCTCGCCGCCGATCCGGGTCAGCTCGGCGGCGCCGTCGGCCACGGCCAGCCGCCAGGTGCCGGTGTTCCACTCGGCGATCGGGTCGGTGAGGCCGAAGTCGACAACACCCCGGGCGTGGTCCGGCCACCCGCGTGCGCTCACCGCCCGGGCCACGTCGACCGGACGGTGCATCCACAGGTTCCGCTCGTGCTCGCGGGCCGCCTCCAGCGGCAACTGGACGCTCACCGCGTCCCCGTCGAGCGGGCACAGCCGCAGGGTCGGCGCGACGCTCGCCCACCGGGCGAGCACCCCGACGAGTTCCCGGGCCGCCTCGGCGGTGGTGGCCAGGGCTTCGTCGACGGTGAGCACGGAGTCGGCGCCGTACCCGCTGCCCCGCTGCCAGGTGGCGTAGCCGACCAGGTGGCCGTCCTCCTCGACGAGGGTGAGCCCGTCGCCGGGCAGGCCACCGTCGGCGGCGAAGAAGTCGAACAGTTTCCCCCGCCGCGTCAGCATGCCGTTGAGGTGCCGGGTGACCTGCTCGTAGAGGTCGGCGACTGCGGGCAGGTCGGCGGGGGTTCCGGCCCGGACGGTCAGGTGCGGGGCGGACCGGTGCCGGGGCAGCCTGGAGGTGGCCAGGTCGACGGTGCGCAGCACCCCGGCGGTCTCCCAGCCGAAGGCGCGGTAGGGGGCGGCCACCGTCGGGTACAGCGCGCTGACCGCCGCACCGCGGTCGTGGGCGCCGGCCAGCAGGGCGGTGAGCATGGCGCGGGCCACGCCCCGGCCCCGGGCCTCGGGGGCGACCGCCACCCCGCCCACGTCGGCCGCCGGTACGGTCCGTCCGGACCACCACTGGTCGTGGTGCAGGTCCACGGCTTTACCGACAAGGCGGCCGGCCTCGTCGAACGCGCCGTAGCGGGTCATGCCGGGCACGTCGACGCTCGTGCTGGCGGGGCGTTCCTGGCCCCCGCCGAACGCGAACCGGCCCAACTCCCAGGCGGCATCGAGGTCGTCGGTGGTGAGTTCACGTACGAGCATCGGCACACCCTAGCGGGGCGGATCTTCCGAGGCCGCCCAATTACGCCCGGGTGGGGGCCGGCGAACCGGCCCCCACCCGGTCAGTGCTGCGGGATGTTGGCCACTCCGATGCGCTTGCGGAACACCCAGTACGTCCAGCCCTGGTAGGCAAGCACCACCGGCGTGAAGATCACCGCCACCCAGGTCATGATCTTCAGGGTGTACGGGGTGGAAGCCGCGTTGGTGGTGGTCAGCGTGCCGGCCGCGTCCAGGGTGGACGGCATGACGTTCGGGAACAACGCCGCGAACAGGGTCGCCACGGCCAGACCGATCGCCACGGCGGTCCCGGTGAACGCCCAGCCCTCCCGGCGTACCCGGGCGGCGGCCAGGCCACCGAGCAGCGCGAGGGCCGCGCCGACGGCGAGCACGACGGCGGCCGCGCTGGAGCGGATGCTCAACGTCCAGGTCAGGAACCCCACCGCCAGCACGGCGGCACCGACACCCAGGCGCACCGCGAGGGCGCCGGCGCGCTCCCGGATGTCACCTGTGGTCTTCAGGGCGAGGAACACCGCGCCGTGGGTGAGGAACAGCGCGAGGGTCGTCGCGCCACCCAGCAGGGCGTACGGGTTGAGCAGGTCCACGAGGCCGCCGACGTACTCGTGGTCGGCGTCCAGCGGCACACCGCGCAGGATGTTGGCGAAGGCGACGCCCCACAGGATCGCCGGCAGCAGCGAGCCGACCACGATGGCGGTGTCCCAGCGGCGCTTCCAGGACGCCTCGGGGCGCTTGTGCCGGTACTCGAAGGCGACGCCCCGGGCGATCAGGGCCAGCAGGATCAGCAGCAGCGGCAGGTAGAACCCGGAGAAGAGGGTGGCGTACCACTCCGGGAAGGCGGCGAACATGGCGCCACCGGCGGTGATCAGCCACACCTCGTTGCCGTCCCACACCGGGCCGATGGTGTTGATCAGGACGCGGCGTTCCCGGTCGTCGCGGCCGAGCACGGGCAGCAGCATGCCGACGCCGAAGTCGAAGCCCTCCAGGATGAAGTAGCCGGTGAACAGCACGGCGACGAGGAGAAACCAGATGGTGGTCAGGTCCACGATGGGCTCCGGGTCAGTAGGCGAAGGCGAGCGGGCGCTCGGCGTCGTCATGGGTGTCGTCGATGGGGTGCTCCTCGCTGACGTCGGGCACGCCAGCCTTGGCATAGCGCAGCAGCAACCTGACCTCGATCACGGCGAGGGTCGCGTAGATCAGCGTGAAGGCGGTGAACGAGGTGAGCACCTCGGTCAGCGAGACGCTGCGGGACACGCCGTTGCGGGTGAGCATCTCGCCGAAGACGATCCACGGCTGGCGACCCATCTCGGTGAAGATCCATCCGAACGAGTTGGCAAGCAGCGGCAGCACCGGCATGGCCAGGCCGGCGCGCAGCAGCCACTTGCTGCGCGGGGTACGGCCCTTGCGCTGGCTCCACAGGACCAGCAGGGCGATCGCGGCGGCGGCCATCCCGAAGGCGATCATGAAGCGGAAGCTCCAGTACGTCACCGGGATGATCGGGGTGTAGCTGCCGGCGCCGTACTGGCTGGCGTACTGGGCCTGCAGGTCGTTGATGCCGTGCACGGTGCCGTTCGGGTCGCCGGTGCCCAGGTACGACAGCAGGTACGGGATCTTCAGGGCGAACACCTCGCGGCTGCCGTCGAGGCTGCCGATGGTGAGCACGGAGAAGGAGGCGGGGCTCTCGGTGGTGTAGAGGCCCTCGGCGGCGGCCATCTTCATCGGCTGCACCTGAGTCATGATCTTGCCCTGGATGTCGCCGGTGAACAGCACGGCGGCCGAGGAGACCAGGACCACCCAGGAGCCGAACTTGGTGGCGAAGCGGTATGCACCGGTGTCGGCGGAGTCGCGGTTGCGGATCACGTGGTACAGGCCGACGGCCACGACAAGCGACCCGGCGACCAGGAACGAGCCGGCCAGGGTGTGCGGGAACGTGATCAGGGCGACCTTGTTGGTGAGCACCGCCGGGAAGTCGGTCAGCTCGGCGCGTCCGCTGTCCGGGTTGATGCGGTAGCCGACGGGGTTCTGCATGAACGAGTTCGCGGCGAGGATGAAGTACGCGGACAGGTTCGTGCCGATGGCCGCGGCCCAGATGCTGGCCAGGTGGGCCCGCTTGGGCAGCCGGTCCCAGCCGAAGATCCACAGGCCGATGAACGTGGATTCGAGGAAGAACGCGACGAGCGCCTCGATGGCCAGGGGTGCGCCGAAGATGTCGCCGACGAAGCGGGAGTAGTCGCTCCAGTTCATGCCGAACTGGAACTCCTGCACGATGCCGGTGACCACACCCATGGCAAAGTTGATCAGGAAGAGCTTGCCGTAGAACTTGGTGAGCTTGAGGTAGCGCTCGTTGCCCGTGCGGTGCCACATCGTCTGGAGGATGGCCACCAGCACGGACAGGCCGATGGTCAGCGGAACGAAGAGAAAGTGGTAGACGGTGGTGACACCGAACTGCCAACGGGCGACGTCCAACGCGTCCACCTGAAAACCCCCAGCGAGTCGTACTACGAGACGTAGTAAATACTACTTCTCGTCGTAGAGGATCGGGCAGGGCCGGGCGACCCGAACCGACCCGGGACCAATGACCCTGATCACCCCGGGCCATTCAGCACGACCCGCCCTCGCGACCCCGCCGCCGCATGCGACGATGTCGCGCTGATGGACACCGCGTACTCCCCCTGGCAGCCACCGCTGATCTGGCGTGCGGCCCTGCTGCTCACCCGGGCCCTGGTGGCCCCGCTCGCCCGCCTTGAGGTCAGCGGCGACGTCCCCGCGCACCTGCGCCGTGGACCGCTGGTGCTGGCCGCCAACCACATCAGCCCGTTCGATCCGCTCGCGATGGCCGCCGCCTGCCAGACCCGCGGGATCGCCCCGAGGATCATGGCGACCGCCGGCCTGTTCCGCGCCCCGCTGCTCGGCGCCGCGATGCGCCGGGCCGGGCACATCCGCGTGGATCGCGGCACCAGCGCCGTACACCAGGCCCTGGAGACCGCCGCGAGCGCCGTCGCGGCGGGATCGGTGATCCTCATCTACCCCGAGGGCCGCATCGGCCTGGACCCCGGCATGTGGCCCGAACGCGGCAAGACCGGCGCCGCCCGCCTCGCGCTGGCCTGCAACGCGCCGGTCATCCCGGTCGCCCAGTGGGGCGCGCACGAGGTGCTGCCGTACCGGGCGCCGAAGGGAATGCTGGGCGGCGTCGCCCGCGCCCTGTGGCGCCGCCCGGTGATCCGGGTGCACTTCGGGGACCCCGTCGATCTGGGCGAGACCACGTCCGCTGCCCCCGGCGCCGCCCGCCGGGCCACTGACCGGATCATCGACGCGCTCACCGACACCCTCGCCCCGCTGCGCCCCGACGAACCCGACGGGCCCCGGTACGTCGACCCCGGTCGCCCGAGCGACCCGAGTCGCGCCCACCGCCGCAGCGCGGGATGATGCTCCCTGCCGCCCTCACGGATTGACACGTTGGGCAATTTCTGCAAGATCATCTAATCTGTCCAGCGTGAGCAACGCGCAGATGGATGTCGAAGACCCGAAGCGCACCGCCGCCCTCGTGGCGGCGGTCGGGGTGTTCGGGCGCTACGGATTCCAGAAGACCTCCATGGAGGCCGTCGCCAGGGCGGCCGGCATGTCCCGACCGGGCCTGTACCTGATGTTCCCCAACAAGGAGCAGCTGTACCGCGCCACCATGCAGGGCGTCCTGGAGCGTGCCCAGCGGGCCATGGAGGTCTGCCTCGCCGACCGCTCGCTGAGCTTCGACGAGGGAATCGTGGCGGGGCTCGACGCGCTGATGGGCCCGTACATCGACACCCCGGTGGCCCGCGACCTCAACGAACTGCTGGAGAACAGCGAACCCCGGCTGGGCTCGATGTTCCACGACTACCAGCAGCGGGCCCGGGCGACGCTGAGCGCCCACATCGCCGCCCTCGCCCCACCCGGCCTCCTGCCCGCCGACCTGACCGCCCACGACGTGATGGACCTGCTCTTCTCCGCCGCCCTGACCTGGAAGTCGACCTCGACCACCAGGGAAGAGTTCCGTGACCGGATCCGGCGGAGCCTCCGGCTGATCCACCGCCCCGCCGGCTGACCCACTGCGCCCGTCGACGGCGCCGCCGGGCGACGAAGCGGCGCCTACCTGCTCGACCGAGCGGGCGACAGACGCCCGCCGGTCACCCACCGGCCACCGACCGCGGGCATACTGCCCAGCGTGCTGACCCGACCCGGTTACCTCGACGCGCCCGCGCCGCTGGCGTTCGCCCACCGCGGCGGCGCGGCCGAGGGCGACGAGAACACCACCGAGGCGTTCGCCCGGGCCATCGCGCTGGGCTTCCGGTACGTGGAGACCGACGTGCACGCCACAGCCGACGGCGTGGCGGTGATCTTCCACGACCCGACGCTGCGACGGATCACCGGCGAGCCGGGGCGCATCGCCGACATGACCTGGGCCGACCTCGCCTCGGTACGCGTCGGCGGCGCCGCCGTCGTACCGAGGCTCGACGAGGTCCTGGGCGCTTGGCCGCGGGTCCGCTTCAACATCGACGTGAAGGCCGACGGCGGCGTCGAGCCGACGGTCGCCGCCGTGACCCGGGCGGGCGCCGCCGACCGGGTGCTGCTCGCCTCGTTCAGCGACGCCCGACTGACCCGGATGCGCGCCCTCACCGAGGGACGCGTCGCCACCAGCCTCGGCATGCGCGGGGTGGCCCGGCTGCGCCTCGCCTCCCTGCACGGACGCCCGCTTCGACTGCCCCCGTCGGTGGTCGCCGCGCAGGTGCCGCCGACCTACGGGCGGGTTCCGGTGGTGGACCGTCGCTTCCTCGACTACTGCCACCGGCTCGGCCTGCAGGTGCACGTCTGGACGATCGACGAACCCGCGCAGATGCACGACTTACTTGATCGTGGCGTGGATGGCATCATGACCGATCACGTCGGCGTGCTGCGCGACGTCTACCGCAGCCGCGGCCACTGGGCCGCCTGAGGACCGAAGGACCCCCGATGGCCGAGACCGTGACCCCCACGGCCAACGACGCCCCGCATCCGGCGAGCACCCGCCGCGAGCGCAGCGGCTGGTACATCTACGACTGGGCCAACTCCGCCTTCCAAACCACGGTCATCACCGTGTTCCTGGGTCCGTTCCTGACCACCGTCGCCGAACTGGCCGCCGGCTGCGAACTGGGCGCGGACACCTGCGACGGCTCGGTGTACCCGTTGGGCATCAAGGTCGCCGCCGGGTCCTACTACCCGTACCTCATCTCGCTGTCGGTCTTCCTCACCGTATTCGTGCTGCCGGTCATCGGGGCGATCGCGGACCGGTCGGCGCACAAGAAGCGCCTGCTCGGTGGCGCAGCGTTCACCGGTGCCGGAGCGACGATCGCCATGGCCTTCGTGACCGGTGACCGGTACCTGCTCGGCGGCGCGCTGTTCCTCATCGCCAACATCTCCTTCGGCGCCGCCATCGTCGTCTACAACTCGTTCCTGCCGCAGCTCGGCGGCCCCGACGAACGCGACGGCATCTCCAGCCGCGGCTGGGCACTGGGCTACCTCGGCGGCGGTCTGCTGCTCGCGCTCAACCTGGTGGCGGTCACCCTGCTCAGCGAGGACGACAACCCGCAGCGCACCCTGGACCTGGCCCGCTGGTCGATCGTGTCGGCGGGCGTGTGGTGGGCGGCGTTCACGCTGGTGCCGCTGCGGTGGCTGCGCGAACGCCCCAGCGCCGCGGCGCTGACCGGCGGCGGGAACGTGCTCACCGACGGGTTCCGGCAACTGGGTCGCACGCTGCGGGAGATCAAGGCGTACCCGCTGACCCTGTTCTTCCTGCTCGCGTTCCTGGTCTACAACGACGGCATCCAGACCGTCATCACCCTGGCCAGCCAGTACGGCACCGAGGAACTGCGGCTGGAGCAGAGCACCCTGATCGTCACCATCCTGCTGGTGCAGTTCCTCGCCTTCGGTGGCGCGTTGAGCCTCGGCGCGCTGGCCCGGCGTATCGGCGCCTGGAAGACGGTGCTGCTCAGCCTGGTGCTCTGGACGGGCGTGATCCTCGGCGCGTTCCGGCTGCCCGCCGAGGCGCCGGTGCCGTTCATGATCCTCGGCGCGGCGATCGGGCTGGTCTTGGGCGGCAGCCAGGCCCTGAGCCGGTCGCTGTTCAGCCAGCTCATCCCCGCCGGCAAGGAGGGCGAGTACTACGGCTTCTACGAGATCAGCGACAAGGGCACCAGCTGGTTGGGCCCGCTCGCCTTCGGCCTGGTGTTCCAGCTCACCGCCTCGTACCGGGTGGGCCTGGTCTCACTGTTGATCTTCTTCGTCGTCGGGTTCCTGCTGTTGGCCGCCGTGCCGATCCGCCGGGCCATCGTCGCGGTCGGCAACACACCGCCCCGGGTGCTCTGAGCACGCATCCCGCACCCGACAGATCAGGCACCGTCGATCAGCTAGGCTGCCCGACCGTGACTGACGACGCCGCTGCCGCCCCCACCTGCCTGGCCCACCCGTTCCCCGGCCAGCCGCACGCTCCGGCGGGGTGCGCGGCGGCGCGCGGGCTCGACGGGCGTCCGGTGCACGCGGCGGCGCTCAAGTTCTTCTGGGGGCCGATGGACTGCGGCAAGTCCACGATGGCGTTGCAGATGAACTACAACCACGCCCGGCAGGGCCGCCGCGGTCTGGTCACCACCCGCATCGACAGGTCGCTGGGCCCGCAGGTCACCACCCGCATCGGCCTGGCCCACGAGGCCATCGAGGTCACCGACGACCTGGACCTGCGGGCTCTCGTGCGGGGCCGGTGGGCCGACGGGGTACGCGTCGACTACCTCATCTGCGACGAGGCCTGCTTCTACACCGTGGAGCACGTCGAGCAGATGGCCGAACTGGTGGACAGCTACGACGTGGACGTGTTCGCGTTCGGCCTCGCCACCGACTTCCGGTCCTGCCTGTTCCCCGCCACGCAACGCCTGTTCGAGTTGGCCGACGAGGTGGCCCGCATCCAGGTCGAGGTGCTCTGCTGGTGCGGCCGGGAAGGGCTGCTCAACGCCCGCGTCGTCGACGGGCGGGTGGTGCGCGAGGGGGCGCAGGTCGTCATCGGCGACACCGTGGACACCGCCGACGTGCGCTACCAGGTGCTCTGCCGGCGGCACTACCGCAGCGGCGACCTCGGCCCCCGCGACTGAGGCGCCCGCCGCCGCAAGAGTTCCGTCGAGGTGGTCGGCTCGACGCCCCGCCGCTCGCGCAGAAGCCGGGGGTGCGCCAGATCGGGTGACCGGCGGCTCAGAAGGGGTCACCGCACACCCGCCAGTCCCCGCCCTCGCGGACCACTGGCAGGCGGCGCTCCTCGGTGATGCCGCCGTCACGTGTCACCTTCACGGTCACCGTGCCGTGCGCCCGCCCACTCTTGGTGGCCACCGACACGTCGGTGATCTCGTAGTCGGTGACCATCGGCGGCGTACGCACCCAACTGGTGAAGCCGATCGCGCTCCACCTGCTGCGCGCGTCCTCGCACAGCCTGTCGTACGCCCCGGTGGTGTCCCCGACCGTCACCTCGTTGAGGAAGCCGTCGGCGGTCTCTCGGATCGGCCCGGCGGCCCCACGGACCGTCTGCAGGTTCCAGGCGGCCAGGCCTGCCACCCCGACGCAGCACAGCGCCACGCCGAACCCGGCGAACGCCAGCCCGGTGCGCATCGGACGGCTCCGCCGGGCCGGTCGGCTCCACGTCTGACCGGCACCCACGACTACCGACCGTAGAGAACACCGTCGCGGTGAGGCAGGACAAGCGGGAAACTGGGTGCGCCCGAGGCCCTGTTCGCGGTACCCACGAATCGTCTACCGTCGGCGCACACCCCCGAGCAGTGCCAGGGAGCCGACCGATGAACCGCTTCGTGCAGCCGGTACCACAGCCCGCCGACCCGTACGCCGACGACGCCCTGCTGCGGTCCTGGCTGGAGCGCCACCTCGGCCCGGCCGGGCACGCCGCCGCGAAGGGCCGGCTGGCCGACCTGGCGGCCGACGTCACCGGGCCGCTGCGCGCGGCGCACGCCGACGCCGAGGCGCACCCGCCGACCCTGGTCCGCTACGACCCGTGGGGCGCCCGGATCGACCGCATCGAGACGTCCGCCGGCTGGCAGGCGCAGCGGGCCGCCGCGGCCCGACACGCCGTGGTCGCGCTGCCCTACCTGCCTGACGCGCGCGGCACCTGGGGTGCCGCCGCGCGTGTCGTGCAGCACGCCCTGCTGCACCTGTACGGGCCGGAGTCGGCGACGTTCTCCTGCCCGGTGGCGATGGCCGACGGGGCGGCGGCGCTGCTCAGCCTGCCCGACGTCGACGCGTCGGTCCGCGACGCGTGGCTGCCCCGGCTGATCTCCACCGACCCGGCCACGGCGATCACCAGCGGGCAGTGGATGACCGAGTCGCAGGGCGGCTCGGACCTGGGCCGCTCCAGCACCATCGGCCGGCCCGCCGCCGACGGTTCGTGGCGGCTGACCGGCCAGAAGTGGTTCTGCTCGGCTGCCGACGCGGCGATGGCGGTGGCGCTGGCCCGACCCGAGGGCGCGGGACGGGGCAGCCGGGTGCTCGCCCCGTTCCTGGTCCCCCGCTACGCCGCCGACTCGCCGCTCGCCGACGGGGCCGCCGCCGACGCGCCGGCGCCGGGCGTCACCGTGCACCGTCTCAAGGACAAGCTGGGCACCCGCGCGCTGCCCACCGCCGAGATCGGCCTGCACGACGCGTACGCCGTGCCGCTGGGCGACCCGGGCGTGCCCGGGCTGGTCCGGGCGATGACCCTTGTGGTGGTGACCCGCGTGCACAACGCCGCCGCGGCGGCCGGCGGGATGCGACGCGGCCTGGCGTACGCCCGGGCGTACGCCGACGTGCGGCACGTCGCGGGCGGCCCACTGGCGTCGTCGCCGCTGCACCGGGCCACCCTGGGCACCCTCGCGGTCGACGCGGCGGGCGCGTTCGCCCTCGCCGGGCACGCGTTCGCGCTGCTCGGGCGGGTCGAGGTCGGCGCCGACCCGGAGGCAGCCGCGGAGCTGCGCATCGTGGCGCCACTGGCCAAGCTCGCCACCGGCCGGCTCGCCGTCAGCTCCGCCAGCGAGTACGTGGAGAGCTTCGGCGGCGCCGGCTACGTGGAGGACACAGGTGTGCCCCGCCTGCTGCGCGACGCGCAGGTGCTGCCGATCTGGGAGGGCACCACGAACGTGCTGGCCCTGGACGTGCTGCGCGCGCTTACCCGCGAGGACGCCGGGGCGCCGCTGCTGAGCCGGCTCGCCGCCGCCGTGGACCTGGCCCGGCCGCTCTCGCCGGCACTGGCCGACACCCTGGCCACCACCGCCGCGCAGCTCGGCGACACCATCACCGCCGTGACCGGCGACCCGACCGCCGACGCGGTGACCGCCGGTGCCCGCGGCTTGGCGCTGCGCCTGGCGTACGCGCTCACGGCCGCCCTGCTCGTGGAGCACGCCGCGTGGGGGGACGAGCAGGCGGAGCTGGCCGCCCGGCTGTGGGCGCGGCGATGGCTGCGGCACGAGGAGATCGCCGAGGACGCCCACCACCACCTGGACCTGCTCTGCTGAGGAGACCGGGGCGAGAAACGCCGACGTACCTGACAGTGGATGACAGGTAGTGCGGGTGAGACTGCGGACATGACGACAACCGCCGACCTCGCGATGGTCAACCTGGACAGCTCCGACCCCGCCGCGCACGCCGCCTTCTACCACCGACTGCTGGGCTGGGAGATCACCCACAGCGAAGCCGAGTACGCGATGATCAGCGGCGGTGGGACGTCCATCGGCTTCGGCCTGGTCCAGGGGTACCAGCCGCCGTCCTGGCCGGACCCGGCCGGGCAGCAGCGATACCACCTGGACCTCTACGTCGACGACCTGGCCGTGGCCGAGAAGGAGTTCGTGGCCGCCGGGGCGTCGAAGCCGGAGTTCCAGCCCGGCGGGGAGCGCTGGGTGGTGCTCGTCGACCCGATCGGCCAGCCGTTCTGCATCTGCCCCCGCCCGCAGGGCTGAACCGGCGGGCCCGGAGGTCAGCGCAGCGGCCCCCGGGCCACCGCGGCGCGCATCGCCGCCGGGTCACCGACCGGCACGTACTCCAGCCACCAGGTGGCCCCGGCGTCGGCCACCTGGCGCAGGTACGCCCGTTCGGCGCGCTCATCCGGGTTGCGCCGGCGCCCACCGATCGCCACGTCGAACGGTTGGCCGTCGGCGCGGGTCGGGGGCAGGGCGCGCACCAGGTCGTGGATCTCGTCGGCGGTGAAGTCGGACCACCCGTCGGTGTCGGTGAGCTTGTACGGGACGATGCCGTCGGCGCGGGCCGCGCGCCGTCGGACCGCGCCGGCCTGGGTGCTGCCACCGACCCACACGGGAACCCGGGGCGACTGCACCGGCGGTGGTCGCAGCGCCACGCCGTCGGCGCGGTAGTGCACGCCCCGGTGGTGCACCGGCTCGCCGCTGAGCAGGCCGGTCAGCAGGTCGAGGCCCTCGTCGAGCTTCGCGGCGCGCACGGACACCTCGGTCGGCTCGCCGAACGCGGCCAGGCCCCTGTCGCCGGGGTCGCCGACGCCGACCGCGACGGTGGCCCGGCCGGCGCTGAGGTGGTCGAGGGTGAGCACCTCGCGGGCCAGCTTCGCCGGGCGGCGCCGGGGCAGGGCGGTGACTGTGGTGCCCAGGCGCACCCGGTCGGTGCGGGCGGCGACGACGGCGAGCACCAGCCAGGGGTCGTAGGTGTACGGGTCGTCGCCGTGGTGGTGCACGACGTAGTCCTCCAGGAACACCCCGTCCCAGCCGGCGCGCTCGGCCAGCTCGCCCAACTCGACGAGTGTGGACACCGAGACCGCCCCGCCGCCGCACGGAATTTCCAGACCGTGTCTCATCGCCCCAACCTAGGGCGGGGGTGTGACGGTCAGCCGCGTCGGCGGGACCGCGCCGCCCACACCGCGTACGCCGGGTCGCGGTCGAGGTTGTGCCGGTCGCGGTCGTAGCGGCGGGTGGTCCGCGGGTCGGCGTGACCCATCGCGTCCTGCACGTCCTCGAGGGGGACGCCCTCGGACCGGGCGGTGGTGGCGAAGGCGTGCCGCAGCGAGTGCGGGGACAGCCTTGCCCAGGCCGGAATGCCTGCGACCCTGGCGAGCCGCCTGACCATCCGGAACACCGAGTGCCGGTCCAGCCGGGCACCGCTGGCGGTGACCAGCAGAGGCCCGGTCAGCTGTGTCACAGGTACGCCGGCGGCGGCGGCCCGCTGCGCCAGGTACGCGTCCACCGCGTACCCCGTGCCGGGGGTGAGGGCGCGTCGGCGTTGCTTGCCACCCTTGCCGACGAAGCGCACGCTGCGGTGCCCGCGTTCGGTGCCGAGGTCGGTCAGGTCCAGCGAGATCAGCTCCCCGACCCGCAGGCCCAGGTCGGCAAGGAGCGCGAGGGCCGCCCGGTTGCGCGCTGCCGTCGGGCCGGTGTCCGCGTCGGCGGCGGCGAGCAGGGCGTCGACCTCCTCGGGGGTCAGGCCGACGGTGGCCGAGTGGTCCCGGTCGACGCGGGGCCGGTCCGCGCCGGAGACCGGGTTGGCCGGCACCCCGCCGAGCTTGACCAGGAAGTCGTACCAGCTGGACAGCGCGGAGAGCCGACGCGCCACGGTGGCCGGGGTCAGCGGCCGGCCGCTGTGCGCGGCGACTGTGGACTCCAGCGCGCGGGCGTACTCGTTGACGTGCAGGAAGGTGGCCCGCAACGGGTCGAGGTCCCGGTCGGCGCACCAGTGCAGCCAGCCGGTGACGTCCCGCCGGTAGGCGTCGCGGGTGTGCTCGGACAGGCGGCGGTTGCGTAGCCACGCCTCGGTGACGTCGACCGGCCCGTCGGGCAGGGCCGGCCGGCCGGTGGGGCGTGTGAGCACCGGAGCGTCGGAGGACACCATGTGAAAAAGGTTCTCAGCACCGGGTGGGTTTGCCGCGCAGGCGCGCCGACACCCGCCGGGTGGGGCCGCGCGGGTGCGGGGGCTACCGTCGGGCGGTGCGAGCCAGCCGGTTGGTGTCCCTGCTGCTGCTCCTGCAGACGCGGGGGCGGATGACCGCCGCCGAGCTGGCCGAGGCCCTCGAGGTGTCGGTGCGCACGGTGTACCGCGACGTGGAGTCGCTGGGCGCCAGCGGGGTGCCGGTGTACGCCGAGCGCGGCCCCGCCGGCGGGTACCGGCTGCTGGACGGCTACCGGACCAGGCTGACCGGGCTGACGGCAGGTGAGGCCGAGGCGTTGTTCCTGTCCGGCGTACCCGGGCCGGCCGCCGAGCTGGGACTGGGTTCGGTGCTGGCCACGGCGGAGCTGAAGTTGCGCGCGGCGCTGCCGTCGGATCTCGCCGACCGGGGCGCGCGGATCCGGCAGCGGTTCCACCTGGACGCGCCGACCTGGTTCCGTGAGCCCGAGCCCACACCGCACCTGGCCGCGCTGGCCGCCGCCGTGTGGGAGGACCGTCGGGTCCGGGTCCGGTACCGCCGGTGGAAGACGCCCCGGGAGGTGACCCGGACCCTCGACCCGTTGGGTGTGGTGCTCAAGGCCGGCCGCTGGTATCTGGTTGCCGCCGCCGGCGGGCAGGTCCGCACCTACCGGGTGGGCGCGATCCTGGAGCTGGCCGTGCTGGACGAGCCCGCGGACCGGCCCGCCGATTTCGACCTGTCGGACTGCTGGCGGGAGCACGCCGCGCGGTACGAGCGCGGCGTGTACCGCGCCGAGGCCCGGGTGCGGATGACCGCCTCGGCGCTGGCGCAGACGGTGTACCTGTTCCCGCCGGCGATGAGCCGCGCGGCGCACGAGCAGGCTGGCACGCCGGACGCGGAGGGCTGGGTCACCACGACCGTCCCGATCGAGTCCGTCCGGCACGGTTGCGTCGAGATGCTCAAGCTTGGCGCGCAGGTCGAGGTGCTGGCCCCGGCCGAGCTGCGCGACCGGGTCGCCGAGACCGCGCATGCGCTCGCCGCGCTCTACGCGCGGTCCGACCTGATACGCCCGGCGGGGCCGGCGGCCGACGCGTAGTGCGCCGGCCGCCGTGGTCCGTGCGGCGGATCAGGCGTTGATCTGCCGGCGTGCGTCGCCGTTGGCGGTGATGGTCACGCGGCGCGGCTTGGCGCGCTCGGCCACCGGGATGCGCAACGTCAGCACCCCATGCTCGTAGCCGGCCTCGAGCTTGTCTGTGTCCAGGGTGTCGCCCAGGAACAGCTGCCGGGTGAAGGTGCCCATCGGACGTTCGGCGGCGACCAGTTCGACGCCCTCGCCGGAGGGCCGGCGGCGCTCGGCGCGGACGGTGAGCACGTTGCGCTCGACGGTGCAGTCGATGGTGTCCGGGTCGACGCCGGGCAGGTCGAACGCGGCGTAGAAGTAGTCACCGTCGCGGTAGGCGTCCAGGTGCATCGTCGCGGGACGAGCTGCCGTACCGAAGAACTGCTCGGCGAGCCGGTCGATCTCGCGGAACGGGTCGGTACGCATCAACATGGTCATGCCTCCTCGGTTCTCCTGGCCGAAGGTGTTGAGTTGAGTCGGGGTGACTCAACCTCCTCTTCTTATTTAGCGCCTCGCGCCGCGTTCGTCAACTGCTTCTCGTACCAGTGCTCGGCGTACGGGCCCTGCGAGTACGCCGGGATCTCGACGTAGCCGTGCCGGACGTACAGGGCGCGGGCCTCGACCAGGTCGTGGCGGGTGTCGAGGCGGATCCGGTCCACCCCGGCCGCCCGCGCGCGCTGCTCGACGGCGGCCAGCAGTGCCGCGCCCCCGCCAGTGCCCCGGTGCGCGGGTCGGACGAACACCCGCGTCAGCTCGGCCCAGCCGCAATGCCAGCGCAGCCCGGCACAGCCGGCCGGGTCGCCCCCGTGGCGGGCGATCAGGAGTAGCCCGCCCGGCGGGGCCAGGTCGTCGCTCGGCATCTCGGCCAGCGCCGCGTCGACCTCACCGGGACGGGCCGGGCGATCGTGATAGCGCTCCACCATCTCTGTCATGTACTCGCACAGCAGCAGTACCGCGTCGCCATGGTCGGGTCGGACGGTCGCGGTCACCCAGGTGGGCCGAGCGGTGGTCACCGAATGATCATCGCCGCCCGGTCAACCTCTTTCGGCTGGGCGCGCTCACCGACGTCGGGGCAGCAGGGCGACGAGCGCGACAGCCACGGCGATGTGCGTCGCGCCGAGCGCCACCTTGGCGCCGCCGTCGGCCTCGACGCCCGTCAGGGGAAGGAAGGACAGCACCGTGACCACGACGGCGAGCGAGATCCACAGCGGACGGGCGAGCCGCCTGGCGAACCGTTCCAGCAGGGCCAGCGTCGCCCAGCCGAGCAGGGAGGCGCCCAGGGCGACCGTGACGATCGCGCCCGCCCCGATGACCACGGCGGGCTGACCCGGACTCTCGACCGTGTAGTCGACGCCGGCCAGCGCGCCGATGGACCAGATGGCCAGGCAGGACACGACGGCCACGACGACGCCCAGGGCGCGGCGGCGCAGCGGTGAGGTGGCGGTGGCCGGGACGGTGGTCGCGCTCATGGCGGGCTCCTCGTTCAGGGGGACGTGAACGAGTAAGACCGTAACAGATAGTCCCGTACGAGACTATCTTTTTCGGATCAACATCCGGAGCGTGCGCCCGGGGCGTACGGGGAGGTGCCTGCGAGCGGTCCGTTCACCAGCGCCAGCAGGGCGCGCAGGAAGCCCTCCCGGTCCTGTTCGGGCAGGGTCGCCAGCAGGTCCTCCTGGATGCGCTGGACCACCTGCCGCGCCCGCCGCAGGACCTGCTCCCCCGCCGGTGTCACCGCCACCAGGCGGGCCCGTCGGTCCGTCGGCGCGGGACGGCGCTCGGCGAGCCCGGCCCGCTCCAACTGGTCGAGCGTGACGACCATCGTGGTCTTGTCCACCCCGCACCGCTCACCGATCTCCCGTTGGGTCAGCTCACCCGTGCTGGCCTGCGCCAGCACGTAGTGCGCCCGGGGCGAGATGCCCAGCTCGGTCAGACCCGCCGCGTGTTCGGTCTGCAACGCGTGACTCGCCCAGGAGAGCAGGAACAACAGGTCGGGTGGGCCGTCCGCGGGCGTACACGAGGTCATCCACGGAGGCTAGCAACATGTTCCGCGACGAGACGGTTCGCGCGGCGGACGATCAGGGCCGCTGGTAGATGCCCCGTTCGCGGGTCAGCAACCGCTCGTCGATCAGGTAGCGGCGTAGCGTGACGTGGTCTGATCCGCCCGCCGCGCACCACGGCTTGAGCGCCTCGTCGACGGCGCGCTCGGGGTAGGGGGTGCCCGCCTCGAACGACCGCTCGGCGATGTGCGCCAGCAGCACCCGCCGCCGGCCGCGCTGGGCGGGCAGACCCACGAGGGTGCCGGCGCGCAGGAACGTCCGCAGCACCGGGTCGCCGTCGGGTTCGGCGTCGCCGGCTGGGCGACGCTCGCGCGCGGCCTCCCGCAACGACACCTCGTCGGCCGCGAACGCGCCGTCCGCGCCGGTGACGAGACCCGCGTCGGTGAGCCGGCGGACCCCGGTGAGCACCACCCGCACCGCCAGGCCGGTCCGCTGCGCGACCTGGGTCGCGCTTGTCGCGCCCAGCACGATCGCCGCGAAGATCCGCCGCCGCCCGTCGTCGGCCAGCGCCCCGGCCACAGCATCCGCAGTCACGCCGGTCACCCTCTCAAAGGGGTACGCGGCCCGCCAGGCGATTTCCCTCGCCGCTCAGTCGGTGGGGGCGTCGGCCGGTTGCGCGGCGACGAGCATTACCCGACGCAGCAGGTCGGACAGGTGTCGCCGTTCGCTCGGGGTGAGCGCGCCGAGCAGCCGGTGCTCCTCGTCGCCCTGGACCTCCATGGCCGCCCGCCAGGCCGCGCGTCCGGCGTCGGTGAGTGCCACGTCCACCCGGCGACGGTCGGTCGTGGACGGGGTACGGCGCACGAACTCCCGCCGGAGCAGGGTGTCGACGCGCGCGGTGATCGAGGCGGGCGCCACCGCGAGATCGGCCGCGAGTTCCGAGGGGGCCGCGCGGCCGCCCCGCCCGGCGAGCGCGTGCAGGGTGTCGTACTCGTGGGCGGGCAGGTCGAGGTCGGCCAGGACGCGTTCCTTGACCGCCCGCAGGTGCCGGGTCACGTGGATCATCCGCACGACCGCGCCCTCGATGTCCGCGTCGAGCTCGGGCACCACGGGGAGCCAGCGTTCGATGTGCCTGTCGACGGCATCCGGAGTGGTGGTCACCACCCGAGCTTACCTCAGTGCCAAAATATTCATTGCTAAAAGGTTCGGTGCCGAACTATGTTGCCGGTATGGCTCATCCCCTGCGTACGCGATCCTTCCGGCTGCTGTTCCTGGGCCGGACCGTCTCCGCGCTCGGCGACGCCGTGGTACCCGCCGCCCTGGCGCTGGCCGTTCTGCGCGCCACCGGCTCGACCGGAGCGCTGGCTCTCGTCCTCGCCGCGGCGATGGTTCCCCGGCTGCTCCTGCTGCCGCTGGGAGGCGTCGTCGCCGACCGGTTCGACGCCCGTCGCGTCGCGGTCCTGGCCGACCTGGTCCGCTGCGCGACCCAACTCGCCGTCGGCGCCCAACTGCTCGGCGGCGACCCGTCGATGAGCACGATCGTGGTGGCGTCCGCGATCGGAGGCGTCGCGTCGGCATTCGCCATACCGACCGCGTCCCCCCTTGTCGCCGGCACCGTCGAACCGGCCCAACGGCAACAGGCCAACGCGCTGATGGGTGTGACCGCCAACTCCAGCCGGCTGCTCGGCCCGGCGTTGGCAGGTGCGCTGATCTGGGCCGCCGGACCAGGCTGGGCGTTCGTCATCGACGGCGCGTCGTTCGCGCTCAGCGCCGCCCTGCTCGTCCTGGTACGGGTACGCCACGTGCCGGTGCCCCGCCGTTCGGTCCTCGCCGACCTGCGGCACGGCTTCGGCGAGGTACGCGCCCGCGACTGGTTCTGGACCAGCCTGCTCGGGCACGGCGTCTGGAACGGCGCCGCCGCCGTCCTGACCACCCTCGGACCGGCCGTCGCCATCAACCGCCTCGGCGGTGAGGCGACCTGGGTGCTGCTGTTGCAGGCCGGCGCGATCGGCATGCTCGCCGGGTCACTCCTGGCGGGGCGCGTCCGGCTGCGCCGGCCGGTGCTGATGGCCAACCTCGGGCTCGCCTGCTACGCCGCGCCGCTGTTCCTGCTCGCCGTCGCCGCACCCGCCGCCGCGGTGATCGTCTCCTACGCCGTGGCGCTGACCGCCCTCGGTTACCTCAACCCGGTCTGGGAGACAGTCGTGCAGCACCAGTTCCCGCCGGAGGTCCTGGCCCGGGTCACCTCGTACGACTGGCTGGTGTCACTGGCCGCGATGCCTGTGGGCTACGCGCTGGCGCCGCTGGCCGCCGACGCGTTCGGCGCGCCCGTCCCGCTGGCGGTCGCCGGCCTGCTGGTCCTCGCCTCCTGCGCCGGCACCGCGCTCGTGCCCGGGGTACGCCGGCTCACCTGGCCGGTGGCCCCGCCACCGCAACCCGCCGAGCCCGCCGGCGTCCGCTAGGCCAGCCGTGCGTGCAGGTGCATGTCGTGCCACCCGTCGGCGTGCCGAACCGACTCGCGGCGCACACCCTCCACCGGGAAACCCGCCCGCGCGGCCACCCGGCAGGACGGCGCGTTGGAGGTGGAGTGCTCCAGCGCCAGCCGGTGCAGCCCGACCCGCGTGAAGCACCACCTGCTCAGCGTCTCCAGCGCCCGGGTGGCGATCCCCCGACCACGCGCGGCGGGCACCACCCAGTACGACACGTCAGCCGTCGCCTCGGTCAGCAGCACCCCGCGCAGGCCCACCTGACCGACCGGCCCGTCGTCGGCGTCGACGATCGCCCAGCTGGCGTCCGTCTCGGCGTGCCAGCGGGCCGCCCACTGCGCCGTCCACGCCCGTGCCTCGTCGTCACTGTCCAGGCGACGGACATGCCACCGCTGGATCGCCGGACAGTCGAAGGCCGCCCGCACGGCAGGGGCGTCGTCGGTGCGCCAGGGCCGCAGCGCCAGCCCGGGGCGTACCGGAAGGTGGGGCTGCTTCCGGCCGCCGAAGCTTCCGGCGGGCAGGGCGGGTGCGACGAGCAGCGGCATCGGTCCATTGTCGCCGTCGCGGCGTCACTCGCCGGTCGGGCCTCCGGCCAGTTCGGCGACGACGTCGAGGTGACCGAGGTGGCGGGCGTACTCCTGGACCAGGTGGAACAGCACCCGCTCCAGCGACGCCGGGTCGGCGCCGTTCCACCGCGGGCCGGGCGCGCCGATCTCCGCCAGGTCGTGCGCCGTCACCACCGCAGTGGTGTGCGCGCCCTGCGCCCGCAGCGCCGCCACCAACTCCGCGCGTGTCACCTCCGGGGCGACGTACCAGCGGTCCCCGCGGCGGTCACCCCACGGTTCGGCGACGTCCCGGCCCTGAAAGCCCCACTCGATCCAGCGCAGCTCGACGTGGCGCAGGTGCGTGAGCAGCTCCACCGGGGTCCACCCGGACGGCAGCCGGCTGCGCCGCAGCTCGGCCTCGTCCAGCGCCGACACCTTCTCCACCACCGACTCGCGGAAGAAGTCCAGGTAGCGAAGGAAGACCTCGGTGCGGCTGCCGGCCGGAGCGGTGGGCTCGGGGAAGGGGATCACGGCGCGGCCGGCAGGTCACGGGCGCGCTGGCGCACTCCCGCGCCGCCGTACGGGTAGTCGCCCACCGGTGGGGCGCTCGCCTCGTCCAGCAGTCGCATCTGCTCGGCGTCGAGGACCAGGTCGGCGGCCGTCAGGTTGTCGTCGAGCTGCTCGGTGGTCCGTGCGCCGAGGATCACCGAGGTGACCGCCGGTCGGGCCGCCAACCAGGCCAGCGCCACCGCCGACATGGACGCGTCGTGTTCCCCGGCGACCTGGCGGACCGCGTCGAGCACCCGCCAGGTGCGCTCGTCGGCGTTGCGACCGGCGTACGCCTCGACGCCGCGCTGCGGGTTCTCACCGAGCCGGGTGGCGCCGGTGGGCGTGCTGTCGCGCTGGTACTTGCCGGTCAGCCAGCCGCCACCAAGCGGCGACCACGGCAGGATGCCGATGCCCTCGTTCTCGCAGACCGGCACCAGCTCGAACTCGATCTCCCGGGCCAGCAGGTTGTACTGCGGTTGCAGGGTCACGATCGGCGTGAGGTTGAGGTGCTGGGTGAGCAGAGCCGCCTTCTGCAACTGCCAACCGGTGAAGTTGCTGACCCCCGCGTAGCGGATCTTGCCGGCGCGTACGGCGTCGTCGAAGAACCGCAGCGTCTCCGGCAGCGGGGTCAGTGGATCCCAGGCGTGCGCCTGGTACAGGTCGACGGCCTCGACGCCGAGCCGTCGCAGGCTGGCGTCCAGGGCGCGGGTGAGGTGCACCCGGGACAGACCGGCGTCGTTCGCGCCGGAGCCCATCGGGAACCGCCCCTTCGTGGCGATGACGAGGCGGTCCCGCAGCTCCGGCCGCGACCGCAGCCACCGGCCGACGATCTCCTCGGAGACACCGGCGGAGTAGACGTCGGCGGTGTCGATGAAGGTGCCGCCGGCGTCGACGAAGCGGTCCAGCTGGGCGAAGCTGCCCGCCTCGTCGGTCTCCGCGCCGAAGGTCATCGTGCCCAGACACAGGGTCGACACCACAGTGCCGGTGGCGCCCAGAGTGCGATAGCGCATGTCGTCCTTCCGGTCCGAGTGACAGAGCTGATCTTCGCACCTGGGCCGACCACCCGCACCCGCTCAGCCCGAGCGGCCCGTGGCCCCCGGCACGACTGGGTGCACCTCCAGGTCACTGCAACTGTCGGTGTCCCATCGCAGGCGTACCGACCGGACGTCGTCCGGCGGCGTGACCAGCAGGCGCGCGTACGCGGTGCACGGTTCGCCGTCGGCGCGGAAGCCCTGCGCCTCCACCAGCGCCGATGCGACCCCACCCGGGCGGAGCGTCACGGTCGGAGGCCGCGACCCCCGCGCCGCACCGCCCATGTACCCGCGCGGTGTGCGCTCGGCGTGCGCAAGCGTCCTGCCGTCACCGCCCAGGGCGTCGATGCCCGGGTAGCCGGTCAGCCGGCAGGTGGTGCCGCCGCTGTTGCGGAACACCACTGCCACGCTGCGGTGTCCGCTCGCGCTGTCCGGCGAGCCGAGCGTCACCGTCAGGTTGGCCGTCGTGCACCGGGCCGGTGTCGAGTCGGAGGTGCCCGGCGGTCGGGCGCCGACGGTCCCGGCCGGCGACTTCGACGACGGTGGGGAGGTGGCCGCCGAGGGCGACTCCACGGTGGGCGTCGGTGTGCTGCTCGGCGGGGCCACAGGCGAGGGCGTCACCGCCGGCGGTACGTCGTCGCGGGGGGCCGCGCGGAGGACCCCGCCCGCCACGACGGCGCCCAGCACCGCCACGGCCAGGGCCCCGGTGCCGACCCGACGACGCACCGTACGGCGTCCGGCCCGTAGTCGCACATCCCCCGGAGACTCCGGTCGCGCCACAGCCGCCGCCGATCGGGCCAGCTCTGCCAACCGCCTGTCGAACGCGGGCGCTCCCCGGGGCGTCCCATGCTGGTCAGACATCTTCCGAGATCCTTCCGTGAGCGGTGCCCCTGAACTCGGCGACGTGCTGGGCCAGCGCCTGCCGGCCGCGGGCCAGCCGGGACTTCACAGTCCCCAGTGGCGATCCGGTCTCCCGGCAGATGTCGGCCAGTGGCAGACCGACGAGGTGGTGCAGCACCAGCACCCGCCGTTGCTCGTACGGCAGGCCCGCGAGGGCGCCGACCAGGTCCAGGTCTCCGGTGTCGACCGACTCGACCGGCTGATGCGGACCATGCCGCCGGTGGGCGGCGAGGCGGTTCCTCGTCCGGCGCCAACTGCTCACCGCGATGCGGTAGGCGACCGTACGGACCCACGCCTCGGGATTGTCGTACTCGTTCAACTTCGACCGTCGCTGCCACGCACGGCAGTACGCCTCCTGCACCGCGTCCTCGGCCTCGCTCAGGTCTCCCAGCATCGCGTACAGCTGACCGACCAGTCGTCGATACGTGCTGGTGTAGAACTCATCGAATTCGTCGGCATGCAACATCCCCTTCGCCCCCGCCCTCCCGGCGTCCCCGTCGATGTTCACCGCACTCACGCCCCGACCGCGGCCGAAGTTCCGCCGAACCGGATTCTCGTTGTGTCCGGACGGCGACACCACCGCACAGGGGCAGCCAGGGGGCGATCCGGCGGGCGATGATGAGCGGGTGAGCGAGCCCGCCGTCCACGTCGACCGTCCCCATCGGCCGGTCATGACGGCCGCGACCGGGACACCCGACCCGTACGCGCTCGGCCCGTGGCTGGCGGCCGCCGCGACCAGCGTGACACTGCTGCTGCTCGCCGGCCGTTACGGCTACCACCGCGACGAGCTGTACTTCCTGCTCGCCGGCCGGCACCTGGCCTGGGGGTACGTCGACCAGGGTCCACTGGTGCCGGCGCTGGCCCGGCTGCTCGACACGATCGCGCCCGGCAACCTGGTGGTGCTGCGTACCCCGTCGGCGGTGCTGGCCGGCGGCGCGGTCCTGGTGGTGGCCGCGATCGCCCGCGAGCTGGGCGCCGGCCGGGGCGCGCAGACTTTCGCGGCGGTGCTCGCCGCGCTGTCCGGCATCGTGCTCGCCGGCGGGCACCTGCTCAGCACCACCACAGTCGACCTGCTGGTCTGGCTTGTCGCCGTGTGGTGCGCGATACGACTGCTGCGTACCGGCGACAGCCGCTGGGCGCTCGGCATCGGGCTGGCGCTCGGCGTGGGGATGCTCAGCAAACTGCTGCCGGCGCTGCTGGCCGTGGGCCTGATCGCCGGGGTGCTCATCGCCGGCCCACGTCGGCTGCTGCGTGACAGGTGGGTGCTCGCCGCCGCCGGGATCGCCCTGCTGCTGGCCGCGCCCAACCTGACCTGGCAGGCCACGCACGGCTTCCCGCAGCTCGGCGTGGCCGCCTCCATCTCCGGCGGCGACAGCTCCTACAGCGGTCGCCTCGACGCCTTCACCCTCCAGTTCGTCATCATCAGCCCGTACGCCGTACCCATCTGGGTCGCCGGTCTCGTCGCGCTGCTGCGGCGACCGCAGTGGCGGGCGTACCGGGCGATTGGCTGGTCCTGGTTGGTCGTGGTCGGCGTCGTGCTGGTCGCCGGCGGCAAGGGCTACTACGACGCGCCGCTGCTGCTGGTCCTCACCGCAGCCGGCGCGGTGGTCACCACCGCGTGGGCGGCGCGCGGGTCCGTGCGGCTGCGACGCGGGCTGCTCGTGCTGGGTGCGGTGCCGTTCCTGCTACCCACAGTCGTGCTGCTGCTGCCGGTGCTGCCGGCCGACCGCCTGCCCGGTTTCGTGGTCGACGTCAACTACGACGCCGGTGAGACGATCGGCTGGCCGGCGTTCGCGGACTCGCTGGCCGCGGTCCATCGCGGCCTACCGGCCGACGAACGCTCTCGGGCGGTCATCCTCACCGGCAACTACGGCGAGGCCGGCGCGGTGGCCCGTTACGGTCCGGCCCGTGGCCTCCCCCGCGCCTACTCGGGGCACAACAGCACTGTCGACTTCGGGCGACCGCCGGCCGGGGCGGACGTCGTCATCGCCGTCGGCTGGGACCGTCCCGAGCCGCTGGCCGCCTGGTTCGACGCGTGCGCGCCCGCCGGGCTGGTGGACCAGCGGGTCGAGGTGGACAACGACGAGAACGGCGGCCCCATCTTCGTGTGCCGGGGGCTGCGGCGTCCGTGGGCGCAGATCTGGGACACCGAGGTACGCCACACCGGCTGACCCGCGCGCTCAGGCGTCCCGGTCGCCGGTGAGCCAGGCGCTGACGCTGACCAGTGCCTCGGGGCCGGAGTCGACGTCGACGTCGCGGGCCAGGTCGGCGATCGTGACGGAGGCGAGCGCCTGACGCCACGCGTCCTCCGCCGCCCACATGGCGCGGGCGACCGGGCACGCCCCGGTGCAGGCGCTGGCGGGGGCGGCCAGCGGACCCCGCTGACGGATCTCGGTGCAGACGAAGGCCGGGCCGGGGCCGTCGACGGCTCGCACGACGTCGAGCAGGGTGATGCTCTCCGGTGCCCGGGTCAGCACGTAGCCGCCCGATTTGCCCTGCACCGAGTGGATCAGGCCGGCGCGGGCGAGGGACTGCAACTGCTTGGCGAGGTAGCTACCGGAGACGTCGTGCAGCTCGGCGAGCCTGGCCGCCGGCACGGGAGCGCTGCTGGCCGTGAGGACGACGCAGCAGTGCAGCGCCCACTCGACCCCGCCGGACATCTTCATGACCTCACCCTAGCCACACCGCATTACTCGGACTTTCATTGTCCGAGTATAGTTCCCGGACAAGAAAGGTCCGAGTATCGGCGCGTGCCGTACGACGGGCCGCACACCGAGGAAAGGTGCTGGACATGAAGATCGCCGTACTGGGCGGTACCGGTCTCATCGGGTCGCAGGTCGTCACGATCCTGCGGACGGCCGGACACGACGCGGTGCCGCTCTCGCCCTCCACCGGGGTGGACCTTCTCACCGGGCAGGGCCTGTCCGACGCGCTCACCGGCGCCGACGTCGTGGTCAACCTGACGAACTCACCGACCTTCGACGACGCCTCCCCCGCCTTCTTCCAGACGACCATGGACAACCTGCTCGCCGCCTCCGGACGCGCGGGCGTCGGCCACGCGGTGATCCTGTCCATCGTCGGCGTCGACCAGGTGCCCGACCTGGCGTACTACCGCGCCAAGGTCCTCCAGGAGGACATCCTCACGGCCGGACCCATCCCGTACTCGATCGTCCGCGCCACCCAGTTCTTCGAGTTCGTGGACGCGATCCTGTCCTGGACCGCCGACGCGAACACCGTCCGCCTGCCCGCCACCCCCGTGCAGCCGATGGCCGCCGCCGACGTGGCGCAGGCCGTGGCCGACGTCGCCCTGGGCGCACCCCTGCGGGGCGTACGCAATGTCGCAGGCCCCGACGTCTTCGCCCTCGACGAGCTGGGACGGATCACCCTCGCCGCCCGCGGCGACGAGCGCACCATCACCACCGACGACAGCGCCGGCATGTTCGCCGCCGTGCCCGGCGACGTCCTCGTCTCCGCAGGCGACGCCGTCATCGCCCCCACCTCCTACCGAGACTGGCTCGACCGCCGGGCCTGACCGCCCGCCCCCACCCGCGTCTCGCGGCGGTGATCAACCGCCGCCGCGACGCGCGGGTCGCTCCCGTCAGCCCTGCGAGGCCCGGGACCGGGCATTCCACTCGCCGGCCAGGACGGCGAAGACGAGCTGGTCGGCCCACACCCCGTCGAACAGGTAGCTCTGCACGTGACGGGCTTCCTGACGCATCCCGATCCGCGTCATCAGCCGGGCGGACGCGTCGTTGCGGGCATGGCAACGACCGAAGACCCGGTGCAGCCCGACCTCGTCGAAGCCCCAGCTCACCAGCGCCACGACGGCTTCCGTGGCCAACCCGCGACCGCAGTGATCCGGATGGAACACGTACCCGAGTTCGGCCGTGCGGTCCCGCTCGCTGCGCCACACCAGCTCGACGGCACCGATCACGCGGTCGTCGCAGACCACGGCCAGCGTCAGGCAGTCACCCTCAGCCCGCCACGCGTCCTCACCCGCCATCGCGCGCACCGACGCCCGGGACTGTTCACGGGTACGCGGCTCGGCACCGAGCATCCAGCGGACCACATCGGGCCGGCTCTGGTACGCGGACACGTCGTCGAGGTCGTCCAGAGTGACCGGACGCAGCGTCAGCCGCGCGGTCCGGATCGGGTAGGTGGGCTGGAACACCTGGGCGATCCTATCCGCCTCTCACTGCCTGGTCGGGCTCGTCGGCCGCTGGCCTAACCTGTTGAGATGCTGTCGCAGGTGAAGGGCTTGTCCCGGCATTTCACTGAGGAGAGCCTTCGTGCGTACCTCGTCGACCGTTCGGTCCGTCGGGACGACGGCTGCCTGATCGTGCGCGGCTACGGCAGCCAACGCGGCGTCTACCAGAAGGTGGCGGGACGCGCCTGGGCGCACATCACGGCCTACGTGGTCTTCGTCGGCAATTTCGACCCCGACCTGGACGTGCACCACCTCTGTGGGGTGCCCGACTGCATCGAACCCACCCACCTGCGACAGGTGACACACGCGCAGAGCTGCCGCGCCCGCGAGCGCAACCCGCGCTGCCGCAACGGCCACGACCGGGAGGTGGACCCCGCCACCGGCACGTACCGTCGGGTCTGCCGCGCCTGCAACCGCGACGCGCAGCGGCGGTGGCGACAGCGGCAGGCCGCCGAGGTGGCCCAGGCTCGGCAGGCGTACGGGCGCGGCTAGCATCGATGCGGCTCGCACCACCAACGCCCTAGCATTGCCCCGTGATCGAGGACTTCGCGGATCGGCTCCTGCGCGACATGGCCGACCTCGATCCCTGCACGGCGGTCGTCGAGGCCGGCGAGCAGGATGTCGACGGGCTTACCGACTACGGCCCCGAGGGCCATCAGGCCCGCGCCGACCTCGCAGCGCGCGCCCTGTGTGAGCTTGAGATCCTGGGTGACGCACCGCGGGCCGTGACCCCGCTGCACGCCCACCTCGCCGAGCGACTGCGCGCGCGTATCGCCTTCCACGACGCCGGGGAGGGCCTGCGTGAACTGCACGCGACGGCCACCGGTCCGCTCCAGCTCATCCGCCAGGCCGTCGAGGCGGCGGTTCCCGCCCGAGGCGCCGAGACCGCGGCCTTCGAGGAGGGCTGGGCTCGTGTCGGCGCGCGCCTGGCCGCGATCCCCGCGGCGCTGGACGGGTATGCCCGCAGCCTTCTGCTCGCCGCGGAGCGCGGCAATGTGCCGGCGCGGCGCCAGGTGGAGCTCGTCACCCAACGCTGCCGCACCTGGACCGACGACTGTGTCGCCCTGGTGGATCGCTACGGCGAGGGGCCTCAGCGGGCGTCGTTGCAGGCCGCGGCGACGGGCGCGCGACAGGCGTACCGGAAACTGGCCGAGATGCTCACCGCGGACCTGGCACCGCGGGCCGTCGAGGAGGATGCGTTCGGCCAGCAGCGGTACGCACTCTGGGTGCGCACCTTCCTCGCGGCCCAGCCTGACCTGCGCGAGCTGTACGAGTGGGGCTGGGACGAGTTCCGAGCGACAGAGGCGGAGCTGATCGCGGAAGCCAAGGCCCTGGGCGGGAGCGTGCCAGAGGTGCTCGCCTGGCTCGCCAGCCCCGACGCGCCCGGCACACTGCACAGCAGGGAGGCGTTCGCCGCGTGGCTGCAGGAGCTGTTGGAGACTGCCACCGAGCGACTGGACGGCGTCCACTTCGACATCCCCGCCCCGTTGCGGCGCATCGAGTCGCGGTTGACCACATCGTCCGGCATTGCCTACACCGGACCGTCGCGGGACCTCACGCGACCGGGCCGGGTCTGGTGGTCCCTCCCCGAGGACGCGGCGAGTTTCCCCACCTGGTACGCCTACAGCACCGCCTATCACGAGGGCGTTCCCGGCCACCACCTCCACCTCGGCTCCGAGGCCTGCCGGGGAGGCCTCGGTCAGCGACTGAACCTGCTCGGTGGCCTCTCCGGCAGCCAGGAGGGCTGGGCACTGTACGCCGAGAGGTTCATGGACGAGCTTGGGCTCTACGAACAGCCGGGTGCTCGACTGGGGTATCTGTACATGCAGCTCCTGCGGGCGGCGCGGGTCGTGCTCGACATCGGCCTGCACCTGGGCCTACCGATGCCGTCCGGCGGCGGAGCATCGTGGACCCCGGACGCTGCGCTGAAGCTGCTGCGCGACCGCTGCCACCAGGGGCCGTACGCGCCCGCGGAGCTCGGGCGTTACCTGGGCCGGCCAGGGCAGGCGCTGGCCTACAAGGCGGGTGAGCGCGTGTGGCTGGCAGGCCGCTCGTCCTTCCCCGGCGACCGGCGCGCATTCCATCGTCAGGCGCTGGAGCTGGGTTCGCTGGGCCTGGATCAGTTGACGGCCGCCCTCCAGCATGGCCACGCGCCACTCGCGGACCGCGATAAAACAGGCGAGGGACCGCACCTGTAGTCGCACGTCCTCAGCGGCCGGCTGATCTGCCGCTGGCGTTCGACGGCCACTTCGAGATGGCCGCCAGCACACCATCCTCATTCATTACGCACAAGAACTGTCATTATGGTGCACGTACGATACGTACCTTTTGCCTGGCTGTTTATTGGATTTTCGTTAACGGTAATCCAATAAACAAGCGAAGACCGCTCGTGGACGGACTCCCGGGTTGGGTCAGGCGGTGCGGTAGCGGGTGGCCAGTTCCGGACTCTGCGCGGCTGGTGGTGCAGTTGCACACCCTCGTTGATGCGCAGCAGCGTGTCGTCGCTGGTCACCGGCTGCTCTGCTCCGGGCCGATGGTGATGACGATCTTCGAGCGCGCGTGTTCGCCTTCGAGGTACCTGATGGCGTCGGCGACCTCGTGCAGCGGATAGGTCCGGTCGATCACGGGGGTGAGGTCCCCCGCCTCGGCGTACGCGGCAAGGACCTCCAGGTGCGCGCGGCTCGGCGTGGCGGTGAGCGTCACGACCCGCTGCCGCACGAAGGGTGCCACGAGCCGCCCGCGCGCGATGAGCCAGACCGGCCCCACGAGGCTGCCACCGCGGTAGGTGCCTCCGCCGGAGAGGACCAGCGCCCCGGTGGGGGTCAGCACCCGCCGCAGGGCGGTGAGCGTGCGGTTGCCGACCAGGTCGAGGACGACGTCGTGGCGGCCGGTGCCACGGGTGACGTCGTCCCTGGTGTAGTCGACCACGTGGTCGGCGCCGAGCGAGCGGACGAGGTCGACGTTGCGGGTGCTGCACACGGCGGTCACGGTGGCGCCGAGCAGCTTGGCCAGTTGGACTGCGAGGGTGCCGACACCACCGGAGGCGCCGTTGATGAGCACGTGGTGCCCGGGTTCGACACGCCCGACGTCGCGCAGTCCCATGAGCGCGGTGACTCCGGCCAGCGGCAGGGCGGCCGCCTGCTGGGGGGTCAGGGTCGCCGGCCGGGTCGCGGCCAACTCCTCGGGCACGCAGACGTACTCGGCGAACGCGCCGTTCGCGTCGCCCAGGTCGCCGAAGACCGCGTCGCCCGGGCGCAGGCGGCGAACCTGGGCGCCGACGGCCTCGACCCGGCCGGCGAAATCCCGGCCCCGGATCCGGGCGCGGGGCGCCGAGCGGCCCATTGTCAGTCGCGCCAGTCGCGGGTCGCCCCGCATGGCATGCCAGTCGTACGCGTTGAGCGCGGCAGCCTCCACCCGCACGAGCACCTCGTCGTCGGCGGGCGTCGGTACGTCCACGTCGGCGAGTGTCAGTGTCTCCGGTGGGCCGTACCGGTCCTGGACGATGGCCTTCATGACCCCTCCCCTCAAGGTGTACGGCGTACACCTTGAGGAAAACGGTAGGTGTACGCCGTACACCTGTCAAGGCGGTTATGGTTTCAACCGCCACCGGAAGACGAGGACCACGATGGCTGACACGCTGCACCGGACGCCGTTGACCAGGGAGCGCATCCTGCTGGCCGCCGTCGCGCTCGCCGACGCGGCCGGCATCCAGGCGCTGAGCATGCGCAACCTCGCCCAGGATCTGGGCGTCGTGCCGATGGCCCTCTACAAGCACGTGGCCAACAAGGACGAGTTACTCGACGGCATGATCGACGTGGTCGTCGGCGAGATCGACCCGCCCCGCGAGGACCTCGGCTGGAAGCAGTCCGTGCGCCTGCGGATCCTTTCGGCACGGCAGATGCTGATCCGCCACCCGTGGACGCCGCTGGCGATCGAGTCGCGCAACATGGCCACGGTCGCCGTCCTGTCCTACCTCGACTCGGTGGTCGCGACACTGCGGGCCGGAGGGTTCTCCACCGACCTCGCCCACCACGTGATGCACGCGATGGGCAGCCGCATCCTCGGCTTCAGCCAGGAGTTGTTCGACGCGTCCCGCCGCGCCGGCCAGACCGGGGCCCTCGAGGCCGACCCGCCGGCGGCAATGCCACCGGAGATCGCGGCCCGCTTCCCGCACCTCGCGGAGATCGCGGCGGCGGCGGCACACGACGACGGCTCGGTGGTCGGGTCCGGCTGTGACGACCAGTTCGAGTTCGAGTTCGCGTTGGACCTGCTGCTGGACGGCATCGAGCGGCTGCGCCAGCAGGGCTGGACGTCAGCGGCCCACACCCGCCGGGCGGCTTGACCCTCGACCCGGTCGAGGGCCGAGCATCGGTCGCATGTCCGACCAACCGACACCGGATCCGACCATGACACGCATCGGCGAGGCGGTGCAGCTCGGACGGTCCGGCGCACCGGCCGAGGCCCGCGATCTGCTCACCGCCCTCTGGAACGAGATCGGCCCGACCGGGGACACCCTGCACCGCTGCACCCTCGCCCACTATCTGGCCGACCTCCAGGACACCGCCGACGCCGAACTGGCGTGGGACGAACGCGCGCTCGCCGCCGCCACCGACCTCACCGACGACCGCGCCCAGCGTCACCACGGCACGCTCCAGGTACGCGGCTTCCTGCCGTCGCTGCACCTGAACCTGGCCGACGTGCACCGCCGCCTCGGCGATTCGACCCGGGCGAGGGTCCACCTGGCCACCGCGTCGAGTCTCGTCGGGCACCTGCCCGACGACCCGTACGGGGAGCTGATCCGCGCGGGCATCCAGCACGTCGACGAGGCGCTGGCGGCGGGTTCGACCGACCGTCTCGACTCGCATCCCGGCTGACAATCGCGGTTGCACCCCCGAAAGATGCCTGCCAGGGTCGACGGATGCCAGCGGTGACCGGTGCCGACGTACGAGCGGCGTCCGACGAGATGATCCGGGTGCTGCACCTACACCACGAACGCGACTGGTCGGTGCCGGCCGGGACGTTGACGTGGAGCTGCTGGACCACCGCCGCACACGTCGCGCACGACCTGCTCGCGTACGCCGGTCAGGTCGCCGCGAGTGCGGACGACGGCTACCTCCCGTACGACCTGCGGGTCTCTCCCACCGCGCGCCCGGCGCAGGTGCTCACCGTGGTGCGCGCCTGCGCCGGGCTGCTCGCCACCGCCGTCGACGCGGCCCCGCCGGACGCACGGGCCTGGCACTTCGGGCCGTGCGACCCGGCGGGTTTCGCCGCCATGGGGGTGGCCGAGACGCTGCTGCACACGTACGACATCACAGTCGGCCTCGGTGTGCCGTGGCAGCCGCCCCCGGAGCTGAGCACGCTTGTGTTGCGGCGACTCTTCCCGGACGCCCCGACGGGCACCGCCCCCGACGTGCTGCTGTGGATGACCGGTCGCGGTGAGCTGCCGGGACGCGCGCGCCGCACCTCCTGGAGCTGGCGGGCCGCCGTGGACTAGGGCGCGTCGAGCGAGTGCCGGTGACCGTCAAGCGGAAACGGCGGCTGGGCCGGCAGCACCTCCCGGAACGCGTAACCGCTCTTCTGCGCCACCCGGCAGGACGCCACGTTGTCCACCTGGTGCAGCAGATCGAGGCGGGTCAGCCTGGGAAACCTGTCGAACGCCCACCCGCTCAGCGCGACGACCGCCCGGGGGGCGACTCCGCGACCGCGGGCCCACGCCGCCGTCCAGTACCCCACCTCGGCCGTCGGGCCGTGCGGCGTGGGGTACTTGAGCACCACGTTCCCGACAAGCCGTGGGCCGTCCGGGTCGTCCTCGAGGACGGCGAAGCCGTACCGGCGGCCGTCGTCCCAGTCCCGTCGCGCCCGGTCCAACCACCGCCGCCCCTCGGCGGCGTTGCTCACGGGCAGGCGGGTCCACCGCCGCAACACCGGATCCCGGTACGCGTCCACGAGGGCGTTCAGGTCGTCGGCGCACCAGGGGCGCAGGGCGAGTTCCCGCGCCGGGGAAACCGCAGGCGCCCGTAGCTCGATCAGCATCCGCACAGTCTGCCGCCGCGAGCCCCGATCCGGGTACCCGCCGATCGCGGCTCAGCCCCGACGCCACCAGCGCAGCCACCAGCTCCGGCGCGTCCGGCGCGGCGAAGCGACGGCGGTCGTCACCTGCTCGACGGCGGGCGTGGTGATCTCGGGCCGGGCGCGCTCGGCGCGCCAGCGGTGGACCACGTCGTCGACGTTCACCGGCCGGACCGCCACGCGCGGACCCTCGGGGTTGCGCAGCCACGCCACGATCTGCGCGTTGAGCTGGCCCACGAAGTCCCGGACGGACTGTTCGGTGGGCAGGTCGCGGACCTCGTCGGGGACCTGCTCGACCCGCCGGCGCAGTTGCAGCGGCGTGGGCAGCAGCAGGTCGCTCGGCAGCTTCTCGCGCTCCAGGAAGCTCTTGATCCACCACGACTCGTCGTACGGCATTCCGCGCCCGGGGATCGGCTTGCCCATGCCGGGCAGGTTGTCGAACTCGCCGCGTTGCACGGCTCCCCGGATCTGCGCCTCGACGGCCGCGTCCCATGCCTCGGTCACCCTGCGCACCTCCCCTGGTCACCGTAACGCGCAGCCGCCGACCGGCCGACACGCATCTGATCAGCGCGGCCGTGGGCCGGAGCATTCCCGCCGAGACGGTTTGCGCCCCGCTGACCGGATCCGAGGCCACCGCCTGGCAGGTGGCCTGGGACAACGCGGCCACCCCGGACTTACGGTCGGTCTGGACGGCTGTGGAAACGGGGGAATCGTCATGGTCGGTTCGGGTGCGCTGCTGGGCATCGCGTTGGTGGCGTTGGGGCTGGTGCTCACACCGGGCCCGAACATGGTCTACCTGGTGTCCCGGTCGGTGGCGCAGGGCCGCCGGGCCGGGCTGATCTCGCTGCTCGGGGTGGCCGCCGGGTTCGGCGTCTACCTGACCACGGCGGTCGCCGGCCTGGCCGCCGTGTTCGTCCTGGTGCCGACGCTGTACGCGGTGGTGAAGCTGGCCGGCGCCGGCTACCTGCTGTGGCTGGCCTGGCGCACGGTACGCCCGGGTGGCAGATCTCCCTTCACGCCCGCGCCGCTGCCGCCAGACCCGCCGCGGCGGCTGTTCACCATGGGCCTGGTCACCAACCTGCTCAACCCGAAGATCGCCATCCTGTACGTGTCGCTGCTGCCGCAGTTCGTCGACCCGACGCGCGGGCACGTGGCGGCGCAGAGCCTGCTGCTGGGCCTGACCCAGATCACCGTCGCGCTGAGCGTCAACGCGCTCATCGTGCTCAGTGCCGGCACCCTTGCCGGGTTCTTCGCCCGCCGGCCGGTGTGGCTGCGCGTGCAGCGGTGGGTCACCGGGACGGCGCTGGCGGCGCTGGCCGTGCGCATCGCCGCCGACCGTTCCCGCGCCGCGGTCGCCACCCCCTGACCCCGGCGGGTCACCGCTCCCGGTGGCGGCGCAGCATCCCGGCGGCCAACGGCGCGGCGTCCAGGTCACCGGCGGCGAGCCGGGCGGCGAGCGTACGACGCACCATCCGGTCGGCAAGCGCCGGCGCGTGCCGGGCAACTGCCATCTCCAGGCGTCCCCGCCGGGTGGTCGCCACGTCCCGGGGCGCGCGGCGAGCGGCGGCCGCCCGCAGGATCGCCGCGACGACACCCTCGACGGACTCCGGGCGGGACACCCCGCGCAGGGACAGGCCGGCCTCGGCGGTGCTGTCGTGGATCGGTGACGCCACCATGCTCGGGTAGACGACGCTCACCCCGACGTGGGTGCCCACCTCGTGGCGCAGCGCGTCGGCGTACGCGACAAGGGCCCGCTTGCTGACTCCGTACGCGGCGGCCAGGGGCAGCGGCAGCACCGCCATCCGGCTGGCCACGAAGATCACCCGACCGCGTGCGTCGAGCAGCGGGGGCAGCGCGGCGGCGGTGGTCCGCCACGCGGCGAGCAGGTTGACCTCCAACTGCTGGCGTACCACCTCGTCGGGCGGCAGCTCGGCCGGGGCGGGGCCACCGATCCCGGCGTTGTTGACGAGCAGGTCCAGCCCGCCGAGCCGGTCGACCGCAGCGTGCACCGCCTCCGGTACGGCGGCCGGGTCGGTGAGGTCGCAGCCGAGCACCGGCAGGTGGTCGTCGGGGCGCGGGTGCAGGTCGAGCCCGACCACCCGGGCGCCGGCGGCGCGCAGCGCGCTGCCCAGGTGCCGGCCGAACGTGCCGCTGGCCCCGGTGACAAGCATCCGCCGGCCGGTCAGGCCGGTCACCGCTGTGCCCCGGCCGGGACGACGGCGCGGGCGCGGCGGGCTCCGGCGGCCAGTTCCCGGGTCAGTTCGGCCAGGTAGGCGTCGAAGTCCACGCGCATCGCCGGTCGGCGCTGACCCCAGCGGGCCGTCGCGGCGCGCAGATCCGCCCGGCAGGCGGCGCGTTGCCGGTCCGGCTCGGGCAGCGCGTACCTGCCGGCGAGCTGCGCGGCGACAAGCTTGGCCTGCGCCTCCACCAGGGGAAACGCGGAGCCGGTGGACTGCATCAACCCGACGAACGTCAGGCCGGGCGCGTCGGGGTGGAACACGTGCCGGTACAGCGGCAGGGTGTCGGCGCCGCCGCCGAGCAGCTCCGGGTCGAGAAACGGGATCTCCACCCGGTAGCCGGTGCACCACACGATCAGGTCGACGGTGTCGCTGCGGCCGTCGGTGAACTCGACCCGGTCGCCGTCGAGGGCCGCGACGCCGGGCCGCGGCTCGACGTCGCCGTGGGTGAGCCGGGACAGCAGCCCGTCCGAGAGCGTCGGATGGTCCTGCAGGAAGCCGTGCGTGGGCGCCGGCAGCCCGTACCGGGCAGGGCTGCCCACGGTGGCGGTGAGCATCGTCTGGGTGATCCGCTGACGCAGGCGCCACGGCAGCCGGCGGGCCAGCGCCCCGTTGAGGGTGTCCGACGGGCGGCCCAGCAGGTACTTCGGCACCACCCAGACACCCCGGCGCAGCGACAGCAGGGTCCGCTCGGCGGTGTACGAGGCGTCGACGGCGATGTCCATCGCCGAGTTGCCGCCGCCGACGACCAGGACGCGCTTGCCGGCCAACTGTTCGGGGCCGCGGTAGTCGTGGCTGTGCAACTGCTCGGCGGTGCACGTGCCGTCGTACGGCGGCTCGGGCAACCGGGGCACCCGGTTGTGGCCGTTGGCGACGACGACGGCGTCGACGGTGACCTCGACCGGCCCGTCGGGTCCACCCGCGCGCACCGTCCACCGGCCGGCGGAATCGCGTGTGACGCGCTCGACCGTGTGCCGTAGGCGGATGCTGTCGCGCAGGCCGAAGCGGTCGGCGTAGTCGGCCAGGTAGCCGGCGACGCGGCTGTGGTCGGGGTAGTCGGGCCAGTCGGCGGGCATCGGGTGGTCGGCGAACTCGGTGCGGCCCCGGCTGGTGTTCAGGTGCAGGGTGCGGTACGCGGGCGAGTCGGGTGCCCCGTACACCCACAGTCCACCGACCTGGTCGGCGGCCTCGAAACACACGGTCGGTACGGCCGCGTCGCGCAGCGCCTTGACGGCGGCGAGGCCCGCCGCGCCGGCGCCGATCACCGCCACCCTGGGTGGTGCCTGCATCACTGCCCCCCACTTAATCCAACGTCCGATGGATAATCGTCGGACGTGGACGGCCCGTCAAGGGGTGGGCGGCCCGTACAGCCCGTCCAGGAGCCGGTGCACGAACGCACGGAACTCGCGCCGCTCCCGGGCGCCCGGCGCGCCGGCGGCAAGCGCCACCACGTGCCCGTGCGTCGCCCAGACCAGGCTGCGGACGGTGACGTGCGGGGTCGGCTCGGCCAGCGCGCCGGCCGACGCCGCGGCGGCGAGCAGCTCCGCCACCAACCGGTACAGGGGTTCGGCGTAACGCTCGTCCAGCTCGGCGTGCCGCTGTGGCTCCAGCCAGCGACGCAGCCACAGCGCTGTGGTCTCCGGCCGGTCCTCCAGGAAGTCGACGAACACGTCGACCAGATCGTGCAACGCCCGCCGCGCCGCGTCCGGGCCGGCCCGCAGCGCCGAACGGGCCTGCTCGGCGGCCTCGGTCAGCACCTGTTGCTCGGCGGTGAAGACGCGCGCGAAGCAGGCGTCGTAGAGCGCTGCCTTCGTACCCGTGTGGTGGGCGACAGTGGCCACGTCGACCCCGGCGGCGGCGGCGACCTCCCGCAGCCCGACGGCGTCGAAGCCGCGTTCGGCGAACAGCGTGGTGGCCGCGTTGAGCACCACCTCGCGCGTCGGTCGGGTCTCGTCGCGCCGGGGACGACCCGGCCGGCGGCGGGGCATGGTCATGGCCGCCATTGTGCCCCTAGAATCCAGCAACTGTTGGATTGGGAGAGGATGCGGCGATGACCGGGCTCGACAGGCGGCCCGTGGCCGCCACGGACACGACGCTGCCCCGTGGCCCTCTCGCGGGTTTCGCGGCCGGCTCGCTCGGCATGGGCGTCTGGGTGACGGTGCCCGGCCTGCTGCTGCTCTACTTCCTCACCGACGTGCTCGCCGTCGGGCCGTGGCTGGCCGGCATCGCGCTGCTGCTGCCGAAGATCGCCGACGTGGTGCTGCACCCGTGGGTCGGGCACCGCGCGGACGTCGAGCAGGCCCGCCGGGGTGACCGGCGGCGGCTGCTGCTGCTCGGCTGCGCGCTGCCTGTCGCGTTCGCCGCGCTGTTCGCGGTGCCCGGCGGCCTGACCGGCGCCTCGGCCGCCGCGTGGGTGGCTGTCGTCTTCATGGCCGGCAACCTGCTGTTCGCCGCCTACCAGGTCCCCTACCTGTCGACCCCGGCCGACCTGCGGATCGGCTACCACGAACGCACCAGGCTGATGGCGTTCCGGATGGTCGTGCTGACCCTGGGCATCCTGCTCTCCGGGCTGCTGGCCCCGCTGCTCACCGGCGGCGACGCGGCGACCCGCGCCGGCTACCAGCGGATGGGGCTGGTCCTCGCGGTGGGCATGCTGGTGGCCATGCTTGTCGGCGTCGCCGGCATCGCCCGGCTGCGCGGCTCGGCGGCCGACCCGACCCCGGCGGGGCACGGCGGGTGGCGGGCGCTGCGCACGGCGCTGCGTGACCGGCAGTTCCGCTGGCTCGTCGCCGCCTACCTGGCCATGTCCACCACCACCCACCTGGTGCTGGCCGGGGTGCCCTACTACGCCGAGTACGAGCTGCGCGCGCCCGGACTGACCACGGTGCTGGTGGCCGCGTTCGTCGCTCCGGCGCTGCTTGTCACACCCGGTTGGCTGGTCCTGGCCCGCCGGGTCGGCAAGCAGCGGGCGCTGCTGGGCGCGCAGGGGGCGTTCGCGCTCGGCTCGTTGGTGCTGGCGGTGGGCCGCCCGGCCGGACTGCCGCTGCTCATCGGGGCGGTGGCGGTGCTCGGGGTGGCGTTCGCCGGCATGCAGCTGCTGCCGTTCTCGATGCTGCCCGACGTGATCCGCGCTGCCAGCGCCGGCGGCACGGGCGCGGGCACCTACACCGGGGTGTGGACGGCCACCGAGGCCACCGGTGCGGCGCTGGGCCCCTACGCGTACGCCCTGTGCCTGACCGTCGGTGGCTTCGTGGCCTCGACGGCAGGTGAGTCGCCGGTGCAGCCCGACGCGGCGCTCGCGGCGGTCCGCTACGGCTTCGGGCTGCTGCCGGCGGTGGCGATGCTCGCCGCGGTGCTGCTGCAACGCCGCTACACCCTGGACGCGACGGCCCGGGCGACGAGCTGAGCGGCCGGCACTAGACTTCGCCCTCGATGGACGCGCAGCTCACCCCCGCCGAGACCCGTCCGTGTGCCCACTGTGGACGCCCGGTGCCGCAGCGTGTCGGCGCGGGTCGACCGTTTCGCTACTGCCGGGACAACGACGGCGCCTGCCAACGCGCGTCGCGTAACAGCCGCATGCGCCACCGCAACGCCCCCGGCCTGCCAGGGCAGGTGGCCCGCACGTGGGAGGCGGTGGACCGGCTCGACCAGATCGTCGAGACGCTCACCGAGGCGCTGCACGCCGAACTGTCCCCGGTGGGGGTGCAGCGCCAGCTCGCCCAGGCCCACGCCGAGGCCGCCGCCGAGATCGCGGCGGCGCAGACCGAACGGGACGAGGCCCGCGACGACGCCGAGACCGCCGCCGCCGACGCGGCCCGGGCGCGGGAGCAGGCCCGGCTCGTCCGCGCCGAGGCCGACGACGCCCGCCGCGACGCCGAGCAGGCCGCGCGGCGGGCCGCCGACGCCGACGAGCGGGCCCACCGCGCCGAGGCGACCCGGGACGACGCCCGCCGCGACGCCAGCGCGGCCCAGGCGCTGCGCGCGCAGGCCGAACAGGACCGTGACCAGGCGCGCCGCGACCGGGACGACATGCGCGCCGCACACGACGCCGAGCGGCAGCGGGCCGCCGACCTGACAGTGCAACGCGACGCGGCGCGCGCCGACGCCGAGCGGGCAACCCGGGAAGCCGCCGAGGCCACCGAGCGGGCAGAGCGGTGGCAGGCCGAGGTGCAGGACGTGCGCCGCCAGATCGACCAGGCCCGCGCCGACGCCGCGCGGACCCGCACCGAGGCCGCCGACGCGGCCCGGGCGCGCGAGCAGGCCGACCGGGCCCGCGACCGCGCGCTGGTCGCCGCCGAGCAGGCCGAACACGCCAGGCAGGAGGCCACCGAACTGGCCGTGCGGCTACGCGCGGAACTGGCCGCCACCGCCGCGCACCGCGACGCGCTCGCCGCCGACCTCACCGCCGCCCGCGACGCCGCGGCCACCGCCGAGGGCCGGGTCACCACCCTGACGGTACGACTGGACGCCGCCGAGACCGACCGGGACGTGGCCCAGCGGCGGGTGGCGCAGCTCGGCGACCAGGTCAGCGACCTGGCGCTGGCGCTGTCCCGCCTCGGCGCCGCCGCCCCCCGGGACACGGCAGGCTGAGTCTGCGCGGGTTCAGTGGATGCCCGCCATCAGCGCGCGGATGTGTCGGGCGAACATCACCGCGCCCACCCCGAACGCCACCGACGCCAGCCCGAAGGTGAGGAAGTAGGTCGGCTCGGACCAGGTCTCGGCGAGGCGGGCCACCTGGCCACCTATCGCGTCGCCGACGGCGGTGGCCAGAAACCACAGCCCGAGCATCTGACTGGCGTACTTCACAGGCGCGAGCTTGGTGGTGGCGGACAGCCCGACCGGGCTCAGTGACAGCTCACCGGCGACCTGGATGGCGTACACGGCGACCAGCCACCACGGTGACACCCGGTCGCCGCCGACGGCGGCCTGCGCCGCGGCGGCCATCAGCACGAACGACAGGCCGTTGAGCACGAGGCCGACGGAGAACTTCACAGGTGTGGACACCCGGTTGCCGACGCGCAGCCACAGCAGCGCGAACAGCGGCGCACCGATGATGATCAGGATCGGGTTGACCGACTGCAACCACGACGCGGGGAAGGTGAAGCCGCCGACGTTCCGGTCGGTGCGCTCGGCGGCGAAGATGTTCAACACCGACCCGGCCTGGTCGTAGATCAGCCAGAACGCGGCGGCGAAGACGAACAGCCACAGGTACGCCTTCATCCGGGACCGTTCGGTGGCGGACAGTTCCCGGTCGGTCATGATCCGGGCGAAGTAGCCGACGGCGACGAGCACGGTGACCCCGGTGAGCAGGTTCACCACCGTGTTGACGGTGAACAGCCCGACAAGCGCGAGGACGGCGACGAGCACGACGAGCGCCACCACTGCCGTGCCGGCGCGGATCAGCGCCCGGCGGCGGTCGGCGCCCAGCAGCGGATCGGCCGGCCGGTCGCCGGCGTCGCCCAGGTTGCGCCGGCCCAGCACGTACTGGATCACGCCGAAGGTCATACCGACGGCCGCCACCGCGAACCCGAGGTGCCAGTTGATCTTCTCGCCGAGGTAGCCGGTGATCAGCGGGGCGACGAACGCGCCCAGGTTGATGCCCATGTAGAAGATCGAGAAGCCGGCGTCGCGGCGTGGGGAGTCCCTGTCGTACAGGCTGCCCACCATGGTGGAGATGTTCGGTTTCAGCAGGCCCGTGCCCAACACGATGAGCGCCATCCCGGCGAACACGCTCCAGCGCACCGGCACCGCCATCACGTAGTGCCCGGCGGCGATCACCACCCCACCCCACAGCACGCTGCGCCGGGCGCCGATCAACCGGTCGGCGACCCACCCGCCGGGCAGCGCCAACAGGTACACCATCGCGTTGTACGTGCCGTAGACCGCGTTGGCGCTGGCGTCGCCCAGGCCCAACCCGTCGTCGGCGACCTCGGCGGTGAGATACAGCACGAGGATGGCCCGCATCCCGTAGAAGCTGAACCGCTCCCACATCTCGGTGAGAAAGAGCGTCGCCAGGGCCCGGGGATGCCCGAAGAACGTCCGCTCGTTGGCCGCTCGCCGCTCGACCGGGACGTCCTGGGTCATCGCAACCTCCTGTGCGCTCGGGCGGTTAACATCCCCGGTGGCAGCCGAAACACTCCACCATCGCGACCCGCCCGGGGATCACCTGCCCGGGTGGCCGCCCCGGCCGGCTACCCTTGGTCGCGGCCCACCCGTGGACGCCTCACGCCCTGCGGCGGGAATGGCGCGACGGGAACGCACCGTTACACCCAGAAGACCAGCACCACGAACGAGGGGAAGTCGATCATGGGCGAGCGTATGCTGCGCGGAAGCCGCCTGGGCGCGGTCAGCTACGAATCCGACCGCAACACGGAGCTCGCGCCGCGTCAGACCCGCGAGTACCTCTGTGCCAAGGGCCACCAGTTCGAGGTGCCGTTCGCCGTCGACGCCGAGGTCCCGACGACCTGGGAATGCAAGTTCGACGGCAGCGTCGCCCGACTCGTCGACGGCAGCGAGCCGGAGCAGAAGAAGGCCAAGCCGCCGCGTACCCACTGGGACATGCTGCTGGAGCGGCGCTCGATCGCCGAGCTCGAGGACATCCTCGCCGAACGGCTCCAGGAGGTTCGTACCCGCCGCGGCCGCGCCTGAGCCGCACACCGAACGACACGGCGCCCCCGGGGTTCTCCCCGGGGGCGCCGTCGTGTGTGGGTGCGGTTCAGTGGCGCCCGGGCTCGATGATCTCCCCCTCGATGGCCCGGCCCCCGTCGACGACCACCGGCTGCTCCGGCTGCGGCGTCGGCTGCGGCGCGCCCTGGCGCACCCGCACCGTACGCGGCCCGAACAGGTCACCGGCGACCATCGACGACACCCGCCGCTCGGCGGTGCGTTGCACCCCGGAACGGGCCAGCCGTCGCAGTGGCGGCACCAGCAGCAGCAGCCCGACCAGCCCGCTGACCAGACCGGGCACCGCCAGCAGCAGCGCGCCGGCCAGCCCGACGAGCCCGTCGGTCACCTGCCGTCCCGGCGGCTGACCCGCCTGCGCCGCGGTGCGGAACCCACGCCAGGCGCGCATGCCCTCGCGGCGCAGCAGCACCAGCCCCAGCAGCGACGCCGCGAACACCAGCAGCACCGCCGCGCCGAACCCGACGGCCCGTCCCACCAGGACGAACACCGCCAACTCCACCGCCACCGCCAGCAGCAGGGCAATCGGCACGAACCTCAGTCCTCGGCGCATCTCACCTCATCGCCAATCCCCGGTACGCCGACACGCACCGTCCTTCCAGCATGACACGGCCCCGCTCACGGCCACCGCACCTGACCGGTGGGGGTGCCGTTGAGGCCACGGCGTACCGCCTGACGCCGGTCCCGCACCCCCCAGGTGGTGATCCGCCACAGTGCCTCGGCCACGATGCGGGGGCTCATCTTGCTGTCCCCCCGCTCGCGTTCGGCGAACGTGATCGGCACCTCCACGATCCGCACACCGGCGCGGTGCGCCAGCCGGGACAGCTCCACCTGGAACGAGTAGCCCTGCGAGCACACCGACGCCAGGTCGATGGCGTCCAACGCGCTGATCCGGTAAACCCGGTAACCGCCTGTCGCGTCGGACACCGGCATGCCCAGGGCGAGGCGCGCGTACAGGTTGCCGCAGCGCGACAGCAGCAGCCGCCGCAGCGGCCAGTTCACCACCCGCGCGCCGCTGGTCCACCGCGACCCGATCACCACGTCGGCGTCGCGGGCCGCCGTCAGCAGCGCCGGCAGGTCCTCCGGGGCGTGTGAGCCGTCGGCGTCCATCTCCACGACCGCGTCGTAGCCACGCTCGCGCGCCCACCCGAACCCGGCCAGGTACGCCGCGCCGAGGCCCTGCTTGCCCTCGCGGTGCAACACCTGCACGTGCGCGTCACCGGCGGCGAGGTCGTCGGCGATCGCGCCGGTGCCGTCGGGGCTGTTGTCGTCGGCGATGAGGATCTGCACGGCCGGGGCGGCCCGGCGGACCCGTCCCACGATCGCGGCGACGTTGTCGGCCTCGTTGTAGGTGGGGATCACCACAAGCACCCGACCCACGCCGGGCACCTCGTCCGGCCGCCTGATCGTATCGGTCGCCTGGATCACGGTTCCTCCGCTTCCGCCGGCGTACCGGCTGCTGCTATCCGGGCATGATCCGCTGCCGCCGGCGCAGCACCGCCGCACCGACCAGGGCCGCCGCGGCCAGCCCGGCGAGCGCCACCTCCGGCCACCAGCCGAGGCGGGTGGCGAGGGTACGGCCGTCGTCGAGCCGCAGCTGCCGCACCACGACCTCCCGGGTGTTGAACCCGGTGGCATCGCTTACCCGCCCGTCCGGGGCGACGAACCCGGACACTCCGACCGTGGAGGCCATCAACGCCGGTCGGCCGTGCTCCACTGCCCGCAGCCGCACCATGGCCAGCTGCTGGCGGGCCTCTGCCACGTCGAATGTGGCGTTGTTGGTCTGCACGACGAGCAGCTGCGCGCCGCCGGTGACGGTGTCGCGGACCACCCCGTCGTAGGCGACCTCGAAGCAGATCACGTCGCCGAGCACCGCCGGGCCGGCGCGTACCACGCCCGGGGTGCTGCCGGCCACGAAGTCCGAGCGGACCAGGTCGACCTTGTCGCTGACCATGCGGGCCACGTCGCGCAGCGGCACGTACTCGGCGAACGGCACCGGGTGACGTTTGGCGTACAGCTGGTCCAGGTCGGGGCCGGCGCCGGGCCGCCACAGGATGCCCACGTTGCGGACCTCCCCGGCGCCGGGGCCCTGCAGGACCGCGCCGACGAGGATCGGCGCAGCGATGGCGTCGGCGGCCTGCGAGATGCGCGCCCCGGCGGTGGGGTTGCGCAGCGGGTCGATGTCGCTGGAATTCTCCGGCCACACCACCAGGTCGGGGCGGTGCTGCTGCCCGGCGGTGACCCGCGCGGCCAGCTCGATGGTGGCGTCGACGTGGTTGTTGAGCACGGCCTGCCGTTGGGCGTTGAAGTCCAGGCCGAGGCGCGGCACGTTGCCCTGCACGATCGCCACGGTGACCGTGTCGCCCGACCCGGCGGTGGCGACGGGAACCAGCAGGCTCGCCGCGCCCACCCCCACGGCCACGGCGGCCGGTGCGGCAGCCGCCAGCCACCATTCGGTCTGGGCGTCGCGGCGGGCCACCACGCCCCGCCAGACGGCCGTGACGAGCAGCCCACCGAGCAGGGCCACCGCGAAGGTGACAAGCGGGGCGCCGCCCAGCGAGGCGAGGCGCAGCAGCGGCGACGTGTCCTGGCTGAACGCCAGCCGCCCCCACGGGAACCCGCCGAACGGGGTGCGGTCGCGCAGCGCCTCCTGCCCCACCCAGAGCAGGCCGGTCAGCGCCGGCCACGCCCACCGGCCGCGGTCGGCCAGCGGCGACACCCAGGCCGTGGCCATGCCCAGCAGCGCCAGGTAGCCGGCCTGCAACAGCGACAGAAGCACCCACGGCAGGTAGCCGGTGTGCAGGTTCGTCCACTCCAGCAGCGGCGCGAACAGCGCCACACCGGTCAGGAAGCCCAGTCCGGCGCCGGCGCGCAACCGCCGCCGGTGCGCGGCGGCGGCCAGCAACGCCACGCCCACCGGCGCGAGCGGCCACACCCCGTACGGCGGGAACGCCACAAGCAGGGCCAGCCCGGCGGCCACGGCCATCGGCGCGGCCACCCGCAGCGGCAGCGGCAGCCCAGCGGCAGCCGGGCCGGGCGCCGATGTCGGCGCGTGAGTCTCGTCCCGGTCCAGCGTCGTCACCGCAGCGTCCCCTCGATCACGGGGCGAAGGCTACCTGGCCAGCGGTCGTGACGGCCGCATCGGGCTGTCGGGGACAGACCACCCGACGGACATGAAATCGGGGCGCGGCTCGCGCCGCGCCCCGATGCTCCCAGGCCCTCCCCGGCCGGTGCGGCGAGGATGCGGCACGCCGACCTTCGGACCGACCGGACGCGGACTGGCTGCCCCCGCCGGGCCGTTGTCTACTGGCCGTGCACCTCACCCTGCCCGTACACCGGTAACCGCGACCGGTTCGCGCCGCCCCGCCGACCCCCGCCCGCTGGACCTGGCCGCCGCGACGATGACGCTGAAACATGTCGCTCGGCCAGCGGACGAAGGGACGAAGCGAACAACAGCCGCTTCCCGTGGTAGGACTCAAAGACGGTACGTGCTGCACCCCGCCTCCTGTCAACCCACCCGGGCCTGTCGTGTGTTGCGACACGGCGTGTCGGGTCGGCGCGTCTCACTGCGTCCGCAGGTGGTGACGCAGCAGTGCCCCCGCGGCCGTCCGGTGCTCCTCGGCGAGGAGCCCACCGGCGGCCAGCACGTAGTCGACGTCGACCACGGGGGTCGCGGCGCGGGGCAGCGGCCACCCGCCGGCGTGGTCGCCCAGGACCGCCGACAACACCTGCACCGCCACCGGCGCCGGGGCGTGCCGCAGCACCCCGCCCGAGCCCACCATCAGCCGCACGTCGCGCAGGTCCCGCCCGGCGCGTTCCCCGGTGGCCGCCCCGCGGGCGTGCCGGCGCAGCGCCACGGTCGCCGCGAGGGCGGCGATGCGGGCGTCCGCGGCCCGCTCGGTGTCGTCGACGGCCAGGAACCCGGGGTCGGCGGCACGCCGGGCGGCGGCGGCCGTCAACGCGTCGGCCTCGTCGGCGGCGAGCAGCCGCTCCTCGGCGGCGGCCCGCACCACGCCCGGCGCGCTCCACCGCATCCCCAGGTCACCCTCGACGGTGCGGGCCCGCCACAGGCTGCCGGCGACCTCCCGACCGGGCCCGGTGGCCCGCTCATCGGGCGTGAGCACCGAGTACACGTCGGTGGTGGCGCCTCCCACGTCGACGACGGCCAGGTCGCCTCCGATGGTGTCGGCGAGCACCTCCACGCCGGTGAGCACCGCGTCCGGGGTGGCCGCGCGGACCAGCCGCGCGAACCGGTTGCCCCGCGACAGCCTCTTACCGCCGATGACGTGACGCAGGAACACCGCCCGGATCGCCGCGCGCGCCGACTCCGGGGCGAGCACCCCGATGCGTGGCAGCACGTTGTCCGCGCCTGTCACCGGCACACCGGCGGCCTGGAGCAGCCCGGTCAGCTCCGCGCGCACGTCGGCGTTGCCCGCGTACACCACAGGTCTGCGCCAGCGGGCGCGGGCCAGCCGGGTCGCGTTGTGGGCGATCGTGTCGGCGTCACCGCCGTCGGTGCCGCCGACCAGCAGCACCACGTCGCAGCGGGCCGCCCGCAGCGCCGTCAGGTCCGCCGCGCCGAGCCGCCCGGCCGCCACGTGCACCACGTGCGCGCCTGCGGACAACCCGACCCGCCGGCCGGCCTGCGCGGTGACCAACGGCTCGTAGCCGATCACCGCCAGGCGCAGCCCACCGCCGGCCGACGAGCACACGTACCACTGCACGTCGCGCGCCCCGAGCCCGGCGGTGGCCGCCGCGACCGCGGCATCCAGGCCGTGCAGCACGTCGCTACCGACCGTCGTGGGCGCGGCCGCCGCGCCCACGAGGACACCGGCGGCCAGGTCCACCACCGCCGCCTTGGTGTACGTCGAACCGACGTCCGCGCAGACCGCCAGGGTCACAGGCCTCCCCGTTCGCGACTGCGGCGCTCGCGGCTCACTGTGCCGCGGGGACGACCACGGTGCCGGTCGCGGTGACCGCCACGATCGGCGGGTCCAGGACCTCGGCGGCGGACTCGGAACGGTCCGGGCGGCCCCGGCACACCACCGCGCAGCTCAGCTCCAGGGTGCGGCTGCGCGAGCCCACCCGGGACACCTGCGCGGTCACCTCCACCACGTCACCGGCGCGGATCGGAGCGGTGAACCGCACGTCGGTGTACCCGGCGAACAGTCCCTCGTCACCGTCGGTGCGGATGCACACCTCCGTGGCGACGTCCCCGAACAGTCCCAGGGCGTACGCCCCGTCGACGAGGTTGCCGGCGTAGTGCGCGTGCGAGTACGGCACGTACCGCCGGTGCGTCACCGTCAACCCGAGCCTTGCGTCGGTCATGTGGTCGCCTTCCGCTGCGTGATCAGGGCGTGCACGAGGTAGCTGGCCACCTCGCCGGGCGTGGTGCCCCGGCCGAAGATCCGGTCCACGCCCAACTCGGCGGTCATCGTCTCGTCGAACCGGGGACCGCCGACGATCAGCAGGGGTCGCTTGCCCGCCGGCATGGCCTCGCGGAACGCGGCGGACATCTCCCGGGTGTTGTGCAGGTGCGCGTCGCGTTGCGTGACGACCTGCGACACGAGCACCGCGTCGGCCTTCTCCGCCCGGGCCGCCTCCACCAGCTCCGGCACGCTTACCTGCGCGCCCATGTTGGTGACCTTCAGCTCCCGGTAGTACTCCAGGCCCTTCTCCCCCGCGATGCCCTTGACGTTGAGGATCGCGTCGATGCCCACTGTGTGCGCGTCGGTGCCGATGCACGCACCGACCACCGACAGCTTGCGGCGCAGCCGCTGCTTGACCACCGTGTTGACCTCCTTGGCCGACAGCAGCGGGAAGTCCCGTTCCACCACCTGCACCGCGTCGACGTCGACGAGGTGGTTGACCCGCCCGTAGACGACGAAGAAGGTGAACCCGTCACCCATCGGTTTGGCGTGCACCAGCATCGCCGGGTCGATGCCCATCTTGTTGGCCAGCTGCACCGCCGCGCCCTCGGCCCGCTTGTCGTGGGCCACCGGCAGGGTGAACGACACCTGCACCATCCCGTCACCTGTGGTGTCCCCGTACGGGCGCACGATCTGCCTACTCACGCCGCCGCCTCCAGGATGTCGGTGGCCGGGTTGCAGTAGTCCGCCTCGTGGGCGGCGACCCCGGCCAGGCCCTTACCGCGGTCCGCGGGCCGTTTCATGATCCCGAAGGTGCCCTCGGCGATGGCGGTGAGCAGCGTCTGCTCCCCGATGCGCTCCAGCAAGTCCAGGGCCTCACCGAGGACCTGGTTGGCGCGGCGGCGGATGAACCCGCCGGGCGCCGGCACGAAGTCCTCGTGCAGCCCGCCGGCCGCGCCCAGGACGTACCGCACGTTCTGCAGGGCGATGTCCCGGTCGGACAGCCACGGCGTCACCACGGCCTCGGTCATCATCCCCACCAGCAGGATGCCCTGACCGGTCAGCGCACCGGCCAGGTTGAAGAACCCGTCGAGCAGATTGCCCCGGAACACGTCACCGGTCATGTGCTTGGTCGGCGGCATCCACTTGAGCGGCGCGTCCGGGAACAACTCCCGAGCCAGCAGCGCGTGCGCCAACTCCAACCGGAACGACTCCGGCACCTCCGGGTTGATCTCGAACGCGTGCCCCAGCCCCAACTGCCAGTCCGCGAGGCCCGCCTCGTGCGCGAAGAACTCGTTGAGCAGCTGCGACACCGTCACCGTGTGCGCCTCGTCGACCGCGTCGGCGGTGGTCAGGTAGTTGTCCTCACCGGTGTTGATGATGATCCCGGCGCGGGCGTGCACCTGCCGGGAGAACCGCTGGTCGACGAACGTGCGCACCGGGTTGATGTCGCGGAACAGGATCCCGTACATCGAGTCGTTGAGCATCATGTCGAGGCGTTCCAACCCGGCCAGGGTCGCCATCTCCGGCATGCACAGGCCCGACGCGTAGTTCGTCAACCGCACGTAGCGGCCCAACTCCTTCGACGACTCGTCCAGCGCCGCGCGCATCAGCCGGAAGTTTTCCTGCGTGGCGTACGTGCCGGCGAAACCCTCCCGGGTCGCGCCCTCGGGCACGTAGTCCAGCAGCGACTGACCCGTGGAGCGGATCACCGCGATCACGTCCGCGCCGGCCCGCGCCGCCGCCTGCGCCTGCGGGATGTCCTCGTAGATGTCCCCGGTCGCCACGATCAGGTAGATCCACGGCCGCTGCTTCGGGTCGCCGTGGCGCTTGATGAGCCGGTCCCGCTCGGCGCGGCGCCTGTCGATGCGCCGGATGCCCGCCCCGACGGCCCTGCGCGCCGCCGACCGGGCCGCCGTGGCGGCCCGCCCCGTGGGCAGTGCGAAGCGCACCGACCCGGCCGCGGCCTTCTGCGCCAGCAACGTCACGTCAGTGATGCCCTCGCGGGCGAGGGCGTCGAACACCGGCAGCGCCACCCCGTGGCCCAACCCCACGTCCGCGACGACCGCGTCGACCAGCCGGTTCACCCAGGGGATTCCGTCCGGGTCTGCGCCACTCACCCCGGCCAGGCGCAGCACGGCCCGCTCCACCGACACCGTGGTGTGGCTGCGGGCCAGGTCGACCACCGGCTGCCCAGCCCGACGCGCCAACTCCCGCGCCCGCGCCACAAGCACCGGATCAAGATCAAGCTTGCCGGTCACGCCGCCGCCCCCGCCACACCGCTCGTCCGCTCGTTCACGACGACCCTTCCTCGTAGATGACCTCACCGCGCAGCACCAGGCGCCGGCAGACCGGCAGCGGCGTCGGATCGTCCGGACCCCGCAGCTCCGGGTCCTCGGCCAGCAGCACCGGCAGGCCCCGCTCCACCCCGGCCGGCGTCGACCACACCGCGAACGTCGCCGGCGCGCCGAGCGCGAGAACGCCCTCGGCGTCCAGGTGCACCGCCCGCCACCCACCCCGGCTGTGCGCCGCGAACGCCGACCGCACACTCATCCGCTGCGCCGGGTTGTGGTGCGCCGCCGCCGCCCGCACCGACCCCCACGGGTCCAGCGGCGTCACTGGCGAATCCGACCCGAACGCCAACGCCACACCCACCGAGTGCATCGCACCCATCGGGTTCGACTCCAACGACCGGTCCAACCCCAACCGCGCCTCGTACATCCGACCCGCGCCGCCCCACAACCTGTCGAACGCCGGCTGCATGCTCGCCACGACCCCGTACTCCACGAACTGGGCGATCATCCGCTTGTTCATGATCTCCGCGTGCTCGACGCGGTGCCGCGCCGCGCGCAGCCGCTCCACGCCGAGCGTCGAAGCCGCCGCCGCGAAGCCCTCAAGCACCGTGCCGATCGCCGCGTCACCGATCGCGTGGAACCCGCCCTGCATGCCGTGCGCCGCGCAGTCCACCAGGTGATCACGCACCTGCTGCGCCGACAGGTACCCGTGCCCGCAGCCGTCACCGTCGCCGTACGGCTGCGACACGTGCGCCGTACGCGAACCCAACGCCCCGTCGGCGAACAGGTCACCACCGGCACCCACCGCGCCCAGCTCCCGGGCCCGCGCGGCGCCACCCAACTCGCCCCAGTACCCGTACACCTCGGGCAGAGCCGCACCGGAGATGCCCAGCAGGCCCGTGAAGTCCTCCTCGTCGGAGATGCCCGGACCACCGCACTCGTGCACCGCCGCGATACCCAGCGACGCCGCGTGCGCCAACGCCACCCGCTGCGCGGCGACCCGCTGCGCCCGACTCACCGACCCCTGCGCCGCCGCCCGCACCACATGGTGCGCGTCGCGCCGCAACCAGCCCGACGCGTCGTACCCGGCCTCGGTCGCCGCCTGCGGGCACGCCGCCAGCAACGACGACGACACAAGCGCCGAATGGATCGACGCCTGCGACAGGTACACCCGCCGGCCCCCGGCCGCCCGGTCCAGCGCCGACGCGTCCGGCAACGCCGGATCCGACCAGCCCGACTCGTCCCAACCGTGCCCCAGCACCACCGCGTCGGCCGGCAGACCCGCCGCGAACGCCGCCACCGCGTCCAGCAACTGCCCCGCCGAGCGCACCCCGGACAACTCCAGCCCGGACAACGCCAACCCGGTGTCGGTGGCGTGCACGTGCGCGTCCACGAACGCCGGCGTCACCAGCGCCCCACCCAGGTCCACCACCCGGTCGGCCGGCGGCGCGTCACCGTCGGTCCCCAACCAGGCGATCCGCCCAGCGGACACCAGCAGCGCCGTGGCGCTCGGATCGGCGGGACAGTGCAGCACGCCGGCGCGGTACAACGTCGAGGGGTTCGTCATGACCTCAGTCTGCCGCGATCCGCGCCGTGAACATCTGACGCACCCCCGGCTCGGCGCGCAACAACCCCAGCGCCAGCTCCGCGTGCCCCGGCACGTACCCGTTGCCCACAAGCATCGTCACGTCCGCCGCCAGCCCTTCGGCGCCCAACGCCGCCGCCGAGAAACTCGTCGCCATCGAGAAGAAGATCACGGTGCCGCCGTCAGCGGTGGCCAGCACCGCCCCGTGCTCACACCCCGGCACGTCCACGCACACCACAGTCACGTCCGCCGGGGTGCCCAGCGCCGTGGTCACCGCCGTGGACAACCCGACCGGGTCCCGCGCGTCGGCCAACGCCACCGCCGAGGCCAGACCGGCGGCCGTCAGCGCGTCGCGCTCCGCCGCCACCGGAACCACTCCCACGGTACGGGCGGCGCCCGCCCGCCGCGCCGCCGCGAGGGACAGCGAGCCGCTCTTGCCCGCCCCACCGATCACCGCGACCCGCACCGGCGTCGGGTCACCGGCACGCTGACGATCCTCGACGTACCGCGACACCACCCGGGCGGTCAGCGCGGGCGCCCCGCACACGTCCAGCACGGCGAGGGACAGCTGGGGGTCCTCGTCGTCGGGCAGCACCGCGGCGATGGACCGCGCGAACAGGATCGCCCACCCGTCGCACGGCACCTGCTCGCTGCGGCCGTCCCAGCGGGCCAGCCCGTCGGTCACGACAAGCGGCGTCAGCGTCAACGACACGAGCGTGGCGACCCGCTCACCGGGCTTGAGCCCGAGCGGGGAACGCCGACCGGCCTCCTCGACGGTGCCGATCAGCATGCCGCCGGAGCCGGTCACCGGGTTCTGCATCTTGCCCCGCGTCGATATGATCTCCAGCACCTCGGCACGAACCGCGTCACCGTCGCCGCCGTGCTTCTCGGACAACTGCCGGAAGCTCGCCGCGTCGAGGTTGAGCCGCTGCACCCGGATCCGCACCTCGTTGGGCGCGATGGCGGCGGACGCGTCCAGCCGCCAGGCCGCCTGCGGCAGCACCCCCGCCGGTTCCACGACGCGGTGCAGTCCCACCGGTGACGTCACGCCGACCTCCCCTGTCCAGCCGTCCGAAGCCACCGTCAAGGCTCGCGTAACGGGAAAACTTACGGCAGACTAGTTTCTGTACCGAATATTTTCCAGTAGCCTTCGGGCCCGTTGATCAGCCGCAGCACCGAGGAGGGGCCGTGACCCAGACCCAACCGGTTGAGACCATCCCTCAACCCCGTCACGCCCCGGTCGCCGCACCGACCGCCGGGCAACCGTACGAATACCACCGCCGCCCCCTGGTCGAACCCGACTGGACCCGCTTCCCCGGCTGGCGCCACGTCACCCGCGAGCAGTGGGAATCCGCCCAGTGGCAGCGCGTCAACTGCGTCAAGAACATCAAGCAGCTCCGCGTCGTCCTCGGCGACCTCGTCGACGAGAGCTTCTACGCCGACCTCGAGGCCGACCAGAAGGCCATGGCCACCATGTCCATGCTGGTGCCACCACAGATGATCAACACGATGGTGCCGTTCGCGCCCCTCACCACCGAGGCGCTGCTCGCCGACCCCATCCGCCGCTACATGATCCCCGTCGCCTCCGACCGGCGCACCGACTGGCCGTCACACCCCTACGCCAGCCGCGACAGCCTCCACGAGCACGACATGTGGGTCGCCGAAGGCCTCACCCACCGCTACCCCACCAAGGTCCTCGCCGAACTGCTCTCCACCTGCCCGCAGTACTGCGGGCACTGCACCCGCATGGACCTCGTCGGCAACTCCACCCCCGCCGTCGACAAACTCAAACTCACCCTCAAGCCCGTCGACCGCTACGACGCCCACATCGCCTACCTCAAGGCCCACCCCGGCGTCCGCGACGTCGTCGTCTCCGGTGGCGACGTGGCAAACGTCCCCTGGCGCAACCTCGAGTCGTACCTCATGCGCCTGCTGGAACTGGAGACGGTCCGCGACATCCGCCTCGCCACCAAGGCCCTCATGGGCCTGCCCCAGCACTGGCTGCAACCCGACGTCGTCGAAGGCCTGGAACGCGTCGCCCGCACCGCCGCCCGCCGCGGCGTCAACCTCGCCATCCACACCCACGTCAACCACGCCCAGTCGCTCACCCCACTGGTCGCCAAGGCCGCCCAGACCGCCCTCGACGTCGGCGTCCGCGACGTCCGCAACCAGGGCGTCCTCATGCGGGGCGTCAACGCCACCACACCCGAGCTGCTCGACCTCTGCTTCGCGCTGCAGGGCGAAGCCGGAATCCTGCCGTACTACTTCTACATGTGCGACATGATCCCCAACGCCGAACACTGGCGCGTCCCGGTCTGGCACGCCCAGCAACTCCAGCACGACATCATGGGCTACCTGCCCGGGTACGCCACCCCCCGCATCGTGTGCGACGTACCGTTCGTCGGGAAGCGCTGGGTGCACATGCTCACCGACTACGACCGCGAACGCGGCATCTCCTACTGGACCAAGAACTACCGCACCTCCATCGAGTCCACCGACCTGGAGGCGCTCAACAAGCGCTACGCCTACTACGACCCGATCGACACCCTGCCCGAGGACGGCCAGCAGTGGTGGGCCGACCACCGCGACGACTGACCCCCCCCCCCCCCCCCCCCCCCCCCCCGCCCCGCGCGCGCGGCGGGGGGGGGGGGGCGGGGGGGCGGGGGGCGGGGGGGGGGGGGGGGGCGGGGGCCGGGCCCGCC
>NZ_JBIAYR010000005.1:0-437360 GCF_042898105.1 Micromonospora sp. NPDC000663
GCGTCGACGCTGATGTCCTTGCCCTGCACGGACAGGGCGTTGCGGGCGGCGGCGGGGCCGCAGTAGTAGAAGTTCGGCTGGGCCTCGTAGCGCACACCCAGCTGACGCTCACCGGCGGGCTTGCGGTCGGACTGCGTCTGCGCGGTGGGCTTGGCGTCCGACGCGGCATACGCGGCGGTGACCGGTCCGGCGATGGCGCCACCGGTGAACGCGAGGCCAGCGGCGGTCAGAGCGGTCTTACGGATCAGATCGGTACGCATGATGGCGTGCTCCTCTGCTTCATCGGGGGTTCCGCGCGCGTGTCAAGGGACAGCTCCCGCGCGGGAGTTCGGGGGATGTTCTCGCCCCGGCGGCCCGTGGGCCGGCGTCGGGACGGATCACAACGGTCCGGGGCGGCGGATCATTCCACCGGGCTCCTCGGCCCGTGCTGTTCGGCTGTGCAGGGGATGTAACCGGGGTGGCCCGGCCGGTGTTCCCGGCGGCCGCCCCGCACGGTGTTCGAGTCGGCGGCGGATGTCTCCGCGTACGACCCGAGAGTCGCGGTGGCGTGCCAGGTACAACGGCCCGGCCCGGCCCAGGATTCCGCCACCGGGGTGGCCTCGACCACGGGACGACCCGCCCGATACCGGGCAGGCGGATCGGCCCGGAGCCCTGCGTCCGAATCGAGTCGGGTGTTATGTCGGATTGATGCCTGCGGGGGTGGTTCGGCGCTGTCCAGGGATCGCCGGGTTGCTCGGCCACGGGATCTCGGGGGCTCGGTGGAAGGTGATGCCGGCGGCCTTCCAGCGTGGGCCGTGGCCGGCCAGGCGGTCGCGGAAGCCGTTCCAGTCGTGGGTCGCCCGGGGCGACCAACTCAGCTCGGCGATGGCGGGGAGCCGGGGCAGCAGCAGGAACTCGATGTCGGCAAGCGAGGTGACCGATTCGGTCCAGAGCGGGGCCTCCACCCCGATGACCGCCGTCGAGGGGACGCCGGTGACGTGTGTGCCGGGCTCCCAGTCGTACGCCTTCCGCACGTCGATCAGGCCGGCCCAGTCGTGCCCGATCGGGGTGTCCGGGGCGTACTTCATGTCCAGGTAGGCGTGGTTGCCGGGGGAGACGATCAGTCGGGCGCCCCGGCGTACGGCCTCGGCCGTGGTGGGGTCTTCGCCGTTCGTGCCCCACCACTGCAGGACCCGCCCGTCGAGGTGGGCGGCCGGGGCGAGCTGGTGCCAACCCACGACGGTCTTGCCGAGGTCGGCGACGATGCGCTGGACCCGCTCGACGAAACCGGTGTAGACCTCGCCGTTGACCTTGAACGCCTCGTCACCACCGATGTGCAGCCACGGGCCGGGGGTGAGCGCGGCCACCTCGCCCAGCACGTCGGCGACGAAGTCGTACGTCCGCTCGTCGGCCGGGTCGACGTAGCTGAAACCGACCTCGGTGCCGGTGTACGGCGGTGGTGCGAGCTTGTCCGGTGCCAGCTCCGGGTACGCGACAAGCGCCGCGTTCGTGTGGCCGGGGAGGTCGATCTCCGGCACGACGGTGATGTGCCGGGCGGCGGCATAGGAGACGATCCGCGCGTAGTCGGCAGTCGTGTAGTGCCCGCCGGGGCCGCCGCCGACCTCGGTCGCCCCGCCGACGGTGGTCAACCTCGGCCAGGAGTCGACGGCGATCCGCCAGCCCTGGTCGTCGGTGAGGTGCAGGTGCAGGTGGTTGAGCTTGTAGCGGGCCAGGTGGTCGATCACCCGCAGCACGTCCTCGACGGCGAAGAAGTGCCGCGCGACGTCGAGCATCGCGCCGCGGTACGGGAACCGGGGCGCGTCGGTGATCGTCCCGCCGGGCAGCGCCCAGTGCGCGGCGACCGGGGTCGGGCTCTCGATCGCCGCCGGCAACAGTTGGCGCAGGGTCTGCACGCCGTGGAAGAGGCCGGTGGCGGTGCCGGCGGTGAGGCGTACCCCATCGAGGGCGATGTCGAGCCGGTAGCCCTCCGCACCGAGATCGGCGGCCTCGTCCAGCAGCAGCGCGATGCCGCCGACCGGCTCCGGCCCGGCGGTGTCGGCGACCGGCAGTGGGTGGGCGGCAGCCTCGGTGACCGGGAGCGGGTAGCCGGTGGCCGGGCGCAGCAGCTCGGCGAGGTGCTCGGCGACCGCCAGCGCGGCCGGGTCCGCGCTGGCCACGATCGTGACGTCGGCCGTCAGCACCCAGCCCGCGGTCGGGTCCGGCTGGACCTGCTGCGGGGCGGGCACGACGTCGGCGAGCCGGTGCGGGGTCGCTGCGGTGAGCACCGTGACCGCGCTCTGCTCGGCCGTGCGGGCCAGCGTGGCCGCGTCCGGCTCCCCGACCGACAGTGGCGCGGGCGCAGCGGTGGGGCCGGGGGAGGGGATTGTCGACACGGCGGCGACTCCGGGGGGGTGTATTCGCGTCGGTTATGGCAAAAGCGACCTTCACCGGCTGGCGTGCCATCAAGCGTACGGTGCTCGGCCGGGATGCGTGATGGTGCGCATGGAAGCGTTCCCAAAAACTGGTACGAACACGGATAGTCGTGATGGCTGTGCCAATTGTCACCGAACGGTCCCAGGTCGCTCGATGTTCGCTTAACCTTCGCCCACCAATCGGCGTCGACCCGGGGATTACCTGTGGTCCGCTGCGGGGTAGAGGAAAACTGAACCTTCGTTAAGTGTCATTCCGGCGCGTGTGTTGTGGAGGCTCTGGTGGCAGCGCAAGAGACCGTCGATCACAAGTACGTCTACGACTTCTCTGAAGGCAACAAGGATCTCAAGGACCTGCTCGGCGGCAAGGGGGCCAACCTCGCCGAGATGACAAACCTCGGCCTGCCCGTTCCGCCCGGCTTCACCATCACCACCGAGGCCTGCCAGGCGTACCTCGCGACCGGGCGGGAGCCCGACGGGCTGGCCGGTCAGATCGAGAAGCACCTGGAGTCGCTGGAGCGTGCCATGGGCAAGCGCCTCGGCGACCCGCAGGACCCCCTGCTGGTGTCCGTCCGCTCCGGCGCGAAGTTCTCCATGCCCGGCATGATGGAGACCGTCCTCAACGTCGGCCTCAACGACCAGAGCGTGCAAGGACTCGCACGACAGGCCAGCGGCGAAGGCAACCAGGCCGCCTCCGGCGGTGCAGACCGGTTCGCCTGGGACTCCTACCGCCGGCTCATCCAGATGTTCGGCAAGACCGTCTGCGAGGTGCCCGGCGAGGAGTTCGAGCACGCCCTCGACGAGGCCAAGAGCGCCAAGGGCACCTCCAACGACCTGGATCTGGACGCCGACGACCTGCGCGGGCTTGTCGACGCGTACAAGAAGATCTTCGTGAAGCACACCGGTCGGGAGTTCCCGCAGCAGCCGCGTGAGCAGCTCGACCTGGCCATCCGCGCCGTCTTCGAGTCGTGGAACGCCGAGCGCGCGGTGCTCTACCGCCGCCAGGAGCGGATCCCGGCCGACCTGGGCACCGCGGTAAACGTGGTGAGCATGGTCTTCGGCAACCTCGGCCCGGATTCCGGCACCGGCGTCGCGTTCACCCGCGACCCGGGCAGCGGGGCGCAGGGCATCTACGGCGACTACCTGGCCAACGCGCAGGGCGAGGATGTCGTCGCCGGCATCCGCAACACGGTGCCGTTGCAGGAGCTGGAACAGCTCGACAAGTCCTCCTACGACGAGCTGCTCGGCATCATGGCCCGGCTGGAGGAGCACTACAAGGACCTCTGCGACATCGAGTTCACCATCGAGCGCGGCAAGCTGTGGATGTTGCAGACCCGGGTCGGCAAACGGACGGCCGCCGCCGCGTTCGTCATCGCGGGGCAGCTCGTCGACGAGGGCCTCATCGACCTCGACGAGGCGCTGCACCGGGTCAACGGCGCGCAGCTGGCGCAGCTGATGTTCCCCCGTTTCCAGCTCGACCACGAGTTCGAGGCTGTCGCGAAGGGCATCGGCGCGTCGCCCGGCGCGGCGTCGGGCAAGGTCGTGTTCACCTCCGCGCGAGCCGTCGAGCTGGCCGCCGAGGGTGAGTCGGTGATCCTGGTCCGCCGCGAGACCAACCCGGACGACCTGAACGGCATGATCGCCGCGAAGGGCATCCTGACGTCGCGGGGCGGTAAGACCAGCCACGCGGCAGTGGTGGCCCGGGGGATGGGCAAGACCTGCGTCTCCGGCGCCGACGAGATCGACGTGAACGTGCCGGCGAAGCGGTTCACAGTGGCCGGGCAGACAGTGAACGAGGGCGACGTCGTGTCCATCGACGGCACCACCGGCAAGGTCTACCTCGGCGAGGTGCCTGTCATGCCGTCGGAGGTCGTGCAGTACTTCGAGGGCAGCCTCGACCCGGAGCACATCGACAACGCGCTGGTCCGGGCCGTACACCGGATCATGACGCACGCCGACGGCAAGCGGCGGCTCGCGGTCCGCACGAACGCCGACACCGGCGCGGACGCGGCCCGGGCGCGGCGCTTCGGCGCCGAGGGCATCGGGTTGTGTCGCACCGAGCACATGTTCCTCGGTGACCGGCGGGAGCTGGTCGAGCGGCTGATCCTGGCCCGCGCCGAGGGTGAGCGGGAGGCGGCGCTTGCGGCGCTGCTGCCGTTGCAGCGGGCCGACTTCGAGGAGATCTTCCGCGAGATGGACGGGCTGCCGGTCACCGTCCGGCTGATCGACCCGCCGCTGCACGAGTTCCTGCCGCCGTTGGAGCAGCTCGCGGTGAACGTGGCTGTCGCTCAGGAGCGGGGCGAGGACGTCGCGAAGGAGGAGGCCCTGCTCGCCGCCGTCCGGCGGATGCACGAGGAGAACCCGATGCTCGGGTTGCGGGGCGTACGCCTCGGCCTGGTCATCCCCGGCCTGTTCGCGATGCAGGTGCGGGCCATCGCCGAGGCGGCCGTCAGCTGCGCCAGGGGCGGTGGGGTGGCCAAGCCGGAGATCATGGTGCCGCTGGTCGGGGCGGTGCAGGAGCTGGAGACGGTCCGTACCGAGGCCGAGAAGATCATCGCGGAGGTGGTCGGGGACAGCGGGGTCGAGGTGCTGATCGGCACCATGATCGAGGTGCCGCGCGCGGCACTGACCGCCGGCCAGATCGCCGAGGCCGCCGAGTTCTTCTCCTTCGGCACCAACGACCTGACCCAGATGGGCTGGGGTTTCTCCCGCGACGACGTCGAGGGCGCGTTCTTCTGGCGCTACCTGGAGCTGGGCATCTTCGGCATCTCGCCGTTCGAGTCGATCGACCGGGACGGCGTCGGCCGGCTGGTGCGGATCGCCGCCGAGGAGGGCCGGGCCGCCCGGCCCGGGCTGAAGCTCGGTGTGTGCGGCGAGCACGGTGGCGACCCCGACTCGGTGCACTTCTTCCACGAGGTCGGCCTGGACTACGTGTCCTGCTCGCCGTTCCGGGTGCCGGTGGCGCGGCTGGAGGCGGGCCGGGCGGTCGTGGAGAGTGGCGGGTCGGACAGCCGCTGACGTGGGGCCGGCGGCGGACCGGGGCCTCCCGGCCGCCGCCGGGCACCGACGTTCAGACGGGCGGGCGACGCCAGGTGGTCGGGGCGAGCGGTGCAGCTGCGTGGTCACGTTCCGTGCCGGGAAGGCTGTCGGCGGCCACTGCAACCTCGCGAGCCCGTAACCCTCGGCAATCGGTCGACAACTGCCTGCCAATCGGCGATTGTGGACCCGATGTCGATGCGTCGTGGGCAGGTCGAGCGGCCGTGGCGGGCGTAACCTTGGCTCCTCGCACACGGCCGATTGCGTACGCCGTCGAGGGGGAAGGGTGACTGCATGACAAGCGTCTGGGAGAGCCTGACCGTCGATGCCCGTGATCCGGCCCGACTGGCCCGCTGGTGGGCCGAGGCGCTCGGCTATCAGGTAGTCACCGAGAAGCCCGACGAGGTGGAGATCCGCCAGTCCGCCGACCGCCTGCCCGGCCTGGTCTTCGTGCCGGTGGCCGACGGCAAGGAGCGCAAGAACCGGCTGCACCTCGACCTCCGTCCGGCCGACCAGGAGGCCGAGGTCGAGCGGCTTGTCGACATGGGTGCCCGGCACGTCGACATCGGCCAGGGTGACGTCGAGTGGACGGTGCTGGCCGACCCGGAGGGCAACGAGTTCTGCGTCCTGCGTTCTGCGTGAGCGGCGCTCCGGAGGCTCGCCTCGTCGAGGAGCCGCCCAAGGACACCGGGCATCGCCGGTCGCCGTACGAGCGTGACCGGGCCCGGGTGCTGCACTCGGCGGCGTTTCGCCGGCTGGCCACCAAGACCCAGGTGCACACCGCCGGCACCGACGACTTCCTGCGTACGCGACTGACGCACTCGCTGGAGGTGGCGCAGATCGCCCGGGAGATGGGTGCCCGGCTGGGCTGTGACCCGGACGTGGTGGACGTCGCAGGCCTCGCCCACGATCTCGGTCATCCGCCGTTCGGGCACAACGGCGAGGCCGCGTTGGATCTGCTGGCCACGCCGTGCGGCGGTTTCGAGGGCAACGCGCAGACGCTGCGGGTGCTGACCCGCCTGGAGGCGAAGGTGCTCGCCCCGGACGGCTCGTCCGCCGGGCTGAACCTGACCCGGGCGTCGCTGGACGCGATCGGCAAGTACCCGTGGCCGCGCCGTGCCGGGCAGCGCAAGTTCGGGGTGTACGCCGACGACACGGTGGTCTTCGACTGGATCCGGGAGGGTGCCCCCGGGGACCGCCGCTGTCTGGAGGCCCAGGTGATGGACTGGGCGGACGACGTCGCGTACTCGGTGCACGACGTGGAGGACGGCGTGCACGGCGGGTACGTCACGCTGCGACCGCTGCTCGACGACGCCGACGAGCGGGCCGCGCTCTGCGCGGACGTGGCCGCCACGTACTCGGGGGAGTCGGCCGACGACCTGGCGGGCGTGCTTGTGGAGTTGCTTGCCGATCCGCTGCTCGCCCCGCTCGCCGGGTACGACGGCAGCCATCGCGCCCAGGTCGCCCTGAAGGCCACGACCAGCGGGCTGACGGGCCGGTTCGTGTCCGCGGCGGTCGCCGCCACCGAGGAGCGCTTCGGTCCGGGACCGCATCGTCGGTACGCCGCCGATCTGGTGGTGCCGCGCCTGGTCCGGGCGCACTGCGCCCTGCTCAAGGGCATTGCCCTGCGCTATGTGATGCGCCGTTCGGGCTTTCGGGGTCGTTACGAGCGGCAGCGCACCATGTTGGCGGAGGTCGTGTCCGCGCTGGTCCGGCGGGCGCCGGACGGACTGGATCCGATCTTCGCGCCGCTGTGGCGGGCCGCGCCCGACGACGCGGCGCGGCTGCGGGTGGTGATCGACCAGGTCGCGTCTCTCACCGATCCGGCGGCGGTGACGTGGCACACGCGTCTGGTCGGCGAGTGCCCACCAACTACTTAGGTTAACCTAACAACATGACGGTCACCTCGGTCCAGGTGCTGCGCACCGAGCGACCCACCCCGCATGTGATCCGGCTCGTCCTCGGTGGGGACGAGCTTGCCGACCTGCCGGTGGGGGAGTTCACCGACCACTACATCAAGCTGGTCTTCCCGCAGCCGGGTGTGGTGTATCCGCAACCGATGGACATGGCGGTGATCCGTCGGGAGCTGCCCCGGGAGCAGTGGCCCCGGCTGCGCGCGTACACCGTGCGGCGGTGGGATCCGCTGGCCGAGGAGTTGACGGTGGACGTGGTGCACCACGGCGACGAAGGGCTCGCCGGCCCGTGGGCCGCCGCGCTGCGCCCCGGCGACCCGGTGTACTTCGTGGGCCCCGGCGGGGCGTACGCGCCGAGCCCGGAGGCAGACTGGCATCTGTTGGTGGGTGACGAGAGCGCGTTGCCGGCGATCGCCGCCGCCCTGGAGCGGCTGCCGCTGGGCGCCCCGGCGCACGTGTTCGTGGAGGTCGCCGAGCCGGCCGAGGAGCAGAAGCTGCTCAGCCCCGGCGCGGTCCAGCTGACCTGGCTCCACCGTGGGGCGGCTCCGGTGGGCGCCGCGCTGGTGGCGGCGGTCCGTGAGCTGGAGTTCCCGCCCGGTCAGGTGCACGCCTTCGTGCACGGTGAGGCGACGTTCGTCCGTGAGCTGCGCCGGCTGCTGCGCGCCGAGCGGGGGGTGCCCGCCGACCGGCTCTCCATCTCGGGTTACTGGCGGCGCGGGATGGACGACGAGGGTTGGCGCTCCACCAAGGCCGACTGGAACCGGCAGGTGGCGGCCGAGGAGGCGACTGCCGCCTGAGCGCCGGTCAGCCATCGGTCTCCTGACTGGCCGCGGTGAGTCGGCGGGTGAGCAGCACGGCGTACACGACGATCACCAGCGCGAGCAGGAACAGCAGGAGTCTCGGTTCACCTACCGTCGCGGCGACCAGACTGGCCGCGACGATGCCGTAGCCGGTGATCGCCAGCCGGCCGGCGGTCGGCCGGCTCCACAGCCAGTACAGCACCAGACCGCAGAGCATCCAGACCAGTACCGAGGCGGCCAGCACGAGCCGCAGTTCCAGCGGCAGCCGTGTCGCGTCGTCGTCGACCAGCCGGACCACCTGCCCGAGAGCCCAGCCGAGCAGCAGCAGCGCACCGTCCAGAGGGAGGTGCAGATAGCTGTACGCCTGCCCGCCGCGCAGCCGGGTCTGCAACAGGCGGGTGGTGACGAACGTGGTGTAGACCCACCAGACGGCCGCCGGCACAGGAACGCCACCCCGGCGGTCGCGATCATGTACGGCCGGGGGTGGTCCGGCACCGCGAAGAGCAGGCTGGCCAGCGCGCTGCCCAGGACGATGATGGTGAACTGCCCGATGCGCTCCGGCAGGTGCCTGTTGTCCACCGGCCACCTGTCGAGCCAGCGCCACCCGACCCAGGGGGTGGCCAGCTCGATGACCATCGCGACGATCCACAGCACCGGGCGTGCCGTGGCGGGGGCGGCCAGCGAGGCCAGCCAGATCAGCCAGCCCGTGCCGAAGCCGGTCAGGTACACCGAGGTCACCGTACGGGCCATCGGGCTGGTGGGCCGGGCCCGCAGGTACAGCAGGAGCAGCACGCCCCGCACGATCAGGTATCCGACGGGCAGGAGCACGCTCTCGGGCACCTCGTCGACGCCCAGCGTCATGGCGCCCGCGCCGATCAGCGCGACCAGCACCAGGACGCGGTGCGGCGCGTCGTCCGGGTCGAACCGGGTGTCGTAGTAGACCTGCCCCACCCACGCCCACTGGATCACCAGGAACAGGCCGAGCACGGCCAGCACCTCCGTCGGCGCCGGGGTCGGGTCGTTGCCCAGCCGGGCGACCACCGCCGCCAGCGCGTACACGAAGATGAGGTCGAGGAAGAGTTCCAGCCAGGTGGCGTGCCGGTGCCCGTCCTCGTCCGACCGGGGTTCGGCGCCGCGCAGGCCGAGCCGGCCGGCCAGCCGGCCCGGCCAGTGGACACCGCCGGTACGTACCCTGCGCATCTGGTCATGCTCCCCGCGCGGGCCCGACCCACGGGCGGAAACCGGCGAGCCGCGGCGGTGGCCGCCACACCGGCGTCCCCCGGCGGGCACGTCGTCGGTCCGGCAGGGCAGGATGTACGGCGAGGGGGTGGCGCATGGCTGGGCGGATCCGGGACGAGGACATCGCACTGGTCCGGGAACGCACCTCGATCGGGGATGTGATCTCCGAGACGGTCACCCTGAAGTCGGCTGGTGGCGGCAACCTCAAGGGCCTGTGCCCGTTCCACGACGAGAAGAGCCCGTCGTTCAACGTCTCCCCGGCCCGCAACGTCTGGTACTGCTTCGGCTGCGGGGCCGGCGGCGACGCCATCAAGTTCCTGATGGACGCGGAGCACCTCAGCTTCGTCGAGTCCGTCGAGCGGCTGGCCGGCCGCGCCGGCATCCAGTTGCGTTACGTGGAGGACGACCGGAGCACCCCGCGCCCGCGCCCGCAGCAGGGCCAGCGTCAGCGCCTCGTCGCCGCGCACGCCGCCGCCGTGGAGTTCTACCAGGCGCAGCTCAGCACCGCGGGTGCCCGGCCGGCCCGCGAATTCCTGGCCCAGCGGGGTTTCGACAGGGCCGCCGCCCAGCGCTACGGCTGCGGTTTCGCACCGGAGGGCTGGGATCCGCTCACCAAGCACCTGCGCCAGCAGGGCTTCACCCACCAGGAACTGGTGACGGCCGGGCTGTCCCGGGAGTCGCGCTCCGGCACGCTCATCGACCGGTTCCGTCGTCGGCTGCTCTGGCCGATCCGGGACCTCACCGGGGACGTGATCGGCTTCGGGGCGCGCAAGCTCTTCGACGACGACGACGGTCCGAAGTACCTGAACACCCCCGAGACGCCGATCTACAAGAAGTCGCACGTGCTCTACGGCATCGACCAGGCCAAGCGGGAGATCGCCAAGCAGGGGCGGGCGGTGATCGTCGAGGGGTACACCGACGTGATGGCCTGCCACCTGGCCGGGGTGACCACGGCGGTGGCGACGTGCGGCACCGCGTTCGGCGCGGACCACATAGGCGTGCTGCGCCGGCTCCTGCTGGACACCGACTCGGTGGCCGGCGAGATCATCTTCACCTTCGACGGGGACGCCGCCGGGCAGAAGGCCGCGCTGCGCGCCTTCTCCGACGACCAGCGCTTCGTGGGCCGGACGTTCATCGCGGTCAGTCCCGACAACATGGACCCGTGCGAGCTGCGGCTCGCCAAGGGTGACCTGGCGGTGCGGGACCTGGTGGCCAGGCGCGAGCCGCTCGTCGACTTCGCGCTGCGGCACGAGCTGAGCCGCTTCGACCTGGACACGGTCGACGGCCGGGTGGAGGCGATGCGCCGGGCCGCGCCGCTCGTCGCGCAACTGAAGGACCGGGAGAAGCGCCCGGAGTACGTCCGCAAGCTCGCCATGGACCTCGGCATGGAGATCGAGCCGGTGCAGCGGGCGGTGCTCGCCGCCGCCAACACCCCGCCGTCCGGCGGCCGGGACGCCGCACCCGCCGCCCGCCCCGCTCCGGCGCGTCCCGAGCCAGCGGTGGACAGCCCGCAGTCGATGGTCGAGCGGGAGGCGCTGAAACTGGCCCTGCAACAGCCGGTGCTGGCCGGGCCGATGTTCGACACGGTCGAGGCGACGGAGTACCGCCATCCGGTGCACGTGGCGGTGCGGACGGCAATCGCGGCGGCCGGCGGGGTCGCCTCGGCGACCGGCGGCGCGGTCTGGATCGAGAAGGTCCGCGACTCCTGCGACGATCTGGCCGCGGCGGCCCTCGTCGGTGAGCTGGCGGTGGAGCCGCTGCGGATCGACGGCGAAGCGGATCCGCGATACGTGTCGATCACGATGGCGCGTGTGCAGTTCGGGTCGGTGACCGCCCGGATCCAGGAGCTGAAGTCCCGGATCCAGCGGATCAACCCGGTCAACAACAAGGACGAGTACTTCGCCGCGTTCGGCGAGCTGCTGTCACTGGAGCAGCACGCCCGGGCGCTGCGCGAGCAGGCCGCGGGAGGGTTGTGACATGGGACTGTTCAGCCGCAAGCCGAAACTGCCCCCGGCCGACCGGCCGCCGCTGGCCGCCGATGAGCGGGTGCTCGCGTGGGCCGCGGTGGGCAACGGCGAGGGCGACGGGGTGGTCGTGGCCAGCAACCTCGGGCTGTGGCTGCCCGGCCGGGGTCACCGCCTCGGCTGGCACGACATCCTCAAGGCGGTGTGGTCCGGTCGGGAGTTGACTGTCACGCCCGCCGAGCCGGTCGCCGAGCGCGACGGCTACGCGCTGGTGACCGACGGTCCCGCCGAGACGTACCTGCTGCTCGACCCGGGTGAGCTGCCGCACCAGGTGCGGGCCCGGGTGACCCGCTCGGTCGCGTACACCGAACACCAGCGGCTGCCCGGCGGCGCGGCGCGGGTCGCGGCCCGGCGGGTGGCCGGGGTCGACGGCCTGACGTGGACCGTCCGGCTCGACCCCGGCACCCCTGTGGACGACGACACCCTGCTCGCCGAGACCGACCGCCTTGTCGGCGTCGCCCGCGCGGCGACCGCGCCCGCCGACTGACCGGCCGTCAGTTCGCGCCCAGATCCCTCAACGCCTTGTCGGCACCCCGGTGCAGCGGCACCGGGAGGGTCCTGCGGGCCCTCTCCAGCGAGATCCCCTTGGCGGCCGGGTTGGCCTGGGCCAGGACGTCGCGCTTCTCGAACAGCGTCCGGGTGATCGCGCAGGCGACGTTGGCGTCCAGGTCCCTGCGGACCAGCAGCACGTTCGGCACGACGATGGTGGGGGTGTCGGTCGCCGTCCGGTACACGTCCCGCCCGATCGTGCCCGCCTGGTAGCCGGGGCTCAGCGCGGCCATCTTCGGCAGCAGGGACGCGAGGTCGACGAACGTCACGGTGTCACCGGCGGTGGTGAACAGGTCGGTCAGGCCGCCGGTGGGCAGGCCCCCGGACCAGAAGAAACCATCGACACTGCCGTCCTTGATGCCCTCGACCGTCTTGGTCAGGTCGAGCCGCTGCGCCCGTACGTCCTTGGCGGGGTCGAGACCGGCGGCCTCCAGCAGCCGGTTGGCGATCACCTCGGTGCCGGACTTCGGGGAGCCGGTGGAGATCCGCTTGCCGCGCATTCCGGCGACCGAGGTGATCCCGGAATCCTTGCGGACCACCACCTGCGTGTAGTTGTCGTAGATGCGCGCCAGCGCCTCGACCGGCTGCGGCGCGGTGAAGTTGTCCTTGCCCTCGACCGCGTTGACAGCCGTGTCGAACAGCGAGAACGCCACATCGTACTGGCCGCCGACGAGCTGTTCGACGTTCTGCACGGAGGCCCCGGTCTCGGCGGCCGTGCCGGTGAGCTTGCCGCCGGTCGCCCCGGACAACTGCCCGGCCAGGGCGTTGCCGATCGGGTAGTAGACGCCTGTCGCGTTGCCGGTGGCGATGCCGACCCGGGTCGGCTGGCCCACCTCGCAGGTGACCTCGCTTGACGCGTCGTCCTTGGCCGCGCCGCCCTGCTGGCCTCCACAGCCGGCGACGCCGGTCGTGGCGAGGGCGAGCACGCCCAGGCCGGCAGCGAGCCGTACGTCGATTCGTCTCACAGTTTCTCCTCCACGGGACTTGCTGGTGATCCGGCTGGCGGCCGGCGGGCGGAAGCGCGTCGGGCGACGACACCCGCCGCCGCGACGGCGGCCAGCGCGACGCCTACCGTGACCGGGACGGGTTCGAGCCAGAGCAGGGTGACGCCGGCGAGGACGCCGAGCACGCGCTCCGGTGGGCCGGCGGGACCGACACCGGGCAGCCAACCGCCGGCGGCGACGGCGAGCACGGCGACGCTGAGGGCGGTCACCACGGCGGCGACGGCGATCCGTTGGACGCCGCCGATGCCGAGCAGCCCCAGCCCGGCCGGGGTGATGACGAAGGCGATCGGGGTCAGGTACGCCGGCAGCGCGTACCGCAGGGTCTGCCACATGGTCGGCACCAGCCGGCCGCCGGTGACGGCGGCGGCGGCCACCGAGGCCAGCGCGGTCGGTGGGGACACCTCGGACAGCACCGCGAAGTAGAAGACGAACATCGCCACGGCGGGCGCGGTCACCCCGAGGTCGAGAAGGGCCGGTCCGACGATCACCCAGCCGATCACGAACGAGGCGGTGACCGGCACGGCCAGGCCCAGCAGGCTGAGGGCGACGGCCGCGAGCAGCGCGGTGAGCACCAGCACCAGGGTCGGGTCCGAGGTGGCGGCCTTCGCCCCGCCGACCAGCAGCGCCGCCGCCTGCGGCCCGAGGCCGGTCTTCGTGGTGGTGGCCGTGACGATGCCGGCGGCGGCGCAGACGGCGGTGACCGCGAGCACCCCGCGTACGCCTGTGACGAGCGCGGTCACCAGCCGGGCCGGGGTGAGCCGGTGGGTGCGGTCCAGGAAGGACAGCGCGGCGGCCAGGAGTGTGGCGAAGACGACAGCCCTCGTCGCGGACATGCCCACGGCGAGGAACACGACGATGGCGATCAGCGAGGCGAAGTGGTAGCCGAACCGGGCCACCATGCGCCACGGCGATCCGACGTCGATCACCACGGGCCGTACGCCCGAGCGGCGGGCGTCGATCTCCACGGAGAGCAGGATCCCGAGGTAGTACAGAACCGTCGGTACGGTGGCCCAGCCCAGCACCTGGAGGTAGGAGACGTTCAGGTACTCGGCGATGATGAACGCCGCCGCGCCCAGGGTGGGTGGCGAGAGGATCGCGCCGACCCCGGCGGCGGCCAGCATGCCTCCGGCGCGCTCCGGGGGGTAGCCGGCGCGGCGCAGCAGCGGCCAGGTGACCGCGCCGATGCTCACGGTCGTCGCCGCGCCGGAGCCGGAGACGGTGCCGAGCAGGAAGCCGGAGGCGACAGCCGTGCGACCGGCGGCGGTACGCGAGCGGCGGAACGCGGCGGCCGACAGCTCGACGAAGAACCGACCGGCCCCGGACAGCTCCAGCACCGCGCCGTAGATGGTGAACAGCACGATGTACGAGGCGGCCACGTCCAGCGGGGTGCCGTAGAAGCCGCTGTCGGAGTTGTAGAACGCGTCGACAAGTTGACTGAAGTCGAGCCCGGCGTGGGCGACCGGCCAGGACTGCGGCAGCAGGCCACCGTAGTAGCCGTACCCGAGGAACAGCAGGCAGACCGCCGGCAGGATCCAGCCGGTGGTGCGCCGGCACGCTTCGAGCAGCAGGAGCAGCAGGACGGTGCCGAACACCAGATCCGTCGGCGCCAGCAGGCCCTGCCGGTCGAGGAAGGCGTTGTAGCCCCCGCCGCCGTCGCCCATGGGGATCGGCAGGACGGGGTAGAGGCAGGCGGCCACCGCGAGGGCGACCAGGACCCAGTCCGGCACGGTGGGTCGCGTCGACGCCGCCAACGTGTCGGAGCGGTTCCCATCGGACCATCGGGCGCGCAGGCGGGCGGGCAGCCGCAGGTCGGCCGGGTAGGCGAGGAAGACAAGCGGGAGTACGCCGGCCAGGAAGATGATCAGGTAATACTTGCTGCCCTGCGACAGCGGGCGGAACACCTGCCAGAGGGCGAGGGCCCCGACAGCCAGCGTCGCGGCCGTGAGGAGCAGCCCCGCCGGGCCGGACAGCACGCGGCCCGGCTTCTCGTCCTCGAACTGGGCGGCCAGGTCCTGCGTCGCGCGCTCGGCGGCCGAGCGGTGGTCGTCGTCGCGGCGTTCGCTCGGGTCGGCCCCGAGCGGCTCGGGTGTCGCGCGGGGTCGGGGTGGTGCGCCGTCGGCGCCCGCGTCGGGGTCGCCGCTGGGAGAGTTGGCTGGTCGGGCAGGTGAAGACGGGCCATCGGGCGAGCTGATGGGCGGCACAGAGGGACGATACACGTCGATCGGTCGGCCGGTGGGGCAGTGATCGGTGTTTCGGCTCCGCGCCTCGCGGCCCGGCGTCGTACCCGCGTATTCGCGTGGAGGGGTGTCGGACCCGGCGGTTAGGGTCGGGCGGTGACTTCGGGGCGACCACTGATTCAGGCGCGGGGGCTGGTGAAGCGGTTCGGCGACTTCACGGCCGTGGACGGCATCGACGTCGAGGTGCGCTCGGGTGAGGCGTTCGGTTTCCTCGGGCCCAACGGCGCCGGCAAGTCCTCCACCATGCGGATGGTCGGCTGCATCTCCCCGCCGACGGGCGGTGAGCTGCGCATCCTGGGCATGGATCCGGTGGCTGACGGGCCGGCGATCCGGGCCCGGCTCGGCGTGTGCCCACAGTTGGACAATCTCGATCCGGAGCTGACCGTCAGGGAAAACCTGACGGTGTACGCCCGCTACTTCGGCATCTCGCGCCGCGCGGCCCGGGAGCGGGCCGACGAGCTGCTCGACTTCGTCCAGCTCGGCGAACGCGCCGACAGCAGGGTCGAGCCGCTCTCCGGCGGGATGAAGCGCCGCCTGACCATCGCCCGGGCGCTTGTCAACGATCCGGAGATCGTGCTGCTCGACGAGCCGACCACAGGCCTGGATCCGCAGGCGAGGCACCTGGTGTGGGAGCGGCTGTTCCGGCTCAAGCAGCAGGGCGTCACGCTGGTGCTCACCACGCACTACATGGACGAGGCCGAGCAGCTCTGCGACCGGCTGGTGGTGATGGACGGCGGGCGGATCGTGGCCGAGGGCTCACCCCGCTCGCTCATCGAGCGACACTCCACCCGCGAGGTGGTCGAGCTGCGCTTCGCCGCCGAGTCGCAGGAGCCGTTCGCCGGCAAGCTCGACGGGCTGGGCGAGCGGGTGGAGGTGCTGCCCGACCGGGTGCTGCTCTACGTGCCCGACGGCGACGCGGCGGTCGCCGAGGTCTCCGCGTTGGGGCTCAACCCCGCTAACGTGCTGGTGCGGCGCAGCGGCCTGGAGGACGTCTTCCTACACCTGACCGGCCGCACCCTCGTCGACTGACCGGTCGAGGTGTGGGAGTCGGTCCGGGGTGAGGCACTATCGCAACAGCAGTCCCTCGACCTGATCGCGGAAGTGGCGGAGCTGCGCCCCGCCCTTTCTGTTGATCCACTCCAGATCGCCGATGTGGGCGTGTCCAGGCGGCGGGATGCCGCCACATCGCCGATGTGGCGTTTGCACGGCGCGCGCCCCCGCCGAAACCCGGGCGACGCGTCGACAGGGTCGTCGTAGGGTGGCCGGCGGCCTGTCGTACCCCGGGGGTAGGAAGGTCGGGGACGGGGGTGGTCATGGTGGGTGCGGCGATCCGGGCACATGTTCCCTGGGTGCCGGCGTACGCGGTGTTCGAGCACTATCTGGTCGGTCTGCGGCGCACCTGGCGGGCGGGGGTGTTCTCCTCGTTCCTGCTGCCGGTGTTGACGGTGCTCGGCTTCGGGCTCGGCGTCGGCGCGTACATCGACCAGGGCGTCGGCGGGGTGCGATATCTGGACTGGCTGGTCCCTGGGCTGATCGCCTCGACCGCGCTCCAGGTGACCGTGGGCGACTCGACCTGGCCGGTGTTCAGCAACTTCCGGTGGGTCAAGACCTACTTCGCGCAGAGCGCGTCGCCGCTGCGGGTGGCTGACATTCTGGCCGGGCACCTGGCCTTCGTGTTGTTCCGGGTGCTCACCACGATCGCGGCGTTCCTGCTTGTCACCGCCCTGTTCGGGGCGTTGCCCTCGCCGTGGGCGGTGGCCACCCTCCCGGTGGTGGCGCTGCTCGGGTTGGCCGTGGCCGCGCCCGCCTTCGCGTACGCGGCGGCGGTGTCCAGCGACAGTTGGCTGGCGATGCTGTTCCGGTTCGCGGTCATCCCGATGACGCTGTTCGCCGGTGTGTTCTTCCCGGTCGCGTCGGTGCCCGAGGCGTTGCGCTGGCTGGCGTACGCGACGCCGCTGTGGCACGCCGTCGACCTGTGCCGGGCCGCCACGCTCGGTGTCGCACCGCAGTGGTCGATCGTCGGGCACCTGCTCTACCTGTCCGCCTGGGCGGTCGCCGGGTGGCTGCTGGCGCTGCGTGCGTTCCGTCGCCGGCTCGTCGTCTAGGGAGGGTTCGTGCTCACGTTGGTCCTGCCCCGGCTGGTCGACGTCTCCGCCGCGTCCCGGCGGTCGGTGTCGGTGGTCGAACGAAACGTCGCGGCGCTGAAGTCGGTCTACTGGCTGCTGCTGCTCTCCGGCTTCGTGGAGCCGCTGCTCTACCTGCTCTCCATCGGGGTGGGTGTCGGGGCGCTGGTCGGTGACCTGCCGCTGCCCGACGGCCGCCTCGTGTCGTACCCGGAGTTCGTGGCTCCGGCGATGCTCGCCTCGTCGGCCATGACCGGGGCGCTCGCGGAGACCACGTTCAACTTCTTCGGCAAGATGAAGTACATGAAGCTGTACGACGGGGTGATCGCCACCCCGGTACGGCCGTTCGAGATCGCGCTCGGCGAGTTGGGGTGGGCGATGCTGCGGGGCAGCGCCTACTCGGCGGCGTTCCTGGCGGTGATGGTCGCGTTCGACCTGACCACCGTGACCCGGGCGTTGACGGCTCTGCCGGCGGCGGTGCTCGTCGGGTTCGCGTTCGGCGCGCTCGGCATGGCGGTGGCGACGCTCATGCGGAGTTGGCAGGATTTCGACCTGTTGGGGTCGGCCCAGTTCACCCTGTTCCTCTTCTCCGGCACGTTCGTGCCGGCGCAGGCGTACCCGACGCTTCTGCACTGGCTGGTCGAGGTCACCCCGCTGTACCGGGCGGTGCACCTGATCCGTGGCGTCACCCTCGGTGTCGGGGGGTGGACGTGGCTGCTCGACGTGCTCTACCTGGTGGCGATGATGGCGGTCGGCCTGCTTGTCGCGTCGCGGAGGATGGGCAGGTTGCTCTACCCGTAGGGGTTACGCGCCGCCGCTGGTGGGGCATGTCGGAGGTGACACACCACCACCGATGACGAGGAGGGGCGATGGCCTCGGACGAGACTTCCGCCCACCGGGAGCGTGACCGCGCCGACGCGAGCGCGCCGGTCGGGCCCGACGCGGGGCCGGACAGCCCGACCGAACTGCCCGGCAGCGGGTGGAAGGCGGCGCTGCGCCGTACCGTCACCGAGTTCCAGGACGACAGCCTGACCGACTGGGCGGCGGCGCTCACCTACTACGGCGTGCTGTCGATCTTCCCTGGCCTGCTGGTGCTGATCTCCATCCTAGGTCTGCTGGGCGAGAGCGCCACGAACGGCGTCCGGGACACCGTCAACCAGGCGGTGCCCAACGACAGCATCCAGAAGATCATCAACGACGCGATCGGCACGGCACAGGACAACGGCGGCCTGGCCAGCATCGCGGCGATCATCGGTGTGCTTGCCGCGTTCTGGTCCGCGTCCGGCTACATCGGCGCGTTCATGCGTGCCTCGAACACCATCTACGACGTGCCGGAGGGCCGGCCGATCTGGAAGACGCTGCCGATCCGGCTGGGCGTGACCGCGGTGATCGGGGTGCTGCTGCTGGTCAGCGCGGTGATCGTGGTCTTCACCGGTCGTCTCGCCGAGGCCGTGGGGGATGTGGTCGGCCTCGGCTCGACGGCAGTCACGGTGTGGGACATCGCGAAGTGGCCGGTGCTGCTGATCCTGGTCAGCCTGATGTTCGCCATCCTCTACTGGGCCTCGCCGAACGCCCGGCACGGCGGGTTCCGCTGGGTCAGCCCGGGTGGTGTCCTGGCCGTGGTGATCTGGCTGGTGATCTCCGCTCTGTTCGCCTTCTACGTGAGCAACTTCGGCTCGTACAACAAGACGTACGGGGCGCTGGCCGGCGTGATCATCTTCTTGATCTGGCTCTGGTTGAGCAACATCGCGATCCTGCTGGGCGCCGAGTTCGACGCGGAGCTGGAGCGCAGCCGGGCCATCTCGGCCGGCCACTCGGTCGACGACGAGCCGTATGTCGAGCTGCGCGACGACCGCAAGCTCCGCAAGAAGCGCAACGCCGCGGGCAGCCACTGACAGGCACGGACCGCCCTCGCCACCGGAGAACCGCTGGCGGGGGCGGTTTCGTGTCCGTCGATGAAACTGCACGCGAGCGGATGCGGGCGCCCCGTGATCCTTTCCTAGATCGACTAGTAGCTTTTGTTCTTTCGGACAAAAGTTGGGAACAGAACGGTTGAAGCTCTGGACAGGTGGTGCGGAACGCTCCTACTGTGTCGGACACAACACATCTGCATGACGTCGATGTGAACGAGTCCGATGATGAGGTGAGTCCCGGTGCGGACCGTCGACCCCCTGCACGTCCGCCTGTTGCGGCTGCTCCGCGACGAAGGGGCCGTGTCCCGGGCCGAACTGGGCGACCGACTCCAGATGCCGCGGCCCCGGCTGCTGGCCGAGCTGGACCGCCTCGTCGCACTGGGCTACGTCGCCGAGGCCGGCCTCGCCGCCTCCCGGGGTGGACGCCGCTCCACACTCGTCGAACTGAACCCGAACCTGCGCTTCGCCGCCGTCGACCTGGGCGCCAGCTCGATGGACGTCGAGGTGGTGAACGGCCGCCTCGAACCGGTAGCGCACTACGCCGAGCCCGCCGACATCCGCAACGGCCCGAAGGTCACCCTGCAACGGGTGAACGAGTTGCTGCACAAGGCCCGGGTCGACGGGGCGTACGAGCGGTTGGACGCGGTGGGCATCGGCGTACCCGGGCCGGTCAGCTTCCGCGACGGCGTCCCGGTCTCGCCGCCGATCATGCCGGGCTGGGACCGGTTCCCGGTGCGCGAGCTGCTCAGCCGGGAGCACGGCTGCCCGGCGGTGGTCGACAACGACGTCAACATCATGGCGATCGGTGAGCGCCACGGGGGCGTCGCCCACTCGGTGGACGACTTCCTCTTCGTGAAGATCGGCACCGGCATCGGCTGCGGCATCTACCTCACCGGCGAGGTCTACCGGGGCACCGACGGCTGCGCCGGGGACATCGGCCACATCCAGGTCGACTCGCACGGCCCGATGTGCTCCTGCGGCAACATCGGCTGCCTGGAGGCGCTGTTCAGCGGCGCGGCGCTGGCCAAGGACGCCACCGCCGCCGCGCGCAGCGGCGCGTCGCCGGCGCTGGCCGAGCGGCTGACCCAGCGTGGCGCGGTCACCGCCCTGGACGTCGCCGAGGGCGCCGTCGAGGGCGACGTGACATGCATCCAGCTCATCCGCGACGGCGGACGACGGGTCGGCGGTGTCCTCGCCGGCCTGGTCAGCTTCACCAACCCGTCGATGATCGTGATCGGCGGAGGGCTGGCCCAGCTCGGGCACATCCTGCTCGCCGAGATCCGCAGCGTGGTCTACCGCCGGTCGCTGCCACTTGCCACAGGCAACCTGCCAGTCGTGCTGTCCGAGTTGGGCGGTCGGGCAGGGGTCGCCGGCGCGGCAGTGCTCGCCAGTGACGTCGCCTTCGGGGAGGCCTCCTGATGCTGCCACCGACACACAGACATTCCTGAGCGAGGAGGAGACAGTGGCCCTGCCCGAGGAGACCGCCGCCACCGAGTCGGCCGAGGCCGGCGTCGAGGCGCCGCTTGTCGAAGCTCCCCCCGACACCGTCGCGGGCGAGGTGGTCCTGCGCCTCACCGACCTGGTCAAGACCTTTCCCGGCGTACGCGCCCTGGACGGTGTGCAGCTTGAGGTGCGCGCCGGCGAGGTGCACTGCCTGCTGGGTCAGAACGGCGCCGGCAAGTCCACCCTGATCAAGGTGCTGTCCGGCGTGCACCAGCCGGATTCCGGGCAGGTGGAGTGGCGCGGCGAGCCGGTCACCTTCACCAACCCGCAGGCCGCCATGAAGGCCGGTATCGCCACCATCTACCAGGAGCTCGACCTGGTCGAGGACCTCTCGGTGGCGGAGAACGCCTTCCTCGGTCACGAGCACCGCAGGTTCGGGTTCGTCAGGCGGGGTCGGATGGCCCGGCAGACGCGGCAGATCCTGGCCCGGCTCGGCCACGGCGAGATCCCGCCCGGACGGATGGTCCGGTCGCTGCCGGCCGCCGGCAAGCAGATCGTCAGCATGGCCCGGGCGCTGTCGCACGAGGCCCGACTGATCATCATGGACGAGCCGAGCGCGGTGCTGGCGCACGACGAGGTGGGCAACCTGTTCCGGATCATCCGGGAGCTGACCGCGCAGGGCATCGCCGTCATCTACATCTCCCACCGGCTGGAGGAGATCCGCGAGATCGGCGACCGGGTCACCGTACTCAAGGACGGCCGGACCACCGCGGCGAACCTGCCGGCGCGCGACACCCCGACCCGCGACCTGGTCAGCCGGATGACCGGCCGGACCATCGAGTACGTCTTCCCGGACCGCCCCACCGACGACGGCGCCGGTGCCGATCTGCTCGAGGTGCAGGGGCTGACCCGCGCCGGCGAGTTCGCCGACGTGTCGCTCAACGTGCGCGCCGGGGAGATCGTCGGCATCGCCGGCCTGGTCGGCTCCGGCCGGTCCGAGCTGCTGGAGACCATCTACGGTGCCCGCCTCCCGGAGGTCGGCTCGGTGCGGATGGAGGGGCGGGTGCTGCGTCCCGGCGTCGGCGCCGCGGTGCGGGCCGGCATGGGAATGGCTCCTGAGGAACGCAAGAGTCAGGCGTTGCTGCTCGGCGAGCCGATCTACCGCAACGTCACGCTTGCCACCTTCGGCCGGTACGCGCGGCTCGGCTTCACCGACGCCGCCAAGGAACGCGCCGAGGCGGACCGGATCGCCGAGCGCCTGGAGTTGCGGCCCCGGGACGTCGACCGGCCGGTGCGCACCCTCTCCGGCGGCAACCAGCAGAAGGTGGTGGTCGGGCGGTGGCTGCTCGGCGGCACCAAGTTGCTGCTGCTCGACGAGCCCACCCGGGGTGTGGACGTGGGTGCCCGGGCTGAGCTGTACCAGGTCATCCGCTCGCTTGCCGCCCAGGGCGTCGGGGTGCTGCTGGTCTCCAGCGAGGTCCCCGAGGTGCTGGGCCTGGCCGACCGGGTGCTGGTGATGCGGGAAGGACGGGTCGTCCGCGAGGCCGCGGCCGGCGAACTCGACGAGAACACCGTGCTCGACCTCGTGATGGCGGGGTCCCTGATGGAAGGCGCACCGGCATGAGCGACGCGACTCCCACTCCCACCGCGACACCGGAGCGCCCGCAGCTTCCGGCGCAGTCGCCGCCTGTGGACCCGGCGGAGACGGCGGTGGCCAGTGACAAGGCGGCGGGCACGGGCCGGCTCTCCTGGTGGCGGGGGGACGGCGGCGACGGCGCCAAGCGCAACCTCGGTCTGATCGGTGTGCTGGCCGCGCTCATCGTGGTCGGCGCGGTCACCAAACCGGACCTCTACGGCGACCCGACCTGGGTGTGGAACAACGTCCTGGCCATCCTGCAACTCGCCTCCGTCGTCGGCGTGGTCACGGTCGGCATGACCTTCGTAATCATCGGCGGTGGCATCGACCTGTCGGTCGGGGCGATCGTCGCGCTGGCCGGCGTCTGGTGCACCACGGTGGCCACGCAGAGCTACGGCGCCGGCGGCATGATCTTCACGGCGCTCGTCGTCGGCATCTGCGTCGGCCTGGTCAACGGCGTGCTCATCTCGTACGGCCGGTTGGTGCCGTTCATCGCGACGCTCGCGATGCTTGTCGCCGCCCGCGGCCTCGCGGCGTCGATCTCCAACAAGCAGACCCAGGTGTCCAGCAGCACCTTCATCAACGACATCGCCGCCCGCAAGGTGCTCGGGATTCCGATCCTCGTCTACATCCTCGGCGCGGTGGTGCTGGCCGGCTGGGTCCTGCTCAACCGCACGACGTTCGGCCGGCGGACCATCGCCGTCGGCGGCAACCCGGAGGCCGCGCGGCTGGCTGGCATCAACGTCCGCCGGCACACCATGCTGCTGTACGCGCTCTCGGGTCTCTGCTGCGGCATCGCCGCCATCATGCTCACCTCGCAGGCCACCTCGGCGCAGGCGGCGATGGCCAACCTCTACGAGTTGGACGCGATCGCCGCCGCGATCATCGGCGGGACGCTGCTCAGCGGTGGCCGGGGCACCATCGTCGGCTCGCTGCTCGGCGTCATCATCTTCGCCACGATCACGAACCTCTTCGCCATCAACGGCCTCTCCATCGAGGCGCAGAACATGGTCAAGGGCGGCATCATCGTCGCCGCCGTCCTGGTCCAGCAGTTCCAGTTCAAGTCAGTCACTCGGCTCCTCGCGCGGAACAGGGTCACCACCGCAACCTGACGCACCGCACCGTTCTCCCTGGCGACGTCGAGATCTTCGACAGTGGCCGGGCTCCGCACACCCTCACCCCCAAAGAAACCGCTCCCAGGAGGTCTTTCATGACCCAGCACAGTCGCGACGTGTCGCGCCGCCGGTTGCTCTTCGGTGGAGCCGCAGTCGGCGCCGCCACCCTGCTGACCGCCTGCACCAGCAACGAGACCCCGGCCGCCAGCACCCAGACCAAGGCCGCCGGAAACAGCGAAGGCAACAACGCCCCGGGCAAGAAGGTCGTCATCGGCTTCTCCGCCCCGGCCGCCGACCACGGCTGGATGGGTGCGATCCACGCCAACGCCAAGGCCCAGGCCGCCGCGTACTCCGACGTGGAGTTCAAGGAGGTCGACGGCGGGTCGAACTCCGAGGCCCAGCGCTCCACGCTCGGCACGCTCATCGCCCAGAAGCCGGACATCATCGTCGTGCTCCCGCACGACGGCAAGGAGGTCAACGCCGTTGCCCTCCAGGCCATGCAGGCGGGCATCCCCATCGTGAACCTCGACCGGGCCTTCCCCGACGCGCTTGCCTCGCGGCTGGTCATCAAGGGCGACAACTACGGCATGGGCGTCTCGGCCGGGCACTTCATCGGCAAGCAGCTCAAGGACAAGGGCATCGCCAACCCGGTGATCGGTGAGATCGCCGGCCTGGAGATCCCGCTGACCGTCGAGCGCAGCGCCGGCTTCGCGGCGGCCCTGGCGACCTACGGGTTCAAGGTGGGCAACAGGCGCTCGGCCGAGTTCACCTCCGACAGCGGACAGCGCGAGGCGGCCCAGCTGCTCCAGGCGCTGCCGAAGATCGACGCGATCTGGAACCACGACGACGACCAGGGCATCGGCGTGCTCGCCGCCATCAAGCAGGCCAACCGGTCGGAGTTCTTCATGGTCGGCGGCGCGGGCTCCAAGCTCGCGATCGACGCGATCAAGGCCGACAACTCAGTGCTCAAGGCGACAGTCACCTACAACCCGTCGATGGCCTCCTCGGCGGTCTCGCTCGCGCGGCTCATCGCGCAGGGTCGGGGCCTGGGCGACCTGACCGAGCTGCAGGTGCCCAAGGAAGTGACCCTCGCCTCCGAGACGATCACCAAGGAGAACGCGAGCAGCTACGACAAGCTCGGGTTCTGACATACCGGGGGGAGACCCACCTTGTCCACGACAGACAGAGAACTGCGGATCGGCATGGTCGGTTACGCGTTCATGGGCGCCGCGCACTCACAGGCGTGGCGCACCGTGAACCGCGTGTTCGACCTGCCGGCGCGGGCCCGGATGGCGCTGATCTGCGGCCGGGACACCGGAAAGGTGGCTGACGCCGCCGACCGGCTCGGCTGGGACGCGTACACGACGGACTGGCGTGACCTGATCAACCGGGACGACATCGACGTGGTCGACGTCTGCACACCGGGCGACAGTCACGCCGAGATCGCGCTCGCCGCGTTGGCCGCCGGTAAGCACGTCCTGTGCGAGAAGCCGTTGGCCAATTCGGTGGCCGAGGCACGGGCGATGACCGCCGCGGCGGAGACAGCCCGGGCCGCCGGGGTGCGGTCGATGTGCGGGTTCAACTACCGCCGGGTCCCCGCGGTCACGATGATGCGCCAGCTGGTCGCCGACGGACGACTCGGGGTGATTCGACACGTCCGTGCGACGTACCTGCAGGACTGGATCGTGGATCCGCAGTTCCCGCTGGTCTGGCGGTTGCAGAAGGACAGGGCGGGCTCCGGGGCGCTCGGCGACATCGGTGCGCACATCATCGACCTGACCCAGTTCGTCACCGGCCAGCGGATCACCGGGGTCAGCGCCGTCACCGAGACGTTCGTCAAGGAGCGGCCGCTGCCGGCCGAGTCGAGCGGTCTGGCGGCCACCGTGGACGGCGGCTCGGCGCCCACCGGGCCGGTGACCGTCGACGACGCCGCGGTCTTCGTGGCCCGGCTGGACGGCGGCGCGCTTGCCACGTACGAGGCGAGCCGTTTCGCCACGGGCCGCAAGAACGCCCTGCGTGTCGAGATCAACGGCTCGCTCGGCAGTGTCGTCTTCGACCTGGAACGCCTCAACGAGCTGGAGTTCTACGACGCCACCCGGCCGGGTGCCGAGCAGGGCTTCAGCCGGATCCTCGTGACCGAGGGTGAACACCCGTACATGTCGGCCTGGTGGCCGCCGGGTCACATCATCGGCTACGAGCACTCCTTCACGCACGAGATGCGTGACTTCATCGAGGCGGTCGCCACCGGTGTCGACCCCGCCCCGTCCTTCGCCGACGCGTTGCAGGTCCAGCTCGTGCTGGACGCGGTGACCCGTTCGGCGGAGATCGGCTCCTCGTGGACCGAGGTGGAGCCGACACTGGCCGCGGTGGCCGTCTGACCATCGATCACCCGCGATGGCGGTGTTCTCCGCCGTCATCGCCCGACCGGCTTTCCGAAGCCGACCGGCGAGGGACCGGCCGCGGTTTGCGCCCCGCGGCCGGGACGAGGTCGGCGACGGAGGGCGTGCAGCCGGGCCGTACGGCCCGGTGGCGCACGAGCAGGACGGTCGTCCGGTGCGGCCGGACCGGGATTCCCCGGCCGCACCGGAGGACCGCCACCATTCCCGGCGGGCCGGAGAATCCGACGTTCCGCCGGCCTGAGACGTCCGGTCCGGGCATGCCAACGCTCTGGCCGGCCGGATGCGGGGGAGGCAGGGTCGAGACGCCGACCGACCCTGCCTGCCAGCCCCGTCTGTCCGTACCCGCACCGGGAACCGGTCCGGCGTCGTCGCCGCCGACGCCGACGTCGGAACCGGGTGCCGTCCTGGTGCGGGCCGGGCGGGCGGGGCCCATCCACCAAGGGCGTATCTTTCCGAACAATATTCTGATATTCCTATATTTAGTGGTACCGACGGTTCCTCTGGATGAGGAGGGTGCACCATGCGAACGGGTGTCTGGTTGGTGGGAGCGCGCGGTTCGGTCGCGACCACCAGCATCGTCGGAGGGCTCGCGCTGCGAGCCGGCCTGGCCGGGCCGACCGGCTGCGTCACGGAACTGCCCGAGCTGCGGGGTCCCGCCCTGCCGTCCTTCGCCGACCTGGTCTTCGGCGGGCACGACCTGACCACCACCCCGCTGTGCAAGCGCGCCGAGACGCTCGCCGACGCCGGTGTCGTCCCCGGCAGGCTGGTCGCCGCGCTCCCCGACGAGCTGGCCGCCGTCGAGCAGGAGCTGCGCCCCGCGCCGACCGGTGCCACCCAGGCCGACCGGGCCGCCGCCGCCGTCGACGACCTCACCAGCTTCCGGGAACGGCACGCACTGGAAAGGGTGGTGGTGGTCAACGTCTCCGCCACCGAACCGGCCCCCCGACCGCACCCGGGGCACGCCGACCCGGACGCGCTGCGTGCCGCGCTCACCGGCCCGGACGAGGTGCTGCCGTCCAGTTCCCTGTACGCGTACGCGGCGCTGCTGGCCGGCTCCCCGTACGTCGACTTCACCCCGTCCACCGGGCTGCGGCTGCCGGCGCTCGCCGCGCTTGCCGAGGAGCTGCGACTGCCGTACGCCGGGCACGACGGCAAGACCGGGGAGACCCTGGTCAAGTCGGTGCTCGCGCCGATGTTCGCGATGCGCAACCTGGCGGTGCGCTCCTGGTCCGGGATGAACCTGCTGGGCGGCGGCGACGGCGCCACCCTCGCCGACCCGGCCGCCAACGCGGCGAAGGTGCAGAGCAAGCAGCGGGTGCTCGGCGAGACGCTGGGCTACGTCCCGCAGGGCGGCACCCGGATCGAGTACGTCGAGGAGCTGGGCGACTTCAAGACCGCCTGGGATCTGATCACGTTCGCCGGCTTCCTCGGGACCGGCATGCGGATGGAGTTCACCTGGCACGGCTGCGACTCCGCCCTGGCCGCGCCGCTGGTGCTGGACCTGGCCCGACTTACCGCCGCCGCGCACGCCGCCGGACGCGTCGGGCCGCTGCCCGAGCTGGGCTTCTTCTTCAAGGACCCGCTCGGCGCCCCCACCCACTCGCTGGCCGAGCAGTGGACGCGGCTTACCGACTTCACCCGCCAGTTGCACGCCGGCCGGGACGGTGGCCATGACCACGCTGTCTGACGTCGCCGAGCTGGTCCGGGCACCGGCGGCGCTCTCGGTGCCCGGTGACGTGATCGCCGGTGCGGCGGCGGCCGGCGCGCTGGGCCCGCGTACTCCCGCCCTGGCCGGCGCATCGGTCCTGCTCTACTGGGCCGGCATGGCCGCCAACGACTGGGCGGACCGCCGCCTGGACGCCGTGGAGCGGCCCGAGCGGCCGATCCCCAGCGGCCGGGTCACCCCTACCGTCGCTGTCGGTCTCGCCGCCGGTCTCACCGCCGCCGGCGTGGGCCTGGCCGCCGCCGTGGGCGGTCGCCGCGCCGCCGCCCTCGCCGTGCCCCTGGCCGCCACCATCTGGGGGTACGACCTGCTGGCCAAGAACACCGCCGCCGGGCCGGCGGTGATGGCCGCCTGCCGAGGGCTGGACGTGCTGCTCGGCGCGTCCGGCGGCCGGCTGACCCGGGCGTTGCCGGCGGCGGCGACAGTCGCCGCGCACACCTGGACGGTCACCGCGCTGTCCCGGCGGGAGGTCACCGGCGCCGACCGGGTCCTGCCGATGCGCACGCTCGCCGGCACCGCCCTGGTAGCCGCAAGCGCCGCCGTCGCCGCGCCGGGCACCCGCCGCCCCCCGACCGGGCAGACCGATCGGGCCGGGTTGTCTGGCCGGGCCGATGCGGCCCCGCATGCCGAAACGACCGACCGGGGCGGGGCCGTCGACGAGACCCCTGTCCACGGAGCCCGCTCCCGGTCGGCCGGGATCGCGGCCGTGCTGCCCGCCGTGCTGGCCGGTTGGTACGCGGCCCGGTACGGCGCGGCGCAGGCCGAGGTGGTCCGTGACCCGTCGGCCGGACGGGTCCGTGCCGCCGTCGGCGCGGGGATCACCGGTCTACCCGCCCTCCAGGGGGCGCTCACCGCACGCGGCGGAGCCGGCCTGCTCGGCGTCGCCGTCGCGGCGGCGGCGCCGTTGGGCCGGCGGCTGGCCCGGAAGATGTCCCCGACATGAGCGCCCCCGCGCCCCGACCCGCGCCGCCGGCCGCCGACGCGACGACCCTGCGCCTGGGGTACGGCACCAACGGCTTCGCCAACCACAGGCTCGACGACGCGCTCGCCGTCATCGCCGACCTCGGGTACGACGGGGTGGCGCTCACCCTGGACCACGACCACCTCGACCCGTTCGCGCCCGGCCTCACCCGCCGGGTCACCGCAGTCGGCCGACGACTGAACGAGCTGGGCCTCTCCGTGGTGATCGAGACCGGGGCCCGGTACCTGCTCGACCCGTGGCACAAGCACGCCCCGACGCTGCTGCACGACGACCCGACGCGGCGGATCGAGTTCCTGCGGCGGGCCGTCCGGGTCGGCGCCGACCTCGGCGCGGAGGCGGTCTCGTTCTGGGCCGGCGTACGCCCCGAGGCGGTGTCGCCGCAGTGCGCCTGGGACCGTCTGGTCGCCGGGTGCGCCACAGTCGTCGACGCCGCCGACTCCGCAGGCGTCACCCTCGGCTTCGAACCGGAGCCCGGAATGCTCGTCGAGGACATCGCCGACTGGCGTCGACTGCACACCGCCCTCGGGGCGCCGGCCCGCCTCGGCATCACCCTCGACATCGGACACTGCCGTTGCCTGGAGCCGTGGCCGGTGCCGCAGTGCGTCGCCGAGGTGGCCGACCACCTGGTCAACGTGCAGATCGACGACATGCGCCGGGGTGTGCACGAGCATCTGGAGTTCGGCGTCGGCGAGATCGACTTCCCGCCGGTGCTGGCGGCCCTGGCGCAGGCCGGCTACCGGGGTCTGGTCGCGGTGGAGCTGCCCCGCGACTCACACGCCGCACCTGCCGTGGCGGCCCGGTCGATCGAGTTCCTGCGCGCCGCCGCCGCAGCAGCCGCGGCCGCGACATCCACTGCCGCGACATCCACTGCCGCGACATCCGCCGAGGCGACACCCACCGACGAGGCCCCGGTGCACATATAGCTGCAGAGCAAAGGGGTGGCGGGGCACACCTGGGAGCAGCACGAGGGAGGAGACGGCATGACACCGGATTCACTACGGGCCGCACTTCGAGGCGTACCCGATCCCGACTGGCTGGACACGGCGGTGCGCCGGGTCGCGACCGAGCCCACCGAGATCATCCGGCTCTTCCCCGCCGCGGGCCGGCGCTGCGGACGCGCCGCGCTGCCCGACGCCCCCGGCTGGACCGCCGATGACGCGGCCCGGGTACTGCTGCTCACCGCGCTCCCCGGCGACCACGCCTCGTACGCCGACACCCTCTACCGGCACGGCGACGCGGCCGAGCGGCGGGCCGTGTTGCGCGCCCTGCCGCTGCTGCCGATCGGCGCCGCCGGGGTGCCGCTGCTGCACGACGCGATCCGGACCAACGACACCCGGCTGGTCGCCGCCGCCCTCGGCCCGTACGCCAGGCACCTCGACGCGGCGGCGTGGCGGCAGGCGGTGCTCAAGTGCGTGTTCAGTGGCGTCCCCCTCTCCTCGGTGGCCGACCTGGACGCCCGCGCCGACGGGGAACTGGCCGCCATGCTGGCCGCTCTCGCCGCCGAACGGCACGCCGCCGGTCGGGAGTTGCCCGCCGACGCCACCGAACTGCTCGACCGGCTCACCGCCGCACTGCCCCGGGAGGCGTGACATGCGCATCTTCGACCCACACATCCACATGACCTCACGCACCACCGACGACTACGAACGGATGGCCGCCGCAGGCGTCCGCGCCGTGGTGGAACCGTCGTTCTGGCTGGGTCAGCCGCGCACCAGCGCCGCCTCGTTCACCGACTACTTCGACTCGCTTATCGGCTGGGAGCCGTTCCGGGCCGGGCAGTTCGGGGTGCGGCACTTCGCCACCGTGGCGCTGAACCCCAAGGAGGCCAACGACAGCCGCTGCCGCCCGGTCCTGGACCTGCTGCCCCGCTACCTGGACAAGGACGCGGTGGTGGCGGTCGGCGAGATCGGCTACGACTCGATGACCCCGGAGGAGGACGAGGCGTTCGCCGCCCAGCTCGCGCTGGCCGTGGCGCACGACCTGCCGGCGCTCGTGCACACCCCGCACCGGGACAAGGCCCGGGGCGTCGAACGCACCCTCGCCGTGGTCGCCGAGTCCGGCATCGAACCGGGACGGGTGGTCGTCGACCACCTCAACGAGGTGACGGTCAAGCTGGTCCGGGACACCGGCTGCTGGCTGGGCTTCTCCATCTACCCGGACACCAAGATGACCCCGTCGCGGATGGTCGAGCTGCTGCGCGAGTACGGCACCGAACGGATGCTCGTCAACTCGGCCGCCGACTGGGGGCGCTCCGACCCGCTGCTGACCCGGGCCACCGGCGAGGCGATGTCACAGGCCGGGTTCAGCGACGACGACATCGACAGGGTGCTGTGGCGCAACCCGGTGGAGTTCTACGGGCAGTCCGGCCGGCTCGACCTCAGCGATCTGGAGGACCCGGCGGCCGTGGACCCGCAGACCGGCAACTCGATCCTGCGCGGCGGCAGCTGATGCGGCTACGACATGCCGGCGGCGACACCGTGCACCTCGGCTACTGCACGAACGTGCACCCCGCCGAGGACCTCGCCGGCATCATCGGTCAACTGGACACCTACGCCCTTCCCGTCCGCGAGGCGCTCGGCAGCGACAGGCTCGGGCTCGGCCTGTGGCTGGCCGCCCCGGTCGCCGCCGAGCTGGCCGCGGACCCGGCGCTGCGCCGCCGGCTGCGCACCGAACTCGACGCGCGAGGCCTCGAGGTGGTCACCCTCAACGGCTTCCCGTACGCGGCCTTCCAGGCCCCGGTGGTCAAGAAGGACGTCTACCACCCCGACTGGACCACCGAGCAGCGGTTGACGTACACACTCGACCTGGCCCGGGTGCTCGCCGACCTGCTGCCCGACGACGCGGCCCGAGGCTCGATCTCCACCCTGCCGCTGGCCTGGCGGCAGCCCTGGGACACCGACCGGGCCGACGCCTCCCGACGCCGGCTGGACCAGCTCGCCGCCGGCCTGGCAGCGGTGCAGCGGGACACCGGCCGCGAGGTGCGGGTCGGCTTCGAACCGGAGCCCGGCTGCGTGGTGGAGAGCACCGGTCAGGCCGCCGCCCTGCTGTCCGGCATGGACACCGAGCGGTTGGGCATCTGTCTCGACCTGGCCCACCTGGCGTGTGCCTGGGAAGACCCCGTGGCGGCACTGGACCGGCTCCGGGCGGCCGGGCTGCCGGTGGTGAAGGTGCAGGTCTCCGCCGCCGTCGAGGCCGCCGACCCGGTCGGTGGGGCCGAGGCGCTGCACCGCTGGGTGGAGCCTCGCTTCATGCACCAGACCCGGGGCGCCGGGTGCGCCGGCGGCAGCGACCCCGCCGACGAGGCGTACGCCGCCGACGACCTGGACGAGGCCCTGGACCGGGCGCTGCCCGGCCCGTGGCGGGTGCACTACCACGTGCCCCTGCACGCCCCGCCGGAGGAACCGCTCGGCTCGACCCTGCCTGTTCTGCGCGCCGCCCTGAGAGCGCTCTACACCGGTCCGACCGCGGGGTGCGACCACCTCGACGTCGAGACGTACACCTGGGGGGTGTTGCCGGCCGCGCGGAGGCCGGGCACCGACGCGGAGCTGGCCGGCGGCATCGCCGCCGAGCTGGCCTTCGCCCGTGACGAACTGGTCGGCCTCGGGCTGACCCCGGAGAGCACAGTGAACACGGGAGTGACGCGATGAGCCGACGACTGGTGGTCCTCGACGTGGTGGGGCTGACCCCGCGACTGCTGGCGCACATGCCCCGCCTGCGCGGTGTCGCCGACGGCGGCTTCCGGGCCGAGCTGGGCACCGTGCTGCCCGCCGTGACCTGTTCGGTGCAGTCCACCTTCCTCACCGGCGAACCGCCGAGCGGGCACGGCATCGTCGGCAACGGCTGGTACTTCCGGGAACTGGGCGAGGTGCTGCTGTGGCGGCAGCACAACGCGCTCGTCGGCGGGGAGAAGCTCTGGCAGGCGGCCCGCAGGGCCGAGCCCGGCTACACCGTCGCCAACGTCTGCTGGTGGTACGCCATGGGCGCCGACGTCGACTGGACGGTCACCCCGCGCCCGGTGTACTACGCCGACGGGCGCAAGGAGCCGGACTGCTACACCGACCCGCCGGAGCTGCACGACGCGCTCACCGGCCGGCTGGGCACCTTCCCGCTGTTCACGTACTGGGGGCCGACGGCCAGCCTGGCATCGTCGAAGTGGATCTGCCAGGCCGCCGAGCAGATCCTGGCAGATGTGTCGCCCGACCTCACCCTCGTCTACGTCCCGCACCTGGACTACGACCTGCAACGCTTCGGTCCCTCGTCGGCGCAGGCCGCCGCCGCGGCGGCCGAGCTGGACACCGTGCTCGGGCCACTGCTGGACGCCGCCCGTGCCCGCGACGCCACAGTGGTGGTGCTGTCCGAGTACGGCATCACCGACGTGTCCCGACCGGTGGACGTCAACCGGCTGCTGCGCTCCGAAGGGCTGCTGCGGGTGCACACGCAGGCCGGCATGGAGTACCTCGACCCGTGGACGTCGAAGGCGTTCGCGGTAGCCGACCACCAGATCGCGCACGTCTACGTCAAGGATCCGGCCTACGTGCCGGCGGTGGCGAAGCTCTGCGCCGGCCTGCCCGGGGTGGCCGAGGTCCTCGACGCCGAGGGCAAGGCCGCGCACGGGCTGGATCATCCGCGCGCCGGTGAGCTGGTGCTCGTGGCCGAGCCGGACGCCTGGTTCACCTACTACTACTGGCTCGACGACGCCCGCGCGCCGGACTTCGCCCGGCTGGTCGAGATCCACCGCAAGCCCGGGTACGACCCCGCCGAGCTGTTCTTCGACCCGGCCAACCCCGGGGCGGCGAAGTTGCGGGCGGCCGCCGCGCTGGCCCGCAAGAAGGTGGGCATGCGGTACCTGATGAGCGCCGTCGGCCTGGACGCCGGCGCCCGCGCGGTACGCGGCTCGCACGGACGGCTGCCGGACGACCCGGCGGACGCCCCGGTGCTGCTCTGCTCCGACCCGGGCGCGGCCCGGGACCGGATCGCCGCCACCGAGGTCAAGGGGTTGTTACTGGAGTTGGCCGGGTTAGGGGCCGGCGGCGCGGAGGGGTCGGGGGAGCGGACATGACGGTCACCGTCGCGCCCACCGACACCAGCGGGCTGCGCGCGCGCTTCGACGCGGAGCTGGCCGCGTTCCTCGACCGGCAGGGGCCGGACTGGCCGGACGGCGCGCCGCGCGGGGTGTTCACCGCGCTGCAACGGTTCGTGTTGGCCGGCGGGAAACGGCTGCGTCCGCTCTTCTGCTACTGGGGTTGGCGCGGGGCGGGCGCCGCCGACGGCACCCCGATCGTGGTGGCGGCGGCGGCCCTGGAGCTGTTCCACGCGTTCGCGCTGATCCACGACGACATCCTCGACGGCAGCGACCGCCGTCGGGGGGAGCCGTCGGTGCACAGGCTCTTCGCCGACCTGCACGCCCGTTCGTCGTGGCGCGGCGACCCGGAGGCGTACGGGCGCAACACCGCGCTGCTCTGCGGCGATCTCTGCGCCGCCTGGTCGGACCAGATGTTCCACGAGTGCGGTCTGGGCACCGAGCAGGTGCACCGCGGCTACGGCGTGTTCGCGTTGATGCGTACCGAGGTGATCGCGGGGGAGTACCTGGACCTGGTCTCCGGGGTGGGCGACGGTTCGGTGGCCAGCGCGCTCACGGTGATAAGGATGAAGGCCGCCCGCTACACGGTGACCCGGCCGTTGCAGATCGGCGCCGCGCTGGCCGGTGCGGGACCGGAGCTGATCGAGGCGCTGGGCGAGTTCGGTGACCCGTTGGGTGACGCGTTCCAGCTGCGCGACGACGTGCTTGGCGTCTTCGGTGACCCGGCGGTCACCGGCAAGTCGGTGCTCGACGACCTGCGCGAGGGCAAGCCGACGGTGATGATGGCGCTGGCTCGCAGCGCCGCCGACCGGACGCAGACCGCGCGGCTGCGGGAGCTGTTCGGCAACCCCACGCTGGACTCCGACGGCGCGGCGGAGCTGCGGACGATCATCGAGGGGACCGGCGCGCGGGAGCGCATCGAACAGATGATCCGGGTCCGTACCGAGGCGGCGCTGACCGCCCTGGAGAGCGCCCAGGTGGCCGACGAGGCCCGTGCCGCGCTTATCGCGTTGGCCGCGCAGGCGATCGACCGCCGCGCCTGAATCCTGCCGACTTTCGGCGATATCGACGAAAGTTGTTGCCGGATCACCGGAAGGTATAGACACATCGACACGCCGCAATTTAGTGTCGTGACCAACACGACAATGTTTCGTCGAGGTGAACCGGCGGCGCGGTAACCCATCGACCCCCACCACCGCTACGGCATCCGGCGCGACGGCGCGCGCCCGGCCTGGCATCCGTCAGGAAGGGACAGCACAGATGTCCATGAAGGACACACCCACCCACCGGTCCCGACGATGGTTCTCCGCCGGATCGGCCCTGCTGCTCACGATCGCGGGTGGCACCGTCGCACTCGCGCTCGGCTCGACACCCGCCCAGGCGCACACCATCACCGCGAGTGACTTCCAGCAGGTCGAGCTGGCCCGCGGTGTCTCCGACATGGGCGAGCCGATGTCGCTCGCCGTGCTGCCGGACCGCTCCGTCCTGCACACCGCCCGCAACGGCACCCTGCGCCGCACCGACGCGGGCGGCACCACCTCGGTGATCGGCACCCTGGCCGTCTACAACCACGACGAGGAGGGATTGCAGGGCGTCGGGGTCGACCCGAACTTCGCCAGCAACAGGCAGATCTTCCTCTACTACGCCCCGCCGCTGTCCACCCCCGCCGGGGACGCGCCCGCCACCGGCACCGACTTCTCGGCCTGGCAGGGCGTGAACCGCCTCTCCCGGTTCACCCTCCATGCCGACTTCACAGTCAACCAGGCCAGCAAGGTCGACGTGCTCGACGTACCCGCCGACCGGGGCCTGTGCTGCCACGTCGGCGGGGACATCGACTTCGACGCCGCCGGCAACCTCTACCTCTCCACCGGCGACGACACCAACCCGTTCGAGTCCGCCGGCTACTCGCCGCTCGACGAGCGGACCAACCGCAACCCGGCGTACGACGCCCAGCGCAGCGCCGGCAACACCAACGACCTGCGGGGCAAGATCCTGCGGATCAAGGTGAACGCCAACGGGACGTACTCCATCCCGTCGGGCAACCTGTTCGCGCCCGGCACGGCCAGGACCCGCCCGGAGATCTACGCGATGGGCTTCCGCAACCCGTTCCGGATCAGCGTGGACAAGGCCACAGGCGTCGTCTACGTCGGTGACTACGGGCCGGACGCCGGCTCCACCAGCTCCACCAGAGGCCCGTCCGGTCAGGTCGAGTTCAACCGGGTCGCCGCGCCGGGCAACTACGGATGGCCGTACTGCACGGGCACCAACACCACCACCGAGACGTACAACGAGTGGGACTTCGCCACAAACACCGGCGGGGCGAAGTACAACTGCACGGGCGGGCCGACGAACAACTCGTTCCGCAACACCGGCCTGACCACCCTGCCGCCGGCCCAGCCGGCCTGGATCCGGTACGCGGGCGACGCCGGCACCCCCACCGAGTTCGGCGGCGGCTCGGAGTCGCCGATGGGCGGCCCGGTCTACCGGTACAACGCCTCGTCGACCTCCACCACGAAGTTCCCGCAGTCGTTCGACGGGCAGTTCTTCGCCACCGAGTTCGGCAGGGGCTGGATCAAGCCCATCCACGTCAACGCCGACGGCTCCCGGGGCACCATCGACACCTTCCCCTGGGTCGGCAAGCAGGTGATGGACTCGGCGTTCGGCCCGGACGGCGCGTACTACGTGCTCGACTACGGCACCGGCTACTTCAACGGCGACGCCAACTCGGCGCTCTACCGCTTCGACTACGTCGGCGGCGGCAACCGGGCGCCGTCCGCGGTGGCCAGCGCCAACCGGACCTCCGGCGCCGCCCCGCTCGCGGTCACCTTCTCCTCGGCCGGCTCGTCCGACCCCGAGGGCGGCGCGCTCACCTACTCGTGGGCGTTCGGTGACGGCACCACCTCGACGGCCGCCAACCCGACGAAGACGTACACCACGAACGGCACCTACACGGCCACGCTGACGGTGCGGGACCCGCAGGGCGCCACCGGCAGCAGCAGCGTACGGATCAGCGTCGGCAACACCGCGCCGACGGTGACCATCAACAACCCCGGCAACGGGCAGCTGTTCAGCTTCGGTGACACGGTGCCGTTCAGCATCACGGTGACCGACCCGGAGGACGGCACGATCGACTGCACGAAGGTCAAGATGACCTACGTGCTCGGGCACGACCAGCACGGGCACCAGATCACCTCGAAGACCGGCTGCTCCGGTTCGATCACCATCCCGGTCGACGGTGAGCACGACGACGCGGCGAACATCTTCGCGATCTTCGACGCCGAGTACACCGACGCCGGTGGGCTGACCACGCACACCCAGCACACGCTGCCGCCGCGGCACCGGCAGGCCGAGTTCTTCGGCACCTCGTCCGGCATCAACGTGTTCAGCAAGACCCCGGCCGAGGGTGGCAAGACCGTCGGCGACATCAACAACGGCGACTGGATCGCGTTCCAGCCGTACCGGTTGGGCAACGTCACGTCGTTCACCGCCCGGGTCTCCTCGGCGGGTGCCGGTGGCACCCTCCAGGTCCGGGCCGGCTCGGCCACCGGCACGGTGCTCGGCTCGGCCACGGTCCCGGTGACCGGCGGCTGGGAGACGTTCACCACTGTCACCGGCGCGATCAGCAACCCGCCGACCGGTACGACGACGCTCTACCTGACGTTCGCCGGCTCGGGCACCGGGGCGCTCTTCGACCTGGACGCGTTCACCTTCGTCACCGGTACGCCACCGGCCGGCGGGACGGGCGCGATCAAGGGTCTGGGCGGCAAGTGCCTGGACGTGCGCAACGCCGCCACCGCGGACGGCACCCAGATCCAGATCTACACCTGCAACGGCAGCGCCGCGCAGACCTGGGCGGTCACGCCGAACTCGACAGTCAAGTCGTTGGGCAAGTGCCTGGACGTCTCGGGTGGCGCCACCGCCGACGGCACCAAGATCCAGCTCTGGACCTGCAACGGCACCGGGGCGCAGAACTGGTCCGCCCAGGCCGACGGCACGCTGCGCAACGTGGCATCCGGCAAGTGTCTCGACGTCTCAGGCAACAACTCGGCCGACAGCACGGTGGTCCACCTGTGGACCTGCACCGCGGCCGCCAACCAGAAGTGGACCCTGCCATGAGAATCCTGCGACCCGTCCTCGGCGCGGCGATGGCCGCCCTCGCCGTTCTCGCCTGCACCACCCCGGCCACCCCGGCCAGTGCCGCCGACGCCCCGTACGACGTGCTTGTCTTCTCCAAGACCGCCGGCTTCCGGCACGACGCGATCCCGGTCGGTATCCAGACCATCCGTGACCTGGGCGCCGCGAACAACTTCACGGTGACCGCCACCGAGGACGCCGCCGCCTTCACCACGGGCAACCTCGCCCAGTACGAGGCTGTGGTCTTCCTCAACACCACAGGCGACGTGCTCAACGCCAGCCAGCAGACCGCCTTCGAGTCGTACATCGGCTCGGGTCGCGGGTACGTGGGTGTGCACGCCGCCGCCGACACCGAGTACGACTGGCCGTTCTACGGCAACCTGGTCGGCGCGTGGTTCGCCTCGCATCCGGCGATCCAGCAGGCCAACATGAAGGTGGAGGACAGGGGTCACGCGGCGACCGCGCACCTGCCGCAGACCTGGACCCGCACCGACGAGTGGTACAACTACCGGACCAACGCCCGGTCCACCGCGCACGTGCTGGCCACCCTGGACGAGTCGTCGTACTCCGGTGGCGGCATGGGCGCGGACCACCCGCTGAGCTGGTGCAAGGGTTACGGCGGCGGCCGGTCCTTCTACACCGGCGCCGGGCACACCCAGGCGTCGTACGCGGAGCCGGCGTTCCGGGCGCACCTGCTCGGCGGCATCAGGTACGCGGCCGGCCGGAGCAAGGCCGACTGCCGGCCGGAGACCGGCTACACCCCGCTGTTCAACGGGTCGACTGCCGGTTGGTCGCAGGCCGGTCCGGGCAGCTTCACCAACTCCGACGCCACCCTCACCTCGGTGGGCGGGATGGGGCTGTTCTGGTACAACGCGAAGCAGTTCACCAACTACTCGTTGAAGCTGGACTGGAAGCTGGCCGGGGACGACAACTCCGGCATCTTCATCGGGTTCCCGCCGTCGAGTGACCCGTGGTCGGCTGTGGACAACGGTTACGAGATCCAGATCGACGCCACCGACGCGGTGGACCGCACCACAGGAGCGGTCTACACGTTCAAGTCCGCCGACATCGCGGCCCGGGACGCGGCGCTCAACGCGCCGGGGGAGTGGAACACGTACGAGCTGCTGGTCGAGGGTGAGCGGTTGCAGATCTTCCTCAACGGCGTGAAGATCAACGACTTCACCAACACCAATCCGGTACGGTCGCTGGCCGGCCACATCGGCATCCAGAACCACGGCACCGGTGACGACGCCTCGTTCCGCAACATCCGGATCAAGGAGCTGGGCACCACGCCGCCGCCGACCGGCACGATCCAGGCCGAGGCGTTCAGCTCGGCCAACGGGGTCTCCGCGTTCACCAAGGCGGGCGCCAACGGCGGGCAGACCATCGGCTACATCGACCCGGGCGACTGGGCCGCGTACAACGGGGTGGACCTGACCGGGGTCACGTCGTTCACCTCCCGGGTCGTCTCGGGCGGCGCGGGCGGCACCATCCAGGTGCGTACCGGCTCGGCCACCGGCCCGGTGCTCGGCTCGGTCGCGGTACCGAACACCGGCAGTTGGAGCACCTTCGCGAACGTCACGACCGCCCTGTCGGGCGTCCCGTCCGGCGCCCAGAACCTCTACCTCACGTTCACCGGTAGCGGCACGGGGCTCTTCGACGTGGACGACTTCACCCTGGTCAAGGGGACCGGCGGCGGCACCCGGGTCGGCCCGGTCAAGGGCCTGGCCGGCAAGTGCCTGGACGTGCGCAACGCCGGCACGGCCGACGGCACCCAGATCCAGATCTACACCTGTAACGGCAGCGCGGCGCAGACCTGGACCGTGACGCCGAACTCGACGATCAAGGCGCTCGGCAAGTGCCTGGACGTGTCCGGCAGCGGCACCGCCGACGGCACCAAGATCCAGCTCTGGACCTGCAACGGCAGCGGCGCGCAGAACTGGGCGGCCCAGTCCGACGGCACCCTGCGCAACCCGTCGTCGGGCAAGTGCCTCGACGTCTCCGGCAACAACTCGGCGGACAGCACCATCGTGCACCTCTGGACCTGCCTCAACGCGGCAAACCAGAAGTGGACCCTGCCCTGACCGACTGAGCGCGACCAGGCCCGGCCGAGCGTGCCCCGCTCGGCCGGGCGTGGTCCCGTCCTCGCCGATCTTGCACTTTCCGCGGGGATCAGTGCCGCAACACCGACCTTTCGGCAACACAAAGTGCAAGATCGGCGGGGTGAGGGCGCAGCCCGGCTCACAGGTCGCTGCCGTACCGTGCACGTCGTGGGGGCTTTCGCGCAGTGGCGCCGGATGGTGCTGGCGCACGGGCACCGGCTGCTGGACCGGGCCGGCGAGCCCGACCCGTTGACCGGGCCGCCGCCCAGCCTGAACCGTCTCGACGCGCTGGTGGAGGGCTTCGCCGCCGGCCAGTCGGTGCGCTGGGCACTGGCCGGAGCGCCCAGGCCGCTGCCGGAGGCGGTCGACGTGGCGGCGTACCGGATCATCGAGGAGTCGCTTACCAACGCGCGCCGGCACGCCCCGGGTGCGCCGGTCGCGGTCCGCCTGCGCTACGACCCCCAGGGCATCACCATCGAGGTACGCGACGACGGCGCCGACGCCGCCGCGCCGGCGGGGGAGCCCCGGGGTGCCGACCGAGGGCTGATCGCCGTACGCAGACGCGCCGAACGCATCGGCGGCACCTTCTCCGCAGGCCCGCGACCCGACGGCGGTTTCACCGTCCGGGCGGTCCTGCCGGCGCCCGAGGAAGCGGCCGAGTGACGATCCGGGGCTTCCCCGATGGGGTGCGGCGCAAATAGGGTGGGACCGGCGACCGTGACGGTGGCCGGTGACCCGGTGGGAGGCGCAACCCGCCGGGCCCAGGTGTGTTCCGCACCCACCGGTGACCGCCCCGACGCCACGCACCGGTCCGACCGGTCACCCTCGCCCTGGTCCGCACATGGAATCCCCATCACAACAGGGGAGAAGGACAATGGCGCGACCCATCACGCTCTTCACCGGCCAGTGGGCCGACCTTCCGTTCGAGGAGGTCTGCCGGCTCGCCTCCGAGTGGGGCTACGACGGTCTGGAGATCGCCTGCTGGGGCGACCACTTCGAGGTCGACAAGGCGCTCGCCGACGACTCGTACGTCGACCGCAAGCGGGAGACGCTCGCGAAGCACAACCTTCAGGTCTTCACGATCTCCAACCACCTGGTCGGTCAGGCGGTCTGTGACCACCCGATCGACGAGCGGCACCAGGACATCCTGCCCGCCCGGATCTGGGGCGACGGGGAGCCCGAGGGCGTCCGTCAGCGGGCCGCCGAGGAGATCAAGGACACCGCGCGGGCGGCGGCGAAGCTCGGTGTGAAGACCGTCGTCGGTTTCACCGGCTCGTCTATCTGGCACACCCTGGCGATGTTCCCGCCGGTGCCGCCGTCGATGATCGAGCGCGGCTACCAGGACTTCGCCGACCGGTGGAACCCGATCCTCGACGTGTTCGACGAGGTGGGGGTGCGGTTCGCACACGAGGTGCACCCCAGCGAGATCGCGTACGACTACTGGACGACCAAGCGGGCCCTGGAGGCGATCGGCAACCGGCCCGCGTTCGGGTTGAACTGGGACCCGTCGCACTTCGTCTGGCAGGAACTGGACCCGGTGAACTTCATCTTCGACTTCGCCGACCGGATCTACCACGTGGACTGCAAGGACGCGAAGGTGCGTACCGGGGACGGCCGCCGTGGCCGGCTCGCCTCGCACCTGCCCTGGGCGGACCTGCGCCGCGGGTGGGACTTCGTCTCCACCGGGCACGGCGACGTGCCCTGGGAGGACTGCTTCCGCGCGTTGAACGCGATCGGCTACACCGGTCCCATCTCGATCGAGTGGGAGGACGCCGGAATGGACCGCCTGCTCGGCGCGCCGGAGGCGTTGCAGTTCGTCAGGAGGCTCGCCTTCGACGCCCCGAGCGCCGCCTTCGACGCGGCGTTCAGCAGCAAGGACTGACCGCACCCGGACAGACCACGGGCCGGTCGCCCTCTCGGCGACCGGCCCGTCGACGTGCGATGGGTCTACGTGCGGTGGATCAGAGCGTGCTGGCGTTGGTGCCCGAGCCGGACGGCTTGGTGCGGGGGTTGGTGGCCGACGGCGACCCGGAGGTCGTGCCGACCGAGCTGCTGCCCGTCTTGGCGCCCACGGTGGCGGGCGTGCCGGCGAACGCGTCGTCGGCGGCGGTCAGTTCCTGCTTGCCGGTGCCGCCGTTGCCGGTGCCCAGCTTCTCGCCCAGCTTGGTCTGGCCGAGCTTGTCCTTACCCTCGCTGTAGAGCTTGTTGGCTTGGGCCTGCGCGACCCCGGCCGCCTCCTGGACGGTCGGGTGGTCGAGCACCTTGCGGCCCCGGACCACGAGCTCCTCGTACTTTTCCCGGCCGGCACGGGCGCCCAGGACGAATCCCGCAGCCAGCCCGCCAAGAAACATGATCTTTCCGCGCATGGCGGCTCCTTCCGTACCTGACGCGCCGTCGCCCGGGCGGGTTTCCCCGTCCGAAGGCGACCAATTCGCGCCTGCGTCCTCTGTCCGCAGCTAACTACCCATCCTGCTCTGCGCTCAAGCATCTGTGTGCCGGGATGGCAATTTATCCGGATTGTCGAGCTGCGGACCGGGAGGGAACCCACTGGACCGCAACCCGGGTATGTCCTGTACTCTTGTCCCGTCGCACGGCGCCGGTGAGATCCGGTTCCGGGCGGTGCACGATCCCCTGTAGCTCAATTGGCAGAGCAGCCGGCTGTTAACCGGCAGGTTATTGGTTCGAGTCCAATCGGGGGAGCACAGTTTCACCCCACGCCCGTCGGCCCCGGCCGACGGGCGTTTTCGTGCGCATGGCCCGGTTTCGCCCTCCCGCACCGCACTCGCCCGGCAGGATGGTCGATGTCGACTTAGACTCCCGCTGCGTCGATTGATGCGTCGATTCTAGGGGTTGGTGCGGATGGCCGGACGAGGCGGCAGGGCCACGCTGATCGCGGTGGCGGTCGTGCTGGCCTGGCTGGTGATCGGCGGGGTGGCCGGCCCGTACTCGGGGCGCCTCAGCGAGGTCGCCACCAACGACAACGCCGCGTTCCTGCCCACCGACGCCGAGGCGACACGCGCCCAGGACCTCGCCGGCGGGTTCGTCGACCGCGAGACCGTCCCGGCGCTTGTCGTCTACGAACGGACCTCAGGCATCACCGACGCGGACAGGCAGCGGGTGGGCGCCGACCTCGCCCGGTTCGCCCAGGTGCCCGGCGTGGTCACCCCGCTGCCCCCACCCATCCCCAGCGCGGACGGCCAGGCCCTCCAGGTGGTCGTCCCGGTGGACGACGCCGAGGGTGAGGAGATCGGCACTGTCGTCGAGCAGCTGCGCGACATCACCGGCGCCGGCCAGAACGGCCTCACCGTGGACGTCGCCGGACCGGCCGGCCTGCTCGCCGACCTGATCGAGGTGTTCGCCGCCATCGACGGGCCACTGCTGCTCGTCACCCTCGTCGTGGTGCTGGTCATCCTGCTGATCGTCTACCGCAGCCCGGTGCTCTGGATCTTTCCGCTGCTCGCCGCCGGAATGTCGTACGCGCTGGCCTCGGTCTTCGTCTACCTGCTCGCCGACGCCGACGTGATCAAGCTCAACGGGCAGGCCCAGGGCATCCTCACCGTGCTGGTCTTCGGCGCCGGCACCGACTACGCGCTGCTGCTCATCGCCCGCTACCGGGAGGAGCTGCACCGACACGACCGACCGTGGGACGCCATGCGCACCGCCTGGAAGGGCGCCGCACCCGCCATCATCGCGTCCGGCGGCACCGTCATCGTCAGCCTGCTCTGCCTGCTGCTGTCCAGCCTCAACTCCAACCGGGCGCTCGGCCCGGTCGCCGCCATCGGCATCGCCGCCACCCTGCTGGTGATGCTCACCTTCCTGCCCGCGCTGCTGGTGCTCGGCGGGCGGTGGGCGTTCTGGCCCCGCCGGCCGCGAGAGGACCAGGCCGACCCGCGCGCCGAACACGGCATCTGGAGCCGCATCGCCGGCTTCGTGGCCCGGCACGCCCGGCCGATCTGGCTGAGCACAGCAGTCGTGCTGGCCCTGCTCACGCTCGGCCTCACCCAGCTCGGCGCCACCACCCTCGGCCAGTCCGACCTGTTCACCAAGCGCACCGACTCGGTCGACGGGCAGGAGGTGATCGCCCGGCACTACCCGGCCGGCACCGGCAGCCCGGCCACCATCTTCACCACCGAACAGACCGCCCGGCAGGTCGCCCAGGTGGCGCAGGGCGTACCCGGCGTCGCCGACGTCCGCCCGCTCACCACCGGCCCGCAGACCGGCCCGCCGGACCCGAACGCCGCACCGAAGGTCGTCGACGGGCGGGTGCAACTGGAGGCGACCCTGGCCGACCCGCCGGACAGCGACGGCGCCGAACGGGCCATCCGCGAGCTGCGGGTCGCCGTCCACCGGGTGCCCGACGCGGACGCCGTTGTCGGCGGCTTCACCGCGATCAACGTGGACACCTCCGACGCCGCGACACGCGACCAGAACGTCATCATCCCGATCGTGCTGGTGGTCATCGCCGTCATCCTGGCCCTGCTGCTGCGCGCCCTGCTCGCCCCGCTACTGCTGATCGCCACGGTGCTGCTCAGCTTCGCCGCCACCCTGGGCCTGTGCGCGCTGCTGTTCCGGCACGTCTTCGACTTCCCCGGCGTCGACTCGTCGTTCCCGCTGTTCGCGTTCGTGTTCCTGGTGGCGCTCGGCATCGACTACAACATCTTCCTGATGAGCCGGGTCCGCGAGGAGTCCGTCAAGCGCGGCACCCGCGCCGGTGTGCTCGCCGGCCTCGCCGTCACCGGCGGGGTGATCACGTCCGCCGGCATCGTGCTCGCCGCGACCTTCTCCGCCCTCGCCGTCCTGCCCCTGGTGGTACTCGTCGAACTGGGCACCGCCGTCGCCGTCGGGGTACTCATCGACACGATCATCGTCCGGTCGCTGCTGGTGCCGGCACTCGCGTACGACATCGGGCCGAAGGTCTGGTGGCCGGGCCGGTTGTCCCGGGCGAACGGTGAGCGGGAGGCGCGCGATGCTGGCTGAGACCGACGTGGTCATCGTCGGCGGCGGCCTGGCCGGCCTCGCCGCCGCCCGGCGGCTGCACCGCGCGGGCGTGCCCTGGCGGCTGCTGGAGGCCGACGGCCGACTCGGCGGCCGGGTCGCCACCGACGTCGTCGACGGCTACCTGATCGACAGGGGTTTCCAGGTGCTCAACACCGCCTACCCCCGGCTCGGCACGCTGCTCGACACCGCCCGGCTCAACCTCGGCTACTTCACCTCCGGGGTGCTCGTCCGCAAGGGCGACGACCTGCTGCGGCTGGTCAACCCGCTGCGCGAGCCCACCGGCGGCCCGGGCACCGCCCTCGCCGGCGTCGGGTCCCTGCGCGACCGGCTGCGCTTCGCGGCGCTCGCCGCGGGCTGCGCCACACTGCCCGCCTCCCGACTGCTCACCGCCCCGGAGACCAGCGCCGAGGCGGCGCTGCGCCGCGCCGGCCTCTCCGACGCGATCATCGAGGAGCTGCTGCGCCCGTTCCTGTCCGGTGTGTTCATCGACCGGGAACTGGCCACCTCCAGCCACGTCCTCGCGATGGTGCTGCGGTCCTTCGCCCGCGGCCGCATCGGCCTGCCCGCCGAGGGGATGGCCGCGCTGCCCCGGGCCGTCGCCGACCCGCTGCCGGCCGACCTGCTCGACCTGAACATCCCGGTCGCCGAGGTCGCGCCCGGCCGGGTCCGCACCCAGGCCGGCGACATCCGCTGCCGGGCCGTCGTGGTCGCCGTCGACCCGCCCGCCGCGGCCGCGCTGCTGCCGGCCCTGGCGACGGTACGGATGCACAGCTACACCACCTACTACCACAGCGCGCCCGAACCACCCCTAGCCGAACCGATCCTGCTCGTCGACGGCGACCGGCGGGAGATCGTCGCGAACACGGTGGTGCTCAGCAACGCCGCCAGCACGTACGCCCCCGCCGGACGGTACCTGATCGCGACCTCGGTGGTCGGCCCGACGGCCCCACCCGAGCCGACCATCCGGGCCGAGTTGACCCGCCTGTACGGTCGATCCACCGCCGACTGGACACACCTCACCACAGCCGCCGTGCCGCAGGCGCTGCCCGCCGCACCACCACCGCAGGGGCGGCTGCGCAAGCCCGTGTCGTTGGGGGAGGGCCTGTTCGTGGCCGGTGACCACCGCGACAGCCCATCGATCCAGGGCGCCCTCGCCAGCGGCTGGCGCGCCGCCGGCGCGGTGCTTGAAGAGCTGCGCGCCGGCTGACCGCCGTACCCGAGCGCGCTGTTATATTCCTGTAGCCCTTCGTGCTGGTGCAGGCGTGGGCGCCGGCCGGCGCGGTGCTGGCTGCTGACCGCCGAGCGGGATAAGATCCGGCGCGGTGTTTCGGGGCGGTAGCTCAGCCGGTTAGAGCAGGGGACTCATAATCCCTCGGTCGCGGGTTCGAGTCCCGCCCGCCCCACCACCCGTTTTCCCTGGTCAGCCGTGCTGCCGACGATCCGGGCGCACCGCGTCGAGGTCCGGACCGACGCCCTCGGTCCGCACTGAGTCCGCAGCAGCACGACCCGCCGCCCGGTCGAGGCGGTCCGCCACCTGGTCCAGGTCGTCCTCGAACAGGTCCGCGTACACATCCAGCGTCATCGCCGCCGAGGCGTGCCCGAGCATCCGCTGCACCGCCTTGACGTTGGCGCCCTCCGCCACCGCCAGACTGGCCGCCGTGTGCCGCAGCTCGTGCGGCGTCAGGCCGACGAGACCGATCGACTCCGCAGCCCTGTCTCCGACGCCGAATACCCGGCCGATCGGACCGAACTCCGGTTCGCCACCCCACTCAAGCCCCGGCCCAAGCGAAGGGTCAACGGCGGCAAGCCGCCAGAGCGGCAAGGAGGAAAACCGTGACCACCCACTGACCGCCCCGGACGAGCGCTTTCTCGCCAGGGCCATCGAGATCTCACGGTGAGCGTTGGAAGACGAGGGGAAGACACCGTTCGGTGCCATCGTCGTCATCGGCGGAGAGGTCGTCGAGTTGAGTGCGCCAGCCCATCCCACGGCATACTACTGAGCCGTGGGTTTCGAAGAGGACTGGCGGGACTTGACAGCGGGCACCGATCCGACTCTTGACATTGGTATCGCGGTCGGAGGGGTCGACGGCGATGTCTGGACCGGCGGCCGCGACCTGTTGTTCCCGGCCTGTTCGATCAGCAAGCACGTCGCCGCGTTCGGCGCTCTGCGGCTGGTTGCCGACACGACGATCGACCTCGATGCCGATGTCAACACCTACCTCTCATCCTGGCAGCTCCCTGGTACGGGCACAGTGACCGTGCGTCAGGTCCTGGCGCACACTGCCGGACTGACCGAGAATTGGTTCCCGGGGTATGCCGTAGGTGAGCCAGTACCGTCGCTGCTGCAAATCCTGGCGGGTGCACCACCGGCCAACACGCCCGCAGTCCGGCGTGAGCTGCTGCCAGGCTCCGAGTTCCGCTATTCAGGAAGCCACTACGCCTTACTTCAACAGCTCTTGACCGATGTGACGGCGACCCCGTTTGACGAGCTCATGGCGGCGCTGGTGCTGGAACCAGTGGGTATGGCAGACAGCAGCTTCGATCAACACTTCCCGAATGAACACCAGGAACGTGCGGCTCGCGGCCATGCCAACGGTGCCGCTGTACCCGGCGGTTGGCACACGCAACCGGAGATGGCCGGGGCCGGACTGTGGAGCACCCCGCTCGACCTGGTCCGGCTCGAGCTGGAAATCACCCGAGCCCACGCCGGCGACTCCGCGCTGCTCCCACCGGATTTAGCCACGCAGATGCTGGAGCGTCAGTCGCCAGGCGGATTCGGTCTGGGCACGGAGATCGGCGACGGTCGCTTCGGCCATACCGGGCAGAACACCGGCTACAGCTGTTTCGCGTTCGCCTGGCCAGCGTCAGGCACCGCGGTCGCCGCCATGACGAACGCCGAGGACTGCCGCGATACGTTGTTCGCCCTCATCGAAATTGCGCAACGCCATTTCGGCTGATCACCTTGCCGTGCGCTCTCTCCTCAACAATTGAGACTATGGGTGCCGCCGCCTGCAGTAACACACTCTCATGCCGCGATCCGCGCTCGGATGTCGCAGATCAGTTGGCGGAGGACTGTCGAGCATCAGTCGACGGAGGACATGACGTAAGCCCGAGACACTGCCGAATTCCGCTCTATCAGATCAAGGCGGCCCGCAAGCGGGCCGCGCCGGGCCGGCCCCGGCTTGCTGGCGACCTCCGGCCGGCATCGGCCGGGCCGGCCGGCCAACGCTGCGGAGAACTGAGGGCATGATGGGCTGAGGCGGGACGATCGCCGTCGGTGTTGCTCTCCGTCGAGGGCGGGGCGATCGCTGCCGCGCAGCAGAGCTGCTTGCCTCCGAGTCACGCGGGCACTGTCCGCAGCGAGATGACGACGAGGACCAGGGCGTGACCATCCCCCGGGTGCCCGATCCTCTACGCCACCCGGCCGGCGTCAAGGGCGCTGCGCGTCGGCACGCCAATGGCCTACGGCCACCCTTGACACCAACCGGGCGCCGCAGTCCTTGGCACCTATCCGGGGGACGGGGGAAGAGTGGCGGCGACCTTCCGCAGGGAGGCCGGACGGTCTCCCGCTGCCTCAGACCAGCCCGGTGACCAGGGGATTGTGGTGGCTCCAAAGCCACTGTAGGTACTGCTGCAATTCCTCCGGCGTGGCGAGCCATCCGTTGTCCATGTAGTTGAGGATGCGTTTGATCTCGCCGGGTACGAGGTCGTAGGCGGTCGCTCCGGTTTCCGGGACGGGTGTGTCAGGCGGGACGGCCACGGGGAGCGGGATCATGGGGAGGCGAAATCCAGTCCTGGTAAAGGCTTTGAGGACCGTGAGGTAGACGCGGGCCAGGTGGTAGGGGGAGACAACGAGCGCAAGGCTGGTGATGCCGCCTACTTGGACCTGGTTGACGATCCATGCGGCCTGCAAGCCGGTGTTGGGAGCCGGCTCGGCTTGGAGGTAGACCCCATTGGTGCGACGAAGGCCGAGGCACCGCAGGTAGTCGAGCGTGATCTCGACGTACGTCTCTTCATCCGGGTTCCCGTTCGCCACCAGAAGGTAGCGAAGCGCTGGGTTCGCCTCCCAGTTACGGATCGCATGAGTGAGACGCCATTCTTCGCCCTGACCGGTGGCTACCACGAGCGCGTCGACGTGGTCGGCGGCTGATTGGGGAAGGGTCAGGATCACCGTGAGGGCTTTCATCACCTCCACGAGTTGGCCGGCTGTGAAGCCGGCTAGATCCTCTTCCGCCACAACCCGGGGGGCCGCCTTGTTGGGTTTCACCGAACCGCCCCGGCCGCCTCGTCGTGAAGGCCGGTGCGCGAGACCAGGGACGCCAGGTCGTCGGGTTGAGGTAGGGAGATCATGCATGCGATCTTTCCAGCCCTCATTGAGTCCGTGGGCCCGACCACTTCCCAATGCGGCGGAGGGACGCGTTGACGTGCAAGGCAGGTTCGAGCGTGCCTGCCTCCTGACCGAGCGGTCCGCATCTAGTCCGCAAGAGGTCGGCGGACAGCGGGGGAGCAGTGTGAGATGTCGAGAGGCGTTTCCGCTGCTAGGCCGCTATGTGGCGAGGTCGGCGGGACGGGCAGTTTGATCTCATAATCCCTCGGTCGCGGGTTCGAGTCCCGCGCGCCCCACCAAACCGGATACCGAAGGGAGGGGTCTAAGGACCCGCGTATCTGCAGGCCGGCTTGTGCCTGGGCTGAGCAACAGATGCCGCTCGGAATGGGAGGGGCGGTCAGCGGGCGAGACGGCCTGGGCCTCTCGCGGGTATCAGGAGTGCACAGAGGTGTTCTCACACCTTGAGGACATCCACGTCGTACAGCGCTATCGACGCGTCACGGGAGGCGACGGTCAGCCCTTCGGTGATTGCCTGTGCCACGAGCATGCGGTCGAAGGGATCGCGGTGATGCGATGGCAGGCGACCGGCGGCGATGGCGTGGGCGTGGGACACCGGGAGTTCGCGGAAGCCCATGTCTCTCACCCGCTCTGCAAGGTCAGGCGGTCCGGCGAGTTTCCCAGTGCTCTGTTTGATGGTTATCTCCCACAGGGTGACCGGGGAGAGGAAGATGTCCGGCTCGTGGCGTAGTCGATCGAGCAACTCGGTGCCGAGGGTCGGGTCGCCGGCGATGGCCCAGAGCGCGACGTGAGTGTCCAGCAGTAGGTTCATGCGCCGATGCCGAAGTCGTCGGCGATCTCCGCGTTGGTCTGTGGCGAGTCCCAGTCACCGGAGAGATCCAGTTGGCCGGCGAGGGAGCCGATTGCAGTGCGGTTGGCCCGCCGGACCAGCGGTACGACCTTCGCCACCGGGGTGCCCGCGCGGTCGATGATGATCTCCTCACCGCGTTCCACCCGTTCGATGATGCGCGACAGATGGGTCTTGGCGTCATGCATGTTGTAGTGCACGGCCTCAGCCGACATGGTCCAGCCTCCTCGGTTAGCTAAGGAGTTAGTTTAGCCTGCTTGGCCGCGTGCGTCAGCGGCCTTGGCTGCTCGGGCCTGGGCCATCGTGGCAGATCCGGATGCGCTTGGTGAGGTGCCACCCGGTCTGAGGCGCGGTGGAGGTGCCGGCGGTTGGTCGGTCGCCGGCACCGTGCGCACGTCGTGCTCGATGGTCGAGGTGACAGGCGACAACTATCGGCGGTGGCGCACGATCTCGGCGTCCCCTTCGGCTTCCTCGATCCGGAAGCTTCGCTCGTCGATCCGCCGCGATGGTGGGACTCCCAGCCCGCCTGCTAGGGCTGGCACCACTCCCTGCCGGTGCCGTCCCAGCCGAAGCTTGACAGTGGATCTGGGATGGGCCGCCGACAGGCCGTAAGTTGGTCGTGTGCCAGAGGAGTTGCAACAGCTCACCGGCCCGGATCGGGTGCTGCGGGGAGAGGCCCTGGACAGACTCGTGGACCTCGCGGCCGGCGGCGACGAGCGCGCTGTGCGGGCGCTGCGCGCCGTCGTTGCCGGGTATCGGCGGTTCGACCCGGAGATCTATACCCGCGCCCTCAACAGGCTGTGGCTGTTCGGCGACGCGACGCTTGAGGAGCCGCTGCTCGTCGCTTTGGCCGATGAGCAGTACGGCTGCCAGGCGTGGGCGGCCAGAGCCTGCGGACAGCTCGGGATCAGAGCAGCCGAGCCGCTGCTGATCGACCTGCTGGAGCATCCGGACGGGCTGACACGGGAGAGCGCATGCCAGGCGTTGGGAAACCTGTCGAGTTCGGCGGCGATCCAGCCGCTGACGCGCCGCCTCGACGACCCGGCGGAGTTCGTCAGGGCCGCCGCGAGTGAGGCGTTGGCCGACATCGGCAGCGACGATGCGCTCGCCTCCCTGTGGGCCGCATTCGAGTCCCGGCGATCCTCGCGGGCGGGCTATCTCACGTCCGCCCTGGCCAGGTTCGGTCCAACTGTCTTCGAGCGACTGGTACAGGCGACCAGCCATCGCGACCCCGAGATGCGGTTCTGGGCTGCCAGGGCTCTCGGCGCGAGCGGTGACGAGCGGGCTGTTGAGGTCCTGACCCGCCTGGCCTCTGACGATCACAGCACCACCGGATTCGGTGCCCGTGTCAGCACCGCGGCGAAGACCGCGCTGAAGACCTTGCGCCGGATCCACGAGCGCGAGCCGCGATAGCCTCACCCGCCAGACGTCGCGTGACGCGAGAGAGCCGGGTCGATCGGCTCACCACGGCAGATGCCGTCCTCACCAAGGCGGCCCGCAGGTGGCGCACGCGGGCCCGATCGTCAGTGGCAGTCCTCAGATCTCGCCAGGAGAGTGCCCGAGCCACCCCCGGTAACTCGGAGGACGATCTGCCGGGCTGCTTCGGCGGGCGTGAGGTGCGTGGTGTCGACGACCTCGGCCTCGGCATGCAGCCACGTGCGGGCCGCCTCGGCGTAGGGCTCAAGGTATTTGAGGCGGAACGGTGAGGGGACGGGATGTTCCCCCTCGATACGCAGGCGCAGGGTGTCCTGGTCCGCGTGGAGGACGAAGTGCCTCACCGGTATGGCGTGTCGGGCGAGACCCTCGCTGATTTCGCGCCAGTACTGCTCCACCAGGACGGTCATGGGCATCACCAGCGTGCCGCCGGTGTAGTCGAGCACGCGGCGGGCGGTCTCGACGACGAGTTGCCGCCACGGCGGCCAGTGCTGGAAGTTGTCCGTCTCGGGCAGCCCTGGCGTGATGTCCATGAGCGTCTCGCCGACCTTCTCGGCGTCGAATACCCGTGAATCCGGGATCAGCTGTTGCACGAGCGCGCTCGTCGTCGTCTTGCCCGCGCCGTGGGTGCCGTTGAGCCATACGATCACGGGGCACATTAACGCGGCTGAGCAATGGACGGGATCCTGACGGGACGATCGCCGTCGGGGTTGTTGGCCGTCGAGGGCGGGGCGACCGCTAGGGCGCAGCAGAGCTGCGTGGCTGCGGACTTCCGGGGTACGGACCGACCTTCCTCGCCCACCTGTCCCAGTGACTTGTTCGAATGCGTCCCGGATACTCGGCTGCATGATCGACAACGACCCCGGTGTGCCCGGGCTGTCTCGCGTGCCTCATCCCGCCGACAGTTCGACGCTTCCGCTGTACATGGTCTTCTTCTTCCTGCTCGGCCTGGTCGGCTTCACGATATATGGAATGGCAGACGGTGGAACGGCGCTGGTGCTCGCGATAATCGTCTCTGGGGTCTTCTTCATGTGCTTCCTGATCCTGTTCACGATCTACTGGCTCGGCTACCTCCTGAAGGGGCACGCGATCTGGCAGGCTCGCCAGCAGGCCCGGTCCGAGGGGCCGTCCATGGACGGGTACCCGGAGTGAGCCGACCACCCACGCGACGAGGCAGGTGGGCGGGTCAGGCAGTGTCTTGCGGAGAAACGCCTCGGCCGGGACTGGTGCCTGCTCGGCCCAGACCGGGCACAGTGGAGGGCGGACGAAGGGAGGCCCGTGTCGATCGAGTTCCGTCCCTACCGGGTACGCGTACCGGAAGCCGAGGTGGCCGACCTGCGTGACCGGCTGGCGCGTACGCGGTGGCCGGAGGCGGCGCCCGCCCCCGGGTGGGCACAGGGCATACCCCGGTCCGTGATGCGGGACCTGTGCGGGTTCTGGGCCGAGGGGTACGACTGGCGAGCGGCCGAGGCGCGGCTCAACGCGGTCCCGCAGTACCTCGTCGGCGTAAACGGAGTGGACATCCACGTGCTCCACGCCAGATCACCACACCCGGGCGCGATGCCGCTGATCCTCACCCACGGCTGGCCGGGATCGGTGCTGGAACTGGTCGACCTGGTCGCCCCGCTCACCGACCCGGTGCGGCACGGCGGCACCGCCGGGGACGCCTTCGATGTGGTGATCCCGTCGCTGCCCGGGTACGGCTTCAGCGGCAAGCCCACCCAGCCGGGCTGGGGGATCGGCCGGATCGCCGCCGCCTGGGCACAGATCATGGCGGCACTCGGGTACACCCGTTACGGCGCCGCGGGCAGTGACTGGGGCACCAGCATCTCCAGCATGTTGGCGGCCCGGGACGGCGAGCACGTGGCCGGCATTCACCTCGTCCCGCCCCTCGCCGGGCCGGACCCGTCCGCCGACGGGGACCTCACCGACGCCGAGCGCGAGGCATTGGAGCGGTTGCGCCGTCGCGGGCGGACAAGTTCGGCGTACTCCGAGGTGCACCGCACCGCCCCGCAGACCGCCGGGTACGCCCTCACGGACTCGCCGGTCGGGCTGTGCGCGTGGATGGCCGAGAAGTTGCTCACCTGGGCCGACCCCACGCCCGCCCGACCCGGTGGCCTCACCCGGGACCAGGTCCTCGACCAGGTGACGCTGTACTGGCTGACCGGCACTGCGGCGTCCTCGGCGCGTCTCTACGCCGAGAGCATCGAGCAGGTGTCGGCGTGGATCAGCGGCGAGGACACCGCTGAGATTCGCGTACCCGTCGGGGCGTCGATCTTCCCGGCCGAGCTTCCTCGGCCGTCCCAGCGGTGGGCGGCCCGTCGCTACCCGGACATCCGGTACTGGAAGGAGCACGACGGTGGGGGGCACTTCCCGGCGCTCGAAGTGCCGGAGCTGTTGATCGCGGACCTGCGTGCCTTCTTCCGACTGCTGCGATGAGGCTCATACGTCGGCGAGCTGCGTCGGGTCGAGCCGGGCGAGGCGGGCCGCGTCCTGGCCGGGCGGCAGCCCGAACAGTCGGCGGTACTCGCGGCTGAACTGCGACGCGCTCTCGTAGCCGACCGCGAATCCGACGGCCGCCACGTCACCGGGCTCCACGAGCAGCCGAGCCCGAGCCTCCTGGAGCCGGATCAGCTTCTGGAACTGGATCGGCGTCATCGTGGTGATCGCCCGGAAGTGGCGGTGCAGGGACGTCACGCTCATCCCGGCGACGCGCGCCACGTCCTCGACCCGGAATAGGTCGGCGTGATGGTCGCGGATCCAGCGGATCGCCCGCTCGATCTGTACGACGTTGCCGTCGCCCAGCCCGATCTGCCGGACCGTGCCACCCTGCTCGCTGGTCAGCAACCGCCAGACCACCTCGCGCTCCAGGCCGGCCCACAGCACGCGCTGGTCCTCGGGACGGTCGAGTAGTCGCAACAGCCGTACCACCGCGTCGAGCAGGTCGTCGCCGGCGGTGCTGACCGCGATGCCCGCCGCCGGTTCGCCCCGCGCCGGCGGTGCGTCCAGCAGCAGTTCCGCGATCAGCGGCGGGCGCAGCGTGAGGCCCAGCACCAGGTACGGCTCGTCGGGAGTGGCCCGGGTGACGTGGGCGATCACCGGCAGTTCCACCGACGCGACGACGTACTGCCCGGCCGCGTACGCGAAGACGTTCCGGCCCAGGACCGCGTGCTTCGCGCCCTGCGCGACCATGGCGAAGGTCGGCGCGGTCTGAGCCGGCACCGGCTCGGTGGGGGAGTCACTGCGGTGCAGGGCGAGCCCGGCCGGTGCCGGCCGGCCGGCGTGGCGCCGCACCAGGTCGCAGATCTCGGGCAGCGCGCTCACGGTGCCCATCCTGCCGGGTTTGGCAGGATCAGGCAACGCGCTGGCAGCATCGATCTACCCGCATCAGAGCCTGTGGGTGTGCACTGGACGCATGCCACTTAACAATTTCGTCACTCTGGGCCGCTCCGGCCTGCGCGTCAGTCCGTACACCCTCGGTGCCATGACCTTCGGGGAGGATCATGGGTGGGGAGCCTCGGTCGCCGAGTCGGAGGCGATGATCACCGAGTATCTGGAACGCGGCGGCAATTCCATCGACACCGCCAACATCTACACCAACGGCCACTCCGAGAAGATCATCGGCGATTACCTGGCCGCCCGGCCCGGCCTGCGCGACCGGATCGTCCTCGGCTCCAAGTTCTTCGGCAACCTGTTCCTCGGCGACCCCAACGGCGGAGGCGCCGGACGCAAGGCCGTGGTGGCCCAGGTGGAGGAGTCGTTGCGCCGGCTGCGCACCGACTACCTGGACATCTACTGGCTGCACAACTGGGACCGGGGCGTACCTGTCGAGGAGACGCTGCGTGCCCTCGACGACCTCGTCGCGGGCGGCAGGATCCGGTACGTGGGCCTGTCGGATCTGCCCGCGTGGAAGGCGGCCGAGGCGCAGATCGTCGCCCACTTCCGGGGGTGGACGCCGGCGATCGGGTTGCAGCTCGAGTACTCGCTGCTCGAACGGACCGTCGAGGGGGAGTTGATCCCGATGGCGGCCGAGCACGGTCTCGGAGTGCTCCCCTGGAGCCCGCTCAAGAGCGGCTGGCTCTCCGGCAAGTTCGTCCGTGGCAACGACGCCGTGGACACGAAGCGCGGTGCGCTGGTGGGCGGCCCCGCCGAGCGGGACTGGCAGGTCATCGACGTGCTGCACGAGGTGGCGAACGAGGCGGGAGTGACCCCTGCGGCGGCGGCGCTGGCCTGGGTCGGCGCTCGACCCGGCGTGACCTCGGTGCTGATCGGCGCGCGGCGTCTCGACCAGCTCAGGGCCAACCTGGACGCGGTGGACGTGCGGTTGTCGCCGGGGCAGACGGAACGACTCGACGAGGTGTCGACGCCCGCGTTGAACTTCCCCGCCGACAACAACCGGTTCCTCGCGCCGAGGCTCGCCTTCGCGGGAGCCACAGTGGATGGTCAGCGAAGCGGCGCGTCGCCCTGGCTCACTCCCGACGCGGTCAGGTACTGATCACCGGCCGGCCGGGGTAGCGCAGGCTGTACCGGAGGAGGGCAGCAGGGGGGATCGTCCAGGAATCGGACTTCTTGCACCATTGATGGTGTCAAGCATTGCCGATACCGAGGAGTCATCATGCTCACGACACCTAACGATCCCTCCCGCCGCCGCACCGTGCGGATGGCGGCCGCCGCCGCGGTGGCTGCCGTCACCGTCGGCGCCGCCCTGATCGGCCCCTCGGCGTTCGCCGACACCGGCCGGCGAGACGGTCCGCGCGACGTCGTGCAGCGTCAACTGGACGGTCTGGTCAGCGAGAGCGGCTTCCCCGGCGTACTCGCCTCGGTGCGGGGGACCGACGGGCGGGTCCGGGACTACACCGCAGGGGTCTCCGACCTCCAGAAGCGCCGCCCGGTTTCCCGCGACGGCCAGGTCCGCATCGGCAGCAACACGAAGACCTTCACCGCCGTGGTCGTCCTGCAACTGGTCGGCGAGGGCCGCATCGACCTGGACGCCACGGTCGAGTACTACCTGCCCGGGGTCGTGCGCGGCAACGGCAACGACGGGGGCAGGATCACCGTACGGCAGCTGCTGCAACAGACGAGCGGCCTGCCGGACTACGACGACGTGCTGTTCACCAGGCCGCAGGACCTGGTCGACAAGAGTCACTCGTACTACGAGCCGCGCCGGCTGGTGGACGCGGCGCTCACCGGCGCACCGCACTTCGCGCCGGGGGAGAAGTGGGAGTACAGCAACACCAACTACGTCCTCGCCGGGCTCATCGTCGAGCAGGTCACCGAACGCCCGATCGGCGAGGAAATCACCAACCGCATCATCAGGCCGCTCGGTCTGCGCGACACCTACTGGCCGGGTGTCGGGGAGCAGCGCCTGCGCGGCGCCCACCCGCACGGGTACGTCGCCGTGGGGCCGGGCGCGCCGTGGGTGGACGTCACCGAGATGGACCCGTCTCTGGGCTGGGCCGCCGGTCAACTCGTGTCGACCCCGGACGAGCTGCGGACCTTCTTCGACGCGCTTGTCGGTGGCAGGCTGCTCAAGCCCGCGCAGCAGGCGGCCCTGACGACGACAGTGCCCGCGCCCGGCTTCGAACCGACCGGGGAGTACGCCTACGGGCTCGGGGTCGCGCGCTACGAGCTGCCCTGCGGCGGCTTCGCCTGGGGCCACGGCGGTGACATCCAGGGCTTCGAGACCCGGAATCTGGCCACCAGTGACGGCCGGAGCGCCGTCGTCGCGGTGACCGGCCTGCCGACCGGCGAGGAGATGCTGGGCGCGGTGAACCGGAGCGTCGAGACGGCGCTCTGCGCCACCGATGGCTGAGGCGGCTGCCCGGTGGTGGGTGCGCCACCGGGCAGTCGGGCCGACCGGATCAGGAGTGCAGGGTGTCGCTGGGGGATCGGCCGTGCGCCGCCCGGTAAGCGGACGCAAAGCGGCTCGGGCGCAGGTACCCCCAGCGGTGCGCGATCGCGGCCACGGTGTCACCCCGGGCCGGATCGGCGGCGAGTAGGTCCTGGTGTGCGCCGTCGAGTCGCGCCCGCCACAGGTACGCCCGGGGTGTGGTGCCCAGATGCCGGCGGAACGCCATCCGCAGGGCGCGAGGGGTGACGCGGACCGCCTCGGCGATCTGCATGGGGGTGATCGCCTCGCGGCAGTGCGTCTCGATGAACGACACGGCCCGGCGTACCGGCCCGACGGGCAACTGGCCCACCCGTAGCCGGTGCGTCATCGTCATCGCGGAGTGCGGGAACGCGGCCAGCGCGGCCGCCGCGGCCAGGTCGGCGGCGGCGTGGATCACCAGCGGGCTTCGCAGCGGCTCCGCCGGGCCGGTGAGCAGGCGATGCAGATGTGTCGCGGTGTCGTGCCAGAACTGGCCCATCTCGTCCGAGACGGGTGTCATCGCCTCGAACCGGAAGAGGTGCGGCGCGATGCCTGTCTTGTCGACGGCCGCCTCGGTCACGGTGCGCGCGTCCAGGCTGATGTTGTAGAGCTCGGATCGGTCACAGATGTTGGTGAGTGGCCGGCCGGTCCGTTGCAGGAGTACGTCTCCGGGGCCGGCCTGTGCCTCCTCCCGGCCGTCCCGCACCACCGTCCGGCCGTTCACGACCGCGACGAGCAGCAGGTCTCTGAGTGGTTCGAGCTGCAACTCGTAGTCCATGCCGCACCACACGCGACTGGTCAGAACCGGGCCGGCGTCGATAAGTTCCTCCCGGAACGAGAACGGCGTGGCGACGCCCTGCGGTCGTAGCGTGAGGCCCGCGCACCGCTGACGTATCACGTCGTGCGCCTGCGACACCTCGTCGGTGGAAAATTCGTGCTGAATGATCGAGGCTGCGGTATCGGGGTTCTGCTGCACGGTGTCTCCCTCCTGCCCAGACAAGACAGCACCACCAGTGACATCCATCCGGCGACGTGAACCGGGCGGAAGAGACGTGACGGCGCTGCTTCCTCTCAACGAAGCCGGGGGTCAGCCGACGTGGTTCCTGCGTACCAGGCATTGTCGATATGTGGACCGGTTGTCGCCCGGGTGGGAGTGACGCGGCCGTGGTGACCTGGTCAGGCCTGCGACGGACCGTCCTCGGGGCGGGCGTCGAGGCGTTCGATCATATCGATGTCCTGAAGTTCGGCGAGGAACCTCCGGACGTCGGCGAGGGCGCGAGCGGGCTCCACCGTCCCGCTGTCGGTGAGCACCTTGACCAGGTCCGTCTCGGTGGCTCCGGCCATGAGGTGCGGCCACAGCATGGCGGCGGAACGGTCCAGCGCCAGGTAGACGGACTTGCGGATGTCGAGCCGCACTGTCTGGTCACCGGCCGCACGCCAGGTGACGCGCTCACCTCGGACGCGATACACGGTCGATGGCTCGGAGCTCACTTCGGTACCTCCATGGTGGGGACTTTCGCTGCCGCTCGGCGATCCCGCCCCCGCCCTCTCGGACCTCCGCACGTCTGCCTCCCCGAATGTGGCCGACGGGCAACTGGACCCGCGGAACCAACGGACACGGGACCGGCCGATCGGGTCGCAGCGTCGCGGACCCCGATCGGCCGGCCGTGTGGGCCGTGCCAGGGTGAATGGCTCGGACAGGCAGAGGTTAGGACCGAGAGGCGGAGCCCGCCCGGCGTGCCATTGTGTCGGGAACGCGACTTTTCCGGCCCGGTGGCAGGTAACCCGGACGACGCAGTCACCGGTCCGTCGACGGACGGATGGCTCCGAGGTAGCGAGGTAGGCGAGAGCATCGACTGTGATTGTTACGCGCAAATGTCGTGTGTCCGACCCTGCCTTCGCGAAACGGCCAGGCCCGTACGGAAAGTGGATCGGGTCGTCGATCGGCGTGTCGCGTCGACTCGGACGGTCGCGACCCTCAGCACCACGTTCAATCAGGTCGGACGGCGACGGTCCACCGGAGGTGACGGCTGATGCCGGCGATGGCACACCAGGGTAGGCCCGACGCTGTGACACGTGAGGTGGTGGAGACCTCTGATCCGGAGAAGGGGCACCATCTGATCGCCCTCAGGTTCCTGGAACATCGGGCCCGGATCTACGGGCCGCGGGCCAGCTTCCGCTACCGGCGGGTCACCCTGCGGGTCGACGACCTGGACATCAGCGAGACCCGCTACACGATGCGCAACCGTACCGAGTCCTCGCCCTATCCGGACTTCGCCACGGTGACCCTGACGCACGGCAGGTACGCCGTCCGCACCAGGAACGAGGAACTGCACCTCGGACCGGGCATGACCGGCCGCTACCCGGAGGTCGGCGCGACGCACATGGTCGACGACATCACCTCTGTCGTGGTCCGGCTGCCGATGACGCGGATCGCGGCCGGGGCCGCCGCCCGGACGGGCCTGCCGGCCACCAACTTCCGGTTCACCGCGCTGGCGCCCCTCTCCTCGGAGATGGACCTGCTGTGGCAGTCGGTGACCTCCTTCGCCCGGCAGCAACTCGGTGTCACCGCCGTTCTCGCCAGCCCGCTGGCACGCTCCGGTCTGGTGGACCTCGTGGCGAACACTGCCGTCGCGGTCTTTCCCAACACGACAATGACCATCCACTACCTTCCCGGCCAGTCGGATGTCGGCCACGTGGTCGTGCGGCGGGCCGCCGAGTTCATCGAGGCGCACGCCGCCGAGCCGTTGACCGTGGGTCAGATCGCCGCGGCCTGCGAGATCAGCCAACGCGCGTTGCAGGCCGCGTTCCGGCGGCACCAGGGTCAGTCCCCGATGGCGTTCCTGCGCTCGGTCCGCCTGCGCCAGGCGCACATGGACCTGCGCCACCCCGAACCGGGCCAGACGGTGGCGCGGACGGCCCGACGCTGGGGCTGGGCGCACCTCGGCCGGTTCGCGCAGGCGTACCGCGAGGTGTACGGGTGCCACCCCAACGAGACCCTGCGGGCCGCCGGAGCGCCGAGGTCGGCGGAACGGGACGCGTGAGCATTCCCCGCTCCGTTGTGGATCGAGCGCCGCGACTGACCGCGTCTTGATCACGCTCGGTGGGCGTGGCCGCGTATTCCCTCGAGGGCGAGGGTCAGGAGTTGTTCCGCCTTGGCCGCGCCCGCCGGTTGCGCCGCGAGTGAGATGCCGTTGGCGAGCATCATCAGGTCGGCCATCGTGATGTCGGGGCGTACCGAGCCCTCGTCGACGGCGCGACGCAGCAGCGGTTCACCTGCCGCGACGAGCGTCGAACCGCAGGCGTCGGTCTCCTCGGTGGGCTCGTTCAGGAGGGAATCCGCGAGGCCGCGGGTTGTCGTGGCGTACGCGGTGACCTCGTGCAGCCAGGTGGTCAGCGCGTCGAGGGCGTCCGGCGCGGTGAGCAGGTCTCCGGCGCGGGCCGCCAGGTTGCCGACGCAGGTGCGGAAGACGGCCTGGAGCAGCGACCAGCGGGTGGGGAAGTGCCGGTGCAGGGTCGCCGAGCCCACTCCGGCGGACCGGGCGATCTCCTCCAGCGAGGCGTACGCGCCGTCGCGGGCGATCGCCTGGGAGGCCGCTTCGACGATGAGGTCGTAGTTGCGCCGTGCGTCCGCTCTCATGGCCCGCCTTGCCAAAGTGGGGTGGTCCCCCATATCGTAACTGACGAGAAGTGGGGGGTCACCCCACTTTGTCCTGGGGAGGCATCATGGCTGTTCTCGTCATCGGCGCGACAGGCAAGCAGGGCGGGGCCACGGCCCGCGCGCTGCTGGACCGAGGCGTCGCGGTCCGTGCCCTGGCCCGGGACCCGGGCAGCGACGGCGCCAAGGCTCTGCGGGAGCGGGGCGCCGAACTGGTCACGGGCGACCTGGACGACACGGAGTCGCTGCTCGCCGCGGCGGACGGGATGGACGGCCTCTTCTCCATCCCGTACCCCGACGTGACGAACATGCCTGGCGACGCCGAGGTGACCCGCGGCCGCAACGTCGTCGAGGCGGCGCGCCGGGCCGGCGTGTCGCACGTGGTGCACAGCAGCGTCTCCGGCGCCGGCGACTTCCACCGCAACCAGCCCGGATGGGCCGAGGGTCGGTGGGACAGGCACTACTGGGAGAGCAAGGCGGCGATCGACGAGATGGTGCGCACCGGTGGCTTCGCGCACTGGACCATCCTCAAGCCCTCGACCTTCATGGAGAACCTCGTCGGCTGGTCCTACCTCTTCGGCGACTGGTCCAGCGGCACGATCATCACCGGCTTCGCGGCGGACACGCGGCTTCCGTGGATCGCCGTCGACGACATCGGCGAGGCCGCGGCGACCGCGTTCACCAGCCCGGGCAAGCTCGACGGCCTGGACGTCGAACTCGCCGGCGACCTGCTCACCATGACCGAGGTCGCCGCCATCCTCGGTGAGGTCACCGGCCGGGCGGTCACCGCGCCCGTGCTCACCCCGCAGCAGGCCGTCGAGCACGGCCTGCTGCCCGCCATGGTCAACGCGGTCGAGCAGATCAACGAGAACGGCAGTCCCGCCCGACCGGAGATGACCCGTGCCCTCGGCCTGCCCACCACCGACTTCCGTACGTGGGCGCGCCGGACGTTCTCCTGACACCTCACGACATCGTCGGGACGGTCTCCGTCCGGGGCGCGACGATGCGGCGGCGGCGCACCGGGTACAGCACCGGGTGGGCGATGCCCCAGGCCGCACCCTTGCAGACGACCTCCTTGTAGCCGGCCGCCAGCCGGCCTGCGAGGAAGGACGGCTTGGCCCTGTCGTCGGCTGTCACGTACTGGATGATGCCGTCGCGGCGGCCGAGGCTGATGCACTGGTTGAAGTAGCGCAGCGGCGCCTTGGCGTACCGGCGCTGCCCGGTCAGGCGTGCGGCGATGGCGTCGGCGGCCTGCCAGGCCATCGGGACGCCCGAGGCGCAGGACATCCGCAGCGGCCTGCCGCCCGGCCCCTGGGCGAGTCCGGCGTCGCCGACGGCGTACACGTCGGGGTGGGAGACCGAGCGCATGGTGTCGTCCACGACGATCTGTCCGGTGTCCGCGACGGTCAGGGTCGTGGCGGCGGCGATGGTGTGGACGGCGAAGCCCGTCGTCCACACCGTCACGTCGGCCGGGATCACCAGGCCGTCGGCGGTGACCGCGCCGGTCCCGTCGACCCGGGCGATGTCGGTGTGCTCGTGCACGGTGATGCCGAGCCGGTCACAGACGCCACGCAGGTGCTGCTGCGCCCTGCCGGTGAGCCAGTCGCCGAGGCCGCCACGGGCGGCGAGCGCGACGTCGATGTCGGGCCGGGCCTCGGCGATCTCGGTGACCGCCTCCAGGCCGGTGAGGCCGCCGCCGACGACGAGCACGGTCCCGCCGGTGCCGAGGTGGGCGAGGCGGTCGCGCAGCCGCAGCGCCGACGCCCGGCCCGAGATGTCGTACGCGTGCTCGGCGACGCCCGCCACGCCGTGGTCGGCGGCGGCGCTGCCGAGGGCGTAGACCAGGGTGTCGTACGCCACCTCGTCGGCGCCCTTGTCGTCGACGAGGGCGACGGTCCGGCGGTCGACGTCGACGGCGGTGACCCGGGCCAGGCGGACCCGTACGCCGGTGCCCGCGTACACCCTGCTCAGCTCGTGGGTCTTGAGGTCCTGCCCGGTGGCGAGCTGGTGCATGCGGACCCGCTCGACGAAGTCGGGGTCGGCGTTGACGACGGTGATCTCGGTGTCGTCCGGGTGCAGCCGGCGGGCGAGGCGACCGGCGGCTGTGGCCCCGGCGTATCCGGCCCCGAGGACGACGATGCGGTGCTTCATGGTGGCACTCCTGTCTCGCTTGGTGGTCGCTTCCTGAACCGGGCAGCGACGCGATTGCTGACAGGAGTCGGCTGAGACCTGGGTCACCAGACCGTGCGGAGGGGTTCCCCGTGTTCGGAGGTGGACCAGTGGCGGGTGGCCCGTTCGAGCTTGTCGGGGTTGACCTGGCTGCGAATGTCGGCGACGCCTTCAGGTGTCACCTCCAGGGACATGACGCCGACGACCCGGTCGTCGATCACGACCACCACCGCCGGGCTGCCGTTGGCGACCTGGACGTAGAGGGCCGGCCGGCCACCCACCAGGTCGCGCTTGACGTCGCTGGGCTTGAACAGGCCACGCAGGAACTTCGCCACCGCCAGCGCACCCACGATCGGAGCGGTCCGGGCCGGGATCTTGCCCCCGCCGTCGCCGACGCTTGTCACGTCGTCGGTAAGCAACTCGACCAGGCGCCGGGTCTCGCCGCTGGTGGCGGCGGCGAGGAACTCCGCGACGATTCTGCGGGTGGCCGCCTCGTCCACCTCGACGCGGGAACGACCCGCGGCGACGTGCTGCTTCGCGCGGCGGTAGATCTGCTGGCAGTTCGACTCGGTGACGCCCAGGATGTCGGCGATCTCGGTGTGCGGGTAGCCGAAGGCCTCGCGCAGCACGTACACCGCGCGTTCGTTGGGCGTCAGCCGCTCCATCAGGGTGAGCACGGCCATCGACACCGACTCGCGCTGCTCGACGGTGTCGACAGGGCCGAGCATCCGGTCCCCGGCGAGGACGGGCTCGGGAAGCCAGGTGCCCACATAGGTCTCCCGCCTGGCGCGCGCCGAGGTCAGCTGGTTGAGGCACACGTTGGTGAGCACCTTCGTCAGCCACGCCTCGGGCGTCTCCACGTGCTCCCGGTCGGCGGCCTGCCAGCGCAGGAACGTGTCCTGGACCGCGTCCTCGGCGTCGCTCGCCGAGCCCAGCAGACGGTAGGCGATCGCCTCCAGACGGGCCCTGGAGCGCTCGAACAGCTCGACCTCGTCCGTACGCAGCGGCATGGCCTGATAGTTAACCACCCGCGCACGCCCTGCCGAACACCATCGCGATGTCACGGCTGACCCGGATGGCAGCCGTGGCGATCTGGATCGCCCGGCGGCGGGCGTTCGGCGCGGTGAAAGATGTGCAATCGCGGAAACATGAGTGGGCTATCGTTAATGCCGCCCGGTTCGTCCCGTACCGACGGGGGTGTCGGGTCGGGGATCGGTCGGGGGTGTTGACCGCGAGGAGTGCCTCTTGGCAGCGACGACGACGACTGCGGACCCTGGCGGGACGGGGTCGCATTGAGTGACGGCAGGTTGCTGGTCCAGGGAATCGGGCCGCTCCGCGCCTACGTCGACGGCGAAGAGATCGAGATCGGCCCGCCCAAGCAGCGTGCCGCGTTCGCCGTGCTCGCCCTCTGCGCGGGCACCACCGTCTCCCGTGGGGAACTCATCGAGCGGGTCTGGGGTGAGGCGGCTCCCGCCACCGCCGCCGGGAGTCTGCACACCTATGTCTCAGGGCTCCGCCGTGCACTCGGGCCGGCGAAGGACGCCCTGGTCAGTGACCGTGCCGGTTACTGCCTGCGACTCGACCGAACGATGTTCGACGCCATCCGGGCCAAGGATCTGGCCGATCGGGCGCGGGCGGCCCGCGGCACCCCGAACGCTCCTGCCGCGTACGAGCGCGCCCTGGAGGCGTGGACCGTGGGCACACTCTGCACAGGGGTGCCGGGCCCCTTCGTCGCGCTGGCCCGCGACAGGTTCGCCGAGCTGCGGCTGCAACTTCTCATCGAGTACGCCGAGATCACCGGTCCTCGTGGACTCCCGGATGTGGTCAGCCGGCTGCTGCTGGAGGTTCCGGCCCATCCATTCGACGAGCGGCTCCGCACTGTCCTCATGAGAGCGCTCCACGGCAGCGGACGGACCGCCGACGCCCTGGCCCAGTACGAGAATCTGCGCAGCGGGCTCGCCGCCGAGCTGGGCATCAGTCCGTCACTTGCCATCCAGGAGGTCTACGCCGAGATCCTGGCCGACGAACGTCGCAGAGCCGGGGAACCGCCGCCCGGGGCACCGCCGCCCGGGGAACCCGTCCGGCCCGCCCAGCTGCCGTCCGACAACGATGCCTTCGTGGGACGGACCGCCGAGCTGCTCACCGTGATGCAGTGCGCCGGCGGGGTGACCGAATCACGGAGGCGGATCGTCGGGATCGTGGGCGTCGGCGGCATCGGCAAGACCGCGCTCGCGGTACGCGCCGGGCATCTGCTGCGCGACCAGTACCCGGACGGGCAGATCTACCTCAACCTGCGCGGGTTCGACCCGTCGCACGCCGCCCTCACGCCCGACGCCGCCCTGCACCAGTTGCTCACCTCGGTCGGCGCCCGCCACATCCCGAGCGGACGGGAGGACCGCATCGTGCTGTGGCGCAGCCTAGTCGCCGACAAACGCATGCTGCTGGTCCTCGACAACGCCAAGTCGGACGACCAGATCGAGGACCTGCTGCCCGGCGGCAACACCTGCTTCGTCATCGTGACGAGCCGCAACCGCCTCTCCAGACTGGTCGTCCGCCATGCCGCGCGCCGCATCCAACTCGGAGCGCTCAACGACCAGGAGTCACTGAGCCTGCTCACCACCGCGATCGGGGAGGACCGGGTACGGGCCGAGCCGGAATCCGCCCACCGGCTCATGGCGCTGTGCGACAGGTCGCCGTTCGCCCTGCAGATCGCGGCCGAGCGGGTGGTGTCGACCAGGGGCACGCGCATCGGCGACCTCGTCGGCCAACTGGAGGACGTCCGGCAACGGCTGGACGGGCTGCAACTGGACGACGACCCACTCTGCTCCGTACGCGGCGTGCTGTCCTGGTCGTTCGCCGCGCTCAGCGACGACGCGGCCTGGGCCTTCCGGCTCCTCGGTGTCTTCCCCGGTGCGAGCGTGACCCGGTACATCGCCTCGGCGCTGTTCGGCGTCCCGGTCGAGCGGGCCGAGATCCTGCTCGGCAAGCTCAGCGCGCTCTGCCTCCTGGAGCAGGAGAACGACAGGTTCACGTTGCACGACCTCACCCGGGTGTACGCCGCCGAGCTGTCCGGTGACCTCGAGCCGGGCGAGCGGCGCGATGCCCTGTCGCGGGTCCTGTCCTGGTACCGCGTCACGCTGTCGGGGTGGAGCGGCAACGGGATGTTCCTGCGCGGCACGCCGGTCGAGCCGCCGCACAGCGACGTCCCGCCTGTCGTGTTCCACGGGCAGCAGGACTGCCTGCGGTGGTGCGAGGCGGAGCGGCCGAACATCGTGGCGCTCGTGCGCGCGGCCCAGCGTGAGGGGCAGCACGGGGCGGCCTGGCACCTGGCCTGCCTGGTGTTCGACTACTTCTACGTGGCCGGCCAGCCGTTGGAGTGGCTGGATCTGCTGCGCGTGGCGATGCGTTCCGCCGAGGCCGCCGGCAACCACGTCGCCCGCGCGATCCTGTTCAACCATCGCGGCGTCGCGTACTCGCGGCTCGGGCAGAACGAGATCGCGGTACGGCAGCTCAACCGCGGCCTGGAACTGCTCGGCCACCCGGACGACTGGCGGTACCGGATCAGCCTGCTCGGCAACCTGGCGTCGACGATGCGCGAGGCGAAGGAGTACGAGGCGGCCCGTGGCCCGGCCCGCGAGGCGTTGGCGCTCGCGCGTCGGGAGGGGATCGACTACTACCTGGCGGCCACGCACGACGTCCTCTGCGAACTGAACGCGGAGACGGGCCGGTGGGAGGAGGCGATGCGCGACGGGCTGCCCGGTCTGGAGTACGCCCGCCGGTCGCGGAGCCGGATCCTCGAGGCCAACCTGCTCATCAACATCGGACTGGCTCAGCACGGTCTCGGACGGCAGGGGGCGGCCGAGGAGTCGTTCGGCGAGGCACTGCGGATCAGCAGGGACGTCGGGGACCTCTACCACGAGGGCCTCGCGCTGTTCGGGCTCGCCAGGGCGAGCGCACGCGGCGGCGTCGTGGAGCACGGCGTACGGGCAGAGGTCGTCGCTGACCTCGCTCGCCGGGCCCTCGCCCCGCTCGAGCAGTTGCACGCCGAGGAGGTGGTCGAGGTGCGGGCCTTCCTGGCGGCTCTGGACGTCTAGCCGGCCACCCGCTCCCGCTGCCAGATCAGCACGGCCTCGATGCGGGTGCGGGCGCCAAGTTTGGTGAAGATGCGGTTCACGTGGTTCTTCACAGTCTTTTCCCGGATCCGCAGCAGCGCGGCGATGTCGGCGTTGCGCATCCCCCTGCTGATCGAGTCCATCACCTCGGCCTCGCGCCGTGACAGTGACGGGTGCCTGTGCGTGCACGACGTACCGCCGGCCGGCGCGCGGTTGCCACCGAGCGTGGGGGACGGGCGGCGGACGCGCGGGACCAGCCCCAGCCGGTAGCGGGCCGTGGCCGGCTCCCGTTGCCTGGTGTGCGGCCCGGCCAGCTCGTTCAGGGCACCGGCGAGCGCACCCGTCGCCGGTGTGGCGTCGCCCCTGGGGGTGACGACGACGTCTACCGAGGGCAGGCCGTCGATGTGCGCGTCCAAGCCCTTGCTGGCGAATTCGTGGCGGATGTGGGCAAGGATCTCCGGGCTGGAGATCGCAACCCGCACCCGGGCACCGGCCGCCCCCGGCTGCGCGGGAACCGTGATCATGGCAACCAGTCTGCTGCCGCCGGCTTCACGACGCCTTCACGTTCGCTTCACACGGCCCGCTACGGGCGCAGGCGCACCTGCTCCGCCAGGATGCCGGTGTCGATGGTGCCGTCCATCCCGACCGTGAATCGCCAGGTCGCGCCATCCATACCGACGGCCACCACCGACCAGCGTCGCACCGGCTCGGCCAGCAGCCGGTCGACCTGGTAGACGTCGCGGCCCACTGGCGGGTCGGCGAACACCAGGACGCCGCCCTGCGGGTCGTTCAACGCCTGTCCGGCCTCGACCAGCCGCGACACGTCCAGCCCGGTGAAGTCGTGGTCGGGCTCGAATCCGACCCTGATCACCCGCGAACCGGTCGACCACGGGCTGGTGGTGAGCCGCCGGGACCACGACCGGACCAGGCCTCGGGCCAGCCCGAGGTCGCCGCCTACGCTGATGAGCCCGTCCGCCTCTGCGAGGTTGAGCAGCAGCCGTCCGCCGTCGGTCACGCCGAGCGAGACGAGCAGCGGGAACGGGTGCGCGAGCCGGTCGTTCACCGGCGCCGCGGTCGCCAGCCACCCGAGGGACGCCCGCCAGGTGCGGCCGTGGTCCTCGGTGGTCCAGCCGGGTGGCGGCGCCTCGTCGGGGGTGGTCAGGCGCAACACCACGGCCTCCGGGCCCAGGACCACGGCGCCGACGGCCGGAACAGCTCGCTGCCCGTCGGCGCATCCGGTGGCGAGGGCGCGTACCGCCCGGTCGATGGTCCAGGCGCCGGACCGCTCGTGGGCCCCCGATTCGGGCGAGCGGAGGTCACCGGGGGAACGTCCCAGCCAGCTCATCGTCCACTCCTTCACTCGGGCCTTGGCATCGTCGGTGGCGCGGTGACGGCTGTCAACGAAAACCCTGGGCCCACGGGCCCAGCGGGCGAACTCCGGTCTGGACCGCGAACGGGCGGCCTTCCTACGTTGATGCGCGATGCCAAGCGGGCCGGGCGTGCTGCGTGGGCTCGCACCATTCGAAGGGACGACCCGATGGCGAATCTCAACATCACCTACACGGAGATGTCGGACAGCGCGACCCGCATGCGCAACAACAAGAACGAGATCGACTCCCGGCTGACCGAGTGCAAGTCGATCGTGGACAACCTGACCGCCTCCGGCTTCGTGACCGACCAGGCGTCCACCAAGTTCGACGAGGTGCACACCGAGTTCGTGAGCGCGGCGAACGAGCTGATGCAGAACCTCGACCTGCTCTCCGAGTGGCTGGACAAGGCCGTTGAGGCGCTGCGCGACATGGACACCCAGCTCGCCGGTTCGCTGAACAAGTAACAGGGATACGCCGTGCGCATGCTGATCACCCTGGCGTCCCCGCAGGCGTGGTCGGCCGACGTGGTCGTGGACGCCGACCCCGCCACCCCGGTGCGGGACATCGTCAAGAACCTGCTGGACAGTCTCGACCCGTCCTCCATCGCGCACGGTCAACTCCCGGGATCCGGCCGGATCTATCTCGACCACGGGCCGCTCGACCTCGACGTTCCGTTGTCCGCCAGCGGCGTGCACGACGGTTCGGTGCTGTGGGTCGGCGGGCCCGGGCCGGCCCCGTACGTCCCGACCGGTGGTCTGGTCACCATCCGGGCGGTGACAGGTGCCGGCGCCGGCCGGGTCTGGGCCCTCGGGCCGGGTGAGCACCGGATCGGCTCGGTCGAGGGCTGCCCGGTGCGCCTGGACGGGGTCCCCCCGGTGGCAGCCGTCGTCCGGGTCACCTTCGACGCCGAGGTGTACGTCCGCGGCGCCGAGGGTGACCTGCTGCTGGATCGGGAGGAGCTGCCCGGCGCCGAGGTGCGGTGGCGGGAGACCACACAGCTGACCGTGGGTGCCACCACACTGGAGGCACATCCGGTCCTCTGCCCTGACGCGGTCGTCGAGCCGTCCCCGGAGAGCGAGTACCTCGACTACAACCGCCCGCCGCGGCTGCTCCCGCCGGTCCGGCCGGACAAGTTCAAGATCCCGGCCGAGGTCAAGGCGCCGATCCCCAACGCTCTGCCGTGGCTGGCCGCCGCGCTGCCCGCCGCGTTCGGCGCCGTCATGGCCACCGTGCTGCGGAACCCGATCTACCTGATGTTCGCGGCGATGTCGCCGATCATGGTGATGGCCAACTGGTGGACCGGACGCCGCCAGGGCCGGACCAGCCACCGGAGGCAGGCGGCCGAGCACGCGGCGCGTGTCGCCGCCATCGAGGAGGACATCGCCGAGGCGCTCATCCTGGAGCGCCACGATCGCCGCGTTGCCGCACCCGACCCGGCCGAACTGCTGATCGTCGCGACCGGCCCGCGGGCCCGGCTGTGGGAGCGGCGCCGCACCGATCCGGACCATCTGGTGGTACGGGTCGGCATCGCCGACCTGCCCAGCAAGATCACCGTGGAGGAGTCCGGCCAGGACCGTCAGACCGACAGGCAGTTGGACGACGTACCGGTCTCGTTCTCCGTCGTGCAAGCGGGCGTGGTGGGCGTCGCCGGCCGGGGCGAGTGGCCGCGCCGGCTGGCGCGGTGGATGGTCGGCCAGTTGGCCGTCGCGCAGAGCCCCCGCGACCTTCAGCTCTACGTGCTCACCGACCCGGGCGGCGGCACGTTGTGGGAGTGGGCGGCCTGGCTGCCGCACACCCGTCCCCTGCTGGGGCAGCAGACCCTGACCCTGCTCGGCACGGACACCGAGACCATCGCCCGCCGGATCGCCGAGCTGATCGAGCTGATCGAGGCCCGCCGGCAGGCCCGCCTCGACGTCGGATCGGGCGCGATGTTCGCCGACCCTGACGTGGTAGTCGTGCTGGACGGCGCCCGGCGGCTGCGCGCCCTGCCCGGCGTCGTCTCCATCCTGCTCGGCGGCCCGGCCGTGGGCGTCTACTTCATCTGCGTCGACAACGACGAGCGCACCCTGCCGGAGGAGTGCACCACAGTGGTGGCCGGCGGTGACGGCCTGCCCACGACGCTGCGCCGGCAACGAGCCGCGCAGGTCGACGGCATCCGGGTCGACGAGGTGATCGACGACTGGTTCCCGGCCACCGCGCGGCGGTTGGCGCCGATCCGCGACGTCAGCGACAGCCACGGCGACGCTGCACTACCGTCCTCCGCGCGTCTGCTCGAGATCATGGGGATGGAGGACCCGTCGGTCGCCGCGATCGCCGCCCGGTGGAACGCCTCGCCGCGCAGCACCCGGGCGACCGTCGGCTACAGCCTCGACGGGCCGTTCGCGCTCGACCTGGTCCAGCACGGTCCGCACGCGCTGGTCGCCGGCACCACCGGTTCCGGCAAGTCGGAGTTTCTGCAGACGGTGGTGGCCTCGCTCGCCGTGGCGAACCGGCCGGACGCGATGAACTTCGTACTCGTCGACTACAAGGGCGGGGCCGCGTTCAAGGACTGCGTCGACCTGCCACACACCGTGGGCATGGTCACCGACCTCGACACCCACCTGGTCGAGCGCGCCCTCACCTCGCTCGGGGCGGAGTTGACCCACCGGGAGCACCTGCTCGCCGCGGTCGGCGCCAAGGACCTCGAGGACTACGTCGACTACGCGACCAGGCGGCCCGTGCCGGAGCCGATCCCGCGACTGCTGATCGTCATCGACGAGTTCGCCTCGATGGCGCGTGAGCTGCCGGACTTCGTCACCGGCCTGGTCAACATCGCCCAGCGGGGCCGGTCGCTCGGCATCCACCTGATCCTCGCCACCCAGCGCCCCAACGGCGTGGTCTCCGCCGAGATCCGGGCCAACACCAATCTGCGGGTCGCGTTGCGGGTCACCGATGCCGGGGAGAGCGCCGACGTGATCGACGCCCGGGAGGCGGCGAGCATCTCCGCGGCGCACCCCGGCCGCGCGTACGCCCGGCTCGGCCACAGCTCGCTCATCCCGTTCCAGACGGGCCGGATCGGTGGCCGGCGCCCACGGCAGAACCCGACGGAGGCCGTGGCCGCGCCGTTCCTGCACCAGGTGGGCTGGTTCGACCTGGGACGACCCGCGCCGCAGCGGCCACGTGCCGCGGCCGAGGTCGACGAGGCCACCGACCTGTCGGTGCTGGTGTCGACGATCCGGCAGACCAACGACATGCTGGGCGTGCCGGCGCAGCGCCGTCCCTGGCTGCCGGCACTGCCGACGGTCTCCGTGGTGGACCTGCCCGACGAGCCGCCGCGCGACGAGCGCGGTGAGCCGTCGTTCGCCTGGGCCGTGCAGGACCTGCCGCGCAGTCAGCAGCAGGCGCCGATGACGATCGACCTGTCGACCTTCGGTCATCTGCACATCGTCGGGGCTCCCCGGTCGGGGCGGTCGCAGGCACTGCGGACCATCGCCAGTGCCGCGGCCAGCGCCGCGAGCGTCGGCGACCTGCACCTGTACGGGTTGGACTGCGGCAACGGCGCCCTTCTGCCGATCACCCGGTTCCCGCACTGCGGAGCGGTCGCGCAGCGTACGGATGTGGAACGGGCCGACCGCCTGCTGCGCCGCCTGCACGAGGAGGTGCAGCGCCGGCAGAGGATCCTCGGTCAGGGCGGCTTCGCCGACCTGACCGAGCAGCGGGCGGCCGCCCCGGTCGCCGAGCGCCTACCGCACATCCTGCTGTTGCTCGACCGCTGGGAGGGGTTCATGGGAACCCTCAGCGAGCACGACAGCGGTGCGCTGACCGACCTCGTGCACATCCTGATGCGCGAGGGCGCGAGCGCCGGCGTGCACCTGATCGTGACAGGTGACCACAGTCTGCTGAGCGGCCGGATGGCCGGGCTGTGCGAGGAGAAGGTGGTGCTGCGGCTCTCCGACCGCAGTGACGCCACACTTGCCGGGCTGAATCCGCGCAAGATGCCGGAGAACCTGCCGGCAGGCCGCGGCTATCGGGCGCACACCGCGATCGAGGTGCAGGTCTGCCTGGTGGCGAACGACCCGAGTGGTCCGGCGCAGGTTGCCGCGATGCACAGGCTGGCGACCCGGCTGACCGAGCGCGAGGCGTACGTGCCCCGCGAGCGGCGTCCGGCGACGATCGCCGTCATGCCCACCCAGCTCACCTTCGAGCAGGCCTGGGAGTCCGTCGGCACCGCGAGGCAGGGCTGGGCGTTGGTCGGTGTCGGCGGCGACGAGTTGGCGCCGGTCGGCACGAACCTGCTCGACGAGGCACCGACGTTCCTGATCGCCGGGCCGTCCCGGTCCGGTCGCAGCACCGCGCTCCGGGTGATGGCCGAGTCGCTGCTGCGCTCGGGCGTTCAACTCGTCATCGGCGCCCCCATGCGGACGCCGCTGCTCGATCTCGTCGGCCGTCCCGGGGTTCGCGGCGTCGTGACCGGGGAGAGCCCTACCGAGGAGGAGTTCTCCGCGCTGCTCGACAGCGGTGACGACGCGGTCGCGCTTCTCGTGGACGACGCCGAGGCGTGGCGTGACGTCCCGTGCCGGGACTACCTGCGGCAACTGGTCCGCACCGCTTCCGGCAGGCGTCGGGCCGTCGTGATCGCCGGCGAGATCTCCTCGGTGGCGATGGGCTTCTCCGGCTGGCAGGTGGAGGTCAAGAAGAACCGGCGGGGCGCGCTGCTCTCCCCGCCTACCCTGGGTGCAGGTGACCTGGTGGGTGTCCGGCTGACCCGGGCCGCACTGGCTGACAAGGTGGTGCCCGGGGTCGCCCGGGTGCACCTGGGCGACGGGACACTCCAGACCGTCCAGATTCCTCTCCTGGAGCCGGCGGCCGGGGCCGGCGTGTGAACGCGACGACTGTGGAAGCGGTGGTGTGATGGCCGACATCGTGGTGAAGGGACTGGCCGATCTGGCTCGGGACCTCAGCGAGCTGATCAGCCAGTTCGAGGGTGCGCTGGACTTCCAGAACGAGCGGAAGGGCCAGTGGGGGCAGCACAACGCGAACCTGTCGATGGGTGACTTCGCCGACAATTGGACCGGCAGCCGCGACAAGATGGTCGAGGCGATGAAGAAGTTCCGTGAGCGGATCGAGGGCGCCGACCAGGCCTGGACCGACGCGGATCTGCAGATGCTGAAGAGCCTCGAGGATGGCGGCAAGTGAGCGACCGCCGCCTCGAGACCCTCCGCAGGGCAGATCCGGTCGACATCGAGGCCGCACAGAAGCGTTACCAGCTCATCTCCGACACGATCGACGACACGGTCAGCAAGCTGCAGAAGATCGTCGACGCCGGGGAGGAGGCCCTGCGGGGCAAGTGGGTCGACGAGGTCAAGGACGACGCCAAGTCCCTCACGGAGAGTCTCACCAAGGCCGGGGTGCGCTACCGCGACGTCGCCACCGAGATCAAGAAGTACGAGCCGGACCTCGATCGCGCGATCACCGAGGTGAACGCGGCCGAGCGGGACGAGGGTGACGCGACCGCCTCGTTGAGCCGGGCGAACGCGATGCCCGACCCGCAGAAGGGTGCCGACGGCACTGTCCCGCCGGAGGAGCAGCAGAAGGGCGAGGACAAGCGGCGCGCGCAGGACGACGCGAACGCGCAGATCAGCGCCGCGAAGAACCGGCTGACCGGCGCCCTCGACGCGCTGGGGGTGGCCGGCAAGCGACTGGGTGACGCGGTGAACTGCAAGAACTACGACGACGGTCTCACCGACAAGATCAACTGGCGGGTCATGAACATCTTCAAGATGATCAGCAAGATCTTCGGGATCATCGCCATGATCCTGACGGCGCTGGCCATCCTGATCCCGGGGGTGGGCGCGCTCGCGCTCGCCGCCGTGGTCGCCGGGGCGGTCACACTGATAGCCGACAGCGTGTTGCTGGGCGGCGGCGACGGCAGTGTGCTGTCCGTCGTGCTCGGCGCGCTCGGGCTCGGGTTCGCCGGGCTGGGAGCCGCCGTCGGCGCCTTCGGCAAGCAGATCGAATCGGTGAGCAAGTTCATCAAGTCGATGTCGAACATCAGGATCAATGCGAACTGGAGGCCCGGCGGTCAGATCATCGAACTGTTCGACTTCGCCAAGCCCCTCGCCATCGCAACTGGCAAGCCCGGATTCTTCAACTTCGTCGGCAGCACCATCAACAAGGTGTTCGGCAACGGGTTCGCCGGCATGATGAAGACGTGGTGGAACGCCTTCATGGGGATCAACCCCATCAAGGATCTGAGCTTCTTGAAGAGCCTGCCCTTCTTCGGCGGCGCCTTCGGCAGGTACGGCACCGGTCTGCAGTCGATATTCGCGACCTGGGGCGGCATCAACCAGGCGTTCGCCCTGGCCGCCGGGCTGTTCGTCGCGGGACTCCAGGCGACCGAGCACCACTTGGTCGAGGGTGCCTGATGACATCGGCGGCCACGCCCATCGAAGTCTCCTGGGCCTGGGACTTCGTGCCGTCCGACGAGGCGGACCGGGGCCCCTGGACCGAATTCATGGCCGGACTGCTCGACGGATGGGTGAGCGAGCAGGTGGAGGCAGCCCGCGCGGCCTGGCCCGCCGATGCCACCGAGGAGTTCCCGTTCAGCCCTGGCGCGGTGGGCTCGGCGGTGGCCCGAGACCTGTTGGAACGCGCTGACGGCCTGCCCGCCAACTGCCGCCTCGTCTGGGGCGCCGGCTTCGTCGACGACCGGGTGCGCTGGCTTCCGCTGCTCGTCCTGGCCGAGTTTCGGGAGGCGGGACCCGGCGATCCCGCATATCTGATGTCCATGGTCGGCGCCGAGGGTCTGCCCGACGACGTGCGGCCACCGAACGTCGAGTACGTGTCCACGGATCACGGCGATGGCATCCGGGTGCTGGCGCTTGCCCGCAACGAGGCCGAAGGGCTGCACGGTCGGGTCAACGCCGCCCTGCGTCTCGAAGGGTCGGACCGGGAGATCGACGTACTGCTCACGACCCGGGTCAGCGACCTTGAGCAGGTGGCGGTGATCGGCGCCGGCGTGGAAGCGGTGATGCACCTGATCGCCACCCAGTTCGGTGCACAGCCCCAGGACGCCGTGGCACCGTTGCGGTTCGTGCCCGCCGGCGGCGTCGCGTGATCGACTTCGAGCTCATCGTCCCGGACGGCTGGGCGCACATCCCCACCACGCCCGAGTTCAGCCGCGTCCGGGACCGCGTCATCAACGAGATCGTCAAGCAGGCGCTGCCCGACACGCTGCCCCGGGACAAGGCCGGGCCGTGGCGGCGGATGCTGCGCAAGGATCTCACCGAGGCCACCGACGAGGCCCAGCGGCAGGGTGCCCGGGCGGTGGTGCTGCCCGTGCAGGAGATGCGTGGCATGCGGCTGCCCGGCACGCTTCTGCTGTCGGTCATCGACGACGGCGAGGACCAGCAGGATCCGGTGCCTGTGCTGAACTCGATTGCCGCCGACGCCGGCCCCGACGGGACGGCCCTGGAGATCGACGGTTGCCCGGCCGTCAGGATCCGCCAGATCATCGACAGTGAGGCACTCAACCGCAAGGCCCCATCGGTCCGGGTCAGCTACTTCGTGGCGGCCCCCGACGCGCCCGGCGTCTGGGGCGTGCTGACCTACACCGTGCTGACCGACGGCGACGTCGAGGCCGAAGCGGTGCAGGCAATCGTCCTGCTGTTCGACATGGTCGTCGGCACGCTGCGCTGGAACGACGAGGTCGCCGTCCCCACCGAGGACGAGCTGCTCGCCGCCCTGCCGGCCGAGTGACACCCCGATCCCCACGGAGAGAGAGCGTTACTGATGTTCCGGATGCCGAAGCTGAGCCGTCCGGTGTTCCTGGGTTCGGCCCTGGCGCTGATCGTCCTGCTCGGGGTCGGCGCCTTCGTGGCACGACAGGCGGCCAACGCCGCCGAGCCGCTTGAGGGCAACCGGGTCACCGCGTCGGACGTGCGGATCCTCGTACGCGCGGCCTCCTCCTGCCCGGCGCTCACCCCGGCCCGGCTGGCCGGGCAGATCATGGTCGCCTCGAACTTCCGCGACGAGCCGGTGGACGACATGCGGGCGGGGGGTGCGACAGGAGTCGCCGCGTTGACCCCCGAGCAGTGGCGGAAGTACGCGCCGTGGCCCGGTGCCGAACCGTCCGATCGCGAGGCCGCCATCACCGCCCTCGCGCACGCCATGTGCCAGTTGGTCGGCCAGGCCCGGGCCCTGAAGATCGACCAGGACCCGTGGCGGGTCGCGCTGGCGGCGCACCGGCTCGGCATGGACCAGGTGGTCGCGGCAGGTGACATCCCCGCGGGCGCGCGTGACTATGTGGACACCGCCGACAGGTACGCCAGCTGGTATGCCCTGCAGCCCGCCTTCGGCGGCGGCCCGGCGTCACCGGCCCGGGCGGCCGGAACGACGGCCGCCGGTGGCTCTGTGGTCCCGGTGCCCGAGGCGTACGTGAAGGCTGTCGCCGCCGCCGGAAGGGTCTGCCCCGAGATGCCGCCCGCGCTGATCGCGGCGCAGATCTCGGCGACGTCCGGCTTCGACCCGAACAAGCTGGGCCCCGCCGGTGAACAGGGCATCGCGCAGTTCCTCCCGGGAGTCTGGACGACCACCGTGAAATCGGCCGCGAAACGGACCCCGTGGGATCCGTCGGTGGCGATCCCCGCGCTCGGCCAGACGATGTGCAGGCTCGTCGAGCAGTCCGGCGGCCAGTACCCGGCGGCCCTGGCCACCTTCACCGGCGGCCGCGAGCGAGCCACCGCGTTCGCCGAGGTCGTGACCAAGGCGCAGGCGGAGTACGCAAAGGACACGCGCCTGCAGTCGCCAAAGACTCCCGCCCGTTCCGCGCCGTCGCCGTCGGCCACCACGAAGCCGAAGAGTCCGACGGGTACGAAGGCCCCCGCGCGGGACAACCAGCCGCCGGTCAAGGCGACCGACGGCGTCGGGGCGGGAGGCAGCTTCGGGCCGTACTTCATCGTCAACCTCCGCCGCAAGACCTGCGTTGACCTGCCCAACTTCGGGGCGGGCACGCGCGACGGCCCGGTGGGCCAGTTCACGTGCGCGAAGACCGGCGACGACAACCAGGAGTGGACGTTCGAGCTGCGGGGCACCGACCGGGACGGTTACCAGCTCTACTGGGTCCGCAACAAGGACGACGGCTTCTGCCTCGACGCGCCGGGCATCGGGAAGGTCGAGTCGAACACCCCGGTCAACGAGACCGGCTGCTACGACAACGACAACCAGTACTTCCGGCTGGAGCCGAAGGTCACCTCCGGCGGTTGGCAGTACTACTGGCTGCGCAATACGGCCTCCAAGCTGTGCCTCGACATCCCCAGCGAGGGCAACGCCGACCCCAGGGCCCCTCTGACGCTCTTCGCCTGCAGCTCGAACAACGACCACGAGTGGGCGCTCGTCGAGAAGTCCGAGTGGTGAGGTGCCCACGATGATGCTCCGCCGAGCCGTGTTGACGGCCCTGCTGTCGACCGCGCTGACCGGCCTGACCACTGTCGGAGCCGCTGCGGCCCCGCCGCCGGGCACCGCCGCGAACCAGTCCTACTACACGGTTGCCGCCTCCCACCAGGGTGCGCCGGAGAACCTCTGGGAGATCTCTGCCCGCTTCCTGGGCGACCCGGGCCGAGCCGGCGAGATCCTCGCCCTCAACGCGGGCCGTGTCCAGCCGGACGGCCGCCGGGTCGTGGACCCGAGCCGCCTGAGCGCCGGCTGGCACCTGATCCTGCCGTGGGACGCGGTGGGTGCCGAGTTGCAGTACGGCGTACCCCCGGCGGGCGGCAGTGCCGCCCCGGCCTGCGGCCGCGAGGCGACCGTCCCGGCCGCGGCCGGGTGGGGGCAGGCGTTGCTGACGCCGAGCCGGGCGTGGCCCGAGGCGGACGGCTCGGGAGTCACGGTCGCGGTGATCGCCTCCGGTGTGGACGGTACCGCCCCCGAGCTGGCCAACCGGGTATCAACAGGCGCTGACATCGCCACCGGCACCGGTCGCGGTGACACCGGCTGCGCGGGCATCGGCACCGCCCTGGCGGGAATCGTCGCCGGCGACGACGGCGCCGAGGGCAAGACGTTCGGGGTGGCGCCGAAGGCGCGGATCGTGCCTGTCAAAGCGGGTGTCTCGGCACGAACCGTGGCCACCGCCATCGACGTCGCCGCCGCGTCCGGCGCCCAGGTCGTCCTGATCGGCGCCGGCGTCGACGCCGCCGACCCGGCGATCCGCACTGCGGTCAGCGAGGCGATCGGGCGGGACGTCGTGGTGGTGGTGCCGGCGGGGAGCCCGCCGGCCGGGACCACAGCGATGGACGGCCTGCTCCGGGTCGGCGGCGTCGGAGCCGACGGGCAACCGGTCGAGGCCTATCCCGGCGACTCGGTGGACCTGCTGGCCCCCGGCATCGACGTGGCGACCATCGGTCGCTCCGGCAGCGGAGCCGAGTACGCCGCGGCGTTCGTGGCCGGTACCGTCGCCCTCGTTCGCTCGGCCCACCCCAAACTGCACGCCGCCGACGTGAGCAGGCAGGTGCGGGACACGGCCGCCGAGGGCCTGGTCAGCCCGGTCGCCGCGATCACGACGCCGCTCCCCGACGGCGTGGGGGTGCAGGCCGCGACCACGACACCCACCAGCGGTATGGAGACGCTGAGCCGGGTGCTGTCCCTGGTCGGGGCCGCCCTCGCCGTCCTGTTGATCCTGGCGTACCTGCTGCCGCGTCCGGTCCGCGCGCTGGCCGGGGCCGTGGCGCGGGGCAGGGCACGCCGGCAGACCCTGGCGGCACGCGCCCGGATGACCGTAGACGGCGACGACCCGTTCTGGGAGCCTCCGTCCGCCGGTCAGGCCAGCCACGACGGGGTGAACGGGCGGTAGCTCCGACCGGGTGCCGGGACCTGCCGGTCTCGGCACCCGGCCGGAGAAACACGGGACCGGCAGGTACTCAGCCCTTGTTGTTCCCGTGGCCCGGCGCTGCCTGCTCCGCCAGCCAGCGCCAGTCGTTCCAGGTGGCGAGCCGGTCCCGGTACAACGTCTCAGCGAGACGGTACGGGTACGGCCCGAGGAACAGGCGCAGCGGCGGCTCCTCGGTGTCGACAAGTTGCAGGATGACTCCGGCGGTCAGCGCGGGATCGTCGGGTGTGCGGGCGGTCGCCCCGGCCCGGCGTGCCTGCCGTACGGGCTCGTAGGCCGCGATCGGCTCGGTGTGCACCGCCGAGTCGCCGGACCAGTCGGTGCCGTACGGTCCTGGCTCCACGATCGTCACCTTCGGGCCGAGTGGGGCGAGCTCGGCGGACAGCGCCTCGCTGAGACCCTCCAGTGCCCACTTCGACGCGTTGTACAGCCCGAGGGTGGGGAAGGCGCCGACCCCTCCGATGCTGGAAACCTGGAGGATGTGACCGGCGCCCTGCGCGCGCAGCACCGGCAGGACGGCCTGGGTCACCCAGAGGGCGCCGAAGAGGTTCGTCTCCAACTGCGCGCGGGCCTGCTCCTCGGTCGTCTCCTCGACCATGCCGAACAGTCCGAAGCCTGCGTTGTTGACGACGACGTCCAGGCGGCCGAACGTCTCCGCTGCCCGGGTCACCGCGTCGAACACGGCCGGGCGGTCGGTCACATCGAGAGTCAGCGGCAGAACGCGGTCTCCGTACGCCTCGGTCAGATCCTGTAGCGCTTTCCCGTCGCGTGCGGTCGCGGCGACCGTGTCTCCGCGGGCGAGCGCGGCCTCGGCCCAGATGCGGCCGAAGCCGCGGGATGCGCCGGTGATGAACCATGTCTTCATGACTCGACCATGCGTCGGCGGAGGCAGGGCTACCAGCACCCTGACGGGGTTAGGCTGACGGGAATGAAGGGCGAGAACGCGCTCGGCGACTTCCTCAAGGCACGCCGCGGGCGGGTCCGGCCGGACGAGCCGGGGGTGCCCTCGTTCGGGCGTCGCCGCGTACCGGGACTGCGCCGTGACGAACTGGCCCGCCTGGCGGGTGTGAGCCAGCACTATCTGACCCGCCTGGAGCAGGGCAAGGACCGTAACCCCTCACCGCAGGTGCTCAATGCCCTGGCGAACGCGTTACGGCTGGATCGTGACGAGAGGGCACATCTGGCCGCGCTCGCCGCAGCCCCGACGCCCGGGGTCGAGCACCCGGCGGTCTCCGACGCGGTGCGGCAGCTCATCGACTCGTGGAGTCAGACACCCGCGTACGTCCGCGACCGCCGCTTCGACGTGCTGGCGGCCAACAAGCTCGCCATGGCGCTGTCCCCGCTGTACACGCCCGGTCGGAACCTGATCCGCGGCATCTTCCTCGATCCCGAGGCACGGACGCTGTTTCCCGACTGGAAGGAGATCGCCGCACAGAGCGCCGGCGCACTCCGCGCCGAAGCCGACCCGCGTGATCCCGCGACTGCCGAACTCATCACCTCGCTGTCGACCGACAGCCTCTTTCGCGAGGTCTGGGCGGGGTACGACGTACGGCCGACGCGGGACGAGGTCAAGCGCTTCAACCACGAAATCGTCGGGCCGCTCACGCTGCGACGGGAAACGCTCGCCATCGCCAGCGCCGAGGGACAGGTGATCATCGCGTACCAGGCGGCAGCGGAAACCCCCGCCGCGCAGGCCCTGGCCAGACTCCTCTGAGGGGTGGCCCGAGCGTGTGTCGCTCACCCGCAGGCCGGGGGCCCGGTCAGCGGATTGCGGGATCTCGTGCGGCCACCGGGCGGGCGTCGTGCGGTGTCGGTGGACGGTAGAGCGTGGCGACCACGGCCGTCAGGCAGATCACGACGGCGGCGATGAGCGTCGGGCGGGCGCCGAGGTGGACGGCCGCCGAGCCGAGTGGAATCGCTACGACAAGCGGCCCGAACATCGCGGTGTTGGCCGTCGCGGCGACCCGCCCCAGCAGTGGTGTCGGCGTGTGTGTCTGCACGGCGGTCACCGCGGCGACCAGGGTCCAGGGCAGGCCGACGCCGGCGAGGACCGCCCCGCCGACAGTGACCTGCCACCACGGCAGGCAGCGCGCCAGGCAACCGAGGGCGAACAGCGCCGTACCGGCCCCGCCGACGCCGACCGGCCCCCAGCGCCTGATGAGCCGCCCGACGACAAGGCCACCGGCGATGGAACCCGCGCCCTGCGCACTGGCAAGCACCCCGAGGAATGTCGTCGGCAGGCGCAGCTCCGAGACGACTATCGCGTAGATCGCCGCGGTCGAGAAGCCGGACATGGCGATCGACACGGCGGCGAGCGCCACAGGTACCCGGGTCGCCCGCTGCCGGGCCAGGACGGAGATCCCGGCCCGGAGGCCCCGGTCCGAGCGGTTCGGCCGGTCGGGCGGCGTCCGGCGCAGGCGGACCGCCGCGTACAGGAGGGCAACCAGGATCGGCGTCGCGGCGCTGAGCACGACGACTGCGTGACCGCCGCGCCACGCGTAGAGACCCGCGCCGGCAAGCGGAGCGATCAGCTTCATGCCCTCCTGCGCGCTGGAACGCCAGCCGTTGACGTCGCCGAGTTCCGACGGTGACAGCGCGGACGGCAGCAGCGCGGTCTCGCCGGCGTCGATGAGGACGTAGCTGACGCCGTAGGCGCACGACACGGCGAAGATCAGCCAGGTCTGCCCCGGTCCGCGAACCGCGAAGAGCGCCGGCAGGATGGCCGCCAGCGCGAGGTTGACGCCTATGACAAGTGGTCGCCTGGGCACCCGGTCCACCACGGCCCCCAGCCACGGACCGGCGAGTACCGGGGCGTACACGCAGAGGCCGGCGAGCGCGGCCAGGCTCGTCGAACCGGTCAGGTCCAGGATCCAGATGCCGGCGACAAGCGACATGGCGCTGCTCCCGAAGCCGGACAGGAGTGAGATGGCCACGAACAACCAGGCGTTACGGCGCACGAGCCCTCCAGGTTGAGTCGGGATGACTCACACCCTGGTTCTTGAGTCTTGCGGCGGCAATACCGCTACGGCGCTGTCAACGAGTGGTTGACAGCGCGGCGGAGAGCTTCGCCTCGACGGCCCGCACCGGTGGCGGCAGCCACTCGTGCGCCCCGGACAGGTCGGCGACGAGGTGCAGCGCCAACGCGTACAGCGAACCCGGGGCGGCATCCAGGCAGGCGTCCACCGTGCGGCGGACGAGCGCCGCCCGACGGAACCGGCCGTCCCACCGACGGTCCGTGGCGAGCCACCGATCGAGGTCGGCCACGGCCGTGCGCAGCGCCACGATCTGCGACGGGAGACCGAGGTCGAGGCGCTGCCGTCGCGATCTGCGCGCGGCCATCAGGCGTTGGCGGCGCTGCTCGGCGGCCTGCCGACTGCCCAGACCCAACGCCGTCGCGACCTGCGCCCACGTGGCACCACCGTGCCGGGCCCGGCCGATGAGGTCCAGCTCCCGCTCGTCCAGATCCACGCGGGTGGCCTGAACGTCGGCCAGCTGGGCCAGCTCCGCCATCACGTGTCAACATTACATTGACAGTGGCCACGGAACATGAACCGTGTCGACCGGATCTTCGTGTTCGAGCGTGACGCCAGGCGGAAGGGCTCCAGCCGCCGGGCGTCCGCAGCCGTAGCGGCCGCGCCGTGCCACCGGGTCACCACCGGAATTCGCCTAGGATGAGGCTCATGAGCGCCGAGGCCGTTGGCATGCACATGCCCGCCGTCGTGACGCTCGACGACGTGGCGGCGATGAACGCTGCCGATCCGAACGGCCACCGCTACGAGACCAGCCCCGAGGGGGTCCTGTCGGTCATGCCGCCGCCAGACTCGGAACACGCGATGATCGCCAGCCGCCTCTTCGCGTGGCTGATCATGGCCGGCTGGCCTGCGGATCACGTGCTCCAGGCGGCAGGTGTGCGCATCCCCGGGCCGGACGGTGACGGTGGCCGTATTCCGGACCTCACCGTCTGGCGAAAGCCGCCGACCCGCAGCGTCTGGGCCACGGTGGCCGACGTCGTGCTTGTTGTGGAGATCGTCTCCCCGGGCTCCGAGGCGATGGATTCGGTGAGCAAGGTCCGCGAGTATGCCTCGGCGGGTATTCCGCAGTACTGGGTGGCGGACCGGGATGGCGCGCAGACGGTGACCCTGCACCGACTGGGCGGGAACGGCAGTTACGAGGAGCGGGCGCGCATGCCGTTGGCGTGGCTGCTCCAGACGGCGCCCGCCGACCACCTCGACCAGGCGTGAGCGCCGTGCGGTCCGCGCCGCCGGTGGGCGGGCGGTCTTTGGTCGACGAGCGCCGACACGGCGGCGCGCTGCGGCCACGTCTCGTCGGTCATGCATTCGGCGAGGCAGGTCAGGCTGAACGCCAACGGCCAGGAAGCGGTGTGCCGCTTCTCGGCGGGTAGCAGCGCCAACGGCGTGTCCGCGTCCCATTCGCCGGTGGGCGGCACGTGGACGGCCAGCACTTCGCCCACGATCGTCGTGGTGGCTCTTCTCGCCGTCCTGAGCACTCGGCACCTTTTCCGGTCGCGCCTGACGGAGACGACCGCATGGTATCCGCGGCGGAAAGCGCCACAATCCTGCCGAGTTGCCGTCCAAGTCTACGAATGTGTCCGCCGGCGGGCCGTCGCGCCGCGCCAGAGCCACGCCCTTAATCGGCAAGTCGGCACCACTGTCGCAAACAGGACAAGACGGTAAAGCCCCTGGTAGAGCACTGTTGAGGCCAGGGGAAGAGGCGGACGGGTGTCGGGCCACATCCCATTCCTCGGGCACGGCGCGGACAGCATCGTCCACCCGGCCCAGCCCATCCCCGCCGCTGCGGGCGCCCGCAGCGATGCCATCCGCCCGCCCGGACAAGGACGTCATCACTCCGGCAGTAAGGCTCCACCGCCTACGCGGTCATGCCCTCGCATCCGCGCCTGCCGGCCTTTCGCCACCGTGGACTCCGCGTGGGCTCGGCGTCGCTCATGCGTACGCCCGACCCACGGCAGACCCAAGCAGAGAGGGTCCGACATGGCCAATCCCACAGTGACCGCAGCCCTGAACGCATCCGTGTACGCACCGGGGGACCAGATGCTGCTGACCGTCACCTACTCCGACGCCGACACCAAACCGTTGACGGTCACCATCGTGGTGACCGACGCGCAGGGCAACAGCAGCGCGCCGATCAAGGTCGCCGCCGTCATCGACCCGCTGACCGTGACGGTCACCGACGACTCGGGACGTACCTGGACCCGGGTCTCCGACAGCGGTTCGGTGGCCGAGTACCGGGCGGTGGCGTGATGCCTCGCGTCACCGTCCAGGTCCGTGACTCCGCCGGACACACAGCGAACGCCGCCGCCGAGTACGCCCTGAGCCAGCCGGTGCTCGGCGGCTACTACCTCTCCGGGGGCGCCGACCCGACCGCCGACATGGCAGGCGGTAACTTCCGTTCGCTCACCCAGTACCGCAGTTTCGCCGACGGGTACGTCTTCCCCGGATACAACCGGCCATGGCTGATCGACCTCGGAAAGGCCGGGGTGCAGATGAACATGGTGCTGGAGTTGAAGCACTACGGTGCCCCGAACGCCGGGCCGCAGAGCTTCCGGGTGGACGTCACCGACTACACCGTGCCGGCGCCGTCGATGACCATCCAGCAGCGCCCCGGCACCACCTGGCCCAGGGCGTACGGGTACGGCCAGGTGCTCAAAGGCCAGTGTGACGGGTTGCTGCACCGGGCCCTGGCGCAGTACCGGTTCCTCGGCTTCGGGGTGAACATCCAGCTCGCCTCGGAGTTGGACACCGATCACGAGTTCGGCACCACCGAGGACGGCAAGGCGTACACCTGGGCCGAGTCGGACGCACGGGCAGTGCAGGCGATGAACTACATCCTCACCTGGTTCAAGGCACGGACGCTGCCGCCCAGAACCACCTTCTCGGTCGGGGTCGCCGGCTTCGACAGGGCCTGCTTCCAGCGCACCCACCCGGAGTCGCTGATGTCCCGGTTGGACTTCCTGCAGTGGAACGCCTACGCCACGGCCGCCGGGCAGACCGCGTTGTCCCGGTTCCGCCGCACCAAGGACTGGGCGGTGGCGGACCTCGGACCGGTGGCGCTGTCCCGACCAGCGATCATCGCCGAGTGGGGGGTGCGGTCCGCCGAGATCCCCGACCAGCCGGCCTGGATCGCCACCGTCCCGGCGGCCATCGCTCAGCTCAACGCCGAGCGTGGGCCGCGGATCGTCCGGACCAACTACTTCAACTCCGGGTGGGGCACCCTGTCACCGAAGGCGGCCGGGTTGGCCGCGCTGCGCACCGCGTACGCCACCCGGCCGTACGTCTGAGTGGTCCCGGCGGCTCCGGTTCGCCCGGGGCCGCCCGGTCAGGCCTCGCCGAGTCGTTCGGCGTACGTGTCGCGCAGCCCGGGCCAGCCGAAGTCCTTGGCTTCGGCGCCACGGATCGGGCCGACCGGGTCGCCGTCGAGCAGCCGGTCGGCCACGTCGAGGCAGAGGTGCCAACCCGCGGGTGGGCTCGGGCGGAACGCGTCGCGGCCCATGTCACTGCTCCTGACTGTCGAGGTGCCGTGCGAGGGCGTCCAGGTGCCGGGCCCAGAGTCGGCGGTACGGGTGGAGCCAGTCGTCGACGGCCCGCAGCGGGCCCACATCGAGGCGGTAGATCCGTTGCCTGGCTGCCGTGCGGCAGGTGACGAATCCTGCCTCGCGGAGCACCCGTAGGTGCTTGGAGACGGCCGGCTGGCTGACTCCGAGCCCGTCGACCAGCTCGCCGACGCTGCGCTCGGCGTCGCGGAGCTGGTCGAGGATCCGGCGCCGGGTCGGTTCGGCGAGGACGGTGAAGGCGTCACTGGACACCCACCTAACATGCGTCTCAAGCCATATGACTGTCAAGGCATATGACTGCTGCCTCTCCGTCCGCGAGCGGCACACCCGGTCCGCTCCCTATGCTCGGGATCATGGAACTGCGGATCTTCACCGAGCCCCAGCAGGGCGCGACCTACGACCAGTTGCTCGCCGTGGCCCGCTGCGCGGAGGACGCCGGCTACGGGGCGTTCTTCCGATCCGACCACTACCTGAAGATGGGCGACGTCAGCGGCGACCCCGGCCCGACCGACGCCTGGACCACCCTGGCCGGGCTGGCCCGGGACACCAGCCGGATCCGGCTGGGCACGCTGATGACGGCTGCCACCTTCCGGCTGCCCGGCCCGCTGGCGATCACCGTGGCGCAGGTCGACCAGATGAGCGGCGGCCGGGTGGAGCTGGGCATCGGCACCGGCTGGTACGCCGAGGAGCACACCGCGTACGGCATCCCGTTCCCGGCACTCGGGGAGCGGTTCGACCGCCTGGAGGAGCAGCTCGCCGTCATCACCGGGCTCTGGGAGACCCCTGCGGGGGAGCGGTTCCGGTACGACGGCACGTACTACCCGATCGTCGACTCACCAGCCCTGCCCAAGCCAGTCCAGCAGCCCCGCCCGCCGATCCTGCTGGGCGGGATGGGGCCGAAGCGCACCCCCCGGCTGGCCGCCCGCTACGCCGACGAGTTCAACCTGCCGTTCGCGTCCGTGCCGGACACGGTTGCCCAGTTCGACAGGGTCCGCGCGGCGTGCGCCGAGATCGGGCGTGACCCGGCCCAGATGATCTGGTCCAACGCGCTTGTGCTCTGCTGCGGGCGGGACGACGCCGAGGTGGCCCGCCGGGCCGCCGCCATCGGCCGCGAGCCGGAGGAGTTGCGCGCCAACGGCGTCGCCGGTACGCCCGCCGAGGTCATCGACACCATCGGCCGGTACGCGGAGGCCGGCAGCCAGCGCATCTACTTCCAGGTGCTGGACCTCTCCGACCTGGCGCACCTCGAACTGGTGGCCAGCGAGGTGATGGCGAAACTCTGAGCCGAGCGGCAGGTCAGACGGCCCGGTGGGCGCCGACCGCCCACGGGTCGCGCAGCACGGTGTCCAACCGGCCGTCGTGGTCACTGTCCACGTAGGTGATGTCCGGAACGCCGTCGCCGTCCACGTCGATCTGGACGATGTCGGCGACACCGTCGCCGTCGAGGTCGGTGACCACCTCCACCGACCCGTCCAGGTGACGGGTCACGATGGACTGCGACCCGGGAGCGCGCGGCGGCGGCCCGGGCGACGGCACAGGCGTCGGGGCCGGCGCGGGCGCAGGTGTGGGTCGCGGGCCGGGCGTGGGCGCCGGATGACCCGGCATGCCGTCGACAGGCGGGGCGCTGGCCTGCTCGACCTCGCTGCCGGTCGGGTCCAGCTCCTCCTCGGAGGGGAAGACGTCGCCCCGTGGGGCTGGATCACGGTAGCTGCTCATGGGCGTAGGGTTCCCCGACGATGGCGAGAACAACCGTGCCCGATCGTCCGGTGTCCGTGGCGCCCGGTCTGTCGGAGGATGCTGGGACCGACGCCACGGTCATGAACGGGGGTCCGAGCGTGGAACTGCGCCGGAGTCGGGGCGCCCGCGTGCTCGCCCTGGTCTGCGTACTCGGTGGGGTGGTCCTGCTGGCCCTGCCCCGCGACGGGGCACTGCTCCGGACGATCGTCGCGATCGGTGCCATCGCACTCGGCGGCGTCGCGCTGGTCAGCGCGCTGCGGCCGTTCCGGTTCGGAATCGGCGCGGACGGGCTCACCATCCGACGGCCGGGCCTGCGACTGTCGCTGCCGTGGGCCGAGGTCGACGCGCTTGTCCTCGACGAGCCGCCCCGGCGTGACGGCCGGCCGGAGCCGCCGCGCCTGCTGCTGGTGCCCGCGCCGGGCGTGACGGTCGGGCCGGCGACCGCCCGGCACCCGCTCGACGGCCGGCCCGCCATCGAACTGCTCGTCCTCGACCAGGTCCGCGAACAGCCCGAACAGGTCTCCGCCGCGCTCGTCCGCCACGCCGGCGACCGTTTCGTGGACCTGCAGGCGTTGCGCCGCGCCGCGTTCGCCGACCCGGAACTCCCCACCGGCCTTCGGGGATACCGGATGGACCAGGTGGACCGGTTGATCCGGCGCGGCCAGGACGCCCTGGTGTCCGCCGACGCGTCGGCCTGCCGGGCGGCCCGCACCGAGATCGAACGCGTCCGCGCCGCCGGCCTGCCGATCGCCCAGCGGGGGTACGGCACCTATCCGACCGACGCCGCCCTGGACGCCCTCGCCGCCGCGCTGGCCGACCACCAGTCCACCGACCGGGAGACCGCCACATGACCGTGCAGGGACAGGACGCCACGGCGGCCGACGTGCCGCGCCGCAACTGGGCCGGAAACGTGCGCTACAGCGCCGGGGCGTTCCACAGGCCCACGTCCACCGACGACCTGCGCCGGCTCGTCGCCGCCAGCGACAGGATCCGGGCGGTCGGCACCGGGCACTCCTTCAACCGCCTCGGCGACACCGACGGCGACCTGGTCACCCTCGCCGGTCTGCCGCCGGAGATCGCCGTCGACCCGGAGCGCCGGCGGGTCACCGTCGCCGCCGCGCTGCGCTACGGCGACGTCGCCCGACGCCTGCACACCCAGGGGTACGCGCTGGCGAACCTCGCCTCGCTGCCGCACATCTCGGTGGCCGGCGCGGTGGCCACCGCCACCCACGGCTCCGGGCGGACAAACGGCAACCTGGCCACCTCCGTCGCCGCCCTGGAACTGGTCACCGCCGACGGCGACCTGCTGCACATGGACCGCGACACCGACGGGGACACGTTCAACGGCATGGTGGTCGGGCTCGGCGCGCTCGGCCTGGTCACCCGGGTCACCCTGGACCTGGTGCCGGCCTTCGAACTGCGCCAGTACGTACGCCTCGACCTGGCCAGGGAAGCGCTGGACGAGGCGCTCAGCTCGGCGTACAGCGTGAGCGTCTTCACCGACTGGCGTACGCCAGGGCTGCGCGAGGTGTGGCGCAAACAGGCGGTGGACCAGACGCCACCGGAGGCGGACTGGCTCGGCACCACCGCCGCCGCCGAGCCCCGGCACCCGGTGCTCGGCATGCCGGCGGAGAACTGCACACCGCAGCTCGGTGAGCCCGGCCCCTGGCACGAGCGGCTGCCGCACTTCAAGCTCGGCTTCACACCCAGCAGCGGCGACGAACTCCAGTCCGAGTACCACCTGCCCCGCTCGGCGGCCACCGAGGCGATGGCCGCGCTGGACGAGGTGGCGCACCTGATCGCCCCGGTGCTCCAGGTGTGCGAGTTGCGGACGGTCGCGGCGGACGAGTTGTGGCTCAGCCCGAACCACAGGCGGGACAGCTTCGTCGTGCACTTCACCTGGATCGACGACGCCACCCGGGTGCTCCCGGTCCTGGCCGCCGTGGAGGAGCGGTTGGCGCCGTTCGCGCCCCGCCCGCACTGGGGCAAGGTCTTCGTCACCGACCCGGCGGAGCTGGCCGCCCGCTACCCGAGGTACGACGACTTCACCGCCCTGCTGACGCGGATGGACCCGACCGGAAAGTTCCGGACCGACCTGCTGGACCGCTACGTACCCCGCTGACCGGCCGGGGTGCGCAGGGTGCCCCGCTGGACGGCGCGGCTGATGTCGCTGGGGGAGACGATGCCGGCCAGGCGGCCGTCGTCGTCCACCACCAGGGCGCGGCCGTCGGCGCACTCACTGAGCCGGGGCAGCAGGTCGTTGAGCTGTTCACCGGGCTGGGCGAGGACCAGTTGGTCGGCCCGACAGGCCACCTCGGCAAGCGTGGTCGACGCCCGGCGGTCGGCAGGTACGCCCCGCACCCGGTCCAGGGTGACCAGACCGGTAGGCCGGCCCTCCTCGGTCAACGGCAACGCCGAATGCCGGTACGCGAACAGGTAGTGGTCGACGAAGTCGGCAATGGTCATGTCCGCCGAGGCGGTCTGCGGCTGCGGGGTCATCACCTCACCGACCCGGATCCCGCGCAGTGCGCTGCCGGTGCGGGCCTGCCGCTCCTCCATGCCGGCCGCCCCGATCAGGAACCAGCCGATCAGCGCCAGCCAGAGGCCACCGAACCCGACCCCGGACAGGAACTGCCACAGCCCCAGACCGATCAGCAGCACGCCAAGCACCCAGCCGGCCCGGGCCGCGACGACTGAGGCCCTGGTCCGGTCGCCGGTGGCCTTCCACACGGCGGCGCGCAGCAGCCGCCCGCCGTCCAGCGGCGCCGCCGGCAGCACGTTGAAGACCGCGAGCAGCACGTTGATGCCGGCCAGCCACGCCACCGCCCCGAAGAGCAGCCCGCCCTGCCCGGCCAGCGCCAGCAGCAACGCGATGGCACCGAAGAACGCCCCGAGCAGCAGGCTGACCAGCGGTCCCACCCCGGAGATCCGCAGCTCCGCGCCCGGGTCGCGCGGCTCGCCCCGCAGCTCGGCCACCCCACCGAACAACCAGAGCGTGATGCCGTCGACCTCCAGCCCGTTGCGCTTCGCCACCACCGCGTGCGACACCTCGTGGGCCAGCAGGCCGACGAAGAAGACCACCGCCGCGGCCAGGCCCGCGAGGGCGTACGCCACAGGCGAGCGATCGGGGTACGAGCGGGGGAACTGGTTGGCGGCAAGGCCCCACGCGATCAGCGCGAAGATGACAAGCACGCTCCAGTTGACGCCGACCGGCACCCCCGCGACCCGACCGATCCGGAAACTCGCCCTCATCCCACCGAGATACCCCCGAAGGTCGCGGGCATGCCGCGAATCAGGCCCCGTACCTGCGAGGGCTCTCGCTGGCGATGGTCGCCTCCCGGGGCAGCGCCGCCGCGCGAAGCGCCCAGTCCAGCGCGTAGTCGGCGATCTGCTCCCAGCCGTCCTGCCCGACTGTGAAGTGCGACCGCCCCGGGAATTCCTCGTACGCGGTGAGGGCCCGCGACTTCTGGTAGAGCCCCGCGTTGGAGCGGACCACCGACGCCGGCACCACGTTGTCGAGTCCGCCGGCCATCAGCAGCAGCGGGGCCCGGTCGTTGCGCCCGACGTCGACCCGTGCGGGGGAGCGCGGGTCGAGGTTGGCGAAGGCGCCCTCGAAGTAGACCCGCCCGGCACCGGGGACGGCGTAGCGCTCCCAGGCGCGGTCCGAGTCCTCCCGGCTCATCGTGTTGCCGAAGGTGTAGGCGAAGTCGTCAGGGGTGAAGGGGACGGCCTTGTTGCGGTTGGCGGGGCTGCGCAGGATCGGGAAGCCGGAGCGCAGTTGGCTCAGCGGCACCTTGAGCACGCCCTTCACCTGCGCGGGGTGCACGCCTACCGCCGCCGCGCCGAGGCCCCGGTCGACGAGGACCTGGGTGATCAGGCCGCCGAACGAGTGCCCCATGATGATCGGCGGGCGGGGCAGCGCCCGGATGGTCCGGTCGTAGTGCGCGACGATCGTGGCGATGCTCTGCTCGGCGATCGGGGTGGGATCGTCGCGCAACTGCTCCACGGAGCGGTCCATGCCCGGCCAGGCGGGGGCGATCACGTGCATGCCGCGCGCCGTGAACCGCTCGATCCACCCCTCCCAGCTGCGCGGTGTCATCCAGAGTCCGTGGATCAGCACGACCGTGTCGACCCGGCCCTGCGGCGTGGCACCCATCGCGTCCCCCCGGTGTCGCGTGTCCGGCCCGGCGGTTACCCACTGCGGGGCCGGGAAACCCCGGGAACCGCCCCTGACAGATGTCACGGTCGGGACGTGACGGCCGCTCCGGGCACGGGGGTACGCGCCGCCGGAGCATCAGTGGCATGACCAGTACGCATCCGGCCGTCGAGCTGGACGGCCTCACCAAGACCTTCGGTACGGTCACCGCTGTCGACGGGCTGAGCCTGCGGGTGCAACCCGGCGAGGTGGTGGCGTTCCTCGGCCCGAACGGCGCGGGCAAGACCACCACCATCGACATGCTGCTCGGGCTGGCCCGCCCGGGCGCGGGCACCGTCCGCGTCCTCGGCGGTACGCCTGACGAGGCGGTGGCCCGGGGCCGGGTCGCCGCCGTACTCCAGACCGGCGGGCTGCTCAAGGACCTGACCATGGGCGAGACGGTCGAGATGACCTCCCACTTCTACAGGCACACCCGTCCGGCGGCGGAGGTGCTGGAGCGGGCCGGCATCGCCGACATCGCCGGGCGGGTGGTCGGGCGCTGCTCGGGCGGTCAGCAGCAGCGGCTGCGGTTCGCGCTGGCCCTGCTGCCGGACCCGGACCTCATGGTGCTCGACGAGCCGACCACCGGCATGGACGTCGAGGGCCGGCGGGACTTCTGGCAGGCCCTGCGCCGGGACGCGCGGGCCGGACGGACGGTCATCTTCGCCACCCACTACCTGGACGAGGCGGACGCGTACGCCGACCGGATCGTGCTGGTCCGGCAGGGACGCGTGGTGGCCGACGGCACCACGGCCGAGATCAAGAACCTGGCCGCCGGCCGTACGGTGCGCGCCACGCTTCCCGGCGCCGACCAGGCCGCGCTCGCGGCGCTGCCGGGCGTGGACGCCGTGGAGGTACGCGGCGACAGCGTGCTGGTGCGCACCGGCGACTCGGACGCGATCGCCAGGCACCTGCTCACCCGCACCCACGCCCGGGACGTGGAGATCACCTCCCGCAACCTCGAGGACGCCTTCCTCGCCCTGACCACCGCCCAGCAGACCGGAGCCTGAGATGACGACAGTGCCGGCCACCCCCACCCGTACCGTCGAGCCGGACCGGCGGCTGGCCACCCTGGGCGGCTTCGCCCCGGCCGTGCTCGGCATCGAGCTGCGCCGCGTGCTACGCAACCGCCGTACCCTCGCCTTCACGCTGATCATGCCGGGCGTCTTCTTCCTCATCTTCGGCCCGCCGCAGGGTGGGCAGAACCTCGACAACGGCCGCCCGGTGACCGCGTACGTCATGATCAGCCTGGCCGTGTACGCGGCCATGGTGGCGACGACGAGCGCGGGGGGCGCGGTGGCCACCGAACGCGCCCTGGGCTGGAGCCGGCAGTTGCGGCTCACCCCGCTGCGCCCGAGCGCGTACGTGGCCACGAAGCTGGTCACCGCGATGACCCTCGGCCTGCTCGCGGTCGTCGTGGAGTTCGCGGTGGGCGCGGTGGCCGGGGTCCGCATCCCGGCGTACGTCTGGCTGCTGTCCGGTCTGGCGGCCTGGCTCGGTTCGCTGGTCTTCGCCGCGTTCGGGCTGTTCATCGGTTACCTGGTGCCGGCCGAGAACGTCATGCAGTTCCTCGGGCCGATCCTGGCCGTGCTCGCCATGTTCGGCGGGCTCTTCGTCCCGGTCGAGGTCCTGCCGCACGTGCTCCAGCAGGTCGCGACGTTCACCCCGGTGTACGGCGTGGGTGAGCTGGCCCGCGCCCCGCTGACCGGTGACGGGGTGAGCATGGCAGGGGTGGCGAACATGGTCTTCTGGGCGCTGGCCTTCGGCATCGGCGCGGCCCGGCTGTTCCGCCGCGACACCGCGCGGGTCTGACGGCCGGCGACCGTTAGCGTGGACCCGATGGACCTCGCGACCGGGCAGTCCCAGCCGGTGAGCCGCCACTGGCGGTTCACCGGCTGGCTGCTCGCCGCCGTGTGGCTGTTCTTCCTCAACGTGCCGCTCTCCACCGCGCTGCGCCAGCCGGAGCCGTGGAGGCGGATCCTCGGCGTGTCCGCCCTGGTCGCCTTCGGCGTCGGCTACGTGCTGCTGTTCCAGTGGGCCCGGAGGCTGCGCCAGTCACTGCTGCCGATCCCGGTGGGCCGGGCGCGGGCCGGGCTGGTGCTGCTGCTCGCGGTGGGTCTGGCCAGCATGCCGGGCACCGGTGGGGACTGGCTGGCCACACTGGTCTACGTGGCCGCCGCGGCGGTGTTCCTGCTGCCGGCGTGGGAGGCGCTGGCGGCCGTGGTGGTCTGCGCGGTCACCCCCGCGCTTGCCTCCTGGCTGGTGCCGGGATGGGGGACCGAGACCGGCATCGTCTGGGCGGTGCTGCTCGCCTCGTTCGCCATGTTCGGGGTGTCCCGGCTGGCCCAGCGCAACAGCGAACTCCAGGCCGCCCAGCGGGAGATCGGCCGGCTCGCGGTCGCCGAGGAGCGGGCCCGCGCCGCCCGCGACCTGCACGACATCCTCGGGCATTCGTTGACCGTGGTGGCGATCAAGGCCGAGCTGGCCGGGCGACTGATCGAGGTGGACACCGACCGTGCCGCCGCCGAGATCGCCGAGGTGGAGAGGCTGGCCCGGGCCGCGTTGGCCGACGTGCGGCAGACCGTCGGGGCGTACCGCGAGGTGACCCTGGCCGCGGAGCTGACCGGCGCCCGTTCCGCGCTGGCCGCGGCGGGCATCGCGGCGGACCTGCCGGCCGACGTGCCGTCGCTGCCGGCGGAGTGGGACCGGTTGTTCGGCTGGGCGGTGCGGGAAGGGGTGACGAACGTGGTCCGGCACAGCGGGGCGCGGTGCTGCACGGTCCTAGTGGACCGCAACGGAGTCGAGGTGAGCGACGACGGACGCGGTCCGTCCACTCCCGACGTCACCGGCCACGGGTTGGTGGGCCTGCGCGAGCGGGCGCGGCGGCTGGACGCGGTGGTGACCGTCGGTCGACGGCCGGCCGGTGGCTTCCTGCTGCGGGTGCACGCGCCGGGGGAGGCCCGGTGAGCGGGCCGATCCGGCTGCTGCTCGCCGACGACCAGGCGCTGGTCCGCGGCGCGCTGGCCGCCCTGTTGTCGCTGGAGCCGGACCTGACGGTGGTGGCCGAGGTCGGTCGGGGCGACGAGGTGGTGACTGAGGCCCTACGGCACACGCCCGACGTGACGCTGCTGGACGTCGAGATGCCCGGCCTGGACGGGATCGCCGCGACTGCCGCGCTGCGGGCGGCGCTGCCGACCTGCCGGGTGCTCGTGGTGACCACCTTCGGGCGGCCCGGCTACCTGCGCCGGGCCATGGAGGCCGGCGCGAACGGCTTCGTGGTCAAGGACACCCCGGCCCGGCAGCTCGCCGACGCGGTCCGCCGGGTGCACGCCGGCCTGCGGGTGGTCGATCCGACGCTTGCCGCCGAGACCCTGGCCACCGGCGCCAGCCCGCTCACCGAGCGGGAGACCGAGGTGCTGCGCGCGGCGCGGGGCGGGGGTACGGTCGCCGATCTGGCGGCGGCGCTGCACCTGTCCGAGGGGACGGTGCGCAACCACCTCTCGGCGGCGATCGGCAAGACAGGTGGCCGCAACCGGGCGGACGCCGTCCGCGTCGCCGAGCGCAACGGCTGGCTGCTCGGCGAGTGACCGACGCCGCTCAGGCGGTCGGCGGCGGCGTGGGCAGTTGGTCGACCACCACCAGGCTGCTGCCGGGACGCACCTCGGCGAGCAGTTCCCACTGGCCGCTGCGGGTCACCCGGATGCAGCCGTTCGTGGTGTTCTCGCCCAACTCGTCGTCGTTGTACCAGGTGTGCAGGCCGATGTGCGCGCCGCGCAGCCCGGTCGGCACCGCCTCGGGGTCGTCCGGCACCGAGCCGAGGGCGTAGATGTCCACGCCGCCGTAGACCTGCTCCGGCGGCGGGGTGCGGCCCAGGATGAAGGTGCGACCGAGCGGGGTCTCCTGCCCCTCCTGGCCGAGGCTCGTCCTCCAGGAGCGCACCGCCTTGCCGGCGCGGTACCAGGTGAGCCGGTGCACCTTGCGTTCCACCACGATCTGGTCGCGCAGTGCCACAGTGGCGAACCCGCCCGGTGGCAGCCAGGCCAGGCGCCGGTTGGCCGAGGGCAGCAGGACTGCCGTCCAGCCGGCCCGCTTCTGGGCGACCGGCACGGTCAGCTCGACACCGGCGAGCGTCGGTTCGAGGAAGGCCAGCGGACGTCCGCCGGGCGCGTCGTACGCGGCGACGCGTCGGGTCGGGTGCACGCCCTCGGTCAGCGGCGTGGTGTCCATGGTGGCCGGGTCGGCGGGGAAGCCCTTGGGCGCGGGGTCGTAGTCGACCACCGGCAGCCCGTCCGGGGCGGGCGCGGCCGGCGGGACCGACTCCTCAGGGCTCTGCTCGACGCTGCTCGGCGTCGGGTCGGCGGCCACCACGCGGCTGTCGTCGGGGGCCGTCGAGCGTGGGGTGAGGGCCTGGCCGACCAGCAGCGCGGCGACCAGCAGCGCCGGTACGGCGATGGCGGCGGCGATCCAGCCGGCGCGGCGGCGGTACGGAGTAATCCGATCAAACGACACGAAACGACTGTATCGGACGCAGGGATGCAAGGAAGGGCCCCTTCTTATACAAAAACCGATAAGAAGGGGCCCTTCCTTGCGCGGGGTCAGACCCGGGCGCCGATGTGGACGGCCACGGCGTCGTGCGCCGGTACGTTGGCGGTGAACCAGCCGTTACCGTCCACGGTGATCACCGGGCCGCTGCACGTGCCGCCCGCGTACGTGCCGTGGATGACGTCGCAGTACCTGCCGGCGGGCAGGCCCGTGTAGTAGGAGCGGCCGTTCACCGCGGAGTCCTCGTCGTTGACGGTGATGAAGCCCTTTCCGGTACGGCTGAACGCGATGTGGTTGTTGCCGTTGTCGTACCAGTTGGCGACGCCGGCGCCCTCGGTGGCGTTGCGGAACCCGACCATGTTGGCGATCACCGGCCAGCGGTGCTCGCACTCCCAGCCGGAGTAGCAGGTGGTGTTGAGGGTCTTGTTGGCGCCGTCCGACGGCGGGCCGGCGTCCCGGTTGCTGAAGGTGTAACTGGACATGACCGTCGGCGACCCGTACGGCCAGGCCAGCATGAAGGCGTTCGCCAGGGCGTAGATCCCGCGATCCTTGTAGGTGAGGACCCCGCCGGAGTCGCGCTGGGTGTCGTGGTTGTCCACGAACACCGAGGCCGGGCCGCTGGGCAGGTGACCCCAGCCCTCGCCGAAGTTGCGCAGGTACGCCAGCCGCTCGGAGCGGAACACCCGGGCCAGGTCCTTGCCGTAGCGGAACTCGTGCACGTCGCCGATGCCTGTGTACTCGGTCGGCTGCACCGGCTCGCCCGCGCCGTAGATGACCTCCTGCACGATGTACGCCGAGCGGGACAGCTTGCCCTTGATCGCGGCGATGTCGGCGGCGGGCATGTGCTTGCTGGCGTCCATCCGGAAGCCGTCCACGCCGAGGGAGAGCAGGTCGTTGAGGTACGAGGCGATCTTCGTGCGGACGTAGTCCGACTCGGTCTTCAGGTCCGAGAGGTTGACCAGCTCGCAGTTCTGCACCTCGTACCTGTCGTTGTAGTTGGCGATGTCGTCGCCGCCGTTGCGCCCGCAGTGGTGGAAGTCCTGGGTCTGGTAGATGCCCGGGTAGTCGTAGTGCGAGTAGGACGACCCGGCCCAGCCGGTGCCGCCGTTGTCCTGACCGGACATGTGGTTGACGACCGCGTCGACGATCACCTTGACCCCGGCCGCGTGGCAGGTGTTCACCATCGACTGGAACTGGGCGCGGGTGCCCTTGCGGGACTCGATCCGGTAGCTGACCGGCTGGTACGCCAGCCACCACTGGTTGCCCCGCACGTGCTCCTGCGGGGGTGACACCTGGACGTAGCCGTAGCCCTTCGGGCCGAGCGTGCTCTGGCACTCGCTGGCCACCGAGGGCCAGTTCCACTCGAAGAGCTGGACGATGACCTTCTTGGCGCCGGACGGGGCGGCGACGGCCGGGGGTGCCGTCACGGCAGTGGGGGCGAGCAGGCTGGCGATCAGGCCGAGGGCGAGGATCGCTGAGCCGCGTCGACGTCGGTGCATCGGGACTCCTGACGGGAGCGGGGGTGGGGGTGGTGGCGCTGCGGGGGAGAGCCTGACGTTGCCGCAATCTTGCAACCCAGGCTGAAATTTGCCGAAAGATTACAAGCGTGTTGCAACCACTGTCAACGCATGGACGTTTGTCGCTGTCCCATCCAGATCGTGCGCGGGGCACAACGCACGCTGGCGTCACCTGGTTCGATCGCGGCCCAGAAATTTTCACAACCGGGTGATCCGCCGACCCCGCTCGTCCGTACTGGATGGGGGAGCAGGGGTCGGCCGGTGGTACGCCGCCGCGAGACGATCGAGGAGCAGATGGCCCGGGCACAGCAGGACCAGAAGGCGGCTACCGTCCGGACCAGCGAGAGCAGCCGGGGGGTACGCACCCGGTCGCGGGGCGCGACCACCGCGCTCATCGCGTCGGCGCTCGCCGCGCTCTGGGCGGCGACAATGCTGACCGGCGCCGGTCAGACGGCGTACGCGTACGGCTTCTTCTTCACCGAGTTCTTCGCCGGGGTGGTCGCCCTGGTGTCGTTGAGCCTCACGGTGATGCTCGGCCTGCTCGCCACCGACCGGCTGGTGCTGGGCATTTCGCACCGGGTGCTGATGCAGTCGGCGCACCGCGCCACAGGTGTGCTCGGCGTTGCCGGGCTGGGCTTCCACGTCCTCACCAAGATCGGCACGGGGCGGGCGGCGGCGACCGACGCGCTGGTGCCGTTCGTCGGCGGCGGGGGCCTCTACGTCGGGCTCGGCACCGTCGCCGCGCTGCTGATGGTCAGCGTGATCTGGACCGGCATCATCCGCGCCCGCTTCGCGGGCGTCGGTCCGAAGTGGCTGTGGCGCGCGCTGCACTCGACCGCGTACCTGGCCTGGCCCTTCGCCATCGCGCACGGCCTCAACGCCGGTCGGGCCGCGGCGCCCTGGGTGATGTTCAGCTACCTGGGCTGCGTCCTGCTGGTGGTGCTGGCCCTGCTGGTGCGGTTCTCGGTCACCATCGGTCGGCGCAGCCGCGAGCAGCACCAGGCAGCGGTGCGCAACGCGGTGATGGTCGGCCGGGCCGAGGAGGCGAAGACCGCCCGATCGCTGCTGGCCGGGTTGGGTCGGCGCCCGAAGGCCACCGACAAGCGTCCCGCCTGGGCGGACACCACCACCGCCACCTGGACCGCCCCACCCGCCCGCCGCGACCCGGAACGGTTCACCGTCCCGGTGGTGCCCGAGCCCGGCTCGCTCGTCGAGCCGACCCGGCCCAGCCGACGCCGAGGGGAGCAGGAGCCGGCGGCCTACCGCGACACCGAACGGTCCTCGCGCGCCCGGCGCGCCGAGGAGGAGCCGACGACCCGCCGGTCGACCCGCCGCGGCGTGGGCGAGACCGACACCCGTCGACGCGACGAGGAGGAGGTCGAGCCGGTGACCCGGCGGCGCACGTCGCGTACCCGCGACCGGGGCGATGAGACGGCCCCGCCCCGGCGGCGACGCGCCGAGGAACCGGCCGCCGAGCGGACCAACCGCCGATCCCGCTCCGAGGACGACGGCAGCCGCTACTCGGTGCCGCCGCAGCGGACGCTCGACGAGGCCGAGGAACCGTGGGACAGCCCGCGCCGCTGGCAGGACGCCGAGCCGATCTCGGCCGGCCCCGTCTCCGCCGAGCCGATCTCCGCCGGCCCGATCTCGGCGGCGCCGCGCAGCGGCAGCGGTCGGCACAGCGTCGAGGACGACCTGCCCGAGGAGCCGGACTACTGGCGTCCGCCGGCCCGGTACGTGCCGGACGAGGTGCCGCCCGTCGACGACACCCCGACCCTTGTCGACCTGGCGTCCCGCCGCGCCAAGCGGGCCGCTGGCGAGGGCCGGTCCAAGCGTCGCAAGGCAAGCGCCGACGCGGTGGACGGGGCGTACTGGGCCGGGCTGCGGGGTGAGGCGAAGTGATGCGCACCGCCGTGCCACCGGTCGCCTGTGTGGGTGAGCCCCGGCTCACCGCCGGCTTCGCCGAGTACGGTCGACTCGACCTGCTCGCGCACGAGGAGGTGCACGGACCGATCGGCCCGATCGAGCCGGCGCAGCTGCTCCGGCTCGCCGAGGGCATGCAGCTCAAGGGCAAGGGCGGGGCAGGGTTCCCGTTCGCCCGCAAACTCCGCGCGGTGCTGGAGTCCTGCGAGCGGCAGGACCTCGCCGCCGTGGTGGTGGTCAACGCCACCGAGGGGGAGCCGGCCAGCTGGAAGGACAAGGTGCTGCTGACCCGCGCCCCGCACCTGATCCTGGACGGCGCGGCGCTTGCCGCGTACGCCCTGGACGCCGACGAGATCGTGATCGGCGTGGCGGACGACGGGGTCGGCCGGGACTCGCTGATGGACGCCCTCGACGAGCGCCGGATGCCGGTGCAGACAACGATCGTCACCGTGCCGCACCGGTTCATCTCCGGCGAGGGCGGCGCACTCGTCAACGGGATCAACGGGTTGCCGCACATCCCGCCGGGCACCAAGAAGCGCTCCAGCGACTCCGGGGTCAGCGGCCTGCCCACCCTGCTGTCCAACGCCGAGACGTACGCCCAGCTCGCTGTCGGCGCCCGACTGGGCCCGTACGAGTACGCGGCGCTCGGCACCGACGACGAGCCGGGCACCGTGCTGCTCACCGTGACCGGGGCGGCCGGTCGACCGGCCGTGGTGGAGTGCACCGCCGGCATGCCGCTGCGCGACGTCCTCGACCTGTGCGAGGTGCCGGACGTCCAGGGCATCCTGATGGGCGGCTACCACGGCAAGTGGATCACCCCGGAGGCGGCGGAGAAGGCCGAGGTCTCCCGCAAGGGTCTGGCGGCGGTCGGCGGCACGCTCGGCGCGGGCATCATCGTCCCGCTCGGTGTCGACACCTGCCCGCTCGGCGAGGCCGCCCAGGTGGTGCGTTACCTGGCCGGTGAGTCCGCCGGGCAGTGCGGACCGTGCAAGATGGGCCTGCCGGACCTGGCCCGCGCGGTGGACCTGGCCGTCGCCGGCAGCCAACCGGCGGACGTGGTGCGGGCCGCCGCCGGCGAGGTGAAGGGCCGGGGCGCGTGCAGCCACCCGGACGGCACCGCCCGGTTCGCGCTCTCCGCGATCGAGGTCTTCGCCGAGGACCTGCGGCTGCACAGCACCGGCGACGGCTGCGGCAGACGGGTCAAGGGCGTGATGGGGCTGCCGGGCGCACCCGACGCGAACCCGCAGAAGCTCACCCTGGACTGGTCGCGCTGTGACGGGCACGGCCTGTGCGCGCACGTCGTCCCGGACTTCATCCGCCTCGACGCGAACGGATATCCGGCCTTCCCGGCCACCCCCGTGCCGACCTGGCTGCGGGAGGGGGCGCTGAAGGCGGTAAAGGTCTGCCCCGAGTTGGCCCTCCGACTCGCCAAGGCCGAGTAGGTAAGCCTCAGGTCCAGCAAGGGTCCCTTCCGGACCGGAGACGGAGAAGCGGATGCGGATCAGCAGGACGTGGACAGCGGCCGGGCAGCTGAGCCGCTGGACAGCGGCCGGACCGGTACGCCGTGGCGCCACCGCTGGGGCGCTCGTGGTGGCCCTGCTCGGCGTCGCCGCCTGCACCGGCACCGCGCCGGGCGGACCCACCGCCGCCGGGTCGGCCTCGACCGTTGCCGCGCCGACCGCGACACCGCCCTCGCCGACCGACTCGCCCACCGGCGGACCGCCGGCCGCTCCGGCGCAGGTCCCGGACGTGCTGCGCTTCACCGGGACCACCCTCGGCGGCGCCGCGTTCGACGCCGCGCGGCTCGCCGGCAGGCCGGTGGTGCTGTGGTTCTGGGCGCCGTGGTGCGCCACCTGCGCCAGCCAGGCGTGGACGGTTGCCGAGATCGCCCCGAAGTACCGGGACACCGTCCCGATCGTCGGCGTCGCCGGGCTGGGCGAGCAGAAGGCGATGAAGGAGTTCGTCACCGAGTTCGACCTCGCCGGGACGCCACAGATCGACGACGAGGCAGGTGCGATCTGGCGCCGGTTCAGGGTGACCGAACAGAGCATCTTCGTGATCATCGACCGGGACGGCACGGTCGTGCACCAGGGCTTCCTGGACGGTGAGGCGCTCACCGCCCGGGTCGCCGCACTGGCCGGGGCGTGACCGCCGCACTGCTGCTCGCGCTGACCGCCGGCATGCTCGGCGCGGTCAACCCGTGCGGCTTCGCGTTGCTGCCCGCGTACCTCTCGCTGTTGGTCGCCGGGGCGTCGGACACCCGCGGCGCGGTCGGCCGCGCGCTCACCGCGGCGGCCGGGCTCACCCTGGGGTACGTGCTGGTCTTCGGCGCCTTCGGCCTGGCCCTCGCGCCGCTGGCCGGCTGGCTGCGGCCCCGGCTGCCGTGGCTGACGGTGACCCTCGGCGCTCTGCTGCTGGTGGCCGGCTGCTGGCTGCTCGCCGGCAGGCGACTGCCCGCCCCCGGCTGGTCCGCCCGAGCGCCCCGGCTGACCCGGTCCTGGCCGTCGATGGCGCTGTTCGGGGCGGCGTACGCGCTGGCGTCGCTGGGCTGCGCCATCGCGCCGTTCCTGGCCATCGTGGTGACCAGCCTCCGGGCCGGCTCGACCGGGCGGGGGCTGGCTCTGTTCGGGGCGTACGCCCTCGGGATGGGTCTGGTGGTCGCGGTCGCCGCGCTCGGCGTGGCCCTGCTGCGCGACGGGCTGGTGGCCCGGTTACGCGGCGCCGGTGCCCTGGTGCCCCGCCTCAGTGGCCTGGTGCTGCTGCTCGCCGGCGGTTACGTCGCCTGGTACGGCTGGTACGAGGTGCGGCTCGCCGCCGGCCGCCGCGACGCCCTGCACGACCCGGTGATCCAGGTGGCATCGCAGGTCCAGCAGGCCCTGGCGCAATCCCTGGACAGCCTCGGCCCAGCGCTGCTTCTGGTGGCCCTGACAGCCCTGCTGCTGCATGCAGCCCGCTCCCGCCCTCCATCCCGCGATCTTGCAGTTTCTGCCGCGACAGAAGTCGCAGAGCACCTAATTTCGGGCGCCGAAACTGCAAGATCGACGGGCTGTGTGGGGCGCGGCGACGCGGGCGCGGGTTAGCGGGGGGTCAGGCGGTCTGTTCCTAGGCGGTCCTGGAGGACCTTGGGGATCAGGACACTGCCGTCGGCCTGCTGGTACTGCTCGAGGATGGCCGGGAAGAGCCGGCTCGTCGCCAGGGCGGAGCCGTTGAGCGTGTGCACGAAGCGGGTCTGCTTGCCGCCCGGCTCGCGGTAGCGGATGGCCGCCCGGCGGGCCTGGTAGTCGCCGCCCCAGGAGACGGACGACACCTCCTTGTACTTGTCCATGCTCGGCATCCACACCTCGATGTCGAGGGTCTTGCGCATCGACGCGCTGGCGTCGCCGGCCGACAGCAGGCTGCGCTGGTAGTGCAGCCCCAGCTTCTCCACCAGGCTCTCGGCGTGGGTGACCATCTCCTCCAGCGCCGCGTCCGCCTGCTCGGGCAGCGTGAACTGGAAGATCTCCACCTTGTTGAACTGGTGGCCCCGCACGGTGCCGCGCTCGTCCGAGTGCGAGCCGGCCGCCTCCCGGCGGTAGCACGGCGTGTACGCGAAACGCTTCAGCGGCAGCTTCGACGTCTCCAGGATCTCGTCCTGGTAGGCGCCGAGGATCGCCGTCTCCGAGGTGGGCAGCAGGAACTGTCCACGCGGGGCGGACTCCCGGTCCAGGTGGTAGACGTCGTCGTAGAACTTCGGGAACTGCCCGGCGGCGAAGCCTGCCGTGTCGAGAAGCAGGTGCGGCGGCAGCAGGAACTCGTAGCCGGCCTTGACGTTCTCGTCGATGAGGAAGTTGAGCAGCGCCCACTCCAGCCGGGCACCCATCCCCGTGTACATCCAGAAGCCGGAGCCACCGAGCTTCACGCCGCGCTCGTGGTCGACCAGACCGAGCATCCGGGACAGCTCCACGTGATCGCGGACCTTGTCGATCACCGGCGGCTCACCGAAGGTCTTGACGACCCGGTTGGCCTCCTTGCCGCCGGGAAGGACATCGTCGGCGGGCAGGTTGGGCAGCTCGCTCATCGCGGTGCGCAGCCGCCCCTGCACCTCGTCCAGCTCGGACTCCAGCTCGGAGAGCTGCCTGCGACCGGCCTCGGGCGCGGCGACGTCCGGCTCGCGGCCGGCGCGTTTCGCCTCCGCGTACGCCCGCGCCTCCGCCTTGCGGCGCTGCCGATCGGCGTCGATCTCCGTGATGAGGGCGCGTCGCTCCTGGTCGAGCCGCTGGATCTCGTCCAGGGCCCGGGTGACCTCGGCGGGATCCAGACGCTTCGCCAGCGCGGTCGCCACCGCCTCGCGATCCTTCCGGATCAACTCCATGTCGAGCATGCTGCTCCGTACGCCTCCGTCCGGGGTCAGGTGGACCACCAGATGCTACCGTCGCGCCCGTTTCGACAGGCGACGGGGAGTGACGGACCCGGTTCTACAGTCGGATCGGCATCAGCACGGAGAAGGTGTCCGCGTCGTCCGGCCGCCGCACGGCGAGCGGGGCGACCGGCCCGTCCAACTCCAGCACCAGCTGGGCGGCGCCCGCCGCGTTCAACGCGTCAAGCAGGTAGCCGCCGTTGACGCCCACGTGTACCGCCTCGGTGCCGGCCTCGTCGGCGGGGAGCAGGCGCAGACCGCCGTGGTCGTCGAGGCCGAGTACGGTGACGGCCAGCCGCTCGCCGTCGTGGTCGCGGGCCACCGTGGGGGCCGCCGGGTCCGCCAGCGCGGCGCGCAGCGCCGCCACGTCCACCGGGATCCGGTACGCGGCCGGCCGCTCGCCGACGGCCTTGCGCAGCAGTCGACGGTAGTCCGGGAAGTCGTCGTGCAGCGCGGTACCGGTAAGGGTCCGGCCGGCCACCACCATCCGCACGTCGGTGCCGGTCACGCTCAGCCGCACCGGAGCGGTGTCGGCGGCGTCGAGCAGCGCCCGCACCCGGTCGACGAGGTCCACCGGGACGGACACCCGCACCGGCGGGCCGTCGACGTGCGCACCGGCCCGAGCCTGCGCGAGCCGGTACCTGTCGGTGGCGACGAGCCGGACGCCGTCGGACTCCACGTCGAGCAGCACACCGGAGAGCATCGGCAGCTCCGGGTCGACGCCGACGGCGAAGCGCACCGCGTCGACCGCGGCGGCCAGCTCGGCGGGGGAGAGCAGCAGCGTGGTGGTGACCGGCCGGGCCGGGTCGACGAGGGCCCGCAGCCGGGTCACCTCACGACGGGCGTCGGCCAGCCCGTCGACCAGCCGGCGCAGGTGCGTGTCGAGCAGCCGGTGCACGGCCGTCGGCTCGGCGCGTACCGCCGCGGCGATCTCCGGCACCGGCATGCCGATCCGGCGCAACCCGGCCACCAGCCGGGCCGGCGCGATCTGCTCGTGGGTGTACCAGCGGTAGCCGGTCACCGGGTCGACCAGGGCCGGCTCCAGCACCCCCGCCGCGTCGTAGAAGCGCAGCGCGCTGACGGTCAGGCCGCTGGCCCGGGCCAGCTCACCGATGCTGTGCAGGTCATTCACGCGGGAATCCTGCCCCCTCGACCCGGTCGAGGGTCAAGCCGGGCGCTCCACCGGGGTGTCCTCGAGCACCCGGAAGGTGAGCCCGGCCCGGACCAGCCGGTCCAGCAACGCGTCGCCCATCGCGGCGACCGGGGTGACCTGCCCGGCGGTCGGTGGCAGCTCGTCGAGCGCCAGGCAGAGCGCCGACTCGGCGAGCATCTTCGCCGTCTCGTCGTAGCCCGGGTCGCCGCCGGCGACCTCGGTGAGCACCCGCCGACCGCCGCCGGTGCCCACGAACCGGACCCGGAACCAGGCCGCCGCACGCTGCTGCGGGGTCGGCCCCTGCCCGGAGGCGAGCCGACCGAGCAGCCAGCGCCGCGTCGGCGGCAGTTTGACCAGGCCGACCAGCGCGCCGAGGCCGACCCCGCCGGCCAGTACGGTCGGCAACCGCTTCACGGCGGCGAAGTGCCGGTAGCGGAAGTCCGGTCCGTACTCCGGGCGGGCCGCCGCCGAGCGGCGCACCACCTGCGGGTCGATGGTGGGCAGCGGCACGGTCCAGATGCCCAGCTCCGCCGAGCGGGCCAGCCGGCCCGGCATCGCCCGGACCCGACGGTCGGCGGGGCACGGCTCGACCGCGCGGCGGTCGCGGGCCGCGCGGCTGGCCGGGCCGGTACGGGAGAACGCGGTGAGCGCGGAATGGTACGTGCCTGCGGAGAACCGACCCGAGGCCCGGACGTAGCCGTCCACGGTGATCGGCACGTCGGCGGGCAGCTGCTTGACGGTGAACCAGACGCCCAGGTCGTGCGGGATGGAGTCGAACCCGCAGGCGTGCACCAGCCGCGCGCCGGTGCGGGCGGCCTCGTCGTGGTGGCGGACGTACATCAGGTCGACGAACTCCGGCTCGCCAGTGATGTCCAGGTAGTCGGTGCCGGCTGCGGCGCAGGCGGCGACCAGCGGCTCGCCGTGCCTCACGTACGGGCCGACGGTGCTGGCGACCACCCGGGCGTCGCGGGCCACCGCCCGTAGCGAGTCGGCGTCGGTGACGTCGGCGGCCAGCAGCGGCAGGTCGGCCAGCCTCGGGTCGATCGCGGTGAGCCGGTCCCGTACGGCCGCGAGCCGGTCCGGGCTACGCCCCGCAAGCGCCCACCGCAGCCCCGGTGGGGCGTGTCGGGCCAGGTATTCGGCAGTGAGCCCTCCGGTGAACCCGGTCGCCCCGAACAGGACCACGTCGTACGTTCGCTCCCCGGCCATCCTGCGAGTCTGCCATCCGCCGGAGCCGATGGCTCATCGGTCACGGGCTGAAGACCGCGCGGACGCAGCCGTGGGCCCGGTCGCGGAACAGCTCGTACCCGCGCGGGGCCTCCTCGAGCGGCAGCCGGTGGGTGGCCAGGTGTTCGGTCCGCAACTCGTCGCGGGCCATCCGGTCCAGCAGCATCGGCACGTCCCGCAGGTCGGGCCGCCGGGCCCCGCGCACCGCGAGCCGCTTGTCGGTCACCGCGCCCAGCGGGAACGCGTCGACGAACCCGTCCGTCCCGCCGAGCACCACCACCGTGCCGCCCTTGCGGCAGGCGTACACCGCCTCGCGCAGGGCGTCCGGGCGGTCGCCGAAGCGGTCGACCACCGACCGGGCCGGCCGCTGGCCGACCGCCACCACGCACACGTCCGGGCCACGCCCACCGCTGCGGTCCCGCAACTCGGCCGACACGTCTGTGTGGCGGTAGTTCAGCGGCTCCGCGCCCGCGTGCCGTTCGGCCATCCGCAACCGGTCCTCGTGCCGGTCCACGACCACCACCCGGGCGCAGCCGCGCAGCGTGGCCGCCCGGGCGGCCAGGTGGCCCACCGCGCCGGCGCCCCAGACCGCCACCACGTCACCCGGCCGCACCGCGCCCAGCTCGGCCGCCAGCCAGCCGGCCGGCGCCGCGTCGGCGGCGAACAGCGCCCGGTCGTCGCCGACCGCGTCCGGCACCCGGACGGCTGTCACGTCCGCGTACGGCACCCGCACGTACTCGGCGTGGCCGCCGGCGAAGCCGCCCGCCGCTCGGGGCCGCCCGAAGCAGCCCGCGTCCGACCGTCCCCAACCCTCGTCCCCGCTCGCCGGTTCCGTGCTGCCGTTGTCGCAGCAGGCGTGCAGGCCCGCACGGCAGTACCAGCAGCCGCCACAGGCGACGCCCGCGCCCACCACCACCCGGTCGCCGTCGCGGTGCCGGCGTACCTCCGGACCGGCCTCGACCACGTCGCCGAGGAACTCCGCCCCGAGCACGTCACCGCTGCGCAGCAGCGGATCCCGCCCGGCCAGCAACGGCAGGTCGGCGCCGCAGGTGGCGCTTCGACGGACCCGGACGATGATGTCCCGTTCGTTGCGCAGCTCCGGGTCCGGCACCTCACGTACCGCCAGTTGGTCCGCGCCCACCCAGCACAGCGCCTTCACCCGCCGGCCTCCGGTCGGTCCAGCGCGGAGCGGTCCGCGCGCAGCACCTCGCCGGTTTCGACGCGCTGCTTGACCTGGCGCAACGTCCGGCGGACCAGGTGCCGTGGGTCGTCGCCGACCAGGTGCGCGGCGAGCCCGACGGTCGGGGTGGCCCCGGTCAGCGAACGGGCCGCCAGCTCGGTGCCCCGGTGGCCCGGTGCCTGGCGCACCCGCACCTCGACGGCGCCGTCCAGGAGGCGCAGCGGCTCAGGCCATCGACCGCCGGGCAGCACCTCGTCCGGCGGCCGGTCCACAGTCACGACCTCCCACCGGGCCGCCGCGACGGGGTCGCCGTCCGCGCCGGACCGGCCACGCCGCAGGGGTACGCGCAGCACGCGTGCCGCCCCGGCCAGCGCCGAGCCGCCGAGGGCGGTTCCCACACGCGTCAGCCGTCGCATCGGTCCCACCCGTCCTCCCGGTCCACGTTCTCCATGGTCGGTCGCGAGCGGGTGAAGCGGGCTCGCCCGGAAGGGGTGAACCCGTCCCGGTCGGGTAACCGCTCGCCGACCGGGGGTGGGACGCGTCGTGGGGGTGGAGCCGGGTGCCGGAACAGCAGGATCACGCGTCAGTGGGTACGGCACCGGGGCGTTCGGGGGACCTGCCGTTGCTGGCGTCCCGGTTGACGCCCGCCGCGCCACCGGAGGCGGTGGTGGCCCGACCCCGCCTGCTGCGCCGGCTCGACGAGGGCAGCGCGGGACCTGTCACCCTGGTCGCCGCACCTGCAGGCTGGGGCAAGACGACACTCCTCGCCTCGTGGGTGCGGCTGACCGGCGGCATCCAGGAGACCGGGCCGGGAGCGGTGGTGCCCGACGCCGGGGCGGCGCCGACGGTGGCCGGGCTTGAGCCGGCGTGGGTGTCGGTGGAGACCGGCGACGACGGCGAACGGCTGTGGGCGTACCTCGCGGCGGCGCTGCGGGCCGCGACCGGGCCGGCCGACGACGGTCCGGTGCCCGACCGGCCGCCCCGCCCCGACCAGCTCGAAGCCCTCGCCGCCGCCCTCGCCGGCGCGGACCGGCCGGTCCTGCTGGTCCTGGACGACCTGCACCGGATCACCGACCCGGCGGCCCTGACCGGCCTGGAGTTCCTGTTGCGGCACGCCGAGCAGCGGCTGCGCCTGGTGGTCGGCGCGCGGGCCGGGCTGCCGTTGGCCCTGCACCGGCTCCGCCTCGCCGGTGAGCTGACCGAGATCGGCCCCGACGAGCTGGCCTTCACCGACGACGAGGTGGCCGACCTGCTCACCGCCCACGGCGCGGCACTGCCGGCGCGTGCGGTGCACCGGCTGCGCGAACGCACCGGCGGGTGGCCGGCCGCGCTGCGGATCGCCGCCCTTGCCGTACGCGGGCAGGCCGACCCGGAACGCTGGGTGGGGCAGTTCGGCGGCGACCAGCCGGAGATCGCCGGTTACCTCCAGGAGGAGGTGCTCGGCACGATCGACCCGGCCGACCGGGACCTGCTGCGACGCACCGCCCTGGCCGACACGGTCTGCGCCGACCTCGCTGAGGCGTTGACCGGCCGTACCGACGCCGCCCAGGCCCTTGCCGACCTGGCCGGGGCGGGAGGCGTGCTGCACCGGGAGGACGGCCGCCCACCCTGGTACCGCTGCGAACCTCTGCTGGCCGACCTGCTCCGGGCGGAGCTGGCCCGGATGCCCGCCGACGAGCTGCGCGAGCTGCACGTACGGGCCGCCGAGTGGTACGCCCACGGCGGCCGCCCGGCCGACGGTCTGCGGCACGCGTTGGTCGCCGGTCGGTGGGACCTGGCCGGCGACCTGTTCGTCGCGCACTGGCCGGAGCTGACCCGCTACGACCGGGACACGGCGGCCGGTCCACGGCCCTCGTCCCCACCGCCGGACGTGCTGCGCGCCCAGCCGGAAGTTGCCCTGGCCTGCGCCGCCGAGCGGGCGTACGCCTGTGACCTCCCGGGCGCCACGGACCACCTGCGCACCGCCGCCGCGTACGCCGGTGGTCTGCCGATGCCCCGCCGGGACCGGTTCCTGCGGTTGGCCACCGCGCTGGAGCTGACCGTGGCCCGGCTCGCCGACGATCCGGTGGAGGTGCGGGCCGCCGCCGCTCGATTGCTGCGTACCCGTCCACCCGGGGCCGGCCCGACCGGGGTGCCGGACGCCGCGCCGACCGGCGGTGGAGGTGACGCGGCCGGGGACGCGGACGTGCGGGCCTTCACCGGCGCCGCGTTGGGGCTGGTGGAGCTGGCCGCCGGCGCCTTGCCCAAGGCGCGGTTCGTCCGGGCCCGGGCGGCGGCCCGCGAGGCCGGTCGGGCCCGCACCGAGCTGGTCGCCGCCAGCCGTTCCGCCCTGCTGCTCGCGGTGCGTGGCGACCTGCGCGCGGCCGAGCGGGCGGCCCGCGACGCGCTGGGCATGCCGCCCTGCCGGGGCTGGTCCTGCCGCCTCGACTGCGGCTACGCGTACCTGGCGTTGGCGGTGGCGGCGCTGCACCGCGACCAGCCCGACGAGGCCGCCGCGAACCTCGCGGTGGCCACCCCGGCGACCGGCGCGGACGGCTCGCAGCCGGAGAGCGGCGAGCCGGTGGCGGCGGCCGTGGCCGCCCTGTGCCGGGCACGGCTGCACGGCGACGCGGGCGACCCGGCAGCCGGCCAGCGGCTGCTCGTGCGGGCCCGGGAGGCGCTGGTCGACCTTCCGCACGCCGCCGAACTGGCGGGCCTGCTGCGGGCCGCCGAGGCGGAGCTGCGGGCCGAGCGGGGTGACCTGGACGGCGCCCGCGAGCTGCTGGCCGGCGGCCACGCCGAGCCGGCGCTCGCGGTGGGCCTGGCGCGCCTGGAGTTGCGGTCCGGCGACGCCGGTGCCGCAGGCCGGGCGCTACCGGACTGGCAGGCGCCGGGGGCGCAGGCGTGGCCCCTGCCGGTACGCCTCGACGCCGGCCTGCTGGACGCGGTCCTCGCCGAGCGGGGCGGAGACGGACGACGCGCCGGTCGGATCCTCGAACAGGTGCTCGACCTGGCCGGCCCGCACGGCTGCCGACGGGTCTTCACCCGTGCCGAAGGGCCGGTCCGGGATCTGCTGGCCGCCCACCTGGACGCGGGTACCGCCCACTTCGCGCTGGTCAGCGACCTGGTGCGGGACGCCGGCCAGGCGCCGACGCGACAGCCCACCGAACCGGCGGGAACGCTCGACGAGCCGCTCACCGAGCGGGAACTGACGATCCTGCGGTACCTGCAGAGCATCCTGTCCAACGTGGAGATCGCCAGCGAACTGTCCCTGTCGGTCAACACGGTGAAGACGCACGTACGCAACATCTACCGCAAGCTCGACGCGACCCGCCGGCGTGAAGCGGTCCGGCGGGCGCGCGAGCTGCGGCTCCTCTGAGCCGTCGGGCGGTCAGGCGTTCGCGGCGGCGTCCACCGCGGCCAACAGGTCGGGCAGGTCGTACCCGCCCTCGTGCCGGACCTCGTTGACGAACAGGGTCGGGGTGCCGTTCACACCGCTGCGGATGCCGCCCACGAAGTCGCGGCGTACCCGGTCGGCGTGCGTCCGGCTCTGCACCTCCGCGTCCAGCTCGTCAGGTGGCAGACCCACCTGCTCGACGCCGAGCGACAGGTGCACCGGATCCAACTGGTCCTGGTGCTCGTAGAGCCAGTCGTGCATCTCCCAGAACCTTCCCCGGGCCGCGGCGGCCTCGGCGATCTCGGCGGCACGTTCGGCGTACGGGTGCACGTTGGCGATCGGGAAGTAGCGGTAGACCAGGCGTACGGTGTCGGCCCGCTGCCGCAGCATCTCGTGCAGGTTCGGGTACGCCGCGCCGCAGAACGGGCACTGGAAGTCGCCGTACTCGACGACCGTCACGGGGGCGTCGACAGGCCCCCGGGCGTGGTCCTCGGCGGTCACCGGATCCCGGAGTCGGGCGGTGACCTGAAGTGGCGTGCTCATCGCGCCATCACCCCCTGCTGGGCGAGCCGGTCCAGTGCGTCGAAGATGCCGTCCGCGCCCGGATTGACGTCCGGCGGGGAGAGGTAGCTCCACGCCACAGTCCCGTTCTGGTCGAGCACCACAAGGGCCCGCTGCGCCTCGCCCCACGGGGCGTACGCGCCGTAGCGGCGGGCCACCTCACCCTTGGGCTCGAAGTCGGCCAGGAGCGGGAACTCGATGCCCCGGGCCTGCGCGAACGCCCGGTGCGACCAGATGCTGTCCACGGAGATGCCCAGCACCACGGCGCGGTACTTGTCGAACACCGGCGCCGCCGCCTGGTAGAGCGCCATCTGGTCACCGCAGACGGGGCTCCAGTCGGCGGGATAGAAGGCGAGCACGACCGGCCGGCCGCGGAACTGCTCCGGCCCCATCTGCTGCCCGTCGGGTGTGGCCGCGAGGGTGAAGCCGGGCGCGGGGTTCCCAGGTTGGATCAGCCCGTTCGGATCACTCATGCCCCCAGCCTGCGTCCGGGGCGGGTGAGGCCGGCTCACCCGCCCCGGGTGGTTCCGCGTACGCGGTCAGTGCAGCACCGGGGCGACGGCGATGTGGTTCTGCACCTCCCGGATGCCCGGCGCCGACCAGACCACCTGCTCCACCTCGGCCCGCTCGGGCATCGAGTGCACCAGCCCGGCGAGCACTGCCGTGTCGCCGTGCACCCGCACGGTGATCCGTTCGGCCTCGGTGGCTCCGGCGCGGGCGAGGGCGTCGACGATCCGCTCGGCGAGGTTCTGTCCGTCCGGTGGTGCGGCCGGGCGCACGGTGATCCCGTTGCTCACCCCGCGTACCCCGGTGAGCCGACCTACCGAACGCTCGGCGGCGCGCCGCTGGTACTCCCACTCGACCTCGCCGTGCAGTGTCACCCAGCCGGCCGAGACGGTCACCTGGAGCTTCTCGACGGGTACGAACGCGTCCCATTCCAGGGCGTGGCCGGCCGCGGCGGCCAGGTCGGGGTCGGCGCGTTCGGAGCTGCCGGGCAGTTGGACTGTCACGTCGTTGGCGACCGCCCGGACCCCGACGATCCGGTGCGTGGCCCGTTCGGCGGCCCACTTCTTCGCGTAGCTGTCCACCCGCCCGGTGAGCGTGACGACGCCCTCGTCGACGGTCACCCCGATCTCGTGCGGCTGCACGCGCGGTTCCCAGGTCAGCTCGTCGAGTACGGCGGACTGGATGTCCTGGTCGGTGCGGCTGATCGTCGCGATGGCCATCTGTCCCTCCTCCGGTACGTCGGTACGGCGGACCGGCCGACGACAGTGGCCGCCCAGGCCCGCCGGGGTCCGATGCTGCCGGGTAAAGGGGTGAGCCGTCCTCGCCCGGTGCGGGTGACGGAGGTGCCCGGAGCTTGTGGTGGGACGCTTCGCGGCGGTCACGAACGTCGATGATGGGAGCGCTTCCAAAGTTGTTGACTATCGGTTACGGTGAAGAAGTTCCTCGACAGCGGGAGCCGTCGCGTCGGGTGGTGGGAGCCAGGGCAGCCCCGCGCCTTCACCGTCGTCGCCCCCGCCGCCGTGCTCGTCCCCCGGGCCCGGCGCCACCACCGGAGTTCGGCCCCGTCCCCCGGGCGTCCACTCCGAAGAAACCGCAGCTGCGCAAGCGGTCCCGTCGTGCGCCCAGCACCGGGACCGACCCAGATCACCGGTCCGCCGGGCTGCCTGAGGGGTCCGGCAACCCGGCGGACCGGCCCACCAGGACCGCCCCCGCGTCGCGTACCCCTCCGCTCGCGACTCGGGAAGGCGCGGCGGAGCGGGGCACGAATGAGCCCCGCTCCGACCGTGGTCGGGCGGGGCTCACGCGTGTCGTCTCAGGCGGCTTGGTCCAGGCGCCTCGGCTCGGACGGTCCGGTTCAGACGGCGGGGGAGTTGGGGCGGTCCACGTCGACGAACTCCACGTCCTCGACCGCGCGGTCGTCGCGGCTGCCGGCGGCCCGGGCGGCCGAGCCGACGGCCCAGCCGACAGCCGCGCCGACGAGCGCGGCGCCGATCAGCAGCGTCCAGGGCAGGGCCGGCTGACGCCCGGCGAGCGCGTCGAAGGCCAGCGACGCCCGTCGCCGCGCCTCCTCGGCGGCGGAGCCGACCAGGTCACCGGCCCCGTCGGCGAGGTCGCCGCCGCTGCGACGGGCCGAACGAGCGGTGTCACGGACGCTGTCCCCCGCGGAGCTGACGGCGGAGACCAGGTGCTCCCACGCCTGGTCCGCGATCCGCTCCGGCTTGCTGCGGCGGTCCAGCAGGTTGGTTCCGAACATCGTGGTTACCTCCTCGGGTGCCGAATCCGCCGGCCACATCGGACCTCGGCGTCTGTTCAGCGCGTCACGGTTCGCCTCACTGGCAGTGCCCCGCTGCGGCCCGGCGCAAACCCGGCCCGCTGCCCGCCCGGCGCCGGTCAGCGAACCGTCACCACCGCCGGGCCAGCTGCGAAGTCGTCATCGTCGTCATCGTCGTCGCCACCACCACCGAAACCGCAGGCCAGTACGAGGGCGAGCAGGACGCCGACGCCGGCCAGGCCGGCCAGTCTCTTGATCATTGAAGGTCCTCTCCGTCACCGTGGGTGTCCCGGGCCGATGCTAAGTGGCGTCGGCAACCCACACCGGCGGCGGCGGGTCGTCGGGCGGTTCGGACCGGGACCGTTACCCTGGTTCGGCGGCGCGCCGGCTCCGACCGGCCGCCGAGTGATCGAATAACAAAAATTTCGGAACTGGGAGCCCTGTTATGCCCAGATCCGCGAATTGCTCATCCCGAGGGGTGGCGACCGAGGCCGTCGGAGGAATACTCTCGGTCGCGGCCCGCGTACTGATGAGGCGCCCGGGGGACGGGCGGGTGGAGGTGCTCGCGTGAGCCTGTCGATCGTGAAGTCGGTTCTGTCCGGTGGTGTGGTGGAGATCGCCCCGCGAGGTGAGATCGACGTCGACACCGCGTACGAGGTACGCGAGGCGATCGCGGAGGTGTTGGCCAAGGGCCGCCCCCTGCGCATCGAACTGAACATGAGGCTTGTCACCTTCATCGACTCCGTCGGCATCAGCGCCATGGTCGCCGGCTTCCAGACCGCCGAGGTCAGTGGCGTCAAGCTGGTGGTCACCGAGCCGAGCCGGTTCGTGCACCGGCAGCTCTGGGTGACCGGCCTGCTCGGCCTCTTCGGCGCTCCGGAGCCCTACTTCGCAGGCGCCGCCACTCCCGAGGTGCTTCCCGGCGCCTGAGTGTCGCGTCAGCGCTGCTCGTCCAGGTCGGTCAGGTCGACGTCGGTCAGCTCGGTCACCGACCGGATGGCCGTCACCGACGCGTACCCCGCTGCCAGCAACGCCACGTCCGTGCCGGGCTGCGCGGCCTGACCCGGCTCCTCCAGTGCGGTACGCACGAAGCCGTGCCCGGACTCGGCGACCGTCATCTGCACCTGACCGAAACTCGCAAGCGTCCCTCGACGCACTCCGCGCAGACGCTCGTACGGCAGGTCCGGGGCGTTCACGTTGAGCACGCTCTCCATCGGCGCGGAGGTCAGTCGGGGGAGCAGGTCGAGAGCGACCCGGGCGGCGGTGCTCCAGTGCCGTTCGGCGTCGCGTACCCGGGCGGCGGCGTCCACCGCTGCGCCACCGCTGGCGGCGGTGGCCTCACCGGCGGACAGGACGTCCAGGGAGACGGCCATCGCCCGGCAGCCGTTCGTGGCGGCGGTGAACGCGGCGCCCACAGTGCCGGAGTGCAGCACCGCGCGACCGGCGTTGGCGCCCCGGTTGATGCCGGACAGCACCACCGACGGCGGCGGGCCGAACGCCCCGTGCAGCGCGATGAGCGTGATGAAACCGGGAGTGCCGCCAACTCCGTACGCCGGCACACCGTCCAGATCGGGCAGGGGATGGTCGTGCACGACCACCCGCCCGTCGCGCTCCGTCGCGCTCATCGCGGCGCTGGTGCCGCTGGCCTCCTCAAGCGGTGCGGCGACCACCACGTCCAGCCCTCGCCGCGTCGCCGCCCAGGCCAGCGCCTGGATGCCCGGGGCGGCGATCCCGTCGTCGTTGGTGACGAGGACCCGCAGCGTCATCGCTCGACCACCCGGTCGGCCAGCTCGTCCGGGGTGGTGCGCTCCTGCGGGCGGCTGTCGGCAGGTACCAGCCGCACCCGCTCCACCAGACCCGTGATCGAGTCCAGGCGACCGGTGCCCAGGCCGTGCCGTGTCACGTTGAGCGCTCCGGCGGCGGCGCCGGTACGGATGGCGGTCCGGATGTCCCCGCCGCGCGCCACCACTGCGGCCACCCCGGCGGTCATCGAGTCGCCCGCTCCGCGCGGGTCGGCGGCCTCCAGCCGGGGCATCTCCACGTCGAACAGCTCCCCGTCGATGAGCGCCAACGCCGGCTGATCGGCCCGGCTCACCACCACCGTCTCGGCGCCCGCGGCGTGCAGGTCGTACATGGCCCGGGTCAGCTCCGGCATCTCGTCGCTGCGGGCACGGCCGTCACGGATCAGCTCCTCGTGGCTCACCTTGAGGAAGAAGACTCCGCTGTCCAGCACCGCCCCGAGGTGGTCGCCGGAAAGGTCGACGACGACCTGACCACCGTTGGCCCCGAGGTCGGCGGCGAAGCGCCGATACAGGTCGGGCGGGACGAGCCACGGCTCGTTGGGTCCACTGAGGATGCTCACAGGGGCTCGCAGACCCTCACCCAGGGCCAGGTTGTAGAGCTCGTCGAGCTCGTGGCGGCTCAACGGCTGCCCTGGCACGTCGACGATCTCCTGCCGGGACCCGTCCCGCCGGTCGTGCACGTACCCGCCGCTGCCGGAGTCGCGGACCACCACCTTGAGGTCCACCCCCTCGCTGACCAGCAACGGTTCCAGCACCTGGCCGATCTCGCCGCCGAGAGCGGCGCAGAGCACCACGTCGACCCCCAGCGACAGCACCATCCGGGCCTGCCACACGCCCTGACCACCGGGGTGCAGGTGCAGTTCGGTTCGGTCGTTGGGCTGGTCCACGGTCACGGTCAGTTGCGGAGTGGGCGCGAAGACCATCACGTGCCCGCTCACCTGTCGCCAACGTTCATGAATCCGCCCTCCATCACGGCCAGTGATTTCGTACTAACCGATCTTAATGGGACAATTGGCGGCCGACGTGGCATCGGCCGCTGTCCGACGGGCGTTGCCAGCCCGATCGACGTACGGCACGATCGGGCGACAAGCGACGGCGGGAGACGGTGTGCTCAGGCGAGATACCTTCAGTTACACCGTCCAGGCCCGGTGCTCAGCCGCTGACGCCGCCGCGCTGCTCAGCGACCTGACCCGGCAGGGCGAACTGCACCCACTGATCGTGGACGTCCGACAACTGCCGCCCCGCCCCGGCACCCTGGCGAGCTACTCCATCAGCGACCGGCTGGTGGCCGGCCCGCTACGCTTCCGGACCACCTACCAGGCGGACGTGCTCACCAGCGACGACGACGAGATCGTGATGGTGGCCCGCCAGTGGCCCGCCACCACGGTGCACAACCACACCCGCCTACGCCCCGAATCGGACGGCCTGCTCCGGGTGGACGTCGAAATCACCCTGAGCGCTCCCGCGCCGCTGTTCCGGTACGCGTTCCGCCAGGCCCGCGCCGCCCACCTCGCCCTCGCCAGCCGCCTCGGCCCGGCCCTCGAACGCGCCAGCGACCCCCCACCACCCGCCTGACCCACCTCCGCGCCTCCGCCGCACCGCACCGCGCCTCCGCCGCACCGCACCGCGCCGCGCCCCGCCCCGCCGCGCCCGCCCTGCGGCCGTGCCGCCAAGATCCGCGCAGCTTCCCCGATGTTGCTGCCTCCGGCGCGCTGGAGGCAGCAACATCCCTGAACTTGCGCGGATCTTGCTCCGGCGGGCGGGTGCGCTCCCGCAAGATCGCACTCGATCCAGGATGTAGTGGCGTCCCACGACGCAGAGGCCACTACATCCTGGAGCGAGCGCGATCATGGCCGGCGGCTCCGGCGGCTCCGGCGGCTCCGGCGGCTCCGGCAGGTCCGGCAGGTCCGGCATGCGCGGCGGGGCCGGCAGGCGCGCTGGGTCCGGCCGGTCCGTCGGGTCCGGCGGGTCCGACAAGGGCGGCGGGGGCAGCGGGGGTGGCAGGGCGTGCGCGGTCGGCGCGATCGCGACCGGTGCGACCGGCGCGGGCGGTGTCCGCTGAGCGGGTGGGGCGGGTTGGGCGGATGGGGCGGCGGCCCCAGGGCTTGTAGGTGGAGAGCACCGTCGCGATGATCATGAGGCTGGTCGAGACGGCGGGGGCGATCACCAGGTCGGCGCGGTCCCGGGCGGGCAGTGCGGCCCCCAGGGCTCCGGCGTGGCGCAGGTTCGGGGTGAGCAGGAACAGGACCAGCCCGACCATCACCGTGGTGAGCACGAGTTTGACGAGCACCCAGCGGTAGCGCAGCAGTCCCCAGGGGGTGAGGAGTGCGCTGGCCACGCCGATCAGCCAGACCGCCACGCTCAGCGGCGCGAACAGCACGGTGCCGAGCAGTGCCGTGACCGGGTAGACCGTGGCCGGGTCGGCGCCGCGCTGGACCGCCACGCCCAGGGTGAGCAGCACCAGGTCGGTGCCGAGCCAGCCGAGGGAGGTGACCAGGTGCAGAGTGAGCAGTGCCTTGCGGGCCGTGGGCGGAAGTCGCATGGGAACGATGCTGCCGCCGGGCCGCCGCCGGGTCGTCCGACCGTCGGCGACATCAGGGGTACGCCCGCTGACGTACCCGTGGCCGGCACCCCCGGTTCGGGGCGCCGGCCACGGGTGGGGTCAGTACACCGACAGGTGCACGTGGTTGGTGTGGTCGCTGGACGGGTCGCCACCCGCCCCGCTGTACGACTTCCACCCGCTGCTGGGCAGCCAGATCTGCCGGTACCAGATCACGTACAGCACGGCGAGCCGGTCGGCGTTGCGGATGAAGTAGGCGGCCAGGTTGTTGCCGTACGTCTTGTCGCCGCCGGTGGCGTCACCGCCGAAGCCGTTCTTCTGCGCGGCGAAGTCGCAGGCCCGACCCTTCGGGTGTTCGCCTGAGCCGCCGGAGCGGTGGCAGGAGACGTACCGGGTGAAGCCGGCGGCCTTTGCCTGGTTGAGCGCGTGCAGGGTCCGCGGGGTGATGCAGCCGCTGGCCGGGGTGGGGTCGTTGACGCTGCACGACTCCGAGGGCCAGGAGCCGTCGGAGTTGCGCGGCGCGGCCGTGGCGTTCGCGCTGGACGTCCCCCGGTTGGAGCCGCCGTCGGAGGTGGTCTGCGGCTTGGGTGTGGTGGCCACGGTCAGGGCCCGTTCGGCCTGTTCCTTGCGCTTGGCCATCACGGCGACCTGCTTGCGCTGCTCGCGGATCTCGCCGTCCAGGGCGACCCGGGTGCGGGTGGCCTCGTCCTTGGTGGCGATCAGGTCGCGTAGCACCCGGTCCTCGTTGGCGGCGACCGCGTCCAGCGCGGCGGCCCGGTCCATGAAGCCTTCCGGGGTGTTGCTGTTGAGCAGCGCCGACATCGCGCCGAGGCGGCCGGTGCGGTAGGCGACGCCGGCGATCTCGCCGACCTTGCCGCTGCGGGCCTCCAGTTCGGCCTCGGTGGTCTTGAGCTGGGTGGTGAGCTGCTGCTGCCGCTGCACGGAGGTGTCCAGGGCGCGCTTGGCGTCCAGGTAGCCCTTGCTGGCGGCTTCCAGTTGGGCGCGAAGCGCGGGGGTGCCGCCCTCTTCGTCGCTGTCGGGCGCCGCGGCGGCCCGGTGGGTGGTCGGGGGAGCGGCCGCCGCCCCGGCCGGGAGTGCGACGCCGAGGGCGAGCATCGCGACGATCAGGGCCGCCAGGCGGGCGGCGGGTGGTCGTGCTGGTGCCACTACGCATGTCCTTCCGTCAGCCGCCGACCGGGTTAGCTGACGGGTTCGGGACGGAAGATCCCTACCGCTGACGCGGATGCACCCCAGGAACATGGTTCCCCGGTTCGCCCGCTCGGGCGATTAGGCGGCGACCGCCACCGGCGCCGGGAGGGCGCCGCCTGGTGGAGGCCGGGACCGAGCCTACCGGGGCAGGTGGGGCACTTGCAGCCGATGTGACGGACGGTGCGTGCGTCATGACCAAAAACTCGGACAAATATGAACCTACTTCTCGAAACGCGGTCACCATTCCACCGAGCCGCAGGCGCCGGGCGCGGCACCGGGCTCGATCTGGAGCGTCGCGTGTTCGATCCGGAAGTCGTCGTGCAGGGCGGTACGCGCCGCGCTGAGCACCGTGCCGACCTCCGCGCCGGGCGCCATGGTCAGGTGTGCGGAAGCCACCTCCATGCCCGAGGTGAGCGTCCAGACGTGCAGGTCGTGGACCTCGACCACGCCGGGCACTGCGGCGAGCCGGTCGTGTACGGCAGTGACCTGGAGGTGTTCCGGGGCGGCCTGCACGAGGATGCGGACGGCGGCCCGGCCGAGTCGCCACGTGCGCGGCAGGATGAACACGCCGATGGCGACCGCGACCAGCGGGTCGGCCCACCACCAGTCGGTGACCGTGATGAGCAGCGCCGCGCCGATCACGCCGACTGAGCCGAGGAGGTCGCCGAGCACCTCCAGGTACGCCCCCTGAAGGTTGATGCTCTCCCGCGCGCCGGCACGCAGCAGCGCGAAGGCGACCACGTTCGCGAGCAGGCCGAGTACGGCGACCGCGAGCATCGGGCCGGCCAGCACCTCGTGCGGGTCGCCGAACCGGCGGATCGCCTCGATCACCACGTAGACCGCCACGCCGGAGAGCAGGACGGCGTTCGCGAGCGCGGCGAGCACCTCGAGGCGGTAGAGGCCGAAGGTGCGCTGCGGGTCGCCTGTCGACCGGCGGGTGGCGGTGATCGCGGCGAGTGCCATGCCGATGCCGAGCACGTCGGTGAACATGTGCCCGGCGTCGGAGAGCAGAGCCAGCGAGCCGGTGCGGAAGGCCGCCACCGCCTCGACCACCATCAGGGCGGCGAGCAGCCCGAACGCTGCCCAGAGCCGTCCCCGGTGCTGGTGTGCGGCATTGGCGACCGACGCGTGGTGGTGGTCATGACCTGCGCCCACGAAACCCACCCTCCGCCGCCAGTCGGGACCGGTCAAATGTATGCGCACATCGCTATGTGTGCAACTATACGGTGGCACCCGCCCCGACGGTGCTCGTCCGGGCCCGATCAGCCGGTCGGGTCGACGGTGGTGAGCCGCTGCGTGGCCCGGGAGAGCGCCACGTAGAGCGTCCGTACCCCGGCACCCGGATCCGCGCGGATCTCGCTCGGGGCGACAAGCACCACCCCGTCGTACTCCATGCCCTTTGCCTCCAGGCTGGTCACCACCTGCAGGCGCGGTGCGCCGAGCGTGCCCAGCCAGCCGGCGACCTCGTCGCGGCGGGGGACCGGCGTGATCACGCCGACCGTGCCGTCCACCTCCGCCAGCAGACCGGCGGCCGCCTCCACGACGGCCGTCTCCAACCCGGCGGCGGGCACGATCAGCTCGACCGGGTCGACCCCCGTGGAACGCACGGCCGTCGGCAGCGGCAGGTCCGGGTAGAGCCGGCGGATCTCCGCCGCCGCCACCGCGAAGATCTCGGACGAGTTGCGGTAGTTGGTGGTGAGCGTGAAATCGTGCCGCTTGCGCCGGCCCAGCGCCTGGTCCCGCGCGCGGGTCAGCTCCTCCGGGTCACCGGTCCACGCCGTCTGCGCCGGATCGCCCACCACCGTCCAGGACGCCAACCGGCCGCGCCTACCGATCATGCGCCACTGCATCGGCGAGACGTCCTGCGCCTCGTCGACCACCACGTGCGCGTACTCCCGGTAGTCCGCCGGCCGTTCCCGGGCCGCCGCCCGCGCGGCGCGCTGCCGGTCGCCGAGGGTGGTCAGCTCACGGACCCCGCCCGCGAGCTGGAACGGGTCGCGCCGCGCCCGCGCCGGCTGCGCCGGCTTGCCGAGCAGTGCGTCCAACTCGTCGAGCAGCGCCACGTCCGCGATGGTCAACCCGGCGGAGTCCAGTTCCCGGTACGCCGCGCCCAGCAACCGGATCTCCGCGCCGGAGAGAATCCCGCCCGCGTAGCGGCGCAGGCGGTCCGGCCGGGCCAGCCAGCCGAGCACGTGCCGGGGGTGCAGTCGCGGCCACCAGGCCTTGAGGAACTCCCGGAACTCCGTGCGCTCGGCGATCTCGTCCTCGAAGGCTCGCTGCTCCGGCAACCGGCCCACGTTCAGCCGGCGGGCCTGTGCCCAGAGCGCGGCGAACACCCCGTCGAAACCCGCCCGCCGCACCTCGTTGCGCCGGGTGCCCCGGTGCAGCACGCGGTCCCGGATCGCGTCCAGCTCGGCCCGGTCCAGCCGCAGCAACGCACCCCGGTAGAGCAGCCGCAGCTCGCCAGGCCCGCCCGGCACGGCGTCGCGGACCGCCCGCTCCAACACCCGGCGCATCCGCAGCGAGCCCTTCACCGCCGCCACCTCGGGCGAGTCGGTACGGGTCGCGGTCATCCCCGGGAAGAGGGTGCCCAACGAGTGCAGGGTCGCGGTGTCCTCACCGAGCGACGGCAGCACCGAGGCGATGTACTCGACGAAGACCGACGACGGGCCGACCACCAGGATGCCGCCGCCGGCGTACCGGCTGCGGTCGGAGTACAGCAGGAAGGCGGCCCGGTGCAGGGCGACAGCCGTCTTGCCGGTCCCCGGACCGCCGGCGACGATCGTCACACCGGAACCGGGCGAGCGGATCGCCTCGTCCTGCTCCCGCTGGATCGTCGCCACGATGTCGCGCATGCCCCGGCCGGTGGCCCGCGACAGGGTGGCCAGCAGAGCGCCGTCCCCGACCACGGTCATCCCCTCCGGGGCGGCGGACGGGTCCAGCAGGTCGTCCTCGACACGGGTGACCCGTTCACCACGGGACTGGATGGTGCGGCGGCGCACCACGCCCAGCGGCTGGTTCGGGGTGGCCTGGTAGAAGGCGGCGGCGGCCGGCGCCCGCCAGTCGACGACGAGCGTGCTGGCGTCCTCGTCGCGGATGCCGAGCCGCCCGACGTGAAGCGTCTGCCGGTCCCGCAGGTCCAGACGGCCGAAGACCAGCCCCTCGTGCTCGGCGTCGAGGGTGTGCCGCCGCTGCGCGGCGTGGAAGACCATCGCGTCGCGTTCGACGAGCGCGCCGAACGTGCCCACCCGCGCCATCCGGTAGCCGTCCCGCTCGGCGCGAACCGCCGACCGGCGCAGCTCCGCCAGTCGGGCGTACACCCGGTCGAGGTGCCGTTGCTCGACGGCTATCTCCTGATCCAGGGCGGTCTGGTCGGTCAACGCACGCTCCTTCGATGTCGCCGGCAGACGGCGCGAACCGCGCGGGCCAACCGCAGAAGGGTACGGCCCCGGGCCGGGCCCGCCGCGCCCGAGGTGCGCGAACGTGCGCTCAGGCGCCCGCGCCGGCGGGAGTCGCGCCGCCCATCGGCGCCCCGGCGAGTACGCGACGCAGGACGCCTGTCAACGCGGAGTTCACCTCGTCCGGGCGTTCCATCATCAGCATGTGCCCGGCGCCCGGGCACACCGTCAGCTCGGTGGCCGGCAGCGCCGCGGCGATCGACTCGGCACACGGGGGAGGGGTCAGCCGGTCGCGGTCGCCGACGAGCGCGGCGGCCGGCAGGTGGGCAAGCGCGGCGAGGGTGTCCAGCCGGTGCTGGGCGCCGATGGAGGCCCGGAAACCGCCTATCGAGCGCAGCGAGGCGCGGGCCACCGCCGAGGTGACCAGCCGGATGTCGGCAGGTTCGCACCTGTCGCCGAAGAGCATCCACCTGATGCTCGGTTGCAGCGCCCGCAGCAGCGCCCGGGGCGCCCGCCAGGACCCGCACCGGGCCAGCACCCCGGCGCCTGTGGTCTCGGCGAGCCGGATCAGCCGGGCGATGCGGGGCGAGAGGCCGTACACCGTGTGGGTGTGCCCCTCGGCGGTGGTCGAGACGAAGACCAGCCCGGCCGTACGGGCGGCGAAGTGCTCGGGATGGCGGTGCGCGTACTCCATGATCGTCATGCCGCCCAACGAGTGACCGACCAGGACGACCCGCCCGGTCGGCGCCACGGTGTCGAGCACCGCCGCCAAATCATCGCCGAGCTGTTCCAGGGTCGCGGTCGGCAGCGCCATGCAGCTGGATCGCCCGTGCCCCCGCGCGTCGTAGGTGACCACCCGCACGGCCTCGCCGCCGGCTGCCGCGGTGAGCGCCTCGACCTGCCGGTGCCAGGCCCGCCCGTCCAGCGTCCAGCCGTGCAGCAGGACGGCAGTGACCTCGGCGTCTGCCGGCCCCGTCACCTCGACGTGCAGCCGCACGCCGTCGGGTACACCGACCTCGAAACGCTCCGGCATCGCCACCTCCCCAGGGCCGCCCGGCACCATCAGCACCGGGATACCCGGCGGTAACACCGGCTACCCGCCATCAGACCACGTCAATCGCGTCGTGGCGAACATTCCCGACCCCGCCCGCGAACCACGCACGGCGGGCCAAGCTGAACGGCATGGGGTCGTCGGGAGCGCCGATGGGCGCGACGCCGGAACCGGGGCGGCTGGCCGGCGGCACGCCCCGCGCCGCGCTGGCCGACCTGCTCAGCGGAAACAGGCGGTTCGTCAGCGGCCAACCGATCCACGGGCACGACGTGACGGCAGCCGCGGCGACCGCCTCCGGCGATCAGCAGCCGTACGCCGTGGTGCTCGGCTGCATCGACTCGCGGGTTCCACTGGAGGCGATCTTCGACCAGACCTTCGGCGCGATCTGCGTGATCCGCACCGGCGGGCACGTGCTCGACCGCGCGGTGTGCGGCTCCATCGAGTACGTGGTCGGCCAGCTCGGCGTACCTCTGGTGATGGTGCTCGGCCACGAGCGGTGCGGCGCGGTGGGCGCCACGGTGGACGCGTTGCGCGGCGGTGAGCGCCCCGGAGGTTCGCTGGGCCACCTCGTCGACGAGATCGCCCCGGCGGTGCTGGAGGTGGGGTTGGACGACCCGGAGGTGCTCGCGCTGGCGATCCGCCGGCACGTCCGCCGCACGGTGGACGCGCTGCGGGTCGACGATCTGCTGGCCGGGCCGGTAGGCGCGGGGCGGGTGGCCGTGGTCGGCGGCCTCTACGACCTGGCCACCGGCGAGGTGGCCCTGGTCGAACCGGCCTGAACCGCTGCCGGCCTGAACCGCTGCGGGTCGCGGGTGCGGACGCGAAACCGCCCGCCGGGACATCTCGGCGGGCGGTTCGGCGGTGCTGTGGTGGGGGAGAGGTCAGCCCTCGAAGACGCCGGCCGCGACCAGGCGCTTCTCGGTGGCCTCCCAGCCGTCGTTCGGGTAGGTGGTGGCCAGGTTGTTGATCTCCGCCCGGATCTTGGCGGCGTGGCCGGCGGCGGCCAGCACCCGGATCTCCTCGACGAAGGCGTCGGAGTCGGTACGCAGGTGCGCGGTCTTGCCGTTGGTCAGGTTCCGCACGTAGGCGTGCTTGCCGCCGTTGAGCGGGATGAGGTACTTGAACTCGCCCAGCACGCTGAGGGCGCCACCCTGGCCAGCCTGGCCGGCCCGGACGGACGCGCGCGCGGTCTTAGAGGTGTTGCTCGCCACGGAGGTACTCCTTGCAAGACGTACGGGAGGACTGGACGTCCGGGGGCTGTGTGCGGACCACACTGACTCGGCCCGCGAGGGTGTAACGCGGCATAAGCCGCCGGTGGAACTGTACATGACCACGACATCAGGCTGGTCGTCGCGGTGTCCTGAGAGGCAACGGAGACCACCCGTCCGGCTATTCCACCCGGCGTTTTTTCCGATTCCCTGGCGCATCATCAGTCACACGAGTCATCATGTGTTGCAGCAACCACTCGGGTGGACGAGGTCGTAGGGGAAGACGCACCTCGCTCTCCGGGAGGTCACCGTGCCAACGCGTGGCGTCGTATACGTCCACTCGACCCCGCTCGCCGTGTGCTCGCACGTCGAGTGGGCGATCGCGCGCGTCCTAGCCGCGCCGGTCAACCTGCAGTGGACGGCTCAGCCCGTCGATCCCGGCGCCCGCCGGGCCGAATGCGGGTGGACCGGTCGTCCGGGGACGGGCGCCGAGCTGGCTGCTGCCCTACGGCAGTGGCCCATGATCCGTTTCGAGGTCACCGAGGAGCCGAGTCCCGGCGTCGACGGGGAACGATTCATGTACGTGCCGGCCCGTGGTCTGTTCCGGGCCACCGTCGGCGCGGCAGGTGACATCCAGCTCGGCGAGGACCGCTTGCGGGCCCTGATGGCCGGCTCCCGTGCCCCGGAGGCGCTGGCGCACGCTCTGGACAAGGCGCTCGGCACCGCGTGGGACACCGACCTGGAGCCGTACCGGTACGCCGGGGACGGCGCGCCGGTGACCTTGCTCACCAGGGTCGGCTGACCAGGCCGTCACCCTGGCACTCACCGGGCGGCCACGGTGCCGACCGGTAAGGTCAAGTTGCCCCGATAAGGGGGAACTGGTGGGATGGTCGGCGTGCCGATTCGCCCGCTACGCGCCAGCGTCGCCGTCGCCGCCCTGACCGCCCTGCTCGTCTCCGGCTGCTCGGGTACCCCGAAGAGCCCCGAGCCGACGCCCGGCCCGACCGGCACGCCCGCCGGCCCCAGCGCTCCCGCCACGACGCCGCCCGCCGACCCCGCCGCCCGTGCCGCCGCTCTGGCCGCCACCCTCTCCGACGAGGACCTGGTCGGCCAGGTGCTGATGCCGTACGCGTACGGCGACTCGGCGACGAAGGTCTCAACCGGCTCGGCGGCCGGCAACCAGGCCCTCGCCGGTGTCGACACCCCCGCGCAGATGATCGCCAAGTACCGGCTGGGTGGGCTGATCCTGGTCGGGTTCAGCGCGGACGACCCGACCAAGGGCAACCAGGAGACCACGAACGTCGACAACCCGAAGCAGGTGCACGAGCTGACCACGGGGCTGCGCGCCGCCGCCGGCCGGCTCGCCACCGGGCCGGCGCCCTTCCTGATCGGCACCGACCAGGAGTTCGGCGTGGTCACCCGCATCAGCGACGGCGTCACCGTGCTGCCCAGCGCCCTCGCGGCAGGCGCGGCAGGCGACCCGAAGCTCACCGAGGCCGCCTGGCGGGCCGCCGGCACCGAACTCGCCGCCATGGGGATCAACGTCGACTTCGCCCCGGTCGCCGACGTGCTCGCCACCCGCAGCACAGTGATCGGCTCCCGGTCGTACGGGGCGGACCCGAAGCGCGCCGCGGCCCAGGTCGGCGGCGCCGTCCGGGGCCTCCAGGCCGGTGGCGTCGCGGCCACCCTCAAGCACTTCCCGGGCCACGGCCACAGCGCCGACGACTCGCACCAGGACCTGCCGGTGCTCACCCAGTCCGCGGCGGCGCTGAAGAGCGGCGCGTGGCCGCCGTTCACCGCAGGCATGGACGCCGGAGCGATGGCCGTCATGTCCGGGCACCTGGACGCCCGGGAGATCGACCCGGGCACCCCGGCGACCTTCTCGCACAAGCTGCTCACCGACGTGCTGCGCGGCCAGCTCGGATTCCAGGGCGTGGTGATCACCGACGGGATGAACATGGCTCCCGCGAAGCGCTGGGCGCCCGGCGAGGCCGCCGTGCGCGCGTTGAACGCCGGCAACGACCTCATCCTGATGACCCCGAACGTCGGCCAGGCGTACGACGGGCTGCTCGCCGCGCTGCGTGGCGGGTCGCTGCCCCGGGCCCGGCTCGTCGAGGCGGTCACCCGGGTACTCACCATGAAGTTCCGGCTCGCGGAGGCGCCGGCCGCGCCGATGTCCACGCTCAACGCCCCGGCGCACCGGTCGGCCGCGCAGGCGCTGGCCGCGGGCGCCGTCACCGTGCTGCGCGGCGCCTGCGGTGGCCCGGTACGCGGACCGGTGACAGTCACCTCGTCGGACGGCCGGGACGGCACCCGGGCGGCCCTCACCTCGGCGCTGACCGCGGCAGGCGTGGCGGTCAAGCCCAGCGGCGGCACGGTGGTCCACCTGGTGGGCTACGGCGACGGTGACGGTGATCTGCGCGCCGACGCCACCGTCACAGTCGCCATGGACACCCCGTACGTGCTGGCCAAGGCGAAGTCGCCGACGCTGCTGGCCACGTACTCCTCCACCCGGGCGTCGATGACCGCACTGGCGGCGGTGCTGGCGGGGAAGGCACGACCGGGTGGGCGCTCTCCGGTGGCGGTGCCCGGCCTGCCCGCCACCACCTGCGTCAGCGACTGACCCGGCCCGCCCCGGACGGTCTCACGTCGTGGTCGCGAGGCCCCGCACCGCGAGCCGGTACGCCGGCAGGACGTCGTCCCGTTCGGTGACGAGGCCCTCGTTGACTGTGAAGACCAGGGTCTGCCCCGCTGACCGGACGGCCAGCGCCCAGGCTCGCGAGGTCTCCGCGGTCAGCTCGCTGGTGGTCAGCCAGCTGGTCTCGGTGGCGTCGAAGGCACCGGCCCGGACGTCGCGGAACTGTTGACCGCTGACGGTGTCGCCGGTACCGGCGGCGAACCGCTCGAGCACTGCGCGCGGCGCGAGCGTCGGCGAGTCGGCCGTCCAGATCCGCAGGAATCCGCCGCCGGCACGCCGCCCGTCGACCTCGCAGCGCGCGGTGGTGCCGCCCTGCTTGGTGAGCGCGTCACCTACCAGTTCCGCCAACTCGCCCTCGGGGAGCTTGACCGCCTCCGCCGTCCACCCGTCGGCCAGCGGAAACGAGACAGGCACCGGGCAGGGCGAGCCGGCACCGCCCGCGGTGCCGTTCGACGGGGCGGCGGCCACCTCGTCGTACCACGGTTCGCCGGTGGCCTGCGGGGCCGGCTGCCCGCTGGTCCGCCCGGCGGGAGCGCCGGCCTCCTTGCCGCAGCCGACCAGCAGGCAGAGGGTGAGGGCGCCCAGCGCGGCGACGCGGGTACGAGTGTCCATGGTGGCGAGTCCCGGTAAGTCGATCTTCAGTGGGCCCATCAAAGCGGGGCGGAACCGTGACGTCAATCGTCGGACATGGTGGAAATCCGCTCGCCCGCCTCCGGTGGGTCTGACAGCCTTCGCGGATGGGCGTGGCAGAGGGATTCGGGTTCGTACACCGGGCGGACGGCGCGGTGGTGATCACCCATCACGGGCGGGTTGCCGGCACGCTGCGCGGCGCCCGGGCGGCGCAGTTCCTCGCCGAGGTCGACGACGACCCGCAGTTGGTGATGGCCCGCTGGACGGGCAACTACCGCCGAGGCAGCGAGCGCGTCGCGCGGCAACACCCCCGCAACCGGGCGTGAAAACGCGCGACGGGCCCCCTCCGGCGCGGAGGAGGCCCGTCGCGGGGCAGGCTCAGGGACGCGTGAACACGAGAGCCACGTTGTGCCCGCCGAAGCCGAACGCGTTGTTCAGCGCGGCGGGGATCTCCATGTGCCGGGCCTTGTGCGCGGCCACCTCGAGGGTGAGGCCGGGCTCCGGGTCATCCAGGTTGATCGTCGGAGGAACGACGCCGTCGCGGATGGCCAGGATGGTGGCGATCGACTCCAGCGCGCCTGCCGCACCGAGCAGGTGACCGGTCATCGACTTGGTGGCGGCGAGCACCGGGTGATCGCCGAGCGCCTTGTGCAGCGCGCCGATCTCCAGCATGTCACCGACCGGGGTCGAGGTGGCGTGCGCGTTGACGTGCACGATGTCCCGCTTGGCCACGTCCGCGTCCGCGATCGCCTTGGCGATGGCCCGGATGGCGCCCTCACCCTCGGCGTGCGGCTGCACGATGTCGTACGCGTCGGACGTGATGCCGGCGCCGGCCAGACGCGCGTACACCCGGGCACCCCGGGCGGCGGCGTGGTCGGCCCGCTCCAGCACCACGACGCCCGCGCCCTCGCCGAGGACGAAGCCGTCGCGGCCGGTGTCCCACGGGCGGGAGGCGCGCTCCGGCTCGTCGTTGCGGGTCGACATGGCCCGCATCGAGCTGAACCCGGCGATCGGCAGCGGGTGGATGACCGCCTCGGTGCCGCCTGCCACCACCACGTCGGCGCGGCCGGCGCGGATGATGTCCAAACCCAGTGCGATCGCCTCGGCACCTGTGGCGCAGGCGCTGGCCACCGTGTGCACGCCGGCCTTGGCGCCCAGCTCCAGCCCGACCCACGCGGCCGGACCGTTGGGCATGAGCATCGGGATGGTGTGCGGGGAGACCCGCCGCGGCCCGGACGCCTCCAGGATGTCGTCCTGGGCGAGCAGGGTGGTGGCACCGCCGATACCGGAGCCGACGCTCACCGCGAGGCGCTCCCCGTCGATGCCGGAGTCGGTCAGGCCGGCATCCGCCCAGGCCTGCTGGGCCGCGATGAGCGCGATCGCCTCGGAACGGTCCAGCCGGCGCAGCCGGACCCGGTCCAGCACCTCGGACGGCTCCACGGCCAACTGGGCGGCGATCCGGACCGGCAGTTGCTCGGCCCACTCCTGGGTGAGCGCACTCACCCCGGAGCGGCCGGCGAGCATGGCGTCCCAGGTCGACGCGACGTCCCCGCCAAGCGGGGTCGTCGCGCCGAGCCCGGTGACGACGACGTCAGGACGACTCATGATCAGGACTGCGCCTCGATGTAGCTGACGGCGTCCCCGACGGTCTTCAGGTTCTGCACCTCGTTGTCCGGGATCTTGACGCCGAACTTCTCCTCGGCGGCCACGACGACCTCGACCATGGACAGCGAGTCGACATCGAGGTCGTCGGTGAAGGACTTCCCCTCGGCCACGTCGTCCGGGTTCACCCCGGCAACCTCTTCGAGGATCTCGGCGAGGCCGGTGGTGATCTCGTCACGGGTCATTGCGGTTGGTTCCTTTCATCGGGGGTTGTCCGACGGTCGGCGTCGCCGGCCGCCACTCCTGGGCGCGCGTTACGCGCCCGAGGGGATCTCAGGGACAGCGGACGACCTGACCGGCGTAGGTCAGACCACCGCCGAAGCCGAACAGCAGCACCGGTGCGCCCGAGGGCACCTCCCGCCGCTCGACCAGCTTGGACAGGGCCAGCGGGACGCTCGCCGCCGAGGTGTTGCCCGACTCGACGATGTCCTTGGCGATGATCGCGTCGGGGATGTTGAGCCGCTTGGCGATGCCGTCGATGATCCGGGAGTTGGCCTGGTGCGGCACGAACGCGGCAAGCTCCGACGGGGCCACCCCGGCGCGCTCGCACGCCTGCAGGGCCAGCGGCGCCAGCGCCGTGGTGGCCCACCGGAACACCGACTGCCCCTCCTGCTGGATGTACGGGCGCCAGCCCTCGATGCGGACCGCGTCGCTCTTCTCCGGAACCGAACCCCAGACCACCGGGCCGATGCCGGCCGGCTCGTCCTCGGCGCTCGCGGTCACCACCGCGGCACCGGCGCCGTCGGCGAAGATGATGCAGGTGGAGCGGTCGGTCCAGTCGGTGAAGTCGGAGAGCTTCTCCGCGCCGATGACTATCGCGTTGCGCGACGCGCCGGCCCGGACGGCGTGGTCGACGATGCCCAGCGCGTACGCGAAGCCCGAGCAGGCGGTGTTGACGTCGAACGCGCCCGGCGCGGTGATGCCCAACTTCGCGGCGACCCGACAGGCCACGTTGGGGCTGCGGTCGATCGAGGAGCAGGTGGCGACCACTACCAGGTCGATGTCGGCGGGGCTCAGGCCCGAGTTGGCGAGCGCCTTGCCGGCGGCGGCGGTGGCCATGTCGGCGACCGTCTCGCTGTCGGCGATCCGCCGGCTGACGATGCCGACCCGGTCCCGGATCCACTCGTCGTTGGTGTCGACGAGTTGGGCGATGTCGTCGTTGGTCACCACCCGCGAGGGCTGGTAGTGCCCCATCGAGACGATGCGACTGCCAGTCATGAGAGACCTCCGGTGAGGGCGGGCGATTGGCCGGGCGTGCCGTGTCGCGCGATCAGGTCGCGGGCGGCGGGCAGGTCGTCCGGGGTGTTCAGGGTGACGATCTCCGGGGCTCCGTTGCCCTTCAGCTCGCGCTTGACCAGCCCGGCGAGCGTGCCCGCCGGGGGAAGCTCGATCACCCCGGTCACCCCGAGGTCGGCCAGCGCGCGCATGCACAGGTCCCACCGGACCGGGGCGGTGACCTGGCGGACCAGGCGCCGCACCATCTCCTGGCCGTCCTCGACGGCGGTGCCGTCGAGGTTGGACAGCAGGATCCGTTCCGGGTCGGCGGGCGTGATCCCGGCGGCGACCGCGGCAAGCGCGGTCTCGGCCGGCGCCATGTACGGGGTGTGGAACGCGCCCGCCACCTGGAGCCGGATGACCCGGGCCTTCGCCGGCGGTTCGGCGGCGAGCTTGTCCAGCCCGTCGACCGAGCCGGCGGCGACGATCTGACCGGCCCCGTTGCGGTTGGCGGCGTGCAGTCCGTGCGCCGCGATGGCGGCGAGCACCTCGTCGGGGTCACCGCCGAGCACGGCTGCCATCCCGGTCGGCTCCAGCGCGCACGCCGCGGCCATCTCCCGGCCGCGTACGCCGGCGAGGGTGATCGCGGCGTCGGCGGTCAGCACTTCGGCCAGCGCCGCCGCGCCCAGCTCGCCGACGCTGTGACCGGCGGTGAGCGTCACGTCGTGCAGCGGCAGGTGCTCGGCGGCGAGCAGCGCTGCGGCGACGAGCAGCGGCTGGGTGCGGGCGGTGTCCTTGATCTCGTCCGCGTCGGCGGTGGTGCCCAGGTGCGTCAGGTCGACCCCGGCCAGCGCGGACCACGAGCGCAGTCGCGCCTCGGTGCCGGTCAGGTCGAGCCAGGGGGTCAGGAAGCCGGGTTTCTGGGAACCCTGGCCGGGACTAAGTACGGCGAGCACGACTATGACTCTCCCGGATAAGCGCTTCCGACGCGGTGCCGGCCTCGACCAAACCACACTAGGACCGTTGGAGGTTTCCTACAAAGATCGTCGGGGGTCATCATCGGTTTGGACGGTTTTCCGGTTGGTCGGGGTCATTGTCTGAGTCGGGACGGGCGGGGTCACCGGGGCCGGATCCAGGCGACCGACGGTCAGCGCCACCTGGAGCGCGAAGGCGTCCCGGGGGGACAGCGGCGAGAAGCCCGTCACCTCGGCGATCCGGCGCAGCCGGTACCGCACCGTGTTCGGGTGCACGAACAGCGCCCGCGCGGCGCTCTCCAGCGTGCCACCGGCCGCCAGGAACGCGTCAAGGGTGCCCAGCAGTTCGCCTCCGGCGCGTACCAGCGTCGCGTACACGTCGTGCCGCAGCCGGCGGCGGGCCTCCGCGTCGCCGGCGAGGGCCCGCTCGGGCAGCAGGTCGGCGGCCGGCACCGGTCGGGGGGCCGTCGGCCACGCCGGCGCCGCCCGGAAACCGGACAGCGCGGCCCGCGCCGACTCCGTCGCCTCGTCCAGGCTCGGTACGGCCGGACCGACAACCACCGGACCGTCCCCGAACGCCTCCAGCAGGTTGGCCGTCGCCGCCAACGGGTCCGGTGCGCCGCCCAGCACGATCACCAGCCGGTCGCCGTGCACCCCGCCGATCACCTCCACGCCGATCCGGCGGGCCTGGCGGTAGACCACGTGCAGTACGGCGGAGACCTCCCCGCCGGGGGAACGACCTACCGCCACGGCGACCGGTGGCGCGTCCGCCCAGCCCAGCGCGGCGGCCCGGCTGGCCAGCACGTCCGGCGAGTCGCCCCGCAGCAGCGCGTCGACGAGCAGGGCCTGCAACCGGGCGTCCCACGCGCCGCGCGACTCGGCGGCCCGCGCGTACACCCGGGCGGCGGCGAACGCGATCTCCCGGGAGAAACGCAGCACCGCCTCGCGCAGTTGCTGCTCCTCGCCCTCGGCGGCCAGGTGTGACACCTGTTCCTCGACCACGTCGATGGTCACCTTGATCAACGCCACGGTCTGCTGGAGGGTGATCGACCGGGCCAGGGCCTGCGGGGCGGCGGCGAAGACCTCGTCGGAGACCTCCTGGGTGCTGTCCGCCGTGCCGCCGCCGTCCTGCAACCACTGCACCAGCGACCGGGCGCCCGCCTGAGCCACGAGCATCACCCAGGACCGCTGGTCGGCAGGCAGCGCGCGGAACCAGGGCAGGGTTTCGTCCATCCGGGCCACGCTCGCGGTGGCGAGGGCCCCCGCCGCGCGCTCGATCCGGCGCAGCGTGGCCGTCAGCTCTCCACCGCCGGACGTACCCACGGCCCTAGCCTGACACGCGCTGACCTGGATCTTCCGGTCGGGCCGGGGTGGGCGCGGTCACGGCGGCGCGGGCAGGCCCACCTCCTGGGCCAGGATCGCGGCCTGCACCCGGCTGCGCAGGTCCAACTTCGCCAGGATCCGGCTCACGTGTGTCTTGGTGGTGCTCTCCGCCATCGTCAGCCGCTCGGCGATCTGCTGGTTGGACAATCCCAGCCCCAGGCAGGCCAGGACGTCCCGTTCGCGTGGGGTGAGCGTGCGGAGCGCGGCGTGGGTGGCCGTCGAGGCGCCAGGCGCGGTCGACGCGAAGGCAGCGATCAACCGGCGGGTCACGGCGGGCGCGATGAACCCGTCCCCGCGCGCCACGGTCCGCACCGCCTCGACCAGTCCGGCGGCGTCGGTGTGCTTGAGCAGGAAACCTGCCGCTCCGGCGCGCAGCGCGCCGAAGACGTACTCGTCCAGGTCGAAGGTGGTGAGCACAAGCACGTCGGCGAGCCCTTCGGCGACGATGGCGCGGGTCGCGGAGATCCCGTCCCGGCGCGGCATCCGGATGTCGAGCACCGCAACGTCCGGGCGCAGCTCCCGGCACAGCACGACCGCCTCGTCGCCGTCGGCGGCCTCGCCGACCACCTCGACGCCGGGAGCGCCGGCCAGGATGAGCGTCAGTCCGGCGCGGACCGCCGGCTGGTCGTCCGCCAGCACCACCCGCACCGTCGTCTCGACGTCGGCCGGCCCGCTCATTCGTCGACCCCGGTGGGCAGCGACGCGCGCACCTGCCAGCGGCCGTCCTGTGGCCCGGCGCTGAACCGCCCGGCGAGCAGCGTGGCGCGTTCCCGCATCCCGATCAGCCCGGCTCTGGCGCCGGGCAGTCCCGCCCCGCCTCGGCGCACCGGATTCTCCACAGTCACCACCACCTCCGCCGGCCGGTACGCGATGACCAGCTCCGCGTCGCCGGCGCCGTGCTTGAGCGCGTTGGTCAGCGACTCCTGCACGATCCGGTACGCGGCCAGGTCCACCCCCACCGGCAGCGGGCCCGGCGTGCCGTCGGTACGGACCCGTACCGCGAGGCCGGCGGCCCGGATCCCCTCCACCAGCCGGTCCGTCTCGGCGAGCCGCGCGGTGACCGTTTCGCCCAGCGCGCCGTCCGGTGGCGTGCCGCCGGTTCCCGGATCCCGTAGCACCTCGATCATCTGCCGCATCTCCGCCAGGCCCTGCACGCTGCTCTCCCGGATCACCCGCAACGCCGACTCGACCTGGCCGCGATCCAACCCGCGCACCGACAACGCGGCGGTCGCGTGGATGGCCACCGCGCTCAGGTGGTTGGCCACCACGTCGTGCAGCTCCCGCGCCATCCGGGCCCGTTCGGCGCTCACCGCCTGCCGGCGGTCCAGCTCGACCAGCCGGGCGGTCTGCTCGGCCCGGGCCCGCTCGGCGGCCGCCTGGTCGCGGTACTGCCGCACGCTGATCCCGGTCAGCACCGGCAGCAGTCCCGCGAGCACCACCGGAACCCCGACAGCCGCACCGCGCCACTGGCCGAACCCGAGCACACCGGCCGCGACCCCGATGAGGCTCAGCGCCACGGTGATCCGCAGCAGCCACCGCCACAAACGGGGCGGGCCGTACACGCAGGCGTCGTAGATCACCTGCGTGTAGACCACGACGGTGCCCAGCGAGTTGCCAAGCGCCGTGTCCACCACGAGCGCCGCCGTACCCACGGCCAGGCTGGTGCGTGGTGCGACCCGACGGAGGCCGACTGCGACGCACACCGCCAGCAGGGGCGCCAGGAAGACGGCGGGCGGCACGTCCGGGTGCGGCTTGATCTGCGGTTGCATGCCCAGGCCGTACAGCAGCAGGCCACCGCCGAGTGACGCGCCGGCCAACGCGAGGTCCCGGCCGGGTGTGCCGGAGCCGAGCCACGATGGCAGTCGCATGCTCCGATCCCACCACAGCCGTCGGCCCGCGGGCTCCGACCAGGGGAGGACCTTGCCGGCCCCGGCATGCGCCGAAAGGGGTACGCGCACCCCGCGCCGGCCGCCGCACGCGACCGGCGGGTCCGTCGAAGTGTGGATCCGGATCTCCTCTCCTACGTCGAGGCCGACGCCTTCCTGGTCGGTGACGCTTGTGGTGAGACGGGGGAGGTCGACGTGCTGGTCGCTGTGATCATCGGCTGCGAGATCGCGTTCTGGGTGGTGCTCGCCGCCGGGCTGGTGGCCCGCTATCCGCTGCGGCGGCCCCGGCTCGGGGCGGCGCTGCTGGTCTGCGTACCGCTTGTGGACCTCGCCCTGCTCGCCGCGTCGGCGCTCGACCTGCGCCGAGGCGCGACCGCCGGTGTCAGCCACGGTCTCGCCGCCGCCTACCTCGGTTTCTCGGTGGCCTTCGGGCACTCGATGGTGCGCTGGGCCGACCAGCACTTCGCCCACCGGTTCGCCGGTGGACCACCGCCGGTCCGGCCGCCCCGCCACGGCTGGGCGCGTACCCGTCACGAGTGGCGGGAGTGGGCCAAGGCGCTGCTCGGCTGGGCCGTCGCGTGCGCCCTGCTCGGCGCCGCGATCCTCTGGGTCAACGACGCGGACCGCACCCGCGAGCTGGTGGGCTGGATCCACAAGCTCACCGTCGCCATCGTGATCTGGCTTGTCGCGTTCCCGGTCTGGGAGACGATCTTCCCGCGCCGCCCGAAGCACTGACCGCGGGGTACGCCGTGCAGGCCCGTCGGCCCCGGCCAGTACGGTGGCAGGGCACGGGGGAGCACCCGCGGGTGAGTGTGAGCGTGAGGAGACCGGGATGGCGCACGGGGAGGCCGAACACGGCTGCGCCCAGGGCGAGCCCTGCCGGCCGGGGCACCATGACCCTCAGTCGGCCGCCAAGCACCGCCGGCCCGTGGGCGGTACGCCGTCGCACCCGGTCGAGCCGCTCGCCGGCCGCCCCGACGACGAGGCCATGCTCCCGCGTCAGCGCTCCGCCGAGCCCGCGCCCCTCGCCGAGTCGGAGTCGGAGTCGGACGTCCCGCCTGGTTGCCTCAGTGAACGTCCCGGGTGGGCCGGGGCCCACCGGCACGGTCCGGTGCGGCCCCGTCAGCGGGCCACCCGCCGGGAGCGCCCGCCGCGCCGCTGGTGCTGACCCGGGGTCGCCCGGCGGCTGGCCTGCTCCGACCCGCCGGGCGGCTCAGCTCAGCGGGTGCGGCGGCGAATCAGCAGCGCGATCCCGGCGAGGCCGACCGTGATGGTCAGCATCACCGCGACGTTGAGCAGCAGCAGGTGCTGCAACTCGCCGAGTGCCTCGTCGAGGTCCTTGGCCGGATCGAGAGTGTCCTCCGGAAGGACCCGCTCGCCGCCGCCCACACCACCGCTGACGGTGTCGAACTGCCGCTCCAGCGGCACCCCGGCGGCGCGCAGCGTCTCGGACATGCTGAGCCGGCCGAGGAACCAGCCGGCGCTGGTCTTGTGCCCGTCCGGCTGCTTCGCGGGCCGGAAGATCCGGGGACCGCCGGCCGCCTCGGGGTAGAGGTCGTACGTCTGCTTCGGGGTGTCCCCGACGAGCACCACGACCGTGTACTTCGGACCGAGGTTGGCCGCCTTCGGCCCGGTCGGAGCGCCGGTGCGGCCGAGGAAGTTGACCTGGTCGATGACCGCGACCACGAGGTCGGGTTGCGTGTCCGCGCGCAGCCGCAGCGGCTCGGGCAGATCCGTGCCGGCGATGTCCACCCCGGCGGGCGCCGGAGCCGGCGCCGCGGCGGCCGGACCGGCGGTGCCGAGCGACAGCAGCGCCGCCGCCAACGCGCCCGCCAGCACGGTGGCCCACCGCCTCATCTGTCGGACCATCCCGCCTCCTCGCCCCGTTCGATGGATGGCTTTCGTCGCGACGCCCGGATCGGTCGGCCGGTGACGGCACCGACCGGTTGGCCGGGCACCCTCACAGACTTGCAGAACGTCGATGACGTGCAGCTTGTGGAACAAGTAATTGGAACTATCTGCGATCTCTGCTCGACTAATGAGGAGCGGTTTGATCAGCGGGCGGATCGTACCCTTACGGAGGGGTTCATGGGGGGCAGGGTTACACGTTTGGGACGGGTCGTGCCAGTGGTCTTCGGCGTGGCGTTCGGTGTGTCGTTGTTGGCCCCGGCCACGCCTGCCGCCGCCCACAACGAGCTGACCGGCAGCGACCCGCGCGACGGCGCTCGGGTGGCGACGGCACCCGCCCGGATCGAGCTGCGGTTCCTGGCCAGGCCGTCGCCGACTACGACGAAGATCACAGTAACCGGACCGGACAATGTGGTCGCTGGCGGGCAGCCGACGTTCGACGGCAGCCGGGTACGGGTGCCGTTCAAGCCGGCCGCCGCGGGGCTCTACACCGTCGGCTACCAGCTCGCCTCCGCCGACGGGCACCCGGTCCGGGGCGAGGTGCGGTTCACCCTCACCACCGGCACCGCCGCGGACCCGTCCGCGACGCCGTCGGCCGCCGGCCAGCCGAGCCCTGCCGGATCACCCCCGGCGGCGAACCCCTCCGCCGGGCCGGCGTCGGCCGCACCCGCCAGCCCGACGCCATCCACGACCCCGGTAGCCGGGGAGCAGTCCGACTCGGGCGCACGCCCGTGGCTCTGGGCGCTGGGCGGCCTCGTGGTGCTAGCCGCACTGACGGCAGCCCTGATCCTCCGCCGTCGCCAACCGCGCTGAGCCCGCCCCGCCCACCGTCGCGCCAGGCCGGGTCAGACCAGGCGGAGGCGGGCGGCGCGGATCCGGGTCAGGGTGCGCTCGCGGCCGAGCACCTCGAGCGACTCGAACAGCGGGAGGCCCACGGTGCGGCCGGTGACCGCGACCCGGACCGGCGCCTGCGTCTTGCCGAGCTTGAGACCACGAGCGGTGCCGACCGCCTCCAGCGTCGACTTCAGCGACTCGGCGTCCCAGGACTCCAGCGCCTCGAAGGCCGCGACTGCCTCGTCCAGCAGCTCCGCCGAGCCGTCCTTCATCGTCTTGGTCCAGGCCGCCTCGTCGATCAGCGGCGAGGCCAGGAAGAGGAAGTCGACGTTCGGCACGATCTCGCTGAGCACCGCGATCCGGGTCTGGGCCAGCGGCGCGACGGCGGCGAACGCGTCGGCGTCGTACTCCTCGGGCTGCCACGGCGGCGGCGCGATGGTGCCGGTGCCGGTCAGCCACGGCTGGCAGGCCTCGATGAACTCGGGCACCGGCAGCGCGCGGATGTACTCGCCGTTGAACGCGCGCAGCTTCTTCTCGTCGAAGAACGCCGGGGAGGGGTTGACGTCCTCCAGCCGGAACTCCTCCTCGATGACCGACCAGGGGACGATCTCCCGGTCGCCGGAGGGCGCCCAGCCGAGCAGCATGAGGTAGTTGCGCATCGCGCCGGAGAGGTAGCCCTCCTCCCGGTACGCCTCCAGGGCCACCTTGTCGCGGCGCTTGGAGAGCTTCTGCCGCTTCTCGTTGACCACCACCGGCACGTGCGCCCAGACCGGCGGCTTGACCCCGAGGGCGTCCCAGAGCAGCTGCTGCTTGGGAGTGTTCGGCAGGTGCTCCTCGGCCCGGATCACGTGCGTGATCCCCATGGTCATGTCGTCGACGACGTTCGCCAGCAGGAAGACCGGCGAGCCGTCGCCACGGGCGATGACGAAGTCCTCGATGAGCTTGTTCTCGAAGGTGGGCTCGCCGCGGATCAGGTCCACCACGACGGTCAGGCCCTCGTCGGGCGTACGGAAGCGCAGCGCGCGACCCTCGCCCGGGCCGAGGCCGAGATCGCGGTGGTAGCCGTCGTAGCCCTGGTACTGCGAGCCGGTGCGGGCCTGGACGTCCTCGCGGGTGCAGTCGCAGTAGTAGGCGCGGCCGGACTCGTAGAGCCGGGCGGCGGCGGCGCGGTGCTCGCCTGCGTTCTCCGACTGGAAGTGCGGGCCCTCGTAGCTGCCCCGGGAGATGCCGATCCAGTCCAGCGCGGAGAGGATGCCCTCGGTCCACTCGGGCTTGTTGCGCGCCGCGTCGGTGTCCTCGATGCGCAGCACGAACACGCCGCCCTGCTGCTTGGCGTAGATCCAGTTCTGCAGCGCCGAGCGGGCGCCGCCGACGTGGAACATACCGGTCGGGGAGGGGGCGAAGCGCACACGTACTGTCACGTCCCCCAGCCTACGGCGGCGGTCGAGAGCTTTCCGCCAGGGGCCTCGACTCAGGGGACCGACCGGATCTTGACGACCAGGACGCTGCCGATGAGGGTGACCGCGGCGGTGACCGCGTAGAGGGTCGGATACCCGCCCAGGTGGACGACGAGCGGCGCGGAGAGCGCGGGGCCGAGCACCTGCGGCGCCGAGTTGGCGATGTTGATCACGCCGAGGTCCTTGGCCCGGTCGGTGGCCCGGGGGAGCACCTGGGTGATCAGCGCGGCGTCGACCGAGAGGTAGACGCCGTAGCCGGCGCCGAGCAGCAGCGCGGCGACGATCGCCATCGGCCAGACCGGCGCGACCGCGAGCAGCAGCGCCGCCACCGCCATGATCAGCCCGGAGGTGATCACGTAGCTCTTGCGTCGCCCGGAGCGGTCGGAGAGCCGGCCGGCGACCACGGCGGTCAGCATCATGCCGAGCGTGTAGAGCAGGATCAGCACCAGCAGGCCACCCTCGGGGTCGGGGTAACGGACCCCGTCGGTGAGGAAGTACAGCAGGTAGAGGGTGCCCAGGGCGTTGCCGAGCTGGACCAGGAACCGGGTGATCCACGCCCAGGCGAAGTCCGGGTGCCGGCGGGGGCTGATCCACATCGAGGTCAGCAGCACCCGGACGCGCAGCGCCGGCCGGTGCGTACGCGGCAGCGGCTCGTCGGGTGTGAACAGCGCGAACGGTAGTGACAGCAGCAGGATGGCCACCGCGATGGCCAGGTAGCCCGCCGCGTTGCCGGTGACCACGGCGGTGACCAGCACCGCGCCGAGCACCAGCCCGAGCGCCTGCGGGATGCCCACCCAGCCGGAGACCCCGCCACGCTGCGTCACCGGCACCCGGTCCGGGATGGCGGCCGTGAGGCTGGCAAGCATCGCGTTGAAGCACACCTGGGCGGCGACCCAGCCCAGGGCGACCCCGAGGATGGTGCGCTGCTGGGCCAGCAGCACGAGCGCCGCCGCGCCGATCACCGCCCCGCCCGCCGTCCAGACGTGCCGCCTGCCGAACTCCCGGCCGCCGATCCGCAGGCAGGTCCGGTCGGACAGCGCGCCCGCCAGGGGGTTGGCGAGCACCGCGGCCAGCGCGCCCAGGCCGGTGACCACGGCCAGCATGTTCTCCTTGTCGCCGGGCGCGATCTGCTCGATCTGCTGCGGCAGCAGCACCTGGATGGGCGTGAAGAACGCCATCCAGACGCCCAGGTTCGCCGCGAAGATCAGACCGATCCAGCCGCGCCGCACCGGCACCGTCGGCTCGGCGAGGGCCGCCGGCAGCGCCGCCGGCGTCGGGTCGACAGTGGTCACCGCGCCGACCCCGGCCGGCTGGCCGCGATCACGTCCCGCAGCCAGGTGTACGACGACTTGGGCGTACGCCTCTGGGTGGCGTAGTCGACGTGCACCAGGCCGAAGCGCTTGGTGAACCCCTCGGCCCACTCCCAGTTGTCGAGCAGCGACCAGACGAAGTACTCGCGCACGTCCACCCCGTCGTCGATGGCGGCGCGGACGGCGCGCAGGTGCCCGTCGAGGTACGCGATCCGTTCCGGGTCCGCCACCCGGCCGTCGGCGTCCGGCACGTCGTCGTACGCGCAGCCGCTCTCGGTGATCTCGATGGGCGGCAGCGCGTCGGCGTACGTGTCCCGGAGCCAGCCGAGCATCTCGCGCAGCCCGTCGGGGGCCACCGGCCAGTCGAAGGCGGTACGCGGGTAGCCGTCCAGCGGCACCAGGTCGAACGGGAGCGGTGAGCCCTCCTCGGCGGCCCGTACACCTGTGGGGTTGTAGTAGTTGACCCCCAGCACGTCGATCGGCGCGGCGATGGTGTCGAGGTCGCCGGGGTGGACGAGGCCAGGGTCGAAGCCGGGCAGGTCCGGATAGCCCCGCCCGAGCAGCGGGTCGGTGAAGAGCCGGTTGTGCAGAGCCTCGTACGCGTCCCCGGCGGCGCGGTCGGCGTCGCTGTCGCCGAGCACCCGCACCGGCGAGTAGTTGTTGGCGATCGCGACCGGGCTGGTGGTGCGGGCGCGCAGCGCGGCTACCGCGAGCCCGTGCCCGAGCAGTTGGTGGTGTGCGACGCCGAACGCGTCGAAGAGCAGCATCCGGCCGGGGGCGTGCACGCCCATGCCGTACCCCATGCTCATATGGACGAAGGGTTCGTTCAGGGTGATCCAGAGTCCCACCCGGTCCCCGAGCCGACCGGTGGCCAGGTCGGCGTACTCGGCGAAACGGGCGGCGGTGTCGCGGTTCAGCCAGCCGCCGGCGTCCTCCAGGGGCTGGGGTAGGTCCCAGTGGTAGAGCGTCGCCACCGGGTCGACGCCGGAGGCCAGCAGCTCGTCGACGAGCCTGTCGTAGAAGTCCAGACCTGCGGCGTTGACCGGGCCGGAGCCGGTGGGTTGCACCCGGGGCCAGGCGATCGAGAACCGGTACGCGGAGACGCCCAGCCCGGCCATCAGCGCGACGTCCTCGGCATACCTGTGGTAGTGGTCGCAGGCGTCGGCGCCGCTGCTGCCGTCGCCGATCCGCCCGGGGGAGTGCGCGAACGTGTCCCAGATGGACGGTAGGCGTCCGTCGGCCGTGGCGGCGCCCTCGATCTGGTGGGCGGACGTGGAGACGCCCCAGCGGAAGCCGACGGGGAACTCGGGCATCGGTGCGGTCGACATGCGCCCTCCCGGTCAATGTGAAACGTGCTCGGGACTTTAGGACGCTGTCGATGAATGCGCCATAGGCCGGGCTGCCGCATTCCGCAATGGTTGATCGGCGTGTCTTTTTCCAAACCCGTCCAGGTAAGTCCGATTTAGCGCATAGAGTGCCGATATCGTGGGATGTCCTCACTGGAGGAAAGACGGAAATGATCCTCGTGGAACGCAGTGCGCACGTGGCGGCGCCGATGGAAGTGGTCTGGGACGTCGTCCAGCGGGCCGAGCAGTTGCCGGCCTGGCTGGCGGGAGTCCGCGCGGCCGAAGTGCTCTCCGGAGAGGGCTTCGGGCGGCGGCAGTTGGTCCAGGCGGGGCGCGGTTCGGCGCATGAGGCCGAGGTGATCGCCTATCAGGAGCCGACCCTGATCGGCTGGCGGGAACGGGCGAAGGGGGCCGGTGCCCGTGCGGAGGCGCGCACCGAGATCTACGTCCAGCTCACTCCCGACGAGGAGGAGGGCGGGACCATCGTGCGGCTCATCGTCGTCCGCTGGCCGGCAGGCCCGGTCAAGGCGGCCCTGCTGCGCCTCGGCCTGCGCAGGGTGGGCGCCGACCTGGAAGACTCGCTGGCCCGCCTGACCGACCTGGCCGCCGTCGGCTGACGCCCTTCCCGGGCGGTGCTTGCTGACGCCCTTCCCGGGCGGTGCTTGCTGACGCCCTTCCCGGGCGGTGCTGGCCGGGGTCGTACCCGAAAAAGGGCCCGGCGCGGGTGCGCCGGGCCCTTCCTCTCGTCGTGCGGGGACGTCAGCTGTCGCCGCCGGTCTCCCCGACCGGCGCGGCGTTGACGTCGTCGATCGCGTACTTCTTGGCGGCCTCGGCCGGCACGGTGGCCGGCACCGCGCCGCTGCGGGCGAGCTGCCGCAGCGTGGCCACCACGATCGACTCGGCGTCGACGTGGAAGTGCCGGCGCAGCGCGTGCCGGGTGTCCGACATGCCGAAGCCGTCGGTGCCGAGCGACGTGTAGTCGCCCGGTACCCAGCGGGCGATCAGGTCCGGTACCGCGCGCATCCAGTCGCTGACCGCGACCTTCGGCCCGTCGGCGTCGGCGAGCTTCTGCGTGATGTACGGAACCTTCGCGTCGGCGCCCGGGTTGAGCAGGTTGTACTCCTCGGCCTGCACCGCGTCGCGGCGCAGCTCGGTCCAGGAGGTCACCGACCAGACGTCGGCGGCCACCCCCCAGTCCTGGGCGAGCAGCTGCTGGGCCTTGAGCGCCCACTGCATGCCGGTGCCGGAGGCGAGCACGTTCGCCTTCGGGCCGTCGACCTGGGGTGCCGGCGAGTAGCGGTAGATGCCCTTGAGCAGGCCCTCCACGTCGACCCCGTCCGGCTCGGCCGGCTGGAGGATCGGCTCGTTGTAGACCGTCAGGTAGTAGAAGACGTTCTCCTGCGCGTCCCCGTACATCCGGTGCAGGCCGTTCTCCATGATGTGCGCGATCTCGAAGGAGAACGCCGGGTCGTACGCGACCACCGCCGGGTTGGTGGCGGCGATCAGCAGCGAATGCCCGTCCTCGTGCTGGAGGCCCTCACCGTTGAGCGTCGTACGCCCCGCGGTCGCGCCGAGCAGGAAGCCCCGCGCCATCTGGTCGGCAGCCGCCCACAGCCCGTCGGCGGTCCGCTGGAACCCGAACATCGAGTAGAAGATGTACATCGGGATCATCGGCTCGTCGTGGGTGGCGTACGCCGAGCCGGCGGCGGTGAACGAGGCGACCGAGCCGGCCTCGTTGATGCCCTCGTGCAGGATCTGCCCGGTCGTCGACTCCTTGTACGACAGGAACAGCTCCCGGTCGACCGAGGTGTAGCGCTGCCCGTGCGGCGAGTAGATCTTCGCGGTCGGGAAGATCGAGTCGAGGCCGAAGGTACGAGCCTCGTCCGGGATGATCGGCACCCAGCGCTTGCCGAACTCCTTGTCCTTCATGATGTCCTTGAGCAGGCGGACGAAGGCCATCGTGGTGGCCACCTTCTGCTTGCCCGAGCCGCGCTTGACGTCGGCGAACCGCTCCGGACCGGGGATGCTCAGCCGCTTGGTGCTGGTCCGCCGCGACGGCAGGTACCCGCCGAGCTGCTCGCGCCGCTCCTTCAGGTACTGGATCTCCTCGGACTTCTCACCCGGGTTGTAGTACGGCGGCAGGTAGGGGTTGTCCTCCAGCGCCGAGTCCGGGATGTCCAGGTAGAGCCGGTCGCGAAAGGTCTTCAGGTCCTCAAGCGTCAGCTTCTTCATCTGGTGGGTCGCGTTGCGGCCCTCGAAGTGCGAGCCGAGGGTCCAGCCCTTGATCGTCTTCGCCAGGATGACCGTGGGCTGACCGGTGTGCTCGGTGGCCGCCTTGTAGGCCGCGTAGAGCTTGCGGTAGTCGTGCCCACCCCGCTTGAGGTTCCAGATCTCGTCGTCGCTCAGCGGGTCGACCATCTTGCGGGTACGCGGGTCACGGCCGAAGAAGTGCTCCCGGACGTACGCGCCGGACTCGGCCTTGTACGTCTGGTAGTCACCGTCGGTAGTGGTGTTCATGAGGTTGACGAGCGCGCCGTCGGTGTCGGCGGCGAGCAGCGGGTCCCACTCGCGGCCCCAGACCACCTTGATCACGTTCCAGCCGGCGCCCCGGAAGAACGCCTCCAGCTCCTGCATGACCTTGCCGTTGCCACGGACCGGACCGTCCAGCCGCTGGAGGTTGCAGTTGATCACGAAGGTGAGGTTGTCCAACTCCTCGCGGGCGGCCACGCCGATCGCGCCGAGCGTCTCCGGCTCGTCCATCTCGCCGTCGCCGAGGAACGCCCACACGTGCTGCTGCGAGGTGTCCTTGATGCCGCGGTGCTGCAGGTACCTGTTGAACCGGGCCTGGTAGATCGCGTTCAGGCCGCCGAGACCCATCGAGACGGTGGGGAACTCCCAGAAGTCCGGCATGAGCCGCGGGTGCGGGTACGACGGCAGGCCGCCGCCCGGGTGGGACAGCTCCTGGCGGAATCCGTCGAGCTGGTGCTCGCTGAGCCGGCCCTCGAGGAACGCCCGCGCGTACATACCGGGGGAGGCGTGGCCCTGGTAGAAGATCTGGTCGCCGCCGCCCGGGTGGTTCTTGCCCCGGAAGAAGTGGTTGAAGCCCACCTCGTACAGCGACGCCGAGCTGGCGAAGGTGGAGATGTGCCCACCCACGCCGATCTCCGGGCGCTGCGCCCGGTGCACCAGCATTGCCGCGTTCCAGCGCACGTACGCCCGGATCCGCCGCTCGACGTGCTCGTCGCCCGGGAACCAGGGCTCGCGCTCCGGCGTGATGGTGTTGATGTAGTCGGTGGTGGTCAGGGGCGGCACCCCGACCTGGCGTTCGCGGGCCCGCTCCAGCAGGCGCAGCATGACGTAGCGGGCGCGTTTGGCGCCCCGCTCGTCGATGACACCATCAAGCGACTCGACCCATTCGCTTGTCTCGTCAGGGTCGATGTCCGGAAGCTGGCTCGGTAGGCCGTCGCTGATCACCGGGCGCTTGCGTTCCGTAGCCACAGGCGTTCCCTCGGTTGTGTGTGGGATAGGTCTCTAGCGCCATCCTGCCCCCTGGTGGCACCCGTCGTCACGTCTAGGTCCCCCCGACGCGATGAGCGACACAGGTACCCGTCGGTAACTTAGCGCGACGATCAGCCGTGCCCCGCCCGCCGCGCGCCCCGCCCTGTGCGGGCGATGTCATGGTCAGCCAGACCTCCTCCGGCAACCCGGGCGTGCGGGGGTGGCTGGCGGCTCCGGCGGCTCCGGCCGCAGTGGCGGTGGCTCGCGGGTCGCGGCGGCGGGCGGTTCCGGCCGCGGTGGCGGTGGCTCGCGGGTCGCGGCGGCGGGCGGTTCCGGCCGCGGTGGCGGTGGCTCGCGGGTCGCGCTGCGGCAGAATGCGACGTATGCGCAGTGACGTGATCACCGTCCAGACCGGGTCCCGGCCGACCGTCCGGGACATCACCGCCGAGGCCCAGGGATTCGTCTCCGGCCAGGGCGACGGCCTGCTGCACGTCTTCGTGCCGCACGCCACCGCCGGCCTGGCCATCATCGAGACCGGGTCGGGCTCCGACGACGACCTGCTCACCGCCATCGACGCGCTGCTGCCCACCGACAACCGCTGGCGGCACCGGCACGGCTCACCCGGCCACGGCCGCGACCACGTGCTGCCCGCGTTCGTCCCGCCGTACGCCACGCTGCCCGTGCTGGACGGGCGACTGGCACTGGGCACCTGGCAGTCCATCTGCCTTGTCGACACCAACGGCGACAACCCGACCCGCCAGGTCCGCTTCTCGTTCCTCCCCGCCTGACACCCGGCCGCCCGCCTCGCCTCGCCTCGCCTCGCCTCGCTCGCCCCGCCCCGCCTCGCCCCGCCTCGCCTCGGCCCCCCCGGCCCGGTCTAGGCGGCCCGATCCCGCCAAGATCGTGCTCGATCCTGGATCTGGTGGTGTCGTGGACGGCGGGAGGCCACTACTTCCGTGTTCCAGCGCGATCATGGCCGCGGGCGGGCGGCGCAGGCCACCGTCCCGGTCCACGATCCGCGCAACTAACCTGAAACTGCTGCCTCCGGGCGTGCGGAGGCAGCAGTTTCACCGATGTTGCGCGGCGCGGCCGGAGCTGATCGTCGATCTGGGCGGTCGGCGCGGCGCGTACGATGTGGCGGTGGCACCGGAGGAGGGTTCCGCGGCGGGACGACCGGTGGACCGGGCCGGCCTCGCGGCCGATGTGGTGCGCCGGATGGCACACCTGACCGCCTCCCTGCGTCACCGGCAGGGCACCGCGTTCGCCGAGTTGGGGCTCACCCCGGCCACGGCCCGGGCGCTGCACGAGCTGGACCCGGACCGTCCACTGCCGGCGCGGGACCTCGCCGATCGGCTGGGCTGTGACCGGTCCAACGTGACGGCGCTTGTCGACCGGCTGGAGCAGGCCGGCCTGGTCGAGCGCCGTACCGATCCGGCCGACCGCAGGCAGAAGACGCTGGTGGTGACCGGTGGCGGCCGGGGTGTGCGGGACCGGGTGATCGAGGTGATGTCCGACTCCCGACTCCTGGCCGGGTTGAGTGACCAGGAGCTGTCCACCCTGCGTGACCTGGTGTGGAAGGTGTCCGACGGCGGCTGTCCGGAGCCGTGCGATCCGGCGTGAGTGGAGGGGCGTCGGCCGTGTCCCACTGGGCGAGCATGGCCCGCGTCGGTAATGCTGTCGGACGTGACCACCCCGCAAGATCTCGACGACCGGTTCCGGGAGACGCTGGCGGCGCTGCCCGCCGCGCAGCGCAGGCGTGACCCCGCCGACCCGGTCACCGATGACGCCCCGCTGACCGGCGAGCGCCTGCTGGAGTTGTTCGACGCGCAGGTGACCAGCCGCCAGCTCGACCTCGCCGGTCGTTGGCTGCGTAGTTTCGGGGAGGGCTTCTACACCATCGGCTCGGCCGGGCACGAGGGCAACGCGGCGGTCGCCGCCGCGCTGCGCCCCACCGATCCGGCGTTGCTGCACTACCGCTCCGGGGCGTTCTACTGCGTGCGGGCGGCCCAGGCCGCCGCCGCGCCGACCGACACCCCCCACGCCGAACCGGCCGCCGACCGTGAGCAGGCAATCGACGGGAAGCAGGCCACCGACCAGCAGCAGGCCACCGACCAGCAGCAGGCCACCGACCAGCAGCCGACCGCCGACCAGCAGCAGGTCGCCGACCGGCAGCCGACCGCTGACCGTGAGCAGGCCGTCGACGGGCAGCCGGCCACCGACCCGGACCCGGCCACCGAGCCTGAGCCGGCCGGGTCCGCGCCGTCCGCCGGCGGGTTTGCGCCGTACGCCGAGGCGGCCCGCGATGTGCTGCGCGGCATGGTCGCGTCCAGTCAGGAGCCGATCGCCGGCGGCCGGCACAAGGTGTTCGGCCGTGCCGACCTGAACGTCGTACCGACCACCTCCACCATCGCCTCGCACCTGCCCCGGGCGGTCGGGATGGGACTGGCCGTGGAGCGACTGCGCCGACTCGACAGCGCCGGACGGCGCACCGGCACCGCTGCGCGGGTGGGCAGCGGCGCCGGTGCCGCGCACGCCCCGTGGCCGTCGGACGCCATCGTGGTCTGCTCCTTCGGCGACGCCTCGGTCAACCACGCGAGCGCCACCGCCGCGTTCAACACCGCCGGCTGGTACGACCACGCCGGGCTGCGCATTCCGGTGCTCTTCGTCTGCGAGGACAACGGGCTGGGCATCAGCGTCCGTTCCCCGCAGGGCTGGGTGGAGGCGACGCTGCGGGCCAGGCCGGGCATCCGCTACTTCAGCGCCGACGGGGCCGACCCGGTGCAGACGTACGCGGTGGCGACCGAGGCGGCGGCCTGGGTGCGCCGGCATCGGCGGCCGGCCGTGCTGCACCTGCGCACCATCCGGCTGATGGGGCACGCCGGCGCCGACGCGGAGTCGGCGTACCGCAGCCCCGCCGAACTTGCCGAGGACCTGGCCCGGGATCCGGTGGTCGCCACCGCGCGGCTGCTCGCCGAGGCCGGCGTGGCAAGTGGGGAGGAACTGCTGGGCCGGTACGACGAGACCGGCTGGCAGGTACGCCGGCTCGCCGAGGAGGTGCTGGGCGAGCCGAAGCTGGCGTCCGCGGCCGACGTGGTGGCCGCGCTGGCGCCCCGGCGTCCGGTGCGCGTGGCACGGGCGGTGGCCGACGCGGCGGCCCGGGCCAGCGGGCCGGGCGCGGCGGCGCGGGAGGAGGCGTTCGGGGGTAAGCCGCCGGAGCTGGCCGGCCCGTTGACTCTCGCGCAGAGCATCAACGCGGCGCTCGCCGACGGGATGCTCGACCATCCGCAGATGGCCGTCTTCGGCGAGGACGTGGCCGCCAAGGGCGGCGTGTACGGGGTGACCAAGGGGTTGCGCGACCGGTTCGGCGCGGCCCGGGTCTTCGACACCCTGCTCGACGAGACGTCGGTGCTGGGGCTCGGGTTGGGCGCGGGGCTGGCCGGGATGCTGCCGGTGCCGGAGATCCAGTACCTGGCGTACCTGCACAACGCCGAGGATCAGCTGCGCGGCGAGGCGGCCACCATGCAGTTCTTCTCGCGGGGCGCGTTCCGCAACCCGATGGTGGTGCGGGTGGCCGGGTTGGCGTACCAGGAGGGGTTCGGCGGGCACTTCCACAACGACAACTCGGTGGCCGTACTCCGGGATGTGCCGGGTCTGGTGGTCGCGGTGCCGGCGCGGCCGGACGACGCCGCGCCCATGCTGCGGACCTGCCTGGCGAGCGCGGCGGTGGACGGCAGCGTCTGCGTGTTCCTGGAGCCGATCGCGCTCTACCACACACGTGATCTGTACGCCGACGGTGACGGTGAGTGGTTGGCGGGCTATGCGGAGCCGGGGGCGTGGGTGGCCGGGCACGTGCCGGTCGGCCGCGCGCGGGTCTACCAGGTGGGCTCGGCCGACGACCTGACCATCATCACCTTCGGTAACGGGGTGCGGATGTCGCTGCGGGCGGCGGCCGTCCTCGCCGAGGAGGGGGTGGGCACACGCGTGGTGGACCTGCGCTGGTTGGCGCCGCTGCCGGTGGCGGACATCATTCGGGAGTCCTCGGCGACGGGCCGGGTGCTGGTGGTGGACGAGACGCGCCGATCCGGTGGGGTGGGCGAGGGGGTCATCGCCGCGCTTGTCGACGCCGGATATGTCGGCGCGGCACGTCGAGTCGCCGGAGTTGACTCGTTTGTACCATTAGGTCCGGCAGCACGTCAGGTTCTGGTCTCCGCGGAAGCCATTACCGACGGTGCCCGTACGCTGCTGGCACGGTAAATTCCGTTCCACCCGGTGCGCCACTTGCGCGCAGAGGCACAAGTGTGTGGACTTTGCCTGACGGCGTCGGTCCGACGCCGCGAGCAGGGACGAGATGAGGAGGCACGCGACAGTGAGCGCGACCGCTGGTCAGGCCGCCGACGGGGTACGCAGCCTGGCGGACCGGTTCGGAATCGAACCGGGGATGGTCGTCATGGAGATGGGGTACGACGACGACGTCGACCAGGATCTCCGCGACGCCCTGACCGACCGCTGTGGAGAGCTTGTCGACGAGGACACCGACGAGGTGGTCGACGCGGTGCTGGTGTGGTATCGCGACGGCGACGGTGACCTCTTCGAGCTTCTCGTCGACGCCCTCGGCCCGCTGGCCGACAACGGGGTCGTGTGGCTCCTCACGCCGAAGGCGGGGCGTGACGGGCACGTCGAGCCGAGCGAGGTCGCGGAGTCCGCGCCCACCGCCGGCCTTCAGCAGACCTCGACCGTCAACGCCGGCCGGGACTGGAGCGGCGCCCGCCTGGTGCTGCGCCGCGGGGCCAAGGCCAAGAAGTAGCCTCCAGCCGCCCACACGCCCGGCGGTCGGTACCGCCGGGTGTGGCAGGTTGGTGCCGTCCCTGACCCGACCGAGGGAGTTCGCATGCCCATCGAGGTGGGTGCCGAGGCACCGGACTTCGTGTTGAAGGACCAGAACAACCAGCAGGTCCGGCTCTCCGACTTCCGTGGCCGGCGTACGGTGCTGCTGATCTTCTACCCGCTCGCCTTCACCGGCACCTGCCAGGGTGAGTTGTCCGAGGTGCGGGACAACCTCGACCAGTACGTGAACGACGACGTCCAGGTCCTGACGGTGAGCGTCGACTCGGTGTACAGCCACAAGGTCTGGGCCGAGCGGGAGGGCTACCAGTTTCCCCTGCTGGCCGACTTCTGGCCGCACGGAGGCGTCGCCCAGGCGTACGGGGTCTTCAACGACGTCGCCGGCATCGCCAACCGGGGCACCTTCGTCATCGACCGCGGCGGCGTGGTGCGTTTCGCCGAGATGAACGGCCCGGGCGAGGCCCGCGACCAGCAGGCCTGGCGCAAGGCCATCGCCGAAGCGGCCGTCTGACCGGGGTACGCCGTGCGTCCGGGCCGGCGGCAAGCAGGTAAGCTTGCCAGCCACCGGCCCGCCACACGGGGCGTTCCGGGCGCGTAGCTCAGTGGGAGAGCACCCGCCTTACAAGCGGGGGGTCGCAGGTTCGAAACCTGCCGCGCCCACCATCATCAGTGGGACCGCTAGCCTCGGACCCCATGACGTACGCGGACGAGAACGCTCATCCCGAGCCGCCGATCGCGGGCGACGAGACGGCCACCCTGCTGGGCTCCTTGGACCGTCAGCGGGCCACCCTGGCGTGGAAGACCGGCGGGCTGGACGCCGCCGGCCTGCGGGCGACGCTCGGCCCGTCGTCGATCACCCTCGGCGGGCTGCTCAAGCACCTGGCCTTCGTGGAGGACTTCTACTTCTCGTACAAGCTGTGCGGGCGTTCACCGGGGCAGCCGTGGGAGTCCGTCGACTGGGACGCGAATCCCGGTTGGGACTGGCGCTCAGCGGCCGAGGACACTCCGGAGCAGGTGTACGCGCTGTGGCGGGACGCGGTGGCCCGCTCCCGGGCGACGGTGGCCGAGGCGCTCGCCGACGCGGGGCCGGAACAGTTGGCCCGGGGCGAATGGCCCGAGGGTCGGGTGCCGAGCCTGCGGCGGATCCTCGTGGACCTGATCGAGGAGTACGCCCGGCACGTCGGGCACGCCGATCTGATCCGGGAGTCGGTGGACGGGCTCACCGGTGAGGACCCGCCGCGCTGAACAGGGCTACCTGGTGACGAGGTTGCGCAGCGCCGCGATGGCCGCCCGGTCGCTGACCTCGGCGTAGATCTTCTTGTCGGCGCCGACCATGACGACGTACGGGCACTTCTGGTCGTCGCCGGGCATCGTCTTCTCCAGCAGCTTGCGGCCTGTCGCTGCCTCGTACACCCGCAGACGCCAGCTCGTCCGCACCAGCGTCAGGGTCTGCGGTTTCGGGTCGTCGAACTTGCAGGTGCGGATCGTGGAGCCGGCGCTGATCCGATCCAGGCACGCCACCATCTGCACCGTGCGGGGATCCTCCGACGCCCACGTCTGTTCGACCTTCTTGGACAGACCCAGGTCGTAGTAGTAGCCGTCGTCCTTGTAGCGCAGCCCCGGGGTGTCCGACAGGAGCAGGACGACCGGGTGTGGCGCCTTGCCGGCCCGCTTGGGCAGCTCGGGGTAGTAGATGTCCTCGTCGCACACCCGGTTCAGGTCCTCGATCTTCTCCGCCGGGTACGCGCTGGCCTGCGGGCCCTGCACGACTGGTTCCTCGGTCGGGGCGGCGCTCGCGGTCGGGCCACCGCCGCCGCTGCTGCGGGGTCGCACCGGTGCGGTGGTCTCCGAGTCGGACGCGGTGCTGTCTCCGTCGCGCAGCAGGAAGATGCCGCCGACCAGGCCGAGGCAGGCCACGAGCAGGAGCACCACGGCGCCGCCGACGACTGCGGCGACGATGGCGGTGTGGTTCGAGCCGGTGGGCGGCGCCGGGGCGGCCCAGCCGGGGGCCTCGGGCGTCACGGGGGCCACGGCGGGCTCGGTCGGCGCGGCCTCGGCGACCATCGGCGCTTGCGCGGCGGGCGATGCGTCCGGTGTCGGAGTCGGGTCCGCGGCCCGGGCGGGGTCCGGCGACGGACTGTCGGCAGGTTCGGCACCGGTCATGGCGACGTCCTTTGTTGATCAAGGGGAGTCGTGACTGTATCAAGGCCGCGTACGGAACGTGACCCCGTTTTCGATCGGCCCCCTGCCGGCGCCGACAGCGTGGAGGCGATGATGGGCGCGTGCAGGACACCGTCGCCGTCGCGCTGATCACCGCGCTGTCCACATTGGCCGCCGCCGCCCTCACCGGGCTGATCGGCGCGTTCAGCACCCGCCGGCAACTGGCCCACCAGCTCGCCGTCGCCCGGCTGGAGAGCGCCGAGGCGCGGGCGGCGCGTCGGGACGAGCTGCGTCGTGACGCGTACGTCGGGTTCCTGAGCGCCTGTGACCGGGCGTACCGGCAGTTGGACCGGCGATGGCTACAGGCCGGCGCGGACGAGCCGGGGTCCGGCTACGACGAGGCGTACTCGGCGACGCGCGGCGTGGACGAGGCGTACAACCTGGTGTTGCTGGAGGGTCCGGCGGACGTCGCGGCGGCGGCCCGGTCGGTGCTGGCCAGCATCACGACCGAGTACGCCGACCAGCGCCGGTTTGGGGACGAGCGGGACGGCTCGGCGACGCCGCTGCGCGACAGGCACCGGGACCTGTGGCTCGCCGCGATCGAGCAACGGACCACTCGCCGGATCTCGTTCGTCGACGCCGTCCGGCCGGTGCTTGGCCGCGACGGCTGACCCCGCCGAGCGGTCGGTTCGCGCCGTGATCCGCTCGGCCTATGCTCGGGGATCAGCTCAGGTGGGGAGGATGATCGTGGACCTGTCCGGTATCGAGGCCGTCCTGTTCGACATGGATGGCACCCTCGTCGACTCCGACGCCGCAGTCGAGCGGGCCTGGGAGCGGTGGGCCGCCGAGTACGGCACCGACCCGAGGGCCGCGCTGGCCATCGCGCACGGCAGTCCCGCCGACCGGACCGTCCGCCGCCTGCTGCCCGGGCTCGACGACGCGGCGGTCGCCGCCGCGTCGGCACGCCAGCTGGCGTTGCAGTACGACGACCTGTCCGACGTGACGGCCACCCCCGGCGCCCACGAGCTGCTGCTGACGCTGGCCCGGCTGGGGATGCCCTGGGCGGTGGTGACAAGCGCTGACGCCCGGCTGGCCAAAGCCCGTCTCGGTGCCGCGGGCATCGAACCGGCGGTGCTGGTCACCGTCGAGGACGTCAGCGTCGGCAAGCCGGCGCCGGAGGGGTACCTGCGCGCCGCCGCGCTGCTCGACGTGTCGCCGGCGCGCTGCCTGGTCGTCGAGGACGCCGAGGTGGGGCTGGAGGCCGGCCGGGCCGCCGGCGCGATGACCGCCGCGCTGAAGGGGCTCGACGGCGACGTGCGCCTCGACGACCTGGCGCACCTGGCGTACCAGCTGGAGTCGGCGCCTGCCGCGCCCTGAGCCCCGCGCGGTCGACCCGGCCCCACCGGCCGGCGTGACGGTGCGGGACGGCGACTGGAAAGGTTGGTCGGGTGACGCTGACGTTGACGCCCATGACCGAGCAGGACCTCGCCCGGTTGCGCGGGCCGCTGGAGCAGGCGTACGCCGAGGACCTGGCGGCGCACCGGGGGTTCACCCCGCAGGCCGCCCTGGAGCACGCCGTACGCCAGCTGTGGGAGCTGCTGCCCGCGGGCGCGGCCACCGAGGGGACCCTGCTGCGCCTGGCCCGGGTCGGCGACACAGAGGTCGGCTGGATCTGGGTGACCCTGCCCGGGGCGGCCGGCGCGACCGACACCCGCCGGGCCTGGATCCACAACATCGAGGTGGATCCGGCGCACCAGGGACGGGGCCACGCGCGCCGGATGATCCAGCTCATGGAGGACGAACTGGCCCGACTCGGCGTCGCCGAGCTGGGGCTGAACGTCTTCGGGACGAACACCGTGGCGATCGGGCTGTACCGCAGTCTGGGCTTCGAGGTCACCGCGCAGCAGATGGCCAAGCGGATCGACCCGGCGCGCTGAGCCGCGCGGTCCGGCCGGCAGGACTGTTCACCTGCCCAGCGGGAAACCCGCGCGGACCGCACCTGGGGAGGAGCGACGGATGACGCACGGCGCCGGACTGACCATCGGTGTGCTCGGCTCGTACGGAGGCCGGAATCTCGGCGACGAGGCGATCCTCACCGGTCTGCTGACCGATCTGCGGACGCAGGAGCCGAATGCCCGGATCATCGTGTTCTCCCGTAACCCGGAGCACACCCGGGCCGCCCACCCGGGCGTCGAGGCGGTGCCGTGGGAGGGCGTCAGCCGTACCGACTCCGCACTGGTGCTGGCCCAGCTCGACCTGCTCATCCTGGGCGGCGGCGGGATCCTGTACGACCGGGAGGCCCGTCGCTACCTGCGGGTCGTCCGGGTCGCCCAGGAACGTGGCCTGCCCCTGATCACGTACGCGGTGGGGGTCGGGCCGCTGAGCGACAGCGTGGACACCGGCATGGTCCGGGAGACGCTCGCCAGCGCCACCCAGGTGACCGTCCGTGACCAGGAGTCCCGGATGGTGCTGGAGGAGGCCGGACTGCTCAACCCGATCACGGTCACCGCCGACCCGGCCTTCCTCCTCCAGCCGGCCGACTTCCCGGCCCACCTGCTGAGCGAGGAGGGTGTGCCGGCCGGCAAGCGGCTGGTCGGCATCAGCGTGCGGGAGCCGGGACGGGCGGCCGAGCGCCTCGACGTGGACGGCTACCACCGGCTGCTGGCGCAGATCGGCGACTTCCTCGTGCACCGGATCGACGCGTACGTGTTGTTCGTGCCCATGGAACGCGACGACATCAGGCACTCCCACGGGGTGCTGTCGCACATGGTCGCCGCCGAACGGGGGCGGATCCTGCACGGCACGTACTCGCCGCAGCAGGTGCTCGGGTTGATGCGCCACTTCGACCTGGCCGTCGGCATGCGCCTGCACTTCCTGATCTTCGCGGCGATGGTGGGCACACCGTTCCTGCCGCTGCCGTACGCAGGCAAGGTCTTCGACCTGGCCCAGCGTCTCGGCGTGCCGGCCCTGCGCGGCGTGGAACGCGAGGTCGAGGGGCCGCTGCTGGCCGAGGTCGACAGGCTGTGGGACGAGCGGGAGCAGCGCGCCGACGCCACCGCCCGACGGGTCGCGGAGGTCTGCGAGCAGGCCCGCGGCACCTCGGACGTCACCCGTGGCGTGCTGGACAGCCTGCGCAGTCAGACCCTGATCCGGGTCTGATCCGGCCGGTCACATGGCCGGGCCGGTCCACCGGTAGCGCCAATCGCGGGACTCCTCCCGCGCGTTCTCCAGCTCGTAGATCTCGGCGTGGGCCAGGCCACCGGACCCGATGTGGTGGTGGGTCAGCGGCGGGCGGCCATTGGTGTCCAATTCGACGGTGACGGTCTGCCCGTCCGCCGTTCCGCCGACGAGCAGGATCTGCACGGATGAAGCCATGCGCCCATCCTGCCTGTCGTGCCGCCCGTTTGCAGCGGATAGCGGGGCAGCGCGGGCGCGCGGAGCGGCCTACGGTCGGTGGATGGAGCAAACGATCGATCCGACGCTCGGCCCGGTGCTGGCCCGCACCGGCGACGAACGTGCCGTGCTCGACTCCTTCCTCGACTTCCACCGTGGCGTGGTGCTGCGCAAGGTGCGCGGGCTGACCGACGCCGACGCCCGGCAGCGGTTGGTGCCGTCGGCGACGACGCTCGCCGGTCTGGTCAAGCACCTGACCATGGTCGAGCGGAACTGGTTCCCCACCCTGCTGGCCCCCGAGGCCGGCGACGTCTACCTGACCGCGACCGAGGACGAGGTGGCGCACTTCACGATCGGCGACGAGGACACCGTCGCCGCGCTCGTCGAGGCGTACGAGCGGGCCTGCGACAGGTCCCGGGAGGTCGTCGCGCGTTTCGACCTCGACCACGTGGTGCCGCACCCGCAGCTCGGCGAGGTGTCGGTGCGCTGGATCCTGGTGCACATGATCGAGGAGACGGCCCGGCACGCCGGCCACGCCGACATCCTGCGTGAGTTGACCGACGGGTCGACCGGCGCGCTCTGAGTCGGGCCGGCGGTCACCAGGTGGGCAGCAGGCCCGACGGGTACTCCATCCCGTCGTGGGTGCAGGCCGCAGCGGCGACCCTCGCGGCGTACCGGGCCGCCTCCGGCAGCGGCCGGTCCCGCAGGCGGCCGGCGACCAGCCCGGCCACGAACGCGTCGCCGGCGCCGTTGCTGTCCACCACCGGTCCCGGCGGGGCGGCCGGTGGCACCGGCAGCGACGAGCCGTCGCCCGGGTACAGGTCGGCGCCGTCCGCGCCCCGGGTCACCACCACCGTCCGGGGCGCCAGCGTCCCGGCGACCGCCGGAGCCCGCCCGTCCAGCCGTACCCCGCTCACCAGGACCACGTCGGCGACCTCGGCGAACGGCAGGTGGTAGGGGTTCTCGCCGTCCCAGTCGTGCAGGTCGGTGGTGAGCGCCACGCCGGCCGGGACGGCGGCCGGGACGGCGGCCCGCACGGCGGGCAGCAGCGGCACCACCCAATCCATTATCGAAACGTGGACGTGCCGGGCGTCGCGGGCCAGGTCGCTCACCTGCGCGGCGGAGAAAGGCGGATCACCCCGCCACGGGCGCGGGTCGTACAGCGACGTGCGCCGCCCACCCGGGTCCACCAGGTTCACCGATCGGCGGGTGCCGCCCGGGTTCTCGGCCAGCAACGCCGGCACCCCGGCCCGGGTCAGCGCCGCCCGGACGACGTCACCGGCCGGGTCCGCGCCGAGGGTGTCGACAACAAGCACCCGCAGGCCGAGCGCCCGGGCGGCCAGCGCCACCCCGGCGCCGGTGTTGCCGATCCGCAGCTCGATCGGCTCGACGGTGTGCGAATCGGCGGCCGGTAGCGGCAGCGCGGGCACCCGGACCCGCACATCCACCCCGAGCCCGCCGAGGACCAGCAGATCGACCATGACCGCGACGCTAGCCTCCCGCACGGTGTCGCGCGGGCCGGTGGGTGCCGGCGCCGGGTCACCGGGGCCGCCTATCCTGGGCGTGGACGGCGACGAGGGGGAAGTGCGTGCTGGTCATCCACGGGCTGTGGTTGCCCAGCGACGGTTCGACAGGCGGTCTCGCGCTCTGGGGCGAGGACAGCGCCGCGCCGCCCCCTGCGGCCCGCTCCGGCCGGCCACCCCGCGAACGCCCCCACCCCTTCGCCGCCGGGCACACCGACCTGGCCGCCGCCCTCGCCGACGCCGCCGCGCCGGCAGGCCCGGACACCGCGCTCGTCACCCTGCCCACGCGGGCGGGCGGGCCGACCGACTCACCCGAGCTGATCCGGACCACCGTCGCACCCCCGGCCCGCGGCCGGCTCACCCTGGCCGCGTGGCGGGTCCCCACCCTGGTGTACGCCCCGGACGACGCCCTCGCTCTCCTGCGCGCTCTGAACGAGCTTCCCGTGGTGTCCGGGGCCACCCTGCGCCACTTCGCCGAGCTTGCCGACTTCGCCGCCGACCTGGTGACCCGGGGCCGCGTCCTGCCGGCCGTCAGCACGACGGGATCGGCGAGCGTGCCCGCTGCCGCGCCGCCGGTGGCCGGGGAAGACGCCCAGGTCACCGCGCAGGCGGTGTGGCGTCCGCTGCTGACCGGCACCGACGCCGGCTGGGCGCGGTCGCTGGCGTTGGCCCTGCCGCCCGCCGCCCGAGCCGTCGCCGACGGCACCGAGCTGACCGCCGGGGCGCTCGTCGCGGACGCCCTCGACGCGTTCACCGACGCCGCCGCGCGGGCCGCCCTCGCGACAACCACCCTGGCGCGGGGGCTGCGCCCGGGTGGCCCGGCGCCGGCCTGGCTGGCCGCGCTCGCCGGCCCGCACCGCGACTTCACGGTCGACCCGACGGCGCTGGACACGCTGCGTGCCGAGCTGGACGCCTGGCAGCGGGACGCCGCGGGCGGCCCGGTGCGGGCCAGCTTCCGGCTGGTCGAGCCGGCGCCCGAGGAGATCACCGAGCCGATCCTGGCCACCCGTCCGACCGGCGACCCGCCGACGCCTGTGGACTCCGCCGCCGGCGGGCGGTGGCGGCTGGAGTTCGGGTTGCAGCCGGCCGACGAACCGGGACTGCACGTCGACGCCGGGCAGGTCTGGCGGGCGCCGCAGACCCTCGGCACCCTGGCCGGCCGCACGAACAGCCCGCAGGAGACGCTGCTCGCCGAGCTGGGCCGGGCCAGCCGGCTCTGGCCCGACCTGGACTCCGCGCTGCGGACCGCCGCCCCCGAGGCGATGGAGCTGGACGTCGACGGCGCGCACCGCTTCCTCAGCGAGGGCGCCCCGGTGCTGCACGCCGCCGGTTTCGGGGTGCTCCTGCCCTCCTGGTGGCAGCGCCGGTCGGCGCGGCTCGGCGCCCGGCTGCGCGCCCGAAGCCGTACCGCGCCCGGCACGGTGGCCAGCGTCGACGCCGGTGTCGGCCTGGACGCCCTCGTCGACTACCGCTGGGAGGTGGCGCTCGGGGACCAGCCGTTGACCGCCGACGAGCTGGCGGCGCTTGCCGAGATGAAGACCCCGCTGGTGCGGTTGCGCGGCCGGTGGGTCGAACTGGACCCGGGTCGCCTCGCGGCGGGCCTGCGTCTGCTCCGCTCGGCGGGCGAGCTGACAGTCGCCGACCTGCTCCGCCTCGGGCTGACCGACGGTGAGGACAGCGGGGCGTTGCCGGTGCTGGAGGTGACCGCCGACGGTGCGCTCGGCGACCTGCTCGCCGGTGCGGTCGAGCGTCGGCTCACCCCGCTGGACCCGCCGCCGGGCTTCGTGGGCACGTTGCGGCCGTACCAGCGGCGCGGGCTGGCCTGGCTGGCCTTCCTGCGCTCGCTCGGGCTGGGCGGTGTCCTCGCCGACGACATGGGACTGGGCAAGACGGTCCAACTGCTGGCGCTGCTCGCCGGTGACCCGCCGGACGCCGGGCCGACGCTGCTTGTCTGTCCGATGTCGCTTGTCGGCAACTGGCAGCGCGAGGCGGCACGGTTCACGCCGACGCTGCGTGTGCACGTACACCATGGGGCGGAGCGGGCGCGGGGGGCGGAGTTCACCGCGGCCGCGCACGGCGCGGACCTGGTCCTCACCACCTACTCGGTGGCCGCCCGCGACGCCGTCGACCTGGCCGGCATCGACTGGCACCGGGTGGTGGTGGACGAGGCACAGGCCATCAAGAACGCCTCCACCCGGCAGGCCGAGGCGGTCCGTGCGCTGCCCGCGCGGCAGCGGGTGGCGGTGACAGGTACGCCTGTGGAGAACCGGCTCGCCGACCTCTGGTCGATCATGCAGTTCGCCAACCCGGGCCTGCTGGGGCCGGCCGCGACGTTCCGCAAGCGGTTCGCCGAGCCGATCGAGCGCAACGGTGACGCCGAGGCCGCCGAGCGGCTGCGCCGGATCACCGGCCCGTTCGTGCTGCGCCGGCTCAAGACCGACTCGTCGATCATCTCCGACCTGCCGGAGAAGCTGGAGATGGAGGTGCTCTGCAACCTCACCGCCGAGCAGGCCGCCCTGTACCGGGTGGTGGTCGACGACATGCTCAACCGGATCGAGACCAGCGACGGCATCGAACGACGTGGGCTGGTGCTGGCCACCATGACCCGGCTCAAGCAGGTCTGCAACCACCCGGCCCAACTGCTGCGCGACGGCTCGGCGCTGGAGGGCCGCTCCGGCAAGCTGGCCCGGCTCACCGAGATCCTGGAGGAGGTCCTCGCGGCGGGGGAGCGGGCGCTGCTGTTCACCCAGTACGCCGAGTTCGGCGCGATGCTGCGCGGTCACCTGTCGGCCCGGTTCGGCCGGGAGGTGCTGTTCCTGCACGGCGGGCTCGGCAAGGCCGAACGGGACGCCCTCGTGCAGCGCTTCCAGTCGGCGGACGGTCCGCCGCTGTTCGTCCTGTCGCTCAAGGCCGGCGGCACCGGGCTCACCCTGACCGCCGCCAACCACGTGGTGCACGTGGACCGGTGGTGGAATCCGGCGGTGGAGGACCAGGCCACCGACCGCGCGTTCCGGATCGGGCAGCGGCGGCGGGTGCAGGTCCGCAAGTTCGTCTGCGCCGGCACGGTTGAGGAGAAGGTGGCCGCGCTGATCGCCGACAAGCGCAGTCTCGCCGAACGGGTGGTCGGCACGGGCGAGCAGTGGATCACCGAGCTGTCCACCGGGCAGCTGCGGGAGCTGTTCGCACTGGAGGCCGGCGCGGTGGTCGAGTGATGAGTACGGACCGGTTCGCCGACTACGGCCGTCCCCGACGGGTGGACGGAGGGCTGCGGGCGCGCAGCGCCCGGGGCGCCATCGGCAGATCCTGGTGGTCGCGGCGCTTCCTGGAGGTGCTGGAGTCGTTCGCGCTCGGCACCCGGCTGACCCGGGGCCGGTCGTACGCGCGGGCCGGTCAGGTGCTGCGCCTCGACGTCGCGCCGGGGCGGGTCAGCGCCGAGGTGCAGGGTTCCCGGCCGCAGCCGTACCAGGTCTCGATCGCGCTGACGCCGTTCCCGGCCGCGCTCTGGTCCCGGATCGAGACGCAGCTGGCCGGGCAGGCGTTCTTCAGCGCGCGGCTGCTCGCCGGGGACCTCCCCGACGAGTTGGAGGAGCTGTTCGTCGCCGCCGGGGCGCCGCTCTTCCCGACCGGCGTGGACGAGCTGACCCAGCGGTGCAACTGCCCCGACTTTGCGGTGCCGTGCAAGCACCTCGCGGCCACCTTCTATCTCCTGGCCGAGGCGTTCGACGCGGACCCGTTCGAGCTGCTGCACTGGCGCGGTCGGTCCCGGGCGGACCTGCTCGACCAGCTGCGCGCCCGTCGCGCCGAGGCCACCGGCACACCGCCACCGCCCGAACCGGACAGTCCGTCCACCCAGGACGACGTGGCGTCCGCTGTGGACGTACCGGCGTCGCCGGCCGGCGCGGCCCGTGCGCTCGCCGGCCTGTCCGCGACCCCGGTGGCCGAGGCGCCGGACCGGTTCTGGTCGCCGCCCGTGCCGCTGCCCGACCGGCCGCCGCGACTGGCGACCGGCCCCGATCTGCTGCTGCGTCAGCTCGGCCCACCGGCGCCGAGCATCGGCGGGCCGGGACTGCTCGAACGGCTGCGCCGTGCCTACCGGGCGTTCGGCCCGGCCGACAGGTGAGCCGTCACGTCCACCGGCGACGGAACCGCCACATGATCGCGGCGTTCGCCACCAGCACCACCGCGCAGATCGCCCCGGCGAGCCGGCCGGCGAACACGGTCATCGCCGGCAGCGACGCCCACAGCACGATCGTCAACAACATCAGGTAACGGCCCCTCCGGGCCCGGACCCGGTGGTCCAGCCGGGCGAAGAATGCCGGATCGCTCTCCCGGAGCTGACGGGTGATCTGGTCGAACCTGCGCTGATCCTCTTTGCTGAGCATGGCGCTGCCTTCCCCTCACGCGTTCAGCGGTTCGGCGGCATACCCGTTGCGGCGGCGGCTCACGCTCACCCTCTGCTGCTACTTTTGCCTCGCACGAGGGCGTCTCACGTCTGGCTTATCCGAACCTTAAGTTTGCCTGTGGTGGTGAACGGCGCGGAAAGTGCCGGGTACGCCCCCACGGTCCGATCCGTGCCCGGCTGCCGCGCGTACGCCCTGCTGGGAAGGTGCGGGGTCCACCCCGGCCGGCCGTACGCGGCGACCACGGTGGTGAGGGCTGTCTTAAGTGCCCCCACGAGGGCGTTCGGGCTGCCTTGAAGGCACCTGGGGCCTTGGTTACTTTGCCGTAGCAACCCCCTCAGGCAACAGTCGCCGCACCTGCCGCACCTGTCCGGTCGCAGCTTTCCGGCGCTCATCAGAAATCGGGATTGGTACATGGCCGACCAGAATGTGCCACCACGTCGACCGCGGGACGACCGCGGTTGGGACGGACGCCAGCACCACACCGCGGACGGGTACGCCGAGCACACCTCGTCCGCGCCGTACGGGTACGACTCGCCCCACCCCTACCAGGGCGGATACCCGGCGCAGGGTGACCCGCGCGAGCAGTACGCCGACGGCTACGCGCAGCCCGCTCCCGCCCCGCGTGGGCCGCAGTGGGTCGGCCCGGAGGGCCTCGGCCGCCCGGCCTCCGCCCGTACCGCGGGCGCCGGACTGCCCACCCTGGACGATGACGACGAGCCGGGTCGCAAGGTCGGCCGGCGCAAGGCCATGGTCGCGCTCGGCGGTACCGCCGCCGTCGTGGCCGGTGGCGCGGCGCTCGCCATGACCCCGCAGATCCGCAGCCTCTTCGGCGACGACGCGGCCGGCGACGCGACCGGCAGCACGGTCACCGACGGCACCGCGGCGCGGCCCAGCGGCCAGCAGCCCAGCACGGTGCGCACCTACACCGAGCAGAACGAGAGCTACATGGGCTCGCGCGCCGGTGAGGCGCTGAAGAAGAACGCGCCCACCGGTGGCCGGGCCTTCTCCGGTCCCGCCGCCGCGGCGGCGGAGACCAAGGTGACGGTCAAGACGGTGCTGGCGAAGGACCCGATCCTGCACCTGGCCCGGCGGGCCACCTTCGGCGCCACGCCCGCCGTGGTCTCCGACATCAAGAAGCTCGGCATCGACGGTTGGATCCGCTCCCAGATGGAGCCGGACAAGCTCGAACCGAGCAAGGCCGAGCTGAAGCTCGCCGAGCTGCCCACCCAGAAGCTCGACGTGCAGCAGTTGCGCACCCAGCGGGACCAGCTCAACGACCAGGGCGCCCAGCCGGAGCGGGAGATGGTCGACGCGACCATCGCCCGGCAGATCTGGTCCAAGCGCCAGCTGTTCGAGGTGATGGTCGACTTCTGGAACGACTTCCTGCACGTCGCCGCCGACTTCGACGGCGGTGAGGTGTACCGGAACTCCTTCGACAAGGACGTGGTGCGCAAGCACGCCCTGGGCAGCTACCCGGAGATGCTCGTCGCCGCGAACAGGCACCCGGCGCTGCTGATCTACCTGAACCAGAAGGACTCCCGCAAGGACGCCATCAACGAGAACCTCGCCCGGGAGAACCTGGAGCTGTACTCGGTGGGCGTCGACGGCGGCTACAAGGAGCCGGACGTCCGGCAGGCCGCCATGCTCCAGACCGGCCGTGGCGTCCAGGACGGCAAGTACGTCTTCCGGCCCGAGCAGCACTACGTCGGCAAGGTGAAGATCCTCGGCTTCACCCACGCCAACAACTCGTCGGACCCGAAGAAGGCCGAAGCGGCGATCGACGCGTACATCACCTACATCGCGCTGCACCCGTCGACCGCGAAGTACGTGGCGCAGAGCCTGGCCACCCGGTTCGTCTCGGACACCCCGCCGAAGTCCCTTGTGGACCGGCTCGCCAAGACGTACACCACCAACAACGGCATGATCAAGCCGGTGCTGATGACGCTGTTCAGCTCCTCGGAGTTCTGGGCGGCCGTGGGTCAGAAGGTGCGCCGGCCGATGGAGTACCTGGTCGCCACGTACCGCACCCTGGGCGTGTCGCCGGAGGCGTCGCCGAAGCACAACAACGGCGACAACAAGCGCACCCCGTTCGCCAGGGGCCTGCGGCAGATCCACGACAAGATGCGCGAGCTGGGCCACTTCCCGATGGGCCAGCCCACCCCGGACGGCTACCCGGACGTCTACGTCGCGTGGACGTCGGCCGGCACCATGCTCAACGGCTGGAACGAGGCAGGTGAGCTGCTCGCCGGCTACCGCACCGTGTTCACGTACACGGCGCCGGAGAAGCTGATCGCCAAGCCGCCGGCGACGGCCGGCGCGTACGTGGACGCGCTCTCCCTGCGCCTGGTGGGCCAGAAGCTGAGCACCAGGGAGAAGAACCTGATCCTCGGCGTGGCCGGTGTGGCGGCGACCGCCAAGGTCGACGCCACGTTCAACGGGGCCATCACCGCCGTCGCGCGGGCGATCCTCGCTTCCCCCCAGCACCACCTCCGGTGAGGCACCCGATGGAGAAGACTGTGTACAACTCTTTCCCCCTGCACCCCGAATGCCCGGACCTGCGGCGGTTGGCCGACAACCCGACCGAGGCGCTACTGCGTGCCGAGGCGGACATCGTCGCCGCCGAGAACGCCGCCGAGGCCGACAGGTACCGCACCCTGGAGGACCTGGAGGAGGCCCAGCAGGACGGTCGCGGCGTGACCCGGCGGACCTTCGTCGCCGGTGCCGCCGCCACCGCCACCGCCCTGGCCACCGCCCAGTTCGTCACCACGTCGGCGTCGTTCGCGGCGACCAAGACCGGCACCCTGATCCACGTCTTCCTCTACGGCGGGCTGGACGGGCTGAGCCTCGTCGCGCCGGACAACGACCCGGTGCTCGCCAAGGCCCGCCCCGACCTGCTGCTCGGCAGTGACTCGCTCGCCCTGAGCCGGGGCTTCAAGCTGACCAGTGCCTTCAAGCCGCTGGAGCAGTGGCTCAAGGCCGGCCAGTTGGGCTTCATCCCGGCCGTCTCCGACGAGCGGTTGTCGCGCAGCCACTTCCAGGCCGCGGACGCCTGCAACCTGGGTGGGCTGCCCAACGAGACCGGCGGCCGGGGTTGGCTCGACGGCCTGGTCGACAACCTCGGCAAGGGCACCGCGTTCCGCAGCGTCGGCATCGGCAGCACGCTGCCCCGCTCGCTCGTCGGCAACAACGGCGCGATCTCGCTGAACAGCGTCGGCTCGCTGCGACTCAACGGTGACGACCGGTTCCGGGCGGCCACCGAGAAGGCCATCAAGGGCCTCTTCACCGGGATCAACCACCCCGTCGAGGAGGCCGTGCAGGAGGGCATGGGTGCCCTGGCCACCGCGCAGAAGCTCGCCGCCAAGCCGTACCAGCCCGCCGAGGGCGTCACGTACGAGGGCGTCGGCCGGGCCTTCCAGCAGCTCGCCCAACTGATCAAGGGCGGCGCCAACGTCCGGGTCGCGACCGTCGGCATGGGTGGCTACGACACCCACGAGAACCAGGGCACCCGTGAGGGCGGCCAGCTGCACCGCCGGCTGAACGAGTTGGCCAAGGCGATGGCCGCGTTCTTCACCGACCTCGGCCCGCAGGCCGCCGACGTGACGGTCATGGTGTCCAGCGAGTTCGGCCGGCGGGTCGGCTCCAACGGCGGCGGCACCGACCACGGCCACGGCGGCGTGATCACCGTCCTGTCCGGCAAGAAGCTGGCCGGCTCGCTGCTGGGCACCTGGAACGGTCTGGACAAGCTGGACTCCGGCGACGTGCCGGAATACAACAACATGTTCAACGTGTACGGCTCCCTGGCACAGGGCCGGTTCGGGCTCACCAACGCGGAGGTGCAGAAGGTGTTCCCCCGCATGAAGTACGCCCCGATGAAGCTGTACGCGTGACGTACCCGCACACCCACGCCGCCGGCCGCCGCACCGGGACCTCGTCCCGGCACGGCGGCCGGTCGGCGCCCGTGCCCCCGCAGATCCCGGCCCGGCGCGGACCCGGCGGCCGGCGGCTGCTGGCCGCGCTGCTCCTGGTCGGCCTGCTCGCCAGCGTGCTGCCGTGGTGGCTGGGCACCCCCGCCGGCTCGCTGCGCAGCAGCGCGGCCACCCTCACCGCGGCCGGCCGGATCACCGGCCTGGTCGCCGGGTACCTGCTGCTCGTGCAGGTGCTCATGATGAGCCGGCTGCCGGTGCTGGAACGGTGGATCGGCGGCGAGCAGATGGCCCGCTGGCACCGCGACATCGGCGCGACCCTGCTGGTCGCCGTGCTGGCGCACATGTCGCTGATCCTCGTCGGCTACGCGGACCTGCGGAACTCCTCGATCATCGACGAGGTGGGCACGCTGCTCGGCGACTACGAGGACATGCTGTCCGCGTTCGCCGCCGCCGCCATCATGCTGGCCGTCGGGTTCAGCAGCATCCGGGCCATCCGGCGGGCGCTGCCGTACGAGCTGTGGCACCTGCTGCACCGCTCCAGCTACCTGGTGCTGCTGCTCGGCTACGGGCACCAGTTCACCCACGGCGCGCAGCTCTACCGGCCCGGCCCGGTACGCACCGGCTGGATCGCCCTCTACCTGCTGGTGGTCGCCGCCCTGCTGTGGGGTCGGGTGATCGGGCCGCTGGCGTTCAACATGCGCTACAAGCTGCGGGTCGCCGACGTGGTGGCGGAGAGCCCCGACACCATCTCCATCTACCTGACCGGCGAGCGACTGGGCCGGCTGGCGATGCTCGGCGGCCAGTACTTCCGCTGGCGGTTCCTCACCCGGGGCTGCTGGTGGCAGTCGCACCCGTTCTCCGTCTCGGCCGCCGCGAACGGCCGCTGGCTGCGGCTCACCGTCAAGGTGGTCGGCACGCACACCGGGGACCTGCGCGACCTGGAACCGGGCACCCGGGTCTGGGCGTCCGGCCCGTCCGGCACGTTCACGGCCGCGCACCGGACCCGGGAACGGGCGCTGCTGATCGCCGGCGGCAGCGGTATCACGCCGATCCGGGCGATGCTCGAGGAGTTGCCGCCGGGCGCCGCGCTCATCTACCGGGCCCGCACACCCGCCGACGTGCTGCTCAGCCGCGAACTGGACTGGCTGGCCCAGGAACGCGACACCTCGCTCTGGTACGTCATCGGCTCCCGCGACGACCCCGGCCCCCGCCAACTCATGAGCCCGGACGGGCTGCGCCAGCTCGTGCCCGACGTGGCAAGGCGCGACGTCTACCTGTGCGGGCCGCCCGGGCTGGTGGAGCAGTCGGTGCGCGCGCTACGCCGCGCCGGAGTGCCCCGCCGGCAGATCCACCTGGCCACCTTCGAACTGTAGGGAAGGCATCGCATGCGTCGCGCGTTCCTCGCGATCACCGGCCTGGCGGCCAGCACCACCGCGCTTGTGGTGCTCAAGGGTTCACCGGACGCCACCCAGGTCGCCCAGAACCTGCCGACCGCCCAGCCGGTCAACCCCTCCGGGGCGGGCACCGACCCGAGCCTCGCCCCGGACGCCCCGGGAGTCGACCCGGCGGCCGCGGCACCGAAGCCGTCGGGAAGCGCCGACCCGTCCACGTCGCCCAAGCCGGGCAAGACCACCGCCCGACCCTCGGGCACGAAGACGACCACCAAGGCCCCCTCCGCGCCGAAGACCACCACCAAGGCGCCGCAGTCGACCACCCGGCGGGTCACCGGGCCGCCTGTCGACACCTCCGGACGGTACGGGGCCGTCACGGTCCAGATCGTCATCTCCGGCACCCGCATCGTGGATGCCGTCGCGCTCTCCCTGCCCAGCGGGGACGAGTCGGACATCCACAGCGCCGACGTTCGGAGCAGCTACGACGGCAGCGGTGGCGAGGTCGTCAAGAAGCAGAGCGCCAATCTCAACACCGTCTCCGGTGCCACCTCGACCAGCAACGCCTACAAGCAGTCCCTGCGGGCCGCCATCGAGCAGGCGTTCTGACGTGCGGGCCGCGCTGACCCGACCGGGGTTGTGCCGGGTCGAGCAGATCATGGGTACGGCGATCACCCTCGACCTCGCCGACGACCTGCCGCCCGGGCGCCTGCACGAGCTGGCCGACCAGGTCTTCGCCTGGATGCGCGAGGTGGACGCCCGGTTCAGCACGTACCGGGCGGACAGCGAGGTGAGCCGCTTCGACAGGGGCGAGGTGCTGCTCTCCGAGGCGTCGGCGGACCTGCGGTTCGTGCTGGAGGCGTGCGCCGACCTGTGGGGTGACACCGACGGGTTCTTTGACGCGTACGCCACCGGACGGCTCGACCCGTCCGGCTTCGTGAAGGGCTGGGCGGCGCAGGTCGCCTCCGACCGGCTGCTCGCCGCCGGGGCGGGCAACCACTGCGTAAACGCCGGCGGCGACGTGCGGGTGCGGGGCCTGTCCCCGTCCGGGGAGCCGTGGCGGATCGGCATCCGGCACCCGTGGGACGCGATGGAGGCCTGCCTGGTGCTCAGCGGCACCGACCTGGCCGTGGCCACGTCCGGCGTCTACGAGCGGGGACGGCACGTGCTGGACCCGCGCCGGGGCGCACCGGCCGGTGGGCTGCGATCGGTGACAGTTGTCGGCACCGACCTGGGGGTCGCCGACGCGTACGCCACCGCCGCCCTGGCCATGGGGGTCACCGGTATCGGTTGGCTGGACCGCCTCGACGACCACACCCATGCCGTCATCACCGACGACGCCCGGCAGTACCACTCCGCAGGCCTGCCCGTGACCGACTAGCGCAGCGGTCGGTGGGTGCCAGCGGGTCGGGAGCCGGTGGGGCGCGGGCGGCCCGGCCGCGAGCCGGACGGACGGGTGCCGGCCCAGCGGTGTCGCGGGTTGCCGCGCCGGGGCGGTTCCGTCCCGCCGGGATGCGACGCTCTGTCGTTGGTGGACATCGTTCCCCCGTTCGTGGCGCTCGTTCGCGCCGTCCCCCTGTCAACGAGGACCGGCGCCCCGGCGACGCTGTCGGCCACCGGATGGATCGGTGGCTCGGCCGGTGTCACATGCCGCGCCGGGGCAGCGGCAGGTGACCGGGGAACAGGTCGGGTGCGAGCGTCACGCCGCTGGCCCGCAACGCCTCGATGAGTGTGTTCTGCACGAGGTACGAGTCGGGAAGCTGCCAGCGGGCCTGCTCCGGGGCGACCGCCCAGCGGACCGTCCCCTCCGGCAGCCGGGTGGGTGGCGCCGGAATCCACGAGCCCGGCCCGTGCCGGACCACGTGGAAGCAGTGCTCCAGCTCCGGGCGCAGCGGGTCGCCGGGGCGGACCAGGAACATCCACCGCCCGGTGGGGGTGACAAGCACCGGACCGCGGACGCCGGTGCCGGCCGGGTGGATCTGCACCGCGTCGAGCACGTGCCGGCCGAGGTTGGCGGGCACCTCCAGCACGTCGAAGGCGCGACCGGTGGGCAGCAGTACGCCGTGCGGGCGGTTACGCCACCAGGTCGCCACCCGGGCCGGGTCGGCGCTGGCGGCCAGCTCCCAGTTCTCCAGGGCGGGGTGGCAACCCACCGTGGGACAGCCGGCCCGGCCGCAGACGAAGCGGCTGCGAGCCAGACAGGCGCCGGGCGTGACCTCCCACCCGTGTACGGCGTACCGGATGGCGACCCGGCGCAGCCGTACGCGTTCCAACGGCGACAGTTCGGCGACGCGCGGTCCGACGTTCCCCCACATGTGTGCCATCTCCCCTCGTCGGGCCCGGCGGACGCCAGGTCGCAGTTCGAGCACCGTCACTGCCGTAACCCACGATCGTTGAGGTTGACGAACGGCTCATGCAACTTGCACGAAAAGTACGAGGACTGGCTGTACGGCTGACGCACACTCTGTGCGACCAGCGAAAACCTGAAGACGCACGACGGATCGCCGCACCCGCGGACATCGTCCCGGCCCCCTGGGTCGGTGGCGGCAGGGGAGGGATGGGGAGATGGACGAGCTACCCATAGGGCGACGAGTGGCCTACTGGCGGGGTCGGCGCAAGATGTCGCAGCAGGTCTTCGCCGATCGGCTGGGCAAGTCGAAGAGCTGGGTGGACAAGGTCGAGCGGGGCGTCCGCCGACTGGACAAGTTCTCCGTCCTCTACGAGATCGCCGACATCCTCCAGATGGACGTCCAACTGCTCCTGGGTAAGGATCCGGAGCGCCGGGCCGACGCGCTGAACTGCATCGACCAGGTCGAGGTGCAGGAGATCCGGGCGGCGTTGGAACGGTACGACTCGATGAGCGCGTACTTCGACGCGGCGCCGTACCCGCCGCCGCTCGACGACATGCGCAAGGCTGTCAACCACGCCTGGCTCACCTACCAGTACGGCCGCTACGGGATGCTCACCCGGGCGCTGCCCAAGCTGCTGCGTGACGCCCAGGCGGCCGACGCCGCGTACGGCGGGGAGCACGCGGCTGAGGCGGCCCACCTGCTCGGGCAGGTCTACCAGATCGCGTCGTCGGTGCTGCGCAAGCTCGGCGAGTGCGAGCTGGCCTGGCTGGCCGCCGACAGGTCGATGGCCGTTGCCCAGCGGGCCGACGACCCGCTGCTGGCCGGCATCGCCACCACCCGGGTCTGCAACGCGCTCGTCGCGATGGGCCGGGCCCGGCCGGCGCTGGAGCTGAACGTCCAGATCGCCAACCGGCTGGCCCCCACCGGCAGCGCCATGGTGTCCCCGGCCCAGCTCTCCGTCTACGGGATGCTGCTTCTCCAGGGCGCGATGGCGGCCTCGCGCATCGGTGACTCGGCGAGCGTCGACGACCTGATCAACGGTGCCGCGGAGGCTGCCGCCCGGCTCGGCGGCGACCACAACCACTACTGGACCTCGTTCGGCCCGACGAACGTGGAACTGCACCGGGCCGCCGCCGCCGTGGAGCTGGGCGACGGGGGTCGGGCGGTGGAGGTGCACCAGCTGCGCATCCCGGAGCCCGCCTTCAACGCGTTGCTCCCCGAACGCCGCGCGCACCACCTGCTCGACATCGCCCGCGGGTACGCCCAGATCGGCGACGTGGCGAACGCGGGCGAGGCGCTGCTGCGCGGTGACCGGCTCGCCGCGTCGGAGATCCGCTGCCGGCCCATCGCGCACGAGGTGATGTCGGACATCCTTCGTCGCACACGTGGTGCGCCGCCTTCTCCGATTGCGGAGTTGGCTGAGCACATGGGAGTAGGGGTATGAGCGCGGAGCCGGTCTGATGGCCGGTTCACCGCACACCAGCGGGCACCGCGAGGTGCTCTACGTCATCGCCTGCGGTTCACCGCTGGCCAGCAAGGTGGGGCACCTGGTCGACCTGGCCCAGCAGGACGGCTGGGACGTCTGTGTGGTCGTCACACCGGACGGGGCCAAGTTCGTCGACCAGGCCGCCCTGGTCCGGCAGACCGGCCACCCGGTGCGGACGCACTACAAGAATCCCGGAGACCCGGACGTCCTGCCGCCCGCCGACGCCATGATCGTCTGCCCGGCCACGGTCAACACCGTCAACAAGTGGGTGGCCGGGATCGCCGACACACTCGCCCTCGGGTTGCTTGTCGAGGCGCAGGGCAAGGGCATCCCCATCATCGCGGTGCCGTACACCAACGCCGCGATGGCCGCCCATCCGGCGTTCCGGGCCGGCGTGGCCCGGCTGGCCGACTGGGGTGTCACGGTGCTCTTCGGTGACCACGTCGTCGCCCTGCACCCGCCGGGGACGGGCGAGCAGCACCTGCACGCGTTCCCGTGGCAGTTGCCGTTGACCGCGCTGCGCAGCGTCTCCTGCCGCGTCGCCTGACCACCCGGCGGCGTGCCCCGCCCGTCGCCCACCCGGCGCGGCCGGGCCGGGCGTCGCCGCCCGGTGGCCCGTACGCCGGTAAGCTGGCCCGCCGTGAGCACAATCGGAACCACCCCCACGGTGGCCGACGTGGTGGCCGAGCTGGAACGGCGCTACCCGCCGGCCTGGGCGGAGGAATGGGACCGCGTGGGCCTGGTGCTCGGCGAGCCGGCCGCCCCGGTGCGCCGGGTGCTCTGCGTGGTCGACGTGGTGCCCGAGACGGTAGCCGAGGCCCTGGCCGCAGGCGCCGACATGATCGTCGCGCACCACCCGCTGCTGCTGCGCGGGGTCTCCTCGGTGGCGCCGACGACGTTCAAGGGGCGCATCGTCCACCAGTTGATCCGCGCCGGGGTGGCGCTGCACGTGGCGCACACAAACGCCGACGTGGCCTGCCCGGGTGTCTCCGACGCCCTCGCCGCCCGGTTCGGCCTGACCGGGCTCCGCCCGCTGCAACGGCCGGCGCCCGGCTCGCCCGCGACAGGCGACGACCGGGGCTTCGGCCGGATCGGTGAGCTGCCCCGCCCGATGACCCTCGCCGAGCTGACCCGGCACGCCGCCGCCGTGCTCCCCGTCACGTCCTGGGGAGTTCGCGCCGCGGGGGATCCCGGGCGTATGGTTCGTACCCTCGCCGTCAGCGGCGGGTCGGGGGACAGCTTCCTCGGCGCCGCGACCGCCGCCGGGGTGGACGCGTTCCTCACCGCCGACCTGCGGCACCATCCGGCCGGCGAGCACCTCGCCGCCGATGGTCCCGCCCTGATCGACGCCGCCCACTGGGCGACCGAACGACCGTGGCTGGACGACCTGGCCGCTCTCCTGCGGGAAGCGCTGGACGTCGAGACGCTGGTGTCCGACCTGGACACCGACCCGTGGACAGTGCACGCCGCCGCACCCGTTGTGGACGACAAGGAGCCCGACCGTGAAGGCTGACCCCCAGGTGCAGCGCCGCCTGCTCGACCTCCAGGCGATCGACACCAATCTCGCCCAGCTCGCCCACCGCAGGCGTTCGCTGCCGGAGCGGGCCGAGCTGGAGGCGCTGGCCCGGGAGTTGTCGTCGCTGGAGGACGACCGGGTCCGCGCCCAGGTGGCGGTCGACGACCTGGACCGGGACATCGCCCGGTTGGAGAAGGACGTCGAGCAGGTCCGTGCCCGCAAGGAGAAGGACCAGAACCGGCTGGCCGCCGGCACCGGGCCGGCCCGGGAGCTGGAGGCGCTCCAGCACGAACTGGTCTCGCTGAACCGGCGCCAGGGCGACCTGGAGGACGCCGAGCTGGAGCTGATGGAGCAGCGGGAAACCGCCCAGGGCGTACTGGACGGCGTGGAGCAGCGACTGGCCGACACCCGGGACAAGCGGGCCGCCACCGAGCAGCGCCGCGACGACGCGCTGGCCGAGATCGCCAAGGAGGAGGAGTTCAAGCGGGGCGCCCGTCAGCCGCTCGCCGCCGACCTCCCGGCCGACCTGGTCGCCCTCTACGACAAGATCCGCGAGGACACCGGGCTGGGTGCCGCGCTGCTCACCGCGGGCCGCTGCGGCGGCTGCCGGTTGGAGCTGTCCGGCGCCGACCTGGCCCGGATCCGCAAGGCCGCCCCCGACGACGTGGTCCGCTGCGAGGACTGCCGACGGATCATGGTCCGCACCAACGAGTCGGGTCTGTAGGTCGTGGCGCCGCGCGTGGTCGTGGTGGAGGCCGACGGCGGGTCCCGGGGCAATCCGGGGCCGGCCGGCTACGGCGCGGTGGTGCGCGACCCGGAGACCGGCGAGGTGCTCGCCGAGCGCTCCGAGTCGCTCGGCACCGCGACGAACAACGTGGCCGAGTACCAGGGCCTGATCGCCGGCTTGAGCGCCGCCGCCGAGTTGGGTGCCGCCGAGGTGGACGTCCGGATGGACTCCAAGCTGGTGGTCGAGCAGATGTGCGGCAGGTGGCAGATCAAGCACCCAGGTCTGCGTCCGCTCGCCGCCCAGGCGGCCGGGCTGGTGGGCCGGTTCACGGCGGTGCGGTTCGCGTGGATTCCCCGCGAGCAGAACCGGCACGCCGACGCGCTCGCGAACGCCGCGATGGACGCCGCCGCCGGCCGACCCACGCGTACCCCGACGACTGGCCAACCTCCGGCGACGCCGGCCACCGGCAGCGACCCGGCGACCGCGCCGGCGTCGTGGGAGCCGCGACCGAGCTTCACCGCAACCCGGCTGATCCTGGTCCGGCACGGCGAGACCGAGTACACCGAGCAGCGGCGGTACTCCGGCCGCGGCGACGTGCCGCTCTCCGAGCGCGGCCGGGCACAGGTCGCGGCCACCGCCACCCGGGTGGCCGCGCTGGCCCCGTCCGTCGCGGCGGTGCTCAGCTCACCGCTGTCCCGGTGTACGGCCACCGCCGCGGCGATCGCCGAAGCGCTCGGCGACGTGCCGGTGCGGACGGAGGACGACCTGATCGAGTGCGACTTCGGTGAGTGGGAGGGGCGCACCTTCGCCGAGGTACGCGAACGGTGGGCGGGGGAGATGGACGCCTGGCTCGCCTCTCCCCGGGTCGCCCCGCCTGGGGGTGAGTCGTTCACCCAGGTCGCCGAACGCGCGCACCGCGTGATCGCCGGGCTCGTCACGTCGTACCCCGGGGAGACCGTCGTGGTCGTCTCGCACGTGTCGCCGATCAAGCTGGTGCTGCGCGACGCCCTCGCGGCCGGCGACGGCTTCCTGCACCGGCTCTTCCTGGACGCGGCAGGCATCTCACTTGTCGACATGTGGCCCGACGGTGGCGTCGCGGTGCGCACGGTCAACGACACCGCCCACCTCCCGGCCGGCTGAGCCCGCCCACCTCCACTCCACCCGGCCGGTCGGTCGCGCCGTTCGGCGCAGCCGGCCGGCCGCTCGGCGCAGCACCCTCCGAGCAGGAGCAGTGACCGCCATCACAGGGTCGTAGCCTCCGGCCGTTACATCGAGAGCCTCGACTCCCCGGAGGTGTGTCAGATGGCTGCACCGGAACCGGAGGCGCCCACCACGGCGCCGACCAGGGCTAAGGATCACAGCCCCTGGAACTGGTTGCTCTTCATCCCCATCGTGGTGCCGCTGATCCCGGTCTTCTTCAATGGCGACTCGCCCCGGGTGTTCGGCTTCCCGCGTTTCTACTGGCTGCAACTGGCGTTCATCCTGCTCGGCGTCGGCACCACGACGCTTGTGTACCAGATGACCAAGAAGCGAGGACACCGGTGAGCGCGAGGAGTGAGCCGGGCTTGCGAGCCCCGCAGTCGCGAACGAAGGAGGTCCAGTGATGTGGCGCGACCATCTCACCGAGATCATCGTCTTCTCGTTCCTGTTCCTGCTGGTCAGCGTGATGGGCTTCGTGGCCGCCCGCTGGCGGGCGCCGAAGGACATGGCCCACCTGGACGAGTGGGGTCTGGGCGGGCGCAGCTTCGGCGGCTGGATCACCTGGTTCCTGGTCGGCGGTGACCTCTACACGGCGTACACCTTCGTGGCGGTGCCGGCGCTGATGTTCGGCGCGGGCGCGGCCGGGTTCTTCGCCGTGCCGTACACGATCGTCATCTACCCGCTGGTCTTCCTGGTGCTGGTCCGGCTCTGGTCGGTGTCGCACCGGCACGGGTTCGTGACGCCCGCCGACTTCGTCCGCAACCGGTTCGACTCGCCGGTGCTGGCGCTGCTGATCGCGATCACCGGCATCGTCGCCACCATGCCGTACATCGCGTTGCAGCTGGTCGGCATCGAGGCGGTGCTCAAGACGATGGGCGTGACCGGCGACAACGCGCTGGCCCGGCACCTGCCGATCATCATCGCGTTCGCGATCCTGGCCGCCTACACCTACCAGTCGGGGCTGCGCGCCCCGGCTCTGATCGCGTTCGTCAAGGACAGCCTGATCTACATCGTCATCCTGGTGGCGGTCATCTACCTGCCCTACAAGCTGGGCGGCTGGGGAGACATCTTCGCCGCAGCGGACGCGAAGTTCGACGCGTCACCCAACCCGAACGACGGCATCCTGCTCAACGGCAACAACCAGCTCCAGTACGTGACGCTGGCGCTCGGTTCGGCGTTGGCGCTCTTCCTCTACCCGCACAGCATCACAGGTGTGCTGGCCAGCCGGAACCGCGACGTGATCAAGCGCAACATGTCGGCGCTGCCCGCGTACAGCCTGCTGCTCGGGCTGATCGCGCTGCTCGGCTACATGGCCATCGCGGCCGGGGTCAAGCCGCTGCCCGGCAACTCGGCCGGGTCGGTGGACAACAACACGATCGTCCCGCTGCTGTTCGACCAGCAGTTCCCGAACTGGTTCGCCGGTGTGGCGTACGCGGCCATCGGCATCGGCGCGCTGGTGCCGGCGGCGATCATGTCGATCGCGGCGGCGAACCTGTTCACCCGCAACATCTACAAGGAGTACCTGAAGCGGGACGCCTCCCCTGCCCAGGAGGCCAACGTCTCGAAGATCACCTCGCTGGTGGTGAAGGTCGGCGCGGTGGCCTGCATCGTCTTCCTCGACCCGCAGTTCTCCATCGACCTCCAGCTGATCGGCGGCGTGATCATCCTTCAGACGCTGCCGGCGGTGGCGCTGGGCCTCTACACCCGCTGGTTCCACCGCACCGGGCTGATCGTCGGCTGGGCGGTCGGCATGGGGCTGGGCATGTGGATGCTCTACCAGGTGGCCAGCCCGACGAAGAAGCATTTCGGTGGGTCGGCGTTCCCGCTGTCCGAGTTCGGCTTCGACACCACCAGGACGATCTACGTCGGCATCGTGGCGGTGTTGGTGAACCTGGCCGTCGCGGCGCTTGTCACCCTGGCGCTGCGGGCCGCGAAGGTCGACGAGGGTGTCGACGGCACCGAGCCGGACGACTACTTCGCCGACGAGGGCGACCCCCGCGTCACCCCGGGCACCGACCGCGACGCCGAGTCGGCCCGCGAACCGGTCGCCTGAGATCGGGTACGCGCCCGGGCGCCGACGTGGGTCGGTGCCCGGGCGTTGCCTGTCCCGCGCCCCTCCTGGGGCGGGGGTCAGCGGGGGCGGTTGCGGTTTATCAGGGCCTGGTTGAGGCGGCCCAGGAGGGTCGCCAGGGCGGCCCGGTCCTCGGCGTTCCAGTCGGCCAGCATGTCGCCGTAGAGCCGGGTGCGGGCGGCCTGCACGGCGGCCATCCGTTGCAGGCCGGCCGGGGTGGGGGAGATGACCGTGCCCCGGCCGTCCGTCGGGTCGGGGGCGCGGACGATGAGGCCGTCGCGTTGCAGGGCGGAGACCTGCCGGGTCACCGTCGACCCGTCCAGGTTGAGCCGGGCGGCGAGCGCGGAGACGTTCTGCGGGCCGGCGTCGGCCAGGTGGCGCAGGATGACGTACGCCGCGCGGTCGAGCACCCGGTGCTCGGCGGTGCCGGTGGCCCGCCGGGTGGCCTCGCCGAAGCGCATCAGCAGGGCCACCTCGGTCTCGATCCGGCCGAGGGTGGTCTCGTCGTCGTCAGCACTCATAGCTGTATGATACAGGATAAGTACCTGTAATATACAGCTAATTGAGGAGTCGGAGTGGATCGGCGTTCCGAACCGAACCGCAGTGCCATCTACGCCACCACACTGGTGGCCTTCCTCGCCATCGCCGGCATCGCCGTCGTCGACCCGATCCTGCCGGCCATCGGCGAGGCGATCGGGGTCACCGCCTGGCAGGTCGAGCTGCTGTTCACCGCGTACATCGCGGTCATGGCCCTCGGCATGATCCCGGCGACGCTCGCCAGCGGACGGTTCGGCTTCAAACCGGTGCTCGTCACCGGCGTCTCCGTGGTCGGCCTGGCCGCGATCCTCGCCTCGTTCAGCGACAACATCGTCCAACTGTCGGTGCTGCGGGGCGTCTGGGGCCTGGGCAACGCGATGTTCTTCGCCACCGCCATGGTGGTGCTGGTCAACCTCGCCCTGGACCGGGAATGGGTGGTCGGCCTCTTCGAGACCGCCCTCGGACTCGGCTTCGCCGTCGGCCCCCTCATCGGCGGCCTGCTCGGCGAGATCAGCTGGCGGCTGCCGTTCTTCGTCTGCGGCGTCTTCATGGTCCTCGCCCTCGGTGTGGCCGCCAGCAAGCTCCGTGAACCCACCAACAGGCAGGCCCCGGTACGCGTCGGCCAGATCTTCGCCACGTACCGCCGACCGGCGTTCATCGCGCTCTGCGCGGTCACCGCGGCGTACAACTTCGTGTTCTTCGTGGTGCTCGGCTACACGCCCCTCTTCCTCGGCCTCGACGTCATCCCGCTGGGGCTGGCGTTCACCGGGTGGGGGCTCGGTCTGGCCGCCGGCATCCTGGTGATCGGTCACCGCCTGGCCCACCGGATCGGCGCCGTGCAGACCGTCGGCGTGGCCATCGCCGGCCTGCTGGTCTGCATGGTCCTCTTCGCCACCTCCACCAGCACCGCCGAGGCGCTCGTCGTGCTGGTGCTCTCCGGGCTCTGCATGGGCCTCGCCAACGCCAACCTCACCGACCTGGCGCTCGGCCTCGGCTCCAGCGACCGCAGGCTCGCCACCGGCGCGTTCAACCTGGTCCGCTGGGGTGCCGCCGCGCCGGCGCCGATCATCTCCGGCAAGCTCGCCGAGCACTCGCTGTCCCTGCCGTACTGGGTCGGCTTCGGGGTGCTCGCCGTCGGCGTGCTCGTCTACCTGGCCTTCGCGCACGTGATGGCCGCCGGCTACGGCGAACGGGTCCTCTGGTCCCGCTGGAACCGCGCCGCCGCCGACACCGAACACGCCCCCGAAGAGCCGGTAGGCGAGGCCTACTGACCGCCGTCCCCTTGGCGGCGCCGCCGCTCAAGATCCGCACACTTTCGGGGAAACTGCTGCCTCCGTCGCCGCTGAAGCAGCAGTTTCCCTGAAGTAGCGCAGATCTTGAGCGGCGGTGTCGCGGGCGAGGGGCGTCGTGGCGGCGTCAGTTCAGGGCGCGCCACAGCAGGTAGAGCCCGATCGTCGTGCCGAACACCACGATCATGGTCTTGAGCACCACCGACGGCAGCCGGCGGACCAGCCGGGCGCCCGCGTACCCCCCGATCAGGGTGGCCGGCGCGACCACCGCGACGGCCGCCCAGTTCACCGGGCCGAACAGGGCGAACACCACGAGCGTGGTCAACCCCACAAGCGCGGAGAGCAGATTCTTGATCGCGCTCACCCGCACCAGCGTCGCGTCCAGCACCAGGGCCAGTCCGGCGACCAGCATCACCCCGAGGGCCGCGCCGAAGTACCCGCCGTACACCGCACCCAGCCCGACCATCGTCTGCACGGCGACCGTCCGCTGCCGTGGCGACAGATCCCGGGGATGCCCGACCAGCCGACGCAGCGGATCCTGAAAGGCCAGCACCGCTGTCGCCCCGAGCACCAGAAACGGTACGACCAGCTCGAACGCGCGAGCCGGAGTCGCCAGCAGCAGCAACGCCCCGAGGATCGTGCCGACGATCGTGGTCGGCACAAGGGTGGCCAGCGCACGGGGGCGCGGCAGGTCCTGCCGGCTGCCCGCCACACTGGCCAGATACCCGGGGAACACCGCGACGGAGTTGCTGACGTTCGCCGGCACCGGCGGCAGACCAGCCGCGATCATCGCCGGAAAGGTGATCAGCGAACCGCCACCGGCCACCGCGTTGACCGTGCCAGCGGCGAGACCGGCGGCGAGCAGCAGCGCGGCGTGGGAGAGATCCATAGCCCCACGAGGCTAGCCGCCGCCCCGCGAGACGGATTCGCCGGATCTCCCACGAGCTGCGCGATCTTGCCCAGGCGGGGCGGCAATACCTGCGGCACGCACGTCGTTAGGATGAGAGCGCGACGGACGAGTCGACCGGGCGGTCGCGTCGGCGGGTTCCGGCCCGCCGCCGAGGAACGTCCGGACTCCACAGGGCAGGGTGGTTGTTAACGGCAACCCGGGGCGACCCGCGGGACAGTGCCACAGAAAACAGACCGCCGACCCCATCGGGGACGGTAAGGGTGAAACGGTGGGGTAAGAGCCCACCAGCACCCCGGGTGACCGGGGTGGCTCGGTAAACCCCACCCGGAGCAAGGCCAAGCAAGGGCCGTCACCGCAAGATGACGACCCGGCGCAGACGCTTGAGGGCTGCCCGCCCGATGTCTGCGGGTAGGCCGCTGGAGCCTGCCGGCAACGGCAGGCCGAGATGGATGGCCGCCGCCGGCGCAAACCTTCAGGGGTACGCGCCGCGCACAGAATCCGGCGTACAGGTCGACTCGTCCGTCGCCCACCAGGCCGCCTGGGACGCCGTGCACCCGGCTCACCCGCTCAAGGCTGCATGGCGAGGGCAGCGCATGGCCGTGTTTGTGTAGCTCGGCGGAAGTTTGCGACAGGGGTCAGTGCGGCACGGCGGCCGGGAACTCCTCGATCCCCAGCACGCGCAGCAGCTCAAGCTTCTCCCGGGCCTCGGCGTCGGCCGGGGTCAGCACCAGCAGTTGCTGGCCGAGGTCGGGGGTGACCAGGGTCTCGCAGTCCATCCTGACGCGGCCCACGCGCGGGTGCATGAACGTCTTGCGGTCCGCCCGGCGCACCGCCACCTCGTGCTCGGCCCACAGCCGCCGGAAATCGTCGCTCGCCGCCCGCAATCGTTCGATCAGGCCGGTCACGGCCGGGTCGCCGGCCCGCCGGCCAGCCACGGCGCGCAGGTCGGCGACCTGCTGGCGGGCGTGGCGTTGCCACTCCTCGGGGCCGTGGAGGTCGCGGATGGCCGGGTCGGTGAAGTAGCGGTAGGCGACGTAGCGGCGGTCACCGGTCAGCCCGGTGTGGTCGCCGCTGAGCAGGATCGACATGCGGTTCTGCGCCAGGACCTCGCCGAGGTCGGACAGGACCATGGCGGGGGTGTCGCCCACCAGGTCGAGCAGGCGGACCAGGCCGGTCCGGGCCAGGCGGGCGGTGCCGTCGGCGGGCGGCGGCTGGTGGCCGGCCAGGTGGAACAGGTGGTTTCGCTCGTCGTCGGTCAGGCGCAGGGCCCGGGCCAGGGCGCCGAGCAGCTGGGTCGACGGCTGGCTGCTGCGGCCCTGCTCAAGACGGACGACGTAGTCGACGGACATGCCCGCGAGCAGGGCGACCTCCTCGCGGCGCAGGCCGGCGGTGCGGCGACGGGGACCGTCGGCGATGCCGACCTCGGCGGGGCGGATGGCCTCGCGCCGGCGTCGCAGGAAGTCGGCGAGCTGCTCACGCTGCATGCCTCCATGCTGCCCCGGGGACTGGGCACCCAGCCAGGGAGCGGCGCTCCCACGATAAGCGCTCCGCTGCCGGCGGGCCGGAAAGCGGCGCAGGGTGGAGCTGACATCGACCGATGAGGGAGAGTTTCGATGCAGACACGCACTCTGGGCAACACGGGTCCCACGGTTTCCGCGGTGGGGCTGGGGGCGATGAGCATGTCGGGCACGTACGGCCCGGCCGATCGCGAGGAGAGCATCGCCACCGTACGGGCCGCGCTGGACGCGGGGGTCACGCTTGTCGACACAGGCGACTTCTATGGCATGGGGCACAACGAGCTGCTGCTGTCGGAGGCGTTGCGGGGACGCGACCGGGACAGCTACCTGCTGAGTGTGAAGTTCGGGCAGCAAATGGGGCCGGGCATGCGGTTTGCCGGTCAGGACTCCCGCCCGGCTTCGGTGCGGAACTTCCTCAGCTACTCGCTGACCCGGCTGGGCGTTGACTACGTGGACATCTACCGGCCTGCGCGGTTGGACCGGTCGGTGCCGGTCGAGGACACGATCGGCGCGATCAAGGAGATGATCGACGCCGGTTACGTGCGGTACGTGGGGCTCTCCGAGGTCGACGCGGAGACCGTCCGGCGGGCGCACGCCGTACATCCGATCGCTGATCTTCAGATTGAATATTCGCTGCTGTCGCGGGCGGTTGAGGCAGACGTGCTGCCCACGCTGCGGGAGTTGGGCATCGGGCTGACCGCGTACGGGGTGCTGGGCCGTGGCCTGCTCTCGGGAAACTGGGTGCCGGCGCGGGCGGACGATCCGCGTAACCGCAGTCCCCGCTTCTCCGCCGAGAACGCGTCGCACAACCTCGCCCTGGTGGAGGCGTTGCGCCGGGTCGCCGACGCCAAGGGGTGCACGGTGGCGCAGTTGGCGATCGCGTGGGTGGCGGCGCAGGACCCGTCCATCGTTCCGCTGGTCGGTGCGCGCACCCGGCAGCGGCTGACCGAGGCGTTGCCGGCGCTGGACGTACAGCTGTCGGCCGATGATCTCGACCAGATCGAGGCGGCCGTGCCGAAGGGTGCCGCGCGCGGTGACCGTTACCCGGCGGCGTTCATGTCGAGCCTCGGCGTCGGCAACTAGGCCGTGTCTGACAATTGGCCTTCGAGGGCCGGCTCGTCCTAGCGGGCGAGCTGCTGGAGCCAGTCCTGCAGGAGTGCGGTCTCGACGGGGCGGAGCGGGACGACAGCTGGATCCGCCCCGCCGAGGGCGGCATCGAGCGCGAGGGCGCGAGCGGCGAGGGTGGAGTCCGGGGCTGGGCTCGTGTCGGTGGTCAGGGCGTCGATGAGTGCTTCTCGCATGCGCGGTGAGACCTCCGGGTCGCGTTCGCTCTCGGGGATGCCGATCAGGGAGAGCGTGGTGCCGGTTACCGCTGCCAGCGTGAGGTGGGCGGCTAGGACGGGCGGCACCCGTAGGCGGCCGTGGGAGGCGGCGCGGCCGAGGAACGTCATGAGGAGTTCCTGAGCCTCCCGCGCGGCGGGTGGGCGCCGGCCGGGGCGGTCGGTGCCGTACATCAGCAGGTAGAAGGCGGGGTGTTTCAGGCCGAACTCGACATGCATGTCCCATCCGCGGCGCATGTCGTCGACCGGGTTGCCGCTCGACGACAAGGTGTGCTTCTGCGCCAGGTAAAGGTCGAAGGCGTGGATGGCCAGCGCCGAAAGGAGCCCGTCCTTGTCGCCGAAGAGCTGGTACAGGGAGGCGGCACGGATGCCTGCCGCCGCTGCGACGGCGCGGGTGGAGAGCGCCTCCGCGCCCTTTCGTTCCAGGAGCTCGGCTGCGACTTCCAGGATCTGCCGCCGGCTGCGGGTCTTCGCATCATCCACGGTTGCAATGCTACGGCATAAGGCGTATCACTGGTTCGGTCAGCGATACGGTAAATGCCGTCGCAGTGATACAGCAGGAGAGATCGATGAATCGTGTGGGATACGGAGCCATGCAGCTCGCGGGCCCTCAGGTCTGGGGATTCCCGGACGACCCGGAGGCGGCGCGGCGGGTGTTGCGCCTGGCTGTCGAGCTGGGCGTGACCTTCTTCGACACCGCGAACGCCTACGGGCCACGAACGGTGAACCAGCTGATCGGGCAGGCGCTGGGACCGATCCCCGAGGGCGTGATCGTGGGCAACAAGGTCGGCGCAGAGCGCGGCCCGGACAAGTCCTGGGTCGTCGACGGTCGCCCGGAGACGGTCCGGCGGCAGGTTCACGAGGCCCTTACCGACATGGGAACGGACGCGAGCGAGCTGACCTACCTCCGACTCGTCGGCGACACCCCCGGCGCGCACCAGGACGTACCGCTGGAGGAGTCGCTCGGCGTACTCGTCCAGCTGCGAGACCAGGGGCTGATCCGCCGCATCGGCCTGTCCGGCGCGTCCCCGCAGATGCTGGCCCGCGCCCAGCAGATGACGCCCATCGCGGCGGTGCAGAACCGCTTCAACCTGCTTGACCGCAGTGGCGTCCAGGTCCTCGCCGACTGCGAGACCCAGGGCATCCTCTTCATCCCCTACTTCCCGCTGGCCGCCGGACGGCTCAGCGGCCACCAAGAGCTGACCGGCCCGGCAGAGCGTCTAGGTGCCACACCAGCCCAGATCGCACTGGCCTGGCTGCTGCGCCGTTCGCCCTCCATGGTCGTCATCCCCGGCACGAGCAGTACCGACCACCTGCAGTCCAACATCGCAGCTTCCGACGTTGCCGAACAATTGACCGACACCGAGGTCGCGCGCCTGACCGGACTCGTCGACGAGTCGCAAGCGGTCCTCGGTCAGCCCACGCCCCCCGCTCATGGCCACCGCTGAAAGGGCCCCGGGGATATCGCTATCGGCCTCGGCTGCCTGCTCAGGGCACGTCTAACCTTCATGAGCCGGCGTTCAGACCGACCCGTCCGTCGCCCCCCCAGCTCGGCGGCCTACACGTGACGGCTCAGGCGGAAGGTGTCGCTCCCGCAGAGAGGTCTGCGCGCGGGTGGGTGATGCAGGCAGTCGGGCGCGGACGTTCAGTGGCGTGCGCGCGGGTACAGTCATGGCCGTGAAGTTCGCAATGGACGTGAGACAGGGCTAGCTCCCGCGGGTCTTTGAGGCGCGCGGGCGATGGATGCTGCCCTGTTCACCTCTTTCGCGAAGGTCTTCAATGTCTGTCCACTCCGGGCGCCGCGCTATTGACGCGTCGCTTACTGCCTCCCTTGTGTTCGCTTCCATCGGAAGCGGACTGTTCCTACCGCTCTCGCTGGTGTTCTTCGTCGAGCTCACCGACATCCGCCTGAGCATGCTCGGCGTTCTCGTGGGGCTCGCGGGTTTCACGTCTGTGCCGGTGCCCGCCGTGGCCGGCCGGTTGGCCGACAGATACGGTGCACGCCGACTCGTACTCATCGCGCAAGGCATTCAGGCGCTCGCCTACCTCGGCTATGCCTTCGCCCGAGACCCGCTGAGCGTCTTCGTCGTCACTGCGGCCATGTCGATCGGCGGTCGGCTGTTCTGGTCGACGATCTTCGCGGCGCTCGCTGATCATGCGCAGGACGGTCCCAGGCAGCAGCACTGGTTCGCGCTGGCGAACATCGCCCGCACCGCGGGGATTGCGGCAGGCGGGATCATCACCGGCGTCGCGCTGACGATTCCGGGCACGCGGGTCTATATCGTGCTCGCACTCGTCGCCGCCGGCTGTCTGGCGGCATCCGTCCTGCTCATGCTGCCTGTCGCACGGTCGCGAGCGCGCGCACGGGTTCCCGGCGCATCGCACGCTCAGGGGACGGTGCTGCGTGACGGGCGTCTTCTCGGTCTGCTGTCGACAAACGTCGTCTTCGCGATCTCGACGCTCCTCCTGGGCCTGACTGTGCCGGTGGTCATGAACACGGCGCTGGACGGCCCGGGATGGGTCAGCTCCGTCGTGCTGGTCTGGAACGCGCTGCTCATCTCTGGCTTCGGCATCATCGGCGCCCGCCAAGCGGGTCGCCGCGAACCGTTCGCCGTGCTGCGGACCGCGGCCGTCGCATGGGTTGTGGGCTGCGCGCTGCTGGCGTTCGCGGCATCCTCCGCGCTTCCGTTCGCGGTCGCTCCTCTCGCCGCGGCGGTCCTCGCGTTCAGTCTCGCCGAGATCCTCCATGCGCCGACATCGGTCGCCATCGTCAGCAACATGGCACCCGAGGCGGAACGGGGCGACTACCTGGCCGTGTGGCAGTACTCGTTCATGGCAGCCGAGATCGGTGGCCCCATCCTCTTCGGCACACTGTTCACGCTCCACCACAGCACGCCGTTCCTCGTCGTGCTCGCGCTGAATCTGGTCACGATCCCCGCGCTCCGCATACTGGGCCGTCAACGCGGCCGCGTGGCGCTGGCCTCGACCGAAACGGTGAGACGACCCGACAGTCCGCTACAGCCGAGCCGAGTGGATCAAGCGGTCATTGGCGGGGGCGCAACCCGTCGAGGGCGGTGGTGACGACGAGGTCGGCGTACTCGGCGGTGAGCGGTCCACTGCGCTGCAGCCATCGGCTGAACAACGGTCCCCAGATCAGGTCCACCGCCACGTCGAGGTCGACGTCGTCGGCGAGTTGCCCGGCCTGTTGGGCGCCACGAGCCGCGCCGACGAACCGGCCGGGTGGGTTGCCCCACCCGGCCGATGTCTGGATCCGTGGAAGCCAGCCCGTAAGGCTGGCGGCCGTCAGTGCTTCTTGAACACCGGCATGGTGTCCAGGGTGGTGGTGATGTTCTGCGTGGTGCCGCCCCGGTACGTCTTCCCGGTGAAGATGTCGGTCCAGCTGTTGCCCGGCGGGAACCACACCGACGTCGTGGCGGTGGTGCCCGGCGTCGTCACGGGTGCCACCAGGTAGTCCGGCCCGTAGAGGTACTGGGAACCGGCGGTGGCGTACGCGGCCTGCTCGTTCGGGTACGCCAGGTACATCGAGCGGACGATTGGCGTACCCGTGCGGGTGGCCTCCTTGGCGGCGGCGTAGGTGTACGGCTGCAGTTCCTTGCGCAGGTTCAGGAACTTCTTGGCCGACGCGTTCGCCTCCGGGCCGTACTGCCAGGGCAGCCGGTCACTGTGGTTGGAGTGCAGCCTGTCGATCGGCTGGAACGTGCCGAACTGCACCCACCGGGCGTAGAGGTCGTCGGGCAGCTTGGTGCTGCCCGGTTCGGTGCCCGGCTCCTGGAGGCCGCCGGTGTGTCCGCCGATGTCGTGGCTGACCGCTGCCAGCCCGGTCGCGGCCGACTCACCGGGCGTGTAGCCGACCTCCATCCGCAAGGTCGACCAGTCCGACGTGGTGTCGCCGGTGAAGTGCAGCGTGGTGCGCTTGTCGGCCCACGGACCGGTCGCCACCGGGGTCGGGCTGCTGTAGCCGCCGGCCTGCAACGAGCCGTACGCCCGGGAGAACGCGAAGCCTGTCTTGTCGGCGTACTGCTTGTTGATCCAGGCGTCCCCGGTCACCCCTTCGAGGGAGGACTTCGTGTTGTCGCAGCACCAGTCCAGCCACCACAGGTCCGGGCCCTTGCTGCCCTTCGGGATCATCTGGTCGTGCAGCTGAAGGTACGCCTTGAGCTGGTCCGGGTCGCCGAAGTCGAACGTGTAGCAGTCGGGGCCGCCGTTGCAGCCGACGCGCTGGAGCTTGCCCTTGGCGGTGGCCTGCGCCTGGGCGAACTTCGGGTCCGAGCCGAGGATGCTCGGGTGGATGTTGATGCCGGTGTGCAGGCCCTGCTTCCTGGCCCAGTCGAAGAACGCCTTCGGGTCGGGGATGCGGGTGGGGTCGATGCTCCAGCCGTTCCACTTGTCAGGCGCCTTGATGTCCGTGTCAAGGACAAGAACATCCATGGGTACGCCTTCGGCCTTGGCCCGGGCCACCAGGTCCTGGAACTCCGTGGCGGTGCGGTCGTAGTACTCGGAGTACCACACGCCGTACGCCCACTTGGGCAGCAGCTTCGTGGGCCCGGTCAGGGTCGACAGGTCCTTCAGACCCCGGGTGAAGTCCTGCCCGTACGCGAAGATGTAGCCGTCCTGCTCGGGGGCGGGCCGGGGCTTGGTGTCGCGTAGCGCCGAGGCCGAGTCGTCGAGCAGGTACCAGCCGTCCTGGTAGAGCAGGCCCGGTGCGGTGAGGGCGGAACCGGTCACGCCGTCCAGACCTCGGCGGTAGCCGCCGAGTGGCGCGTGCGGGGCGAGCAGCGGGGAATCCTTGCTCGTGACGGCGACAGTGTCCACGTTGACGTTGCAGCTGGCGTCGGTGGGGCACCCCAGCGTCACGGTGTTGGTGCCACGGTCGAGGTGGACCGGCACGGAGACGGTGTTCCAGTAGTCCCACCCGCTGGTCGGCGGAAGGGTGGCCGTGACCGGCGCCGCGGTTCCGGCAGTGACCGACATGGTGCGCGTCTGGATCGGTTGGGAACCGGCCTGGCCGTTGGCGTACCGGATCTGCACCTGGTAGTCGCCAGCGGCCGGAACGTCGGTCACGGTGAGAGCCACGGCGGAGGTGGTGTTCTCCAGGCCGGCAAGGAATCCCGTACCGGAAGCGCCGTTGTGGTCGTTGGCGGGTTTCGCACCGCCGGTAAGCGCGCCGGTCTCGGCCTCTCCCAGGGTGCCGAACCGCAGGGGCTGCGGCTGGGGCGTGGCCGGCGCGGGGAACGCGTCACCCGGGTTGACCACGGCGAGGCTGTCGATGTTCACGTTGCCGGAGTCGTCGGGACCTCGCACGATGCTGATCTCGTGCCGGCCCGGAGTGAGGTCGACAGGCACGGTGGCCAGGCCCCAGGTGTCCCAGTTCGCGGTGGGTGGCAGGGTCAGCGTGCGACCGGCGTCGCCGTCGACCCGGACCGTCAGGGTGCGGGCCACGTTCTGGCCGTCGCCGCCTGTGCTGTTGGCGTAGCGAACGCTGAGCTGCTTCGTGCCGCCCGCCGGGGCGTCGAGCGCGAAGGTGACCGAGTCGCCTGACGAGGCGAAGCCGGCCGCGAAGCCGCGCCCGGTGTATCCCCGGTGGTCGGTGGCCACGCCGGGGCCGTTCAGTTGCAGCGATTCGGCCTCGCAGAGCGCGCCGAACGCGCAGGCCGGGGCGGTGTGACCGGCCCAGGGCTTGCCCTGCACGATCTGCTTGCCGGCCTTGAGCTGGACTGTCAGGTTGTCGGAGGTGAACGCGCCCGAGCCGACCTGATACCGCACCGTCATCGCGCCGGTGTCGATGGTGAGCCAGCCGTGATCGACGCGCTTGGTGAAACGCGTACGGGGGAAGTCGTCGCGCCCGATGGCGTTGAACGTGGCGGCGTCGGTGAAACGGCCGTCCTTCTGGTACTCGGTACGGATCAGGGTGGGGGACAGCACTTCGAACCGTGCGTTGCCCGAGCGTACGGCTCCGTCTTGGGCGTGGTGACGGCTGGCCTGGGCCGGCGCGGAGGGAGCGAGTGTCAGCCCCGTGATGAGAATGCCGACTGCGGCTGCTGCTGTGGCGCTGCGGCGGCGTGAACTCCGATAGAGCAAGATGCGCTCCTCGTCTCATATGGAGGAAATGAGTCGATGACAACGCTGTCCCCGCGCGAAACGGATGTCAACGGGCCTCGGAGAGTGTCCCTTCTCTCTTTCGCCTCCGCCGTACTCGTCAGGTAGGTGGCCGTTGCACCATGGCGCGACCGGGTCCTCAAGGCCAAGCGGTCAGCAGCGGGGGCGGTCGAGTGGAGCGGCGGCACCCGCGAGCGCTTCGACCGCCGCAGTCGGCGCGATCGACTCCGTAGGCGTCGGTGCGGGCGCGATGGTGGGGCTCGGCGGGGCAGAGGGTGAGCTGCTGGGCGTGGGGGAAGCGCTGGCGAGGATGGCCGTGCTGCGTTGCACCTGCTTGGTGACCATGCGGATGCCGGTGGCGGTCGCCTGGCGTCCGTACACGTCGGTGACCCTGATGCTGTACGGCCCGGGCCCGAGCCCGCCCTCGATGGTCCAGTGGTTGTCGCTCTGCCGGGCGGCCTTGCGGAAGCCACCACCCGGCCCCTTCGCCTCGACCGAGCGCAGCGGGTTGCCGTGGTTGCCGACCTGCACCGCGAACCAGTACTTCGAGGCGCCGCCCTTCATCCGGAAGGTGAGCCCTCCGTCGAGTGGCGGGTTCACCACCGCCCGGTACGTCACTGGCGCGATGCCCTGCGACAGGTCCGCGATCTTGGTGAACGCCTCGGTGGACAGGTCGATCTTGCCGGGTCCGCAGCCACCGCACTGGTCCATCACCATGACCCGGACCGTGCCCTTCGGGCCGCTCACCTCCAGGTAGCTGCCGCAAGCAGCCGATCCGGAGTACTGGGACGCGCCGAGGGCCACGTACAGCCGGTCCGCCGGACGGCCCGGGAAGGAGCAGTTGCCGCCCGAGCGTCCCGCGTCGTAGAAGCTGGCCGTTCCCTTGTGGACGGCGTTGCCCGTGGGCGGCGCGGCGCAGGCCGGGGTGCCGCCGCCGCGTACGGCGAGGGTGATGCCGAGGACGGCGGCCAGGGCGGTGACCCCGGCACCGGCCAACCAGTGCCGGACCCGCCGACTCAACCGGGGCGTGCTGGCCGGGATGTCGTTGTCGCGGGCCGCGCCTGGTGCCGTCACGGCGCCTGATGTTGCCGCAGCACGCCGCGGCGACGCAACAACGCCCGAGCGGACCGCCCCGGGTCGGTTCGGTTGCGGTACCTCGCCGTAACGGAGTCCCTAGGATGCGAGTCATGACTGCAGCGCCAGGGAGACAAGCAGCATGACCGAATTCAACAGCGCCGCCGCTGGCATCCCGGACGATGACCCGACCCGAAGTCTGACGGTGGTCGACCCCGACGACCCCGCGACCACCCACATCTCCCTCGCCGGGGGCACCTACACCATCCTGATCAGCGGCGAGCAGACCAACGGGCAGTACTGCCTCATCGACATGCTCGTGCCCGACGGCGGCGGCCCGCCGCCACACCGGCACGACTTCGAGGAGATGTTCACAATCCTTGAGGGCGAGATCGAGTTCACCTTCCGCGACGAGAAGCGCAGCGTGCGGGCCGGGTCAACCGTGAACATCCCGGCCAACGCCCCGCACAATTTCCGCAACGTCTCCGGCGCTCCCGCGCACATGCTGTGCATGTGCACCCCGGCGGCCCAGGACGAATACTTCATGCGCGTCGGCGACGAGGTCGCGAGCAGGGACGCGCCGCCGCCGCAGCTCACCGACGGGGAGAAAGCGGAGCGCCGGCAGCGCGCGGCCGAGCTGGCTCCCGTGTACCGCTCCGAGCTGCTCTGACAGTTCGGCGAGTGCCGGCCCGGCGGCTGCGGGCTGCCGGGTCGGTCGGGCTGGTCACCCGGCAGATCGGCGGGGGCACAGTCCGTTGAGGGCGGTGGCGACGACGAGGTCGGCGTACTCGGCGGTGAGCGGCCCGCTGCGCTGCAGCCAGCGGCTGAACAACGGACCCCAGATCAGGTCCACCGCCACGCCGAGGTCGACGTCGTCGGCGATCTGACCCGCCTGCTGGGCGCTGCGTAGGCGTTGCCGTTTGGCCTCCTTCAACGGCCCGTCCAACCGTTCGGCGTACGCCGCTGCCAGCTCGGGGTCGAGCGCGATCTCGGTGGCCAGCGCGCGCATCGGTTGCTCGTACCGGGGGTCGTTCATCTCCTCGACAGTGGCGCGCAGCACCACTGTCAGGTCCGCCGCCAGGTCGCCGGTGTCCGGCAGCGTCGGCGGCCCACCCTCGGTGGCCTCGCTGAGCATGAGGAAGGCGTCGAAGATGACAGCGCCCTTCGACGGCCACCAGCGGTAGATGGTCTGTTTGCCGACGCCGGCCCGCGCGGCGATGCCCTCGATGCTGAGCTTCGCGTACCCCGTTTCCTGAAGCAGGTCGAAGGCCGCGGTGAGGATGGCGCGGCGGGAGGTCTCGCGCCGGCGGGCCGTGTTGGGCGTCATGGGCGGCAGGGTACCAGTCGACGAGACGAACCGTCTCGTCTTGACGGTGGCGGTGTCGCGGCCCTAGTCTCGGCCCATCGCGAGACGGACCGTCTCGTCTCGGAATGGGGAGAAGCGCATGCGTACCTGGTTCATCACCGGTGCCAGCCGCGGCCTGGGCCGCGCCTTCGCCGACGCCGCACTCGACCGGGGCGACCGGGTGGTCGCCGCCGCCCGGACAATCGCCCGGGCCGACTTCGACAAGAAGTACGCCGACCAGTTGCTGACCCTGACCCTCGACGTGACCGACCGGGCGGCGGTCATCGCCGCAGTTGACACCGCAGTCGAGCACTTCGGCCGGCTCGACATCGTCGTCAACAACGCCGGCACCCTGTCCATGGGCATGATCGAGGAGTTCACCGAGGCCGAGGCGCGTGCCCAGTTCGAAGTCAACCTCTTCGGCGCGCTCTGGGTCAGTCAGGCAGTGCTGCCGCACCTGCGCGCCCAGCGGTCCGGCCACATCGTGCAGGTCTCCAGCATCGCCGCGCTCGGCGGCTTCCCGAGCACCGGCCTGTACAGCGCGAGCAAATTCGCCCTGGAGGGCATGAGCGAGGCGCTGGCGATGGAGGCGGCGGCCTTCGACATCACTGTCAGCATCGTGCAGCCGGGCGGATACTGGACCGACCTCTACACCAGCGTGCGCGCCACCACCCCGATGGACGCCTACGCGCCACTGCGCGCCGAGCTGGAACGGCAGTGGGCGGAAGGCTCGATCGACAGCGAACCGCGGCTGGCCGCCGAGGCGCTGCTGCAACTGGTCGACAGCGACGACCCGCCGCTGCGGCTCCTGCTCGGGAGCATGGTCTACGACCTGGCGTTCGACATCTCCCGCCGACGGATGGACACCTGGGCGAGCTGGGAGCAGGTCAGCCGAGCCGCCGAGCATGCCGTCGCGGCCCCCGGGCAGACGCGCTGACGAGCCGTATCGCCACGGGCCCGGGGTGGGGCGTTCTAGGCTCCGAGATATGGCGGCGGCGTGCCCAATCCATTGGCACACAAGTCCGGGCAGAGCCTTCACTAGATGATTTTCTCCTCGCGAGGCGCAAACCTAGACGGAGAGGAAACACGCATGGCTGTCACAACCAGGACCCGTCCGGGCACCACGGAGATTCGGCCGTTCTCGGTCGACATTCCCCAGGCCGACCTCGATGACCTGAAGAGGCGCATCAAGGCCACCCGCTGGCCGGACAAGGAAACGGTTGACGACCAGTCGCAGGGCGTGCCACTCGCGACGATCCAGGCCGTCGCCCGCTACTGGGAAAAGGAGTACGACTGGCGCAAGGTCGAGGCGCGACTGAATGCCGTACCGCAGTTCATGACCACCATCGACGGGGTGGACATCCACTTCATCCACGTGCGCTCGAAGCACGAGGACGCGCTGCCCCTCATCGTCACCCACGGGTGGCCGGGCTCGGTGATCGAGCAAATGAAGATCATCGAGCCGCTCACCGATCCCACCGCACACGGCGGGAGCGCGTCGGACGCCTTCCACCTGGTGATCCCGTCGCTACCCGGGCACGGTTTCTCCGGCAAGCCGACCGAGTCGGGGTGGAATCCGCAGAAGATCGCGACCGCCTGGACGGAGTTGATGAAGCGGCTCGGCTACGACCGGTTCGTCGCGCAGGGCGGCGACTGGGGTGCGGTAATCGTGGACCAGATGGGCATCCAGGCGCCCCCGGAACTGCTCGGCATCCACACCAACATGCCAGGTGCGATCCCCACCGAGATAGACCTGTTGTTCCAGGGCGACACCACGGGCGCGAACAACGCCATGGGCTCGCTGCCGTCCGGTCTCTCCGACGACGAGATGCGTGCCGCCGAGGAAGCCAACTACGTCTGGAAGCACGTCGCGTACGCCCTCATGATGGCGACGCGTCCGCAGACGCTTACCGGGCTCGCGGATTCCCCTGTCGGGCTGGCGTCGTTCCTGCTCGACCACGACGCGAAGAGTCTGGCCCTGATCGCGCAGGTCTTCGACGGGGCGAAAGCGGGCCTCACCCGCGACGACATCCTGGACAACATCTCGCTCTACTGGTTGACGAACACGGCGATCTCCGCGTCGCGCCTGTACGCGGAGAACAAGCTGTCGTTCTTCGCGGCAAAGGGCGTGACCGTCCCGGTCGCCGTGAGCGTGTTCCCCGACGAGCTGTACGAGGCACCGCAGAGCTGGGCCGAGCAGGCGTACCCCAACCTCATCTACTACAACAAGCTCGACGTGGGCGGGCACTTCGCGGCCTGGGAACAGCCAAAGATCTTCTCCGAGGAGCTTCGGACCGCCTTTCGGTCGCTGCGCTAGATGGCCGTGCACCTGCCCCCGTTCGGCGGGGCGGTCGAGTGGCTCAACTCCGAGCCACTCGGCCCCGCCGACCTGCGCGGGCGCGTCGTCCTCGTGAACTTCTGGACGCTTACGTGCATCAACTGGCTACGTCAGGAGCCCTACGTCCGGGCCTGGTCGCGGGCCTACCGCGACGACGGGCTGGTCGTCGTCGGCGTGCACACGCCGGAGTTCTCGTTCGAGCACGACACCGACCAGGTACGGCGGGCGGTTGCGGCGCGCTCCATCGACTACCCGGTCGCGGTCGACAGCGACTTCGCGATCTGGCGAGCATTCGCCAACCAGTACTGGCCGGCCCTCTATTTCGCTGATACCGACGGTGTCATCCGTGACGAACACTTCGGTGAGGGACGGTACGAGCAGTCCGAGCGGGTGCTCCAGCAACTGCTCGGCATCGAGCGGAACCCCGTACCCGTCAACGGGCTCGGCCCGGAGGCGGAGGCCGACTGGACCAACCTGCGCACGCCCGAGACGTACCTCGGTTTCAGTCGCGGCGAACACTTCGCGTCGCCGACCGGCGCCGCGCTCGACGAACGTCGCGCCTACGACATCCCCGAGCGCCTGGACCTCAACCAGTGGGCGTTGGCGGGGGAGTGGACGATCGGGTCGGAGAACGTCGTGCTGGAGCAGGCCGACGGCGGCATCGCCTTCCGGTTCCACGCCCGCGACGCGCATCTCGTGCTGGCCTCCGGGGCGGGAGCGCCGATCCCGTTCCGCGTCCTGCTCGACGGTGACGCTCCCGGCCCGTCACACGGCGTCGACGTCGACGAGGACGGCAACGGCGTACTTCAGGACGGCCGGCTCTACCAGCTCGTCCGCCAGGACGGCGCGGTCCGGGAGCGGACCCTGGAGATCACGTTCGGTGAGCCCGGCGCCGAGGCGTACGCCTTCACCTTCGGGTAGGGCGGGTGCCCAGGTCGACAGTGCTGACGGTGCCGGAGACCGGCGAGATGCTGCGCACCCGCGAGCCAGGGCGGAACCGGGCGTCACTGGCGTACCTGTCGGCGAGTGCCTTCTCCGCGGCCTCGTCGCCGTCGTCGGCGGCGAGCAGCAACGCGGCGATCTCGTCCACGACGGTGAGGTCCCCGGTGGAGACGTCGTCGGTCATCGCGTCCAGACTGTCCCAGAGCAGCAGCTCGTCCTTCTGCCGGTGGGCCAGCTCGAGCAGGACGGAGTTGTGGATGAACCAGTCGCCGCGGATCGGTAGTTCCGGGTTGACGCCGTACACCTCGGGGTCGATCGTCCCGGCCCGGTACGCCGACCACACCCGCGCCGCCGAGTCGAAGAGACCGGCCTTCGGGTCGATGTCGTAGCCGTCGAAGCCCCAGTCGCCGGCCGGGTCGACCTCCGGGTCGGCCCAGACCCACCGGCGGCCGTTCCAGTACTCCACAAGCACGTGATCGTGGTGCCAGCCGGGCACGAAGTACGAGGCGAAACCGACCCGGCTGCGGCTGGGAACGCCGTGCTGGCGGAGCACCGCGACCGAGAGCAGCGTGTAGTCCCGACAGCAGCCGGCCACCCGGTCGACGGCCGGACGCTCGGCGGCGAGGGGCAGCGGGAATCGGGACTGGTCGGTGTCGAGGATGCGGTCCACCCAGCGGCCGTTCACCTCCTCCAGCCGGTCGGGTGGCAACTCGACGCCGCCGGCGCGGTAGTGGACGATCACGTTGCGGACGGTCGCCGCCACCGAGGCGATGTCGGCCGGGACGGCGTCGAGCAGCGCGGCATGCCGACCGGGGTCGCTGTACGGGGAGTGCTGTCGGTAGTGATCGATGTCCATCAGGCGAGTCTGCCTTCTTCCGCCGGATCACGGCCGTCGCGAGGTCAGAATCGACGCACAATCTCGGGGTAGTGTCGTCTGCTGTGACCACCCCCGAGATCACCATCGCCACCCCAGCGGACCGTGACGCGGTGGTCGTTTCCCTGGTTGCCGCGTTCGTCAAGGACCCCGTCCTGCGGTACCTGTTCCCCGACGAGGACACGTACCCGGTCCACGCCGCCGCCTTCTTCGGGCACCTCTTCGACAAGCGGGTGCACCTGTCGTCCATCTGGACGATCGGCGCCGGCGCCTCCGTCGCCATTTGGGAGCCGCCAGCCGACCCGGCCACGGGCGGCCACGATGACGGGGGCGGCGGCTTCGCCGGTCATTTCCCCGCCGACGTGCTGGCCCGCGTGCAGGCCTACGACGACGCCGTGCACGCCGCCCTGCCAACCGTCCCGTTCTGGTACCTCGGCGTCCTCGGCACCCACCCCGACCACGCCGGACGCGGCTGGGGCCGGGCCGTCATGCGCGCCGGTCTGGCCCGCGCCGCCGCCGACGGCCTACCGACCGTCCTGGAGACGAGCAACCCGGCGAACGTCGAGCTGTACCGCCGCGCCGGCTGGGAGGTGGCGGGTCACCTGCCGGAGCCGGTGCCCACCTGGATCATGCGGCAGCAGCCCCTCTGACGGTCGGTGGGCGCGGGCGGTCGACCGGCCGCGCCGGGTCCGATCGCTCAGGGCGCTTGGCTGTCCGCGAAGATCCGAGCGTAGATCTCGTCGATGACGTCGTTCTTCGCGAGGCTGTAGTCGCGCGGTCGACCGGCGGTGTCGCGTGCCAGGCGTCGCTTCGCCACGGCGTACCGCTCACGGTCGTCCGGATGCGCCCGCAACCAGTCGCGGAACAGCAGGTGCCGGACGGGCTCGGGCGCGCCCCTCGGCCAGACGTGCAGATTGACGTCCTCCGCCGCGCTGAGGAGCATCCGGTGCCCGTGCCACCACGGCTCGCGCAGCACCAGTCGGTAGCCGAGCCGTTCGAGGGCGGGAAGGTAGCCGGACTCGTCCGCGGTGTCCTCGACGAGCAGGTCGATGTCGATGACGGGCTTGGCCACGAGGCCCGGCACGGCAGTCGACCCGACGTGCTCCACACCGATCGCCACGGCGCCGAGCGCCTCGGTGAGCAGCGCACGGACGCTCGCGTACCGCAGCTCCCACGCCGGGTCGTGGTCCTCGACGACGACCGAGCGCCATGCCCGGGGCGGTTCGCCCACCAGACCCGCGTCCACCTGATCAGGGGTGGCGTGGAATCGGCGTACGACGTCCTGCGGATATTCGGCCACGGCAGACCCTTCCCGGAGAAGCAAAGTCCGCCAGCGTACGCGGACTCAGTCCGGAACGTCGTCCCAGCCGGTGCCCGGCGGCAGGTAGCCGGCCACCTGGTTGTCCCGCAGGGCGTAGGCGAGGACCAGCAGGGCGTGCTTGTCCAACTCGGGCAGCCGGTCCATCGCGAACCACCGGACATCCAGCGACTCGTCGTCGTTGACCCGTGCCGTGCCGGCCACCACCCGGCACAGGAAGCCCAGGTTGAGGTATTCGCAGCGGTCGCCGTTGGGGTAGGTGTGCGGGTGCGAGACGGCGCTCGACATCCGCACCGGCGCCACGTCGAGGCCTGTCTCCTCGCGTACCTCACGGACCAGCGCGGTGGCCGGCTGCTCACCGGGCTCGACGAATCCGCTGATCACCGACCAGCGCCCGTCGTCGGCCCGTTGCCCCAGCAGCAGTTCACCGGCGTCGTTGCGGATCACCGCGCTGACACTCGGCAGCCAGAGCAGGTCGTGTCCGACGTGCCTGCGCATCCCCGCGATGTAGTCCGGAATCGCCACCGGCCGATCATAGGCCGCGATCCGACGGCCACAGTCGGCTGATTGTTCTGGCCGTTTTCTGGCGTTTTGCTCCCGTGGGCGGAAAGCATATCTACTGTGGAGAAGGTCGGTCACTTGCGTGATCCGGTGGCGGCCGGCCGGTAGGCGGTGCACAGTGATTCCCATGACGGACAGTGAGCGTGGTGGGAAGTACTACTGGTGCACCCGGCACCACCGGGTCGAGACCGACGCCGACGTGTGCCCGGCGAAGCACGTCCTCGGTCCGTACGACTCGGCGGCCGACGCGGAGAACGCCCTGCAACGGGTGCAGGAGCGCAACGAAGCGTGGGACGCCGAGGACGCCCGTTGGGCCGGGGAGAACAGGTAGGCGGCGCGGGACGGCCCGCGCCGAGGCATTTCGTGCTCCGCGAGGACGCACGCGAGAGCACGCCCCCAAGGAGGGAACCACGATGGCCGAAGCACAGCAGGCCACCACCCGCCCGGCCGCCCGACGCACCACCGCGAAGAAGACCGCCGCGGCCGAGCGGAACACGGCGGCGAGCCGGACCACCCCCGTGCGCAAGTCCACCACGGGCGCCGCGAAGGCGCCGGCCCGCAAGGCGGCCGGCGGCGCGGGGCGTGCCCCGGCGAAGAAGACCACCACGGCGGCCAAGAAGGCGCCGGCGAAGAAGACCACCACCAAGACCACGACGGCGGCCGAGAAGGCCCCCGCGAAGAAGACCACCACCCGCAAGACGACCACCGCCGCGAAGCGGACCCCGGCGTCCGCGACGCGCAAGACCACCACCGCCGCGGCGAAGACCACGGGTACGGCGAAGAGGACCACCGCCGCGGCGAAGAAGACGGCAGGCGCCGCGAAGAAGACCACCTCGTCGGCGGCGAAGAAGACAACCGCCGCGGCGAAGGCGCCGGCGCGTAAGGCCGCGACCAAAGCGACCGCCGTGAAGAAGACCGCCGCGAAGAAGGCACCGGCCAAGAAGGCGCCCGCGAAGAAGACGACGGCGAAGAAGACGGCCTCCACCCGCCCGAGCGGCGGCGCCCGCAAGGCGCCGGCGAAGAAGGCTCCGGCCGCGAAGTCGACAGGCACCTCGTCGACGGCCGCCCGCAAGGCGGCGGCGAAGAAGGCGCCCGTGAAGAAGACAGTCGCGGCCAAGGCGCCGGCCCGCAAGGTGACCGCCCGCAAGTCGCCGGCCCGCCCGGCCGCCGCGCGGGCCACCACCGGCCGGGGTACGCGCAGCACCGCCCGGAAGGCGACCGGCTGAGCGGCCGCCGCCCGTCGGGTGTGGGGCTGTCGGAAGATCTCGGCCGGTCACCGGAAGCGGATCACCGGCGGCGCTGTCAGGATTGACATGTGGTCATCCGACGCGTGCTCGCACCCCGCATCGACTTCGGCGCGCTGCGCCGCGAACTCGGCCTGCCCGAGGGCTTCCCGGCCGACGCGCAGCAGGAGGCCGACGAGGCGGCCGCGGCACCACCGCGGCCGCCCGTCGACCGCACCGACGTACCGTTCGTCACTGTCGACCCGGCCAGCTCCCGCGACCTGGACCAGGCGATGCACCTCGCGCGCCGCGCGGGCGGCGGCTACCGGGTGCGGTACGCGATCGCGGACGTCGCCGCGCACGTCTCCCCGGGCGGCGCGTTGGAGGCCGAGACGTGGCGGCGTGGGCAGACCGTCTACCTGCCCGACGGCCACGTGCCGCTGCACCCGCTGACGCTCAGCGAGGGCGCGGCCAGCCTGCTGCCCGACGACGACAGGGCCGCCGTGGTGTGGACCATCGACCTGGACGCCGACGGCGGCACCCTGGCCGTCGAACTGGAACGGGCACTGGTGCGCAGCCGGGCCAAACTCGACTACACAGGCGTGCAGGCAGCCGCGGACGCCGGACGGCTGCCCGAGCCGATCGCCCTGCTGCCGGAGATCGGCGACCTGCTGACCGTACGAGGGCTGCGCCGCGGCGCCATCAACCTGCCGCTTCCCGAGCAGGACGTGGAACCCGACGGCGACGGCTGGCGGCTGGTGCTGCGCGGCCCGGCCCCCATGGAGGAGTACAACGCGCAGATCTCCCTGCTGACCGGAATGGCCGCCGCCGACATCATGCTGGCCGGCCGGGTCGGCCTGCTGCGCACCATGCCGGCCCCGAAACCGGAGGCGGTGCAGCGGCTGCGCGCCGCCGCCGCGCCGCTCGGTGTGCACTGGCCCGACGGCGTCGGCCCGGGCGAGGTGATCGCCGCGCTGGACCCCGCCCAGCCGCGCGCCGCCGCGTTCATCGACCAGGCGGCCGAGTTGATGCGCGGCGCCGCGTACACCGCCTTCGACGGCGCGCTTCCCGAGCAGTCGCAGCACGGCGGGGTGGCCGCCGCGTACGCACACGTCACGGCGCCGCTGCGGCGTCTCGCCGACAGGTACGCCACAGAGGTCTGCCTGGCCCTGCACGCGGGCCGGTCGGTGCCCGACTGGGCGCGTGAGGCCCTGACCCGGCTGCCCGAGGTGATGGCCAGCACCGACCGGACCGCCTCGGCGGCCAGCCGGGGAGCTGTCGAGCTGGCCGAGGCGGTGCTGCTGGCGGACCGGGTCGGCGAGATCTTCGACGCGGCGGTCCTGGACGTCGACGCCCCGCCCAACGGCAAGTCCCGCCCCCGTCCGCCGGGCGGCACTGTCGCCCTGGACACCCCACCGGTACGCGCCCGCTGCCTCGGTGACCTGCCGCTCGGCGAACGGGTCCGGGTCCGCCTGGTCACCGCCGACCCGGCGGCCCGCACCGTCCTGTTCGAGCTGGCCTGAACCGGCTCGCGGTTGCGGCCTTCCGGGGCAGCGGGGATTGTCACAGCACACGGCGCTGCTGCCGTGCCTGGTGGTTTGGAAGGATGACCCCATGGCATACGACGCGAGCACGCTGCCCGACGTGTCCGGGCTGACGGTCGGCATCATCGGTGGCACAGGCGACCAGGGGCGGGGCCTCGCCTACCGGTTCGCGCGGGCCGGGCAGACGGTGCTGATCGGCTCCCGTTCCGCGGAGCGGGCCGCCGAGTCCGCCGCCGAGATCGCCGCCCTGCCCGGAATGCCGGCCGACGCCAGCATCGCCGGCGCGGCGAACGACGAGGTGGCCCGGCGCAGCGACATCGTGATCATCGCGGTGCCGTGGGACGGGCACGCCGCAACCGTCGCCTCCCTCGCCGAGCCGCTCGCCGGCCGGATCGTCGTCGACTGCGTCAACCCGCTCGGCTTCGACAAGCAGGGCCCGTACGCGCTCACAGTCGCCGAGGGCAGCGCCGTTCAGCAGGCCGCCGCGCTCCTGCCCGACTCCCGGGTCTGCGCGGCGTTCAACCACGTCAGCGCCCCGCTGCTCGCCGACCCCGACGTCGACCGCATCGACCTGGACGTGCTGATCTGCACCGAGGACCGCGAACTGGTCGACGTGGTCGCCGCGCTCGCCGCCCGGATCCCCGGGATGCGCGGCATCTACGCCGGTCGGCTCCGCAACGCCCACCAGATCGAGGCGTTCACCGCCAACCTGATCGCCATCAACAAGCGCTACAAGGCCCACGCCGGCATCCGCGTCACCGACCTCTGACCGGACCGCCGCCACCCAGACTCGCTGGCCGGCGATTCGTCGTACCTGGTTTCGTTGTACCGGGTTTCGTTGTACCGGGTTTCGTCTGTCCGGCGTCGCGCGGTCCGGCGTCGCGCGGTCCGGCGTTTGCGCGGCCCACCGTCGCGCGGCCTAGCCTTTGCGCGGCCCACCTTCGCGCGGTCCGGCGTCGCGCGGCCTAGCCTTTGCGCGGCCCACCTTCGCGCGGTCCGGCGTCGCGCGGCCTAGCGTTTGCGCGGCCCACCGTTGTGCGGCCCGGCGTCGCGGGCGGCCACGGGCACGCCACGGCCGCTACTGCTGTGGCTGTTGGCGCGCGGCGTTGGTCGCCCCGTCCGGCGGTCGTGCGTCGGGCGACGGGTGTGGGGCGGGTCCAGCTCCAATCGTCGGCTCGTCAGCGGCCAGGCCTTGGGGGTGGCCGGGTGTTGTGGCTGGTCGGCGGCCTACGCTCGTCGGTGGTAGTGGTTGCGGCGGGGAACCTGCGTGGGGTCGAGCCAGGCGGGTGGGACGAACTCGGGTTGGCCGTCATGGCCGAGGTGGACGGTCCAGTCGCCGCGGTGAAGATGGCGGTGGTGGTGGCCGCAGAGCAGGACCGCGTTGGCGAGGCTGGTGGGCCCGCCGTCGGCCCAGTGCCGGATGTGGTGGGCGTCGCACCAGCGGGATGGACGGTCACAGCCGGGGAAGGCGCAGCCTCGGTCGCGTAGGACGAGAGCGCGCCGGAGCGGCCCGGTGAACAGGCGTCGTTGGCGGCCGACGTCGAGGACGTGACCACCGCCGCCGAGGACGGCGGGCAGGATGGCGGCGTCGCAGGCGAGCCGGCGCACCGTGTCGGGGGTGAGTGCGAGGCCGGTGTCCAGGCTGCCCGCGCCCAGCTGGCGGGTCAACGCGTCGTAGCCGGTGGTGACGACGATCTGGGCGGGGTCGCCGCCGTTCTCGGGCAGTTGGCCGGTGCGTAGGGCGAGTCGGCAGACGTCGGTGAGGGCGTCGTGGCGGCGTTGCCCGGCGGTGCGCTTGTCGTCGGGGCCCGAGGGCGCGGTGAGTGGGTCGAGGGCGGCACGCAGCACGGCGGCGGCCTCGGTGTCGAGGGTGCCGGTGAGGCGCAGCCGGCCGTCGGTCTGCTCGGAGAGGGTGAGGTGCCGGTCGCGGGTGGCGCGGCGGTCGTCAGCGTCGAGTGCGGCCCTGGCGGCGTGGTCGGCCAGGTCGGGAGCGACGTGGTCGAGGATGCGGGTGCCGAGTATGCGCAGCCGGACGGGGTCGAACTGGCCGGACCAGTCGACGAGGACGCCTACGGCCTTGTCGGCGGCCTGCGTGCCGGCGACATCCTGCACGGTCGCGACGGTGTCGGCGATGACTCGGGCCTGGTCGACGGTGATGTCCGCGTCGGCGAGGGCGCGTCGTACCCCGGGATTGCCGGTGTCGAGAGTGGCGGCGAGGTCGACCAGCCGGCGGGCGGCGGGCACGGTGAGGCGCAGCCGCTCGCGGAGCCAGACCGCGGTGGAGGACGCACCCTGGGCAATCGGCGTGCCACGGCCGTCGAGTTCGCGGATCGCCGCCAGTTTCACGGCGGCGAGGCGCTGCTCGATGCGGTGTGCGGCGTCGAGCGTGGCGAGCAGGTCGGGCTCCGCCGCAGCCCAGATTGGTGCGTCGGTGCAGGCGGCGATTGCCTCCTCCGCCTGCGCCAACGACTCCAGCATGTCCTGACACTAGAACAAACGTACGACACTTTCAGTTACCAAGATCGATATGCGCCTGACTGGAGGATCCGTCGGCGACCGACCAGCGGCGGATGCCGCGGCTGCCGAGCTTCAGGCCGTGCGGACCCGGCCGCCGCTCCAGAGCTACCTGACCGGCAGCTACCGACCGGCAGCGGCCTGACCGGCAGCGGCCCGGCCGGCAGCTACCCGGCCGGCAGCGGCCGAACATCCGCCGTCCCGGCGGCGTCGCCGACCGGGCGGGGAACACCCCCATTCAGGAGCCGCCCCCGGTCTAGAAGGTGTGTTCGGCGGCCGGGAACTCGCCGCCGCGCACCTCGTCGGCGAAGCGGCGGGTGGCGTCGGTCAGGGTGCCGGCGAGGTCCGCGTACCGCTTGACGAAACGTGGGGTCTTGCCGGTGCGCAGACCGGCCATGTCCTGCCAGACCAGCACCTGCGCGTCGGTGTCCGGGCCGGCCCCGATGCCCACTGTCGGGATCGGCAGCTCCGCGGTGATCCGCTTGGCCACCTCGCCGGGCACCATCTCCAGCACCACCGCGAAGGCGCCCGCCTCGAAGACCGCCCGCGCGTCGGCGAGCACCTCCTCGGCCGTGTCGCCCCGGCCCTGCACCCGGTAGCCGCCCAGGGTGTGCTCGCTCTGCGGGGTGAAGCCGATGTGCGCCATCACCGGGATGCCGGCGCCGACGATCGCGGCGATCTGCGCGGCGCAACGACGGCCACCCTCCAGCTTCACCGCGTGGCAGCCACCCTCCTTCATGAACCGCACGGCGGTGCGCAGTGCCTGGGCCGGGCCCTCCTCGTACGAGCCGAAGGGCAGGTCGCCGACGATCAGCGACTGCCGGGTGGCCCGCACCACCGCCCGCACCAGCGGCAGCAGCTCGTCGGCGGTGATCGGCAGGGTCGTCTCGTAGCCGAACACGTTGTTCGCTGCCGAGTCGCCGACCAGCAGCACCGGCACGCCGGCCTGGTCGAAGATTCCCGCCGTGTACTGGTCGTACGAGGTGAGCATCGGCCACCGTTCGCCGCGCTCCTTGGCGGCGATCAGGTCGCGGGTACGGACCCGCCTGGTGGCCGGGCCGCCGTACAGGGCGGTCACCTCGTTCGCAGTGGACTCCACCATGACTGTCTCCTTCCTCGAGGCCGCCTGCGCGGTCCCCGGGTTCCACCGCGATCGTCGCACCGCAGGAGCGGGTCGCGGCAGGGCGCAGTGCAGGATGTCACTCCGGACGGTCAGCCCTTCTCGCGCCAGCGGTTGGTGATGGGCAGGCGGCGGTCCCGGCCGAACGCCTTCATCGAGATCTTCGCGCCGGGAGCCGACTGCCGACGCTTGTACTCGGCGGTATCCACCAGGCGGAGCACCTTGTCGACCACCGCCGGGTCGTGGCCCGACTCGACGAGCCCGTCGCGGCCCAGGTCACCGTCGACGTAGCCGATCAGGATCGGGTCCAGTACGTCGTAGTCGGGCAGGCTGTCGCTGTCCAACTGGCCGGGGCTCAGCTCGGCGCTCGGCGGCTTGCCGATCGAGTTCTCCGGGATCGGCGGGGTCTCGCCCCGGCGGGCGGCGTCCGCGTTGCGCCACTTCGCGAGCCGCCACACAAGCGTCTTCCACACGTCCTTGATCGGGTTGAAGCCGCCCACCGAGTCGCCGTACAGGGTGGAGTAGCCCACCGCCAGCTCGCTCTTGTTGCCGGTGGTCAGCACCAGGTGCCCCTCCTGGTTCGACAACGCCATCAGGATGACGCCGCGGACCCGGGCCTGGAGGTTCTCCACCGCCACCCCGGACAGCGACAGGTTGGCCAGGAAGCCGTCCACCATCGGCTGGATCGGCTCGACGCGGTAGTCCAGTCCGGTGCGCTTGGCCAGGTCGGCGGCGTCCTCACGGGAGTGTTCGGAGGAGTGCTGACTGGGCAGCGACACCCCGACGACCCGGTCTCCGCCGAGGGCGTCGACGGCCAGGGCGGCCACCACCGCCGAGTCGATACCGCCGGAGAGGCCGAGCACCACCGACGGGAAGCGGTTCTTGTTGACGTAGTCGCGCAGGCCCAGCACCAGCGCCTGCCACACCTCGGCCTCGTCGGCCACCGGCTCGATCAGCCCGCCGACGGCGGCCGGACCCGAGGGGGTGGGCGGGACACCGTCCACCGCGCCGCGGACGACCCGCAGGCCGGCGGCGGTCTGGGTGGCCGGCGGCTCGGTCGCGGCCGGCAGGTCCACGTCGTGGACGAGGAGGTGCTCGACGAACTGTGGGGCGCGGGTGAGCAGTTCCCCGTCGGCGGTCACGATCATCGAGTCGCCCTCGAAGACCAGCTCGTCCTGCCCGCCGATCATGTTGACGTACGCGATTGTGGCGTTCGCCTCGGCGGCCCGGCGGCGGACCAGCGGCAACCGGATGTCGTCCTTGTTCAGCTCGTACGGCGAGCCGTTGATGTTGACGACCAGGCCGACGCCTGCCTCCCGGGCGGCGGCGAACGGGCCGCCGGCCTGCCACAGGTCCTCGCAGATCGTCAACGCCACGTCCACCCCGGCGATGCGCACCACGGTGAGCGTGTCGCCGGGGATGAAGTAGCGGTCCTCGTCGAACACGCCGTAGTTGGGCAGGTGGTGCTTGAAGTAGCGGGTGGCCACCGTGCCGCCGTGCAGGAGCGCGGCGGCGTTGCGGGCACCGTGGCCGGGCTCCGCGTCCCCGCTGACCTGCGGCGGCCCGTCTGCGTCGAGGTAGCCGACCACCACCGGCACCTCGCCGAGGCCGTCCGCGGCGAGGTCGGCGGCGAGCCGCTCCAGGGCCGCCCGGGACGCGGCGACGAAGGACCGCCGGAACACCAGGTCCTCGACCGGGTAGCCGGTGAGCATCATCTCCGGGAAGAGCACCAGCTGGGCACCGGCATCGGCGGCCTGGCGAGTCCAGCTGCGGACCAGGTCGGCGTTGCCGGCGAGGTCGCCGACGCTCGGGTTGACCTGGGACAGGGCGAGACGCAGGGTGGGCATGTCCTCATCTTGCCCCAGTCGCGTCGGAGTCATTCGGCGGTAGCGGCGCGTTCGACGGCGGCGTCTGCGACCGTCGGGCGGGACACGAGGGGACGGCGGGCGGCGGTTCGCGTAACGTCTGCGTAACCGGGCCCGGGAACACTGGGCGGTCAGGTCGGGTAGAGCCCGGCCAAGGCGGACAAAAGAGTGTCGCGAGGGGTTGGGGAAGTGGACCGTCAGCAGGAGTTCGTCCTCCGTACGCTGGAAGAGCGGGACATCCGGTTCGTCCGGCTGTGGTTCACCGACGTGCTGGGCACGCTCAAGAGCGTGTCGGTGGCCCCCGCGGAGCTGGAGTCGGCCTTCGAGGAGGGCATCGGCTTCGACGGTTCGGCGATCGAGGGCTTCGCGCGGGTCTTCGAATCGGACATGGTGGCCATGCCCGACCCGACCACCTTCCAGGTCTTCCCGTTCGAGGGTGGGGTCAGCGGCGAGAGCGCCAGGATGTTCTGCGACATCCTGCTGCCCGACGGCAGCCCGTCCTGGGCCGACCCCCGGCACGTGCTGCGCCGAGGGCTGTCCAAGGCCGCCGAGAAGGGTTTCACCTTCTACACCCACCCCGAGATCGAGTTCTTCCTGCTGGAGAACGGCCCGCAGGACGGGTCCGTGCCGACGCCCGTCGACACCGGCGGCTACTTCGAGCACACCACCCACGCCGTGGCCCGGGACTTCCGCCGCCAGGGCGTGCTGGCCCTGGAACGCATCGGCATCTCGGTCGAGTTCAGCCACCACGAGGTCGCGCCCGGCCAGCAGGAGATCGACCTCCGGTACGCCGACGCGCTCACCACCGCCGACAACATCATGACCTTCCGGCACGTGGTCAAGGAGGTGGCGCTCTCCACGGGCGTGCAGGCCAGCTTCATGCCGAAGCCGTTCACCGACCAGCCGGGCAGCGGGATGCACACCCACCTGTCGCTGTTCGAGGGCGAGCGCAACGCGTTCCACGACTCGGGCGACCCGATGAAGCTGTCCAAGGTGGCGAAGTCGTTCATCGCCGGCCTGCTGATGCACGCCCGCGAATACACGGCCGTCACCAACCAGTGGGTCAACTCGTACAAGCGGCTCTTCCCGCAGCACCTGCCGGACCGCATCACGGAGAGCCCGGCGTACGTCTGCTGGGGTCACCTGAACCGCTCCGCGCTGGTCCGCGTGCCCGCGTACGGCAAGCCGAACTCGGCAAGGGTCGAGGTCCGCTCGCCGGACTCGGCGGCCAACCCGTACCTGGCGTTCGCGGTGCTGCTCGGTGCCGGCATGAAGGGCATCGAGGAGGGGTACGAGCTGCCGCCGGGCGCCGAGGACGACGTGTGGTCGCTGACCAGCGCCGAACGCCGCGCCATGGGGTACGAGGCGCTGCCGGAGAACCTGGCCGAGGCGATCGACGTGATGGCCGAGTCCGAGCTGGTCGCCGAGGTGCTGGGCGAGCACGTCTTCGACTTCTTCCTGCGCAACAAGCGGGCCGAGTGGGAGCAGTACCGCCGCGAGGTCACCCCGTACGAGCGGCAGCGCTACCTGGCGCTGTAACGCCGGGGCTGACGCGGTTGCGCGCTGCCGCTATCGTCTCGATCACCGCGCCGGTACCCCTTCCGGGCGGAGAGTCGGGAGGCAGTCGGTGCTGGAGGATCTGCTCAGCGGTGCCTGGCAGAGCGTCGTGTTCGGGATCGTCGGCGTGGGGCTGATGGCGGCCGGGTTCGGCCTGGTCGACCTGCTCACGCCGGGGCGGTTGCGGGACCTGATCTGGGTGGACCGCAACACCAACGCGGGGCTGCTGCTCGCCGCCAACCAGCTCGGCATCGCCGGGATCGTCTTCACGGCGATCCTGACCAGCTACAGCGACTTCGGTAAGGGGCTCGCCTCCACCGTGGTGTTCGGCCTGCTCGGGCTGGGCATCATGGCGCTGGCCTTCTTCGTGCTCGACCTGCTCACGCCCGGCAAGCTGGGTGAGGTCATCTGCTCGCCCGAGCCGCATCCGGCGGCCCGGGTCAGCGCCGCCACCCATTTCGGCGCAGCGCTCATCGTCTGCGCCTGCATCGCCTGAGCGTTCGTCGTACCCCGGCCGTAGCGTGCCGGGCATGAACCGTACGGACCGGCTCTACGCCCTGGTCGAGGAGTTGCGGGCGGTGTCGCCGCGTCCGCGCAGCGCCCGCTGGCTGGCGGCCCGCTTCGAGGTGAGCAGCCGGACCATCGAACGGGACCTCGGCGCCCTCCAGGAGGCCGGGGTGCCGATCTGGGCCGAGCCGGGGCGCACCGGCGGCTACACGCTGGACCGCGCCCGCACCCTGCCACCGGTCAACCTCACCCCGGCCGAGGCGGTGGCGATGGCTGTCGCGCTGCACCGGCTTGCGGGCACGCCGTTCGCCGGGCCGGGTGGCACCGCTCTGCGCAAGCTGGTGGCGGTGCTTCCGGCCGCCGAGGCCGCCGAGGCGCACCGCCTCGCCGGCCGGGTGCACCTGGTCGGCGACGGGCCGGCCACGCCCGTCCCGGCCATCGTCGCCGACGCGGTGTCCGCGAGGCGGGTGCTGCGCATCGGGTACGCCGACCGCGACGGCGCGGGTTCGGTCCGCGACGTCGAGCCGGTGGGCTACCTCGGCAACCACCGACACTGGTATCTGGTGGCCTGGTGTCGGCTCCGCGGCGAGCTGCGCTGTTTCCGGACCGACCGGATCCGGATGGTTCGGGCGCTGTCCGAGGTGGTGTCCCGGGAGTGGCGCCCGAGCGATCTCGACATTCCGCACGAGCGGGTCCGGTCGGTGAGCCTGGTCTGACCCCTGTCAGGTGATCCGGAAACACCGACAGGACGGTGTCGCGCACGGGCCCGAGACTGCTCCAGACGACGGCCGAACGGCCGGCTTTGGAAACACTGGAGGCAGTACATGTCCACGACGCCCATCACCTGGTTCGAGTTCGGCACGGACCGGCCGGAAGAGGCGCAACGGTTCTACGGAGAGCTGTTCGGCTGGACCTTCGAGCAGCAGGGCCCGTCGTACCGTGTGACAGGCGCCGGTGGCGACACCGGGATCGGCGGGGCGATCCGGACCATCAGCGACGACGCACCGAACTACGCGGCGTTCTACGCCGAGGTGGCCGACGTCGCGGAGACCTGCCGTCGGGCCGAGGCGGCCGGCGGCACGGTGCTGGTGCCGCCGGCGACGACGCCGAGCGGCCTGGTCCGCGCCCAACTGCTCGACCCGGTCGGGAACCGGGTGGGACTGTTTGCGCCCCCACCCGCGCAGGCCTGAGCCCCGGCCCGGCGGCCCGCTGTGGCCGACGGACCACGCAGGCCGTCGGCGCCGGTCCGCCGCGCTGATCGACTCCGGTCGCCGAGCGGTGTCCAGCGAGCTGATCGACTCCAGATCCCCGATGTGGCGGTGTCCAGGCGTACGGACACCGCCACATCGGCGAAACGGTGTGGATCAAGCCGGGATCACGCGCCGGGCGTGGCCTCCGGGGCGTCCTGCTGGTCGGAGCCCTCCGGGGCGCCGGCGGGGCTGCCCTTGTCGCCCTTGTCGCCCTGCCCGTCCTTGGCACCAGGCCCGCTCCTGTCGCCGTGGCCAACCGGCCCGCCCCGGTGACCCGGGCCGCCCTTCTCGCCGGGGCCGGGGAAGACGCCGGCCTCGACGGCCTTGGTGATGGCGTCGGCCTGCTCCTGGGTGATCTTGCCGTCCTTGACTGCCTGGTCCAGCCGCTCCTTCAGGGCGGCCTGGCGGTCCTCGGCGGACGGGCGCTGCGGCCGGTCGGCCGGCTTGTGCTCCTCGCGCAGCTTCTCCAGTGCGGCGGTCACCTTCTCGGTGGGCACACCCAGCTCCTGGGCGAGCTTCTCGGCGAACTCACCGTGCCGGTCCTGCTTCCGCTCGGCGCTGCTGGCGCTCGGCGTCGGGGTGCCCCCGTCAGCGGCGAACGCCATCGTGGGGGCGGCGATCCCCACGCCGAGCACACCGGCTGCGGCCACGCTGGCCAGCAGGTGCTTCTTCGACATCGTGCGGAACATCGGTCCTCCAGATTGTCGTTTGGTGCTGCGATGACGTCACCGACAGTGACCGGGGAGGCTGGGCGCAACCCATGGCGACCCTGTCAGCGGGCTGGCAATCCGGCTCGGCAGCCGGACAAACCGGTTGCGACGTCGCCGTCCGTACGGTCAGGGTGGGAAAGCCCCGACGAAAGGATCGCGCCTCGTGACGACCGCCGAGATTCGGGAGATCCCCCTCGCCGAGCCGGGCGCCGGCCCGTACGGCATCACGCCCGGCCCCGACGGCGCACTCTGGCTGACGCTCGCCCACGGTGGCGCGATCGCCCGCCTGGGGGTCGACGGCGCGGTACGGACCCACCCGCTGGACCCGGCGGGTGGCCGACCGCTGATCATCACCGCCGGTCCGGACGGGGCGCTCTGGTTTACCCGCTCCGGTGATGACCGGATCGGCCGGATCAGCGTCGACGGCGACCAGCGCACGGTCGCACTGCCGGCCGGCACGGGGCCGGGCGGTATCGCCACCGGCCCGGACGGCGCGCTCTGGTACGCGGGCATGACCTCCGACACGATCGGCCGGGTGGACACCGACGGAGGCGTCGAGGTGTTCCCGCTACCCGCGACCGGCGCGTTCGCCTCGATGATCACCGCCGGGCCGGACGACGCGGTCTGGTTCACCCTCAACCAGGCGAACGCCATCGGCCGGATCGACCTCGACGGCAGGGTCACCCTGCACCCACTGCCCACCGGAAACGCCGGCCCGGTCGGCATCGCCCCCGGTGGCGACGGCGCCATCTGGTTCGTGGAGATCACCGCCGGTCAGCTCGGCCGGGTCACCCCGGACGGCGAGGTGACCGAGATCCCGCTGCCGGACCGGGCGGCCCGGCCGCACGCCATCGTGGCCGACCCGGCCGGCGGCGCCTGGTTCACCGAGTGGGGGGCCAACCGGATCGGCCACCTCGACCCCACCGGACGGATCGAGAGCTACCCCCTGCCAACCCCCAACGCCGAACCCCACGGCATCACGGTCACCCCCGACGGCGTCTGGGCCGCCCTGGAGATCGGCGCGGTGGCCCACCTGACCCCAGCCGCGTGATCAAGAGGTTCGCGTCAGAATCCGGGCCGGAACTGACGCGAACCTCTTGATCACCGGGGGTCAGCGGACGGCGGGGGAGACGCTCAGGGTTCCGGTTTCGGTGTCCAGGGTCGCACTGGTGCCCACCGGGACGGTCAGTTGGTCGGGGCCGTGGCCGATCGGTAGGCCGCCGAGGACCGGTACGCCCAGGTCGCCGAGGCGTTCGGTGAGGACGTCCACGATCGTGGTGTCCCAGCCGTCCCCGCAGTCGGTGAACTGCCCGAGCGCCACCCCGGCCAGCCCGTCCAGCGCGCCGGCCCGGCGCAGCTGGGTGAGCATCCGGTCGACCTTGTACGGAGGCTCCTGTACGTCCTCGATCAACAGCACCGCACCGGTCAGGTCGGGCAGGTCCGGGGTGCCGACCGACGCGACGATCATGCAGAGATTGCCGCCGAGCAGGGTGCCGGTGGCCCGACCCGGGACGCGGACGGCGAAGGTGTCCTCGCCCGGGACGGCGCTGACCGACACGTCCCCGGTGGTCATCAGGGCGGCGTGCAACGACTCGGCCGAGCGCAGGGGGGTGCGCTCGTCCCGCCAGGCGGCGCCCGGGCCGTGGACGCCGGCCAGCCGGGCACCCCGCCACAGCGCGAACTGCAACGCCGTGATGTCGGAGAAGCCGGCCACCACCTTCGGGTCGCGGCGCACGGCCGCCATGTCGATGGCGTCGACGATCCGCTGGACGCCGTAGCCGCCCCGGGTGCAGATCACCCCCCGGATCTCCGGGTCGGCGAAGGCCGCGTTCAGGTCGGCGGCGCGTACGTCGTCAGTACCGGCCAGGTAGCCGTGCCGGGCGTACGCGTTCGGCGCCGGCACCGGCCGCAGACCCCAACCGGTGAGCAGTTCCACCCCTCGTGCCACCCGCTCCGGCGACGTCGGCCCGGACGGTGACACGAGTGCCACCGCGTCACCCGGGCGCAGCACCGGTGGGCGGACGACTGCCGAATCCTCGCTGATCACAACCGCAGAGCCTAGCCACACCGTCAGCGGGCGGCGGCGCCCGGCGGCCGGACCCGTGGCGGGGCGTGGCCCTGCGCGGCGAACCCGCTAGCCTCGACGGGTGGCAACCGCGCTGGTGATCGAGAACGACCCGACGGATGACGCCCGCCGGCTGGGTGAGTGGCTGACCGAGGCCGGGCTGGAGCTGTGGGTCGTACGCCCACACGCCGGCGACGAGATGCCCGCCGACCTGGAGGGGTACGCGGCGCTCGTGGTGCTCGGCGGCGACCAGCAGGCGTACCCGCTGCCGGACGGCTCGCCCGGCGCGCCGTGGTTCCCCGCCGTGGAGGGCCTGCTGCGCAAGGCGGTCCGCTACCGGGTGCCCACCCTGGCCGTCTGCCTGGGCGCGCAGCTGCTCGCCACCGCGCACGCCGGCCTGGTCGAGCGGAGCCCGTCCGGGCCGGAGATCGGCCCCGGCGTGGTCGGCCGGCGCGACGCCGCCGAGAACGACCCGCTGTTCCGGTACGTGCCGCTGATCCCGGACGTCCTGCAGTGGCACTCCGACGAGATCACCGAACTGCCCCGGGGCGCCACCCTGCTGGCCGCCTCCACCCGCTACCCCCATCAGGCGTTCCGGCTCGGTGACCGGGCGTGGGGTCTGCAGTTCCACATCGAGTGCGACACCGCGATGATCGCCGACTGGGCCACCGACTCGGCTCAACTCGCCGAGCTGGGGTACGACCCCGAACTTGTCGTCGCGGCGTGCGACTCGGTGATGGTGGACGTCGAGGAGGTCTGGCAGCCGTTCGCCGCCCGGTTCGCCGCCCTCGCGCTCGGCGAGCTGGACGACAGCACGGTGCGGCGGGGCCTGCCGCTGCTCGGGCACTGATGAGCCGACCGACCAGGGCGCCGGGCCGGCTTGCCCGCTACGGTTTCGGCACCGCCGACGGCGACGGCGGGGCGCGTGCCGCCGACCTGCTCGGCCCCGACGGGCTGGGGCTGTGGCGACCGGACGAGCAGGAGCCGGTCGACGAGCCAGCCGCCGAACTGCTGGCCGCGCTGTCCCGGGCCGCCGACCCGGACCTGGCGCTGCGCCAACTGCACCGCATCGTCGAGACCGAACGCCGCACGACAGGCGGCACCGCGTCGCCGCTGCTCGCGGATCTGCACGCCGATCCCGGCCTGCGGCGGCGGGTGATCGCGGTGCTCGGCGCCTCGTCGGCGCTCGGCGACCACCTGGTGGCGCACCCCGAGCACTACCAGGCGCTGCGTACCGCCCCGGACGGGCTCGCGCCCACCGCCGAGGGCCGGCTGGAACCCGCAGGCGACGGCAATTCGGTGGCGGTGCTGCGGGCCGCGTACCGGCTGGCGTTGCTGCGCATCGCGGCGGCCGACCTCACCGGCGGGCGCGGCCTGGAACAGACCATGGCCGCGCTGTCCGCGCTTGCCGACGCGACGCTTGCCGCGGCGTACGAGATCGCCGTCGACGAGCTGGCCGAGGGCACCGAACGGCCCCGGCTGGCGGTCGTGGCGATGGGCAAGTGCGGTGGCGGGGAACTGAACTACGTCTCCGACGTGGACGTCATCTTCGTGGCGGCCGAGGACGCCGACCTGCCCGCCGCGACCCTCGTGGCGACCCGGCTGATCCAGATCTGTGGGCTTGTCGCCTGGCCGGTGGACGCCGCGCTGCGCCCGGAGGGCAACCGGGGCCCGCTGGTGCGTACCCTCGCCAGCCACCTCGCCTACTACCGCCGGTGGGCGCGCACCTGGGAGTTCCAGGCGCTGCTCAAGGCCCGCCCGGCCGCCGGTGACCTGCCGCTGGCCCAGGAGTGGATCGACCAGCTCGCGCCGCTGGTGTGGCGGGCGGCCGAGCGGCCCGAGGCGGTCGAGGACGTCCGGGCGATGCGTCGCCGGATCATCGACCACATCCCGCCCAAGGAGCTGGAACGCGAGATCAAGCGCGGCCCCGGCGGGCTGCGCGACATCGAGTTCGCCGTCCAGTTGCTGCAACTCGTGCACGGGCGCGGCGACGAGACGCTGCGGGCGCCGGGCACCCTCCCGGCGCTGCGGGCGCTCGTCGCCGGAGGCTACGTCGGTCGCGCCGACGGCGAGGCCCTGCTGCGCGGCTACCGCTTCCTGCGCAGCGTCGAGCACCGGCTGCAACTACAGGGCCTGCGGCGTACGCACACCGTGCCCACCGAGCCGGCCGCGCTGCGCTGGCTGGCCGCCGCGCTGGGTTTCACCGCCACGCCGGGGCGCAGCGCCGTGGAGAGCTTCCGGGCCGAGTGGGTCACCCACGCCGCCGAGGTACGCCGGCTGCACGCCAAACTGCTCTACCGGCCGCTGTTGGAGTCGGTGGCCCGGGTCCCGGCCGACGGGCTGCGGCTCACTCCGGAAGCGGCGCGGCACCGCCTGGAGATCCTCGGGTTCGCCGACCCGGCCGGGGCGCTGCGCCACCTCCAGGCGCTCACCGGCGGGGTGAGCCGTACGGCGGCCATCCAGCGGACCCTGCTGCCGGTGCTGCTCAGCGAGTTCGCCGACGCGCCGGAACCGGACCGGGGGCTGCTCAACTACCGCAAGGTCTCCGACAAGCTGGGCAGCACACCCTGGTACCTGCGGCTGCTGCGCGACGGCGGCCCGGTGGCCCGGCGGCTGGCCCGCGTCCTCGCCCTGTCCCGGTACGTCGCCGACCTGCTCGCCCGCGACCCGGAGGCGCTGCGGCTGCTGGCCGAGGAGAACGAACTGGCCCCGCGCTCCCGCGAGGTGCTGCGCGAGGGGTTCCTGGCGGCGGCGGCCCGGCACACCGATCCGGTGGAGGCGACAAGCGCGGTGCGGGCACTGCGGCGTCGGGAACTGGTCCGGGTGGCGTGCGCCGACGTGCTCTGCCGTGCGGGCGCGCTCGCACCCGCGCCCACCCGCGCGGACGGCGCGAAGCGGGCACCCGGGCTGTCCGACATCACCGAGGTCGGCACGGCGCTCTCCGACGTCACCGACGCCACACTGGCCGCCGCGCTGCGGGCCGCCCAGGCCAGCCAACCGGCACCGGAAGGGCTGCGGTTCGCCGTCATCGGCATGGGCCGGCTCGGCGGGTACGAGTCGAACTACCTCTCCGACGCCGACGTCCTCTTCGTCTACGACCCGCCCGCCGGCGGCAACGAGAGCGCCGCCAGCGCCGCCGCGCACGGCATCGCCGAGGAACTGCGCCGGCTGCTCGGCGTACCCGCCCCCGACCCGCCGCTCGGCGTCGACGCCGACCTGCGTCCGGAGGGCCGGCAGGGTCCGCTGGTGCGCAGTCTCGCCGCGTACGCGCAGTACTACGCCCGCTGGTCCCGCGTGTGGGAGGCGCAGGCGCTGCTGCGTGCCCGGTTCGTCTGCGGCGACGCCGACCTGGGCGCCGAGTTCGAGGCGATGATCGACCCGGTGCGCTACCCCGCCGACGGGCTGACCCGCGAGCAGGTCGTCGAGATCCGCCGGATCAAGGCCCGCGTGGAGACCGAGCGGCTGCCCCGGGGCGCCGACCCGGCCACCCACACCAAGCTGGGCCGGGGCGGGCTCGCCGACGTGGAGTGGGCGGTGCAGCTCGTCCAGCTCCGGCATGCCGGCGCGAATCCGGCGCTGCGCGGCACGCGTACCCTCGACGCCCTCGCGGCCGCCGCCGAGGCGGGCCTGGTCGACCCGGCGGACGCCGCGGAGATGGCCGCCGGCTGGTCCCTGGCCGCGCAGGTCCGCAACGCGTTGATGCTGGTCCGGGGTCGGGCCGGTGACCAACTGCCCCGGCACGGGGTGGAGCTGGCCGGGGTGGTCCGGCTGCTCGGCCGCGACGACCCGGGGGAGTTCCTCGACGAGTACCTGCGCACCGCCCGCCGCTCCCGAGCCGCCACGGAACGTGTCCTCGATGCCTGACGCGTCGACGCGCCCGGCCGGGCAGCGCACCGGTTGGGCGGCGGCGACCGGGGTGGCGGTGGTCCTCGCCGCCGTGTTCCTGGTCGCGCCGCCGATGGGCACCGACCTCGCCGCCCAGGTGGCCCGCGCCGAGTTCGCCGACCGGTACGGCGGCACACCGATCGACCTCGGCTGGTACGGCGGCGTCAACCAGTACGGCTACAGCCTCTTCACGGCCAGGTGGGGTGCGCTGGTCGGGGTGCGCCCGCTGGGGGCTCTCGCCGCCGTGCTCGGCGCGGCCGCGCTGGCGTGGCTGTTCGCCCGCAACCGGGCCCGCCGGCCCCTGCTGGCAGGCGTCCTCGGCGCCGTGGTGCTTGTCGGCAATCTGGCCAGCGGTCGGATCACCTTCGCCGTCGGGCTGACGTTCGGTCTGCTGGCGCTCTGCGCGGTAAGCGCGGACCGCCCGCCGCGCTGGCTGAGGCTGGTACTCGCCGCCGGATGCGCCGCCCTGGCCACGGCGGCGAGCCCGGTCGCGGGCCTGTTCACCGGCTTGGCCGGCGCGGCGCTGCTGCTGTCCGCCCTGCGCACCGGCGCCGGGCCGGGCCGCCCGCTGCCCGGCGGCTGGCGGATCGACCGCCCTGTCGCCGAGGGGCTCGTCCTGGCCGTGGCGCCCGCCGTCACGCTGGCACCTGTCGCGGTCCTCTTCGGCAACGGCGGCACCCAGCCGTACTCGGCCGAGTCGATGCGGATCAACGTCGCGCTCGCGGTGCTGGTGGCGGTCGTGCTGCCGCGCCGCCGCCGGGTGCTGCGCATCGGCGCGGCGCTCACCGTGCTGCTCCTGGTCGGCGCGTACTACGTGCCCAGCCCGATCGGCTCCAACGCGCTGCGACTGCCGATGCTGTTCGCCCTGCCCGTGCTCGCCGGTTACGCCGCGCTACCCGGCCCGTGGCTGGCCGGGCTGCTCGCCGCCACCGTGTGGTGGCAGTCGCCGGTGATGACGAGCGACGTGACCCGCGCCGGCTCGCCGGAGAGCGCCGCGGGCTTCTACCGGCCGCTCGTCACCGAACTCGACAGGCGGCAGCCGGTCGGACGGGTCGAGGTGGTGCCGTTGCGCGACCACTGGGAGTCCGCGTACCTGCCGCCGACAGTGCCACTGGCCAGGGGCTGGGAACGCCAGGTCGACAGCGACCGCAACGCGCTGTTCTACGACGGCAGCCTGAGCGCGCAGACGTACGAGCAGTGGTTACGGCACGAGGCGGTGAGCTACGTCGTGCTCGCCCCGGACGCACCCGCCGACCGGTGGGGCCGCGACGAGGCCGCGCTGATCCGCGCCGGCCTGCCGTACCTGCGGGAGGTCTGGAGCGACCCGACCTGGCGGATGTACGCAGTTGTCGACCCGACACCGCTGGTCGGTGCCCCGGGGCAGCTCGTCACCGCCGACCGCGGCTCGGTCCGCCTGACCGCCGCGCCCGGCGACGTGCCGGTGCGGGTGCGCTGGTCACGCTGGCTCTCGCTGACCGGCCCGGACGGCTGCGTACGCCCCGGCGCGGACGGGTGGACCGAGGTGCGGGTCCGTGCGGCAGGCGACTACACGGTGTCCAGCGGACTCACGCCGGCGAACCACTGCTGACGGTGCTGCCGTCGTCCCCCGACCGAGGTGCTGGCAGCATGTCGGGCGTGCCTTCCCACCTCGCGCGCTGGACCGGCCTGGCCGGCTCGACGCTGCTCGCGATCTCCGCCTACCTCGGCGGCGCGTTTCCCGGCGGCCCGCTGCGCAGCACTCCGGTCAGCATCTGGCAGGGGCCCCACGGCCCGCTGATCCTCGCCGCCTGGGCGGTAGGCGCCGGCCTCATGGCGTACGCCTGGTGGGCTCTGCGCGACGGAGGCCCGTCGACGCGGTGGGCGCTGGTCACCGTGGGGCTCTGGCTGCTGCCGTTGCTCGTCGCGCCGCCGTTCGGCAGCCGCGACGTGTACGCGTACGCCTGCCAGGGCGCCAGCTTCGTCGGCGGCATCAGCCCGTACGAGCAGGGCGTCTCCGCGCTGCCCTGCCCCTGGCTGGACAGCGTGTCGGTGATCTGGCGCGACACCCCGGCGCCGTACGGGCCGCTCTTCGTGCTCATCGCGGGTGCGGTGGTCAAGATCACCGGCTCGTTGACCGCCAGCATCGTGCTGTTCCGAGCACTGTCGCTGATCGGCGTGGTGCTGACCGCGTGGGCGCTGCCCGCCCTGGCCCGCCGGGCCGGTGTGCCGCCCCAGCGGGCCGTGTGGCTGGCACTCGGATCCCCGCTCGTCGCCGCGCATCTGATCGGCGGCCCGCACAACGACGTGTTGATGCTCGCCGCGCTGGTCGGCGGGCTGGCCGTGGTGGCATCCCACCCGGGCCGTCGCGCCATGCTGCTGGTCGGCGGGTTGCTCCTGGGACTCGCGGTGGCGATCAAGGTGACCGCCGTGGTGGTGGTGCCGTTCGCCGCGCTGGCGGCCACCGCCGGACCGTACCGGCTCCGGACGCTGATCCGCGACGGCGGCTGGGTGGTCGCCGGCACTGCCGTGTCCGTCGTGGGGGTGACGGTCCTCGGCGGCCTGGACTTCGGCTGGGTCGGCGGACTCTCCCAGGGCGGCGCCGCCGTCGCCTGGACCTCCCCGTCGACAGCCGTCGGGCAGACCGTCGGCTATGTCGCGGCGCTGTTCGGCGGGCACATCGACGCGCTGCCGGTGACGCGCGGCATCGCCGTTGTCATCCTGGCCGTGCTGCTCGTCTGGCTCTGGTGGCGGGCCCGCACCCGCGACCCCCTGCACCACGCCGGCCTCGCGCTCGCCCTCACCGTCGCGCTCGCCCCAGTCGTGCACCCCTGGTACTGGACGTGGCCGCTGGTCGTGCTGGCCGCCACCGCCCGACGGACCGGATGGTTCATCGTCGTCGCGCTCGTCGCCTCGTTCCTGGTGCTGCCCGACGGCACCGGCCTGCCCCGCTACACCAAGACCGTCGGGGCGCCACTGATGACGCTGTTGGTGATCGTGCTTGTCGTCCGATTGGTACGGTCGGCTCGGGCGGCCCGCCAGCCGGTCGCCGTCGACTGGGGGAAGGTGCGCCGGTGACCGCTCCCGGTGCCTCTCCCGCCAGGTACGCGGGCCTGCTCGGCGCCGTTCTGCTCGCCGTGGCCGGCCGTCTCGGCGGGGCTCTGCCCGACGCCGTCCCGCTGGGCGTGACACCCCTGTCGATCTGGCGAGCCCCGAACGGCCCGGCCACGCTCACCTGCTGGCTGGCCGGCACCGCGCTGCTGGTCGGCGCATGGTGGTCACTGCGCGGGGGAGCACCGTCGACCCGGTGGGCGTACGTCACCGCCGGACTGTGGGCACTGCCACTGCTCGTCGCGCCACCCTTGGGCAGCCGGGACGTCTACTCGTACGCCTGCCAGGGCTGGACGTACGCGCACGGCGTCGACCCGTACGCCGTCGGGGTGGCCGCGGCCGGCTGCCCGTGGGTGGAGACGGTGGCGCCGATCTGGCGGGACACCCCGGCGCCGTACGGGCCGGTGTTCGTGCTGCTCGCCGCACTCGCGGTGCACCTCGGCGGCGGGCTCACCGGGACGCTGGTGCTGCTACGGGTCACCGCCGTGGCAGGGCTGCTGCTGGCCGCGATCTGCCTGCCCCGACTGGCCCGGGCGGCCGGAGTGCCGCCCCGGCGGGCGGTCTGGCTGCTGCTGGCCTGCCCGCTTGTCGGCGTACACCTGGTGGCCGGCGCGCACAACGACGCCGTGATGCTGGGCCTGCTGCTGTGCGGGCTGCTGATGGTGTTCCGTCGGCCCGGCCGGCCGGCGGCGCTGCTGCTCGCCGGGGCGCTGCTCGGTCTGGCGGTGACGGTGAAGGCAAGCGCCGTGGTGGTGGTGCCGTTCGCCGTGCTGGCCGGAGTGCGGGGCCGCTGCACCGTACGGGAGCTGCTGCGCGACGGCGGCTGGCTCGCCGGCGGGCTGCTCGGCGCGGTGCTTGCCGCGTCGGCGCTGTCCGGTCTCGGGTTCGGCTGGATCGGCGGGCTGACCCGCAGCGGCGACTCGGAGCAGTGGACCTCCCCGCCCACCGCCGTCGGATTCGTCGTGGACTACGCCGGCGAGCTGATCGGCCAGGACCCGCAGGTGGTGCAGGTGCTTCGGGCTGCCGCGCTGCTGCTGCTCGCGATCCTGCTGGTGGTGCTCTGGTGGCGGGCCTGGCGGGTGCTGCACGGATCCGACGACGCCCGGCGGGTCGACGGGGCGGGCGTCGCCGGGGCGCGGCTCGATGGGGCGGGCGTCGCCGGGGCGCGGCTCGATGGGGCGGGCGTCGCCGGGGCGCGGCTCGATGGGGCGTGGCTCGATGGGGCGCGGCTCGACGATGCGTGTGTCGCAGGGGAGCGGGTGGAGGTGGTGCGCTCCCGGGTGGCGCTGCACGGCGCGGCGCTGGCACTGGTCGCCACAGTGGTGCTGTCCCCGGTCTTCCACCCCTGGTACGCGACCTGGCCGCTGGCACTGCTCGCACTCACCGCCACCCGGACGACATGGTTCGTGCTGCCTGTCGCGGCGGCCGCCTTCCTGGTGCTGCCCGACGGCACCAACCTGGCCCGCTTCACCAAGGCCCCCGGCGCGCTGGCGATGACCGCCCTGGTCCTGGCCGTGCTCATCCTGCGCGTGTCCCGCCTCCGGCATACGTCGCGCGCGGCCCGCACCCCGCCCACCCCGCCCACTCCCACGGCCCCCGGGCCCCGCCCCGGTGATCATGAGGTTGACCTGTAACAAATCGGACGGAACGCCCCGCAGGCGGCGTGATCACCGCGCGGGAGTGGTCAAGGTCGTGCGGTGAGATCGGCAATTGAAGATCCGTGCAATATCGGGGATGTTGCTGCCTCCCGGACGTCTGAGGCAGCAACATCAGGGAAGTTGAGCTGATCTTGGGCGCGGGCGCGGGCGCGGGCGCGGGCGCGGGCGCGTGGCGCGTGGCGCGGAGGCGTGGGGCGTGGGCGCGTGGGCGCGTGGGCGCGTGGGCGCGTGGGGCGTGGGGCGTGGGGCGGGGCGCGTGCAGGCGCGGGGCGTGGGCGCGTGGGGCGTGGGGCGGGCGGAGGCGTGGGGCGTGGAGCGGGGCGCGTGCAGGCGCGGGGCGTGGGGGCGCGGGGCGTGGGCGCGTGGGGGCGCGGGCGTGTGTAGGCGTGGGCGCGTGGGGGAGCGGGGTGTGGAGACGGGCCGGGCCGGCTCCGCGTTTGCGAAGCCGGCCCGGGCCGTTCGAGCGGGTGACTGATCAGCAGTCGTAGCAGCTCAGCAGTCGTAGTACATGGCGAACTAACCGCGCATGGCGGCTGACCTGGGGGAGTTGCGTCGATCAAGCCCCTGAGCAGGTCATACGCCGTATATCAACTTTCATCGTTATTCACTGCTTCCAGGCGGCATCTGTACCCCTCGTGTACCTAATGATCATGGGGTGGGTTGTGTGCGAGCGGTTCCGACGGTGACCGGTGCGGCATCCCGTCGCGCAGGCTCCGCCCTGCCAGACCGCGCCGACCTGGTCCAGGTGGAGCGCCCCACTGGACGAACGACCTGGACCAGGTCGGCGCGGTCTGGTGGCCTCTGGTGGGCGACGGGTCCCCGGTCGCGGCCGAGGCATCCCAGAGTCGCCGAGGGTTCGGGGCGAGTAGCCCCGACCGCCGGAGGCCATCCCCGGGTCGTAGGGCCGGAGGCCCTACCCGCCGGAGGCGCTATTGCCAGTGCCGGCGGCCAACTCTTCGGACCCCGGTTCGGTGAGCCAGCCGTAGTCATAGTGGACTCTGTCCCAGCAGGCGGTTATCCACTCGCGCTTACGCTGGGACGATGTGCGCCACAGGTAGCGAAGCCCTTCGGCGAGGTTATGCCGCCTGCTCGGGTGGAGCAGCCCCGGCAAGTTGTGGCAGATGTCGGCCAACTCGTGGATCTGGTGGCGGCGCTTCGCGAGCGTTTCCGGCGATTGGTCCTCGATCGGGTGAGCGGACAGGGCGCGGATCCACAGGAAGGTGAGACTGAGCAACTCCGCAACGGCAGCTTCGGTCGCTTCCTGCGGTGGATCATCCATCGACATGGCGGGTGGCCTCCGTCGGCACAGTACCAACCGGCTCGTCCGTAGCCCGGAAAGCTGTAGGCCCCGGCGTCACCGTTGATCGGATGCCGCCGGGCTTCGGCGCGTCCGCTGGCCTCGCCGATGCCACCGCCGGACGGCCGGCGAAGGTGGCCGGCGAGCGGCCCGCAGGGCCGCCTTGAAGACGTATGGAAAGTTCTCACCGGCACTGCACTCGAACTGCTGGCCTCCGTCGACTGATGCGCGACAGTCGCACGCCAACTGAGCTGCGGCCTCCGCGCGGACGGCCGCATGTCAGTGAACCCGATCATGCGGGTGGTGTTCCGAACGCTATTGACGAATGATGAGGTGTCTGTGTGGCACGGGTAGCGAATTTAGAGCGCTTTGCGGCACGTGGATCTGCTGAAGTCCCGCAATGCCGCTGACGTTAGCGCCGGTGCTTAGGTTGCGTGGGGAACGTAGGATTAACCACGTCTTCAACAAGAATGGGTATCCGCACATGAAAAGCATGCTTGTGATCGGGGGAACGCTGGCCGGAGGCCTAGTCGTCGCGGCGGCATCCTGGCTGCTGCGCGACATCGACCCTTGGTGGAGCAACTTGCTTGCCAATATTGCGGTGGTGGCTTTCCTGCTTGCTCCGGGTGAGTATGTGCTCGCACGGTTGCGCACTGGGTTCGAGCGAATCGAGAAAGTCGCGGATCAGGCCAAGGTGACGGCAGATTTGGCCAAGAAGGCATCCGAGGAGACTGCGCGATCTCTTGAGGACGTTCGCCAGACCCTGATTGAAAATCAGCGACAAGAACATGAATCAGAGCTGGATATCTATCGCTCAATGACACAGGACCCGTCACGCGAAGCGCTACTTCGCGGCCTAAAGAACGCCACTGAGACCGGAATCATCACCCCTCTCGGCGTGCGATCTCCCATCTGGGAGACGAATCTTCATTATCGGTATGTGATTAGTGAACCTCATACCCTAGAAGTTCGCCTGGAGACGGATCGCGGCGACATAATTTCGTCGCACCGCTGGGAGGAAGGGGTGCCCGCAGAGGATTTTTATCAAGTCCTTGTGCGGGCGGTCAGAAAATCGGGCCACGACCTTGGGGTGGGCCTAAACGACCCCACGGAGTCGGTCCAGAGCCTCTCTGAGATGCTCATCGAAGTTACCCAGCTTCGATCACAGGAACTTCTTGGCCACCGGTCAACGCTTCGCCGGATCATTGAGCGGCTTGATGGCTGGTATTTCACCGAGCATAACGTCATCCCTGCAGACGACCTGCACTACTGCGTTGCCGTCGATAGACTAAATGAAATAGACTGGGAGGAACATCTCCGCCAGAAGGGATGGTGGCGAGCTGCTACTACAATTCCTTTTGCTCGACGGCTATATAGGGTCAACCAACCCCCAGACGCGAATCTACCAGGCCAAGTCTAGTGGCACCCGATCGCGAGACTCGACACGCTGATGTTGGCGGGCATGTGCGGCGGACTAGGTGCTGTTTTCGGGAATCTCGGCCGCGTTAGACAGCAAGCCAAGCGCAATCACCTCGGCAGATCAGTTCGGCGTCGACGCCTGCTGCGCCGCGAGGACGATGAAAAGTTGTCGTGGGCGGCTAGGCGAGATCGTCTAGGTCGTCTACGACGTGGATCCAGCCAGCTAGGTCAGCATATGCGCTTGAGTCGGGATACACGTCCGGAACCAGGTCATTGAACGCTCGCAGTAGGGGATAACCAAAGTCTGGCTCGACTGCGGCAATGTAACACGCCCAGCCCAATAGGCGATTCCGGTGCATCGCCTCGTCCTCGCCGCCGAACTCTGCCATATAGGTGTCGTAACCGAACTTTGAAATTTTGTGCAGGATCCATCGCATGCGGCGCTTTGTCTTTCGCGGGATCCGTGGGCCGCCCGACTCCCCGACGTACAAGCCGGTGACATATTGCGGCCCACCCCGGCGCATGAAGGCCGTCTTGCGTGTATTCACCGACCAGCCAGCGTCGTCGAGAATGCGCTCGATATCCACTAAATGACGGTCATTAACCTCGCCGGAAAAGGCTAGATCGTCCACATATCGAGTGAATGAAAGGCCCTCCGACTCCGCATACTCCGCAAGAGACCGGTCTGTGTCCCAGAAGACCAGGTTAGACAAGAAGGGTGACGTGCTTATCCCGGCTGGGAGCTTGCCGGCGATAGTAACGATGCTTACCGCAGTGTCCGCAGCCTTATCGCCATATCCCTGCGCTTCCAATGAAGCTCGCACCATTGCAGCTCTAATTGAGGGATAGAAGTCCTCCAGGTCTACGCGCAATACGCAGTCCTTTCCGAGGTGTTGGCGCGCGTTGCTGATCGTGGAGCGCCCACGGACGAATCCATGGACATGACCGGGGGGATCGTATGGCAACAAGTCCATGAAGCTTCGGTGCAGGTTTTTCGTGATGGCATCGAATTGATCGGCCGGCTTGAATATTTCGCGTATACCGCCGTGCTTCTTGCGTGATGTCCAGGAAAAATAGAGTCGTCCATCGCCAAGCGGAAGCGCCAAAGATAGTCGTTCCAGAACTTCCGCCGACACGCCTGCATGTTGCGCGAGATCATCAACCGAGAATGGCACTAATCACCCCGGGCGTCGGATTTTTGGCGGCAGGGTCGCACTCGCTATGCAAGGACTATCAAGCAACGCACGCGAACTCGCGCACAAGGTTGACTGCAACCCCACCGCAGGTCGCAGTATAGCACACGTCAATGAAGCGATTCCTTCCGGCTGGATATGCGCCCATCCTCAAAAGAATAGAGTAGAGAAATGGATGGCTCTATCTCGCGGAACGCTCTATAAGGCCAGTCTTTAGGGCTTACAGGGCGTTTTGCTTGAAGCCATCTGGCCACAGCCGACATGATGTAGTCGATTATGGCGACTGACATGTAGTCCGCCTTGGCGACCATAACTATCTTCAGCTCCGGCAAAGGCGCTACCTTGCCGAGCGTTTTATGCGCCCGACTGGTAGTGCTGCCGGGAAGCCGGCGAATAGTGGCACCCATGCCTTCGCTCTGCTCTATCATGCAGAGCAGCTCCGGTTTGTCACGATGCCGGATCAAGAGATCGCTTAACAGCTTTACGTACATGAACTCAATGCGCTCGGCTTCGGTATTGCCGGGAACGGCCGTCCGATCAGTGACAACTATATACGCTCTAAAGAAGAGAACGCGCATTAGCTCTAGGAATGGCCCGGAGACCTCCAGTGGGTCAGTTGCGCTGTGAAATCCATTCTTTCGGAATTCATCGAAACCCGGATGTCCGACAAAACTCCTCTTTGCGCATAGGCGCTTATACAGATCCCGGACCTGTTGCTCCACGTCATCTGCGTCGTCACCCAGTTCAACGGCACCGACGATCAACGGCTGGGAAGTATTTCCGTTCCCCGACTCGTCCATGACTAGCCTCACCGCATCGAGCCTTCCATTGGGTCGGGCCGCTGCGCCGTCGTGACCGTATGAATCGTCTCGCGGCAGCGAAAGTTGCGAGAGTTCACGTTCATCCAAATACGTTAGCTCTAGTTCTGTCATCAGTCACGTGCCGCTGCCCGCCGGCAGACTCCGCCTCACAAGTCCTAAGCCGCGGAGCACGGGCCCTTGTGGACGCCAAGAGGGGACGCTCGACCACATGAGGCCACCTGAGCGCAGGCGGGGTTGGCCTACTCATTGGCAAACCTGGTTACCCCGGCATCGGCTCAGTGGCGCACCTGTAGGAAACGCGGTCCTCGCTCCGACCACGCTGCGGGTGGTCTACACCTACCTCAGCTCGATGTTCGCCATGGCGGTGCGGGACCGGCTGATCTCGGCCAGCCCGTGCGACAAGGGCATCCGGCTTCCGCCGGTCAGCCGGGGGAGCCGGGTGCTTCCCACGGCGGAGCAGGTGCACGACCTGGCGCGTCTGCTTCCGGCCCGGTTGGCCGCCACTGTCTATCTCGCGGCCGGCTGCGGGCTGCGCCTGGGTGAAATCCTCGGCTTGGAGGTGGACGACATCGACTTCGACGTGCGGGAGGTGCACGTTCGACGCCAACTCAAGGTGCTCAAGGGCCGTCAACCGTTCCTCGGACCGGTCAAGACCAGCACCAGCGCCCGCACCGTCGAGCTGCCTGACGTCGTGGCGGTGGCGCTGCGTCAGCACCTGGCCGACGGCTGCGACGCGGTCGAGGTCGACGACGACACGGACCGTCGTCGGCCGGTCCGCCGGGCCGCACGCCTGCTATTCAAGGGTGCCGGCGGCGAGCCCGTCAACGCGGCTACCTTCTCGCGGACGTGGGCGAGTGCCCGGGAAGCGGTCGGCCTGCCGGCGCGGTGGGGGATTCACGGACTACGGCACTACTACGCGACGGTCCTGATCCACGCGGGCGCGTCGGTAAAGACGGTGCAGCTCGCGTTGGGGCACAGCACACCGACCATCACGCTCAACACGTACGTGCACGAGTGGCCGGACGTGCTCGACCGGACCCGGCTGCTCATCGACGGTGCGCTCGGTCAACACGAAACGGCGGCCACGCCGGCTGTGAGCCGGGCATGACCGCCGTCCGTGAGGTTGTACCCAACCTGTACCCAAGATCAGTAGTGATCCTGTTGGTGCAGGTCAGAGCCTTGATCAGGTTCAGCAGTCGTAGTACATGGCGAACTCGTGCGGGGTCGGGCGCAGGCGCACCGGGTCGACCTCGTTGGCGCGCTTCCAGTCGATCCAGGTGGAGATCAGGTCGGGGGTGAAGACGCCACCGTCGAGCAGGTAGTCGTGGTCGGCCTCCAGCGAGTCGAGCACTGCCGACAGGGAGCCCGGCACCTGCTTGACGTCGCCCCACTCCTCCGGCGGGAGGTCGTAGAGGTCCTTGTCGATAGGCGTCGGCGGCTCGATCTTGCTCTTGATGCCGTCCAGGCCGGCCATCATCATCGCCGAGAACGCGAGGTAGACGTTCGCCGACGGGTCCGGGACGCGGAACTCGACGCGCTTGGCCTTCGGGTTGCTGCCGGTCACCGGGATGCGGGTGCAGGCGGAGCGGTTGCGCTGCGAGTAGACCAGGTTGACAGGCGCCTCGAAGCCCGGCACCAGACGACGGTACGAGTTGATCGTCGGGTTGGTGAAGGCGAGCAGCGACGGCGCGTGGTGCAGCAGACCGCCGATGTACCAGCGGGCCATGTCGGACAGGCCGGCGTAGCCGGTCTCGTCGTAGAAGAGCGGCTCACCGTTGAGCCAGAGGCTCTGGTGGGTGTGCATGCCGGAGCCGTTGTCGCCGAACAGCGGCTTGGGCATGAAGGTGGCGGTCTTGCCGTTGGCCCAGGCCTCGTTCTTCACGATGTACTTGAAGAGCTGGAGCTGGTCACCGGCGTGCAGCAGGGTGGAGAACCGGTAGTTGATCTCGGACTGACCGGCGGTGCCCACCTCGTGGTGCGAACGTTCGACGCTGAAGCCGGTGTCGACGAGCCGGCGCACGATCGAGTCGCGCAGGTCGGCGTAGTGGTCGACCGGCGGCACGGGGAAGTAGCCGCCCTTGTACGCGGTCTTGTAACCGCGGTTGCCGCCCGGCTCCTCGCGGCCGGTGTTCCACGCGCCCTCGATCGAGTCGATGTAGTAGAACGACTGGTGGGCCGAGGTCTCGTGGCGGATCGAGTCGAAGATGTAGAACTCCGCCTCGGCGCCGAAGTAGGCGGTGTCGGCGATGCCGCTCGCCGCCAGGTACGCCTCGGCCTTCTTCGCCACGTTGCGGGGGTCGCGGCTGTACGCCTCGCGGGTGAACGGGTCGTGGATGAAGAAGTTGAGCGCGAGAGTCTTCTGCGCGCGGAACGGGTCGATGAAAGCGGTGGCGACATCCGGGAGCAGGAGCATGTCCGACTCGTGGATCGCCTGGAAACCGCGGATCGACGAACCGTCGAACGCGAGGCCGTCGGTGAAGAGGTCGTCGTTGACGGACTCGACCGGCAGGTTGAAGTGCTGCATCACGCCGGGCAGGTCACAGAAACGAACGTCGACGAACTTCACGTCCTCGTTCTTGAGGTATCGCAGCAGTTCCTCGGGGTTGGCGAACACACATCCTCCTGGCACGTCCACGGGGTGGCTAGGCTTCTGGCGACGCTATGGCCGGGGGGTTGCCCGGCCATGTCTCCTGTGTTTCTGCCGTGTTACGTCCCTCGCGGAGCGTCAGCGACGCCCCGTCCACGCTTCCGGCCCGCCGCGAGCGTCGTACCGGCTGTACCAGTGTAGTGACATCTGATGCCTTTGGTCCTGATCGGCACGGAGTGGTGGTGACGCCCTCGGGGCCGTCGTCAGGGGCGCGGATACCCTTGACCGCTGTGACCATTCCGCACGTCCCGGCAGCACCGGCCACCGATCCCACCTTCACCCCACCGAGCCTCGGCAAGCGGTTCGGGGCGCTGATCATCGACTGGGTGCTCTGCCTGCTGGTGTCGAACATCTTCGCCGACCCGGTGCGCGACGGCTGGGCCCCCGTGCTGGTGCTGGTCGTCGTGTACGGCCTCTTCCTTGGCCTGTTCGCCCAGACCCCGGGCATGTACATCACGAAGATCCGCTGCGTGAACTGGCACGACGGAGGCCGCATCGGGGTGCTCCGGGGACTGATCCGGGGCCTCCTGCTGGCCCTCGTCGTCCCCGCGCTGATCATGGACGAGCACCGTCGCGGCCTGCACGACAGGCTCGCCAACTCGGTCATCGCCGAGGCACCGCGCGGCTGAGCCTGCCTCGACGACCCCAAGATCGCGCTCGATCACTGATGTAGTGGCATCGCCACGTCGCTGAGGCCACTACGTCCTGGTTCGAGCACGATCTTGGGGTCGTCGAGCCCTCGCGGCTACCCGCCTGGGCGCACGTCATCAAGATTCGCGCAACATCAGGGATGTTGGCGCCTCCCGCACGGCGGAGACAGCAACATCGGGGAAGTTGCGGAGATCTTGACGCGAGGACGCGAGGACGCGAGGACGCGAGGACGCGAGGCGCGAAGCGCGCGGGGCGTGAGGCGTGAGGCGCGAGGCGCGAAGGGCGCGGGGCGTGAGGCGAGGCGCGAAGGACGCGAGGCAAGAAGGGCGCGAGGGCGGCGGGACCGTCCGCGTTCGACGTCACGACGAGAAGAGCCGGATCCGCACGGGTCCGGCTCTTTCGCGTACACCTGGGGGGTCAGCGGCCCCGCGACTGGCGGAACGCGCCAGGCGGCCGCATGTTCTTCGGGATCGCGCCCTTGGGCATCTGCGGGCGGGCGGTGAGGGCCTTGAGCCGCTTGTCGAGCGAGTTGACGTCCTTGCCGGAGAGGGCGCGGGGCAGGCGCAGCAGCGTCGTGCGCAGCTTGCGGATGGGCAGCTCGCCCTCGTCCTGGCCGATCACGTAGTCGTGCAGGGGCGCCGAGCCGATCACCTTGGACAGCCGCCGCTTCTCCTGCCCGAGCAGACCCCGCACCCGCTGCGGGTTGCCCTCGGCGAGCAGGATCACGCCCGGCCGGCCGATCACCAGGTGGACCATGTCCATCTGGGTGGTGGAGCTGACCGCCGGGGTCACCCGCCAGTCGCCGCGCATGTTCTCCATGATCTGCGCTGCCGCGCCGGGCTGCCCCTCGGCGGCGTTCATCATCGCCCGGTTGGACCGCAGGTTGAGCACGATCAGCACCGCGAGCAGGATGAACAGGATGCCGATCGGCAGCCAGATCCAGCTCCAGAGGATGACCGCGACCACGGTGAGGGCGAGCGGGATGAGCACCGCGGCGGCGACCAGCGGCGCGAACCACCGGTCCTGCTTGGCGGTGAACTGGAACACCATCCCGATCTGCTTCAGCCGCTGGCCGAACGAGACCTTCTCCTGGGGCTTTGCCATGCCGCAGAGTCTAGTGGTCGCCGTCCGCCCCGTTGATCCGCGTCCGGGTGCCGGGGGACTGAGTACCTTACGTCGCCTCAGCCGCCCGGGCGGGGCGGGTAAGGAGGGTGGCGCCGGGGAAGATGAGGCGCTGTGCCCATGCCCGGGTGGGGCCTTCGCGCGGAGAGTCATCGGCAGAAGATGACAACGCCACGAAGGAGCCTGACATGTTCGGCAACGACGCGGAATTCCTGCTCTCCCTGCACCGTACGCACGCCGCCGAGCTGCGCGCCGAGGTGGCCGCGGACCGGCTCGCCCGCGCGGTGTCGCAGCGGCCGGGCCGTACCTGGTTGGGTCGCCGCCAGCCGGCCCGCCGCACCGACGCCCGCCGGTGACGGCGCCCGCCCCGGCCACGGCTCCTGCCGTGCCGGCCGGTCCACCGCAGTCCACCCCGCCGCTCGGCCACCCGCCGAGCGGCGGGGCCGTTGATGGCGGCCGTTCTGGCATGCTCGTTCCCGTGACCGTACGCGCCGCCAGCTCCGTCCTCGTCGGCCGCCACCGCGAGTTGGCGGCGCTGCGCGACGCGCTGGCCCGGGTACGCGCGGGTGAGCCGAGCACCGTGCTGGTCGGTGGCGAGGCGGGCGTGGGCAAGACCCGGCTGCTGGAGGAGTTCGCCGGCGGGGCCACCGGCGCCGGGGCGCGGGTGCTGGTCGGCCAGTGCCTGGAGCTGGGCGAGGCGGGTCTGCCGTTCGCCCCGTTCGCCGCCGCCCTGCGGACGGTGCTGCGCGTCGACGGCCCGGAGGTCTTCGCCGGGTACGAGGCGGAGTTCGCCCGGCTGCTGCCGGAGCTGGGCCGGGTGACGGCCGAGCGTGCCGCGCCCAACGCCACGTCGCTCGGCGACGCCCCGCGTGGCTACCTGTTCGACCTGGTCGCCGAGCTGTTCCAGCGGCTCGCCGACGCCCGGCCGCTGGTGCTGCTGATCGAGGACCTGCACTGGGCGGACCGCTCCACCCGCGACCTGATCGGCTTCCTGGTCCGGGCGGCCCGGCCGGGGCGGCTGCTGCTGGTCTGCACCTACCGGACCGACGAGTTGCAGCGCGGCCACCCGTTGCGGCCGTTCCTCGCCGAACTGGATCGCGTCCGGGGCGTGCAGCGGGTCGACCTGGGCCGGCTGGACCGCGACGGCACCGGCGCGATCCTCGCCGACCTGCTCGGCGCCGAGCCGCTCGCCCGCGCCGTCGACGACGTCCACGAACGCACCCAGGGCAACCCGTTCTTCATCGAGGAGCTGGCGGTGGCCGGCGACCCGGTCGGTTGCGCGGCGCTGCCCGAGACACTGCGGGACCTGCTGCTCGCGCGGGTGGACCGGCTTCCCGAACCGGCCCAGCGGGTGCTGCGGATCGCCGCGGCCGGCGGCACCCGGTTCGCCCACGACCTGCTCGCCGAGGTCGCCGGGCTGCCCGAGACCGAGCTGGAGGACGCGCTGCGCGCCGCCGTCGCCGCCCAGCTGGTGGTGGCGAACCCCGACGGCGACTACGAGTTCCGGCACGCCCTGGTCCGCGAGGCCGTACACGACGAGTTGCTGCCCGGGGAGCACGCCCGGCTGCACGCCCGCTTCGCGGCGGCCATCGAGGCGCAGCCGCAGCTGGTCGCCGCCGGCCGCGCACCGGCCGAGATCGCCCACCACTGGTACGCCGCGCACGACCACCCGCGTGCCCTGGTCGCCGCGTTGGCCGCGGCGGGCGCGGCCGCCGACAGGTACGCGTACGCCGAGCAACGCCGGCTGCTGGAACGGGCGCTTGAGTTGTGGGAGCTGGTGCCCGACGCCGCCGACCTGCTCGGCATGGACCACCTGGCGCTGCTGGAGCAGACGGTGGACGCCGCGGTCATCGCGGGCGACTTCAGCCGGGCGATCACGCTGACCCGGGCCGGACTGGCCGAGGTGGACGCCGATGCCGCGCCGCTGCGCGCCGCCCGACTGCTGGACCAGCGGGGCCGGATGCTGGCCCTGCTCGGCAAGAGCGACGGCAGGCGCGAGCTCGATGAGGCGTACCGGCTGGCGGCCGGTGGGCCGGAGGGCGTCGAGCGGGTCCGGCTGCTCGCCGACATCGCCACCCACCTGGTCAAGATCGATCCTGAGCAGGCGGCCCGGGTGGCCGCCGAGGCCGCCACGGACGCCGAGGCGCTCGGCGCGGAACCGGCGCTGCTGGCGACCCGGATCGCCCTGCTCTGCCACGGTGAACGGGACCTGGAGCAGGGGCTCACGGAGCTGACCCGCGCCGAGGCGGCCGCCCGCGCGTCAGGTGACGTGCCGACCCTGGTGCTCGCCAAGGTGTTCCAGTCGGACATGCTCTGCGAGCTGGGCCGCTACGGCGAATCCGCCGAGGCCGCCGAGGCCGGGGTGGCCGAGGCCCGACGGGTGGGAATCAGCCGCTCGACCGGGGCGTACCTGCTGTCCAACCGGGCCGAGGCGCTCATCGCGTTGGGCAGGTGGGACGAGGCCGAGGCGGTGTGCGCGGAGGCCGCCCGGATCGACCTGTCCGGCGTCACCGGGCTGCACTGGCTCCAGTTGGGCGCCGGGCTGCGGCTGGCCCGGGCACACCCTGCCGCCGACGAACTGGTCGACCGGGCGCTGGCCTTCCTCAGCCGGCCCTACCTGTGGCCGAACCACCGACTGCCGCTGCACGAGTTGGCGATCGAGTCGGCGCTGGCGGCCGACGACAAGATCGAGGCGGTCCGGGCAGCCCGCGTCGCGGTGGCCGACGAGCGGCTGCCGCAACTGCCCCGCGAGGGCTGGCCGGTGCTCAGCGCCGTCGCCCGTACCGCCGCCCGGGTGGGTGACCGGGAACTGGCAGGCGCCGTCGCCGCGCTCGCCGCCGACCTGCCCGCCCGGCATCCGGCGGCACGGGCGCACGCAGCCCAGGTCACCGCCCTGCTGGCGGCCGGCGATCAGGTGCTGCCGGCCTGGCGGACGGCGGTGCGGGCGTGGCGGGCCGACGGGCAGCCGTACCCGCTCGGTCGGGCGTTGCTCGCCCTCGCCGAGGCGGCCGCCGGAGCGGGGGAGCGGGACGAGGCGGCGGCGGCCGTCACCGAGGCCGCGGACATCGCCCGACGGCTGGGCGCCGCGCCGCTGGCCGAAGCGGCAGCGACCCTGGCGCGGCGGGTCGGCCTGCGGGGCACGGGTCAGGGCGGGGCCGGCGCCGATCTGCTGACCGCCCGGGAGCGGGAGGTGCTGCGGCTGGTCGCCGAGGGCCACAGCAACAGCCGGATCGCCGAGCGGCTGTTCATCTCCCCGAAGACGGCGAGCGTGCACGTCTCGCGGATCATCGCGAAACTCGACGTGACCAACCGGACGGAGGCAGCCGCCCTGGCCCACCGCCTCGGCCTGCTCGCCGAGCCGCACTGACGCCTTGCCGCACACGCCGGGCCGCGCTGACACCGGGTCGCGCGCTGACCCCCGGCGGGGTCAGCGCGGCAGGTAGATCCGCCAGCCCTCGATGGTGACCAGCTCCAGGCTGCCCGCTGCCGTTCCGAGCCGCTCGTCGAGCCGGGCCGCCAACGGGGATCCGGTGGGAGCGACAAAGGCCGGGGCCGGCGCCGCGTCCACCTCCCGCCGGTACGCCGGGTAGCGGTCGAAGCCCTGGCGCAGCGTGTCGTCGACGACCGCGCAGACGATCCGTTCGTCGCTGGCGAAGGTGAGCCGGTTGCACGTCCAGTAGCCGGCGCGTACGTGCCGTACGCCGAGGTCGCCCAGGGTGGCCACCAGCTCGTCGTGGCGGGCCTCGGCGGCCCGGCTCGCCGGTGCGGTCCGCGCCTCCTGCCAGGTGGCGTACGTGGCGGTGCCCAGCGTGGCGGCGAGCAGGACGACCGCGACCGGTCGGACAATCCTCGGGCCGTCGCGTAGAGCCGTCCACGCCGGCCAGAGCAGCGCCGGCAGGGAGAGGAGCAGGCAGGACAGGTAGCGGGAACTCTCCACAGGGGTCCGCCCGGCGGCGCTGCTCACCGTGTACGCGACAAGGGTGGCCACCGCGGCCAGCACCAGCGCCAACCGGATCGCCCCCGCCACCCGGAGTTGAGCGCCGGTCCGGCGGCGCATCGTCCACCAGGCCGTCGCGGCGGCGGCGACCAGCAGCACCGGCAGGGCGTACGACCACCACAGTTGCCAGGTGGCGCACCGCCCCGGAGCGCAGAAGCCCATGCCCAGCGACGGTCCCAGCAGCAGGCCGCCGTGCAGCCGGTCCGCCCAGCCGGCGGAGGCGTCCGCACCGCCGGCGGCGAGGACCGCGTGCACCGGGTTCCGCCCGGTCGACAGGCTGTGCAGCAGCAGCGGGGCCGCCCCCAGCACGGCAGCCGCCCCGAGCAGCGCTCCGGCGGCACCGCGCAGCTCCCGGTGGCAGAACCCGACGAGCGCCACCCCGGTCGCCGCCACGTACGGCAGCACGAGCGGGTCGACCCAGAGCATCAGGCCGGCCAGGAACCCCCACCCGGCCCACCGCGCCAGCCGCCATCCCGGCCGGCCGGCGGCCAGATCCACCGCGAGGACGGCAAGCGCCACCCCGGCCGCGTTCATCTCGGGGTAGCCGCCACCGGCGATCAGCTGGTTCTTGACCACCCGGTCCGAGCCCAGCGCCAGCAGCACCACCACCAGCAGCCCGAACCAGCGGTCCCCGGTCAGCCGCAGCGTCAACCGCCACGTCAACAACAGGAACAGCACGTACAGCGCGAGGGTGGGCAGCCGCAGGCCGAACAGCGACGGGCCGCCGGCCAGCGCGAACACCGGCGCGGCCAGGTACGCCTCGAGGGTGCCCATGTACTGCTGGCCGTAGAACCAGACAGGGAAACCCTCGCCCCGGGAGATGTGCAGCGCGGCCAGCCCCATGGTGGCCTCGTCGCTGTTCGTCGGCGGCGCGGCGTTGACCAGCAACCAGAGCCGGTAACCCACCCCGGCGAGCACGGCCAACGCGGTGAGCCAGCCGACCAGCTTTGAGCGCGTACCCGGCCGCGGGCGCGGGGAGTCCGCGCCGCGCGGCTGTTCGCGTACGCCGACGGTCATCGCACGATCATGGCACTCGGACGCCGCACGGCCCGTGCGGCGCTGCCGGCGGGTCAGCCGGCGGTGGTGACGGCCGCCCCGGCGCGGGCGTCGAGCGCCTGCCGGTAGAGCCGGCCCGCCCGGTACGACGAACGCACCAGCGGCCCGCTCATCACCCCGGCGAAGCCGATCTCCTCGGCCTCCTCGCGCAGCTCCACGAACTCCTCCGGCTTGACCCAGCGGGTCACCGGGTGGTGCCGGGGCGACGGGCGAAGGTACTGCGTGATGGTGATCAGCTCGCAGCCGGCCTCGTGCAGGTCGCGAAGCGCCTGCGACACCTCGGCCCGCTCCTCGCCCATGCCCAGGATCAGGTTGCTCTTGGTGACCAGGCCGTCGGCGCGGGCCTGCCGGATGACGTCCAGCGAGCGGTCGTAGCGGAACGCCGGCCGGATGCGCTTGAAGATGCGCGGCACGGTCTCCACGTTGTGCGCCAGCACCTCCGGGCGGGAGCCGAAGACCTCGGCCAACTGCTCGGGGACGGCGTTGAAGTCGGGGATCAGCAGCTCGACGCCGCAGCCGGGCTGGAGGGCGTGGATCTGTCGGACGGTCTCGGCGTACAGCCACGCGCCGCCGTCGGGCAGGTCGTCGCGGGCGACACCGGTGATGGTGGCGTAGCGCAGGCCCATCGAGACGACCGACTCGGCGACCCGGCGCGGCTCGTCGGCGTCGAACTCGGCAGGCTTGCCGGTGTCGATCTGGCAGAAGTCGCAGCGCCTGGTGCACTGGTCGCCACCGATGAGGAAGGTGGCCTCACGGTCTTCCCAGCACTCGTAGATGTTGGGGCAGCCGGCCTCCTGGCAGACGGTGTGCAGCCCCTCGCGCGAGACGAGCCCGCGCAGCTGGGTGTACTCCGGCCCCATCTTGGCCTTGACCTTGATCCATGGAGGTTTGCGCTCGATCGGCGTCTCGGCGTTGCGCGCCTCGATGCGCAGCAGCCGGCGCCCCTCGGGGGCGGCTGTTGCGGTACGCGCTGCCTGGCCGGTCGTCGGCGCGGAGTGCTCGATCGTCACGAAAACGAGCCTACGCCGGACGGCCGTCGTCTATGTGCGTCAGGCGACCGGCGTCACGCCGTGAGCCTTGTGACGCCGGCCACCGCGCTGCCGAAAATTCGCGTCACACGCGCCGGCTCCGGTGCTACGGTCACCGCCAACAGCGACGACGGAGCCGAGTAGCGCGCCGACCCGCCAGTGCAGAGAGCCGCCGGTGCTGAGAGGCGGTCTGGCGCCGGTGTGCGAAGACCCTCCCGAGCTGCGGGCAGAACGGCGAAACGCCTAGTAGAGCCCGCCCGGCTGGCCCCGGTCATCAGGCGACGAACGAGGCTCCCGCTTCGGCGGGGGTGAAGGTGTGGTGGCACCGCGAGGTTCCCGCTCGCCCACACCTCCCTGGGGCTGATGCGACGCTTCGCTTCCCCAGGGCGGCGAAGGCGTGGCGATCGACCGAGGAGCAGCCCGCCATGCAACGAACCCTGTCCCACCACCTGCCCACCCGGATCGGCACGACAGTGCGGATCGCCGGTTGGGTGCACCGCCGCCGACTGCTCAAGTCGGTGGCCTTCCTGATCGTGCGCGACGCCACCGGCCTCGCCCAGGTGGTCGTCACCGACCCGGCCGTCCGCGCCGAGCTGGAGAAACTCCCCGAGGAGACGGTCGTCGAGGTCACCGCGACGGTCACCGCGAACGAAACGGCGCCCGCCGGGGTCGAGCTGACCGACCCGACGGTACGTCCACTGGGGCCGCCCGCCGTGCCGCCACCGTTCGACCTGTACCGGTCGGCGCTGACCGCTAGCCTGCCCACCCAGCTCGACAACGCGCCCACCGCGCTGCGGCACCCCACCCGGTCGGCGGCGTTGCGGATCTCGGCGGCGGCGGTGGCCGGCTTCCGGGCCGCCCTGGACACCCGGGACTTCGTTGAGATCCACACACCGAAGGTGGTCAACTCCAGCACCGAGAGCGGAGCGAACGTGTTCGCGCTGGACTGGTTCGGCCGGCCCGCGTACCTGGCCCAGTCACCGCAGTTCTACAAGCAGCTGATGGTCGGCGTCTTCGAACGTGTCTACGAGGTGGGGCCGGTCTTCCGGGCCGAGCCGCACGACACCGTCCGGCACCTCGCCCAGTACACGTCGCTCGACGCGGAACTGGGCTTCATCGCCGACCACCGGGACGTGATGCGGGTGCTGCGCGACGCGGTGGCCGGGATGCTCGACGCGGTCAGCGGGCGGGCCGGCGCCGCCCTGGCGACGCTCGGCGTCACGCCGCCGCAGGTGCCGGCGCAGATCCCGGCGGTGCACTTCACCGAGGCGCTGACGATCGCCGGCGCGCCCGCCGACGAGCCGGACCTCGCGCCCGCCCACGAACGGGCGCTGGGCGAGTGGGCCCGGCGCGAACACGGATCGGACTTCCTCTTCGTCACCGGCTACCCGATGGCGAAGCGGCCCTTCTACACCCACCCGGACCCGGAGCGGCCCGCGTACTCGAACGGTTTTGACCTGCTCTTTCGCGGCGTCGAGCTGGTCACCGGCGGGCAGCGGCTGCACCGGCACGCCGACTACCTGGCGGCGTTGGCCGCGCGAGGTGAGCCGGTCGAGCCGGTCGCCGCGTATGTGGAGGCGTTCCGGCACGGCATGCCACCGCACGGCGGTTTCGCGATCGGCCTGGAACGGTTCGTGGCCCGCCTGGTCGGCGCGGCCAACATCCGGGAGGTCACCGCGTTCCCGCGCGACCTGCACCGGCTGACGCCGTGACGGCTGCGGCCTCCGGCGGTGGCGCCGAGGGCCGCCCGCGTCAGACCTCGACGAGGGTGGAGAGTCGTCGCTCGACCACCGGCAGCACGTCGGCGACGGTGATCGGGCGGTCCAGCTCGGCGGTGAGCGAGGTGACGCCGGCGTCCCGGATGCCGCACGGCACGATCCGGTCGAAGGACGTCAGGTCGCAGTCACAGTTGATCGAGAAGCCGTGCAGGGTGACGCCCCGGGCCACCCGGATGCCGATGGCGGCCACCTTGCGGGCCGGCCCCCGGTCGTCGGCGGGCACCCAGACCCCGCTGCGCCCCTCGACCCGGCCGGCGGTCAGCCCGAACTCGGCGCAGACGTCGATGAGCAGCTCTTCGGTCCGGCGCACGTAGGCGACCACGTCCACCGGGTCGGGAAGGCGCAGGATCGGGTAGCCGACGAGTTGGCCCGGCCCGTGCCAGGTGATCTTGCCGCCGCGGTCCACGTCGACGACCGGAGTGCCGTCCATCGGCCGGTCCCACGGCTCGGTGCGCTTGCCCGCGGTGTAGACGCTCGGGTGCTCCAGCAACAGCACCGTGTCGCCGCGCTCGCCGGCCACCACCGACTCGTGCAGGCGTCGCTGCTCGTCCCAGGCGGCCTGGTAGTCCAGCAGGCCGGCACGAACGGCCGTCAGGCCGGGGGTCGTCGTCGTCACGGCGTCAAGCCTAGTCCCGCCGACGGCCGCGATCCCCGGTGAGCCGCCTCACCGGACCGGTCAGGCCGGCGGGATGCGCCAGAGCCAGACGTCGTCGACGCGCTGCGGTTCGCCGAACAGGGCGGTGGCCGTACGCCGGACGGCGTCCTCGTCGACTCCGAACTTCGCGCCGTGCACCTCGTCGGCGAGCACCACCGTCTCGATGCGCCAGTGTCGCAGGTCCGACTCGACCTCCCGCCGCGTGCCGTCGGTGATGATCGGCACCAGCCCGGTGCGGCCGGCCTGGTCCATGAGAGCGCTCAGGGTGCGTGGCACCGGGCCGATCCGGCCGCGCCCGTCGGGGCCGCCGGGGCCGAGGAAGAACCCGCCCGGGATGGCGAACTCGCCCTGCCGGTGCGACAGCGCGTACGCCTGCCAGCGCTGACCGTCCGGGTAGATGTCCACGGTCAGCGGCACCGGCGTGAGCACGCCGTCCGGCGACACGTACTGCCGCCAGGTGCCAGACGTGATGAACTGCGGGATGGGCTCCCGCTCGTGGGTCAACAGCGGGGTGGGCAGCAGCGGCAGCAGGGCCACCGCGAACCCGAGCGCCCAGGCCAGCTCCGTGGAGCGGTGCCGTGGCGGCGCGGCGCGCAACTGGTCGACCGTGAACGCCAGCAGCACCCCGATCACCGGTGCGACCACCAGGGCCAGCCGGGCGGGCAGCGCGGCGTTCACCACCGGCAGCTGCCCGAGCAGGTCGAACGGCATCGGCAGGTCGGTGCGCCGCCCGTCGATCTTCGCGACCGGCCCGAAGGAGAGCACCGTGAAGACCAGCGCGAGGATGCCCAGCGCCCAGAGGGTGGCGCGCCGGCCGGGGTCGGCGCGTCGCCACAGGACCACGAAGCAGACCACGGTGAGGACGAGCAGCCCGATGCCGAAGAAGGAGTTCTCCTCGGTCGGGTTCGGTGCCAGCGAGGTGCCCAGGCCGACCTCGCCGGCCAGCGAGCGGCGCGGGTAGGCGGCGAACGCCGCGATGTCCTCGGAGTGGATCACCGGGTCGAAGCCGGTGCCGTGGAACCGCTGCGGCCCGGCGAAGTGCAGCCACAGCGGGTACGACAGCAGCACCCCGGCCACCACTGCCGTCACCGCGAGCCCGCGCAGGAAATCGGGCAGGGCGGCACGGGCCTCGGCCCGACGGGCGGGGTGAAGCGCCCAGGCGGCGACGAAGATGCCGAGGGCGAGCGCGGTGAAGAAGAGGCCCTCGGCGGCGATCGAGAAGGCCACCGCCACCAGCAGACCGAGGATCACCCCGTCGCGCAGCCAGTGCCCGGGGCGGCGCAGCGCGAACAGCCGCCAGATCAGCAGCGGCACCAGCCAGCCGGCCGTCCAGTTCAGGTGGGCGTTGGCGTGCGAGACCATGCCGGGGGAGTAGGCGATGAACAGGCCGCCCACCCCGGCCGCCAGCCGGCTGCGGACCAGGTGCCGTGAGAGCAGCCAGTACCAGGCCAGCGCTGTCGCGAACAGGTTCAGGGTGAGGATCACCAGGAACGTCGCCGGTGGCCCGATCAGGTACGTGAGGGGGGCGAAGACCACCGCGTACACCGTGATCGAGGTGTTGACCGCGAGGTTGACGCCGTCCGGGACGTTGATCAGGTACGTGAAGAGGGGGTTCTCCCCGTGGGTGACCGCATGCCCGCCGAAGGCCAGCAGCCACTCGAAGAGCGCCTGGTCGCTGGAGTTGACGGTGATGGTGCGCACGTGCGGGTCCCGCCACAGGCCGCTGGTCACCCAGACGGCGAGCGCGAGCGCCACCAGCACGACGATCAGGTCGGCCCGGCGGTCCCGGACGGCACGCGGCGGCGACGCGGGTGCGGGCCCGGTGGCCAGCGACGGGGAGGACGGCACGCAGCGGACGTTACCAACCGGACCTGGACGGGCCGGTCAGACCTGCGAGGAGGGGACCGCTGTTGTTGATGAGGGAACATTCGGGTCCCTCGTACACACCGGCGGTCGTGAATGTGTGCGCCTGCGCCATGTCATGCCGACGACACATGGACGTAACGTCGCGGCAATTCGACAGTGACCCAGTTCACAGTCCGCCCCTCAGGAGGCCGCCGTGCGCCGCTCCTCGTCCACCCTCCACCGCCTGATCGGCGCGGTCGCCGGGCTCGTCCTCGCCGCGGCGGGCGCGATCACCCTCGCCGCCCCCGCCCAGGCCGCCACCCTCACCCAGGTCACCGGGTTCGGCTCCAACCCGGGCAACCTCGCCATGTACGCCTACCGGCCGGACAACCTGCCGGCCAACTCCCCGGCAGTGGTGCTGCTGCACGGCTGCACCCAGAACGCCTCCGGCTACTTCGCCAACTCCGGCTGGCAGAAGTACGCCGACCAGTGGAAGTTCGCCCTGATCGTCGCCCAGCAGCCTTCCGGCAACAACGCCAACTCCTGCTTCAACTTCTTCGAGGCGGGGGACACCACGCGGGGTCAGGGCGAGGCGCTGTCGATCAAGCAGATGGTCGACCACGCCAAGACGAACTTCGGCGTGAACGGCTCCCGGGTCTACGTCAGCGGCCTCTCCGCGGGCGGGGCGATGAGCGCTGTCATGCTCGCCACCTACCCGGACGTCTTCGCCGCCGGATCGATCATCGCGGGCATCCCGTACCGCTGCGCCACCAGCACTGTCAACGCGTTCAGTTGCATGAACCCGGGCGCGGACAAGACCCCTGCCGCCTGGGGCGACCTGGTCCGTGGCGCGTACTCCGGCTACACCGGCCCGCGGCCCCGCGTGGCCATCTGGCACGGCACCTCGGACACCACTGTCACGCCGCTCAACGGGACCGAGTCCCGGGACCAGTGGACAAACGTGCGGGGGATCTTACAGACCCCGACCAGCACCTCCTCGCTGCCCGGCAACACCAGCCTGGAGGTGTACGGCAACGACGAGGTACGCCTGTACCGGGTCTCCGGAATGGGGCACGGCACCCCTGTCGATCCGGGTTCCGCGGCCGAGCAGTGCGGCACCGCCGGCGCGTACTTCCTGGACACCATCTGCTCGACGTACCGGGACGCGATCTTCTTCGGCCTGAACGGCGGCGGCACCACCCCGACCCCGACCCCCACGGCCACCCCGACGCCCACCCCCACGGCCACGCCCACGCCGACCCCCACCCCGAGCACTCCGGCGACCTGCGTGACGGCGAGCAACTACGCCCACGTCACCGCCGGGAGGGCGTACCAGTCCGGCGGCTACGCCTATGCGAACGGCTCGAACCAGCGGATGGGCCTCTACAACACCTTCTACACGAGCGCCCTCAAGCAGACCGCCCCCAACTACTGGGTGATCGGCTGCTGACCCCCTCTGGCCTGTTGATCAAGAGGTTCGCGTCAGATTCCGGCGTCCGGATGACGCAAACCTCTTGATCAACGCGAGGGGTGGGGGGTGGGTGTCAGGGCTGCGTGGAGCGCGCTGGGTAGGTCGGGGTGTTGGTACGGGAAGGCCGCTCGGGTGAGGACGCCGGGGAGGACGCGGGTGCTGGTGAGGGCCTCGTGGGAGAAGCCGCCGAGGGCCACCTTGAGGGCCAGGGCGGGGATCGGGATGATCGCCGGCCGGTGCAGCTGGCGGGCCAGCTCGCGGGTGAACTCGGCGTTGGTCACCGGGTTCGGGCCCACCACGTTGACCGGGCCGGCGATGTCGGCGCGGGCCAGCAGGAAGAGCGTCGCGTCCAGCCAGTCGTCCATCGAGATCCACGGCAGCCACTGCCGACCGCTGCCCAACCGGCCGGCGATCCCCAGCCTGAACGGCAGCAACTGCGGCTTGAGCAGTCCTCCGTCGCCGTGCAGCGGCAGGCCGGTCCGCAGCCGCACCACCCGTACCCCGGCGTCCTCGGCCGGTCGGGTCGCGGCCTCCCAGACCCGGCAGACGTCGGCCAGGAAACCCTCGCCGGCAGGCGCGTCCTCCTCGACCACCCGGTCGCCGGTGTTGCCGTACCAGCCGACGGCCGAGGAGTTGAGCAGCACCGCGGGACGGTCGGCGGCGGGCAGCCCGGCCACTGTGGTCGCCAGTGTGGTGGTGCTGTCCACCCGGCTGGTCCGGATCAACCGCCGGTAGTCGTCGTTCCAGCGCTTGTCACCGACACCCGCGCCGGCCAGGTTGACCACCGCGTCCGCCCCGGCGACCGCGGCCGGGTCGAGCTGCCCGGCGGCCGGGTTCCACTGCCGCTCCTGCGGCCCGCCTGGCGCCCGCCGGACGAGCCGGGTGACCTGGTGCCCGTCCACGGCGAGCCGGTCGGCCAGCCGGGTGCCGAGAAAGCCGGACGCGCCGGCCAGAAGGATCCGCATGCCCCCATCTTCGTCGAAAACACCGGCCACTGACGCGCCCCGGCCCCACTCCTCGCCGATCTTGCACTTCGTGTCGCCGATTCGCGGAGAAAGGTGAGGTTCGCCGGGACCGGAAGTACAAGATCGGCAAGGTGGTGGGGGATCAGGGTTTGCGCAGGTCGGCCAGGAGGCGCTCCACTTCGGCGTACGCGTCGGGGCTCAGCGGGCCTCGCGCCAGCGTCGCCAGGTTCTCGTCGGCCTGGGCCACGGTGCGCAGGCCGGGAATCGGCACCGTACGGGGGCTGCGAGCCAGCAGCCAGCCGAGCGCGCCCTGGGCGAGGGTCCGCCCGTCGGCGGTGAGCGCCGCGCGTACCTCGTCGACCCGTGCCGCCCAGCGCGGGGTCGGCTTTCCGTCGGTGAACCAGTGCAGCCACTCGGGTGCCCGCCCACGGACGTCGTCCGCGCCGAGCGCCCGGGTCGAGCCGGTGAGCAGCCCCATCGCCAGCGGCCCACGGTTGAGGCTGGCCAGGTCGTACCTGTCGCAGACGGCAAGCACCGCCGCGTTGTCGCTGAGCACCGACTCGTCGTGCTGAATGGCGACGCAGCGCGCCCCGGCCACCGCGAACGCCTCGGCCGAGGCCGGGTTGTCGGTGCTCCAGCCGTACGCCCGGATCTTGCCCTGGTCGACCAGGTCCTCCAGGGTGCCGACCAGCTCGAGCGCGGCGGGCACCGGCAGGTCGTTGATGTGCAGCTGGTAGAGGTCGACGTGGTCGGTGCCGAGACGGCGCAGCGAGTCCTCCAGGCTGCGGACCGCGAAGGCGGGGCTGGCGTCGGTGCCCAGCGCCCGTCGGGTCGCCTCGTCGCTGACGTTGCCGAACTTGGTGGCGATCACCGCGCTGTCGCGTCGGCCGGCGAGTGCCCGGCCGAGGATCCGTTCGCTGTGCCCGGCGCCGTAGTTGCTGGCGGTGTCGAACAGGGTCACCCCGAGGTCGAGGGCCCGGTGGATGGTGCGGATCGACTCGTCGTCGTCCACCTCGCCCCAGCCGAACGGCTGCCCGTCGTCACCCCAGAGCGGGCCACCGATCGCCCAGCAGCCCATCCCGATCGCGCTCACCTCGATGCCGCTGCGTCCCAGCGTCCGTGTCATGGTCATGCGGCCCAGCCTCCAACCTGGAGTGCACTCGAGGTCAAGGGCTACCATCGGCGGCCATGACCGGTTACGCCCCCGCGGAGGCCGCTCGGCGCAGCGGCTTCAGTCTGGACACCCTGCGGTACTACGAGAAGATCGGTCTGCTCGCCGACGTGGAACGCACGGCGGGCGGGCAGCGGGTCTTCACCGACGACGATCTCGGGTGGCTGGTGCTGTTCCGCTGCCTGCGGGACACCGGGATGCCGATCGCCCAGATGCGCCGCTACGCGCAGCTGGCCCGCGAGGGCAACCACACCGTGGACGAGCGCCTGGAGCTGCTGCGCCGGCATGCCGAGCAGGTGGAGGAGCAGATGCGGCTGCTCCAGCGCCAGTACGACCACCTGCGGGAGAAGATCCGCTTCTACGAGCGCCTGCCGGGCCGGTGACCGTCAGTCGGCCGGCCGGGGTGGCGCGGTCAGGCCGAGCAGTTCCTCGGCCGTCCCGGGCTGGCCGCTGAGGGAGTTCAGGGCGGTCACGAGCCGCTTCTCCTCGTACCGGAAGTGGGACTCCAGCAGCGCGGCCAACCCGTCCAGCTCGGCGCGCACCTGGGCCGCCGGCAGGGACGTGTCGGTGCCCAGCAGCGCCTCGACCCGGTGCAGGATCCCCGCCACCACCTCGTGGTCGGTGATCAGGTTCGCGATGACCGGGCGTAGCTCGGGGACCTGGTCGGCCAGCAGCCGGAACGCGCCGTCGTCCTCGCCCGTGTGGTGCCGGCCGAGTGCGGCGCAGAAGCTCAGGCAGTGTGCCCGCAGGTCCCGTGACCTGCCGGCGCCGTCGGGGTCGTCGAGGCTCTCCCGTAGGCGGGCCAACTCCGCGCCGAGCCAGAGGTGAATCTCGATCATCTGGTTGCCGACGGCGGCGAGCCGGTCGGCGGGTGAACTCTTCGGGTGCACGTTCGTCCCATGCTGTCCCCGCGCCTCCATGCCCACGGCGGCCTTCGTGCCGGGTGCACCGCGACGCTGTGCCGGAGCCTACCCGGACGGCTCACGGCGTGGTGGGCTCGTCCGGCTCCGGGAGGTCGTGCCAGCGGGCCCGCCAGGCGGCCTCGTGGGCCTCGTGGCTGATCCGCTCGTGGAAGACGGCGGCACGCAGCGCGTGCCGGGACTTCGACATCACCAGCACCTCCGCCGCCACGAGCGCCACGCAGATCACCGTCGCCAGGGTGAGCGCCCCCAGCGCGGGCAGGTGTTTACCGATCGGCAGGGCCGCTGTCAACACCACGATGACGCCCACCCGGGTCCAGGAGAGGGTGTGCAGGGTCCGGAGCTGGAACAGGATGTTGACGGCGTAGTAGCAGATCAGCCCGCCGAAGAGCATCAGTACGGCCGGCCCCTCGACCTTCTCGGCGATTCCACCGGCCGGGTCGGTGATCTTGTGCAGGACCTCCTCGTTGCCGATGGAGAAGAGGATGATCCCGGCGATCATCGGCAGGTAGAGGTACGCGTACGCGTCGCGGGCCATCGCCACCCGGGGAGCGCCCTCGGCCGCGTGCAGGGCGATCCGGGCGGCCGGGCCGATGAAGTCGAAGTGCGCCCACCAGAGGGCGGCGGTGACCACGATGCTGAGCGTGGCGGCCGTCACCGCCGGCCAGGTCGCCGGCTTGCCGAGCAGGTTGCCGCCCACGCCCGTGGAGATGACGGACTCGCCCAGCGCGATGATCAGGATGAGGTCATACCGTTCGGTCCAGTGCTCGGCGCTTGTCACCCCCCAGCCCCAGGTGCCGACGATGAAACCGGTGGCGAACTGGACCACCACCACGGCGATCCACAGGCCGTCCCGGATCATCGCCGCCTGGTTCGGGTCGGCGATCTGCGACGGGATCAGCGCGGCGGCCAGCAGCAGGATGATGCTCGCCGCCAGCTCGGGGGCGAACCGGCGCAGTTGCCGGCGCTCCTGCGGGCTGTCCCGCACGACATGCTGGTAGAGGACCCAGTGGATGCCGCGGACCACCACGTAGCTGATGGCCACCAGCATCGGGCCGGCGGCGCTGCCCTTCGGGTCGCTGAACGCCTGCGGCAGCGCCAGCGCGAACGCGAACAGGGCGGCCATCGCCACCACCATGAGCACCGGGACGTAACCCTCGCCGAGCCGTACCCGGGTGGCGACCAGGCTGTGCACCACCCAGCACCACCAGAGCACCGCCAACACCAGGGCCGCGTGCAGCAACTGTCGGCCGGAGACGTTCGCGGCGGTGGCCCGGGTGATGATGAAGAACGAGAAGACGAACACCAGGTCGAAGAAGACCTCGAACTTGTCCACCCGCGCGCCGGGGGCGATCGGGACGGCCGGGCCCAGTTGCCCACCCCGCCGGTAGCCACCCACTGTCTCACTCTGGCAGCGTCCGGCCTGGCCGGAGGCCGGAACGGGCTCAGTCCGTCCGGCGGTGTCGCAGGCCGTCCATGAGCAGGTCGAGCAGCCGGTCGGCCTGGTCGCGCTCGCCCGTGGCGAGGCTGATCCCGCTCACGCCGGCCAGCACGTCGGCGACGTCGACGTCGGCCCGGACGGTGCCGGCCGTGACGCTGGCGTCGAGGAGCCGGCCGAGTGCCTCCAGCAGTCGGTCGCGGCTGTGGGCGTACGGGTTGGCGCCGGAGGCGATCACCAGGCGCAGGGCGTCGGCCATGCCGCGCTTGGTGGCCAGGTAGTCGACGAACAGGGACATCCAGGCGCGCAGCGCCTGGTCGGGGGGCGACCGGTCGAGCAGGTCCGGTGCGGCGTCACAGAGCTTGCCCAGCTCGTTGCGGTAGGCCGCCTCGACCAGGGCCTCTCGGGTGGGGAAGTGGCGGTACAGGGTGCCGATGCCCACACCGGCCTGCCGGGCGATGGCGTCGAGCGTTACCTCCGGGCCGGGGTGGGAAAACGCCTGGACCGCGGCTTCCAGCAGCCGCTCGCGGTTGCGCAGCGCGTCCGCCCGCAGGGGGCGGGGGCTGGTCTCCGGCACGTCTCCTCCTTGGCTGTGCGGGCCGACGGTTTCCCCGTCGGGTGGTAACCGGAGGAAACTCCGGTTAGTCTCGGCCATAGCGGAGGATCCTCCGCTTCCATCGTACGGCGGGCCGACCGGCCCGCCCTCCCCGAACAAGGATGGATCATGACGACGAGCAACCCGATCACCACCCCGTTCGCCCATCACTCCACGGCCACGGACGTGATCAAGGGCGTGGACCTCGTCGGGCGGCGGGCGGTCGTCACCGGCGGATCGTCAGGCATCGGCGTGGAGACCGCCCGTGCCCTCGCCAGCGCCGGCGCCGAGGTCACACTTGCCGTGCGCAACCCCGACGCCGGCCAGAAGGCCGCCGACGACATCACCGCCACCACCGGCAACGAGCGCATCCTGGTGGCCCCGCTCGACCTCGCCGACCAGGGCTCGGTCGCCGACTTCGTGGCCAACTGGGACGGCCCGCTGCACATCCTGGTCAATAACGCCGGGATCATGGCCGCGCCGCTGAGCCGCACCCCGCAGGGCTGGGAGATGCAGTTCGCCACCAACCACCTCGGGCACTTCGCGCTCGCCACCGGGCTGCGCCCGGCGCTCGCCGCGGCCGGCGGGGCCCGCATCGTCTCGGTCAGCTCCGCCGCCCACCTGCGCTCCCCGGTGGTCTTCGAGGACATCCAGTACGACCGCCGGGAGTACGACCCCTGGCAGGCGTACGGGCAGTCGAAGACGGCGAACGTGCTGTTCGCCGTGGAGGCGACCCGCCGCTGGGCCGACGACGGCATCTTCACCAACTCGTTGATGCCCGGCGCGATCCGGACCAACCTCCAGCGGTACGTCAGCGACGAGGAGCTGACCCGGATGCGCTCCGGCAACGCGGCCGCCTGGAAGACCGTCGAGCAGGGTGCCGCCACCTCGGTGCTGGTCGCCGCGTCGCCGCTGCTGGACGGTGTCGGCGGGCGCTACTTCGAGGACTGCCAGCAGGCCGCCCCGGCCCAGCCAGGCGGGCGCACCGGTGTCGCCGAGTACGCGCTGGACCCGCAGGCCGCCGAACAACTCTGGGAGGTCTCCGAGACCCTGCTCAAGGGCTGAGTCCCCGCAGACGAAAGGGCGCCCCGGTCGACGACCGGGGCGCCCTTTCGGCGTTGGCGCGGGGATCAGGCCAGGCCCAGCTCCGACTCGAAGTTGCCGGCCTCCAGCCGCTCCTTGACCGAGGTCAGGAAGCGGGCCGCGTCGGCGCCGTCGATCAGGCGGTGGTCGTAGGACATGGCCAGGTAGACCATCGACCGGACCGCGATGACCTCGCCCAACTCCGGGTCGTTCACCACGACCGGACGCTTCACCACGGCACCCGTACCGAGCATCGCCGACTGCGGCGACGGCACGATCGGAGTGTCGAACAGAGCGCCCCGGCTGCCCGTGTTGGTGAGCGTGAAGGTCGCCCCGGCCATCTCGTCCGGGGTGATCTTGTTGGCCCGGGTGCGCTCGGCCAGGTCGGCGATCCGCTTGGCGATGCCGCCCATGTTGAGGTCACCGGCGTTGTGGATGACCGGCACGAGCAGGCCGCGCTCGGTGTCCACGGCGATGCCGAGGTGCTCGGCGGCCGGGTAGGTGATCGTGCCGCCCTCCAGGTCCATGCTGGCCTGGATGATCGGGTGGGTCTGGAGCGCCTCGATGGCGGCGAGGGCGAAGAACGGCAGGAAGGACAGCTTCACGCCGTGCTTGGCCTGGAACGAGTCCTTGGCCTTCACCCGCAGCTTGGCGACCTTGGTGACGTCCACCTCGACGACAGTGGTCAGCTGCGCCGTCTCGTGCAGCGACTGCTGCATCCGCTTGGCGATGGTCGCCCGGATCCTCGGCAGCTTCTCCGTGGTGCCCCGCTTGGCGCTGGGCTGCGGCTTGGCGGCCGGCTTCGGCGCGGCGGCCGACGGCGCGGCGGTCGGCTCAGCCGCCGGAGCCGGTGCGGCCTGGGCGGTCTTCGCCTTCTCGGCCGCGTCGAGGACGTCCTGCTTGCGGATCCGGCCACCCACACCGGTGCCGTTGAGCGTGGACAGGTCGACGCCGTGCTCGCTGGCCAGCTTGCGCACCAGCGGGGTCACGTAGCCTGCCGCCTCCTCGCCGTCACCCTGGGCCGGGGCGGACGGGCGCTGCGGGGCCGCGGTCGGCGCGGACGGCTGCGCCGCCTGCTCGGCCTTCGCCGGCTCCGCCGACGTCTCGGCCTCCGCGGACGGCTCGTTGTACGACATGCCCGGGGTCGGCTCCTCGACCTTCGGCTCCGGCTTCGGCTCGGCCTTCGGGGCCGGCGTGGCCTCCGCCTTCGGCTCGGGCTTCGGCTCGGACTTCGCCGGGGCCGCGCCCGCGACGCCGATGATGGCCAGGTCGGCGCCGACCGCGGCGGTCTCGTCCTCGGCGACCTTGATCTCCAGCACGGTGCCGGCGACCGGCGACGGGATCTCGGTGTCCACCTTGTCGGTGGAGACCTCCAGCAGCGGCTCGTCCACCTCGATGGTCTCGCCGACCTGCTTGAGCCAGCGCGTGACCGTACCCTCGGTGACGCTCTCACCCAGGGCGGGCATCTTCACCGGGGTGCCCTCGCCGGACGGCGCGGCGGCCGGAGCCGGCGTCTCGGCCGGCGCCTCGTCCTGGGCCACCTGGTCGGCGGTGCCCTCGGCGGCGGCGGTCGGCTCGGCGGCCGGCTCGACCTCCTCGGCCGGGGCCTGCTCCTGCGGGGCGGCCTCGCCACCGCCGGTCGACTCGCCCTCACCGGAGATGACAGCCAGCTCGCTGCCGACCTCGGCGGTCTCGTCCTCACCGACAACGATCCGGCTCAGCACGCCGGCAGCTGGGGACGGGATCTCGGTGTCGACCTTGTCGGTCGAGACCTCGAGCAGGGGCTCGTCGACCTCGACCGTGTCGCCCTCCTGCTTGAGCCAGCGCGTGACGGTGCCCTCGGTGACGCTCTCGCCGAGCCGGGGCATGGTGACCGATACCGGCATGTTCTCCAGACTCCTTCATTCCCCTAGGGGATCTTCGCCCGTCGCCGGACGCCGCGGTTTGGGTGATCAGGCGTGCGCGTGCAGCGGCTTGCCGGCGAGGGCCAGGTGCGCCTCGCCCAGGGCCTCGTTCTGGGTCGGGTGGGCGTGCACGAGCTGGGCGACCTCGGCCGGGTAGGCCTCCCAGTTGTAGATGAGCTGCGCCTCACCGATCAGCTCACCCACCCGGGCACCGACCATGTGCACGCCGACCACCGGGCCGTCCTCCACCCGGACCAGCTTCACGAAGCCGGTGGTCTTGAGGATCTGGCTCTTGCCGTTGCCGCCGAGCGGGTAGTTGTACGACGAGACCTTGTCGGCGCCGTACTGCTCCTTGGCCTTGGCCTCGGTCAGCCCCACCGACGCCAGCTCCGGGTCGCAGTAGGTGACCCGCGGGATGCCGACCTCGTCGATCACGGCCGGGGTCTGACCGGCGATCTCCTCGGCGACGAAGATGCCCTGCTGGAAGCCCCGGTGCGCGAGCTGCAGGCCGGGCACGATGTCGCCCACCGCGTAGACGTTCGGCACGCTGGTACGCAGCCGCTCGTCGGTCAGCACGTAGCCGCGGTCCATCTTGACGCCCTGCTCCTCGTACCCGAGGTTGGCGGTGTTCGGGCCGCGACCCACGGCGACCAGCAGCAGCTCGGCCTCGACGGTCTCGCCACCGGAGATCGTCAGCTTGACGCCGTTCTCGGTCTTCTCGACCTTCTCGAACGGCTTGCCGACCTTGAAGTTGATCTTCCGCTTGCGGAACGCCCGCTCCAGCGCCTTGGACGACTCCTCGTCCTCGGCGGCGACCAGCCGGGGCAGCGCCTCGACGATCGTCACGTCCGCGCCGAACGACTTCCACACGCTCGCGAACTCGACGCCGATCACGCCACCACCGAGGACGATCACCGACGACGGGACCCGGTCCAGGGTCAGCGCGTGGTCGCTTGTGATGATCCGCTCGCCGTCGACCTCCAGGCCGGGCAGGCTCTTCGCGTACGAGCCGGAGGCCAGGACGATGTTCCGGCCGGTGTAGCGCTTGCCGTCCACCTCGACCACGTTCCTGTCGACCAGCTTGCCGGCGCCCGCGACGAAGGTGATCTTCTTCGAGCCGCCCACCAGGCCCTGCAGGCCCTTGTACAGGCGGGAGATCACACCGTCCTTGTACGAGTTGACCCCTGCCATGTCGACGCCGACCAGCTCGGCCTTCACACCGAACTGCTCCGACTCGCGGGTCTGGTCGGCGATTTCGGCCGCGTGCAGAAGCGCCTTGGTGGGGATGCAGCCGTTGTGCAGGCAGGTGCCGCCGAGCTTGCCCTTTTCGATCAGCGCGACGGAGAGGTCAAGCTGGGCGGCACGCAGCGCCGCCGCGTAGCCGCCGCTGCCACCTCCGAGGATGACGATGTCGAAGGTCGCTTCGTTCGGCTCGCTCACGTCCAACTCCCAGGTCGCGTCGCTGCATCGGGGGTCACGGGGTTGTAACACGGACACACCCCACCTCGGTCATCTTGTCACCACCGGGCACAGGGTGCGTACCGAGGTGCCCAACGACACGTCATCGACACGTACCCTTGGCACCGTTGTCGATGACGCAGCATGGGGGAGACGTTCGGTGGGGTTGTTCCGACGCCGCAAGCAGGCGCGTGTGCCGAGCCACGACCGCGCGGCCGACCGAGGCGATCTGGCCCATCTGGAGAACTTCATCCGGAGTCGCCGCGGCGTCGAGGCGTTCATCGAGCCACGGACGACCGTGACGGAGACCACCGTCATCCTGATCGCCGACGACGGCGAGTGGACCCGCCGGCGGATCGACGGCCCCGACGGTGCCAGGCGCTTCGCGTACCGGATGGGCATCCCGGTGTACGACGTCCGGCTGATGGGCTACCCGCAGCGGATGCGCGACTTCAACGAGCGTCGCAAGCGCCGCCCCGAGCTGTACTGAGCGAGGGGCCCCCGGCATCGACCGGGGGCCCCTCGCTCAGTTCCGTCAGCCGTTTGCGGCGACGTCCTCGACGAGCTGTACGAGGGTGCGGACCGGAACGCCGGTGCCACCCTTGGTCCAGTAGCCCACCGGCTCGCCCGAGTGGTAACCCGGCCCGGCGATGTCGATGTGCGCCCAGGCCACGTCGTCGGTCACGAACTCGCGCAGGAACACGCCGCCCTGCAACATGTGACCGGCCCGGTCCATCCCGGCGTTGACCTGCGAGATGTCCGCCACGTCCGAGTCCATGCCCTTGCGTACGTCGTCGGGCAGCGGCATCGGCCACGCCGGCTCGCCGACGGCGTCGCCGATCACCCGGACCCGCTCGCACAGCTCCGGGGTGCCCATCACGCCGGCCATCCGCTTGCCCAGCGAGATCACCTGACCGCCGGTCAGGGTGGAGGTCTCGAACAGGTAGTCGGTGCCGTCGGCGCAGGCGCGGGCCATGGCGTCACCAAGGACCATCCGGCCCTCGGCGTCGGTGTTGAGCACCTCCACCTTCTTGCCGTTGAACATGCTGATCACGTCACCCGGCCGGTAGCTGGTGCCCGACGGCATGTTCTCCGCCATCGGCAGGTACCCGCTCACCGCCACTGACGGCTTGAGCGCCGCGATCGCCAGCATGGCCGCGCCCACCGCGGCGGCGCCCGCCATGTCGGACTTCATCTCCCACATGCCCTGCGCCGGCTTGATCGAGATGCCGCCGGTGTCGAAGGTGATGCCCTTGCCGACGAGCGCGACCCGCTTGCCGTTGCCGCCGCCCTGCGGGGTGTAGGTGAGCTTCACCAGCCGGGGTGGCGCCTCCGAGCCCTGCCCGACGGCGATGATGCCGCCGTACCCGCCGGCGGCCAGCGCCGCCTCGTCGAGCACCTCGACCTCGAGGCCTGCCTCGCGCGCCGCGCCGGCCACGGCGTCGGCGAACGACGGCGGACGCAGCTCGTTCGGCGCGGTGTTCACCCAGTCCCGGCTGAGCCGGACCGCGCCGGCCACCGCCTGCGCCCGGGTGATCTCCGCCTGGGCGCCCTCGTCGGCGGCGTCCGGCACCGCGATGACCACCTCGGCCACCGGCTCCCGCCGGGCCGGCTGCGGCCGGGTCTTGTAGCCGGCGAACCGGTACCCGCCCAGCAGCGCACCCTCGGCCACCGCGCGCAGCGCGGCCGGGGCGTCCGCGTCGTCGGGCAGCGGCATGGCCAGCGCCACCTTCGGCGCGCCCGCCAGGGCCCGGACGGCCGAGCCGGCGGCACGACGCAGCGTCTCCGGCGCCGGGGCGGCGCCGGACGGCTCCGGGCCGAGCCCGACGGCGACGACGAGTGGGGCGGTGACCGTGCCCAACGTGGCCAGCTTGATCACCTCGCCGGGGCCACCTGTCGCGCCGAGCAGCGCCAGCGTCTCGGTCAGCTTGCCGTCGAACGCGGCGGCGATGCTCTCCGCGCCGCTGGCGAGCAGGAGGGTGCCGGCGAGGCCGCTGGTGGCGCCCTGCTCTCCGGTCTGGCTGTGCACGCCGATCACGATCGCGTCGACGGCGAGCTCCGCGGGGTCGGTGTCGACCAGGCTCAGGGTGGTGGTGCGGGGCGATGTCACTGAAGCTACTCCGGGCGGGCCGGGCCGGCCGCGGCGTCGCGTACCGGCGATGAAGGTCTCCGGCGGAACCTACCCGCCGGACGTCAGGGCTGTCCCGCCGATCGTGCCGGCAGGGTCCCGCCGATGCTAACCAGCCACGTTGCCCCCGGTAAGTTCCCACCCATGACCGACGTGACCTCCGACGCCGCCGCGACCCGGCTGCGCCGTTCCCCGCTGCACGAGCGGCACACCGCCGCCGGCGCCAAGTTCGCCCCCTTCGGGGGCTGGGAGATGCCGCTGGAGTACGCCGGCGGCGGGGTGCTCAAGGAGCACACCTCGGTGCGTACGGCGGTGGGGGTCTTCGACGTCTCGCACCTGGGCAAGGCCCGGGTGAGCGGCCCCGGCGCGGCCGACTTCGTCAACGCCTGCCTCAGCAACGACCTGGGCCGGATCGGGCCCGGCCGGGCGCAGTACACGCTCTGCTGCGACGACGCCACCGGCGGCGTGGTGGACGACATCATCGCCTACCTGTACGCCGACGACCACGTCTTCCTCATCCCGAACGCCGCGAACACCGCCGAGGTGGTGCGCCGGCTGCGCGCCGCCGCGCCGGAGTCGGTCACCGTCACCGACGAGCACGAGGCGTACGCGGTGCTGGCCGTGCAGGGCCCCCGTTCGGGTGAGCTGCTGGCCGCCCTCGGCCTGCCCACCGAGCACGGCTACATGAGCTTCTCGGCGGCGACCCTGGCCGGGGTGGAGCTGACCGTCTGCCGCACCGGCTACACCGGCGAGCTGGGTTACGAGCTGGTCGTGCCGGCGGAGCACGCGGTGGCCGTCTGGGACGCGCTCTTCGCCGCCGGTGAGGCGTTCGAGTTGCGCGCCTGCGGGTTGGCGGCCCGGGACACGCTGCGCACCGAGATGGGCTACCCGCTGCACGGGCAGGACCTGTCGCTTGACATCACCCCGGTGCAGGCCCGCTCCGGCTGGGCGGTCGGCTGGGACAAGCAGGCCTTCTGGGGCCGCGACGCGCTGCTCGCCGAGAAGGCCGCCGGCCCCCGGCGTACGCTGCGCGGCCTGGTGGCAGTCGACCGCGCCATCCCGCGGCCGGGGATGACCCTGCACGTCGGCGACGAGCAGGTGGGCGTGGTGACCAGCGGCACCTTCAGCCCGACGAGGAAGCAGGGCATCGCGCTGGCCCTGCTGGACACCGACGCCAAGCTCGCGGACGGCGACGAGGTCGAGATCGACATCCGAGGCCGTCGAGCCCCGCTGACGCTGACGAAGCCCCCCTTCGTAACCCCCTCCGTACGCTGAGCTTGATCATGAGGTTGACGGGTTCTTCGGAGATCGAAATCGCCGTCAACCTCATGATCAACTCTGCTGGTCGGGTGGGGTGGGGGGTTCGCCCGAGTCCAGGACCGCCTGGGTCCAGCCGCCCTCGATGACACCCGTCGCGTCCAGGACGGCCCAGTCGACTACGTCGGTCGCCTCCACCACCACCGGGGCGCCGATGCGCACGCTCGGGTCGGTGTTGGCGTCGCTGGCGCTCACGCCGACGATCCGCTCCGGAGCCTCCCACGAGGTGACACCCGCCCAGACGTACTCCGGGCCGTCGTCGCCGGGAAGGCCGTACTTCACCACCAGCTGCGACTCGGCGGGCAACCGGCCGGCCACGAAGCGTGCCCGCGCGTCGCCCAGCGCCGCGCGGGCCGTGGCGACCGCCCGGCTCATCGCGTCACCGGACCGGGCGTAGCGCACGTCCGGCTGGATCCCGGAGAACAGCGTCGCGCACGCGGCGGCGTAGTAACGCCCGTCCGGGCCGGGATGCCCGGCCGGCGGGCGCAGGCTCAGGAACGAGTCGGCCTCCGGATCGGTCGCCGGGTCCAGCTCCAGGCGCAGCAGCACAGGCGCCGTCGCGCCGTGCTGCTCCGGGTTGCCGTACGCCACCGCGATGTCGTGCCCGGTGACGGTGGCCAGCACCGGCAGCTGCACGAACGCCGGCACCTCGTCGCCGGTGAGCCCGTCGGTCCAGTCCCGCAGGAGCCGACGCGCCGCGCCGGTCATCACCGCACCCCAGGCCCGGGTCAGATGGTCGGGCACCCCCTGGGTCTGCAACTCCAGCAGGCCGAAGCGGCGCAGCCCCTTGGTGGTGAACCACAGCCCCTCGGTGTCCGAGGAGTACGGCACCAGCACCCAGTCGACAAGCCGGATCCGGCCCTGCTCGTCGGGGAGCGAGCGCAGCGCGGTGGCCGGGTCGAGGAACTGGAGGCCGAACACGTCCACCACGTCGCCGTCGACGGACTCGGCGACCGCCGCCGCGACCGCCCGGGCCGCCCACTCGTGCGCCGGGGGCCAGCCCGGCCGGTACTCGGCCTGCACCACGACGAGGTGCGTCGCCGCCGCCAGCCGCGCCAGCTGCTCCTCGGTGGCGCCGAACGCGGTGAGCAGATCCGGTGGCAGCTCGGGGAACTCAGAGATCGGCCTGGTGTCCACGCTCATCAGCGGGCTGTCCAGCATCTGCCGGGCGAGCCCGTGCACCGGCTCGGCGAGCCGGCCGGTGAGCGCCGCCACCGCCGTCTTCGCGCTGACCTTCGGCAGCCCCACCATCGGCACCAGGTAGGTCGCGCTGAGCGACTCCGGCACCGGTACGGGCAGGAAGTCGTCAGTGATGAGCATGTGGGTTCCCCCGGTTGCCGTGCCGGTGCTGTCGAGCCGAACGCTACCCGGCCCGCCGCGCCCGCTTCAGGCGGACAGCACCAGACCCAGGTAGACCAGCGTGGTGACCACCTCGACCGTCGCACCGAGCACGTCGCCGGTGATGCCGCCGAACCGGCGTACCACGTGGTGGAGCAGCGCGAGCGCGACGGCGATCGCGACGACGACGGCCAGTGGCCCCTGCCACGGACGGCCCGGCACCGCGGGCACCGCCAGCAGCGCGACGGTGACCGCGCCGGCGGCCAGTGCCAGCGGGCCGACAGTGCCGGCCACCAGCGCGCCGAGCCCGTCGGGTCGGGCCGCCGGTACGCCCCGACGGCAGGCGACGGTCACGCCCAGCCGCCCGGCGGCCGTCGCCGCGACCACCGCCGCGAGGCACGCCGGCCAGGGGCGGCCGGCCAGCTCGGTGAGCGCCGCCGCCTGCACCAGCAGGACGACCACCAGGGCGACCACGCCGAACGGGCCGACGTCCGGCTTCTTCATGATCTCCAGTGCCGCCGCGCCCCGCCGGTACGAGCCGAGGGCGTCCACGGTGTCGGCCAGCCCGTCGAGGTGCAGCCCGCGGGTGAGCAGGGCCGCGGCCCCCAGCGTCACCCCGGCGGCCACCAGCGGTGCGGCGAGCGCGCCGACGAGCAGCAGCACCCCGGCCAACAGCGCCCCGAGCAGCGCGCCGACCACCGGGGCGAGCGCCATGGCGGTGCCGGCCACCGGGCGGTCGATTCGCCCGGCGCGCACCGGCAGGGTGCTGAACGTGGTGACCGCCAGTCGGGCGCCCGCGACGAGCCGCGACTCAGCCGGCACGCCAGCCCGACGCCGGCTGCTCGTCGGCGCCGGTGCTGGCCGGGCCCGGCCCGTCCGGCTCCGGCTCGGCGAAGTCCGGTTCGGTGTACTCCTCGTCGGTGTACTCCGGCTCCTCGGACGCCGGCTCGTCGCCGCCCAGCGACGGGTGGGTCGGCAGCGCGGCGGCAAGCGCCAGCACCGAGCGCAGCAGCGGCAACGCGACAAGCGCGTTGGCGCCCTCGCCCAGATCCAGTCGAAGATCCAGCAGCGGGGTGAGGCCGAGCACGTCGGCGGCGAGCCGCACCGCTGGGTGCCCGCCGTGGTCGGCGAGCAGGCACCAGTGACGGGCCTGCCCGGCCAGGTCGCGGCTGACCATTCCGGCGGCCAGCCCGACCGGCCCGTCCAGCAGCACCGGCACCCGCCGGGCGGTCGCGCCCAGCAGCACACCGGTGGCCACCGCCACGTCACCGCCGCCCAGTTCCGCAAGCACGTCCTTGGCGCCTCGGGGCGAACGACGGGTGCGGTGCAACGCGTCGCGTACCGCCGCGCAGCGGACCATCCAGGCCGCGTCGTCGATCTCGCCGGAGTCGGTGATCACCCGACCGAGCACGGCCGGGGGTTCCGCGCCCGCCGTGGCCGCGAGCACCGCCGCGGCCGCCGCTTCGGTGCCGGCCCCGCACGCCCCCAGCACCAGCAGTTGTACGCCGGCGTCGGCGGCCTGCTCCGCCAGCCGCCAGCCGTACCGCAGCGCCGACTCGACCTGCTCGGGGCTGAGCGCCGGCTCGTCCTCAATGGCCGCCGCCGTGGGGGCGTCCACCACCTGGAGGCTCGCGCCGCTCTCGGCGGCCAGCCGGGCCAACGCGCCCTGACCGGCGCGGGCCTGCCGGGCCCGGCGCGCCGACTCACCGGGGACGGCGCCGGCCGACGCCCCGCCGGAGTGGTCGCCGTGCAGCAGCAGCACCCGTACCGAGCCCCAGGGGGCCGGCGTCGAGGTGGCCTGGGTGGCGGCCGCGAAGCCGACCACCCGGTCCAGGACGCCCAGCCCGGCGCCAGGTACGTCCAACGTGGCCAGACGGTCGACGGCCTGCGGGCCGGCGTACTCGTCGGGCATCGGAAGCTCCATGCCCGGCTGGATGGCCAGTCCGGTGGCGACCATCGGCAGCGCCATCGTGGGCGCGGCCCACGGGTTGCCGGGCTCCTGGTTCGGGGCGGGCGGCGCCGGATGGGTCAGCACCTCGGGCAGCTGCACCTCGGGGGTGGGCTCGGTGTCGGTGTCGGCCGGGACCTGCTGGGGGGCGACACGTGCGGTGGCCGTCGCGGTCGCGGTCGCCGCCGGCACCGCCTGGTCGGTCGGCTTCAGCCACACCGGCTGGCCGGCGACCACCAGCGCCACCGCGTCGCAGGCGTCCGCTACCGCGCGGTTCGCCGCGCCGAGCGCGTCGGTGAACGCCCGACCCAGCGGCGTGGTCGGCACCAGCGACAACCCCACCTCGGGGCTGACCAGCACCACCTTCGCCGAGCAGGTGCGGACAGCCTCGGCCAGCTCGGCGATCGTCGCCACGTCGTCGGCCGGCTGGTGCTCGGGGTCGAGCAGCACCGTCACCCAGCCGCCCAGGTCGTCCACGAGCAGCGTCTCGTTGGGCTCGGCGGACGCGAGCACGTCCGCCAGCCGGCGTGGATCCTCGGCGGTCTCCTCGGTCGTCCAGCTGCCCGGCCGGCGGGCGCGGTGCGACGCCAGCCGCGTCGCCCACTCGGTGTCCTCCGGGTCGCCCTCCGGCGCGGTGGCGAGGTAGCGGACCACCGGTGCGTCGATGACCAGGGACTCGGCGAACTCCGACTTGCCGGACCGGGTGCCGCCGAGCACCAGGACCGTGTTCCACCCGTCAACGGACATGCCCGTACCTTAAGGCCGGCCGGGGTCGCGCTGCCTGCCGGCCCGGCGCCGTGGCGGACCGGGATTGATCAACCCACCGGTCGCGGCGGAGGCGAGCGAGCGGCCGTCGGGCGCGGGGCCGACTACGCTGGCGGGGGTTCGTCCCACGGGGACTTCAGCGGCGAGGGGAGACGCGGCATGGCGTGGAGCTGGCGGTACGAGGGCACGGACGGGCAGACGGTCGAGGGACCTGCGGAGTCGTTCGGCAGTCAGGCCGACGCCGAATCCTGGATCGGTCAGACCTGGCGGGAGCTCGCGGCGTCCGGCGTCACATCGGTCGCGCTCGTGGAGGACGACCGGGTGGATTACCGGATGAGCCTGCTGCCCACGGCCGAGTGATGAGCTACGACCGGCCGGGCGCCGACGGGCTGGTGCTCGGCGTGCCGAAGGCGGCGTTCCGGCCCAGCCCGGTCTTCCTCGGCCTGGTCGCGCTCTTCGCCGTCAGCGGCGTGCTGAGCTGGAACGGGTACGGCAACGCCCGGTTCAACGTGTTCCTGTTCGTGGTTTCCGGCTGGCTGGTCTCGCTCTGCCTGCACGAGTACGCCCACGCGGTGGTCGCCTACCGGGCCGGTGACCGGGACATCGCCCACCGCGGCTACCTGACGCTCAACCCGTTCAAGTACACCCACCCGCTGCTGTCGATCGTGCTGCCGGTGGTGGTGGTGCTGCTCGGCGGCATCGGCCTGCCCGGCGGGGCGGTGTGGGTGGACCGGCACTCCATCCCGGGGCGGCTGCGGCACACACTTGTCAGCCTCGCCGGCCCGGCGACGAACGTGCTGTTCACGTTGCTGCTGGTGCTGGCGGTACGACTCGGTACGTCCTCGGGTGGCCCTGTGGAGTTCTGGGCCGGGGTGGCGCTGCTGGCGTTCCTCCAGCTCACCGCGAGCGTGCTCAACCTGCTGCCGGTGCCCGGCCTGGACGGCGGCAACATGATCCAACCGTGGCTCAACCCGCAGTGGCGGCGGATGTACGACCTGTTCGCCCCGTACGGCTTCATCCTGCTCTTCGCGCTGCTGTGGAACCCGCGCATCGGAGGGTGGTTCTTCGACGCGGTCTTCGCGGTCGGTGACCTGCTCGGCCTGCCGTCGTGGCTCTACGCCACCGGCCTGGATCTGATCCGCTTCTGGCAGAGCTGAGCTGACCCGACCCGGTCGGCGCGACGGGTGACGCGCCGACCGGGCCGGACCGGCGTCAGGGACGCTGCGCGGGAGACTCGGTCTTCGCCGGGTCCCGTTCGGTGACTGGCTCGACGATCTCGTCGATCGCCTTGAGCAGTTCGGCGTCGAGCTTCACCCCGGCCGCCTTCACGTTGTCGTGCACCTGGTCCGGGCGGGACGCGCCGATGATCGCCGAGGAGACGTTCGGGCTCTGCAGGACCCACGCCACGGCGAGCTGGGCCATGCTCAGCCCGGCCTGCTCGGCGAGGGGCTTGAGCCGCTGCACCCGGGTCAGCACGTCGTCGTTCATGAACCGGGAGATGAAGCCCGCGCCGGACTTCTCGTCGGTGGCGCGGGAACCGGCCGGCGGCGGCTGGCCCGGCAGGTACTTGCCGGAGAGCACGCCCTGCGCCATCGGCGACCAGACGATCTGCCCGATGCCCAGCTCCTCGCTGGCCGGCACCACCTCGGCCTCGATGACCCGCCACAGCATCGAGTACTGCGGCTGGTTGGAGACGAGCGGGACGTGCAGCTCCCGGGCGAGCGGGTGCGCGGCGCGCAGCTGCTCGGCGGTCCACTCGGAGACCCCGATGTAGTGCGCCTTACCGGAGTGCACGACGTCGGCGAAGGCCTCCATCGTCTCCTCCAGCGGCGTGCTGTAGTCGTACCTGTGGGCCTGGTACAGGTCCACGTAGTCGGTACGCAGCCGGCGCAGCGAGCCGTTGATCGACTCCATGATGTGCTTGCGGGACAGGCCACGGTCGTTGCGACCCGGCCCGGTCGGCCAGTAGACCTTCGTGAAGATTTCCAGGCCCTCCCGGCGTTCGTTCTCCAGCGCCCGGCCGAGCACGTCCTCCGCTCGGGTGCCGGCGTACACGTCCGCGGTGTCGAAGGTCGTGATCCCCGCGTCCAGGGCAGCCCGCACGCAGGCGAACGCGGCGTCCTCCTCCACCTGCGAACCGTGGGTGATCCAGTTGCCGTACGAGATCTCGCTGACCATCAGGCCGGAACGGCCCAGGTGTCGGAATTCCATTCCCCGACCCTAGACCCGCCAGGTGAACACCGCCGACCGGCGTTCAGAGCACCGGATTCGCGTCGGCGAGCAACCTGTCGATCTCGTCGAGCACCGCCGCGCGGTCGGGGTGCACCGGGTCGATAAGCGGCTCGGCGCGCCGGTCCAACGCGCCCCACCGCCCGCCGGGAGTCTCGACGAGGAACGCCACCGGGTGGATGACAAGCGTCGGGTACGCCGGCGGCACCAGCACCGCCCCCGTGCGGTCCACCACACCGCGCCGACCCGCCACGTCCACGACCGCCAGCCCCTCGTCGGTGAACCCGTCGATCTGCTCCCCACCGGCGAGTTCGGTGTGGAAGCCGTGGTAACGGGTCGCCACCACGATCCGGCCGGTCCGGTCGACGGCACCCCACCCCTCCCGCCGTACCGCCGCCACGCCCCTGCGGAACGGGCGCACGTCGGCGAAGTTCGGCGGCACCTGCACCGAGCCGGTGGCGTCGATGGCCGTCCAGCCGCCCTCGCCGACCACCCACGCCAGGCCGTCGCTGAACGGACGCGCCATCCGGTACGACGGAGGGATCACAGTCGTACCGAGCAGGTTGATCAGCGACCACCTGTCGGTGTCGGGGCGGCGTACCCAGGCCAGCCCGTCGTGGAACTGCTGCACCTCCGCGTACCGGGCGGGGATGACCAGGTCGCCGTCCGCGTCGGTGTACCCCCACAGGGCTCCGTCCTGCCCCGGCACCGGGGGCCGGTCGCGGTCGAGGATGTCGTCCCGACTCCTGGGGTACGGCCCGAAGCCGTCCGCCGACGCGCGGGCGGCGACCGCGTCCAGGGCCACCCGGATCCGGTCGAGCAGTTCGGCGTCGCCGGCGCCGCGCAGGTCGAGTGCCCGCTCGAAGTGGTGGCAGGCCTCCATCAGCCGGCCCTGGTCGTAGCAGGACCGTCCGGCGTGCTCGTGCAGCGCGGCCCGCAACCGGTCGGGCAGCTCGATCGAGTTCGCCCGGGCGAACAACAGGTCGGCCTCGGCGAAGTCGCCGCGCCAGCGCAGCACGTGGGCCAGCCGGGCCTGGGCCAGCGCGGTCCGGCGCAGCTCGCCGGTGGCCTCGGCGTACGTCAGGGCGAGCCGGCCGTCGGCAAGCGCGTCGTCCAGTTCGCCGAGGATCCGGGAGGCCACCGCCCGCAGGCTGAGCAGCCGCGCCCGCGCCCGGTTGTCGACGGCCGAGCCCAACTTCCCGGTCAACCGCCGCCGGATGGCCCGCAGATCATCCGGCTCGGTCAACTCCTCCCGCAGGGTGACCGGGTCCAGCCGCCAGCGGTACGCCCCCAGGACCTGCTCCGGGTCACCCTCGTCGGCAAGCGACGGGCGGGCGGGCTCCGGCGGCGCGGACACCGGTGCGCTCTCGGCGGGGGACCCGGTCCGCGGCCCCGGAACGGCCGCGGCCGGCACACCCGACACGGGTACGTCGATTGCGGGCGGCGCGGAGACGGGCGGCGCGGACACGGGTACGTCGATTGCGGGCGGGCTGGACACGGGTGTCGTCGGGGCGGGTGGCCCGGACACCGGCGGCGCGGACACCGGCGTGGCCGGGGCGGGTGGTGCGGAGACCGGTCCGGACGGGAACGGCGGCCCGGACACCGGCGCTGCGGACATCGGCGCTGCGGACGCCGGCGGTGCGGACATCGGCGGTGCGGACATCGGCGCTGCGGACACCGGCTCTGCCGGATCGGGCCGCTCGGGGTCCTCGCCGGGCCGCGCGGAGGTCACCCCCACCGCCGGGTCGTGCTCGTCCCACACCGGCGGCGCGGGTGGCTGGGCCGCTGCCTCGGGGTCGGCGACCTCCGTCCACGAGCTGAAAACGTCGGGGGTGGAGCCGGGACGCTCGGCGTCAGGCTCGCTGCGCGGGCCGGACGGCGTGACCTCCGGCGACCCGGAGACCGGGCGTGCCGGTGGGCCGGAGACCGGGTCGAGCGCCGCCGGACCGTACGCGGGTTCCCCGTCCTCGGCGACATCGTCAGCCAAGGGATCCTGGGCCCAGCGTGCGTCGTCCTCATCTGTGGCCGGCGGCGCGGAGACCGGCCCGGCCGACGATGCCGCGGCGGGAGGCGCGGAGATGGGCGGCGCGGAGACGGGGCGCGCTGACGGTGCGGGGACCTGGGCCGCCGGTGGTGCGGAGACGGGCCGTGTCGGCGGGTTCGAGAGGGGCGGCGCGGAGACCGGGCGCACCTGCGGTGCCGGGACCGAGGCCGCCGGTGGTGACGAGATGGGCGGTGCGGAGACCGGCGGCGCGGAGATCGGGACCGCCGGTGGCGCGGAGACCGGGTGTGCGGCCGGCTCGACGATCGGGTCGTCGAGGGTCGGCCGTCCCGCTGTGGGCGGCTGGTCCGCCGTCGTACCGTCCCGGTCGGACTCGGCCGTCTGGACGGGGCTGAACCAGGCGTCCGGCCCCCGCGCCGGTGCCTCGGCCGGCTCGGTGGCGGGCGGTACCGACGGTTCCGAGGGCGGTGGTGGGACGTAGCGACGCGGCACGCCCGGGGCTATCGGGAGCGCCGGTTCGGCGTCCGCCGACGGCGCGGCGGCCTCCGGGGCCGCTGGGGGCGTGGTTCGGTCCGGCTGCTGCCAGGCGGGCGGGGCCGGTTCACCGACCGGCCGCGCCTCGGGTGCCCGCTCCGCGCTGCGCCGTTCGTCGTCGGCCTGGCGATTCGCCTGGCTCACACCTGGGTAGCGCGGCGGCGCGGCCGGCGGGGCCGAGGCCGTCGGCGCCGGGCCGGACGGCGTCCGACGCTCGCCCGACGGCGACGGCGACGGCGACTGCGACGGCGACTGCGACGGCGACGGCGACTGCGACTGCGAGGGCGACTGGGGCTGCGGAGGCGTCTGCGGCTGCTCGTCGGGCAGCGGTGGATCCACGGGCGCGGGCAGGAACTCCAGCCGGAGGCGGGCGGCCGGTGGGCCGGAGACGGGTCCGTCGGTCGCCGGCGAGACGGGGGCAGCCGAGACCGGCCGGTCCCCGTCCGGGCGAGCGGGTGGGAGGTGCTCGGCCGGCCGGTGCCCGTAATCCGTCGACGCGGGGGAGACCGGTGCGGCCGAGACCGGTCGGTCCCATCCGGGTGTCGCGGCCGGCGGGACAGGCGCGGGGGACACCTGTCGTTCCGGGCGCGCGGGAGTGGGCCGGCCCGGCGTGGCGGGGGACACGGGTGCCGGCGGCATCGGAGCGGCCCGACCGTGGGTGGTCGGCGGTGGCGCGGCGGCCGCCGGACGTGCCTGTCGTTCGTCGTACCGGGGCGGTGGGGCCGGCGCGCGCTCGGAACGGGCGGCCGGTCGCGCCGCGACGCCGGGTTCGGCGGGCCTGGGCGGTTCGGGGCGGGGACCGGTCTCGCGGGCGCGGTCCTGACGCACCGGGCCCGGGGGCGGCCACGGCAGGTCGCCGTCCGGCCGGTGACCGGGCCGTGGGCGGGCCTCGTGGTAGGTGTCCGGCCGTACCTCCTCGCGGGGACGCCGGTCCGGGTACGTCTCGGCGCGGGCCGCCGCCTCGCGTGGCTGCTGCCGGTGCGGGTCGGCGTCGGAGCGCCGACGCTCGTCGTCCCTGCGCGGCTGGCCCGTCGTCTCAGGGTCGGGCCGGCGGCGGCGTCCGTCGTCGGGTGTCCGCGGTGCGCCGGCGCCCTCGTCCGGGCGGTGACGCGAGCGGCTGTCCACGGGCGCCCACTGGCCCGCGCCCTCGGCGGCCCAGCCGTCGACCGGGCGACCGTCGTGACCCCGGGCGGGGCGGGGTCCGTACCCGTCGGAGGGGTGCCGGTCGTAGCCGGCGGCCGGGCGGTCCTGCGCGCCACGGCGGCGCGGCGGCTCGTCGGGTTCCGGTACCCAGCCGGAATCGACGCGGGGAGCGGGGGAGACCGGCTGCGTGCCCGGGTATCCCCGGTCCCGTTCGGCCGGCTCGTGGCGGGACCGGCGACTGTCGTACCGCTCGGTGGCGGGCTGGTCGCGGTGCCAGGCGGCCTCGCGGGCCGGCGCGCGCTCGTCGCCGGGGCGCCGGTCGGACCAGGCGGTCCGCCGGTCCGGCTCGGAGCGGCGGTCGTCGCGGCGGGGTGGCTCGGGAAGTGGCCGCCGGTACGGCTCGTGGTCGTAGTGGCGGGTGTCTGTGGAGGGGCCGTGGCCGGACGCCTCGGCCGGACGTTCGTCGCCGCGGAGGCGGCCGTAGCCGTTGTCGTCGTCAAGCCGCGATCGGCCGTGGGGCTGCTCCTCGTCGGGCCAGGACCGGCCGTACGGGTCCTGCTCGGGCGGGGGTTCGTCGGCCCACGACCGGCCCAGGTAGGTGCCGTCGGGGCGGGTGGGCGCCAGTGGTGGCACGTCGGCGCGGCCGACCACTGTGGCCCGACCACGGGACGGCGGGGGTGGCTGGTGGGACATCCCGATGTCGCCGGGGTAGCGCTGGCCGGGGAACTGGGGATGCCACTCGGTGGTCGGTTCGAGCACCCAGGACGGTTCGTTCGGGTCCCGCCACCGGTCGGTGTAGCGGCCGCTCATCCGTCGAGCCCGTCGCCGCACCCGACCGCTCGGTCGACCCCCGCCGGTGGTGGGCCGTCCGCGTTCGTACGCCGGTGACCGCCGGGCGTCCGGTCGCCGCCTGCCACGCCCCGGTGGCCGGCTCGCGTCCGCTCGCTCACGGCGTTGTCACCTCGTTGCAAATTGTCGCGCTGGGGCCTCGCGTACCGGTTCCGGTTCGCCCGTCCCGGCAGGGCGTGGCTGCGGATGGAGGGTAACGGCGTGGGCTCTCCCACCGCCACTGTGGCACCGCCCACGGGCGCAAACGTTATCCCATAGTTTCGGACATTTGGGCGTATAACCGAATCTGGCTTTCGACGATACTCCCACCGTCGAGCCGGGGCCGGGGCCGGGGCGGTGCGCCCGCCCGGGGCTCAGGGATGCTCCATGACGAGGACCGCGACGGTGCCGGGCAGCAGCGCCTCGTAGCGGTGCGGCGCGTCGCCGGGAAACGCCGCGTAGTCGCCGGGCTCGATCTCGACCGGGCCCGACTCGGGGCCCACCCGCAGCCGTCCGGCGGCCAGCACCACATGCTCGACGCTGCGCGGTGTGTGCGCGTCGGCGGTCCGGATCGCGCCCGGTTCCAGCTTGATCAGATAGATGTCCCGGCGCAGGTGCGCCGCGCCGGCGCTGAGCAGACTGCCGGTGAAGTCGGCCTGCTCGGAGCCGACCTGCGGCCCGTCGCCGGCCCTGATCACCCGCACGCCGCCCGTGGCCGGCTCGACCAGTTGGCCGAGCGGCACGTTGAGCGCCCTGCTGAGCGCCCACAACGTCTCCATGCTCGGGTTGCCGGTGCCCGACTCCAGTTGGGAGAGTGTGGACTTCGCGACCCCGGCCCGGCGAGCGAGCTCGGTAAGCGAGATGCCCACCCGTTCGCGTTCCCGACGCAGGGCCCCGGCGATGGTGGCGAGGGGGCCGTCCGGCTCAGCGGGCATGGCTGCGCTCCAGGGATCAGTGTTCGTCGGCCGACCAGCGACAACCTGTTCACCAGGGTGAACTACGCGTACGGTACAACGAACATCCGGGCCCCGGATGCTTCGTGACGGGCTTGGGCCGATGCCGCTCGCGCGGCGCGGGCGCTCAGACCTTGTCGCCCAGATTCACCTGGGGAGCCGGGGCCCGCATCCGCCGGAAGGTGATCGACCGCATGACCGCGTACAGGTAGAGCGAACCCATCCGCTGGTCGGTCTTCGGGAAGCGCTCGCGGACCAGCTTGCCGATCTTGCGGCAGATCAGCACGGAGTCGATCACCACGCCCAGCGCCAACGCACCCCAGAGCAGGTTGGAGATCAACCGCACCGGGGCCGGCATCGCCGCGTTCGATCCGATCAGCACGATCAGCGCGCCGCCGAAGAACCAGGTGCCGACGGTACGACGGGAGTCGACCACGTTGCGCGCCAGCAGCCGCTCCGGGCCCCTGTCGCGGGGGCCGCCCTCGCGGCGGAACTCCGACGCGGCCTCGGCACGCAGCTGGCGGCGGCGCTCCCGCTCCTCCTCCTTGGTCAGAGGACGGCTGGGCCCGGCCGGGCGACGGCCGACGGTGGGCCGCTTCGGTGTCTCGCGACCCTTGGCCGGGGTGTAACCCCGGGGACGGTCGGCGGTCTCCTCGGGGGTCACCGAGGTGACGGCCTCGTCGACGAGGTCGGTGGACTTGCGGCGAAAGAGCGACGGCACGCGGCAAGGGTAGCCAACGACAGGAGCCCGGTGCACATCGCGGTACAGCGGCCGACGGCTCCAGGCCGCGGTGCGACCTGGAGCCGTCGTCGTCGAACGATTGGTGATCGGGGTTACGGACGCTCGGCGTGCGCGCCCAGGTCGGCGAGCTTGGCCTCGAAGTCCTCGTAGCCCCGGTTGATCAGGTCGACGCCGTACACCCGGGAGGTGCCCTCGGCCGCGAGCGCCGCGATCAGGTGGCTGAACCCGGCCCGCAGGTCGGGGATGACCAGCTCGGCGGCGTGCAGCTTGCTCGGCCCGGCGATGACCGCCGAGTGCTTGAAGTTGCGCCGGCCGAAGCGGCACGGGGTGCCACCGAGGCAGTCCCGGTAGACCTGGATGTTGGCGCCCATCGAGTTCAGTGCCTCGGTGTATCCAAGCCGCTGCTCGTACACCGTCTCGTGGACGATCGACAGGCCGCGGGCCTGGGTCAGCGCCACGACCAGCGGCTGCTGCCAGTCGGTCATGAAGCCGGGGTGCACGTCGGTCTCCAGCGCCACCGCGTTCAGCTCGCCACCGGGGTGCCAGAAGCGGATGCCGCCCTCCTGGCCCGGGTCGCCCAGCTTCGGCGCGCGGGCGTCGGTGACCTCGTACTCGCCGCCGACCGACCGGAAGATGTTCAGGAAGGTCATCATGTCGGCCTGCTGCGCGCCGAGCACCTCGACGTGGCCACGGGTGGCCAGCGCGGCGGCGGCCCAGCTCGCCGCCTCGATCCGGTCCGGGATCGGCCGGTGCGTGTAGCCGTGCAGCTTCGGCACGCCCTGGATCTCGATCACCCGGTCGGTGTGCACCTTGATGATCGCCCCCATCTTCTGCAGGATGCAGATCAGGTCGATGATCTCCGGTTCCACCGCGGCGTTACGCAGCTCGGTGACACCCTCGGCCATCACCGCGGTCAGCAGCACCTGCTCGGTGGCGCCGACACTCGGGTACGGCAGGGCGAACTTGGTGCCGTGCAGACCGTTCGGCGCGGACAGGTGCAGGCCCTCGGGCCGCTTGTCGACAGTCGCGCCGAACTCGCGCAGCGCCTGCAGGTGGAAGTCGATCGGACGCGGGCCGATGTGACAGCCGCCCAGGTCCGGAATGAACGCGTGCCCGAGCCGGTGCAGCAGCGGACCGCAGAACAGGATCGGGATCCGGCTCGACCCCGCGTGCACGTTGATCTGGTCGGTGCTCGCGCTCTCCACGTTCGCGGGGTCGAAGACGAGTTCGCCGTCCTCGACGCCGTCGGTCACCTTGACGCCGTGCAGACCGAGTAGACCCCGGACCACCTCGACGTCACGGATCTTTGGCACGTCGAACAGTCGGCTCGGGGTGTCGCCGAGAAGCGCGGCGACCATCGCCTTCGAAACCAGGTTCTTCGCGCCGCGCACGCGGATCCGCCCTTCGAGCGGAGTGCCTCCGTGCACGACCAGGACGTCGTCGGTCAACGCAACCTCCAGCGCTTCGGTGCTGCTGTGTTGATGGTGGGGAGCGTGAACCTTGTCGCTACCCCGGATGCGGCCATATCGAAACGGCCCGCTCGCGTCGTCGCTCCGGCAGCATAGCCCTCGGTGACGAAAAAGGACTCGGTCACACCGGCGTGTGTGGCATTAATCGGTGATCCGGCACTTTTGCGTACCAACGACGCTACGGAAAGTGATCAGCCGGCGCTCGGTGGCGGAGTGTCCGCGCCGGGCAGGGCGAGCATCTGGTCCAGTGCCACCCGGGCGTGGTGGGCGGTGTCGGCGTCCACCGTGATCTGGTTGACCACCCGGCCCGCGACCAGCTCCTCCAGGGCCCAGACCAGGTGCGGCAGGTCGATCCGGTTCATCGTCGAGCAGTAGCAGACCGCCTTGTCCAGGAACATGATCTGCTTGTCCGGGTGCGCCAGCGCGAGCCGGCGGACCAGGTTCAGCTCGGTGCCCAACGCCCACGCCGAGCCGGCCGGCGCCGCCTCGATCGTCTTGATGATGTATTCCGTGGAACCGACGTAGTCGGACGCGGTTACCACCTCGTGCCGGCACTCCGGGTGGACCAGCACGTTGACGCCGGGCACCCGCTCCCGTACGTCGTTGACGCTGTCGAGCGTGAACCGGCCGTGCACCGAGCAGTGCCCCCGCCAGAGGATCATCTTGGCGTCGCGCAGCTGCTCCGGGGTCAGCCCGCCACCGGGCTTGTGCGGGTCGTAGAGCACGCAGTCGTCAAGCGACAGGCCCATCTCCAGCACCGCCGTGTTGCGGCCCAGGTGCTGGTCGGGCAGGAAGAGCACCTTCTGCCCCTGCTCGAACGCCCAGTCCAGGGCGCGCTTGGCGTTCGACGACGTGCAGACCACGCCTCCGTTGCGGCCGACGAAGCCCTTGATGTCGGCCGAGGAGTTCATGTACGTCACCGGGACCGTCTCGCCGGCGATGCCCAGTTCGGTGAGCGTGTCCCAGGCGGCCTCGACCTGCCCCAGCACGGCCATGTCCGCCATCGAACAGCCCGCCGCGAGGTCGGGCAGGATGACCCGCTGGGTGTCGGTGGTGAGGATGTCGGCGCTCTCGGCCATGAAGTGCACGCCGCAGAAGACGATGTACTCCGCGTCCGGACGGGCGGCCGCCTCCCGGGCCAGCTTGAACGAGTCGCCTGTCACGTCCGCGAACTGGATCACCTCGTCGCGCTGGTAGTGGTGCCCCAGCACGAAGACCTTGCTGCCCAGCTTCGCCTTCGCGGCGGTGGCGCGGGCCACCAGATCCGGATCGCTGGGCGCCGGCAGATCGCCCGGACACTCGACGCCGCGCTCGGTGTCGGGGTCGCTGCCCCGGCCGAGCAGCAGCAGAGCCGTCGCCGTGTTGGAGGGTTCCACCCAGGTCGAAGTCACGTAGCCCATGGTCCCACAGCGCGAGCACGGCGCAGCTTCGCTCGGTGTGGGCTGCCACACTGCTCGGCATGCGCGTGCTGCTCTGCCCGGACAAGTTCGCCGGCACCCTGTCCGCACCGGAGGTGGCCGACGCGGTGGCCGCCGGTTGGCGCTCCGTCGCCGACGGTGACGACCTGCTGATCCGGCCCCTCGCCGACGGCGGGCCGGGCTTCGTGGAGGTGCTCGCCGACGCTCTCGACGGGCGGCGCGTGCCGGTGCCGACCGTCGACCCGCTGGGACGGCCGGCGGCAGGTGAGATCCTGCTCACCGCCGACGGCTCGACCGCCTACCTGGAGAGCGCCCAGGCGTGCGGGCTGCACCTGCTGTCGGTGGCCGAACGCGACCCGAAGACCACCACCTCGTACGGGCTGGGCCTGCTGGTGGCCGCCGCGGTGGAGAGCGGGGCACGGACGGTGGTGATCGGGCTGGGCGGCTCGGCCACCAACGACGCCGGCGCCGGGATGCTCGCCGCGCTGGGCGTGACGCCACTGGACGCCGCGGGCGCCGCGCTGCCGTACGGCGGGGCGACCCTGGCCCTGGTCGACGCCCTCGACGGCGCGCCCCGGCTGCGTGACGCCCGTCTGGTCGCCGCCACCGACGTGGACAACCCGCTGCTCGGCCTGCACGGCGCGAGCAACGTGTTCGGCCCGCAGAAGGGCGCCGACCGCGCCGACGTGCTGCTGCTCGACGCCGCCCTGGAACGCTTCGCGGCGGTCCTGGAGCGGGACCTGCCCGGCTGTCCGGCCGGGCTCGGCGCCCTGCCCGGCGGCGGTGCCGCGGGTGGGCTCGGCGCGGCGATCCTCGCCCTCGGCGGCGGCTGCGAGTCGGGCATCGGCCTGGTCACCAGGGCCACCGCGCTGGACGCCGCGCTGGACGCCGCCGACCTGGTGATCACCGGGGAGGGGTCCTTCGACCACCAGTCGCTGCGCGGCAAGGTGGTCGCCGGGGTGGCCGGCGCGGCCCGCGACCGGGGTGTGCCCTGCGTGGTGGTGGCCGGCCAGGTCAGCACCGGCCGGCGCGAGGCCGCGTCGGCCGGGGTCACCGACGCGTACAGCCTGGTGGAGCACTTCGGCGGGGAACAGGCCGGCGGGCTCGACGCCGCGCTGAGCCGCCCTGCGGACGGACTGCGCGAGATGGGTGCCCGACTGGCCCGGCAGTGGAGCCGCTGAGCGCCGCAGGTCGCCCCGTCGACCGGGCCGACCTGCGGCGGCGATCACGCCACGCGGGTGCACCAGGCCGAGGCGGCGTACGATCGGGAGAGGACCACAACCGGGAATCATTGGTCGGCGTGCGACGTTGGCCAGTGCGTCCGGACCCAAACCGCGCAGGGAGACTTCCACGTGACCACGCCAGCGCAGACCGAGTCGACCGAGGCCCAGGCCCCTACTTCCGTCGTCCTCACCGACGTCGCGGCGCAGAAGGTCAAGGCCCTGATCGAGCAGGAGGGCCGCGACGACCTGCGGCTCCGCGTCGCGGTGCAGCCGGGTGGCTGCTCCGGCCTGCGGTACCAGCTGTTCTTCGACGAGCGTTCGCTCGACGGTGATGTCGTCACCGATTTCGGTGGTGTCGAGGTCGTCGTCGACCGGATGAGCGCCCCGTACCTGTCCGGCGCGACGATCGACTTCGCCGACCGGATCGACGCCCAGGGCTTCACCATCGACAACCCCAACGCGGGCAACTCCTGCGCCTGCGGTGACTCGTTCAACTGAGTCACGCGCCACGCACCAGCGACGTCGGGGCCGTCCTTCGGGGCGGCCCCGTCGTCGTGCCGGGAGCGGTCCCGACCGGTAGTCGTTGTCCGACCGACCGGACACCACCGGTTCACCGGGCCGGTAGGCTGACCGCGCCCTGCTCCCGACCCCGAGGGTTGACATGAAGATCGCCGTGACCGGCTCGATCGCCACCGATCATCTGATGAGCTTTCCCGGTCGCTTCGCCGACCAGCTCATCGCCGATCAGCTGCACAAGGTGTCCCTCTCCTTCCTGGTGGACGATCTGGTGCTCCGCCGTGGCGGTGTGGCGGCGAACATCTCCTTCGGCATGGGGCAGCTGGGCCTGCGCCCGGTGCTGCTCGGGGCGGTCGGCGCCGACTTCGCCGACTACCGCTCCTGGCTGGAGCGGCACGGCGTCGACTGTGATTCGGTGCACGTCAGCGAGGTAGCGCACACCGCGCGGTTCGTCTGCACCACCGACACCGACATGTGCCAGATCGCCTCGTTCTACGCGGGCGCGATGAGTGAGGCCCGCAACATCGAGCTGGCCCCGGTCGCCGACCGGCTCGGCGGTCTGGACCTGGTGCTGGTCAGCGCCAACGACCCGGAGGCGATGCTGCGTCACTCGGCCGAGTGCCGCACCCGCGGGTACGCGTTCGCCGCCGACCCGTCGCAGCAGCTCGCCCGGATGGGCGGCGAGGACGTGGTGGCCCTGATCGAGGGCGCCGAGTACCTGATGACCAACGACTACGAGAAGTCGCTGTTGCAGAGCAAGGCGCAGCTCAGCGACGACCAGCTGCTGGACCTGGTCAAGGTACGGGTCACCACGCTGGGCAAGCACGGTGTGGAGATCGCCGGCCGTGGCATCGACCCGATCCACGTGCCGATCGCGCGGGAGATCCGGGCTGTCGACCCGACCGGGGTGGGGGACGGCTTCCGGGCCGGCTTCTTCACCGCGCTGTCCTGGGGCGTCGGCCTGGAGCGCGCCGCCCAGGTCGGCTCCCTGCTGGCCACGCTGGTCCTGGAGACGGTAGGAACCCAGGAGTACGACGTCCGCCGCGACCTGTTCGTGAAGCGCCTGGCCGAGTCCTACGGCGACACCGCAGCAGACGAGATCCGCCCCCACCTGATCCCGTAACCCGCCCACGCCTCGGCGATCTTGCACTTTCTGCGGGGACGAAAGCCCACAGAAGCCGCGAGATGGCGACCGAAAACGCAAGATCGCCGGGGGAGGGGCGGGGGTCGGGGCCGGGGTCAGTGCAGGCGGCGGACGTCGTAGGCGGAGCCTTCGGAGCCGCTTATGGCTCCCAGGAACTCCTGGCCGCGCATCCGGCACCAGGCAGGGATGTCGACCGCCGCGGCCGGGTCGTCGGCGAGCACCCGCACGACAGTCCCGATGGGCACCTGGGGCATCCGCCGGGCCGCCGCGATCACCGGCAGCGGACAGCGCTGGCCCCGGCAGTCGAGCACCTCGTCGGGCATCGTCACAGCCCCACCACCCCGGCCTCGGCGCGCAGCCCCGCGACGATCCCGGGCAGCTCGGCGAGGAACCGCTCCACGTCCGCCTCGGTCGTCTCCCGGTGCAGGCTGACCCGGACGTTGCCGTGCGAGAGCACCCCCATCGCCTCCAGCACGTGCGAGGGCCGCAGCGTGGACGACGTGCAGGACGAGCCGGACGACACCGCGAAGCCCCGCCGGTCCAGCGCGTGCAGCAGCGCCTCGCCGTCGACGTACAGGCAGGAGAACGTCACCAGGTGGGGGAGCCGCAGCACCGGGTCGCCGACCACCTCCACGTCGGGCACCTCCGCCGCGACCCGCGCCCGGATCCGATCCACGAGCGGCGCCAACCTGGCCTCCTCGGCTGCGGCGTCGGCCGCCGCCGCGCGCAGGCTCGCCGCCGCCGCCACCACCGCGGGCAGATTCACCACCCCGGGGGTACGACCACCCTCCCGCTCGTCGGCCGGCCACGGTGACTCCCAGCGGGTGCCCTTGCGCACCGCCAGCACACCCACCCCGGGCGGGCCGCCCCACTTGTGCGCGCTGGCGGTGAGCACCGACCAGCCTGCGGGAAGCGGCACCCGGCCGACCGACTGCGCCGCGTCGACGTACAGCGGCACCCCGGCGTCGGCGCAGGCCGCGGCGGCCTCGGCGACCGGTTGCACGGTGCCCACCTCGTGGCTGGCGCTGATCAGGGCCGCCAGCGCGACACCTGGAGCACGGACGGCAGCCGACCAGGCGTCCAGGTCCAGCCGGCCCAGCCGGTCGACAGGCACCTCGTCGGCGGTGCCGCCCGCCGCGACGTGCCGCTCGGCGGCATGCAGCACAGCGGAGTGCTCGATCGCCGAGTGCACGAGCGTCGACCCGACCCGGCGCCGCCCGGCCAGGCCGCCGAGCACCGCCCCGTGCGCGGCAGTCGTACCGCTGGACGTGAAGGACACCTCGTCGGCGCGGACGCCGAGCGTCTGCGCGGTGGCCTCGCGGGCCGCGTCGAGCAGCTGCCGGGCGCGGCGGGCCTGGGTGTAGAGCTTTCCGGGGTCGGCCCAGCCGTCGTCGAGGGCGGCCAGCAGCGCCTGCCGGGCGACCGGATGCGCCGGCGCGGCGGTCGCCGCGTCCAGGTAGACCGGGGATGCGCTCACGGGACCTCTGCTCCTCGCGCTCACGGGGTTTTCTTTGTTCGCGGCTGTGGGGCTCGCAAACCCGGCTCACTCCTCGCGCTCACGGGGTTTTCTTTGTTCGCGGCTGTGGGGCTCGCAAACCCGGCTCACTCCTCGCGCTCACGGATCCCCACGCTATCGCGGCGGTATGCCCAGGATCCCCCGATGGGGGCGGACAGCGACCCCACCACGGCCGAGTCCGTCATGGTCGAGTAATCTGCGACCGTCGGTGACGCCTTTGCCGTCGGTGCCGAGGAAAGACGCACCGCGGCGCGCTAGGGAGGCAGGACCAGGTGGTCGCAAGGAGTTCGGAGGTACGGCCGTCGGCCGTACGGCACAGCGCTTCCCCAGGGGCCGGTGGGCGCCGGCGGCGCGGTGCTGGTCGGCTGGCCGGGCTCGGTCTCGGTGGCGTGGCGCTGCTGGTCCTGCTCACGGGCTGTGACGTCGGTGCGGCGTTCGACGGCTTCGGCTGGCCGCAGGGGGGCATCTCGGCGGAGTCCCGGCGGATGTACGACCTGTGGATCGCCTCCTGCATCGCCGCCCTGGCGGTCGGTGTGTTCGTGTGGGGCCTGATCTTCTGGTGCGTCGTGCGCTACCGCAAGCGTGGCAACGCGCTGCCGGTGCAGACCCGCTACAACATGCCGATGGAGTTCCTCTACACCATCGCGCCGATCCTGATCGTCTCGGTGCTCTTCTACTACACGGCGATCGTGCAGACCGACGTGGACAAGCTGTCGAAGAACCCGGACGTCACGGTCGAGGTCGTCGCGTTCAAGTGGAACTGGCAGTTCAACTACCGCGACGGTCAGGGCGTGGACGCCAAGACCACCGCGTCGACGCTCGGCACCAGCGAGGTCATCCCGGTGCTGGTGCTGCCGACCAACCGGTCGATCCGGTTCGAGGAGACCAGCCGCGACGTCATCCACTCCTTCTGGGTGCCGGAGCTGCTCTTCAAGCGGGACGTCATGCCCGGCAAGATCCGCAACGTGTTCGAGGTCTCCAGCCTGGAGACCGAGGGCGCCTACGTCGGGCGCTGCGCCGAACTGTGCGGCAGCTACCACGCGTTCATGAACTTCGAGCTGCGGGTCGTCTCGCCGGAGAAGTACGACCAGTTCCTGGCGGCCAAGCAGAGCGGCAAGTCGACGCAGGACGCGCTCTCCGCGATCGGCGAGGAGCCGTACGCGGAGACCACGCGACCGTTCGACACCCGGCGGACGCAGAGCAACTTCAACCCGGACGACGCTCCGGCCTTCCCGGGAAGCTGAGGGCAGCCGCATGAAGACCGAGTGGCGTATCTTCCTGATCATCGCCGGGTTCCTCTTCGGCGCCACCATCCTCTACGCCGCGTGGACCAACGGTGAGTCCGGTGGCATCGAGTGGGTGGGCACCGTGGCCCTGCTGCTGTCATTCCTGCTCTGCACGATGTGCGGTGGCTTCTTCTGGTTCGTCTCCCGCCGGATCGACCTGCGTCCGGAGGACCGCCCGGACGCCGAGATCGCCGACGGCGCCGGTGAGGTCGGCTTCTTCAGCCCGGGCAGCTACTGGCCGTTCGGTCTGGCGCTGGCCGCCGCGATCGCCGCGCTCGGCCTGGTGTTCTGGCAGTACTGGCTGATCGGCGCCGGCCTGGTGGCTGTCGTCTTCGCCGCCTGCGGGCTGCTGTTCGAGTACTACACAGGCACCCGCCGCACCGCCGAGCACTGATCCACCCGGTCGCCGTCGCGGCCGGCCCTGGACGCCACGAAGGCCCGTTCCCCGGTGGGGGAGCGGGCCTTCGTCATGCCCCGGCCCGGACGGGTCAGGCGGCGCGGCGACGGGCGGGCGGACGGCGTCGGCGGTCGGCCAGCCGGGTGACCGGGGACGCGAACGTGGCGACCACCACGGCGGCACCGCAGCCGGTGCAGATCAGCTCGGGACAGTCGGTGCCGTGGCCGTCGACGCAGGGCGGCGCTTCGAACGCAGCCACGCCCTCGCAGACGTCGCAGTAGAGCTCGCGGTGCGACACGGGCGTCTCCTCTCACTCCGGGCGAACCGCTCCCCGGATGCGACAGCAGCGCACGGACGGGAGCGGAGAACTACTCGGCTGTACTTTCCCACCCGGGTCCGACAATTCCCCGCCCGGTACCCCAGGCTGTGGGGTCAGACGGCGGTGGCGGTGCCGATCCAGCGGTCCAGGCTCGCGGCCGCCGCCCCGGAGTCGATCGACTCGGCGGCCCGGTCCAGGCCGGCGCGCAGCGCCTCGGTCAGGTCGCCGTCCAGCGGCCCCTGGGTGGCTAGGGCCGCCGCCGCGTTGACAAGCACCGCGTCCCGGACCGGACCGGTCTCACCGGCCAGCAGGCGACGGGCCACGCCGGCGTTGTAGGCGGCGTCACCGCCGCGCAGGTCCGCGAGGGTGGACCGGGGAACCCCGAGGTCCGTGGCGTCCAGCACGGCCTCGCGTACGGTGCCGCCCTGCGCCACCCAGACCCGGGTCGGCGCGGCGGTGGTGAACTCGTCAAGCCCGTCCTCGCCGCGCATCACGATCGCGGAGTCGCCACGGGCGGCGAACACGCTGGCCATCACCGGGGCCATCCGAGAGTCGAAACAGCCGACCGCGCCGGCCCGGGGCCGGGCCGGGTTGGTCAGCGGGCCGAGGAAGTTGAAGAAGGTGGGCACGCCCACCTCACGGCGGACCGGACCGGCGTGCCGCATCCCGGGGTGGAACCGGGCCGCGAAGCAGAACCCGATGCCTGCCTCCTCGACACAGCGGGCCACCTGCTCCGGGCCGAGGTCCAGTGGGATGCCGAGGAACTCCAGCAGGTCGGCGGTGCCGCACAGCGAGGAGGCGGCCCGGTTGCCGTGCTTGACGACGCGTACGCCCGCGCCGGCCACCACCAGCGCCGTCATCGTGGAGATGTTCACCGTGTGGGCGAGGTCACCGCCGGTGCCGACCACGTCGAGCGCGGTACGGCGCAGATCCTCGGAGAGCACCACCGGGACCGAGCGGCCCAGCATCGCCTCCACCAGACCGGCCAGCTCGCCCGGCGTCTCACCCTTGGCCCGCAGCGCCACGGCGAACGCGGCGATCTGCGCCGGGCTCGCCGAACCGGTCATGATCTCGTCCATCGCCCAGGCGGTGTCGGCGGTGGTCAGCTCCTCGCCGCGCAGCAGCGCGTTGAGCAGGTGCGGCCAGGTCCGATCGCCCATGGCGGGCCTCCCGAGCGTACGAAGTGCGGGTGGGCTGGAACCGGCGCCGACTCGTCCGGCGCCGGGGGTGACGGTGCCGGAGGGCGGGGACGTCAGGCGGGTGCGTGCGTCCGCAGCAGCTCGGCCACCGTGCCTCCGGTGGTCACCGGGTCGAGCGGGTGCACCAGCGTGGCGTCGACCTCGGCGTACGCGGCCAGCCATCGGTCGGCGGCGCGGGCGATCACCAGGCAGGTCGGGGGAGCGTCCTCCCGGTCGTCCTTGATCTGCCGGGCGATGCCGATGCCGCCGCCGGGGCTGGCCTCACCGTCGAGCAGCAGCAGGTCGATCTCGTAGTCGTCGACCAGCCGGATGGTCTCGGCGTACGTCGACGCGTCGACGAACTCGATGCGCAGCCCGGGCGCGGGCCGGGTGCCGACGGCGAGCCGCATCCGGTCCCGGACCTGCGGGTCGTCGCTGTAGAGCAAAACGGTGCAAAGACGATCGCTCATGCCGGCACTCCGCTTCCACCTCGTAGCTGCCCGCCGATCGTACCGGTCGACGTGACGCAGTCGACACCGCGCCCGACGCCGTCCGGTCGGCGTACCGTCTGCGCAGCTCAGACGGCCGCGGGCCCGGCGGCGCGCTCGCGGGCCTCCTGGCGGTCCAACTCGCGGTCGACCCGGCGGGCCTCCCGTTCGGACTGCTTGACCCACTGCACGACAAGCACGGCGAGCATGGTGACGCTTACGAACTCGCCGCCGGCCCACAGGATGCCGCCGGCGACCACCTGGTCGTCCCAGGGGTCGGACCAGCTCAGGTTGAGCGACGGGTACCAGTCGCCGCCGAAGAGGGTGCTGCTCTGCATGATGGTGAGCCCGAGCACTGTGTGGAACGGCACGGAGAGAAGCATCAGCAGCGCCCGCGCCGGGTACGGCCAGCGGCCGGGCAGCGGGTCGAGGCCGAGCAGCGGCCAGAAGAACACGCAGCCGGTCAGGATGAAGTGCGCGTGCACCAGCTCGTGCGCCCACGCGTGCTCCAGGGTGAAGCGGTACAGATCACTGAAGTACAGCGCGAACGGGTTGACCACGAAGATGGCGAACGCCACAAGCGGGAAGCTGTACACCCGGGCGACGCGGCTGTGCACGATCGCCAGCAGGCGCTTGCGCGGCCCGACCGGCAGGGTGCGCAGGGCAAGCGTCATCGGCGCGCCGAGCGCCAGGAAGATCGGCGCCACCATGGAGAGCACCATGTGCTGGATCATGTGCACCGACAGCAGCGCGGTGTCGTACGCGTGCAGTCCGCTGATCGTGACCACCGCGATGCCGCCCAGGCCGGGGCCGAGGAAGAACACCGTCCGGGCGACCGGCCAGCGGTCGCCGCGTACGCGCAGCCGGTGCACTCCGTAGAGGTACAGGCCGGCGGCGAGCACCAGGCCCAGGGCCAGCCAGCTGTCCAGCCTGGTCTCGGTCAGCACCCGACCGACGGTGAACGGCGGCGGAGCCGAGGTGGCGGCGAAGATCGGATCGACGTGCAGCACGCTTTTCAGGCTAGGCCAGGCGAACCGGACCTCGACGCCGGGGCCACGGAAGGCGCAGGTTTGCCACCCCGCTGATCGCCGGCCCCGGTCAGGGGCAATAATGACGGCGTGACTGCGGCCCCAGCCATTGACAAGAGCCGGATCCACTCTCTGACCCGACCGAACATGGTCAGCGTCGGGACGATCGTGTGGCTCTCCAGCGAACTCATGTTCTTCGCGGCGCTGTTCGCGATGTACTTCTCGATCCGCGCTGCGGCGCCGGAGCAATGGGAGAAGCACACCGAGCACCTGAACATCCCGTACGCGACCACCTTCACCGTGATCCTGGTGCTCTCGTCGGTGACGTGCCAGCTCGGTGTCTTCGCGGCGGAGAAGGGTGACGTGCACGCGCTGCGGCGCTGGTTCACCGTCACGTTCGTGATGGGCCTGATCTTCGTGCTCGGCCAGCTGAACGAGTACCGCGAGCTGGTGCACGAGGGTGTCAAGATCAACGAAGACGGTTACGGGTCGATGTTCTACCTGACCACCGGCTTCCACGGTCTGCACGTGACCGGCGGTCTGATCGCCTTCATCATCTTCATGGTCCGTACGACCATGGGCCGGTTCACCCCGGCGCAGGCGACCTCGGCGATCGTCGTGTCGTACTACTGGCACTTCGTCGACGTGGTGTGGATCGGGCTGTACGCCATGATCTACTGGCTTCAGTGATCTTGCGCGTCACACTCCGCACTGCTGCTCCGTCCCCTGAGACAGGTCCAACCGGTTAAGGACACCGCTCATGACTTCTGACAACGACCGCCGACGCGGCCTGCTCGCGCGGTTGCGCGGGCGGCCCGCCGCGCGCAGCAGGGGCCGCCGCCGGCTGGGCGCCGCGGTCCGGCTGTTCGCCGCGCTGATGCTCGCCGGCGGCGCCTACACCGTCTTCGCCCCCGGTGCGCAGGCACAGGACAACCCGCCGCTGACCGGCGCCGCCGCCGAGGGCAAGGCGCTGTTCGACGTGAGCTGTGTGACCTGTCACGGACGCAACGCCCAGGGCGTCGAGGGTCGCGGACCGAGCCTGGTCGGCGTCGGCGCGGCCTCTGTCGAGTTCCAGGTCAGCTCCGGCCGGATGCCGATGGCCCGGCAGGAGGCCCAGGCCCACCGCAAGCCCCCGGTCTTCACCGACGAGCAGACCCGCCAGCTGGCCCAGTACATCCAGGAACTCGGCGGCGGCCCGGTCGTCCCCGAGGGTGACGAGCTGCGTGACGGCGGCAACGTCGCGGCCGGCGGTGAGCTGTTCCGGATCAACTGCTCGCAGTGCCACGCCTTCGGCGGCGGTGGCGGCGCGCTCTCCTCGGGCAAGTTCGCACCCAGCCTGCACCCGGCGACCGACCGGCAGATCTACGCGGCGATGCTGAGCGGCCCGCAGAACATGCCGGTGTTCGGCGACAACCAGCTCCGGCCGGAGCAGAAGGCCGACATCATCGCGTACATCCAGGAGACCCTGAAGCACGACCAGGACCCGGGCGGGTTCAACCTCGGTCGGTACGGGCCGTCCACCGAGGGCCTGGCGATCTTCCTGGTTGGCATCGTGGCGCTCGTCTTCGCCAGCCTGTGGATTGCGGGCAAGTCGTGACCGAGCGGATCATCCGATTCAGTGCTGTGGTGCCGAGCGGCGCCACCCGTAGCGAGGTGACGGCATGAGCACCCACACCGAGCACCAGGCCCCGCAGGGCCGGGAGCCGCTCGACGTGAACGACCCCAAGCTGACCCGGTTCGACATCGTCCGCGAGGGCGCGCGCCGGGACGACATCGAGATCGTGCACTACGAGCCGCAGGTGCTGCCCGGCACGAAGGCCGAGCGTCGGCTGACCCGTGTCGTGGCCGGGTTCTTCCTGATCACCGGTCTGGCGGCGACCGCCTTCCTGGCCATCTACATCTGGTGGCCGTGGCAGTACGAGCCGGGCCGTGGCGGCGACAAGTTCTACACGCCGCTGCTCGGCGCCACCCTCGGCGTGGCCCTGCTCGCCGTCGGCTTCGGCATCCTGACCTGGGGCAAGAAGTTGCTGCCCAAGGAGGTCTCGATCCAGGACCGGCACGAGGGCCAGGTGGACTCCGAGGGCCGTACGATCACCGGCCAGACGATGCTCTACATGGCCGACGAGCTGGGTGTGAAGCGCCGCCCGCTGCTCGGCATCTCGCTGCTGGCCGGTCTCGCGCCGGTCGGCGCGGTCGCCGCGGCGCCCCTGGTCGGCGGTCTGATCTCGCAGCCGCACAAGAACAACCAGATGTTCACCACCGGCTTCGCCGCCGCCGAGGGTGGCGAACGGATCCGCCTGGTCCGTGAGGACGGTCGCCCGATCCGCCCGGCCGACATCAGTGCCGGCGGCCAGCTGACCGTCTTCCCCGGCATCGACCACGGCGTGAGCAACAGGCACGCCGACTCGCCGACGCTCCTGATCCACCTTCGGGACTCCGACGCGCAGGAGTCGCGCCGGGCCAACGAGCGGATCGGCCACGGCGACTACATGTGGGGCAACTACGCGGCGTTCTCCAAGATCTGCACGCACGCCGGTTGCCCGGCCAGCCTGTACGAGCAGCAGACCAACCGTCTGCTCTGCCCGTGCCACCAGTCCCAGTTCCTGATCACCGACAACGCCAAGCCCGTTTTCGGCCCTGCCAGCCGGCGGCTGCCGCAGTTGCCCATCGAGGTCGACTCCGAGGGCTTCTTCGTGGCGAAGTCCGACTACACCGAGACCGTCGGGCCTGATTTCTGGGAGCGGCCATGAAGCGTCGAAAGTTTGACCTGGCAGCCACGCCGGGCAAGGCCGCGGTGGGAGTGGACGACCGCTTCGCGGTGGCCACGCCGCTGCGCAAGCTGCTGAACAAGGTCTTCCCGGACCACTGGTCCTTCCTGCTCGGCGAGATCGCGCTGTTCTCGTTCGTCGTGCTGCTGCTGACAGGTGTGTTCCTCACCTTCTTCTTCGAGCCGGCGATGACCGAGGTGGTCTACGACGGCAGCTACGCGCCGTTGCAGGGCACCCCGATGTCCGCCGCGTACGCCTCCAGCCTGGACATCTCGTTCGACGTCCGCGGCGGTCTGGTGATGCGGCAGATGCACCACTGGGCGGCGCTGCTGTTCATGGCCGCCATCGTCGTGCACATGCTGCGGGTGTTCTTCACCGGCGCCTTCCGCAAGCCGCGCGAGACCAACTGGATCATCGGTTCGCTGCTGTTCTGGGTCGGCTTCCTGGCCGGCTTCACCGGCTACTCGCTGCCGGACGACGGCCTGTCCGGCACCGGCCTGCGGATCGCCTCGGCGATCATGCTGTCCATCCCGGTGATCGGCTCCTGGGTCACCTCGTCGATCTTCGGTGGCGAGTTCCCGGGCACGATCATCATCAGCCGGTTCTTCATCGCCCACGTGCTGCTCATCCCGGGTCTGCTCGTCGCGCTGATCAGCGTCCACCTGGGGCTGGTCTTCAAGCAGAAGCACACCCAGTGGCCCGGCCCCGGCCGGACCAACAACAACGTGGTCGGCGAGCGGATGTTCCCGCGCTACGCGCTGAAGCAGGGCGGCTTCTTCATGGTCGTCTTCGGCGTCATCGCGCTGATGGGTGGTCTGTTCCAGATCAACCCCATCTGGCTGTTCGGCCCGTACGAGGCGTGGGTGGTCTCGGCCGCCAGCCAGCCCGACTGGTACGTCATGTTCCTCGACGGCTCGACCCGACTCATGCCGGCCTGGGAGATCAACATCCCGATCGGCGACGGGTACGTCATCCCGCCGCTGTTCTGGCCGACTGTCGTCCTGCCCGGCATCCTGGTCGGCCTGTCGACGATGTACCCGTTCCTGGAGGCCCGGCAGCTCAAGGACCGCAAGAGCCACAACCTGCTCCAGCGTCCCCGGGACGTTCCGGCCCGTACCGCCGTCGGCGCCATGGCCGTCGCCTTCTACATCGTCCTGACGCTCTCCGGCGCCAACGACGTGATCGCGGACAAGTTCCAGATCAGCCTGAACGCGATGACCTGGGCGGGCCGGATCGGCCTGCTCGTGGTCCCGCCGATCGCGTACTACATCACCTACCGGCTCTGCCTCGGTCTGCAGCAGCACGACCGGGAGGTGCTCGCGCACGGCGTCGAGACCGGCATCATCAGGCGCCTGCCGGACGGCCGGTTCGTCGAGGTGCACCAGCCGCTCAGCGCGTCCGATGGGCACACGGACGGCCACGGTGAGCTGGAGTACGTCGGCTGGGTGGTGCCCAAGAAGATGAACCGGCTCGGTGCACTCGGCCCGGCCATCAGGGGCTTCTTCTACCCGATCGAGAAGCCGGTCGAGGCGCCTGTCTCGCCGGGGCACCCGCCGGTCGAGGCCCGGCCCGAGCGCGAGGAGATCGGCAGCGGCGAGAGCCGACGCTGATCGCCTGATCGCACGGTTACGGGGCGCCCGTCGGAATTCCGGCGGGCGCCCCGTCGTGTCCGCGTCCACCGCCCATCCGACCAGGAGTCGGACGGCCACGGCAGGACCGGTCGACCCCGCGCGTCGGGGGATCGCAGGAATAACCCCGGTGAGCCGGGTATCCGTGCGGTCCAACGTCTCAAGGGGGGGAACATGTTGGGTATCAAACGCCTCGGCCTGTTGGCCGCGCTGGTACTGGTCGGCGTCGCGCCGGCCGCGGCCGCGCAGGCCGCGGCACAGCCGTCAACGCAGGACACCCAGTATCTGCAGGCGGTGCACCAGGTGAACCTGTTCGAGATCACCGCTGGTGACCTCGCCCAGCAGAAGGGCCAGAACCAGGGGGTCAAGGACCTCGGTGCGATGTTGAAGACCGACCACACCCAGCTGGACCAGACGGTGCAGCAGACCGCGTCCCAGCTGAACGTGGAACTGCCGAACGAGCCCAGCGCCGATCAGCAGGCGGTCCTCGACAAGCTGAACAACGCCAGCGGCGCGGAGTTCGACAGGCTCTGGGTGACAAGTGAGCTGGCCGGCCACGTCCAGGCCATCCAGGCCACCCAGACGGAGATCTCGCAGGGCTCCGAGCAGTCGGTGGTCCAGCTGGCCCAGACCGCCCTGCCGACGCTCCAGGCGCACTACGACGAGCTGGTGCAGCTCGCCAACCAGCTCGGCATCCCGGTCCCGCAGACCAGCGCCAGCGGTACGCCCAGCCCGGGTGGCACCGGCACTGAGTCGCCGGCTCCGGGTGGTACGGGCACCGAGTCGCCGGCTCCGGGCGGCACCACCGAGTCGCCGGCTCCGGGCGGCGGCACCACCGAGACGCCGGCTCCCAGCGAGAGCTGACGTAGCGGCAAGCAGACGGCCGGTCCACCCCGCGCGGGGTGGACCGGCCGCCGTGCGTCAGGCGGTGGTCAGTCCGTGCCGGCGAGGCCGATCGCGAACGCTTCCTCCAGGTCGTGCTGGGAGTACGCCCGGAACGCGATGTGCGACTCGGTGTTCAGCACGCCCGGCACCTTCGAGATGCTGCCCGCGATGACCTGGGCGATCTGGTCGAACTCGCGGACCCGGACGATGGCGATGAGGTCGACGTGCCCGGCCACCGAGTAGACCTCGCTGACGCCGGGAAGGTTGGCCAGGGTCTCCGCCACCTCGGGAATCGCGTCGGTGGCGCAGTCGATCAGCACGATCGCGGTGATCACGGGGCATTTCTCCGTTCGTCGGCGTCGTCGCCCATGCTAGATGTTCCCGGTCGCCCCCGGAGCCGGGAGCCGTCGCGGCTCAGCCCCGGGCGGCGGGCACGGTGCGACGGTCCCCGAACCGGATCACGTCGTGCAGCCGTTCCCCGGCCCGGACGACGGCTCCCGGCCACACGACGGTGCGGCACACGTCGCCGTCCACCCGCGCGCCGGCGCCGACGACCGACTCCACGCACCGACCGGTCACCGTCGCCGACGGGTCGACCAGGACCCCGCCCTCGGCGGCGTGCAGGTTGGCCGCCAGGTAGTCGGCCGGGGTGCCGGTGTCGAAGAAGGTGCCCGGGTAGGGCACCACCTCCAGCTCGCCGGCCGCCTCGGCGGGCCGCCAGAGCACGCGGACCAGGTCGGAGAAGACCACCGGCAGGTCGCGGACCAGCCGCCAGGGCAGCAACGAGAACCCGGTGAAGCAGTGCCCGTCGAAGGTGCCCGGCGCCGTCGGGTCCGCGGCGGGCTGGCCGAGCAGGCGTACGGTGCGTCCGTCCCACCCGTCGACCAACGCGGCCACGTCGGGGCCCGGGGGAGCGGCCGGGTCGGCGAGGTACGCGTCGGCGTTGCCCACCAGCACCGGCCGGCCGTCGATCCAGTCCAGCAGGTTGGCCACCCCGCCCGCCGTGCCCAGCGGTTCACCGGGCTCCACCGACAGGTGGGCGCGGTCCCCGACGTGGGTGACCACCTGGTCGGCGAGATAGCACGCGTTCACCGCGACGCGGCCCGGCCCGGCCAGGCCGAGCCCGGTCAGCCGGGCCAGCGCCCGGTCCAGCAGCGGCACGTTGCCCACCGGGCACAGCGCCTTGGGGACCCGTTCGGTGAGCGGACGTAGCCGGGTGCCCTCGCCGGCGGCGAGCACCACCGCGCACAGGTCCTCCGGCAGGCCCGCCCCGGTCATGGCGTGGTGTCGGGCACCGGTGGCGGAAACTGCCCGGCCAGCGGCCCGATGTCGTAGTAGGCGAGCAGCCGGGCGGTCGACCAGCTCAGCTTGGGCAGGTCGTCCAGCGGATGCCAGGCCGCCTCGAAGACCTCCGCGCCGTCGACCACCAGCTCGGTGCTGGACGCCGGCACCTCCGCCTCGAAGACCACGTCCACCCAGCCCTTGGCGTGCACTATCGCGTTCGGTACGGCGGGGCGCAGCCGGGACGGGGCAAGCCGGATGCCGGACTCCTCGAACAGCTCCCGGGCCGCGCCCACCACCGGCGCCTCGCCCCTGTTCAGCAGGCCGGCGGGGAGCGACCAACCCTTGCCGGGCGGTTGGCGCAGCATCAGCAGCCGGCCCGCGCCCGTCGCCTCGGAATCGCGGACCAGGGTGACCGCGCCGACGATGTACTTGGGTACGGCCAGCTTGACCAGGCGCCGACGTACCGGCAGAGGCAGCCGGTAGAAGGCCTGGTAGAAGATGGCCCGACCGGTGGCGCGGGAGCGGGGGATCATGACTCCAGGCTAGTGGTCACGAATGTCCTTCGGACGTGCTGGGGCCGGCCCGGTCACTGCCGATGGTCGACCAGGTCGATGAGCTGGCGTACCACGGTGTCTGGTTCGATCACCCGGTCGAAGACCGCGACGAGCAGCGTCTCCAGGTCGGGGTAGCCCAACTCCTCGGAGAGGCGCAGCAGCGGCAGGTCACTGGCCAGGCCCCGGTTGTGCTGGCGCAGGGCCAGCCCGATGGTGGCCCGTCCGAGCCGCACCTTGTCGCTGATCGTGATGCCCGGCTCGGTGTGCTCGGCGAACCACCTGTTGATCTGCATCTGCGCGTGCGGCGACTTGACGAAGCCGAGCCACTCCCGGCGTGGGCCGCGCGGCGCCACGCCCGCCTCGAAACCGTTGTCGCCGTCGTTCTCGGTGAAGATCTCCACCACGTCGCCCTCGTCCAGCTCCGAGCTCAGCGGCGCCAACCGGCCGTTGATCCGGGCGGCGAGGCAGTGGTCGCCACGCTCGTTGCCCAGCTCGTACGCGAGGTCGACGGGCGTGGCGCCGGCCGGCAGCACCACCTGCCGCCCGTCGGCGAAGACCTGGATCTGCCCCTCGGCCAGGTCGCAGCGCAGCGACTCGTAGAACTGCGCCGGGTCGGCGGCCTCCGGCTCCCAGTCGAGCACCCGGCGCAGCCAGTCCAGCTGTTCGGCGCGGGCCGATGCGCTGCTGCTGCCCGAACGCGGGAAGCGGAAGTCGGCGGCGATGCCGTACTCGGCCGAGCGGTGCATCTCCTCGGTGCGGATCAGCACCTCCACGGTGCGGTCCTGCGGGCCGCAGACGCTTGTGTGCAGCGAGCGGTAGAGGTTGTTCTTCGGTGAGGCGATGAAGTCCTTGAAGCGGCCGGGGACGGGCCGCCACGTGCCGTGGATCGCGCCCAGGGCGGCGTAACAGTCGGTGGCCGGGCCGTCGACGACCACCACGATGCGCGGCAGATCGTACGGAGCGGTGTGGCCGCCGGCGATTGTGTCCTTCCAGATCGAGTAGAGGTGCCGGGGGCGGGGGCTCACCTCGGCGTCGACCCGGCTGCGCTTCAGGGCCACCCTGGCCCGGGCGACCACCGAGTCCAGGTACGCGTCCCAGCCCGGCCGGTCGTGCACGTGCCGGGCCAGCCGGGCGTGCTCGTCGGGCTCCAGGTGCAGCAGCACCACGTCGTCCAGCTCGCGCTTGAGGGTCTGGATGCCCAGCCGGTCACAGAGCGGGACCAGCACCTCCTGCGTCTTGCGGGCGATCCGCTCCCGCGACGACGCGGAGCGCACCCCGAGGGTGCGCATGTTGTGCAGCCGGTCGGCCAGCTTGATGATCAGCACCCGGACGTCCTTGGCGGCCGCGACGATCATCTTGCGGACCGTCTCCGCCTCGGCGGCCTTGCCGTAGAACGCCTTGTCGAACTTGGTCACCCCGTCGACCAGGTGGGCCACCTCGCCGCCGAAGTCCTCCGAGAGCGCCTGGAGCGTGTAGCGGGTGTCCTCCACCGTGTCGTGCAGCAGCGCCGCGACCAGGGTGGTGGTGTCCATCCCCAGTTCCGCGCAGATCTGGGCCACCGCGAGGGGGTGGGTGATGTACGGCTCGCCGCTCTTGCGGAACTGCCCGCGGTGCATGTTCTCCGCGATGGTGTACGCCCGGCGCAGCACCGCGGGGTCGGTGCCGGCGTGGATGCCCCGGTGGGTGCGGACCAGCTGCGTGACCGGGTCGGAGTCGGTTGTCGGCCAGGTGAGCAGTGACCGCAGCCGGCGGGCGAGCGGCAGCTCACCCGGCTGGGTCGGAAGGGCGCCCCCCAGGGCGGCGCCGTGTCCGGCGTCGACGTCCACGAGGGACACCTCCTCACCCCGGCTCCACGACGCCGGAGACCGACGGCCGGGAGCAGGCCCACGAATCGGGCAGGACTGCACTTCTCCAACAGCCTAAGCGAGTCGACGTAGTCCGATCGGTCACTTGGTCATGAGCGTTCGGTCGAGAGTTGGTGGGACGGAGCGTTCTCGGCCTTCGCCAGCAGGTCACGGAAGCGCCCCGCGCCACCCACCGGCGACGACCAACCGGACGACATCTCCACCAGCCGCGTCTCCGGTCGTTCCAACCAGGACAGGATGCGCTCGGACTCCTCGGCCGTGGCCGCCGGCACCGGCCCGTGCCCGCCCGCCACCGTCTCGGCGGTGGCCCGGATGGCGGTCAGGGTGGGTCGCGGGTGGACGCCGGGCGGGGACACCCCCGCGCCGGCCAGCCGGCCGTGGCGGATCAGCGCCAGCTCCCAGCCACCCCTGGCCGCCGGGCGGGCCGCCGCCAGCTCGACGATCCCGGTCAGCGCGGCCAGTCGCTGCATCCGCACGGTGGCGCGCAGCACCGCGGCCAGCCGGGACCGCACCACGGCGGCCTCCTCGTAGCGCTGGTCGCCCGAGAGCACGTCGATCCGGGCCAGCAGCGCGTCCACCACCCGCTGCGGGTCGCTCGCGGTGGCGGTGCGGAACGGCAGGACGGCCCTGTCGTCGTACTCCTCGGGGGTGATCCGGTGCTCGCAGGGCGCCGCGCAGCGACCCAGCTCGGCCAGCGCGCAGGCCGGCGTGACGGTGCGCAGCGAGAGCCGGTGCGTGCACTGGCGCAGCGGCACCGCGTCGTGGAAGCCGGCGGCGGCCAGCTCCGCGGCCCGCCGGGAGGTGAACGGCCCGAGGTACGCGGTGTCGGTGGGGGCCAGGTCGCGGACGATCGACAGCCGGGGGTACGGACCGTCGGTGAGCTTGAGCCAGACCATCCGCTCCGGGTACTTCGACCGCCTGTTGTACGGCGGGGCGTGCGCGGCGATCAGGCGCAGCTCGCGGACCTCCGCCTCCAGCGAGTGGGCGCACTCCACTGCCTCGACCCGCTCGGCCGCCGCCAGCATCTCGGAGATCCGGGCGCGCTTCTCGCCGGCGGTGAAGTAGCTGCGCACCCGGGTGGCGATGTCGACGGAGGTGCCCACGTAGAGCGGGCGGTCGTCGGCGGCCCGGAAGATGTAGACGCCCGGGACCTTGGGCAGCCCTTCGGCCAGGTGTCGTTTGCGGCGCTGGGTCGGGGTGACCGCCCGGGCGAACTCGATGGCGTCGCCGATCGTGTCCACCCGGTGCCCACCGAGCCGGCCGATCAGCCCGTGCAGCACGTCGACGGTGGCCTTCGCGTCGTCGAGCGCGCGGTGGGTGGGTTGCGTGGCGGTGCGGAAGTACGCGGCGAGGGTGCCGAGCTTGCGGTTAGGCACCTCGTCGCGGGTCAGCACCCGGCGGGCCAGCGCCGCGGTGTCCAGCACCCGGGGGTTGGGCCAGCGGTAACCGTGCTTGGCGCAGGCCGCCTTGAGGAACCCCACGTCGTACGGGGCGTTGTGGGCCACCAGCACGGCGTCGCTGATGAACTCCAGGAAGCTCGGCAGCACCTGCTCGATAGGCGGGGCGGGCAGCAGCATGGCCTGGGTGATCCCGGTCAGCACGGTGATGAACGGGGGGATCGGCTGCCCGGGGTTGACCAGGGTGGCCAGCACGCCCAACTGTTCGCCGCCGCGCACCTTGACCGCGCCGATCTCGGTGATGCCGCCGCCGTCCGGCGCGCCGCCGGTGGTCTCCAGGTCGACCACCACGAAGGTGGTCGCGTAGAGCGGCAGCGCCGGGTCCACCCCGCCCGTCACCGGGTCGAGACCGGCAAGTGACTCCTGGACGTACTCCGCCTGTGCCATCGGCGGCACGCTAGCGCCACGGTCCGACACTCCTGTCGCAACGTCCCCACCAGTCACCATGGGGGTAGGATGAGAGATCGGCTCACTCACCGGGCGGTGGGCCCGGTCGCGGTGGGAGACTTGCCACATGCCCCTCACCGAGCCGTACGACGACCACCTCCCGCAGGAGGATCCGGTCGCGCGCCACGGTGCGGGCAACCCGGACGACAACGTAGTCACGGACCCATCGGGCGCATCCGCCCCCAGGACACCTGACGACGGTGCGGGCGTCGAGCCCGAGCCGACACTGCCCGAGGCGGTGCGCCAGCGGATCGTGACGCTCACCGCGGCGGTGCTGCCCACCCTGCCCGCCGACGAGGTGCCGGTGCCGCTGCGCCGGGTGGCCAAGTTCGCCCCGAACCGGCGGGCCCGGCTCGGCGCGCCTGCCATCGCCGCCCAGCTCACCGCCGACCCCCTGTTCCGGCAGCGGGTCACCGCCCGCGTGCTGGCCGACGCCGGTGACCTCGGCGCGGCAGTCGTCGAGGGCACCGCGCCCGCCGCCGCCGACCCGGTCGAGGTCGCCGCCCTGGCCTACCTGGCCCGTCCGCGCGGCTGGCGGGAGCTGATCGACGCCAGCGGCGCGGCCGTGCGCGCCGAGGCGGACAGCGCGGTCGTCGCCGAGCTGGTCCGCGAGGCCGAGCAGCGGGCCACCCGCGCCGAGCACGACCGGGCGGTGGCCCGGGTCGAGGCAGAGAAGCTGCGCGACGAGCTGGCCCGCGTCCGGGAGGAGCTGGGTCAGCTCCGCGAGGAGTCCCGGCAGGTGGCCCGCACCCTGCGCGAGACCCAGGCCCGCGAGCGCAAGGCCACCGAGTTGCTGGCCACCGAACGCGGCCGGGCGGCCCGCGCCAGCGCCGACGTGGACGCCGAGCTGCGCCGCGCCCGGGCTCGACTGGCCGAGGCGGAGGCCGCCGCAGGGGTGGCCCGGGCCAGTGCCAAGGAGGCCCGTTCGGTCGACGACGCCCGGCTCTGGCTGCTGCTGGAGACCATCGGCCAGGCGGCCGTCGGTCTGCGCCGCGAGCTGGCGCTCGACCCGGTCGACAAGCTCCCCGCCGATTTCGTGGCCGACGCGTTCGCCGAGCAGCCGGGCAGCGCCCCGGCCAGCCCCGCCGCCCGTGCCCGGGACACCGACGACCCGGCCCGGCTCGATCAGCTGCTCGCGCTGCCCCGGGCGCACCTCGTGGTGGACGGCTACAACGTCACCAAGCGGGGCTTCGGTGAGATGTCCCTGGAACAGCAGCGCAAGCGTCTGATCACCGGCCTGGGCGGGATCGCCGCGCAGACCGGCGACGAGGTCACAGTCGTCTTCGACGGCGCCGAGCGGATGCACGGGCTGCCACCCGCGCCGCGCGGCGTACGGGTGCTCTTCTCCCGCAAGGGCGAGACCGCCGACGAGCTGATCCGGCGGCTGGTCCGCGCCGAGCCGGCCGGCCGTCCGGTGGTGGTGGTCTCCTCCGACCGCGAGGTCGCCGACGGGGTGCGCCGGCACGGGGCGTACCCGTTGGGCGCGGACTCGCTGCTGCGGCGCCTCGCCCGCTCCTGACCGCGCCCGCTGCCCGCCCTGACCCGGCCAAATCGTGCGTGCCCGCCGGCCCCCCGCGTGTCGGTCCGGGGCGCTAGCATCGCCGCACCGTCGAGGAGGGGAGTCACGATGGGTCAGGACGACGTCGCGGTCTTCGTCGACCAGGATCTACGCGGTGCGCGTTTCACCAGGTCGACGCTCGCCGGTGCGGTGATGCGCGGCGTGGAGGTGGCCGGTCTGGACATCGACGCGCCCTGGTTGGCCGGCTCGACGCTCGTGGTCAACGGCATCGACGTCGTGCCGTTCGTCGAGGCCGAGCTCAACCGGCGGTTCCCCGGCCGAGAGTTGAGGCGGGCCACCGACCCGGCCGACCTGCGCGCGGCGTGGGCGGCCACCGAGCGAGCCTGGGCGGCGGCCGTGGATCGGGTCCGCGTCCTGCCCGAGGGCGCCGCCGATGTCCAGATCGGTGGCGAGTGGTCGTTCGCGCAGACGCTGCGCCACCTGGTGTTCGCCACCGACGCGTGGCTGGGCAAGGCGATCCTGCGCCTGCCGCAGCCGTTCCATCCGCTCGGTCAGTCGCACGCCGAGTACGAGACGGACGGCTTCGACATGTCGGTGTTCGCCCCCGGGCAGCCGACCTTCGACGAGGTCCTCGAGGTCCGGGCGCAGCGGCAGGCCATGGTGCGTGACTTCCTCGCGACCGCCACACCTGAGCTGCTGGCCGAGGAGCGCCCGAGTGTCTGGTCGCCGGAGCAGCACGTGTCCGCCCTGAAGTGCGTCCACGTGATCCTCAACGAGGAGTGGCAGCACCTCCGCTACGCCCTGCGTGACCTGGACGCCCAGGGCTGACGCCGGGGCTGGCGGGTTCGTCAGGTGGGTGGTAGCCGCCGGGCCAGCTCGCGGCGCAGGACGTGGCGGTCCGGGGTCATCCAGGTGAGCGGGACGACCAGCTCGTACGGTCCGCGCCCGGGTGTCGACCACTGGCCGGGCCGCATCGGGGGTCGGGTCTGCCCGGGGTCGCGGGGTCTGACCACGAGTCGTGGGTCCAGGGCGCCGCGAACCTGGGCGCTCGCCACGTTCGTCCAGTCGATGGTGAGCGCGGTTCCGTCCGGCCCGGTCAGGCGCAGCGACTCCTCGGTCAACCGCAGGGGGAGTCGGGGCTGACGGCGCAGCTGCCAGCGCATCACCGCCGCGCTGACGAGGCCGATCCCGCCGAACCGCAGCAGCGCGTGCCACCACGGCTCGTCGAACGCCGCCGCGTACCCGGCGAGGAGCGCTGCCGCGCCCACCGTGACGACGGCGACGGTCGTCCGGCGTCGGGCGGGCGAGCAGTGGAAGTCCACGACGGACGCGGCATCGACGCTGCTCATCGTCGTGCTCTGCCCGGCTGGCCGTCGCGCCAAACGGAGTTGCCGCGTGACCGACACCCGGCTCGGCGACGTGGCGGTGTGCGGGCGGTCGGGTTACCCCGTTATCGCTGAACTGAGGTGGATCTCGCCCGCAACGGCCGTTCGGGCGGGGTTTCTGTCGTACCCGGCGGTTAGCGTCGATGTCACCGACGGTGCTTGGGTGACGACGACAGGGCGTCGGCCGTGCGCCGCGAACGATCAGGAGGCCTGATGCTCATCGACTGCGACGGGTGCGCCAAGCGGGGTGACGGTTGTTCCGACTGCCTGCTGGCCGCCCTGTTCGACGAGACGTCCCCGGCGGCCGGGCTGGTCGCCGCCGAGGTCCAGGCGATCGAGGTGCTCGCCCGGGCCGGCCTCGACGTCGAGGTGCTGGCCGCGCCCCACCGTCCCGGCGACGCCGGCCGTCCCGCCACCCGCCGGGTCGCCTGAGCGCGGCACCGCGCCGGGAGCGACCCCTCCGCGGGCCATAGGATGGGCGGTCACGGCGGGAGGAGCGGCGGCATGAGCGGGGTACGACGCGACGACGGCAGGACCGTCGGGCACACGCTCGGCGGCACCGCGACGGTCGAGGGCCTGTCCGCCCGGCGTGGCGTGCCGGTCCCGGGCGACAGCGTGCCGCCCCGTGGTGCGGCGGTGTCCGCGTGACCCCGCGCGGCTGGGCGGTGCTGACCCTGGCCGGGTTGACCGTCGCGCTGGTGGTGGTCGCCGCGCTGCTCATCCCGTGGCATCGGCCACCCGCGCCCCGGGCCGACCAGCTCGCCGCGCTGCGTGACCTGCCCGCCGAGCAGGTGGCCAGGGGGCGGGAGTTCCGCTCGGCGCTGCGCCCCGGCGCCTACACCGCGCTCGCCGTCGGCCTGCTGATCGCGTTCGCGCTCGGGCTCACCCCGCTGGGCAGCCGCCTGGTCGAGCTGGTGGGCCGACCCTTCGGCGGGCACTGGGCCGCGCAGGCCGTGCTCGGCGGGCTGGCCGTGGTGCTCGTCGCCGACCTGGTCACCCTCCCGTTCGCCGCCTGGCGGCAGAGCGTCCTCACCCGCTACGGGCTGAGCACCAACGGCTGGAGCGGCTGGGCCGTCGACCTGCTCAAGTCGTACGCGGTGAGCGCGGTGATCGGCGCGGTGGCGTTGTTCGGCTTCTACGCGGTCATCCGGCTCGCGCCGCGCTGGTGGTGGGCGTTCGGCGCGGCGGGCGCCGCCCTCCTCGTGGTGCTGCTGTCGTTCGTGCTGCCGGTGCTCGTGGAGCCGGTGTTCAACAGGTTCACGCCGATGGAGCAGGGTCCGCTGCGCACCGAGCTGATAAGCATGGCCGCGCGCGACGGGGTGCCGGTGCGCGACGTGCTCGTCGCCGACGCCTCCCGCCGCACCAGGGCGGTGAACGCGTACGTCTCCGGTCTCGGCCCGACCCGGCGGGTGGTCGTCTACGACACGCTGCTGACCGAGGGGACCCCGGCCGAGGTGACAGCCGTGGTGGCGCACGAGCTGGGGCACGCGAAGGATTCCGACGTGGCCGTCGGCACGCTCACCGGGGCGCTGGGCGCCGCCGCGGCGGTGGTGGCGCTCTACCTGCTCGGCTCGTGGGGGCCGCTGCTGCGGCTGGCCGGCGTCGACTCGGTGGCCCACCCACGCGCGTTCCCGCTGCTGCTCGCCCTCGTCACGGTGGCCGGGCTGGTCGCCGCGCCGGTGCAGGCGCTGATGTCGCGCCGGGTGGAGGCGCGCGCCGATGCGCACGCGCTCGCGCTCACCGGCGACCCGGTGGCCTTCGAGTCGATGCAGCGGCGGCTCGGCTCGGTCAACCTGGGTGACCCCGACCCGCCGCGCTGGGAATACCTCTACTCCGCCTCGCATCCGTCCACCGTGGAGCGGATGGCCGCCGCCCGCGCGTACGCCCGGGAGGCTGGCCGATGAGCCGTACGCTGCTGATCACCAACGACTTCCCGCCCCGCCCCGGGGGCATCCAGTCCTTCGTGCACAACCTCGCCCTGCGCCAGCCGGCCGGTTCGGTTGTCGTGTACGCGTCGAGCTGGCGGGGTGCCGCGAAGTTCGACGCCGACCAGCCGTTCGAGGTGATCCGGGAACGCACCCGGGTCCTGCTGCCGACCCCGCTGATCGCCCGCCGGGCGGCCCGGCTGGCCCGCGCGTACGACTGCGACACGGTGTGGTTCGGCGCGGCGGCACCACTGGGGCTGCTCGCCGCGGGTCTGCGCCGGCGGGCGGGCGTACGCCGGGTGGTGGCGCAGACCCACGGTCACGAGGTCGGCTGGGCGGCAGTGCCGGCGGCCCGGCCGGCGCTGCGCCGCATCGGTAGGGGTGTGGACGTCACGACGTACCTGGGTGAGTACACCCGTACCCGGCTCGCCCGCGTGCTGGACGGGGTGACCGAGCTGCGCCGCCTGGCACCGGGGGTGGATGTGGACACCTACCACCCCACTGTGGACGGTGAACAGGTCCGGGCCCGGCTGGGGCTCACCGACCGGCCGGTGGTGGTCTGCGTGTCCCGGTTGGTGCCCCGCAAGGGACAGGACATGCTGATCCGGGCGCTTCCGGAGATCCGCCGCCGGGTGCCCGACGCGGCGCTGCTGATCGTCGGCGGTGGCCCGTACCGGGCAACGTTGGAGAAACTGGCCCGGCAGACCGACGTGGAACGCGACGTGGTCTTCACCGGCTCGGTGCCGTCGGCGGAGTTGCCGGCACACTACGCGGCAGGCGACGTGTACGCCATGCCGTGCCGCACCCGTAACCGCGGCCTCGACGTGGAGGGGCTGGGCATCGTCTACCTGGAGGCGTCCGCCACGGGTCTTCCGGTGGTGGCCGGCGACTCCGGGGGCGCGCCGGACGCGGTCCGCGAGGGCGAGACCGGTTACGTGGTCGGTGGGCGGGACGTCGCCCAGCTCGCCGACCGGGTCGCCCGGCTGCTCGCCGACCGGGACCTGGCCCGTCAGCTGGGTGCGGCGGGCCGGGCCTGGGTGGAGCGGGAGTGGCGCTGGGAGACGCAGGCGCAGCGGATGGCGGAGCTGCTCGCCGGCTGACCACCTGTCCCGCTCAGGTGGTGCCCGCCCGGGGTGGCGCGTAGCGCGGCACGTACTCCTGGCCGGTCAGCCGTTGGATCGCGGCCATGACCTCGTCGGTGACGACCCGGATGTCGCGTGGCCCGTTGATCCGACCGGCGACGGGGATCGGCGGACCGAACCGCAGGGTGACCGGGTGCCGGCGGGGCAGTCGCGCGTCGACGGGCAGCACCTCGGCGGTGCCGAGAACGCCCACCGGGACGATCGGCACCCCGGCGTCGCGGGCCAGCCTGGTCATGCCGGTGCGGCCCCGGTAGAGGCGGCCGTCGGGGGAGCGGGTGCCCTCCGGGTAGATGGCGACCAGACCGCCGCCGCGCAGCACCGGACCGGCGGCGTCGAGGGCCGTGAGGGCGGCCCGTCCGCCGGCGCGCTCGACCCGGATCGCGCCCATGCCGGCGACGATCCCCCGGCTGACCCAGCCGCCCGGTCCCCGCGCGGTGAAGTACTCGGACTTGGCCCAGAAGGTGACGTGTCGCGGTGTCAGGCAGGCGAGGAACACCTCGTCGGCGACGGACAGGTGGTTGCCCGCGAGGATCGCGCCGCCGCGTCGCGGCAGATGCTCCAGCCCTTCCACGCGGGGCCGCCAGCCCGCCCGCAGGACGGTGCCGACTGTCAGTTTGCTGAGGTCGTACAGCAGGGGCACGTGTCCTCCGGTTCAGTGCGGGGCGGGGCCGAGGTGGGCGTCGAGCGTGGCGCGCAGCAGGGCGTCGTCGTCGGTGACGCCGGTGGCCAGCGGCAGGCTGCCCCAGGCCCAGAGTTGGGCGATGCCGTGCAGGTTGGCCCAGAGCGCGCCGGCCAGCACCGAGGCGGGGACGTCGTCGGGCCGGCGTACCTGGGCCACCAGGTCGGCCAGGACGGCGAACAGCGGCAGGCTCGTCTCGCGCAGCCGCAGCCGGCCGCTGTCCAGCAGGTCGTGCCGGAACATCAGCTCGAACATGCCGCGATGCGCGGCCGCGAAGTCCAGGTACGTCCGGGCCAGCGCGGTCAGTTGGGTACGCGGGTCCGGGTCGGCGTCGCGCATCGTCTTCCGGACCCGTGTGGTGAGGTCGGCGAAGCCCTCGCGGGCGATGGCGGAGAGCAGGTCGACGTGGGTGGGGAAGTATCGTCGCGGCGCGCCGTGGGAGACGCCGGCCCGGCGGGCGATCTCCCGCAGCGACACGGCCGACTGGCCCTCGCGGAGCACCAGGTCCACCCCGGCGGCGACCAGTCGGGCCCGGACGCCCGCGTCCCCGTCGTTCATAGACAGTGTCTACCAGGATGGCGTAGACGGTGTCTACTCCCCGCCCTTCCCGGTGCCGATCAGCGGATGCGGGCCAGGATCCGGTCGGCCGGCGCCGGCCTGCCGAAGTGCCAGCCCTGGGCGGCGTCGCAGCCGATCGCCCGCAGCCGTTCGGCCTGCCCGGCGGTCTCCACACCCTCGGCCGTCACCGTCAGATCCAGGGCGTGCGCCAACGACACGAGCGAGGCCAGGATCCGCTCGTCGGTACGCCCGACCGCCGGGGACCGCAGCCCGGCCACGAACTCCCCGGCCACCTTCAACTCGGTCACCGGAAGGTCCCGCAGGTACGCCAGATTGCTGTAGCCGGTGCCGAAGTCGTCGATGGCGATCCGCACACCGAGGTCGGCGAGCACCCGCAGGGCGCGTACCGGCTCCTCGGCGGTGCTCATCATCGTGCTCTCGGTGATCTCCAGCTGGAGCCGTTCCGGTGGCAACCCGGTCTGCCGCAGCAGGGCGAGCACGTCCTGCACGAGACCGGGCCGGTGCACCTGCCGAACTGCCAGGTTGACGCTCACGAACGGCGCCTGGACCCCGCCGGCCGACCACGCCTCCGCCTCCCGGCACGCCTCGGCCAGCACCCACCCGCCCAACTGCACGATCAGGCCGGTCTCCTCCGCCAGCCCGATGAAGCTGTCCGGACGCAGCACACCCAGCTCCGGATGGCGCCACCGCACCAGCGCCTCCACACCCAGCAGCCGGCCGTCGCGCAGCGACGTCAGCGGCTGGTAGTCGAGATAGAACTCGCCCCGCTCCAGAGCGGCGGGAATCGCCGCGGAGAGCGCGTACCGGGCCAGCTCCCGCCGGCTGCGTTCGGCGTCGTAGAGCGCCCAACGGTCCCCGCCGGCCGACTTCGCCCAGTGCAGGGTCGCGTCGGCCGCCCGCATCAGATCAGTGGGATTGGCGCCGGCCACCTGCCTCTCGACGATGCCGATGCTCGCCGAGACCTGCAACTCGTGCCCGTCCACGAGCGCCGGGGTTCGCACCGCGGCCAGCGCCGTCTCGGCCACCTTCACCATGTCGTCGGTGCCGCCGGTCCGTTCGACAAGGATGACGAACTCGTCGCCGCCCAGCCGGGCCACCAGGTGCTCGCCCAGGTCCTGGCAGAGCCGCTCGGCCACCATCGTCAACAGTCGGTCGCCCACCTGGTGGCCCAGCGTGTCGTTGACGACCTTGAACCGGTCCAGGTCGAGGAAGCACACCCCGACCCGCTGCGCGCCCCGACCCGGCTCGTTGAGGGCGGCGGCCAGCCGCTCGGTGAACAGCGTCCGGTTGGGCAGGCCGGTGAGCGGGTCGTGCGTCGCCTGGTGCCGGAACCGCGCCTCGCTGGCCCGCAGGGCCCGCTCCGCCTGCGTACGCGCCATCATGGCGGCCCGACGGATCGACTCCTGCTCGTCGAGCGTCCGGTCGCGAAGTGCGCGGGCGTAACCCGTCGCCACGGCGGCCAGCAGCCGGGCCATCCGGTCCTCGACGTCATCGGCCACCAGGCCCAGGTCGCGGACCAGCCGGAGCTGGATCACCTCGACGGTCCGGCCCAACCCCTCCGCCGAGGCGATGTGCGCGGCGACCAGCTCGGCGCCCACCCGGTGCCCGGCGCGCAGGTCGAACGGCTCGGCGAGCAGCGCGCCTGCCAACTGGCCGGTGAGCCGGTGCAGCAGCGCCTCGAGCTGCGCCTGCGTCATCGGCAGGTAGCTGGTGCCGGAGACGGCTTTCGCCCAGGCCCGCGCGAACGTGCTCGGACGGGACGCCGCCTCGGGCGATTCAGCCACCGAGTCGCCCGACGCCGCCCATGAAGACCGCGCGCTCGGCGTCCTCCGCGCTGTCCGGAGTGTCCGGTCGCCACTGCGGCACCCACACCACACCCGGGTCGAGCAGCTCGAACCCGTCGAACAACGCGGTCAGCTCGGCCCGGCTGCGGACCCAGAGGGGACTGTCGGTGCGCCTGTAGACGCGTTCCGCCTCGGCCCGCTCGTCGGCTCTGTGCCCGTCGTCGCTGGCCTGCGACAACACCAGGTAGCTGCCGGGGGCCAGGGCGTCGCGCAGGGTCGCCAGCAGCTCCGCAGGCCGGTCGTCGTCGGGGACGAAGTGCAGCACCGCCACGATCATCACCGCCACCGGCTGGCTCAGGTCGAGCAGCTTGCGCACGTCCGGGTGGCCCAGGATGGCCTCCGGGTGCCGCAGGTCCTCCTGGACGACCACGGCCCGGTCGTTGCCGGACAGGATCTCCCGGCTGTGCGCCACCGCCACCGGGTCGACGTCCACATAGACCACCCGCGACGCCGGGTCGATCCGCTGGGCGATCTCGTGCACGTTGCCGACAGTGGGGATGCCCGAGCCGATGTCCAGGAACTGCCGGATCCCGGCCTCGGCCAGGTGGTGCACCGCCCGGCGCAGGAACGCGCGGTTGGCCTGAGCCATCAGCGGCGCCTCCGGCACCGCGGCCACCATCGCCTGCGCCGCGGCCCGGTCGGCCGCGAAGTTGTGCGAGCCGCCGAGATAGTAGTCGTACATCCGCGCGACGCTCGGGCGCTCGATGTCGATGGTGTCGGGCGCCCAGTCCGGCCGCTGCATGCGCTCACCCCTTCCGAGTCGGCGTCGTGGGCGTCGTCGCCCGCGCGGGTATTGTGCCCCCGACACGCCCGCCAGACCATAGCCTGCCGCCAGGTCTCCCGCCGACGTCGGTCGATATGCGAAAGTCCGCGCCGGCGGTGAGGCTGGCGCGGACTTCGGTCGCGGTGTCCCGCTCGACGAGCGGGGGCTGGTCAGAACTTCGGGGCGTCCGGCGCTTCGAGAAGGCCGAGCCGCAGCGCCGTCATCAGCGCCTGAGCCCGGTTGGCCGCTCCGAGCTTCTCGTAGAGCTTGGAGATGTGGGTCTTGGCCGTGGACTCGCTGACGAACAGCTGCTTGGCGATGCCCGCCACGCTCATGCCGTCGGCGAGCAGCCGCAGCACCTGCCCCTCCCGGGGGGAGAGCTGCGGACCGGACGGGGCGAGGCGACGCTTCATCGCCTCGGCCAGGTCGGCGGCCGTGAACGCGCTGGGGGAGGAGGCGGCGTGCCGGGCGGCGGCCACCACCTCGTCGGCCGGGGCGGTCTTCGGTACGAAGGCGCTCGCACCGGCCTCCAGGGCGCCGAAGAGCTGGTCGTCGCCTGCGTACATGGTCAGCACCACGATGCCCATGGACGCGCTGGACTTGCGCAGCGCGCGGGTGGCCTCCAGGCCACTGCCGTCGGGCAGGCGCAGATCCATGATCACCACGTCCGGCTGCAGAGCGCCGGCCTGACGTACACCCTCTGCCGCCGTGGCGGCCTCACCGACGACCTCGAACTGCCTGTCGCGCTCGAACGCGTGCCGCAGGCCCTTGCGAATCAGGTCGTGATCGTCGACAAGGAGGACCTTGGTGCGGGTGGCCGGTGTCGGACTTGTGGTCATCCTCGGGTTACTCCCCTTCTGGTGCTGCGCTGTCGCGCACGTTATCTCGCCGGGACGAGGTGCCGAGAACCACCGCCACGGTCGTGCCGCTGGGTTGCCGCGGCCTGATCTCCAACCGGCCTCGGATACGTTCCGCCCTCTCGGCCATGATCGCAAGACCGTACCGTCCGTCGGGGCGCTGGTCAGCCATCCCCTGACCGTCATCCGACACTTCTATTTGCGCATACGGGGGGTCCACCTCACACGTGACCCACAGATTGGACGCGCCGGCGTGCTTGCGCGCGTTGGTGACCGCCTCCTGCGCGATGCGCAGCAACTCGGCCTCGGTGGCCGCCGGCAGCCGCGCCGTGGACTCGTCGAGCGACAGGTGCACGCGCAGCCCGCCGGAGGCGCCCACCGTGCGCGCGTACTCGGCGATCGCGGCGGCCAGCCCGCCCTGCCGGTCCACCTCGCTGCGCAGCTCGAAGAGGCTCAACCGCAGCTCGGTGATCACCCGGGTCACCTCGCCTCGCAGCGTCCGCAGCGCCTCGGCGGTCTCGTCGGCGTCGTCGAAGACGGTGGCCAGGGCGTTGTCGATGCCGTAGCCGACCATCACCAGCTCCTGCGCCACCCCGTCGTGGATCTCCCGGGCCAGCCGCTGCCGTTCCTCGTTGGTGGCCAGCGAGCGGACCTCGTCGAAGAGCAGCGCCGCCTCCAGCCGCAGCGCGGCCGGCCGGGTCAGCGCGGTCACCCGGTCCACCACCGGCGGCGGGTACGCCTGCGCGACGTCCGCCTCCAGCACCACCAGCCCGACCGTGCGGACGCCGGCGACCAGCGGCACGATCAGCGCGGACACGTCCCCGCCGCGGTGCGTCCGGGACTGCGACCGGGCGGCGGTGGTGGCCTGCTGGCTGGCCCAGGCGTCGGCGATCGCCGAGTCCGCGTCGACTGTCGTCTCCCAGTCCACCCGGTCTACCCCGGCCTGGGCGAGCACCACGAGCCGGCCGCCCCCACTGGCCGACAGCACCGCGCCCCGGTCGGCCCGGGCCACCGTGCGCAGCTCCTCGATCAGGTGCTCGGAGATGCCGCCCGGGTCCAGGGTGGCGCCGGGCAGTTGCCGGGCCACCGTGCGCAGCTGGGTCAGCAGCCGGGTCGCCTCGGCGTACGGCTGGGGCTTGCCCTCGCCGCGTACCGCCATCACCCGGTGCAGGGTGCCGGCGGCGTACAGCCCGAGGGCGGCCAGGATCAGCCACTGCGCGCACACCGCCAGGTAGCCCGGCTGGCCGAGCTGGCGCCCCCCGCCGACCTCGGTCAGCGCGCCGCTGACCAGCAGGGTGGCGGCGGTGACGGCGAGCAGGGCGGCGCCCTCGGAGAAGCGGCGGCGCAGCGCGGTGACTGTCACCGGGACCGCCAGGTACGGCAGCACGGCCGACGCGCCCAGGCCGGCGACCGCGCCCCCGATCGCCGCGTCCGCGGCGACCTGGCTCGCGGCCAGCCCCAGCACCACGACCTCGGCAACCCGGCTCAGTGGGCCGATCAGCCGGTGCTGCGGGGCGAGCAGCGACGGCAGCCCGGCGACGGCCAGCAGCGCGATCCACCACAGCTGGGCGACGTCGCGGGTGGCGAACAGGGTCAGGACGGCGACCAGCGCCAGCATCACCAGGCGGGCGGCCGCGGCGAGGGGATGCGGGTGCGGTGCGGCGGATGTCGATGCGGGCACGTGACGGATGGTAGTCAGCCTTGGTAGATGTCGGCGATTTCCGCCGCGTACGTCTTGTGGACGACCTGCCGCTTGACCTTGAGCGACGGGGTCAGCTCGCCGGTGCTCTCGGTGAAGTCGTGGGGCAGGATCCGGAACACCTTGATCGCCTCGGCCTTGGAGACGGCCCGGTTCGCGGCGTCGACCGCGGACTGGATCTCCGCGCGTAGACCCTCGTGCTCCCGCAGTTGCTCGACAGTGGTGTCGGCGGGCAGCCCGGCGCCGGCCAGCCAGGCGGGCAGCGCCTCCTCGTCGAGGGTGACGAGCGCCGCGATGAACGGCTGGCGGTCGCCGACCACGACGCACTGGCTGATCAGCGGGTGCGCCCTGACCTGGTCCTCCAGCACCGCCGGCGCGACGTTCTTGCCGCCGGAGGTCACGATCAGCTCCTTCTTGCGGCCGGTGATGCTCAGGTACCCGTCGTTGTCGAGCTGGCCCAGGTCGCCGGTGCGGAACCAGCCGTCGGCGCTGAGCGTCTCGGCGGTCGCCGCGTCGTTGTGCCAGTAGCCCTGGAAGATCAGCTCACCGGAGATCAGGATCTCGCCGTCGTCGTCGATCCGCACTGTCACGCCGGGCAGCGGGCGGCCGACGGTGCCGATCCGGGTGCCGGTGGGCAGGTTCGCCGCTGCGGCGGGCGAGGTCTCGGTGAGGCCGTAGCCCTCCAGGATCGGCACGCCGATGCCCCGGAAGAAGTGGCCGAGCCGGGCGCCGAGCGGCGCGCCGCCGGAGATCGCGTCGCGGCACCGTCCGCCGAGCGCCGCGCGCAGCTTGCGGTAGACCAGCCGGTCGAAGACCGCGTGCTGGGCCCGCAACGCCAGGCCCGGCCCGCCCGGCGTCTCCAGCGCCTCGCTGTACGAGATGGCGACCTGCTCGGCCCGGGCGAAGATGCGGCCCTTGCCGTCCGCCTCGGCCTTCTGCTTGGCCGCGTTGTAGACCTTCTCGAACACCCGAGGTACGGAGAGCACGAACGTCGGCCGGAACTCCTGGAGCTCGGCGACGAGGTTCTTGGGGTCGGCGCAGTGCGCCATGGTGGCCCGGGCCTGCACCACGCCGATCTGGATGAGCCGGGCGAAGGCGTGCGCCAGGGGCAGGAAGAGCAGGGTGCTCGCGCCGGCGTTGAACAGGTTCGGCAGCACCGGCACCGCGTTGGCGATGTCGGCGTACATGTTGCGGTGGGTGAGCACGCAGCCCTTGGGCCGGCCGGTGGTGCCGCTGGTGTAGATGATGGTGGCGACGTCGCGGGAGCGGACCCCCCTGCGGCGCTGCTCGACCTCGACCAGCTCGACCGAAGCGCCGGCGGTGACCAGGTCGTCGACTCCGCCGAGCTCGATCTGCCAGAGGTGCTTCAGCTCGGGCAGCCGGTCGCGCACATCGGCGATCAGCTCGGCGTGCCTGTCGGTCTCCACCATGACGGCGACCGCGCCGGAGTCGGCGAGGATCCACGCGGCCTGCTCGGCGCTTGACGTCTCGTAGATCGGCACGGTGATCGCGCCTGTCGTCCAGATGGCGTAGTCCAGCAGGGTCCACTCGTAGCGGGTGCGGCTCATCAACCCGACCCGGTCACCCGGCTGGACGCCGGAGGCGATCAGCCCGCGTGCCACAGCCACGACCTCGTCGCGGAACTGCAGGCAGGTCACCTCTGCCCAGGTGGTGCCGTCGGCGGTGCGGGTGCGGCGGGCGAACTGGACCGTGTCCGGTGCGACCTCGGCGTTTTCCCAGACCGGATCGGTGAGGTTGGCCGCGTCGCCAACGGTGACGATCGGCGGAACGGAGAACTCGCGCACCTGCACTCCTTCGTGCTCGCACTGGTCAGACCGGTCGCCACCACGGCGTCCGTCCCATCGAAACCTACCCGGCGGGTGGTTACGGTGCCGTAGGCAGGGCGCGGCGGGGGCGGCGCGCCGCGGGGGCGGCACCCGCCGGGTAGCCTCCCCCCATGGCGGACTCCTCCACCCAGTCGATCATCATCGGCGCGTCACCGGACCTGGTGGCGGCGGTCATCTGCGACTTCCCGCGTTACCCGGAGTGGACCGAGGCGGTGCGCCGGGTCGAGGTCGTCGAGGAGTACGAGGACGGTTACGCCAGCCAGGTGCGGTTCACCATCGACGCCGGGGTGATGGCCGACGAGTACGTCCTGGCCTACGAGTACGCCGAGGACCTGTCGCGGATCGAGTGGCACCTGGTCGCGCCGTCGAAGATGCAGAAGAGCCAGCGCGGTTCGTACGACCTGCTGGGTAACCCGGACGCCAGCACCACGGTGACGTACACCCTCGAGGTCGAACTGTCGGTGGGCATGCTCGGCATGTTCCGGCGCAAGGCCGAAAAGATGATCATGGACACCGCGTTGAAGCAGCTCAAGCGCCGGGTAGAAGCATCCGGTGCGGCGCAGTGACGCGTCCGGCAGGGCGGAGGAGCCGAGGTTGAGCGGCACAGATCCGGGCTCGGCCCGGCACGAGGCGGAGCGGCTTGTCGCCACCCTGCTCGCGGGGGCGCGGCTGGCCGCCGCCGGGTCGGCGGGTGGCGCGTCCGGCCCGCTCGGTGGCCTGCTGGCGGGTGTCCTCGGTCACAGCGACACCCCCGCCGGCCGGCCCGGTGGGACCGGAGGTTTCGCCACCGCTTCCCCTGAGTGCTGCGTGTGTCCGGTTTGTCGGGGCATCGCCGCGTTGCGGGACCCGAGTCCGGAATTCGCCGAGCGGCTCGCCACCGGCGCCGGTGACCTCGCGGCAGGTGTGGCCAGCCTGCTGCGCGCGTTCTCCCCGCCGGAGCCGCCCCCGGCGCACACCTCCGACTCCGCCGCGCCGGCCGGGCCGGCACCCGCCCCGACCGGCGACGGCGAGGCCCCGCGGCCCGCGCCGACCGACCGGCTGTCCGACGCCGGCGACGACCACGTGTGGCGCGATGCCACCCGCACCGGGCATGATTCTCAGCCGGCGCCGGAAGGGGATGTCTGGTCGGCCGCCACCCGGACGGCGGACCCACTCGCCCCGCCCACCGCACCACCCGTCGACGACGCCGGGGCGGTGGCCGCACCGGGGCCGACCACCCGCCCCGTGGTGCCCGCGTCGCGGGTGCCCGACGACGCCGGCGCGGACGCACCGGGCGACGAGGCCTGACCGCGGGACATCCCGACCCGGACCGACGTTTCGTCGGTGCGCGGGCCGGACAGCACAGCAGAGGGGAGCGGCAGCGGTGACGCTGACCATCGGAGTCGACGTCGGAGGCACGAAGGTGGCCGGCGGTGTCGTGGACGACACCGGCGCGGTACTCGTGCAGACCCGACGGGACACTCCCGCCGATGACGTCGGCAAGACCCGCGACGTCATCATCGATCTGGTCGGCGAACTCGCTGCCGGGCGGACGATCGAGGCCGTCGGGATCGGCGCGGCCGGCTGGATCGACGCCACCCGGTCCACCGTGCTCTTCGCCCCGAACCTCGCCTGGCGCGACGAGCCGCTGCGCGAGTACGTCAGCGCCGCGGTGGGTCTGCCGGTCATCGTCGAGAACGACGCGAACGTCGCCGCCTGGGCGGAGTTCCGCTACGGCGCGGCCCGCGACGCCGACGACTCCATGATCATGTTCACTATCGGCACCGGCGTCGGCGGCGGCATCGTCCTCGGCGGCGAGCTGATGCGCGGCGCGCACGGCGTCGCCGCGGAGCTGGGTCACATGCTTGCCGTGCCGGACGGGCACCAGTGCGGCTGCGGACGGCTGGGCTGCATCGAGCAGTACGCCAGCGGCAGCGCCCTGGTCCGTTTCGCCCGCGCCGGCGCCCGACAGGAACCGAACCGGGCGACCGCGCTGCTGGAGCTGGCAGGTGGCGAGGCCGAGGCGATCACCGGTCACATGGTGACCGCCGCCGCGCAGGACGGCGACCCGATCTCCGCCGAGGCGTTCGCGCAGATCGGCAGGTGGTTGGGCACCAGCCTCGCCGACATGGCGCAGATCCTCGACCCGCAGACCCTGGTGGTCGGCGGCGGTGTGGTCGAGGCCGGCGACCTGCTGCTCGGCCCCACCCGCCGCTCGTACCTCGACGCGCTCGCGCAGCGCGGCCGCCTGCCGGTGGCCGAGGTGCTCCCCGCCGAACTGGGCAACAGCGCCGGGGTGATCGGCGCCGCCGACCTGGCCCGCCGGATCTGAGGCGGGGACCGATGGGCGAGGCTGCCGGCGTACCACTGCGCGTGGTGTCGTACAACATTCACAGCCAGCGCGACGACACGGCCGCGCTGGCGGCGGTGGTCCGGGCCGCGCGCCCGGACGTGGTGATCGTGCAGGAGGGGCCGCGCCGGTTCCGGTGGCGGCAGAAGTCGGCCACGCTTGCCGAGTCGTTCGGTCTGGTGGTGGCCGCAGGTGGGCTGCCCGCGCTGGGCAACCTGCTGCTGACCAGCCTGCGCGTCCAGGTGACGGGCACCAGGTGCCAGCGCTTCCCGTTGACCCCCGGCCGGCACCTGCGCGGCGCCGCGTACGCCGACTGCCGGGTCGCCGGCGCCCGGTTCACCCTCGCCGGCTCGCACCTGTCCACCGACCCGGCGGAGCGCCCCGCGCAGGCCGCCGAGTTCAAGCGCGGGCTGGACGCGGCGACCAGCCCGGTGCTCGCCGGCGCCGACCTCAACGAGGGCCCCGACGGTCCGGCGTGGGCCGCCGTGGCGCGCGGACTGACCGACGCCGCGGTGGCGGCCGACGCGGCGGACCGGCTCACCTACTCCTGCGCCGACCCGCGTCGGCGCATCGACGCGCTCTTCGTCGACCCGCGGATCACAGTTGTCGACTACGACGTGGTGGACACCCCGCAGACCCGCCGGGCCAGCGACCACTTCCCGGTCCTGGTCGACCTGCTGCTGCCCACCACCGGCTGACCCCCCACCGGCCGGGACCCGCCGATCGGTCCGCGCCGGCGCTGGACATCCGGCTCCGATGTGGAGAGGATTTCGCGGCGACCGGCACGCGTGCCGCACAAAAGGAGATGTCCCGGTGTCCACCTCCACCGACCACGGCCGGCCCGATCCGTCCGCGCAGGGCCGCGACGCCGCCCCCGTCTCCGACCGGGGCGACACGGTCTGCGTCATCGGGGCCGGGGCCAGCGGCCTGACGGCCATCAAGAATCTGCGCGAGCACGGGTTCGGCGTGGACTGCTACGAGCGGGAGACCGGCGTCGGCGGCGCCTGGAACTGGCGCCACGACCGCAGCCCGGTGTACGCCAGCACCCACCTGCTGTCGTCGAAGCCGTTCACCCAGTTTCCCGACTTCCCGATGCCGGACTCGTGGCCGGACTACCCGCACCACAGTCAGCTGCTCTCCTACTTCGAGCGGTACGCCGACCACTTCGACCTGCGGTCGCACATCTGGTTCGGCACCGAGGTGGTCCGGGTCGAACCCGCCGAGGGGGACCGCTGGGACGTCACGACCCGCTCCACAGGCGGGTACGGTCCGGAGCGCACCTCCCGGTACGCCGCCGTGCTGATCGCCAACGGCCACAACTGGTCGCCGAAACTGCCCCGCTACGAGGGCCTCGAAGAGTTCCGTGGCGAGATCATGCACGCCTCGTCCTACAAGGACCCGGCGCAGCTGCGCGGCAAGCGGGTGCTGGTGGTCGGTGCCGGCAACACCGGCTGCGACATCGCCGTCGAGGCGGCCCAGCAGGCGTCGCGCTGCTGGCACTCCAGCCGGCGCGGCTACTGGTACGCCCCGAAGTACGTGTTCGGCCGCCCGGCCGACCAGGTGAACGACGCGCTGCTGGCCATGCGGGTGCCGTTGCGCCTGCGGCAGTGGCTCTACCACTGGACGCTGCGCCTGACCGTCGGTGACCTGACCCGCTTCGGCCTGCCCAAGCCCGACCACCGGGTGTACGAGACGCACCCCATCGCGAACAGCCAGCTCGTCTACTACGTGGGCCACGGCGCCATCGGCCCGGTGCCGGACATCGCCCGATTCCACTCGTACGCGGTGGAGCTGACCGACGGGCGTGAGATCGACCCCGAGGTGGTCATCTTCGCCACCGGGTACCTGCCGCGGTTCGAGTTCCTCGACGCGTCGGTGTTCGCCGACAGCGCCGGCGCGGGTCGGCCCACGCTGTGGCTCAACGCGTTCACCCCGGGCCATCCGACGTTGGCGGTGGCCGGTCTGTTGCAGCCGGACTCCGGGATGTTCACCCTGGCGCACTGGCAGACGGTGCTCTTCGCGCGTGTGTTGCAGGCCCGCCGGGACCGCCCGGAGCGTGCCGCGGCGTTCGCGCAGCGGGTGCGGGAGCGGGCCGGCGAGCGGTACTCCGGTCAGGTCAAGGAGAGCAGCCGGCACTGGTTCGAGGTCGGCCACGCCGACTATCTGCGCGCTGTCCAGCGCGCCCTGCACGATCTGGAGGCCAAGTGAGCACGAGGAGTGAGCTTGCGAGCCCCGCAGTCGCGAACGAAAGGCTGGACCGGTGAGCGCGAGGAGTGAGCTTGCGAGCCCCGCAGTCGCGAACGAAAGGCTGGACCGGTGAGTGAGCTGCGGATCATGCGGGGTCGGGAGTGGGCCCGACCGGTCCGGCCGGCGCGGCGTGAGGTGCTCAGCGCCGTACCGGAGGTGGAGCAGGGGCGGCCGCCGCTGCTGTTCGTTCCCGGGTTCGGGCACGGCGCGTGGGCGTTCGCCGAGCACTGGTTGGGGCACGCGGCGTCGCGGGGGTTCCCGGCGTACGCGATGAGTCTGCGCGGGCACGGTGCCAGCGAGCCGGCGCCGGAGGCGACGTTGCGGGCGTACGCCCATGACGTGGTCCAGGTGGCGGCGGGCCTGCCGCGGCAGGCGGTGCTGGTGGGGCACGGCGCCGGTGCGCTTGTCGTGGCGCACGCGTTGGCGCGTTACCCGGCGCGGGGCGCGGTGCTTGTGGCACCGGTCTTCGGTGGCTGGGGGGTGCTGGGGGCGGCGCTGCGCCGCAATCCGGCCGGGACGCTGCCTGCGGTGTTCGGTGGGCCGCTGCGCCTCAGCCGGGGGCAGTTGTTCAGCCGGGAGCTGCCCGAGGAGGAGGCCCGGCGGTATGTCGGTCGGCTCGGTCGGGCCGGTCGGCGGGCGCAGTGGGCCCTGCTGGGCGAGCCGGCGGCCGAACCGGCAGTGGGCGCGCCGCCGGTGCTGGTGATGGGCAGCCCGGACGACCGGGTGGTGCCGGCGTCGACGTTGACCCGGGTGGCCCGCGGGTACGGTTCGGCGCCGCTGCTCTTCCCCGGCATGGGGCACGACCTGATGCTTGACGCGCGGTGGGTGGAGCCGATCGACGCCATCCTGGACTGGTTGGAGAAGGAACCCGCCGCGCACTGAGCTGGCGGCCGACGGCCGGTCAGCCGCCGCTGTGGTGTGCGGCGGGGGTGGCCCGGGTCGCCGGGCGGGGCACCCGGACCGCGTCGTCGGTGCTGGTCAGGAGGCTGACCAGGGCGCCGGTCTCGTCGAGCGCGCTGAGGTAGGAGCGCGCCCAGGCCCGGATGTCGTGTTCGTGCAGGTGGGCGCGCATCGCCCGCATCCGTTCGGTGACGTCGGCCGGGCTGGCCCGCAGCGCCGCGCGCAGGCCCTGCTTGAGCCCCTCCAGGTCGTGCGGGTTGACCAGGTACGCCTGCGACAGTTCCGCGGCCGTGCCGGCGAACTCGCTGAGCAGCAGCGCACCGTCGTCGTCCACCCGGGCGGCGACGTACTCCTTGGCGACCAGGTTCATCCCGTCCCGCAGTGGGGTCACCGCCATCACGTCGGCGACCCGGTAGAGAGCGGCCAGCTCGGCCCGGTCGAAGGGCTGGGTGAGGTAGTGGATGGCGGGTTCGCCGACCCGGCCGAACTCGCCGTTGATCCGGCCGACCTCACGCTCGATCCGTTCGCGCAGGATCTGGTACTGGCCGACGCGTTCCCGGCTCGGCATGGCCACCTGCACGAGCACGGTGTCGCGGACCTTGACGTCGCCGCTGGCCAGCAGTTCGCTGTACGCCTTGAGCCGCTGCTCGATGCCCTTGGTGTAGTCCATCCGGTCGACGCTGAGGATGACCTGTCGGGGGTCGCCGAGGTCCTGGCGGAGTCGGCGGGCCCGGGCGGCGACGTCGGGGCGGGAGGCGAGCGCGGCCATCTCGGCGGTGTCGATGGAGACGGGGAACGCGCCGATGCGCACCACCCGGTCGTCGACGCCGATCCGCCGGTCGGTGGCCGGCAGCTCCAGGACCCTCGTCACGAGCTGGGCGAAGTTGTGCGCCGCCTGGATCCGCTGGAAGCCGACGAGGTCGGCGCCGAGCATCCCGCGCAGCAGTTCGGCACGCCGGGGCAGCTGCATGAACAGCTCCGGGGGTGGGAACGGCACGTGCAGGAAGAACCCGATGCGCAGGTCCGGCCGGAGCGCGCGGAGCTGGCCGGGGACCAGATGCAGGTGGTAGTCCTGTACCCAGACGACGGCGCCCTGCTCGGCCACCTCGGCTGTCGCCTCGGCGAAGCGCTGGTTGACCCGCTGGTACGCCTCCCACCACCGGCGGTGGTGCTGCGGTTGTTCGACGGAGTCGTGGTAGAGCGGCCAGAGGGTGGCGTTGGCGAATCCCTCGTAGTGGTCGCGGAGGTCGTCCTGGCTGAGCGCGACGGCGTGCATGCGGACGCCGTCCACGTCGGGCAGGGTGGGGGCGGGCCCGGTGCCGCCGGCCCAGCCGACCCAGGTCGCCGGGGTGTGCTTCAGCAGTGGGTGCAGCGCGCTGACCAGGCCCCCTGGACTGCGTCGCCACTCGCAGGCCCCGTCGGGCGCCTGGTTGTCGTCGATGGGGAGGCGGTTGGCCACCACCACGAGGGAACTCTGTCGCATCTCGGGCATTCCGATCAGCAGAGGACTGACCGCCACGAGCAGGAGAAAACCGGTCAGTCAGCGGGGGAAGTGACGTACAGCGGTATTCCTACTGACAGTAAGTTACACCACTGTTACGCGCCGGGCGGGGCGGTGTCGTCCCGCGATGCGGGCCGGAGGTCAGACGACGGCGCCGTTGTCCGGGTCGTCGTCCTCCTCGTCGCCGGGGCGCAGACGCCAGATCAGCGTGACGAAACCGGCGAGGATGCCGGTGAACCCGAACAGGGTGACCGCCGAGCGGTCCACCGGGACCAGTGACGGGAAGAGGAAGAGCACGAACCCGACCACCACCGCGAGGATGCCCACCACCGCGTACTTCGAGATCCGGGGCAGCGGCGGTGGGGGTGGCGGGTGGTAGCCCTCGTCGTCCTCGTCGTCGGGCAGGTCCGCACCGAACGTGTCCAACCCGTCGAGCAGCGACGGCTCGTCCGGACGGGTGCCCCGCCCGACCGAGATGCCGGAGATGTCGGTGGCGGACGGCAGCCGCCGGACGTCGGTGGCAGTCGGGCCGGGCTCGTCGACGCCGGAGCGGGCCAGGGGGCCGGCCGCCGGCTCGTCCCGCGTGTCCGGATCGTCCACGTTTTCCGAGGCCGGCCACGGGTGCTCACCGACGGTCGACGTGGTGTGGAAGCCCGCCACGATCCGCGCCCACTCGGCGTCGATGTCCGGTTCGTCACGCGCCGGGGGCTGCTCCGGGGAGGTCTCGTCGGCGAGCTGGGTCAGATAGTCCCGTGCCGTGGTCAGATGCGAACGGTCGACGTACAGCCGGTCGACCGGACGGGCCGGGACGGTGGTGGTGCGGGTGACCGGGTTGAGGTCGGCCGAGGGTTGCAGGTACGCGGCGATGCCACCGGCGGCCAGCACGTCGAGCAGGTGCTCGCCGACGCGCGGATCGACGTCGCCGACGACGGCGTACTCGCTCGCGTCGAGCCCGTTGTCCCGCCGTCCCCGGCGGGCCCCACCCGCTGACACCCGGACATCCTCCTCAACGCGCCGTGCGGCGCGGCCACCCTGCCCCCTCGACGCCCGTACGCACGCCGTGCTCTGAATCGTGACACGTCAGGGGTCGGTTCCGGGAGTGCGTTGTGTCGCGTCTTGCAAAGTCACGGCTGCCATCGCAGGTCGCGGCGGTGCTCCGATGTCCGTTCTTGCGCGACACGTGCGATCTCGATGATCGTCAGGCGGCTGGTCCGCCAGGGGTCGGGGTGGGCGGTTCGCGGCGGCCAGATGGTCCCGGTGTCCCCCTCGCCGCCGCCTCGCGGCCGGGGTCGTCCGCGCGGCGGTGGTGAGTGTCCGTCCGTTGTGGTGAGAGCGCTCGCTTCGTACGCTCGTCGGCGACGGCGGCGCTCCCGGGCACGGTGCCGTCGCGGGGCACACCACGGGAAAGGACGCCTGTGCTCTACTGGCTGCTGAAGTACGTTCTCCTCGGTCCGCTGCTCAAGCTGATCTTCCGCCCGCGGGTGGAGGGCCTGCGTCACATGCCGGCGACCGGCCCGGTGATCCTGGCCAGCAACCACCTCTCCTTCTCCGACTCGATCTTCACACCGTTGATCATTTCGCGGCGGGTCACCTTCGTGACCAAGGCCGAGTACTTCACCGGCAAGGGCATCAAGGGCTGGCTGACCAGGATGTTCTTCGTCGGCACCGGCACCGTCCCGGTGGACCGCTCAGGTGGCCGGGCAGCCCGGGCCGCGCTGGACACCCAGTTGCGGGTGCTGCGCGCCGGGGGAGTGGCAGGCATCTACCCCGAGGGCACCCGATCCCCCGACGGGCGGCTCTACCGGGGCAAGACCGGGGTGGCCCGGCTCGCCCTGGAGAGCGGTGCCGTGGTGGTGCCGGTGGCGATGCTCAACGCCGACGAGATCCAGCCGCCCGGCAAGCTCATCCCCAGGATCGACCGGGTGCGGATCCGCTTCGGCGCGCCGCTGGACTTCTCCCGCTACGCGGGCATGGCCGGCGACCGGTTCGTCGAACGGGCGGTCACCGACGAGATCATGTACGAGTTGATGGAGCTGTCCGGCCGCGAATACGTCGACGTCTACGCGCAGAAGCTCAAACTGGTGGCCGCCTGAGCCGGCTCAGCAGGCCACGGCCGGTCCGGCCGGGCTGATCGGCCGCCCCGCGAGCGCCAGCAGGCCGGGAGCGTCGTTGCGCAGCGCGAAGGTGCGGACCTCGGCGCGCGGCGCCCGGGCTGCCGCCGGGTCACCGGCACGGGTCAGCTCGGCCGCCGCCAGTGCCAGCGCCAGCACCCGGTCACTGACATCGGGGATCCGCCCGTACGTCTCGGCGGCGGCCAGGTGCAGCTCGGCCGAGCGCCGGTGATCGCCGTCGGCCGCGGCCAGCGCCGCCGTCACGGTCCGCAGCGCCGCCTCCGACCAGGGCGTACGATGCCCGACCCGGCCCAGCATCGCCCGGACCCGCACCGCCGTGTCCCGGCCGGCAAGCGCGGCGGCGTACGCGGCTGCCGCGATCCACTCCCCGCTGGCCAGGGCCGGCACCTCCGACCAGGACCTGTCCAACTCGTCGATCAGCTCCGCCGCCTCGTCGGCGCGACCCTGCAACGCCCGGCACAGGGCGGCCATGCCCACCATCGTCCAGCGCAGCCGGTGGAACCCGCTGCGCCGCGCGGTGTCCAGGGCGTCGCCCAGGTCGTCCGGGTCGTCGTCGTCACGCAGCACCAGCAGGCAGCAGCGCAGGCCCCGCACCTGCATGTCCCAACTGCCGGTGGGCGTGTCCACGAACGCCTCGGCGGCGGTGAGCAGCCGACCGAAGTCGCCCTCGAACCAGGCGCGCATCGCCTCCGCCGAGTAGCTGGTGGTCAACGTCTGGCCGCTGGCCGTCCGCGCCGGCGCGGCCGAGAGCAGGGCGTCCGAGCGCAGCCAGTCGCCCTCCTCCCGGATCGCCCAGGCGAGGTTCTGGGTGGCGCGGGGCAGCGCCAGCAACTGACCGGCCCTGCTGAACTCCACTATCGCGTGCAGCTCGTCCAGGCCGACCCGGTCCCCGGCCTGGTAGCGGGCGGTCGCGGCGGTGATCCGGGCGTTGGTGCGGGTCTCGGTCAGGCCCAGCCGCTCGGCGATCTCCGCGGCGATCTCCGCCGCCGCGACTGCCGCGTCCCGCTCGTAGTTGAGCATGTGCAGCCGGCCCAGCTCCGCGTACGCGTCCGCCTTCTGCGGGGTGTCCGGCAGCGACTCGAACAACTGCACGGCCCGGTCCAGGCAGACCAGGGCGTCGGCCCGGTCGGCGCGCAGCCAGGCGGCCTGGCCGAGGAGCGTCCAGGCGCGGGCGGCGCACGCGTCGTCGCCGTGCGCCGACAGCCGCCCGGCCAGCGCGTGCACCTGCTCCGGCCCGCCACCGGAGAGGAACGCGTTGCCGTCGCGGTAGAACGAGATCTCGGTACTCAGCAACTCCAGTTGGAGGCGGCCGACCGGGTCGCTGTCGTCGGCCAGGCCGAGCGCCCGGCCCGCGTGGGCGGCCGCCGCGTCCAGCCCGTGCAGGGCGTACGCCCGGCGGGCCGCGCGGTGCAGCGCCTGCCGGGCCGGCGCCGCGTACCGGCGGACCTCCATGCCGAGGGAGCGGGCGATCTCGTGCGCCGCCCAGCGGTGGTGCGCGAGCACCTCGGCCAGGTCGGTGTCCCGGCTGTGCGACAACGCGTCGAGCCAGTCCGCGGCCCGTTCGTGCCGGGCCACCCGCTCGGTACGCGGAAGCCGCTGATAGCAGACGTCGCGCACCAGCACGTGCCGGAACCGGAACTCCGCCTGCCCAGCCATCGTGGAGGCGGCCTGCTCGTGCACGAAGTCACGCTGCTCCAGCCGGCGCAGCGCGCGCTCGACCGACTCGACCTGCTGGCCGAGGGCGGCGGCCACCGCACCGGGCCAGAACTGCACCCCGACCACCGAGGCGGCCAGCAGCACGGCGCGGTCCTTCGCGTCGAGCAGATCCACCCGGTTGGCGATCACCGCGTGCACGCTCTCCGGCATGGTCAGTTCGAGGTGCTTGTCCAGTGACCAGCCCCGCCCGGACTGGCGCAGCGCGCCCTGCTCGATGAGCATCCGGACGTACTCGTGGGCGTAGAGGGGGTTGCCTCCGGCCACCTCGATCAGCGGGCTCAACATGTCGGCGGAGAACGCCGCCTGGCCGAACAGGTGCGCGTACAGCGCGGCGATCCCGGTGTCCCGCAGCGGCGGCAGGGTGATGGTCACCGAGCCGGTGATGGTGCCCGCCCAGCTCGGGTCGCGGTCGACCAGCTCCGGACGGGCGGTGCACAGCAGCAGCAACGGCACCTCGCGGGCCGCCGACCCGAGCAGCTCCACGAAGCGCAGCATGGCGTCGTCGGCCCAGTGCAGGTCCTCGAAGACCAGCACGGTGGGGCGGCGGGCGGTCAGCGCCAGCAGGAAACGCCGCCACGCCGACTCCGCCTCCTCGGCGGGCAGCGGCGTGCCGGGCAGCCCGACCAGCGGGCGCAGCGCGTCGACGACCCGGTCCCGTTCGCCAGGGCCGATCAGCTCGGCGACGGCGGCGGCCAGCCGCTGCGCCGCGCTGACGGCCGGGTCGGTGTCCAGGATGCCGGCCTCGGACTTCACGATGTCGGCGAGCGCGGCGTACGTGACGTTCTCCCCGAACGGCGGGCAGCGCCCGATCCGCCAGGTCAGCGGCTCGTCGACGAGGCGGCCGGTGTGCCGGTACAACTCGCGCAGCAGGCGGCTCTTGCCGATGCCGGCCCGACCGAAGATCGTCACCACCTGCGGCAGCCGGTCCCGCAGAGACCGGTGCAGGGCGTTGACCAGCATGCCCAGCTCGTGTTCCCGGTCGACGAGCGGCGTGGTGTCCGGTTCCCGGTCGGTGGGCTGGCGTCGCAGCGGGGACAGGGCGAGCCACACCTCGGTCGGCGAGGACCGGCCGCGCAGGGTGACCGGTGGCTGCTCCTCGTACCGGACCGCGTCCTTGGTCAACGCGTGCGTGGTGCCGCACACCAGCACCCCGCCCGGCGGTGCGACGGACTGCATCCGGGAGGCGGTGTTCACCACGTCCCCGGCCACGATCGCCTGCCCGCCGTCGCGGGCGGCTGCCACGTCGACGAGCGCCTCGCCGGTGGCCACCCCCACCCGGAACCGCAGCTCGGTGCTGCCGGTCGGCGCGAACCGGGTGAGCACCCGCTGCAGCTCCAGGCCGGCCCGTACGCAGCGCAGGGCGTCCGTCTCGGTGGCGATCGGCGCGCCGAAGAGCGCCATCACCGCGTCGCCGATGTACTTCTCCACCACCCCGCCGTACTGGCCGACGACCCGGCGGGCGGCGGAGAAGAACCCGGTCTGCATGCCGCGCACCTGCTCCGGGTCGGCCCGCTCGACGTACGGCGTGAAGTCGATCAGGTCGACGAACAGGACGCTGACCCGGCGGCGGTCCTCCTGCGGGGTGACCGCGGCGGGCCGGTCCGCGCCCGGCCGGGGTGACCCGCACGAGGTGCAGAACGTGACGTCGGAGGCGAGTGGACGCAGGCAGTGCGGGCAGACCGCACCCAGCTCGGCGCCGCAGCCACCGCAGAAGCGGTCGCCGTCGGCGGCCGTCCGTCCACAGCGCTCACACTGCGCGGCGATGACACCCTCCACTGGCGGTACCGGTCGACGCCCACGACGTCGCCTGGTAGGAGTATCACCGTCGGCGACCCTGTCAGGTACCGGCCTGTTGGCTTGTGGACAGTCCATCAGGCCAGATGCGGACTACATTCAGTCAGCCACATGTCGATCAGCGACCAGAGGGGGACAGGTCAATGGTGTACGTCAAGCTGGAGAGCGACTGGACCGACGGCAACGGGGTCAGCCACTCCGCGGGCGAGTCGGTGGACGTCGACGCCGCCACGCTCGCCACGCTCCAGGCCGAGGGCATCGTCAGCGAGCAGTCCCACGGCCCGGGCGGCGACGGCAAGGGCCCGGACAAGTGGGCCGGCCCGGGCAGTTCCGGGGTCTGATCCCGCGCTCAGTGACGCGCCGACGCGGTCGGGTCGCCCACGGGTGACCCGACCGCGTCGTGCGCGTACCCGTGGATCAGCGGTCGTTCATGCCGGCGCGTCGGCGCAGCGCGGCCACGTCGGTCACCACGATCCGGCGGCCCTCGGTGCGCAGCCAGCCCCGGCTGGCGAACGACCCGATCGCCTGGTTGACGCTCTGCCGGGAACCGCCGGCCATCTCGGCCAACTGGCTCTGGTTGAGCTCGATCGTGATCATCGGGGCCTGGCTCTCGCCAGCCAACCGGACAAGCGTCTTGGCCACCCGGCCGGGCAGGTCGAGGAAGACGTGGTCGGCGTTCTGCTCGGTGAGCCGGCGGATCAGCCCGCCCAGCGAGCGCATCACCGCGTCCAGGATGCGGGGGTTGGAGTGCACCAGTTCCATGAACGCCCCCCGGGAGAGCGCGAGCGCCGCGCAGTCCTCGATGGCCTCGGCCGAGGCGGACCGGGTGGACGCGTCGAGCAGGGAGACCTCGCCGAGCACGTCGGGCGGACGGATAACCGACAGCACGGCCCGTTCGCCGGTCGGCGCGGTCCGGAAGACGGCGACCGCGCCGCGGCGCAGCACGATCAGCGACTCGCCCGGGTCGTTCTCGACGAAGAGCAGTTGGCCCTTGCGGTAGGTGCGCGGAACGGCGGCGGCGATGACACGCTGCCGCACCTCGGGCTCCAGCCCGGCGAACATCTCGACACCCGTGAGCGCGTCACCCGGCTCCGGCAGGCGCATCTCCACGGTCCAACCCCTCCCCGGTCATGGACCACAAACTCGCTCACCGGGTGAACCTGATGGCCCTGACAAGGTGAACTGACACCGGTTCGGCGTCCGGTAGCGGTACACATCAGATCATGACGGTCCGGTCGCTTGCTGTACACCCCTCGAAGCACTTCCGTGACCGTCGCCAGCTGCGGCGTACCCCCTCGTCGTCGGCCTCCGGCGGCCACCGGTCGCCCCCCGCCGGGCACCGCCGCGAGCCGGTGGGCGAGGATGGCCGGAATGGTCTACCGCTACTTCTACGACTGCGAGTTCATCGAGGACGGCCGGCTCGTCGACCTCGTGTCGATAGGTGTCGTCGACGAGTACGGCCGCGAGTTCTACGCGGTCTCCACCGAGTACGACGATTCCCGCGCCGTGCCGTGGGTGCGGCGCAACGTGCTGGACAAGCTGCCCTCGCCTGCCGACCGGGCCTGGCGCTCGCGTGAGCGCATCCGCGACGACCTGTACGACTTCCTCATGGAGCCGATCCGGGACCGGCCGGGGGAGCAGTTGGAGTTGTGGGCCTGGTACGCCGCGTACGACCACGTGGTGCTCGCCCAGCTCTGGGGTGCGATGCCGGCGCTGCCCCGGGAGATCCCCCGGTTCACCAAGGAGTTGCGGCAGCTCTGGGACGACCGTGGCCGGCCGGCCTTGCCGGACGCCGACGCGGCCCGGCACGACGCCCTGGTCGACGCCCGGCACAACCTGGCCCGCTGGCGGGCGATGACGTCCCGCTGACAGTCGTCGTACCTTTGCAGGTTTGACCGGTTCTGTCCCGGGCATCGGTTCGACCAGTCGAGCCGAGGGAGACTGCCATGAGCAAGGAACCGACCAGCGCCACCGAGGCCCGCGCCCGGGTCACCGAGCTGGTCCGGGACGCGCGGATCTGCATGTTCACCACCATCGGCCTGGACGGGCGGCAGATGAGCCGGCCGATGGGGCTTCAGGAGGCCGAGTTCGACGGGGACCTCTGGTTCTTCGCCTCCGCCGACTCGGCCAAGGTCCGCCAGATCCGGGTGAACCCGGAGGTCAACGTCTCGTTCTCGGACCAGAAGCACAACGTCTGGGTTTCCGTCTCCGGCACCGCCAGGGACGAGTTCGACAGGGCTCGCGCCGAGCGGCTGTGGAACCCGCTGCTCAAGACGTGGTTCCCGGACGGGCTGGACACTCCCGGCCTGACCTTGATCAAGGTGCACGCCAGCTCCGCCGAGTACTGGGACTCGCCGAGCAGCAGCGTGGTCAACCTGTTGGGGTTCGCCAAGGCCGCCGTCACCGGCCAGCCGCCGGAGGTCGGCGAGAACCACGAGGTGAGCTACTGACCTGCAGCCGTCCCGGGGCGCGCTGTCATCGCACAGGCAGGCCGACTACAGTGCGCATTGACGGCCCGCCCCGGGCCGGCAACGGCGCCGATGGTCTGACCTGACACATATCCTGGGGCAAATCGGGCTTTACCCTGATGCTCCAGGAGGATGAGCGGATCATGCGTATCGGCGTGCTCACCGGCGGCGGCGACTGCCCGGGTCTCAACGCGGTCATCCGGGCGGTGGTCCGCAAGGGCGTCGCCACCTACGGTCACGAGTTCGTGGGCTTCCGGGACGGTTGGAAGGGCCCGCTCGAGGGTCTCTCCCGTCCGCTGGACATCGCGGACGTCCGGGGCATCCTGCCCCGAGGCGGCACCATCCTCGGCTCGTCCCGCACCAACCCGTTCAAGATCGAGAACGGCGTCGAGCGGATCAAGGACAACCTCGCCGAACAGGGCGTGGACGCGCTCATCGCGATCGGCGGCGAGGACACCCTCGGCGTCGCCACCAAGCTCTACGAGCTGGGCGTGCACGTGGTCGGCGTGCCGAAGACGATCGACAACGATCTGGGCGCCACCGACTACACCTTCGGCTTCGACACCGCTGTCAACATCGCGATGGAGGCCATCGACCGGCTGCACACCACCGCCGAGAGCCACCACCGCACCCTCGTCGTCGAGGTGATGGGCCGGCACGCCGGCTGGATCGCCCTGCACGCCGGCCTGGCCGGTGGCGCCAACGTCATCCTGCTGCCGGAGCGGCAGTTCGACGTCGACCAGGTGGCCGGCTACGTCGAGAAGCGCTTCCAACACCAGTACGCCCCGATCGTCGTGGTCGCCGAGGGCGCCCAGCCGCTGGACGGCCAGATGGTGCTCGCCAACCAGGAGCTCGACTCGTTCGGCCACGTCCGCCTCGGCGGCATCGGGCAGTGGCTGGCCGAGCAGCTGGAGGCCAAGACCGGCAAGGAGGCCCGCACCGTGGTGCTGGGTCACATCCAGCGCGGCGGCACCCCTACCGCGTTCGACCGGGTGCTCGCCACCCGCCTGGGCCTGCAGGCCATCGACGCGGTCAACGACGGCGACTGGGGCAAGATGGTCGCGATGCAGAGCACCGACATCGTCCGGGTGCCCCTCGCCGAGGCCACCCGCGAGCTGAAGACCGTGCCGCTGGAGCGGTACGCCGAGGCCGAGGTCTTCTTCGGTAGCTGATCGACCGGTAGGGCGGCGCGGCGGGCCTGCGGGTCCGCCGCGCCGCGATCCGACGCGAGGGGGTACGGCTCAGATGTCACCCGGTGTGCACACGGTCGCGGTGATCGGCGCGGGCAAGATCGGCGAGTTGATGCTCTCCGGGCTGCTGCGCTCGGGATGGCCCGTGGACCGGCTGCTGGCCACCGCCCGTCGCCCGGCGCGGGCCGAGGAGCTGACCGCCCGCTACGGCGTACGGGTGGTCGACAACCTGACCGCCGTCGACGAGGCGGCGGTGCTCGCCGTGTCGGTGAAGCCGCAGGACGCCGCCGCGCTGCTCGACGAGATCGGCCCCAAGGTGCCTGCCGACAAGCTCGTCATCTCGCTCTGCGCCGGGCTGCCCACCAGCTTCTTCAACCGCCGGCTGCCCGAGGGCACCCCGGTGGTCCGGGTCATGACCAACACTCCGGCGCTCGTCGACGAGGCGATGACCGCGATCTCCGCCGGCGCGTACGCCACCGGGGCGCATCTGGCGTTGGCCGAGGAGATGTTCAAGCCTCTCGGGCAGACCATCCGGGTGCCCGAGTCGCAGCAGGACGCGGTCACCGCGCTCTCCGGGTCCGGCCCGGCCTACTTCTACCTGCTCGTCGAAGCCATGATCGACGCGGGGATCCTGCTCGGGCTGCCCCGGCAGGTGGCGCACGAGTTGATCGTGCAGACCGCCATCGGCTCCGCGGTGATGCTCCGTGACTCCGGTGAGCACCCGGTCAAGTTGCGCGAGGCGGTCACCTCGCCGGCCGGCACCACCATCTCCGCGATCCGCGAGTTGGAGAAGCACGGCGTCCGGGCGGCGCTGCTCGCCGCGCTGGAGGCCGCCCGGGACCGCGCCCGCGAGCTGGCCGCCCAGTCCGACTGACGGTTGCGGGCACGTCGCGGAGCCGGGCGTGGCGCATACTGGCGCGGTGTTCACACTCGCCCAGGCCCGGCACCTGGTGGCCACCCTGCAACCACGCGTCGACGAGTTGATCCGGGTCCGGGCCGACCTGGCCGAGCTGCGCGCCGACCTGGCCGACCACGGGGTGAGCGTCCTCGGCGGTCTGGCCGAGGTCAAGGGACTGGAAGCACGCCTGCACGCCGTCGTCGACGAGCTGCACCAGCACGACATCCAGGTCAAGGGCATCGCGCCGGTGCTGCTCGACTTCCCCGGTGAGCGGGCCGGCCGTTCGGTGCTGTGGTGCTGGCTGGAGGGCGACTCCGACGTGCGCTGGTACCACCGGGCCGAGTGCGGCTTCGCCGGCCGCCGCCCGGTCTGACCTGCCGGTCAGAGCTCGGCCACCGCGAAGACCACCACGTTGTCGGTGTAGTGCCCGCGTCGCCTGTCGAAGTCGCCCCCGCAGGTGACCAGGCGCAGCTCCGCGCCGGGCGTCGGCCCGTAGACCGCCGCCGTGGGGAAGCGGTCCTTGCCGGTCCGCAGTGACCCGGTCACCCGGAACGACAACCACTGCCCGCCGCGCCACACCTGCACCCGGTCACCGGGCCGCAGCTCGCCGAGCCGGGCGAACACCGCCGGGCCGCGTCGCGAGTCCAGATGCCCGGCGAGCACGGCAGGGCCGGTGTCGCCGGGGGCCGGTCCACCGCCGTACCAGCCGGCGGTGGCGAAGTCGTCAGGCGGGGCCAGCGCGCCCGCGCGGTCCAGGCCCAGCTCGGTGAGCGGGGAGTCGACGCCGATGCGCGGCACGCGTACCCGGGTGGGTGGACCCTGCGGCGCGGAAGCGGTGGCCACCGACGGGCAGTCGTCGATGCAGCCGGGGCGCCAGCTCGCCGCCGGAGGCGGTGGACCGGTGCCGGCCAGCCCGACACCGGTGCCGGCGGCCAGGCAGACGGCCGCGCCGGCCGCGACGAGCGCGGCCAGCGGCACCCGCCGGTCGCGGTGCCGCCGGATCGACAGGCCCGGCCCGACGCTCACCAGGTGGTGCGCCGCCACCGGCGCCAGAACAGCAGCGCCGCCGCGACGGCCGCCGCGCTCAATCCGCCGGCCACCAGGGGGTACGCGTCGAGCCCGTTCCTGGAGGTGCCACCGGCGCCGGTGTCCACCCCGCCCGCCGGGACGACAGTCCCGCCCTCGGCGTCGCGGCGCAGCTCGGCGGTGAGCCCGCCCTGCTGGGAGTCGAGCACCAGCAGCGAGTAGACGGCGCCACCGGTGAGCCGAACCTCGGCGTCGGTGCTCGGCCCGCCCGCGCCGGTCAGCTTCAGCCGCCAGCTGCCCGGCTCGACCTGCTGGTAGTCGGTGGTCGTGGCGAACTGCACCCCGTTGGCGATCATCGGACCGTCGGCGGCCGCCACGTCCAGCACCGGCGTGCGCACCGAGGCCTGCACGACACGGACCTTGGCGCGGCCGTCGGTGGGTGCGCTGAGGTCGTCGGTGAGCACCCGCAGACCGAGGTCGGCGTGTCGGCCGACACCCGCCACCGTGTAGGCGTCGCCGCTGGTCACCGCCACCTCGGTGGTGAGCACCGGGGGATCGGTGGCGGGCGCGCCGGCCTCGCGCATCGCCACGGCGTAGCGGCCGGGAGGCAGCGACAGGTAGTCCGAGACGACCCCGTAGCCCACGCCGGGGAAGACCTGTGGTTTCGGGGCGCTGGGCGCGGACAGGTAGACGTCGACGGCGGGCGTGTCGGGGGAGAGGTGGGCGAGCCGGACGTAGCCGACGGTGTCCGCCCCGGCGGCGCTGACCGACGCCTGAGCGTCAGCGCCGACGGGCACGGACGTGCCGGCGGCGCTGACCGGCACCGGCGTGCCGCCGGCGGCGAGGGTGGTGCCGAGCAGGAGCGTGCCAGCGCCGGCCAGCAGCCGGCGGGGCGCGGTACGAAGCGTGTGCATGTCGTCTCCGGGGAGCACGTTCGGTGAGCGGGCGGCAACACCCGGGAATCAGAGTCCCGTGCACAGGACTTAAGCGCAAGTTGCCGCGGCAAGTTTTCTCCCGCGCCGCGGTTGCCTGGAGTGCCGAGGCCGTCATGACTGCCCGCAGCTTGCTTGGGCCTTCGGCGTCATCGCGGAGGTCACATCGGTGCTGTTTCAGAAGTAGCGTCCGCGCCGGAGCGCCGCTGACCCGCGCCGCGCACGACCCGACGCCGAATCCACGGGGCGGGAGGGACACCTAAGGCGTTCCTGTTCGCCTATTCTCGGTCGATGCGGGATCGCCGGGTGGCAATGGCGTGGGCGGCCTTCGTCGTCGTCGCGCTGGTGTCCTGTCTGCTCGTCCTGGACCGTCCGGATCGTCTCTCCGACCTGCACATCTACTACGGCGCGCTGTCCGACCTGCACGCCGGCAGGCCGCTGTACGGGTATGTGGCCCAGAACGGGGGGCCGTTCACCTACCCGCCGTTCGCCGCCCTCGTGCTGGGGCCGATGACCGCCGTCAGCGAGGGCGTGGTGCAGGGGTTCTGGCTGGTGGCGACGTGCGCCGCGGTTGTCGCCATCGCCGCGTCGGTAGGTGTCGCGCTGAGCACCCGGCCGTCCCGGCGGCCGCTGGTCGTGGCGGTGGCGGCCACGGTGCTGATGCTCTCCGCGCCGGTGCAGAGCAACCTGCGGTTCGGTCAGGTGAGCATCTTCATCGTGCTGATGGCCCTGCTGGACGGGATGGGCGTCCTGCCGCCCCGGCTGCGCGGGACCCTCGTCGGGGTGGCCGCGGCCATCAAGCTCACCCCACTGCTGTTCGTGGTCTACTTCCTCGCCGTCGGCCGTTACCGCGACGCCGCCCGGGCCGCCGGGACGTTCGTGGCCTGCGCCGCGCTCGCCGCGATCGTGCTTCCCGGCGAGAGCTGGACGTACTGGACCGAGGCCGTCCGGCAGACCTCCCGAATCGGCAACCTGGCCTCGCTGGGCAACCAGTCCCTGCACGGGATGCTGCTGCGGGTCGGCGTCGAGGAGTCCACACTGCCCCTGCTCTGGGCCGGCCTTGTCGCGGTCATCTGCGCGGCGGCGCTGCTGCGGGCCCGGCAGCTGACCCGGCAGGGCCGCCCCGGGCACGCCGCGGTGCTCGTCGGCTGCGCCACGGTGGCCGCGTCGCCGGTGTCCTGGACCCACCACCAGGTGTGGCCGGTGCTCGCCGCGATGCTGCTGATCGGTGCGTCAGGTGTCGCCCAACGGGCCGCTGGCGCGGCGCTGCTCGCCGCCATGGTCGTCTCGCTGGGCGCGGTGCTCAGCCCGGTCTCGACGCGGCCGGGCGTGCAGTTCCTGTTCGAGAACGCCCGCGCCGTCGGCGTGTGCCTGCTGTGCCTGGCCGGCTTCGGCGGTGTCGCCGTCGCCGCCCGGCGGACGAGCAGACGACCGGCCGCCGGGCGGGCGTGGCTGCGGGTGGGCGTCACGGCGACCGTGGCTGTCGCGTTCTTCGCCGTGCAGCCGCTGCCGGCCGGCGCCGACCCGACCTTCAAGGCGTACACCCTCGACGACGTGGTCAACCCCAGGTACTTCTTCGTCTGCCGGGGAGCTGCCGAGTGCGCCGCGTACGGCACCGACGCGCCTGTCACCTTCGGCACCCGTGCGGAGAAGACCAAGGTCCGGGTGAACGGCGTGGTCTCACCGCAGGTGACCCGCCTGGAGTACTACTCCGCCCCGGGCGGGGCGCCCCGGACCATTCCGCTGCTCGCCGCCTACCCGGGGACGCGCACCTTCTCGTTCCGCTCGGCGACGATGGCACAGGGGCGGCTCGTGGCCTACGCCTCGGACAGCCAGCCGATCGCCAGCTACGACGACGAACTCGCCGCAGCCCTCCGTACGGCCACCAGGTAGGCGGTCGCCGGAGGGCGGCGGCGGTGGATCAGCGGGTGGCGGCGGCCAGGGCGGTGCGCAGCTTCTCGGCGTCGCCAGGCACCGGGTGCTCCCAGTCGGTGGGGCTGGCGGCGTAGAGGAGGCCGTACGCCGGGGTGTCGGGCTGGTAGCGCCACCCCTCGGCGAGCGGGCCGACGTCGACCGCGTCGTAGCCGATCCGGTCGAGGAAGGCGGTCACCTCGGCCTTCGCGGCGGCGTCGTCACCGGCGATGGCGAGGGCGCTGCGGTCGGCGGCGCCGGACGGCCGGGCAAGCGTCGCCAGGCCCTTGAAGTAGATGTTGTTGAAGACCTTCACCACCCGCGAGTCGGGCAGGTGCCGCTGGAGCAGCTCGCTGCTGGTGGTCTCGCCGGAGTCCAGCTCGGGGAGGTTCCCGTCGCGCTGCGCGTAGTAGTTGTTGGTGTCGATGACGACCTTGCCGGCCAGCGGCTCGACGGGCACCGCGCGGTACGCCTTCAGCGGCACGCTGACCACGACGAGGTCACCGACCTGGGCCGCGTCCCGGGCGGTGCCGGCGCTGGCCTGATTGCCCAGCTCGTCGACGAGACCCTGGAGGGTTTCCGGCCCCCGCGAGTTGCTCAGCACCACGTCGTAGCCGGCGTCCACCGCCAGCCGGGCCACGGTGCCGCCGATGTTGCCGCTGCCGATCAGTCCCACTGTTGTCATGCTCGGTCCCAACTCTCTCCACCCGCGACGCATTCCCGACCGGTCTGGTGGGTTATCCGGTTGCCGCATCGCCGTCCGGCTGCGCACACTGCCGGGCATGCGCTGTCTCGTCGAGGATCTCGCGGCCTTCGCCGGTAGGGCGGGCGCCTGGTTGTGCCGCGAGCCCGTCCTGCACAACGTACTGCTCACGCTCGTCGCCGACCGGCTCTCCGGGGACGTGCCACTCTCCGGTGCCGAGCGGTTCGTGCGGGTGGTCGACGGCGGGGTGACGGTGGGCGCGGCGGTGTGGACGCCGCCGCGCGGGCCGCTCCTGGGCGCGGTGCCGGTGGCGGCCGCGCGGTCGCTTGCCGAGCATTTCGTCCGGGCGGCGCCGCCGCTTGTCGAGGTGCACGGGCCGGTCCCGGCCATCGTGGAGTTCGCGCGGCGGTACGCCGATCGCGCCGGCCTGCTGGCCGTACCCGGAACCGCGCAGCGGATCTTCCGGCTGGAGACGGTCCGGCCGCCGGCCGGCGTACCCGGCCACGCCCGACCGGCGACCGCCGCGGACCGCGACCTGCTGGTGGCCTGGGCGGCCGCGTACGCCGCGGAGACCACGACGGGGCGGCCGGCCGTGGAGCTGTCCGGGCAGGTGGACGCCCGGCTGCCGCACGGGGACCTGCTCTGGCTCTGGGAGGTCGCCGGCACCCCGGTCTCGATGGCCTGGCTGAGCAGGCAGGTGGCGGGCGTGGTCCGGGTCAGCGGTGTCTACACGCCACCGGAGCACCGGGGGCGAGGCTTCGCCGGCGGCTGCGTGGCACACGCCAGCCGGTACGCGCTGAGCGCCGGCGCGACGACCTGCACCCTCTACACCGACCTGGCCAACCCCACGAGCAACCACATCTACCAGGCCCTCGGCTACGCGCCCGTCGCGGACGCGGGCCAGTGGTTGCTGCGCGCCTGACCGCCCCGCCTGATCCGGCGCCTTTCCGCGCCGGATCAGGCGGGGAGGACCTTCTCGATGGCGGCGCGCAGGTCGTCGGAGTCGGGGGTGACCGTGGGGGCGAAGCGGGCGGCGACCGACCCGTCCGCGGCCACCAGGAACTTCTCGAAGTTCCACCGCACGTCCCCGGTGTGCCCGTCGGCATCCGGGGTGTCGACCAACGCGCTGTAGAGCGGGTGCCGCTCGGGGCCGTTGACGTCGACCTTCTCGGTAAGCGGGAAGGTCACGCCGTAGTTGACCTGGCAGAAGTCGTTGATCTCGGCGGCGCTGCCCGGCTCCTGACCGGCGAACTGGTTGCACGGCACGCCGAGCACCACGAGACCGCGCGCGGCGTACGAGTCGGCGAGCGCCTGCAGGCCCGCGTACTGGGGGGTGAGGCCGCAGCGGGAGGCGACGTTGACGACCAGGAGCGCCTTGCCGCGGTAGCGGTCCAGGTCGGCGGGGCCGCCGTTGAGGGCGTCGATCGGGATGTCGAAGACGGTCATGGTCCGAGGCTACGCGTCAGGCGTTCGGGGGCTCGGAACGGGCGCGGGGGACTCCACGCATCGGGCAATCGAAACATGCGCATCTTGACGAAGTGATGACGCTGTGAGTACCGTCTCACCAATCTCTTTTGGAAAGTTTCCTAACAGTTCGGGAGACGCCTCATGAAAAGATCGCTCCGCCGGGCCCTCTGGGCCGGTGCCGTGGTCGCCGTGACCGTCGCAGCGGTGCCGATGACCACCGCTTTCGGCGCCGGCACGGTCACCACCACGTTCACCAAGGCGCAGGACTGGGGGACCGGTCACGAGACGAAGGTGACGATCACCAACGGCTCCGGCGCCACCGTCAGCACCTGGCGCATCGAATTCGACCTGCCGTCGGGGACCACCATCAGCAGCGCCTGGGACGCCGACGTCACGAGCAGCGGAAACCACTACGTCGCGGTCAAGAAGAGCTGGGCCGGCGGCCTGGCCCCCGGCGCCTCGTTCAGTTGGGGCTACAACGGCACCGGCGCGTACAAGGCGCCGCTGAACTGCACGGTGAACGGCGCCGCGTGCGGCGGCGGGACCACCCCGCCGACCACGACGCCGCCGACCACCACCCCGCCCACCACGACGCCACCCACCACCCCGCCGCCGACCACCCCACCGCCGAACACGGGTGGCAGGAAGGTCGTCGGCTACTTCGCCGAGTGGGGCGTCTACGCCCGCAACTACCACGTCAAGAACATCCAGACCAGCGGCTCGGCCGCCAAGCTGACCCACATCCTGTACGCCTTCGGCAACACCACAGGTGGCCGCTGCTCGATCGGTGACAGCTACGCCGACTACGAGAAGGCGTACACGGCGGCGGACAGCGTCGACGGTGTCGCCGACACCTGGGACCAGCCGCTGCGGGGCAGCTTCAACCAGCTGCGCAAGCTCAAGCAGATGAACCCGCACCTCAAGGTGATCTGGTCGTTCGGCGGCTGGACCTGGTCCGGTGGCTTCACGCAGGCCGCGCAGAACCCGGCCGCCTTCGCCGAGAGCTGCTACAACCTGGTCGAGGACCCGCGCTGGGCGGACGTCTTCGACGGCATCGACGTCGACTGGGAGTACCCGAACGCGTGCGGCCTGAGCTGTGACGCCAGCGGCCCGAACGCCTTCAAGAACGTGATCGGCGCGCTGCGGTCGAAGTTCGGCTCCAACGCCCTGGTCACCGCCGCCATCACGGCGGACGGCAGCAACGGCGGCAAGATCGACGCCACCGACTACGCCGGCGCGATCGGCAACCTCAACTGGCTCATGCCGATGACGTACGACTACTTCGGCGCGTTCAACGCCCAGGGCCCCACCGCCCCGCACTCGCCGCTGACCTCGTACACGGGCATCCCGCAGCAGGGCTTCAACTCCGACGCGGCGATCCAGAAGCTCAAGAGCAAGGGCATCCCGGCCAACAAGCTGCTGCTCGGCATCGGCTTCTACGGACGGGGCTGGACAGGCGTCACCCAGGCGGCACCTGGCGGCAGCGCCACCGGCGCGGCACCTGGCACGTACGAGGCGGGCATCGAGGACTACAAGGTCCTCAAGAACACCTGCCCGACCACCGGCACGATCGCCGGCACCGCGTACGCCAAGTGCGGCAGCAACTGGTGGAGCTACGACACCCCGTCGACCATCAACGGCAAGATGACGTACGCGAACAACCAGGGCCTCGGTGGCGCGTTCTTCTGGGAACTCTCCGGTGACACCAGCAACGGGGAGCTCATCGGCGCCATCAAGGGCGGCCTCGGCTGAGCCGAGGGCGACGCAGTACCCACACGGCGGGGAGGGTCCGCACCGTCCCTCCCCGCCCGTGACGCACCGGCCCGGTCGACGCCCCGCGTCGGCCGGGCCGACGGCGTTGGGCGGGACTGCCGGGATGTGGCAGACTCGCGGCTCGGCACGTCTCGATGGCACGGTCGACGGAGGTGGACATGCGCCCGACACACCGCAGGCTGGCGGCGACCGCCGCCGGGCTTGTGCTGCTGCCGGTCTCCCTGGTCGGCTGCGGCATCGGCGGCGGTGACGAGCAGGAGGCGGCCAAGCCCGAGCGGGCACCCGCCGAGGAGGCCGCCACCCGCTCCCGTGAACGGGTGCAGGCGTACCTCGACGCGATGACCGCCAAGGACGCCGCCGCCGGCCGCAGCCAGCTCTGCGCGCTGCTCCAGGAGGGTTTCGACCTGAGCGCCACCGGCCCGAACGGCGACTTCGCCGACCACTTCGAAGTGCCCGGGGCGACGATCGACGCCGTCGCGCCGGGCCCACGCGGGCAGGAGGTCAGCGTCTCGGTCACGGTGGCCGCCGGCAAGCGCACGATCACCCGGCCGTTGGTGTTCACAGTCACCCGCGACGGCGGTGACTGGTGCATCGCCGGCGAGGCGTCCGGCGACGCCTCCGCACCCGCTGGCCCTCCGCAGCCGGCTGGCGCCCCGGCACCCGGTGACGGGGCACCGGGCGGCGCGCCGTCACCGCCCGCGTCCTGACCCACCCGATCGATCTCCCATCTGCCGGAACCATCCCCCTCGCCGACCAGGCACGCCGAGCGTCGCCGTACGCTTTCTCTCATGCGCCATGAGTGGCATCAGCTGAGCCATCCCGCGGTGGGTAGCCCGGGCCTGCAGACCAGCCGACCGACAGTCGACTCCGCCGAGGACGCCGCCCTCGGCCTGGACCGATGGCGGGAGCTGCCCCGCGAGCAGACCCCGCCGTGGTCCGATCCGGCGACCGTCGCCGAGGTGTGCAAGGTGCTCGACACCGTGCCGTCGGTCGTCGCGCCCTACGAGGTGGACCAGCTCCGGCAGAAGCTGGCCCTGGTCTGCGAGGGCAAGGCGTTCCTGCTCCAGGGCGGTGACTGCGCCGAGACGTTCGTCGACAACACCGAGAGCCACCTGCTGGCCAACGCCCGCACCCTGCTCCAGATGGCGATCGTGCTCACCTACGGCGCGTCGTTGCCGGTGGTCAAGGTCGCCCGGGTGGCCGGCCAGTACACCAAGCCCCGTTCGCTGCCCACCGACGCGCGCGGCCTGCCAGCCTACCGCGGCGACATGATCAATTCGCTGGAGGCCGACCCGGCCGCCCGGGTCGCCGACCCGCAGCGCATGATCCGGGCGTACGCCAACTCGGCGGCGGCCATGAACATGCTCCGGGCGTACCTCGCCGGCGGGCTCGCCGACCTGCACGCCGTGCACGACTGGAACAAGGGGTTCGTGAAGAACTCCCCGGCGGGGGAACGCTACGAGGCGATCGCCCGGGAGATCGACCGCGCGTTGGCCTTCATCCGGGCCTGCGGGATGACCGACGACGAGGCGCTGCGGACCGTCACGCTCTACTGCTCCCACGAGGCCCTCGCCCTGGAGTACGACAGGGCGCTGACCCGGGTCTCCGACCGCCGGGCGTACGGGCTCTCCGGGCACTTCCTCTGGGTCGGCGAGCGCACCCGGCAGATCACCGGCGCGCACATCGACTTCATCTCCCGCATCGCCAACCCGATCGGTGTGAAGCTCGGCCCCACCACGTCCCCGGACGAGGCGATCGAGCTGTGCGAGAAGCTCAACCCGGACAACGTCCCCGGCCGGCTCACCCTGATCAGCCGGATGGGGAACCACCGCGTACGCGACGCCCTCCCGCCGATCGTGGCCAAGGTCACCGCCGCCGGCGCGAAGGTCGTCTGGCAGTGCGACCCGATGCACGGCAACACCCACGAGTCGTCGAACGGGTACAAGACCCGGCACTTCGACCGGATCGTCGACGAGGTGCTTGGCTACTTCGAGGTGCACCGGGGCCTGGACACCCACCCCGGTGGCCTGCACGTCGAGTTGACCGGAGAGGACGTCACCGAGTGCCTCGGCGGCGCCCAGGGCATCGAGGACCTCGACCTGCCCGACCGGTACGAAACCGCCTGCGACCCGCGACTGAATACCCAGCAGTCGCTGGAGCTGGCCTTCCTGGTAGCGGAGATGTTGCGTGGCTGATCTTGTTGACCTGCGGTCCGACACGGTGACCCGGCCCACCGCCGGGATGCGGGAGGCGATGGCCACCGCCGAGGTCGGCGACGACGTCTACGGCGAGGACCCGACAGTCAACGCCCTCGAAGCCGAGGTCGCCGCGCTGTTCGGCCACGAGGCGGCGTTGTTCGCCCCGAGCGGCTCGATGGCAAACCAGATCGCCCTGCAACTGCTGGTGTCGCCCGGTGACGAGCTGCTCTGCGACGCCGACGCGCACGTGGTGACGTACGAGATCGGCGCCGCAGCCGCGTACGGCGGGATCTCCTCGCGGACCTGGCCGGCGGTCGGCGCGGACATCGACCCGGAGACGGTCGCCCGGATGATCCGTCCGGACGGCTACTTCGCCGTCTCCACCCGCGCCATCGCCGTCGAGCAGACCCACAACCGGGGTGGCGGTGGGGTGATCCCCCTCGCCACGCTGCGGGACCTGCGCGCCGTCGCCGACGAGGCGCGGGTCGCGCTGCACTGCGACGGCGCCCGGATCTGGCACGCGCACGTCGCGGACGGGGTTCCCCTGATCGAGTACGGCCAGCTCTTCGACACCGTGTCGGTCTGCCTGTCCAAGGGGCTCGGCGCGCCCGTCGGGTCGCTCGTGGTCGGCGGCGCCGAGAAGATCGGCCGGGCCCGGACGATCCGCAAGCGGATGGGCGGCGGTATGCGTCAGGCAGGTGTTCTCGCCGCCGCCGGCAGGTACGCGCTCGCGCACCACATCGAGAGGCTGGCCGACGACCACGCCCGGGCGGCCCGGCTCGCCGAGGTGATCGCGCCGTTCGGGGTGCTCGCCACCCCGGCCCGCACCAACCTCGTCGCACTGGATCTGACGAAGCACGCGCTCGACGCGCGTGCCCTGGCCGCCGCCGCGCGGGCCGAGGGCATCCTGATCTCGGTGCTCGGCCCCCGTACCGCACGCCTGGTCACCCACCTGGGCGTCGACGACGCGGACATCGACCGCGCGGTCGAAGCCCTGCCGCGGATCCTGTCCGCCTGACCGGAACCTGGTGATCAAGAGGTTCGCGTCGGACTCCGGCTTCCGGATGACGCGAACCTCGTGATCAGCCCGGCGGTGACGGGCGCAGGCGGATGAGCGTTTCGATGTCGGCGGCGTGGCCCTCGTGCTTGTCGCCGCTGGGGGTCTCCACGACGATCGGGACGCCCGCGGTGGCCGGGTGGGCCATCAGCTCAGCGAAGGCCGGCTCGCCGATGGTGCCCTTGCCGATGTTCTCGTGCCGGTCCCGGGTGGAGCCGCACAGGTCCTTCGAGTCGTTTGCGTGCACCAGCCGCAGCCGGTCCGCCCCCACTGTCGCCACGAGCGTGTCCAGGGTGGCAGTCATGCCGCCCTCGGCAGCCAGGTCGTGCCCGGCCGCCCACGCGTGGCAGGTGTCGAAGCAGACCCCGAGCATGGGGTGCCGGTCCACCGCGTCCAGGTACGGTCCGAGTTGCTCCACCCGGGAGGCGAGCGACCGACCGCCGCCCGCGCTCGGCTCGACAAGCAGCATCGGCCCACCGGTCTCGGCGGCCCAATCGAGCAGCGGCAGCAGCTCCCGGCGGACCTGCCGCATCGCCTCCTCGGCGTGCCCCTCGTCCACCGAACTGCCCGCGTGGAACACCACCGCCCGGGCGCCGATCGCCACGCCCCGGCGCAGCGCGTGCGCCAGCGTCTGCGCCGACTTCTCCACAGTGGCCGGGGTGGGTGAGCCCAGGTTGACAAGCAGCGACGCGTGGATGTACGCGGGGATGCCCCGCTCGACGCAGCCCTGCCGGAACAGCGCGTCCTGTGCCGGGTCACCGGTGGGCAGCGCCCAGCCCCGCGAGTTGGAGACGTAGACCTGCACCACCTGCGCGCCCGTCACGTCGGCGTACGGCAGGGCTGCCTTCGCCAGCCCGCCGGAGGTGGAGGTGTGCGCGCCCACCGGACGCGAGTGGACCGTCGGCATCAGAAGCACGTGATGACGACAGGGGTGCCCGGCGGCACCTGCGAATTCTCACCGGGGGCCTGGATCCGGACAACCGCGTTCGGGTTGAGCGCGATGGTCACCGGGTAGCCCTGGCTCTCCAGCACCTGCTTGGCCTGCTGGCAGGGCAGGTCGATCACCCGGGGCACGACCGCCAGCGGTGGACCCTTGCTGACCTCCAGCTTGACCTGGGTGCCCTTCTCCACGCCGGCGCCGTCGGCCGGGCTCTGCCCCAGGATCTCGTCCTTGGGCTTGTCGGAGTCCTTGTACGTCTCCACCGCCACCAGGCCGAGCCCGGTCAGGGTGGTACGGGCCTCGGTGAGGCTCTTGCCGACCAGGTTCGGCACCGACACCGGGGCGCGACCCTTGCTCAGGATGAGCGTGATCTTCGTGCCCGGCTTGACCTCGGCGCCCACCTTCGGGTTGCTGTCCAGGACGACGCCGGCCGGCAGGGTGTCGTCATAGCGGGTGGCGCCCTTGGCCACCACCAGCTTCGCGTTGACCAGGTCGGCCTCGGCCAGCTCGTACTCCTTGCCGATCACGTCGGGCACGGGGAAGCGCTCCGGACCCAGCGAGAGGGTCAGGGTGATCGTGCCACCCTTGACGATCTTGGCGGAGGATCCCGGGCTCTGCCCCAGCACGCTGTCCTTCGGGACCTTCTCGTCGAAACGCGGCTCGCCGTACGCCAGGGTGAGCCCGGCCCGGTCGGCCTGCGCCTGCGCCTCGGCCTTGGTCAGGCTGACCAGCTGCGGGGCGGACGTGTACCGCCCGACGCCGAACCACCAACCACCCAGTGCGACCACCAGGCCCAACGCCACCACCGCTGCCGCGACGGCCCGCCGGCCACGCGGGTCGCCCATCACGCTCGTCCGCAGCTCGGTCAGCCGGGCCCACAGCCCCTCCGCCGGCTCCGGCGCGGCCCGCCTCCGGCCCGGCCCCTGGCCGCCCTCCGGCAGCCTGGCCCAGGCCGGGCGCTCGGCCGGCCGGACCGTGGCGACCATCATTGTCGGCTGGGAGACCGACGGCTCGTCGGTGACCCGGCTCAACACAGTGGTGCGGCTGTTGGCGTCACCCAGGTTGTCCCGCGCCACCTGCACGTCGGCCAGCAGCGCACCGGCGTCGGCCGGCCGGGCGGCCGGGTCGCGTCGGGTGGCCCGCCGCACCAGGTCGTCGAGGACCGACGGAAGGCCCGGCACCAGCGTCGAGGGCGCCGGCACGTCACGGTCGACGTGCTGCCAGGCCACATCCACCGGGCGGTCGCCGTCGTAGGGCACCCGACCGGTGAGCATCTCGAACAGCACGATCCCGGCCGAGTAGACGTCGGTGCGCGGATCGGCGCGGCCCTCGGTGACCAGCTCCGGGGCGACGTACGCCACGGTGGCCATCAGCTGGTTGCCCTGCTCGTCGTCGGCGCTCGCCTCGACGGCCCGGGCCAACCCGAAGTCGGCCACCTTGACCACGCTGTCGACCAGGTTGGCGACGCCACCGGTGGGCGCCTCGGCGACCAGCACGTTCTCCGGTTTGACGTCGCGGTGCACCAGGCCGGCCCGGTGCGCGGCGGCGATCGCGGCGAGCATCTGCTCGGCGATGGCCAACGCCTCGTCCGGGTTGAGGCGGCGCCGCTCGGCCAGAACGTCGCGCAGCGTACGACCGCGCACGTACTCCATCACCAGGTACGGCAGGCCGGCGTGGGTGCCCTGGTCGTAGACCGCCACCACGTTCGGGTGGGTCAGCCGGGCGATGGTCTTCGCCTCGTCGGTGAACCGGGCCACGAAGTTGGCGATCCGGGCCCGAGCCTCAGGTGCCTGGGTCGGATGAATGATCTTGACTGCGACGGTGCGCTCGAGGCGTTCGTCGGTGGCGGTGTACACGGTCGCCATGCCGCCACGGGCCACGCGACCGCGAATGCGGTAGCGCCCGTCGATAAGCGAGCCCAGCAACGTGTCGGCGACCTGTGTGTCCATCGGCAGGGAGTCTATGTGTCCAGGGGGTGAAGGTTGAACAGGATGCTACAGCCGGCGGCCGACACGGTCCGTCCCGCCGCACTCGCGGGTCCTCGTCCCCTGGTCAGCGGCGTACGCGGGACGAAGCTCCATCAGGTCGTCCGGGGTGCCGGTGGCCCGACGCGGCGGCGGCGTGACAGGGTGTCCAGGTGACCGAACCCGTACCCGACCAGGCCGTGCCCGGCCCCGAACTCGCCGGACCCGCCGACCCGGCCGGCTGGCTCACCCTGCCCGACGTCGCCGAGCGCCTCGACGTGTCGATCAGCAAGGTGCACCAGATGATCCGCGACCGGGAGCTGTTGGCGGTCCGCCGCGACGGCGTCCGCCGGATCCCGGCCGACCTGGTGGCCAACGAGACCGTACTCAAGCACCTGCCCGGCGTGCTCAACCTGCTCTCCGACAACGGCTACGACGACGAGGCCGCGTTGCGCTGGCTCTACGAGCCCGACGACACGCTCCCCGGCAACACCCCGGCGGCGGCCCTGTCCGGGGACCAGGCCCGCGAGGTCAAGCGCCGAGCCCAAGCCGTCGGCTTCTAACCCCCCACCACCCCGCCCCCCGGCCCCGCGCCCTCCGTTGATCATGAAGTTGGCGGCGCGACACGCCGAGGCCAGTGCCGCTAACTTCATGATCAACCCAGCGGGAGCCGGGGGTGGGGTGGGAGGTTAGTCGGCTCGGCGGGTTGCCGCTATCGCCAGGTCGACCAGGGCCTGGCGGGCCTCGGTGTCGAGGTCCACGGCGCTCAGGGCCGCCAGCGCGGTGTCGGTGAGCGTGACGATCCGCTGCTCGGTACGGGCCAGAGCGCCACTCGCGGTGATCAGCTCGCGCAGCCGGGCCACCCCCCGCTCGTCCAGCTCGGGGTCGCCGAGCTGGCTGAGCAGCAGCTCCCGCCCGGCGTCGTCGGTGGTCTCCACGGCCGCCGCCACCAGATAGGTGCGCTTGCCCTCGCGCAGGTCGTCACCGGCCGGCTTGCCGGTCAGCGCCGGGTCACCGAAGACCCCCAGCACGTCGTCGCGGAGCTGGAACGCCTCGCCCAGCGGCAGCCCGTACGCCGAGTAGGCGGTGCACACCTCCGGCGGCGCGTCGGCCAGCGCGGCGCCCAGCAGCAACGGCCGCTCGACCGTGTACTTCGCCGACTTGTACCTGGCGACCTTGCTGGCCCGCTCCACCGACGTGTCCCCGGTGACCTGGGTCAACACGTCGAGGTACTGCCCGACCGTGACCTCCGTGCGCATCTCGTCGAAGACCGGCCGGGCCCGGGCCACCGCCCGCAGGTCCAGCCCGGCGGAGTGCAGCAGCTCGTCGGACCAGACCAGGCACAGGTCGCCGAGCAGGATCGCGGCGGCGTCGCCGAACCCGTCCGGGTCACCACCCCAGCCGGCCGTCCGGTGCTGCTCGGCGAACCGACGATGCACCGCCGGATCACCGCGGCGGGTGTCGGAGCGGTCCATCAGGTCGTCGTGGATCAGGGCGCTGGCCTGCACGAACTCCAGCGAGGCGAGGGCGGTGAGCACATGGTCGCCATCCACCCCGCCGGCGCCCCGGAAACCCCAGTAGGCGAAGGCCGGACGCAGCCGCTTGCCACCGCCGAGCACGAACGCCTCGATCGCCTCCGCCACCTCGACCAGGGCGTCGTCCACCCGGATCAGCCGGGTCCGCTGGCCGGCCAGGAACTCGGTGAGAGCCTTGTCGACACGCTGTCGCAGGCCGGCGCGGTCGACGGGAGAAACGGGAGCAGCGTGGGTCACGCCCCGACGCTAGCCGGTCGCCGACGCGCGTGGTGCACCGCCACGCGTACTCCCAACGGGTCGACCCGGACCCGTCCGCCCGGCCGGGCGGCCACCGGGCCCGGCGGCCCGCCGACCCGGCCCGGCGGCACGCGCCGGGGCGGCCCGCCGGGTGGCGGCCGCGGCCGCGGCGAGCACCACCAGGGGTACGTCAAGCACGACGGCCAGCCAGCCGAGCCAGAAACCGCCGGGCACCCGCCGCTGCCGCTCCCACCTCGACACCTCGTGCCGGCTCAACGTCGGCACTCCGGCGGCGGCGCACAACTCGGCTGCGGTGCGTTGCTGGCTCCAGCCCAGGGCCAGCCGACGGCGGGCCAGCAGCGGCCCGAGCTGCGCCGGGCGCGGTGGTGGGTGCGGGGTCATCGGTCCTCCCGGCGGTGCGTCGGCGCGGTGACGACCACCCGCCCGACCGGACGGAACCGGACCGCCACCACGCGGCTGCCGACCCCCGCGCGAGCCCGGTCGGCCCCCGTCGACCCGTACGCGCCACCCATTCCTACCCCGGGGGTACGACGCCTTCGCGCCCGCCGGACCGGCCCGCGCGGCGGTGCCACGCCCCCGCTGTGGGAAGCGCCTGGGTCGCGGTGGCGTCGCCCGCTAGAGTCGGTTCGTGGCGCTCGGTCTTCCCTCGGTACTCCCCAATCCCCAACCGGCGATCGGGGAGCTCATCCGTGACCGCCAGCCGACCTTCTCGTTCGAGTTCTTCCCGCCCAAGACCGAGGCGGGGGAGCGGCTGCTGTGGCAGGCCATCCGCGAGCTGGAGTCGCTGCGCCCGTCGTTCGTGTCGATCACCTACGGAGCGGGCGGCTCGACCCGGGACACCACCGTGGCCGTCACCGAACGGATCGCCACCGACACCACCCTGCTGCCGATGGCCCACCTCACCGCCGTCAACCACTCCGTCGCCGAGCTGCGGCACGTCATCGGCCGGCTCGCCGGGGTGGGGGTACGCAACGTGCTGGCGGTGCGCGGCGACCCCCCGGGCAACCCGGGCGGTGAGTGGGTCCGCCATCCCGAGGGCGTGGACTACGCCGAGGACCTGGTCCGCCTGGTCCGCGACTCCGGCGACTTCAGCGTGGGCGTCGCGGCCTTCCCGTACAAGCACCCCCGCTCGCCCGACGTGGCAAGCGACACCGCGCACTTCGTCCGCAAGTGCCGGGCCGGCGCCGAGTTCGCGATCACCCAGATGTTCTTCGACGCCGACGACTACCTGCGCCTGCGTGACCGGGTGGCCGCCGCCGGCTGTGCCACGCCGATCCTGGCCGGGGTGATGCCGGTGACCCAGATCGGCACCATCGAGCGGTCCGTGCAGCTGTCCGGGGCGCCCTTCCCGCCGGCGCTGGCGGCCCGCTTCGAGCGCGTCGCCGACGACCCGGAGGCGGTCCGTCAGCTCGGCATCGAGCAGGCCAGCGAGATGAGTCGCCGACTGCTGGACGAGGGCGTGCCGGGGATCCACTTCATCACCCTGAACCGGTCCACCGCCACCCGTGAGGTCTGGCAGAACCTGAAGGTCGGCGCACGGGTGTGAACTGTGGTCCCGCGACACCTCATGCCCGGCACGGCGGTTGATCCCCAGGTGGGCACACAGCTGAACTGGGATCAGTACGCCACGGCGTGGGCGCGGCTGCACGGCGGTTTCGACCCCCGTGCCGCCGCGCCTGTGGTACGCGCGTGGCTGCGGTTCGCGTACCACGTCGGGTACGTGCTGGGCCGGCTGCGGGTCGGTCCCACGGCCGTCACCGTGGCCGGGGTGCTGCTCTGCTTCTGCGTACCGCTGCTGGTGGGCCGGCCGGGCGACGGGCCGTTCCTCGGCGCGCTGTTCGTCCTGCTCGCCGCCGTGGCCGACAGCGTGGACGGTGCGGTGGCCGTCGCCACCGGCCGCACCACACGCCTCGGCTACGTCTACGACTCGCTCGCCGACCGGCTCGGTGAGGTGGCGTGGCTGTTGGCGTTCTGGCTGCTCGGCGCCCCGGGCGCGCTGGTCGCGGCGGGCGGGGCGCTGTCCTGGCTGCACGAGTACGTGCGGGCCCGCGCGGTCTCGGCAGGCATGCGCGAGATCGGTGCGGTGACAGTGGGCGAGCGCCCCACCCGGGTCTCGGTGGGGCTCGTCGGGTTGCTCGTCGCCGGGCTGGCCGGGCTCATCGAGCCGGACCTGGCCGCCGGCACCATCACCATGGCGACAGCGGTGTGGGTGCTGCTGGCCGCCTTCGGCCTGGGGCAGCTGCTGTCCACCGTCCGTCGCGCGCTGCTCGACGCCGGCTGAGCGGCCGGCCCTACCAGGCGGGGCCGATCTCGTCGGCGACGATCTGCGCGGAGAGGGTCACCATCGGCAGCCCGCCGCCGGGGTGGCTGGAGCCGCCCACGAGCCACAGCCCGTGCGCCGGGCCCCGGTTGGCCGGGCGGAGCAGCCCGCCGGCGGTGCCGTAGATCGAGCCGCCCGGGGCGCCTGTCGCCGCGTCCAGGTCGGCCGGCGTACGGACCTCGCGGAACAGCAACCGGTCCCGGACGTCGACGCCACGCTCGGCCAGCACCTCCAGGATCCGGTCGGCGTACGCGTCGGCGAGCCCGGGGCGGCGCCAGTCGACCGCGCCCGCGGCGGTGCCCTGCCGGGCGGCGTTCACCAGCACGAACCACGCCTCGTGCCCGGCCGGACGGGCCGTCGGGTCGTCGGCCACCGTGACGAACACCGTCGGGTCGACGGCCGGTCGGGCCCGTACGCCCCGCCCCGGGTCGCCGAAGACGGCGTCGAACTCGGCGTCGTAGTCGCCCGGGAAGAAGACGTTGTGGTGGGCCAGCCCGGTGCTGCCGGCGACGCCGAGCAGCAGCACGAAGCCGGCGAGGCTGCGGTCGGTCAGCGCGGCCAGCCGGCGCGGATGCGGCAGCAGGTCGCGGTAGACGGTGATCGCGTCCACATTGGCCACCACCACGTCGGCGGGCACCGGCGCGGTGACGCCGGCGAGGCGTACCCCGTGCACCCGGCCGCCTGTCGCGTCGATCCGGGTCACCGGGGTGCCGGTCCGCACGACCACGCCGAGGTCCAGGCAGCGGGTCAGCAGCGCGTCGGCGAGGGTGCCCAGCCCACCCCGCAGGTACCAGCCGCCGAAGGCCAGCTCCGCGTACGGGACGGCGACCAGCGCCGCCGGAGCCCGACGCGGGTCGGCGCCGGTGTAGGTGGCGTACCGGTCCAGCAGCATCCGCAGCCGGGGGTCGGACAGGTGCCGGCGGCCCAGCCCGCGCAGGGTACGGCCCGGTGCGATGGCGGCCAGGTCACCGACCCGCCAGGCCAGCGACGCGAGGTCGCGTGGCGAGTCGACGGTACGGCGCAGGATGTCCCGCTCGGAGGCGTTCCACACCCGCGCGGCCCGGCGCCACAGCCGCTGCCAGTCGGCGGCCGCCCGATCACCGAAGGCGGCCCCGATCCGGGCGGCGAACTCCACCGGGTCGGCGCACGAGTCGAGTGCCGGGCCGCCGCCGGGGAAGACGTGCCTGACGATCGGGTCCAGCGGGACCAGGTCCAGGTACTCGTCGAGCTTCGCCCCGGTCGCCTCGAACAGGTCGTGGAAGACCCCGGGCAGCGTGAGCAGGCTCGGCCCGGTGTCGAAGTGGAACGACCCGGCCGGGGTGTCGTGCGCGTACCTGCCGAGTTTGCCCCCGACCGTGTCGGCGGCCTCGAAGACCGTCACCTGGTGCCCGGTGGCGGCCAGCCGGGCGGCGGTGGCGAGGCCACCCACCCCGGCGCCGACGACCACGATCCGCGCCATGCCGCGCCCTCCTAGCTGACCGGGCGGCCCCGCCAGGTCAGGCGGCGTCGCTTCCGCAGATGGTACGACCGTACGGTCAACCAACCGAGGACCACGACCGACACGGGGTGTGCGAGCGCGTCGGGCCACCACCGGCCCCCGGTGGCCCGCGCGGTCAGGACCCGCCCGGTCACCCCGAGCAGGTATGCGATGAGCGCAACCATTGACACCCGGGGAGCCGTCGTGGCGAACCCCACCGCGACAAGCGGCGGGGCGGTGTAGAGCAGCAGAAGCGCCGCGACCACGGCCGCCGCCGCGCCCGGGTGCCCGAACGACGCCCAGAGCGACTTCGAGTACCCGTCGCGCAGCTGCGGCCAGTCGTCGTACATCCGGCAGGTGGCCAGCCGGGAGCCGTCGGCCAGGGCGATCCGCCCGCCGGCCCGCTTGACCGCCCGGGCCAGCTCGACGTCCTCAAGGATCTTGTCGGCGACCGCGGCGTGCCCGCCGGCGGCGGTGTAGCCGGCCCGGTCCACCACCAGGAACTGCCCGCCCGCCGCGGCCAGCGACGGCCGCGGCGAGCGCTCCATCGCGCGCAGCGGCAGGAACGTCAGCCAGAGCCACTGCAACAGCGGCTGGACCAGCCGGTCGGCCGCCGTCGCCACCACGATCCGGGGGTACGGCGACAGCAGGGTCGCGCGGGCGGCGCGCAGCTCGGTGACGGCGGCCGCCACGGCGTGCGGGGCGAGCACCACGTCGGCGTCGACGAAGACCAGCGCGGTGGCGGCCGGGTCGGCCCGGGTGGCCAGCTGCCAGCAGGCGTGGGGTTTGCCCAGCCAGCCCGGCGGCGGGGCGACCCCGGTGAGCAGTGTCACCCGGGGGTCGTCGCCGACCACCGCGCGCACCACGTCGGCGGTGCCGTCGGTGGACCCGTCGTCGAGGACCACGACGCGCAGTCCGGGTACGCCGCGTTGGGCGAGCAGGGCACGCAGGCAGGGCGTGACCCGGGCGGCCTCGTCGCGAAGCGGCAGCAGCACGGCCACCGGCTCGTCGACCTCGTCGGGCCGGTCGGTGGGCCGACGCAGCCAGCGGGCGGCGTTGAGCCACGTGTGCCCGGTCAACGCGGCGACGGCGAGCAGCAGGGCGAGCAGAACGGTCATCGGGTGGCGTCGACGCCTGTGCGGCGCGGCTCGTGGGCCTCCCGGTCCGCGTCGCGGCTCCGGCGGTCGCGCAGCAGGGTGACCACCAGCGGCACGGCGGTCACCGACATGCCGGCGGCACCCCACAGCGCCGAGGCGGGCAGGTCGAGGAAGACCGCGTGGGCCAGGATGCTGGAGAAGTACGTCCACAGGTACAGCGCGACCATCGGGTGGTCCCGCCGGTCGGTGTGCTCCACGGTCGGGCCGGCCAGCGGGCGCAGCGCGCTCATCATCAGCACCGCGAAGAGCAGCCAGCCCAGGTAGTTGCTGACCGGGATGCCGGGCAGGCCGGGCAGCGCCGGGACGGCGTCCCGCCACACCCAGTAGCCCTCGGCCACCATCTGCGGGTCGAGGAAGAGATCCCAGGCGGCCAGCCCCACAGTGGCCAGCGCGATCCGCCCCACCCACCGGCCGGCCGTCGAACCGGCGCCGCCGGCCGTCGAACCGCCGCCGGTCAGCCGGACCGCCGCCAGCCAGGCCGGCCAGGCCATCCAGGTCCAGGCCAGCGGGATGATCAGCGGCACCCCGGCCAGTTTGGGGCCCAGCTCACCCGAGTAGTCGTAGCTGCCGAACGGCACACCGGTGGCCACCCCGATCGCCTCGATCGCGAACCCACCACCGGTGGCCACCGCGACAAGCGCCGCCGCGACCCGGGGACCCCGGCTGAGCAGGGCGTGGCCCACCGAGAGCAGCCAGCCGATCACCACCGTGGCCACGGTCAGCCCGGCCCGGGTGGCGCCTGTGGTCAGCGGGTAGCAGATCTGGGCGAGCACCAGGACGGCGAGCAGCGCCCAGGAGATCCGTCGGGTCATGCCGCGGGGGGCTCGAGCGGCAGGTCCCGACCGAGTACGCCGAACGGCCGCTCGTCGCCGGGGAAGTGGAAGTCGCGCAGCACGTCGACGAAGCCGAACCGCCGGTACAGCCGCCAGGCCCGGGAGGTCTGCTCCACGGCCTCCGGGGTGGACAGCAGCGTCGTGTCGCCCTCGGCCATGCCGAGCAGCGCCCGCAGTTGGCCGGCGCCCAGGCCGTGCCCCTGCGCCGGTGGCCTGACGTGCAGCTCGACCACCTCGAAGCAGTGGGTGAGCCACCGCTTGCGGGCCGGCGCGTCCAACGCCCGGTGCACCTGGTCGTGCCACCACTGACCGGCGGCGCCCAGGTAGCCGTAGCCGAAGCCGGCCAGGTGACCCTCGCTGGTCAGGCTCGCCACGGCCCGGAACCCGGGACGGCGGACGTGGGTGGCGATGTAGCCGCGCCGGGCTTCCAGCAGGTCGGTGCGGTATCCCATCGCCTCGCCGTAGACGGCCACCACGTCGTCCAGCCGCCGGACCAGATCGTCCGGCGTCCAGCGCACCAACCTCATGCCCGTCCACCCTTCACCGTTCCCGGATCGCCGTCGGCGACCCACCCGAGCACCGTCCGGTCGCCGACCACCTCGCGCACCTCGAACCGGGCGAACAGTTCCTCGGCGTACCAGCCCGCGGTGGGGGTACGCATGATCGCCGCCCGGTGCTCCGGGTGACGGTACGCGAACGCCACCAGGTCCGTCGGGTCGCGCCACACGCTCACCGTGCCCTGCCATCCCAGCGGCGCCTCGCCGACGCCGAACCGGGCCAGCAGTCCGGGTGCCTCGTGCAGGGCCGCCGCCACCGGCGGGACCGCCCGCCAGAAGGTGGCCGCACGGCGGGCCCGCAGGCGCGCCCGGGTCAGCGCCAGCACCGGCCCGGTGACCCGTCCGCCCGGTGGGTCGCCGAACGGCCGCTGACCGGACCACTCGCCCCGGCTGCTCAGCGGTCGCAGGTCGACCCGGGCGGCGGCGTGGGCGATGCGTGCCCAGGAGCGTCCGACAGGTGAGTCGTCGAAGCCGGCCGCCGCCGCGGGGGAGTCCCAGACGGTGAGCGCCGCCCAGCGGGTGAGGTCGGCGTCACCTGGCCCGAAGCTGGTGCCGGTCCCGGTGCCCAGCAGCTTGCCGAACCGGACGCCCGGCAGGGCGCGCAGGCGGCGCGGGTCCACCGCCATCCGGGTCAGCGCCCGGGGCAGCGCACTGCGGGGCATCCGCCACACGTGCAGGGTGACCAGCTCCGGAGTGGTGCTCACGCCACCTCGGCCGGGGTGCCGGAGGTGACCCGCAGCAGTTCGGTGTAGGTGGTCGGGAAGACCGCCTGCGGTACGCCGCCGGCGGCCCAGATCTCCGGGTACGCCGCCAGGGCCGTGTCCACCAGGGTGCGCAGTGCTCGCGGGTGCCCGAGCGGGGCGACCCCGCCGATCGGCTGCCCGGTGTGCGTCCGGACGAACTCCGGGGTGGCCCGGCGCAGCCGGGTGACCCCTATCGACGCGGCCAGGCCGGCGGTGTCCACCCGGTGCGCGCCGGAGGTGAGCACGAGCAGGGGCTCGTCGTCCGCGTCGAAGATCAGCGAGTTGGCGATCTGGCCGACCTCGACGCCGAGCGCCTCGGCGGCGGCCGCCGCGGTGTGCACCGCGTCCGGTAGCAGGCGGACGGTGCTGGGCTCGCCGACGCCGTTGCGCGTGCCGGCGGCGGTGAGCGCGTCCTGCACCGCCCGTACGTTCGGGTGTGGCTGCATGGGGACATTCTTCCCGGTCCGTCCGGTGCCCGTTCACCCCGGTGCGCCCGGACGGCGAGCCGCGGCGCGTCACACGTTGCATTTTCGTCGGAGGGAAGGTGTACTGTCAGCAGCAGTTAGAACGAGTGTTCGATTGCCTCGAACGCCCGTTCCAACCAGCCGGAGCGAGGTGTTTCGCGGCGCCAGCTCCGGGCGGTGCGGCTCCGCGGGCCGCACCTGGGTTTCCGGGCAGTCGCGAGCCCGGTCCCATCAGGCAGGAGCGTCGCCCGCCGCCCACGACCCCCGGGCGGCGGGCGACGAACCCGCCGGTACGCCGGCCGGGTGTGGTGTGGGGAAGCATCCACACCCGGCCGGCCACACCCGGTGCGTCTTCCTCCGCACCACACCGACTCGGCGTCTCATCGGCGGCTCCACCGCGCCGGAGGCGACGCCCGGCCACGTGGAGGAGACAGTCCATGCCGACCAACCCGGCTCAGGCACCGACGGTGCCGGCGCACGTGCTGCCGCACCGCACCCCTGCCCAGCTCCTCACGTTGGCCCGGCGCGGGCTGGTCGAGGCTGGCCAGACCCGCCCCGACGGCCTGCGTTACGCGGCCGCCCACCTGGCGGCGCTGCGTGCGGCGGCCGCCCTGCTCGCCGCCCGCGCCCGGCCCGCGCCGAGCCGCCGTAACCGGATCACCAGCGTCTGGGTCCTGCTCTGCGCCGTCGCCCCCGAGCTCGACGAGTGGGCCCGGTTCTTCGCCGCGGGGGCCAGCAAGCGGGCCGCCGCCGAGGCCGGCATCCCCCGGGTGGTCAGCGCCCGGGAGGCCGACGACCTGCTCCGCGCCGCCGAGCAGTTCGTCACGGTGGTGGAGACCGCGCTCGGCATGGCCCACCAACCCACCCTGGACGGCCTCGCCGCATGATCCCGCCGTGACGCCGGCCGCCCGGCGGGGGGAGCCGGGCGGCCGGCGTCACAGCGTGCCGGTCCTGATCTGATCCACAGCAACGACGGGGGAGTTGGTCCAATGGCGGGCCGCATGGTGGTCGGTTCCGCCGCGCTTGCCGATCTGGTACGTCCGGCGAGCGCACCCGATCCGGTCGGTGGCCACCGGGTGCTGCCGGTGACACCCGAGCTGACGGGTCTGCTGCCCAACCGGGGCCTGCGCCGGGGCAGCACCATCGCGGTCGCCGCAGGTCAACCTCGGCGCAGCGGCGGCACCTCGCTGGTGCTGGCCCTGCTTGCCGAGGCGTCCCGGGCCGGCTCCTGGTGTGCCGTGGTGGGTGTGCCGACCTTCGGTGCGGGCGCGGCCGCCGAACTGGGTATCGCCCTGGATCGGCTGGCCCTGGTGCCGAATCCCGGCCCCGAGTGGGCCACAGTGGTCGCCGCGCTGATCGACGGGGTGGATGTCGTGGTGACCAGCGTCCCGGCCACGGTCTCCGCCTCGGTCGCCACCCGGCTGGCCGCCCGGGCCCGGCAGCGCGGCAGCGTGCTGGTCCCGTACGGCCGGTGGGACGGCGCGGACGTGACGTTGCAGGTGGTCCGTGGGGTCTGGGAGGGGCTCGGGCAGGGCCGGGGGAGGTTGCGCCGCCGGGAGGTCACCGTCTCGGCGCGCGGGCGCGGGGCGGCCGCCCGGCCCAAGGAGATCAAGGTCTGGCTCCCTGGTGACGAGCTCACCCGGGTGATCCCCCGGACGGTGCGGTCGGCCAGGGGTCGACAGGCCGTGCCGCTGGCCCTGGTCGGGCGGGGATGACCGGCTCACCGGCACGGACCCTGCTGCTGTGGTGCCCGGACTGGCCCGTGCTCGCCGCCGAGATCGTCGAGGGGGTGCCGGCCACCGGCCCGGTCGCCGTACTGCACGCCAACCGGGTGGTCGCCTGCTCCGAGCGTGCCCGCGCCGAGGGGGTCCGTCGAGGGCTGCGCAAACGGGAGGCGCAGGGCCGCTGCCCACAGTTGACGGTAGTGGAGTACGACCCCGGCCGGGACGCCCGGGCGTTCGAGCCGGTGGTCGCCGCGGTGGAGGAGCTGGTCGCCGGTGTCGAGGTGGTGCGTCCGGGGTCCTGCGCGGTGGCGGCCCGGGGGCCGAGCCGTTACCTCGGTGGTGAGGAGGCGGCCGCCGAACGGATCATCGAGCACGTCGCCCAGTCGTGCCTGGTGGAGAGCCAGGTCGGCATCGCCGACGGGGTGTTCGCCGCAGGGCTGGCCGCCCGTGCCGGTCGGGTGGTGGCGCCGGGCGGCACACCTGAGTTCCTGGCCGGGCTGCCGGTCGAGGCGCTCGGCCGCTCCGCGCTGGCGGACCTGCTGCGCCGGCTGGGAGTGCGGACCCTCGGCGACTTCGCCGCGCTGCCGGCCGGTGACGTGCTGGCCCGGTTCGGGTTCGACGGCGCGCTGGCCCACCGGCTCGCCGCCGGGCGTGACCACCGCCCGCTCGCCGTCCGGCAGCCACCGGCCGACCTGACGGTGACCGGCGAGTACGACGATCCGGTCGACCGGGTCGACGCGGCGGCGTTCGCCGCCCGCGCGCTGGCCGAGCAGTTGCACGACCGGCTGGCCGGGCACGGGCTGGCCTGCACCCGGCTCGGCATCGAGGCGGTCACCGCGCACGGGCAGGAGCTGCACCGGGTGTGGCGGCACGACGGGCTGCTCACCGCCTCCGCCATCGCCGACCGGGTGCGCTGGCAGCTCGACGGTTGGCTCTCCGGCAGCAACGGCCGCGCCGGTGCCCGACCGGCCCGGCCGTCGTCCGGCATCATCCGGTTGCGACTGATCCCGGACGGGGTCATCGCCCAGGCCGGTCTGCAGACCGGCCTCTGGGGGGAGACCGGCGAGGAGCGGGAGCGGGCGCACCGGGCGTTGAGCCGGGTGCAGGGCATCCTCGGCCCGGAGGCGGTGGTCACGGCGGTGCTCGGCGGTGGGCGTTCCCCGGCCGACCAGGTGCGACTCGTGCCGTGGGGCGACGAACGCCTGCCCGCCCGCCCCGGCGCTCCGCCGTGGCCGGGTCGGCTGCCACCGCCCGCGCCCGCCGTGGTGTTGCCCAGCCCTCTCGCCGCGACCGTGCACGACGCCGCCGGTGAGCCGGTGGTGATCAGCGCGCGGTTGGCGGTGAGCGCCGCCCCCGCCCGGCTGGTGGTCGGTGCCGGCCGACCGGCGGAGATCGTGGGTTGGGCCGGCCCGTGGCCGGTGGACGAGCGGTGGTGGGCGCCGGCCGAGGCCCGCCGCCGGGCCCGGTTCCAGGTCAGCCTGGCCGACGGTGCCGCCCTGCTGCTGGCCGTCGAGGCTGGGCAGTGGCTGGTGGAGGCGATCTATGACTGAGGGGTGGTCTCGCTGCGCAGACGGTCCGTCGACCGTGGTCCGTTCTCCGTCGGGAGCGGATGGCCCGGCGAGCGATATGACTGTCAGGCATATTTATGACTCTCAGGTATATCGCTCACCGGCGGATCCGGCCGTCGGGGTCCGGGCACCCGTGAGGGCAGCCCGATGAGCTTTCACAACCCGAAGATGCCCTGGTCCGAGCTGGAACGGGTGCTCTCCGGGCGGGGCGGCGGCTCCGGCCGGTCGGGCGGCGGGCGGCCGCGCGAGGAGCGCCACCTGCACGTGGTGGACCCGCTCGCCGTGGACGCCGACGGGGGAGACTCCCCGGCCTGGAGTCGCCGGCGCGAGCAGTACCAGCCGCCGGAGCTGGCCCGCCCCGACGGCGTGGTGCCGTACGCGGAACTGCACGCGCACACCAACTTCAGCTTCCTCGACGGCGCCAGCCACCCGGAGGAGCTGGCCGAGGAGGCCGCCCGGCTGGGGCTCACCGCGCTCGCCGTCACCGACCATGACGGTTTCTACGGGGTGGTCCGCTTCGCCGAGGCGGCCCGCACGCTGGGCCTGCCGACCATCTTCGGCGCGGAGCTTTCCCTCGGGCTGCCCGGCCCGCAGAACGGCGAACCCGACCCGCACGGCGCGCACCTGCTGGTGCTCGCGCACGGCCACGAGGGGTACGCCCGGCTGGCGACCACCATCGCCCGCGCCCAGCTGCGCGGCGGGGAGAAGGGCCGCCCGGTGTACGGGGACCTGGAGGAGGTCGCCGCCGAGCTGCGTGACCACGTGCTGGTGCTGACCGGCTGCCGCAAGGGGCACGTGCCGGGGGCGTTGCTCACCGAGGGGGTGGACGCGGCGGCCCGCGAGTTGGACCGGCTGACCGCGCTCTTCGGCGCGGAGACGGTGGCGGTGGAGCTGACCGACCACGGGCATCCCGTCGACGCCGACCGCAACGACGCGCTCGCCGACCTGGCGGCGGCGGCCGGGCTGCCGACGGTGGCCAGCAACAACGTGCACTACGCCAGCCCTGGCCGGCGTCGGCTGGCCACCACTGTCGCCGCCGTCCGGGCCCGGCGCAGCCTGGACGAGATCGACGGCTGGCTGCCCGCGGCGGCCACCGCCCACCTGCGCAGCGGCGCGGAGATGGCGGCCCGGTTCGCCGCGTACCCCGGCGCGGTGGCGCGGGCCGCCGAGTTCGGCGCGGAGCTGGCCTTCGACCTCCAGCTCGTCGCACCGCAGCTGCCGGCGTACCCGGTGCCGCCGGGGCACACCGAGATGAGCTGGCTGCGCAAGCTGACCGCCGACGGGGCGCGGGAGCGTTACGGGCCGCCGCAGGCGCACCCGACGGCGTACGCGCAGCTCGACCACGAACTGAACATGATCGAGGAGTTGGGCTTCCCCGGCTACTTCCTTGTGGTCTACGACATCGTCTCGTTCTGCCGCGAGCAGGACATCTACTGCCAGGGCCGGGGCTCGGCGGCCAACTCGGCGGTCTGCTACGCGCTGCGAATCACCAACGTGGACGCCGTCCGGCACCGGCTGCTCTTCGAGCGCTTCCTCGCCCCGGAGCGGGACGGCCCTCCGGACATCGACGTGGACATCGAGTCCGACCGGCGGGAGGAGGTGATCCAGCACGTCTACACCCGCTACGGCCGGGAGCACGCCGCCCAGGTCGCCAACGTGATCTCCTACCGGCCCCGCTCGGCGGTACGGGACGTGGCCAAGGCGTTCGGCTTCTCGCCGGGGCAGCAGGACGCCTGGAGCAAGCAGATCGACAGGTGGGGTTCGGTCGCCACCGTCGACGTCGAGGACATCCCCGAGCAGGTGGTGGAGTACGCGAACGAGTTGCAGACGTTCCCCCGGCACCTGGGCATCCACTCCGGCGGCATGGTGATCTGCGACCGGCCGGTGATCGAGGTGTGCCCGGTGGAGTGGGGGCGGATGCCGGGGCGCAGCGTCCTGCAGTGGGACAAGGACGACTGCGCGGCGGTCGGCCTGGTCAAGTTCGACCTGCTCGGCCTCGGCATGCTGTCGGCGCTGCACTACGGCTACGACATGATCGGGTCCCGGCTCGACCTCGGTGACATGACGCTGGACGACCCGGAGGTCTACGACATGCTCTGCCGGGCCGACTCGGTAGGGGTGTTCCAGGTGGAGAGTCGCGCCCAGATGGCCACCCTGCCCCGGCTCAAACCCCGCGAGTTCTACGACCTGGTGGTCGAGGTGGCGCTGATCCGGCCCGGCCCGATCCAGGGCGGCTCGGTGCACCCGTTCATCAGGCGCAAGAACGGCCAGGAGCCGGTGACCTTCGCGCACCCGCTGATGCGCAACGCGTTGGAGAAGACCCTGGGCGTGCCGTTGTTCCAGGAGCAGTTGATGCAGCTCGCCATCGACCTGGCCGGCTTCGACGCGGCCGAGGCCGACCAGCTGCGCCGGGCGATGGGCGCGAAGCGTTCGGTCGAGCGGATGGCCCGCATCGCCGACCGGCTCTACGCCGGGATGGCTGAGCGGGGCATCACCGGCGAGCTGGCCGACGACGTCTACCGCAAGCTCACCGCGTTCGCCAGCTACGGCTTCCCGGAGAGCCACGCGATGAGCTTCGCCTACCTGGTGTACGCCAGCTCCTGGCTCAAGCGCTACCACCCGGCGCCGTTCCTGGCGGCGCTGCTCAACGCCCAGCCGATGGGCTTCTACTCGCCGCAGACCCTCGTCGACGACGCCCGCCGGCACGGGGTGGAGGTCCGCCGCCCGGACATCAACGCCAGCGGCGCGAAGGCGGTGCTGGAGTCCACCCCGGACACCCGGTGGGGCAGCGGGCCGGGGGAGCCGCCGCACGCCTGGGGGCTGGGCGGCCCGGCGGTCCGGTTGGGGCTGTCCAGCGTGCGTACCCTCGGATCCGAGGTGGCCGAGCGCATCGAGGCCGAGCGGGCGGCCGGCGGGCCGTACCGTGACATGCCGGATCTGGCCCGGCGGGTCGGTCTCACCGCCGCGCAGCTGGAGGCGCTGGCCACCGCGGACGCCTTCGCCTGTTTCGGGCTGACCCGGCGGGAGGCGCTGTGGGGCGCCGGTGCGGCGGCCCAGGACCGTCCGGGTCGACTCCCCGGCACGGTGAGCGGCGCGGCGGCGCCGATGCTGCCCGGGATGGAGGCGGTGGACCGGCTGGTCGCCGACGTGTGGGCCACCGGGTTGTCGCCGGAGAGCCATCCGGCCCGGTTCATCAGGGGGCAGCTCGACGTGCTCGGCGCGGTGCCGATCGCCCGGCTGGGCCGGGTGGAGCCGGGGCAGCGGATCCGGGTCGGCGGCATCGTCACCCACCGGCAGCGCCCGGCGACCGCGGGCGGGGTGACCTTCCTCAACCTGGAGGACGAGACCGGGATGCTCAACGTCACCTGTTCGCCGGGGCTGTGGCAGCGCTACCGGCGGGTGGCCCGGACCAGCGCCGCGCTCGTGGTGCGGGGGCGGTTGCAGCGCCACGAGGGGGTGACCAACCTGGTGGCCGACCGGCTGGACGCCATCGAGCCACCGGTCAGGCCCGCCTCCCGCGATTTCCGCTGAGCAGCAGACGTCGGCCTTGCACGTTTAAGAATCCCGCCTGGGGAGAAGTGCAGGTCGCGGGCAAGGTGGCCCGCGTCGTTCGGGGAGGTCTCATGTCACGGAAACTGCGGGCGACCGCGTTCGTCGGGGTGCTCACCCTTGCACTCAGCGGGTGTGGGGGAGTCGGCGGTGGCGACGACGAGAAGGGCGGCACCGCCACCAAGGGCGCGCTCAGCACCATGGGGTTCGGCTTCTCCGACGAGATCGCCACCACGCGGATCGACGCGTTCAAGCGGGACCACCCCGACGTCGAGCTGAAGGTCACCGAGGGTGCCTTCGACGAGCAGCAGTTCCTCTCCGCTGTCGCTTCCGGCAACCCACCGGACCTGGTCTACATGGACCGCAAGCTGATCGGCACGTACGCCAAGCGCGGCTCGATCCAGCCGCTCACCGACTGCGTCAAGAAGCAGGACATCAACCTGGACCAGTACCGGCCGGCCGCCCGCGCCCAGGTCACCCTCGACGACACCGTCTACGGCATTCCGGAGTTCTCCACGGTGCGGGTGGTCTACCTCAACGAGGGGCTGCTCAAGCAGGCGGGGATGACCGTCGACCAGGTGAACCTCGCCGACTGGGCCGCGCTGCCCGGCCTCAACGCCAAGCTGACCACGGTCTCCGGCGGCCGGCTGTCGCGCATCGGCATCGACCCGAAGATCCCCGAGTTCCTGCCGATGTGGGCCAAGGCCAACGGCGCCGACATGCTCTCCGCCGACGGTCGTACCGCCCACCTGGACGACCCCAGGGTGGTCGAGGCGCTGACCACCGGAGTCAACCTCATCCAGCAGCAGGGCGGCTGGGGCAAGTTCAAGTCCTTCCGGGACACCTTCGACTTCTTCGGCGCCCAGAACCCGCTCTCCAAGAAGCAGATCGTGGCCTGGCCGATGGAGGAGTGGTTCCTCAACCAGGCCGCCAAGAACAGCCCGGACGTCGAGCTGGTGGTCAAGCCGTTCACCGACCGGCAGGGCAAGCCGCTGACCCAGTCCGGTGGCCAGGCCTGGGTGATCACCAAGGGCGCGAAGAACCCGGACGCGGCGTGCGCGTTCGTCAAGCAGATGACCGCCACCGACACCTGGATGGCCGCCGCGAAGGCCCGGGTGGACGCCCGTAAGGCCGCCGGCCAGCCGTTCACCGGCCTCTACACGGCCAACGCCGAGGCCGACAAGAAGATCTTCGACGAGCTGTACCAGCCGACCGGCAACAAGCGCTTCGACGACGCCGTGACCACCATCCGCTCGGTGCAGGACGCCGCGTTCGCGCTGCCCGCCTCACCTGCGGGCGCCGAGTTCGACAAGGCGTACTACGACGCGGTCAACCGGGTGCTCGCGGGCCAGGAGCAGCCGGCGCAGGCCCTGCGGCGCGCCCAGCAGGAGGCCACCGCGGCGCTCGACAAGGCCGCGAAGTAGCCACGATGGCCACCGTCACCGCTTCCGCCCCGGCCCGGCGGCGTCGTACGCCGCTGGCCCGGCGGGAGGCCCGCTGGGCGTACCTCTTCCTGGCGCCGTGGATCGTCGGGTTTTTGATCTTCTACGCCGGGCCGATGGTGGCCAGCCTCTGGTTGAGCTTCACCGAGTACGACGTGATCAACCCACCGGAGTACACCGGGTTGGACAACTACCGGCAGTTGATGAGCGACCCGTCGGTGGCCCGCAGCCTGGGCAACACGGTCTACTACACGGCGCTGCACGTCCCGCTGGTGATGATCATCTCGCTGGGCCTGGCGCTGCTGCTCAAGCGGGTCGGTCGGTTGCAGGGCTTCTTCCGGACCGTCTTCTACCTACCGGTGATGACCCCGGCGGTGGCCGTCGGCATCCTGTTCCTGTTGCTGCTCAACACCCAGGACGGCCTGATCAACCGCGCGCTGGGCCTGGTCGGGATCGACGGTCCGAGCTGGACCACCGACCCGCACTGGGTGATGCCCGGCATCATCCTGATGAGCCTGTGGAGTCTCGGCTCCACAGTCATCATCTACCTGGCGGCGTTGCAGAACGTGCCCCGTGACCTGTACGAGGCGGCGGCCATCGACGGCGCCGGCGCCTGGGCCCGGTTCCGCGCGGTCACCCTGCCGATGATCTCGGGTTCGTTGTTCTTCACCCTGATCGTCAACACGATCGCGTCACTGCAGATGTTCACCGAGGTCTACACGATGTACTTCGGCAACCGCGAGACGCAGAACACATTCAACAGCGACGCGGCAAGCTTCTACGTCATCCACCTGTTCCAGGAGGCGTTCCAGTTCCTGCACATGGGCTTCGCCTCGGCGATGGCCTGGCTGCTCTTCGCGATCATTTTGGTGATCACCCTGGTGCAGGTGAAACTCAGCAACCGGTTCGTGTACTACGAGGGAGAAGACCAGTGACTTCGATGACCGGCCACAACGGGGTGGCCAACGCGCGACGGACCCGCCTGACCTCGGGCTGGGTGCCCGGGCAGCACCTTGAGCCGCGCGAGTACGAGATCACTGACGGTCCGGTGGCCAACGCACGGCGGTCCCGGGCCGAGGAGGACCCAGCGGCCGGGGAACAGTCGTGACCACCGCCGTCGAACGGAGCGCCGCCGCTCCGGTGCCCGGCATCGAGCCGGGCGCCGGAGCGGCGGCGCGCCGCCCTCCCGCTGAGGAGGCACGCCGGCCGCTCTGGCACCGGGTGCTGTTCGTGACGGCGCTGGTCGGCGCCGCGATCATCTTCATGCTGCCGTTCGTCTGGCTGGTCAGCGCCTCGCTGCGCCCCCGCGAGTACGTCTTCGCGCCCGGCTTCCTGCCCACCCCGTTCGCCCCGGAGAACTACGCCGAGGCGTGGCGGGCCGTGCCGCTGCTGACCTGGTTCGGCAACAGCGTGGTGGTTGGTGTGGCCGCCGCGGCGGCGGTGACGCTCTCCAGCGCCTGGGTGGCGTTCGGCTTCGCCTACTTCCGCTTCCCCGGCCGCAACCTGCTCTTCGGGCTCGTGCTGGCCACCATGATGCTGCCGTTCGCGGTCACCATGATCCCCACGTACCTGATCTGGTCGGAGCTGGGCCTGACCGACACCCAGGTGCCGCTCTGGGCGGGCAACCTGTTCGGCTCGGCGTTCTACATCTTCCTGCTGCGGCAGTTCCTGCTCTCGCTGCCCCGGGAGTACTTCGAGGCAGCCCGGATGGACGGGGCGAGCTACCCGCAGCTGTTCTGGAAGCTGGCCTTCCCGCTGATCCGGCCGGCGCTGCTCGTCGCCTTCGTCTTCGAGTTCAAGGCCAGCTGGACCGACCTGCTCAAGCCGCTGATCTATCTGCGCAACGAGCAGCTCTACACGTTGCCGCGCGGGCTCAAGGTGGTGCTCGACAGGTTCGGCTACGGCGGGGAGCAGCAGTGGGAGATCGTCCTCGCCGGCAGCGTACTGGCCACCATCCCGATGATCATTCTGTTCTTCCTGGCCCAGCGGCACTTCGTCGAGGGCATCGCCACCACCGGCCGCAAGGGCTGACTGGACCGGGTGACTAGGCTCGACCGGGTGGAGCAGACCCGAGGCCGGTTCGCCGGGCCGCCGCTGACCGCCCGTACCGCAGTGATCTGGTCGGTGCTCCGCGCCGAGCTGGACCGGCGTGGCGACACCGAGCTCACAGTGCTGGACGTGGGCGGCGGCACCGGCGGGTTCGCCGTCCCGCTGGCCAGCGCCGGGCACCGCGTCACGGTGGTCGACGCCAGCCCCGACGCCCTCGCGGCGCTCACCCGCCGGGCCGCCGAGGCCGGGGTCGCCGACCGGATCGCCGCCGTGCAGGGCGACGGCGACGCCCTCGCCGGCCTGGTCGAGCCGGCCGGCGTCGACCTCGTTCTCTGCCACGCCGTGCTGGAGGTCGTCGACGACCCGACGCCTGTGGTGACCGCGCTGGCCACCGCGCTGCGTCCCGGCGGCGCGGCAAGTGTGCTGGTGGCCGGCCGGGCAGCCGCCGTGCTGGGCCGGGCGATGAACGGCCACCTGGACGTCGCGACCGTCCTGGCCGCCGACCCGGCCGGCACCGCCGGACCGCGCGACACGTTGCGCCGTCGCTACGACGCCCCAGGCGCCGCCGCGTTGCTCGCCGCCGCCGGGCTCGTGGTCGAGGAGATCCACGGGGTACGCGTGCTGGCCGACCTGCTGCCGGCAGCCGTCGCCGACGGGCAGTCCGCCGCCCTGGTCGAGTTGGAACGCGTGCTCGCGGCCCAGCCCCCGTACCGGGACCTGGCCGCCCAGCTGCACCTGTTCGCCCGCCGACCGGCCTGAACCGCGCCCGGTGGTTCCCCCGCGCCGCTGACGGTCCCCGGGCCACCGTGCGCACGGCCGAGCCGACTGTGCCACTGGTGGTCGTAGGGGCTGTGGAGCGTACGGCCCGGCCGGTTGGTCGCTGGTGTTGTCGTACCCCCGGGTTAACCTGCCGGGATGGGCCGCAGCCAGTCGTTGCCCCGGGGCGGGGATCCACGCTTCGGGCCGGACTCCGACGACTCCGCCAGCCCGATCCTGCACGTCGACATGGACGCCTTCTTCGCCGCCGTCGAGGTGCGCCGCCGACCCGAGCTGCGCGGCCGACCCGTGATCGTCGGCGGCATCGGGCCGCGGGGCGTGGTCAGCTCGGCCAGCTACGAGGCCCGCCGCTACGGCGTACGCAGCGCGATGCCGACCAGCCAGGCCCGGGCGCGCTGCCCGCACGCCGTCTACCTGGCACCGGACTTCACCGCCTACACGGCCGCCTCCCGGGCGGTCATGCAGATCTTCCGGGACGTCACCCCGCTGGTCGAGCCGCTCTCCCTCGACGAGGCGTTCCTCGACGTCACAGGCGCCCGCCGACTGTTCGGTTCCCCCGCCACCATCGCCCGGCTGATCCGCCGCCGGGTCGCCGACGAGCAGGGGCTGACCTGCTCGGTCGGGGTGGCGCCGAGCAAGTTCGTGGCCAAGCTCGGCTCCACCCGCGCCAAGCCGGACGGCCTGCTAGTCGTGCCGCCGGGGCAGGTCCTCGACTTCCTGCACCCGCTGCCTGTGGACGCGCTCTGGGGGGTGGGGGAGCGGGCCGCCGAGACGCTGCGCCGGCTCGGCCTGGCCACCGTCGGCGACCTGGCCGAGGCCCCGCCCGGGATGCTCCGCCGGGCGGTCGGCGCGGCGTCGGCGGCCCACCTGCACGAGCTGGCCTGGGGCCGGGATCCGCGCCGCGTCAGCCCCGAGCACGTCGACAAGTCCATCGGCGCCGAGGTGACCTTCGATGCCGACGTGGCCGACCCGCTTGAGATCCGTCGCGCCCTGCTCGCGCTCAGCGCGAAGGTCGGCGTACGACTGCGGGGCTCCGGGCAGGTGGGGCGCACCGTCACCCTCAAGGTCCGGCTTGCCGACTTCCGCACCGTCAACCGCTCCCGCACCCTCGGCGTCGCCACCGACACCGCCCGAGAGATGTTCGACACGGTGTGGGCGCTCTACACCACGCTGGACCCGGGCGAGCGGATCCGCCTCGTCGGCGTCCGGGTGGAGGGCCTCGCTCCCGCGCAGGGCGCACCCCGGCAGCTCACCCTCGGCGCGCCCGAGCGCGGTTGGCGCGAGGCGGAAGCTGCCGCGGACGCCGCTGCTGCCCGATTCGGGCGGTCCGTCATAGGTCCGGCCAGTCTGATGGGCGACCGTGATCCCCGTCGAAACGAAAATCCACCCCACCCGTAGGTCGTCCCGCTTTCCGACGCGCGACCCCCCTCGTAGACTTGCGGGTAAGCAGCCGGTTGGCTGCCACGGTCTGTCGGCCCGAGTGGGCCCGACCAACGTGACCGGGGAGGAGTGCCGTGCCGCTCTCGGAGCACGAGCAGCGGCTGTTCGAGCAGATCGAGCGGTCGCTTGCCGAGGACCCCAAATTCGCCTCGGCCGTGCGCGCCAGCGATCCGCGCTTCCATGCGCGGCGTCGCCTGCTCGTCGCTGCCGGCGTGATCATCGCTGGTTTGGCTCTACTGGTCTATGGCGCGGTGATCAAGACTCCACCGCTGGCGGTGGCGGGCTTCGTCGTCATGCTGGCCTCGGCCGCGTTCGCGGTGCAGTCGCACCGTCGGGCGCAGTCACCCGACCTGCACGTGGTGGGCGGCACGACGAGTCGTCGTCGTCCCCGCGGCGGTGGCCGATCCGGTCGCCGGCCGTCACTCCTGGACCGCATGGAGGACAGGTGGCGGCAGCGCCCGGAGGGGCACCGCTGAGCCCGTCCCGCCGCTGAGGCGGGCCGTACACCGCGACGAGCGGGTCGCCGGGCAGTCCCGGCGACCCCTGCCGTATCCGCGCGCCCTCCTCCGCCGCCACAGGCATCGCACACCCGGCCCGCGCCAACCTCACGCCCAACCATGGCCGATGGCCACGGCACGGCGTCGCCATCGGGGGGCGGTGACGGTGCGGGGGCGGCGGCAGGTCGCCACCGCCCCCGGACAGTCGGTGCTCAGCGGGCCGTTCGGTCGGCCAGCAGGCGACGCGGACTCCAGCGCAGCAGGCGGTACCTGGCGCGGCCGGTCAGCGCCACCATCCGGCTGGAGTTGTCCGCAAGGGCCGTCCGCCAGCGCAGCAGCACCGACGGCGGCAGCAGAGCGGCGAGCACCCTGGTCCTGCGGTCCGCCCGGGTGGTGAGCGCACTCCGGACCGTGCGCAGCGCCGGCAGCAGACGTTCGCCGGTCAGCGGATCCCTGGCGTACCGGGCACGCTCCTCGGCCCGGCCCAGCAACCGCGCCGCGCCGACCGCGTCGACGTCGTCGGCGAGGGTTTCCCGGACCAGCCGGTCCGCGGTGGCCCGGGGAGTCTCGGTCTGGTCCACCCGGACCTTGAAGTCCACCAACGTGTCGAGCAGTTCCGCCCAGGCGGCGTGCGCGTCCGCACGGGCCTGGTGGGCGTCCGCCACGACCACCACCCGTGCCTCCGGCGCGCCGGCACCGTCGCCGTCCCCGGCGGCGGGCGATGCCACAGTGGCGGCCGCCGCCCGGCCTCCGCGGCGACGCCGCAGCGCCAGCCGGCGCAGCGCGGGCACCGCGAGCAGCGCCAGCAGTGCCAGCAGACCCGCCGCCCACCACGGCCACACCGGAGGTTCCTCGGTCGGCGTCTGCCCGCCCAGGGCCAGGCCGGTGTCGGTTTCCCGGTCGGCGTTGTCCCGGTCGGCCGGACCGGCCGTCGCGTCCGGGCCCTGCGGAGTGTCCGCCGTGCCGGCGCCCCGGGTGGTCGGTTCCGGCGCGTCCGTGTCCGGAGCCCACGACGACCGGGTGGAGCCGGGAACCCCGTACGACGGGGTGGCGTCGAACGGCACCCAACCGATGCCGTCGAAGTAGACCTCGGTCCAGGCGTGCAGGTTGAGGTTGGTAAGCGTGTACGTGTCGCCGTCGCGCTTGCTGCCGTTGGTGAAGCCGAACGCCACCCGGGCCGGGATGCCGGCCGTACGGACCAGCCAGGCCATCGCCGCCGCGTACTGCTGGCAGTAGCCGACCTTGTTGGTCAGGAAGTTGACGATGTCCTGGCCGCTGCTGCCGCTCTGGGTGCTGAGCCGGTAGCTGAACCCGTTGTCCGCGGAGAAGTGCTGGTAGATCGCCAACACCCGGTCGTAGTCGGTGCGCTTGCCCTGGACCAGCCCCTTGACCAGTTCCTCCACCTCGGGCACCGCGCCGGGGGTGGCGGTCAACTGCCGGCGTACCGGGTGGTCGGCCGGCAGCGGCTGCGCGGCCCGCAGCACGGCGGGGGTGTACGTCGAACGGATGTAGTCGAACGAGTACTTGCGCCCCCGGGAGCTCTCCCGGTTGGAGAAGACGACCTGCTGGTTGGGGTCGTACAGCCAGTTGCCGCTCAGGTCGTCGGTGCGGGTCGGCTCGGCGTACACGGGCATCAGGGACATGCTCAGGCTCTTGGTCACCTCGACAGTCGCCCGGTACGGGGTCTGCTGCACCCCTCGACCGGCCCGCTCGGTCGGATCCGGCAGGTCCCGGTTGACCGCTCGGCCGCTGGGGGTGCGCGCCTGGAACCCGTTCGGACGCAGCTCGTCGGCGACCGCGTAGCGCAGGTAGAACGGGTTGGGCTCGGAGGTGGTCACCTTGACCAGATCGGCCACCTCGGACTGGTTGAGCTGGCCGGCCAGCGCGGCGAACAGGTCGATCCGCCCCGACGTGCCACCGGAGCCCGAACGGCCGTTGCCGGTGCCGTTGCCCGTTCCCTCGGTGAACGTGTCCAGTAGCCCGCCGGTCATGCCCGGCACGGCCAGCGGCACCGCGACGGCCAGCGCCACACCGACCACCGCGAGCCGGCGGCCGGCCGACGCCAACGGGGACGCCTCCCACACGTCGACGTCACGGCCGTCACCTGTGAACCGGCGGCCGAACCGGCGTACCCGGTCGACGTTGTCGGTCACCAGCAGCCAGAGGTAACCGGCGGCGCCCACCACGAAGGGCGTCGCGGGGACGCTGTCCACGTAGACGGCGACCGGCACCGAGTAGATGGCGAGCATCGGCAGCCCGGCCAGCGCGGGCCGGCGCAGGCCCACCGCCAGGACGTCGACCAGCACGGCCACGCCGCCGACGCCGAGCACGGTGATGAACAGCAGCGGGTCGGTGTCGGGGACCTCGACGCCGTACGAGCGCATGTCCTGCATGGAGCCGTTGAGCAGGTCGGCGAAGTGGCTGATGGTGCCCGTCGAGGGCAGGAACGCGAGCAGCTCGGAGCCGCTGGGGAACAGCCACGTCAGGGCGAGCAACAGGGCGGCGAGCATGCCCAGCACCTGACCCCACAGCGGTGCCCGGACGAGCCGGGTCAGCGCGGCCACCCCGGCGACCACGGCCACCGCGATCGCCGACTGGATCAGCCACGTCCAGTTCTGGAAGATGGCCGACAGCGGCGCGGCGGCGAGCAGCGTGGCGGCGGCCGCCACCGCGCCTGTGTTCCGACTGGCGATCATGAGGGGAACCTTCCGTTCATCGCACGCCGCCGGCGACCGTCTCGGCGAGCGCGGCGCGCAGGGCGAAGCCCTGGGAGCCCCGGCCCGCCTGCGGCCACAGCGCCGGCAGCCGGCTGCCGTGGTCGACGCCGACCACCCGCCAGCCGCTCTGCAACAGGGCGAGCGCGGCGGCGCCGTGGGTGCGCTCCGCCTCGGCCCGCGCCCGCTCCGGCAGGCTGAGCCAGGTCGAGCTGTCCAACAGGAAACCGACGCAGGTGGCGCCGTTGCCCCGCAACCCGGCCAGCAACTCGGCCTCGGCCACGCTCACCGCGCCGAACAGCCCGATGATCAGACCGCCGTCGGCGCGCTGCCGGACCCGCTGCACCAGCTCGGTCACGTCGGCGCGCTGGTCCAGTCGCACCTCGGCCAGGTGGTCGAGCAGCGCCCCGTCGCCGCCGGCCTCCGAGGCGTCCACGTCCACCCCCGAGCCGGTGACCAGGCGCAGCTTGTAGCCGGCCTGGCGCAGGTGCACCGCGATGCTGGCGGCGGCGGACACGGCCCACTCGAAACTCGCCGTCGGCCCGTCACCCCGGTGGCCGTACGCGCGGGTGTCCAGGACGACAGTGGCACGGCTCTCCCACGGCTGCTCCTCGCGGCGCACCATCAGCTCGCCGGTACGCGCCGTCGACTTCCAGTGCACCCGGCGCAGGTCGTCGCCACGCCGGTACTCCCGGGTCGCCGCGTCGTCCTCGCCGTGCACCGCCACCGACCGGGCCCGGCTGTCGCCGCTGCCCGCGTACTCCCCGGGGAGCCGGACCGACGGCAGGGGCGTGACCTGCGGGATGACGGTCAGGTGGTCGGTGCTGGGGAACGCCCGGCTGAGTTCGCAGAGACCGAACGGGTCGGTCATCCGGACCACCAGCGGGCCCACGTCGTAGCGGCCCCGCACATCGGCCCGCACCGTGTACGCCACGGAGCTGGCCTGGTGTGCGCCGAGGCGTTCCAGCACCACGCGGGGTCGGCTGCCCAGCGCGTAGGGCAGCCGGTCCTCCAGGAGCAGGGTGCCGGTGGGCAGGCGGGACAGATTCTGCAGGCGCAGCACCACCCGGGAGTTGGCCCCGACCGGAACCCGGTGCGGGTCAAGCGAGCGGTTGCAGGCCAGCTTGTAGCGGCTGCGCCCGACGTAGGCGGCGGCCAGTAGCGGAAGGATGGCCAGCAGCACGGCCACCCGCAGCAGGTCCTTCTCGCCGAGGATGCCGGCAGAGAGTGCCGCCGCGACGGCGGCGGCGAGGAAGGAGCGCCCGCGGGTGGTCAGACCGCGTAGCCCGGCACGCACGTCACGGCCTCCGCGGCTCGTAGGGGGCGCGACCGTTGCCGGTGGCGGGCCGGGTGTCGTACGGGTTGCGCTGCCTGTCGTGCGGCAGCGGCAGCCGGTGCACCAGCTCGGAGACGATCGCGTCGGTGGTACGTCGGGCGAGCTGTGCGTCGGCGGTGGGGATGATCCGGTGTGCCAGCACGGGCACCGCGAGGGCCTGCAGGTCGTCCGGCAGGACGTAGTCGCGCCCCTCCAGGGCGGCGACGGCCCGGGCGGTGCGCAGCAGTTGCAGGGTGGCCCGGGGGGAGGCGCCCAGGCGCAGGTCCGGGGCCTCGCGGGTGGCGGTGACCAGGTCGATGGCGTACTGCTTGACGGCGTCGGCGACGTGCACCTGACGGACTGTGGCGATGAGCTGCCGGACGATGTCCGCGTCGGAGACCGGACGCAGCTCGTGCAGCGGGTCCGTGGCGCCGTGCCCGTCGAGCATGGCCAGCTCTGCCCCCGAGTCGGGGTAGCCCATGGCGATCCGGGCGGTGAACCGGTCGCGCTGCGCCTCGGGCAGCGGGTACGTCCCCTCCATCTCGATCGGGTTCTGGGTGGCGATGACCATGAACGGGGTCTGGAGCTGGTAGGTGACGCCGTCGACGGTGACCTGGCGTTCCTCCATGCACTCCAGCAACGCCGACTGGGTCTTCGGCGAGGCCCTGTTGATCTCGTCGCCGACGACCAGGTTGGCGAAGACGGCGCCCGGGCGGAACTCGAAGTCGTGCGTCTCCTGGTTGTAGACGCTGACGCCGGTGACGTCGCTGGGCAGCAGGTCCGGGGTGAACTGGATCCGGCGCACGGTGCAGTCGATGGACCGCGCCAGAGCCTTGGCCAGCTTGGTCTTTCCGACGCCGGGGACGTCTTCGATCAGGAGGTGACCCTCGGCGAGTAGGACGGCCAGGGCGAGCCGCACGGTGGCGGTCTTTCCCTCGATGACCTGCTCGATGTTGGCCACGATGGCCTCGCTGGCGGCGCGGAACTCGTCGTGCGGCAACAGGCCGCCCACCTCGTCCCAGGTCTGTTGTGTCACGGGCCTCCTCCTCGTCGCCGTCACGGCAGCTCTGAATAGAGCACCTGGACCCGCCGTTGGGTTCGCGACGTCGAGCCTCGTTTGCCGCAGGATTCTCACTGGCCTCTCAGGCTAACCATGTTTGTCGTTATCGCCGACCCCCGCAGGTGGTCCGTCGGTTACGCACCGTTTTTCGCCAGGTCGGGGGACGGGGTACGGCGTCGATCGGGAAAACTCCCGGCGAGGTACACTGCGGGGCATGGCCGGAGTCTTCCTGCTTCTTACCGGGCCGTGCTGATGCGCTGAACGCGCGACAGCACGGCGGCCCCTCCTGCGCGAGGGGCTTTTTTGTGCCCGTCGCCGGTCCGGCCCGGCGACGCCGAGACGAAGCGAAGCGAAGCGAGGAGAGACGATGAGTGAGGCAGCCGCACCGGCGGGCGACATTCCCCCGTTCCGGTATACCGCGGCCCTGGCCGACGAGATCGAGAATCGTTGGCAGGACATCTGGGCACGCGAGGGCACCTTCCACGCACCGAACCCGACCGGCCCGCTGGCCGACCCGAACCACCCCCGCGCCGGCGCGGAGAAGCTGTACGTGCTGGACATGTTCCCGTACCCGTCGGGCGCCGGCCTGCACGTGGGTCACCCGCTGGGCTACATCGGCACCGACTCGTACGCCCGCTACCAGCGGATGGCCGGGCGCAACGTGCTGCACGCGATGGGCTTCGACGCGTTCGGCCTGCCCGCCGAGCAGTACGCGGTGCAGACCGGCACCCACCCGCGCACCACCACGGTGGCGAACATCGAGCGGTACAAGGCGCAGCTGCGCCGGCTGGGGCTGGCCCACGACGAGCGGCGGTCGGTGGCCACGATCGACACCGACTTCTACCGCTGGACCCAGTGGATCTTCCTGCAGATCTTCAACTCCTGGTACGACCGCGACGCCCGGCGCGCCCGCCCGATCGCCGAGCTGATCGCGGAGTTCGAGGGCGGCAACCGGTCCACCCCCGACGGTCGGGCCTGGGCCGAGCTGAGCGTCGCCGAGCGCCGCCAGGTCGTCGACGACCACCGCCTGGCGTACGTGTCGCACGCCCCGGTCAACTGGTGCCCCGGCCTGGGCACGGTGCTGGCCAACGAGGAGGTCACCGCCGACGGCCGCTCCGAGCGGGGCAACTTCCCGGTCTTCAAGCGCAACCTGAAGCAGTGGATGATGCGGATCACCGCGTACGGCGACCGGCTGCTGGACGACCTGGACAGCCTGGACTGGCCGGAGCCGATCAAGCACATGCAGCGCAACTGGATCGGTCGCTCGACAGGTGCGCACATCGACTTCGCGACCGCCCAGGAGCCGGTGCGGGTGTTCACGACCCGTCCGGACACCATCTTCGGCGCCACCTACATGGTGCTGGCGCCCGAGCACGAGCTGGTCGACGCGCTGGTGCCGGCGGTCTGGCCGCAGGGGACCAGGGACGCCTGGACCGGTGGGCACGCCAGCCCCCGCGTGGCCGTCGAGGCGTACCGCAAGACGGCGGCGGCCAAGACCGACGTCGAGCGGCAGTCCGACACCAAGGAGAAGACAGGCGTCTTCATCGGGGCGTACGCCACCAACCCGGTCACCGGCGGGCAGGTCCCGATCTTCATCGCCGACTACGTGCTGGCCGGCTACGGCACCGGCGCGATCATGGCGGTGCCGGCGCAGGACGAGCGGGACTGGGCGTTCGCCGAGGTCTTCGAGCTGCCCATCGTGCGGACCGTGCAGCCGGCGGAGGGCTTCGACGGCAAGGCGTACACAGGTGACGGCCCGGCCATCAACAGCGCCGCGCCCGAGCGCGGCCTGGACCTGAACGGCCTGGGGGTCGCCGACGCCAAGGCGGCGATCATCGCGTGGCTGGAGGCGAACGGGCACGGCGCCGGCGCGGTGACCTACCGGCTGCGGGACTGGCTGTTCTCCCGGCAGCGCTACTGGGGTGAGCCGTTCCCGATCGTCTACGACGAGACAGGCGCGGCCATCGCCCTGCCGGAGGAGATGCTGCCGGTCGAGCTGCCCGAGGTGGACGACTTCTCCCCGAAGACGTTCGACCCGGACGACGCGGGCTCCAACCCGGAGACCCCGCTGTCGCGGCGGCGCGACTGGGTCGAGGTGGAACTGGACCTGGGCGACGGGCCGAAGCGCTACACCCGCGAGACCAACGTGATGCCGCAGTGGGCCGGCTCCTGCTGGTACGAGCTGCGCTACCTGGACCCGACGAACAGCTCGCGGTTCGTGGACGCCGAGAACGAGCGGTACTGGATGGGTCCGCGCGGCGAGGGTGACTGCGGCGGCACCGACCTGTACGTCGGTGGCGCCGAGCACGCCGTGCTACACCTGCTGTACGCGCGGTTCTGGCACAAGGTGCTGTACGACCTGGGGCACGTGTCGTCGTTCGAGCCGTTCCGCAAGCTGTTCAACCAGGGCATGATCCAGGCGTACGCGTACACCGACTCGCGCGGCAGTTACGTGCAGGCCGAGGAGGTCGTCGAGCGTGACGGCGCCTACTACCTGGGCGACCTGGTGGTCAACCGCGAGTACGGCAAGATGGGCAAGTCCCTGAAGAACGTGGTGACGCCCGACGACATGTGCGCCGCGTACGGTGCCGACACCTTCCGGGTGTACGAGATGTCGATGGGCCCGCTGGAGGTGTCCCGCCCCTGGGAGACCCGGGCGGTGGTCGGGTCGTACCGGTTCCTGCAGCGGGTCTGGCGTGCGGTGGTCGACGAGCAGACAGGTGCGCTGCGGGTCACCGACGACCCGGCCGACGAGGCGACCCGCCGGCTGCTGCACAAGGTCATCGACGGGGTCCGTGTCGACATGGACACCATCCGGTTCAACACGGCGATCGCCAAGCTGATCCAGCTGACCAACGGGCTGACCGGGCTGTCGGCGACGCCCCGCGAGGTGGCCGAGCCGCTGGTGCTGATGGTGGCGCCGTTCGCCCCGCACATCGCCGAGGAGCTGTGGCGCCGGATGGGTCACGACACCTCGCTGACGTACGCGGACTTCCCGACCGCCGACCCGGCGCTGCTGGTGGCCGACACGGTGACCTACCCGGTGCAGGTCAACGGGAAGGTCCGGGGCCGCGTCGAGGTGCCCGCCGACGCGCCGGAGGAGACCGTCCGCGCGGCGGCCCTGGACGCGGTCGCCGCCACGCTGGCCGGTAAGGAACCCCGCAAGGTCATCGTGGTGCCGGGCCGTCTGGTCTCGGTCGTCGCCTGACGGTAAGCGCCGGCGGGGCGGTCGGGCCGGCAGCGGCGGCGGACACCGTCCCGAGCGGTATGACTCAGTGGAATAAATATGCCACTGAGTCATACCGCTCACCTGGCACACCGCCCCGCCGCCCGCCCGCCGCGCGGGTCAGCCGGTCAGCGCCGCCGTCACGACCGGACGGTGGCCGTGCAACCACTCCTGCCAGCGGCGTACCCCGTCGGGCGCGCCCGCGTCGCGCAGCCGGCGCAGAGCCGGCTCACCCCGGTCGGCGCCGGCCTCGATGCCCCGCCAGGTGCCCTCGATCTGGTGGAGCATCACGTCCACCAGCTCACTGCGGTCCAGTGCCGGCGAACCCGCCTCGTAGGCGTCGCAGAGCACCCGACACCGCCGGCCCAGCTCGGCCGGATCGGCGCCCTCGCCCAGCGGAGCCCAGTGCCAACCGGCGAACGCCACGTCCTCGATCCGCCGGCCCGGCCCGGCCAGGTCCCAGTCGACGAAGGCCACCGGCAGAGGACCGGCCGGGAAGTCCCGGTACACGGTGTTCTTCGGGGAGAGGTCGCGGTGGCACACGGTCTCGGCGTCGCCGGCCAGCGCGGTGCCCGCGCACACGTCGTGCAGCCCGCGGATCAGCTCGGCCAGTCGTACCAGCGCCGGGTCGGCGAAGAACGCCTCGTCCTCGCGCTCCCGCCACGGCACCCGGCCCGCGACGTAGCTGAGCACCTGCCGTCCCCGCTCGTCGACGCCGAGGTGGCGGGGCGCGAGGTCCGCGTCCACCCCGGCGAGGTGGCGCAGCAGCGCGCCGACGAAATCCAGGTTGGCTGGCGGGGTACGTCGTACCGTGTCGCCGACCCGGACCACGTCGGCCACGAATCCGCCGGTCAGCGGCTCCTCGGCGGAGCCGGTCGACCCGGTCACACCGGCATCGTCGAGCGGCGCTGCCGTTCGGTCCGCCACCACTGGTACGCCAGCACCAGGCTGGCGATCAGGCCGAGGCTGGCGGGGGCGGCCGCGTACCAGTTGACGTGGCCGGGGGAGCTGACCGCCGCGCCGATGGCGGCGTACCCGAAGGCGGTCGGCGCCGAGGCGATGACGCTTCCGGCCAGGAACGGCAGGACCCGCGCGCCTGTCGTGCCGTAGCCGTAACTGACAAGCCCGAAGCCGGCGATCGGCAGCAGCCGGACGGTCACCACGCCGAACACGCTCTGCCGCGCGAACCACCTGTCGAGGCGGGCCAACCGGCCACGGACCCGTTCGGCGACGAACTCCCGGCCGAGCAGCCGGCCGACGGTGAACCCGATCGCCGCCGCCACCAGCGCGGCGCCCAGGGCGTACGCGGCGCCCTCCAGGGGGCCGAAGATCGCGCCGGCGGCGAGCGTGATGAACGTCCGGGGGACCAGCGCGACAAGCAGCAGCGCACCGCCGAGGATCGCGGCCACGGGGGCGAGGTCGCCCAACCGGTCGGCCAGCGCCGGAAGCTGCTCCGGATCCGGTCGGGGCACCAGGAGCAGCAGCAGCCCGCAGGCGCCGATGAGCAGGACGAGCAGAGAGAACCGGGCGGCCGACGGCTGCCGCAGCAGCCGCCGGACGGCGCGGATCATGCCCGGGCGGCGGCCACCGCGGCGCGACGCTCGTTGCGGAGCCGGTCGGACCAGGTGTCGTCAAGCGGCGGAAGCTGGTGCGCCCCGGTGGCCCAGCGCAGCAGCAGGTCGGCCAGGGCCGGGTTGCGGGCCAGCGCGGGACCGTGCGAGTAGGTGCCCAGCAACTTGCCGCGCCAGGCGCCCTCGGTGGCACCGTCGTTGCCCACCCCGGCGGTGACCCGGGCCAGCGGAGAGACCTCCGGACCGAGGTGGGTACGGCCGCCGTGGTTCTCGAAGCCGGTCAGGGCGGGCAGACCCAGCCGGGGGTCGATCTCGCCGGCCAGCTCGCCGACGGCCCGGCTCGGACCCCTGTCGGACTGGAGGTCGAGCAGCTCCAGACCACGGCACTGCACGCCCTTGGCGAAGAAGGACATGCCGAGCAGTTGGTAGCCGGCGCAGACGCCGAACACCACCGAACCCTGTGCCACCGCCCGGTGCAGACCGCCGTCGGCGATCAGCCGCTGCGCGCCGAGCGCCTGCGGCCCGTCCTCGCCGCCGCCGACCAGGTAGATGTCGGCGGTCGCCGGCAGCCTCTCGTCGGAGCGGACCTCCAGCACCTCCACCGGCATGCCCCGTTGGCGCGCCCGCCGGGCCAGGATCAGCGCGTTGCCCCGGTCGCCGTAGGTGGACAGCAGGTCGGGGTAGATCCAGACGATACGCAGGCTCTCAGTTGACACGGTCCAACTCCGCTCGGATGTCCTGGAACGCGGTGTAGTTCGCGATGACCTCCAGCCGCCCGGGCGGGACCGACCGGATCGCGTCCTCGAAGGTGCGCACGTGCTGGAACGGCACGTCGTTGACGTCCAGCCGGACCGCCAGGTCGTACGCCCGGTCGCCGGTGATCAGCACCTGCCGGCCGCGCAGCGGCGCGAAGTCGACGTCGAAGAGCCAGGAGGTGTCCAGTCCGTCTGGGTCGCGCGCGTTGATGGAGAGCAGGGTCGGCGCCTCGTCGGCCATGTCGAACGCCTCCAGCCAACTGGCCGGGTTCTTGGCCAGCAGCAGCCGAATGTTGCGCCCGTCCTTGTCCACCTGCGCGTAGCGGCCCGCCACCGAGGTGACGATGCCGAGGCGGGACACCGCGTCGACCGGGCGTACGCCGAACTCGGCGGCCACTGCCAGCGCGGTCGCCGCGTTACCGAGGTTGACCTTGCCGGGCAGTTGCAGGGAGACCTTGTGCCAGGCGCCGGTGGGGTCGAGCACCCCCTCGTCCTCGACGACCCACTGCGGCTCCGGTCGCCGCAGGGGGCAGCCGGTGCACCACCACTGGCCGCCGGAGCGCTGGATGGTCGAGCCGCACTCGGGGCAGACCCAGGAGTCGTCGTGCCAGCGCTGGCCGGCGCTGAACCAGGTCACGTGGGGCGGGTTGATGCCCCGGGCCGGGTCCGCCGGAGGGGTGGCGGCCCACACGACCATCGGGTCGTCGGCGTTCGCCACCACCCGCACGTCGGTGTGCCGGACCAGCGCCGCGCGCCAGAGCTGCGCCATCATGGCGACCTCCTTGGCGCGGTCCAGTTGGTCGCGGGACAGGTTCAGCAGGGCGACGACGTGCGGTTCGGTCGCCTCCAGCACCTGGGCCAGGTAGTGCTCGTCGACCTCCAGCACCGCGTACGGGGTGCTGCCGGCCTTGGCCAGCGCCGAGGTGTGCCCGGTGGGCATGTTGGCGCCGAACGAGTTGGTGGCGACCCGCCCGAGCACACCGACCGCGGCGGCGGTCAGGCGCGTCGTTGTGGTCTTGCCGTTGGTGCCGGAGACGAGCGCGATCGCGCGCCCGGCCGACAGGTGGGCCAGCAGGTCCGGGTCGATCTTCAGCCCGATCCACCCGCCGATCACCGAACCGTCGCCACGGCCGGCCGCCCGGGAGAGTGCCGCGGCGGTCCGTGACACGGAGCTGGCCACCTTGGCCCGTAGGGGCATTTTCGCGTCCGTCACGCGAGCGAGGTTACCGGACCGTCCGCCTCGCCAGATCGCCGCCGACGGTGAACCGTTCGGCCGTGGCATCCGCGTGGGCGGCCCGGTCGGCGTCCGCCGGACGGAGTCGATCTATGTCGGAAAGCGGACCACGCCGGAGGGGCGCTGTGGCCCTCCACTCCGCTCCACCCCGTGTGACGTGCGGTTTTGCCGCCGGATCAGACGCGCCACGCGGGCAAATCTGGTTGCGGGTGGAGGGAAGTGGAGTAGAGTGGTGGCCAATGGTGAGGCCGGGAGGGCTCACCGGCCCGGGGGGTCAGCGGCGCCGCGAACGCCGCTCAGGGGCGAGGGGGTAGGGCCGATGTTCCTCGGCACCCACACTCCGCGCCTGGACGAAAAGGGCCGGTTGATCCTTCCGGCCAAGTTCCGGGATGAGCTGGCGGGGGGTGTCGTGGTCACCAAAGGGCAGGATCGCTGTCTCTATGTCTTCCCGACACCCGAGTTCCAGCGGATCGCGGAGCAGTTGCGCGCGCAGCCGATGACGCACAAGGCGGCCCGGGCCTACAGCCGGGTCTTCTTCGCCAGCGCGCACGACGAGGTGCCGGACAAGCAGGGTCGGGTGACGATCCCGGCCCACCTGCGGGAGTATGCCGCGCTGGACCGCGACCTCGTCGTGATCGGCGCGAGCACGCGGGTGGAGATCTGGGACAAGGTCGCTTGGGAGACCTACCTCGCCGAGAGCGAAGACGACTTCGCCGACATCGAGGAGGGGGTGCTGCCCGGCGGTCTGTAGGGCGGAACGGCGCCCGACGTACTGCGAGATCTCCAGCCGCTTTCGAGTTCCTGGCATCCCTTCCCCGGTGCCAGGCGCACGATCCAGTTATCGGGCCGAACCCGGTGGCCGGCGGGAGCGGATGGGGATCTGGCGGTACGACGGCAGCGCCGTCTCCACGGCAGGCGCGCGAGAAGAACGGACGTTTCAACCAGTGGGGGTCGACATGGGGGAGTTGCGCGGCACGCATGTGCCGGTGCTGCTCGAGCGGTGTCTCGAGCTGCTGGCCCCCGCGCTGGGTCGAGGCGGCCGGACGGTGCACGTCGACGCCACGCTCGGCCTGGCCGGGCATGCGGAGGCGGTGCTCGAGGCGCACCCGGAGACGGTCCTCATCGGGCTCGACCGGGACACCGAGGCGCTGGCGCACGCGCGGGTCAGGCTGGCCCGGTTCGCCGACCGCATCCACCTGGAGCACGCCGTCTACGACGAGCTGCCCGAGGTGCTGGAGCGGCTGGGCTATCCGGGCATCGACGGGATCCTGTTCGACCTGGGGGTGTCGTCGCTGCAACTGGACGCGCCCGACCGCGGGTTCGCCTACGCGCAGGACGCGCCACTCGACATGCGGATGGACCAGACGCGGGGGGTGACCGCCGAGGAGGTGGTCAACACGTACGCCCACCCGGACCTGGCCCGGGTGCTGCGGGTGTACGGCGAGGAGAAGTTCGCCGGCCGGATCGCCTCGGCGATCATCCGGGAGCGGGAACGCGCCCGGATCACCTCGTCCGCGCGGCTGGCGGAGCTGGTCAGGGACTCGATCCCGGCGCCAGCCCGACGAACGGGTGGACACCCGGCAAAGAGAACGTTTCAGGCTTTACGGATCGAGGTAAACAGAGAGCTGGCAGCGCTGGAGACAGCGCTGCCGTCCGCGCTCGACGCACTGACCGTGGGCGGTCGCATGGTGGTCCTGTCCTACCACTCGCTGGAGGACCGGCTCACCAAGGCGGCGCTCGCAGACCGGGTCCGCAGTAAGGGCCCTGTCGACCTCCCGGTTGAGCTGCCCGGGTCCGGTCCGACGTTCCGGCTGCTGAGCCGGGGCGCCGAACTGCCCGGGGAGGAGGAGGTCGCCGCGAACCCGCGCGCCGCCTCGGTGCGGCTGCGGGCCGCGGAACGACTCGACCCGAACGCGACAGAACAGGGGCGGACCGACCGCGAACGGTCTCGCCGACGGGTGAAGGGAATGCACCAACCGGGCACGGGGTCCGCCTGATCCGTGGGGGGTCAGGGGCGCCGTGACCGTAGAGGGACGGATGTTGAGGGGGAGGGACATGAACATTGACAAGCGCGACCGCCGGGACGTCACCGGCGGCGGGCAGCGCGCACCGCGGTCGGGGGGCCGGACCGCGGCGGAGCGGGCTCCGCGCGTGGGGAACGGTACGCCACGCATCGATCGAGTGAATCGGCAGGGGGAGGCTCGCGCCCGGGGGGCGCGCGAGTTCCCGACCCAGGGCAGCGCCGCGCTGCGTCCGGTCGAGAAGACCGGCGTCACGGCGACCGCCCGTCCGCCCCGGCTGCGGGTGGCGCCGCCGGCGCCGGTGTCGGTGCCGCGGGCGCCGTTCGCGGCCCTGATCGTGGTCCTGGTGGTCGGTGGGGTGCTGGGCATCCTGGCGGTCAACACCAAGATCAATGAGAACGCGTTCCGGTTGGAGAAGCTGCAGCAGCAGCAGGCCCGACTGGACCTGGAGAAGCAGCAGCTCGACAAGCAGATCGCCGAGGCCGAGGCGCCGGGGAACCTGACCGCCGAGGCGCGTCGACTGGGGCTGGTGGACGCGGGGGAGCCGGGGTACGTCCGGCTGCCGGACGGCAAGCTGCCGCTCGGCGTGCCGAAGCCGGCGACCGGCGAGCCGTCGGTGACCAGCCAGGGCGCGGGAGGCTGACAGTGCCACCGAGGTCGGACGAGCCGCGCCGGAACCCCACGGGGTCCCGGCGCGGTTCTTCGCGTGACACCGGGCCCGCCGACGGCGAGTCGCGCACCGACGAGCCGGGCATCGGCGGGATCTCCGGCGCTCGGGCGTACACCCCTCGGGGTCGGACGGTCCGCGAGGAGCGCGGCGTGCCGGCGCGCGGCGCCGAGCAGCGGCGTACCCCCCGCAGCACCCGCTCGGGCGACCCGTTCCGGCCGGCGTTGCAGGTGCTCGACGGTGGCCGCGCCGCCGCCGCGCGGGCCGCGCGGCGGGACGCGCCGGCGGCCGGCCGCGGCGGGGTCGTGCGGACCGTCGCGCCGCGCAACCCGCGCGGGCCGGTGGGCGACGAGCCGCCACCGCGCCGCCGGACCACCCCCCGCGCGCCGCGCCGCGCCGACCGGCCGGCGGGCCGCCGGCCGTCGCGCAAGCCGCCGCGTCCACCGAAACTCGCCGACCCGCGACTGCGGCTACGGCTGGGCACCGCGCTCACCCTGGCGCTGTTCGCCGTGATCGGCGTGCGGCTGGTGTTCCTCCAGGCGGTCGATACCCCTGCGTACGCCGGCGGGGGCGTCGCCGACCGGACCCGCACGGTCGAGCTGCCCGCGCCGCGCGGCGCGATCTACGACCGGACCGGCGCCGAGCTGGCACACAGCGTCGAGGCGCGGTACGTGTTCGCCGACCCGACCGAGATCACTGACGCCGCCACCACCGCGAAGGCGCTGTCCCCGCTGCTCGGCATCCCCGCGTCGAAGCTCGCCGAGCTGATGAAGCCCCGCAAGCTGGAGAACGGCAAGCCGTCCCGGTTCGAGTACCTGGCCCGGGGGGTGGAGATCCCGGCCGCCAAGCGGGTACAGGCGCTGGAGCTGCCCGGCATCGGGGTGCACCGGGACGAGCGCCGGGAGGTCCCCGGTGGCGACCTGGCGGCCAACCTGATCGGTTTCACCAGCCAGGACATGGACGGGCTGGAGGGGCTGGAGGCCCGCTACGACGAGCTGCTCGCGGGGCAGGACGGCCGGCGGGTGTACGAGGCGGGCCTCGGCGACCTCGCCGCGCCGATCCCGGGCGGCTACAGCAAGACCACCCCGGCCAAGCCGGGCAGCTCGCTGGCGCTCACCATCGACCGCGACCTGCAGTTCAAGACGCAGCAGATCCTCAGCACGGCGATGGCGCAGCAGCGCGGCGGCACCGCCGCGGCGGTGATCATCGACGTGCCGACGGGCGAGGTGCTGTCCCAGGCCAGCGACCCCACCTACAACGCGGCGAAGCCACTGCCGAGCGACCCGGTCGCCCGGGAGGACGCCGCCACGAGCTTCGTCGTCGACCCAGGCTCGGTGCACAAGGCGATCACCTACGGCGCGGCGTTGCAGGAGGGGGTGATCACCCCGGACACCACCCTGCCCATCGCGAACAGCATCAAGAAGGGCGACACCTGGTTCTCCGACACCCACCCGGCCAACGGCCGCAAGATGAGCCTGCCGGGGATGCTCGCGTACTCGTCGAACGTCGGCACGATCACCATCGCCGACCGGCTCGGCCCGGACCGGCTGATCGACTACCAGAAGCGGTTCGGGCTCGGCCAGCCCACGGGTGAGGGGCTGCCCGGCGAGGCCAGCGGCCGGCTGTTGCCCGCCGACGAGTGGAGCGAGTCGTCGGCCGGGTCGGTGCCGATCGGGCACAGCGTGGACGCCACGCCCCTGCAGATGGCCGCCGCGTACGCCGCCATCGCCAACGACGGCACCTACGTGCAGCCGCACCTGGTGAAGGAGACCGTCGGGCCGGACGGCAAGCGCACCCCGGCGCCCCCGCCGGTGACCCGGTCGGTGCTCAGCCCGCAGAACGCCGCGGCGCTGCGCACCATGCTGGAGGCCGTCACCACCGTCGACGGGGCCACCGGGGTCACCGCCGCCGTCCCCGGCTACCGGGTCGCCGGCAAGACCGGCACCGGTTGGCGGTTGGTGGACGGCAGGAAGCAGCCAGGCGAGGTGTCCTCCTTCATCGGGATGGCGCCGGCGGAGAAGCCCCGGTACGTCATAGCGGTCTTCGTGTACGCGCCCGACGGTGGGGGAGCCGCGATCGCCGGGCCGGCGTTCCGGGACATGATGCAGTTCACTCTGCGTCACTACCGCGTGCCGCCCTCCAACGGTGCGTCGACACCCAAGTTCGTGGTCTATCCGCGCTGAGCAGCGACGGCGGGACATCATCGGTGAGTGCCGACGAACCACCGGGGCGGCTGTGCGGCCGGAACCGGACGACCGGGTAGGGTCTGACGCCGTGCCCGGCAATCCACGTCCACGTACCGTGACCGGAGTCCGGCTCGGTGATCTCGCCGTCCGGCTCGCCGTCGACCTTCCGGCGGACACCGCCGACGTGATCGTCACCGGGGCGACCCACGCCAGCCAGGAGGTCCATCCCGGCGACCTGTACGCGGCGCTGCCCGGCGCCCGCCGGCACGGCGCGGAGTTCGCCGCCGGTGCCGCCGAGGCCGGCGCGGTCGCGCTGCTGACCGACGCGGCGGGCGCGGAGCTGGCGGCGGACACGCGACTGCCCGTGCTGGTGGTGCCCGACCCGCGCGCGGTCCTCGGCGAGCTGGCCTCGGCCGTGTACGGCGACCCGACGGCGGGCCTGACAGTGATCGGGGTGACCGGCACGGCAGGCAAGACCTCGACGGCGTACCTCGTCGAGTCGGGGCTGCGGGCCGCCGGGCACACGACCGGCCTGATCGGCACCGTGGAGACCCGCCTCGGCGACCTGGTGATCGACAGCGTGCGGACCACGCCGGAGGCCACCGACCTGCACGCCATGCTGGCCACCGCCCGCGAGCGGGGGGTGACCGCCGTGGTCATGGAGGTCTCCAGTCACGCCCTGGCGATGGGCCGGGTGGGCGGTGTCCGGTTCGACGTGGGCGGCTACACCAACTTCGGCTCCGACCACCTGGACTTCCACGCCGACAGCGCCGACTACTTCGCCGCGAAGGCGCAGCTCTTCGACGGCCGGTGTGCCGTCGAGGTGCTCAACCACGACGATCCGGCGCTCAAGCCGCTGTACAAGCCGGCGACCGTCACCTACTCGGCGGCCGGCGACCCGACCGCGACGTGGTGGGCCGACGGTGTCGGTGGCGAGGGGTACGCGCAGCGGTTCACCGCGCACGGCCCGGACGGCCTCGTCGTGCCCGCCGGGGTGGCGTTGCCGGGTCGGCACAACGTGGCGAACGCGCTGCTGGCCATCGCCACGCTCGTCGCCGCCGGGGTGGACCCGGCGACCGCCGCCGCCGGCGTGGCCGCCTGCGGTGGGGTGCCCGGCCGGTTGCAGCTCGTCGACGTCGCCGCGCCGGTGCGCGGAGTGGTCGACTACGCGCACAAGTCCGACGCCATCGTGGCCGCGCTTGCCGCGCTGCGCGAGCTGAGCGCCGGCCGGTTGATCTGCGTGATCGGCGCCGGTGGGGACCGGGACCGGGGCAAACGGCCGGTGATGGGCGCCGCCGCGGCGCAGGGGGCAGACGTGGTGCTGGTGACCGACGACAACCCGCGTACCGAGGACCCGGCGGAGATCCGCGCCGAGGTGCTCGCCGGGGCGTTCCGGGCCGGCGCGGCCGCCCGGATCATCGAGGTGGCCGGTCGCCGGGCGGCGATCGACGAGGCGGTCCGGCTCGCCGAGCCGGGCGACGTCATCGCGCTGCTCGGCAAGGGCCACGAGCGTGGCCAGGAGGTGGCGGGCGAGGTGTTCCCCTTCGACGACAGCACGGAACTGGCCGACGCGTTGCGGGCCCGCTTCGGGGATCTGGCGGGTCAGCGGTGATCGCGCTGAGCCTGGCCGAGGTGGCCGCCGCGGTCGACGGGCGGCTCGTCGCCGCCGATCCGGCAGCCACCGTCACCGGCAGCGTCGAGTTCGACTCGCGCAAGGTGGGAGCCGGGTCGCTCTTCGTGGCGTTCCCCGGTGAGAAGGTCGACGGGCACGACTACGCGCAGACGGCGATCCAGGCCGGCGCCGTGGCGGTGCTCGGCAGCCGCGAGGTGCCCGGCGTACCGATGGTGCTTGTCGACGACGCGCTGGCCGCCATGGGCCGGCTGGCCCGCGCGGCAGTGGACCGGCTGCCCGGGCTGACCGTGATCGGCGTGACCGGCTCGTCCGGCAAGACCACCACCAAGGACCTGATCGGCCAGCTCACCACCCGGCTCGGCGCGACCGTGGCGCCGCCCGGTTCGTTCAACAACGAGCTGGGGCACCCGTACACAGCGCTGCGGGCGGGACCGGACACCAGGTACCTGGTGATGGAGAAGGGCGCCCGGGGGATCGGGCACGTGCGTTACCTGTGCGAGCTGGTGCCGCCCCGGATCTCCGTGGTCCTCAACGTCGGCACGTCGCACATCGGCGAGTTCGGTTCGCAGGACGCCATCGCCCAGGCCAAGGGCGAACTGGTCGAGGCGCTGCCGCCGGACGGGCTGGCCGTGCTCAACGCCGACGACCCGCGGGTGGACGCGATGGCGGGCCGTACGCGCGCCCGGGTGGTCCGCTACGGCGAGGCGCCCGACGCGGACGTGCGGGCCGAGGACGTCACGCTCGACGAGCGGGGGCGCGCGTCGTACACCCTCGTCGTTCCGGAGGGCCGCGCGCCCGTGCGGCTCGGGGTGACCGGCCGGCACCAGGTCGGCAACACCCTCGCGGCGGCGGCTGTGGCGCGCGAGCTGGGCATGCCGCTGGCCGAGCTGGCCCCGGCCCTGGGCGAGTTGAAGCTGGTCTCCACCCGGCGGATGGACGTCTTCGACCGTCCCGACGGGGTGACCGTGATCGACGACTCGTACAACGCGAACCCGGCCTCGATGGCGGTGGCGCTGCGGGCGCTGGCAAGCATCGGCCGGGGCCGGCGTACCGTCGCGGTGCTGGGTTACATGGCTGAGCTGGGCCCGTTCGAGTCCGACGGCCACGCGCAGACCGGCCGTCTCGCGGCTGAGCTGGGCGTGGACCGGCTGCTCGTGGTGGGCGAGCTCGCGGCGCCGATCCACGAGGGCGCCACATCAGTAGGTGACTGGGGAGGAGAGTCGGTGCTGCTCACCGATCAGGCGGCGGCCGTCGAGGTGCTGCGGGGCGATCTACGACCGGGCGATGTCGTCCTGGTCAAGGGTTCCCGCTACCGGACCTGGGAGGTGGCCGACGCCCTGCGCGCCGACGCCGGTGGGGAGTCCACCCGATGAGGGCGGTCATCGTCGCCATCGGGGTGGCCTTCCTGGTCTCGCTGTTCTGTACCCCGATCGCCATCAAGGTCTTCACCCGGCTCAAGGCCGGCCAGCCGATCCGGTCCGACGGCCCCGCCATGCACCAGGGCAAGAAGGGCACGCCCACGATGGGCGGCGTGGTCTTCATCCTGGCCACGGTGATCGCGTACGTGGCCGGCCACCTGGCCCTGACCACGCTGCCGGACGCGCAGATCGCGCAGGTGGAGCCGACCATCACGGCGCTGGTGCTGCTGGGGCTCATGGTGTTCTCCGGCGCGGTGGGCTTCCTCGACGACTTCCTCAAGGTGCGCAAGCGCAACAGCGCCGGTCTCAACAAGCGCGGCAAGCTACTCGGTCAGATCCTGGTCGGCGCGGTCTTCGGGGTGATTGCGCTGTGGTTCCCGAGCACGATGACCGACGCGACGGGCAACGCCACCAACACCCAGACCGTGGGCAGCACCACGCTGAGCTTCATCCGGGACATCGACTTCCTGGAGGTCAGCAAGGTCGGCGCGGTGATCATCTTCATCTTCGTGGTGATGGCGGCGACGAACGGCGTCAACCTCACCGACGGTCTGGACGGTCTGGCGACCGGCGCGTCGGTGATGGTGCTCGCCGCGTACGCGCTCATAGCGTTCTGGCAGTACCGGCACTGGTGCGCCGACCCGAGCTACACCCAGGACTACTGCTACGCGGTGCGCGACCCGTTGGAGATCGCGTTGATCGCCGGTGCGGCGGCCGGGGCCTGTGTGGGCTTCCTGTGGTGGAACACCTCGCCGGCGCGGATCTTCATGGGTGACACAGGAGCGCTGGGGCTGGGCGGCCTGATCGCCGGGATGGCGATGTCGACCCGCACCATCCTGCTGCTGCCGATCATCGGCGGGCTCTTCGTGATCATCACGATGTCCGTGGTGATCCAGATCATCTCCTTCAAGACCACAGGCAAACGGGTGTTCCGGATGTCGCCGCTCCAGCACCACTTCGAGTTGGCCGGCTGGAGCGAGGTCAACATCGTGGTCCGCTTCTGGATCATCGCCGGCATCGGAGTGGCCATCGCCCTGGGCCTGTTCTACAGCGAGTTCCTCGCCAACATGACCTGACCCTGCCCCCCACCCCTCACCCCGCGCGATCTTGCACTTTCGGACCCCGGAGTGTCCCGCCCTGCGGCTTCTGTCCGGGCAGAAAGTGCAAGATCGGCGGGAGAGGGGGTCCGACACGCCCGGTGGGGCGTTGTGGGGCTGTCGGGCGCGTCCAGCGGTGATGATGTCGGGGTGGGGGAGGAACTCGGCACTGAGGACAGGACGGGCGGGCGACCGCGTCGATCACCGGGCGGGGCGCGGGGGCCGGAGCCGGGCGCGGCGCGTACCGCGAAGGTCACCGTCGCCCAGCGCGGCCCGGACGAGCCGCGTGGCCCGGCACCGGGCGCGGCGGCGCGGGAGCCGGAACCGGCCGCGCCGGCGCCGCTGCGCGGGGTCGACGCGGCAGGTGGGCTGGCCGCGCTGCGCGGTCTGCTGGACCGGCCGCTTGCCTCCTACTACCTGCTGTTGTCCAGCGCCGGTCTGCTGCTGCTCATCGGGTTGACGATGGTCTTCTCGGCGACAAGCGTGAAGGACTACGCCGAGGACGGCAACGCGTCGGCCTCGGTGACCAAGCAGGCGATCTTCGCGGTGATCGGCATCGGGGCGTTCTGGGTCTGCCAGCGGCTGCCCGCCAGCACGTACCGCTCGCTGGGCCGACCGCTGCTGTTCACCGCGATCGGGCTGCTGCTGGTGCTCAACCTGCTGCTCGCGTACGCCCGGCTCACCGACCAGGACTCGGCGCGGATCGGCCCGATCGAGGCGCGGCTGCTCTGGCTGTTCATCGGCGGAATCCAGGTCCAGCCCTCCGAGCTGGCCAAGTTCGCGCTGGTGTTGTGGGGCGCGCACCTGATCGCCCGTAAGGGCGCCGCGTTGGGCTGGTGGCGGGAGCTGGCCACCCCGCTCTTCCCGGTGATGGGCCTGCTCTTCGTCCTGGTCGGCTACAACGACGTGGGCACGATGCTCTGCCTGCTGGCCCTGGTGGTGGGTCTGCTCTGGGCCGCCGGCGTCCGCATGCGGGTCTTCGGCGCGCTGACCGTGGTCGGCCTGCTCGGCGTCGGCCTGCTCATCGCGGTGGCCTCGCTGGGCGCCGGCTCCGGGGAACAGGGTGCGGACAACTACCGCTTCGCCCGGCTGGTGATGTTCTTCAACCCGCCCGACCCGGAGACCTGCAAGCTCGGCGACTGCCTCCAGTTCTACCAGGGTCGACTGGCCATCGAGCACGGCGGCTGGTTCGGCGTCGGGCTGGGCAAGGGCAGCCTGAAATGGGACTGGCTGCCCGAGGCGCACAACGACTTCATCTTCGCGATCATCGCCGAGGAGCTGGGCGTGATCGGCTGCGCGGTGGTGCTCGCCCTGTTCGCGGTCCTCGCGTACACCGGGTTGCGGATCGCCCGCCGGGTCGACGACCCGTTCCGCCGGTTCGCCGCCGCCGCCGTGACCACCTGGCTGGTGAGCCAGGCCGTGATCAACATTGGTGGGGTGGTCGGGCTGCTGCCGATCACCGGCCTGCCGCTGCCGTTCATCTCCGACGGCGGAAGTGCCCTGGTGGTGACGTTGGCGGGCATCGGCATGCTGGCGTCCTTCGCCCGCGCAGAACCCGATGCGGCCCGAGCACTGCATGCCCGTCCGCCGGCCCGGTGGGTCCGACTACTCTGGGCCCCGTTGCCGCCGCTTCCCGGGCGGCGTCGCCGACCGGCGACGCCGCCCGCTGGCCGAGGGTCCGTACCCCGGTCCCGCGAGCGGCGCCATGACGACCAGGCCGCGCCGCGCGGGGTCCGCCAGGACCGCAGCCGCGGGGGTACGGCGAGCGAAAGGAGACGCTGATGGGTCCGCTGCGTTCGGTGGTGCTCGCGGGAGGTGGCACCGGGGGGCATATCTACCCGCTGCTCGCCTTCGCCGACTGCCTGCGCCGACACGACCCGGGCGTCCGGATCACCTGCCTCGGCACACCACGCGGCATGGAGAACGACCTGATCCCGCCGCAGGGCTACGACCTGCGGCAGATCCCGGCGTACCAACTGCCCCGGTCGGTCAACATGAACCTGGTCCGCACCCCGGGCCGGATGTGGACCGCGGCGCGCGCCGCCGGCAAGGTGATCGACGAGGTACAGGCCGACGTGGTCGTCGGCTTCGGCGGGTACGTCTCGGTGCCGGCCTACCTGGCCGCCTGGCGCCGCGAGATGCCCATGGTGATCCACGAGGTGAACGTGCCGCCGGGTGTGGCCAACCGGCTGGGCATGAAGTTCACCAAGAACATCGCTGTCGGTTTCCCGCACCAGCCGAGCCAGGCCGAGTCGCTGCGCGACGCCACAGTGGTCGGGGTGCCGCTGCGCCGCACCATCGCCGCACTGGACCGGTACGCGCTTCGCGACGCCGCCCGCGCCCACTTCGGGCTCCGCCCGGACCTGCCGGTGCTCTTCGTCTCCGGCGGCTCGTCGGGCGCCCGGTCGATCAACCTGGCGGTCTCTGGGGCGGCCAAGGAGCTGGCCCGCAACGGCGTGCAGGTGCTGCACGTGATGGGTGCCCGCAACGAGCCGGTGCCGATCCCCACCGACCTGCCGGTGCCGTACGTGACGCTGCCGTACCTGTCCGAGATGGAGCTGGGCTACGCGGCCGCCGACCTGATGCTGGCCCGGGGCGGGGCGATGACCGTCGCCGAGGTCGCCGCGATCGGGCTGCCGACGATCTACGTGCCGTACCCGCACAGCAACCAGGAGCAGCGGCGCAACGCGCTGCCCGTGGTGGAAGCCGGCGGCGGGCTCCTGGTCGACGACGCGGAGCTCACCCCGGACTGGCTGGAACGCACCGTCATCCCGCTGATCCGCGACCCGCAGCGGTTGTACGCGATGGGCGCGTCTGCGGCGGCGTACGGGCGGCGCGACGGTGACGAGGCGCTGCGTTCCTTCGTCATGCAGGCGGTGGCCCGATGACCGCGCAGTTCACCCCGGCCGGCACGCTCACCGCGGAGGACCTGGGCACCGTCCACCTGATCGGGGTGGGTGGAGTGGGCATGCTCGGCGTGGCCCGGCTGCTGCTCACCCGAGGCATCCGGGTCTCCGGCAGCGACCTGCGTGAGTGGCCGTCGCTGGCGGGCCTGCGGGCGCTCGGCGGCACCATCTACCTCAGCCACGAGGCGACCAACCTCGACGGCGTGGACACCGTCGTCTACTCGTCGGCCATTCCCTCCGACCACCTGGAGCTGGTCGAGGCGCGTCGGCGTGGCCTGCGGGTGCTGCACCGCTCGGAGGCGCTCGCGGCGGCGATGACCGGCCGCCGGGCGATAGCTGTCGCCGGCACCCACGGCAAGACCACCACCACCTCGATGGTGACAATGGTGCTCCAGCAGGCCGGAGTGGACCCGTCCTTCGTGATCGGCGGGGAGATCTCCGAGGTCGGCTCGGGCGCCCACCACGGCACCGGCGAGTACTTCGTGGTCGAGGCGGACGAGAGCGACCGCTCGTTCCTCATCTACCGCCCGTTCGTGTCGATCATCACGAACGTCGAGGCGGACCACCTGAACACCTACGGCGACTACGCGACGCTGGAGGCCGCGTTCGTCGAGTTCGCCCGCCTCACCGACCCGGAGGGGTTCATCATCACCTGCGCCGACGACCCGGGTGGTCGCCGGCTGGCCGAGACGCTTCGCGCCGAGGGCCGGCGGGTCCACACGTACGGCGAGGCGGCCGACGCCGACCTGCGGCTGAGCGAGATCTCCTCCTCGGCGCGCGGGGTGCGCTACCTGGCCGCGATCGACGGTCGGTCGCTCGGCGAGTTCCGGCTGCCGGTGCCCGGGCGGCACATGGGCCTCAACAGCGCGTCGGCGGTGCTCGCCGCGTACCTGCTGGATCTGCCGCTGGGGGCGGCGGAGGCCGCGCTGGCGGTGTTCCCGGGCGTGCGGCGGCGCTTCGAGCGCAAGGGTGTCGCGGACGGCGTGCTGGTCTACGACGAGTACGCGTACCACCCGACCTCGATGACGCTGGCGTTGCAGACGTTGCGCGAGGTGGCCGGGGACGGGCGGCTGATCGTCGTCTTCCAGCCCTACCGGCTGTACCGGACGCGCGACTCGCAGGCGGAGATAGCCGAGGCGTTGGCCATCGCCGACGAGGTGGTGCTGCTGGAGGTCTTCGGGCCGGGTGAGCTGCGCCAGCCCGGTGAGGGCTCGGCCGCGCTGATCGAGGCGGTGGCGCTGCCCGCCGAGCGGAAGGTCTTCGTGGACTCGTGGGAGGCGGCGCCGATCGAGGTGGTCCGTCGGGCCCGCCCCGGGGACGTGGTGGTGACCATGGGCGCCCCGCCGATCTCGCTGATGGGTGACGAACTGTTGGCCGGCCTGCTGGCCCGTACCGCCGGTGCCGCCCCGACCGCGGCTGTCGACCCGGTGGCGACGACCCCGGCCGTCGGCGGGCCGGTGGCAGGTGGCGCCACGGCCGGTGGCGACGGTGCGGCCCTGGGTGGCACCGCCGCTCCGGACGGCGCGGCGCCCACGGCCGGATGAGCCCCGGCCCGGCCCGAGGACGGACCAGCGCCGCCGAGGGCGGCGCGCCGCGCCGTGGCCCGGTGCGGCGGTGGCAGCTCGTGCGGGCGGGCAGCGACGCGGTGCCGCCGTCAACCCGGCGGTTCATGGCGCGTGCCCGGCAGCGTCGGATGCGCGCCGCGCTGCCGTGGGCGGTGGCCGCCGGGGTGCTGGCGGTGGCCGGGCTTGTCGCGTGGACGGTGCTGGGCACCGGCCTGCTCGGCGTCCGTGAGGTGCGGGTGGAGGGTGCCGCCCTGGTCACCCCGGTGCAGGTGCGCGACGCGGTCGGGGTGGCCGACGGGGTGCCGCTGGCCCGGGTGGACCTGGCCGCCGCCGCCCGCCGGGTCGGCGAACTGGCGCCTGTGGAGCGGGCGACGGTCTCCCGGGACTGGCCGGGCGCGCTCGTGGTCCGGGTGACCGAACGGACGCCGGTGGCGGCGGTGCCCCAGGGGGAGTCGTTCACGCTCATCGACCGCGGCGGGGTGGCGTTCCGGACGGTGGCCCGCCGGCCCGCCGGGCTGCCGCTGGTCAAGGTGGCGCGGCCGGCCGGCGACGACCCGGACACCCGCGCCGCGCTGGAGGTGCTCGTCGCGTTGACCCCGCAGCTGCGCGCCGAGCTGGTGGACGTGACGGTGGAGGGGCTGGCCCGGATCAGTCTGCGGCTGCGCGGGGACCGGACGGTGGTCTGGGGAGACGCGACACGGGGTACGGACAAGGCGCGGGTGGCCACGGCGCTGCTCGGTGAGGAGACCGACCGGATCGACGTGAGCGCGCCGGACGTGGTGACCTTCCGCTGACCGGGGAGGCTGCGCCGGACGTGACGAGTCGCGCTCCGGCCGGCGACACGCCGGTCGGGTCCTTGGCTCATCGCGCGGCGGCGCTTACGTTGCCCCGAAGAGGTTCAGTGGTTGACATAACTGTAAGCCTCTAGTAGAGGGTGAGGGTTCACCTCTGATCCTCGCTGGTGACAGCTGTCGTCGGCCGCTGGTCTGGCCACGCCGTACCCGGTCGGCCGAAGCCAATCTCGAACGGAAAGGACCGGAGATGACACCTCCGCACAACTACCTGGCGGTCATCAAGGTCGTCGGCATCGGGGGTGGCGGCGTCAACGCCGTCAACCGGATGATCGAGGTTGGGCTCAAGGGCGTCGAGTTCATCGCGATCAACACAGATGCCCAGGCGCTGCTGATGAGTGACGCCGACGTCAAGCTCGACGTCGGCCGTGAACTGACCCGTGGACTCGGCGCGGGCGCCAACCCGGACGTGGGCAAGAACGCCGCCGAGGACCACCGCGACGAGATCGAGGAGGTGCTCAAGGGCGCCGACATGGTCTTCGTGACCTGCGGTGAGGGCGGCGGCACCGGCACCGGCGGCGCGCCTGTGGTGGCCAACATCGCCCGTAAGCTCGGTGCGCTGACCATCGGCGTGGTGACCCGGCCGTTCTCCTTCGAGGGCAAGCGCCGCCAGGTGCAGGCCGAGTCGGGGATAGACGAACTGCGCAACCAGTGCGACACCCTGATCGTCATTCCGAACGACCGGCTGCTGGCGCTGGGCGACCGCAACATCAGCATGATGGATGCGTTCCGCACCGCCGACCAGGTGCTGCTCTCCGGTGTGCAGGGCATCACCGACCTGATCACGACCCCGGGTCTGATCAACCTGGACTTCGCCGACGTCAAGAGCGTGATGAGCGGCGCCGGCAGCGCGTTGATGGGCATCGGCAGCGCCCGCGGCGAGAACCGCGCGGTCGAGGCGGCCGAGGCGGCCATCTCCAGCCCGCTGCTGGAGCAGAGCATGGACGGCGCGCGCGGCGTGCTGCTCTCCATCGCCGGCGGTTCCGACCTGGGCCTGTTCGAGATCAACGACGCGGCGCAGCTGGTCACCGACGCGGCCCACCCGGACGCCAACATCATCTTCGGTGCGGTGATCGACGACGCGCTCGGCGACGAGGTGCGGGTGACTGTCATCGCGGCGGGTTTCGACGGCGGCACGCCCGCGTACAAGGCTGCCGAGCCGGCGCGCAAGACGAACACGAACCAGCCGGCGCCGCAGAGTGCCCCGGTCACGCCGCCGGCCACCATGCCGGCGCCGACCCAGTCGCCGCGTCGGGTGCTCTTCGACGACGTGGACGTGCCCGACTTTCTCAAGAACGGGTCCTGAGCCCCGCCGATGACCGACAGCTCAGCCACGGTACGACCGGACCGGCGCGCCGAACTCGCGGCCGGCCTGGCCCACGTCCGGGAGCGGATCGCCGGCGCCTGCGCCGACGCCGGCCGGGACGTCGCCGAGGTCACGATGATCGCGGTGACCAAGACCTACCCGGCCGGCGACGTGCTGGCGCTGGCCGGGCTCGGGGTGACCGACGTGGGGGAGAACCGCGACCAGGAGGCCGCCGGCAAGGCCGCCGAGGTGGCCGCGGCCGGGGTCGACCCACGGTGGCACTTCATCGGCCAGTTGCAGCGCAACAAGGCTCGCTCGGTGGTCCGCTACGCCGACGTGGTGCACTCCGTGGACAGTGTCCGGCTGGCCCGGGCGCTGGCCACTGCTGCCGCAGACCGGGAGCGCCCGTTGGAGGCCCTGGTGCAGGTCAGCATCGACGGCGACCCGGCGCGGGGTGGAGCGCTGCCCGGTTCGGCCGATCCGGGCAGTGGCCTGGAGCCGGTGGCCGAGGCGGTGGCCGCCGCGCCGTCGTTGCGACTGGCCGGTCTGATGGCTGTGGCGCCGCTGGGGTGGCCTCCGGAACGGGCCTTCGAGCGGCTGGCCGAGGTGGCCGAGGCGTTCCGGAGAGTCCATCCGGGAGCGAGCGCGCTGTCCGCCGGAATGAGCGGCGACCTGGAAATCGCGATCCGATACGGCGCGACACATGTCCGCGTCGGTAGCGCGTTGCTCGGAATGCGCCCCACGCTGCGGTAGCCTGACCGCGAGACAAGCAAATTACATCAGTGTTGTTTCAGGAACGGCATCTCCTTGTCGGGGGGTCGTGGCATGCGACGCGAATCGCGTGCCGGGGGGATTGCCGTTCCGGTCCGATGGGCATGGTTGTCCACTCGCGACGGGCGACATGGCACGGGGGCGCGTGCCGCACGGCGGACGGAAGGGCGCGGGATGGGTGCACTGCGCAAGGCGGGGGTCTGGCTCGGTCTGGTCGAGGAAGACGACGAGCGGGCCTACGACGACGGTGGCTACGACAAGGGTGGCTACCGCGACTCGCGGTACCGGCAGAGCCGGTACGCCGAGGAGTTCGCCGACGAGGACGAGGACGACACCGAGGAGCCGCCGGCTCCCCGGCCGCGGGCCAGCGAGCGGGGTCGGCTCTCCGAGCGGTCGAACGGGCGCGTCAGCGAGTCCGACCGTGGTGACGGTGAGCGTCCGGAGCGGGTCGAGCGGTCGAGTGTCCGGTCGATCACCCGGTCGTCGGCCGGTGAGACGTCCGGCGCGCTGACCTACCACACCCGGGACAACCTGGCCCTCGCGCCGCAGGCCACGACGCGTGAGCGCGCGGTGGTGCAGGAGGAGGAGCAGCGTTACCAGATCACCACGCTGCACCCGACCACCTACCGCGAGGCGCGCACCATCGGTGAGCATTTCCGCGACGGGGTCCCGGTGATCATCAACCTCACCGAGATGGACGAGGCCGACGCCCGCCGTCTGGTGGACTTCGCCGCCGGGCTGGCGTTCGGGCTGCGCGGTACGATCGAGCGCGTGACCAATCGGGTGTTCCTGCTCTCACCGGCCAATGTCCAGGTCACCGCTGAGGACAAGGCCAAGATCGCTGAGGGCGGTTTTTTCAGTCTGAGTTGATCCCGCCCGACCCGAGGGACGTCGCTGACCGTGTTGTCGATCTTGCTGCAAGTGTTGTACCTGATCCTTTATGTCTTCCTGCTGCTTCTTCTGTCCCGGTTCGTGCTGAGCGCCGTCCTGCAGTACGGCCGACGGTGGCAGCCGGGGCGTGGAGCGTCGGCCGGATTGGAATCCGTGTGGAGCGTCACTGATCCCCCTCTCAACGCGTTGAGGCGTGTGATCCCTCCGCTGCGAATTGGTACCGTGAGCATCGACCTGGCCTCCCTTGTGCTCCTGGTTATCCTGTTCGTGCTGATGGAGTTCGTGTTAGGGCCGTCGATCAGGGCATCTGCCTGATGACCGACGCGCTTTCGCGGCCGCAACTGACCCGAGGAGTTTCGATGCCGCTGACCCCGGCCGACGTCCACAACGTCGCCTTCAAAAAGCCGCCGATCGGCAAGCGGGGGTATGACGAGGAGGAGGTCGACGCCTTCCTGGACGAGGTCGAGCGCGAGCTCGCCCGTCTCATCGAGGAGAACAACGAGCTGCGCGCCCAGGTGGAGCGCGGCGGCCGTGGCGGTGCCCCCGCCGGCCCCGGCGGCGACGCCCGACTCGCGGCGGAGCTCAACGACGTGAAGGCCCAGCTCGACCGGGTGCAGCGTGACAAGTCGGCGGCCGAGCAGGCCGCCCGCGCGATGCAGGCCGAGCTGGAGCAGGTCCGCGCGACCGGCGGCCCGGCCGGCGTCACCGGTGACGGCGAGCAGCAGGCGCTGCGGGTTCTCATGATGGCCCAGCGCACCGCCGACGACCACGTGTCCGACGCCCGGCGCGAGGCCGACCAGCTGCTCTCCGAGGCGCGCGGCAAGGCCGAGGAGGTGACCCGCGAGGCTCGTGCGAAGGCCGACGCCCTGGAGCGGGACGCCCGCCAGCGGCACCAGGAGGCCATGGGCGGCCTGGACGCCAAGCGCACGGCGCTGCAGAAGCACATCGAGGAGCTCAAGCAGTTCGAGCGCGAGTACCGCACCCGGCTCAAGGCGTACCTGGAGAGCCAGCTGCGTGACCTCGACGGTCGCGGGCAGGGCCTCGAGGCCGAGATGACCCGCTCCGAGGCGGGCCGGGTCGCCGGTGGCAACGGGCTGGCCGCCGCGGGGCTCGCCGGTTCGTACGGTGGCGGGCGCTCCGGCGCCCTCGAAGCCGGACGCTGAGCATCGGCCGGCGATCGCGCCAATGGTGACGGTCGCCGGCCCCGCTTTTACGGTACGAAGCGGCGGGGGTGAGCCGTGATAGTTGCGAGTCTCCTGCTCATCCTCGTCGCGGTGGTGCTGCTGGTTCTCGGCCTGGCCGGGGGCTCCAGCATCATGTTGATCATCTCCATCGCGGCCAGTCTGCTGGCCGCCGTCGCGTTGGTGGTGGGTGCCCGCCAGGCAGCCGCCAACCGCACCACGGCGGCTCCGGGCCGGTCCGGCCGGCGCACCTCCCGCGCACCCCGTACGGCCAGCCAGGCCACGTCGGGTGCTCCGTACGGGCCGCCGCTGGTCGAGCCGGACGTGCCGGTGCAGCACATGCCGTCGACTGTCGGTTCCGGCGACACCGGGTGGCGGCAACCACCCGAGCCGCCGGTTGACCACGCTTCACCAGTCGACGCGTCGGTCGACCGGGATGCCCCGTTCGTGGCCCCGGTCGACGGCGCGTCGTCGTCGCCGGTGAGTCCGGCGCCGTCGGACGGGGCGTCGCCCGTCGACGCGGTGGCCGCCGAGGCGTTGGCAGGTGAACCGGCCGCCCAGCCGGTCACCCCGGCGGAGGCCGCCCGGGTGGCCCGGCTGCCCGATCCCGTCCAGGTGGTGGACGGCCGGCCCCGCTACCACCTCGCCCACTGTGCGCACCTTGTCGGTCGGGCGGCGGAGACGCTGCCGGTCGCCGAGGCGGTCGAGCTGGGTTTCACCCCGTGTGCGCGCTGCGCGCCGGCCACCGTCCTGCTCGCCGACGTCCGACCGATCTGAAACGGCTTCCGGTGCCCGCCCAGGACACGCTCACCGTGGCGGTACGGGTGAAACCCGGCGCGTCCCGGGACCGGGTCGGCGGCCGCTTCGACGGGCCGCACGGTCCGGCTCTGGTGATCGCCGTGCACGCGCCGGCCGTCGACGGACGCGCCACCGAGGCGGCCCGTCGGGCCCTTGCCGGCGCGTTGGGTGTGCGGCAGGCCGCGGTGTCGTTGCGGGCCGGCGCGGCCAGCCGGGACAAGCTCTTCCTCGTCGACCGGCCCGGCCCGGAGCTGTCCGGGCTGCTCTGCCGGCTGCGCGACGGATCCGTCGAGTGAGGAACGTCCGGGCCGGGCAGCTGTGACACCGGGGCTGGACATCGCGCTGCTGCTCGGTGCGGGCGTGCTCCTGGTGGCGGTCGGGGCGGTGCGTCTCTCCACCCGCCTCGGGGTGCCGAGCCTGCTCGTCTACCTGGCGTTGGGCGTGGCGATCGGCGAGGGCGGGCTGGGCATCCGCTTCGACGACGTCGAGTTGACCAGGACCCTCGGGTTCTGCGCCCTGATCGTGATCATCGCCGAGGGTGGCCTGACCGCGCGGTGGAGCACGCTGCGCCCGGTGCTCGGGCTGGCCTCCGCGCTCTCCACAGTCGGCGTGGTGGTCAGCATCCTGGTCGTCGGTGTCGCCGTACACCTGCTGTTGGGTCTGGACTGGCGGCTGGCGTTGCTCTACGGGGCGGTGCTCTCGTCCACCGACGCGGCGGCGGTCTTCGCGACGCTGCGCCGGCTGCGCCTGCCACCGCGGCTGGTGGCCACGCTGGAGGCCGAGTCAGGGATGAACGACGCCCCGGTGGTGCTGCTGGTGGTGCTGCTGTCGCATTCGGGCTGGGCGCATCCGTGGTGGTACGAGGCCGGGCTCGTCGTCTACGAGCTGGGGGTCGGCGCGGCGGTGGGCGTGGCCGCCGGCGTGGCCGGGACGTGGGCGCTGCGCCGGGCCGCGCTGCCCGCGGCCGGGCTGTACCCGATCGCGGCGGTCGGGATCACGGTGCTGGCGTACGCGGCAGGCGCGGTGCTGCACGCCTCCGGGTTCCTCGCCGTCTACGTGGCTGGCGTGCTGCTGGGTAACGCGCGCCTGTCGCATCGGCGGGCGATCCTCGGCTTCGCCGACGGGTTGGCGTGGCTCGCGCAGATCGGCCTGTTCGTGCTGCTCGGTCTGCTGGTGTCGCCGGGCCGGCTGGACGCGGCGGTGCTGCCGGCGGTGGTCGCGGGGTTGGCGCTGGTGCTGCTGGCGCGACCGTTGTCGGTGGCGGCGTCGGCCGTGCCGTTCCGGGTGGGTCTGCGCGAGCAGGCGTTCCTGTCCTGGGCCGGGTTGCGCGGTGCGGTGCCGATCGTGCTGGCCACCATTCCGCTCTCCGAGCGGGTGCCGGGCGCGGAGCGGTTGTTCGACGCGGTCTTCGTGCTGGTGGTCATCTTCACGCTTGTGCAGACCGGGACGCTCGGGCCGCTGGCCCGCCGGCTGGGGATCACGGCGCCGGCCGAGGCCAGCGAGATCCACGTGGAGACGGCTCCGCTGGAGCGGATGCGGGCCGACCTGCTCCAGCTCGAGGTGCCGCAGGGGTCCCGTCTGGCGGGGGTGCACGTCGACGAGTTGCGGTTGCCGGTCGGTGCCTCGGTGACCCTGGTGCTGCGTGACGGGGTGGGGTTCGTGCCCGGCCCGGACACCCGGCTGAAGACCGGCGACAGCCTGTTGATCGTCGCCACCGCTGGGGTGCGTGACGCCGCCGAACGGCGGTTGCGGGCGGTCAGCCGGAGGGGTCGGCTGGCCCGATGGTTTGGGGAGTACGGGGACGACTCAGACCGTTGATCTGCTAGCGTTCCTTTTGCCCCAGTTAGACGGGTCTCGGGGCAGTTAAGCGGTACGACGGTGCGGCACGTTGTCGGACGCCTGTACGTTCCGTATCCTTGCGAACCTCCGGAGTGCGCGGCCATCGTCGCCGTGCGCCCCTTTTTGTACATAGGGGACGCCCTGGTTGGCGCCCCCTGACCAGGAACCGTGGACCACGCGGTTCCGCGGCCGAGGGAGCGACCATGGCGAAGCCAGCCGACACGAGGACCGCCGGCCGCAAGGCGGTGGCCAAGGTCACCCGCAGCGCGGCGGAGACCGAGAAGATCCGCGCGGCGCTGGCGGCGCGGCGGGACGAGCTTCGCGCCGAGTACGATCAGACGCTGAGCGAGATCACCGAGCTGCAGCGCGACCGGCTGACCGACTCGGCCGGGGACGACCAGGCCGACACCGGCACCAAGACGTTCGAGCGTGAGCAGGAGATCTCACTCGCCAACAGCATCCTGGAACGGATCACGCAGGTCGAGCGCGCCCTCGAGCGCCTGGACGAGGGTGGTTACGGCTGGTGCGAGCGGTGCGGCAACCCGATCCCGGTCGAGCGCCTCGCCGCCTTCCCGTCGGCCACCCTGTGTGTGACGTGCAAGCAGCTGGAGGAGCGGCGCTGAGGTCCGTTCCCCGGCGGCGATGGGACGGTGAGCGATCACCGCCGAGACTGTCGATGGGGAGCGAATGACCGCAGCACCGTCCGCCGAGCCGGGCCGCAGTGAGCCGGGTGGCGGCAAGCCCCGGCCCCGGGCCGTCGCGATCCTCGCCGGGGTCGCCCTGGTGGCCCTGCTGGCCGACCTGGTCACCAAGCACCTCGCGCTTGGCGCGTTGACCGACCGGGAGCCGGTCCGGTTGCTCGGTGGCCTTGTCTACCTGAGCCTCACCCGCAACAGCGGCGCGGCGTGGAGCATCGGCTCCGACCACACCTGGATCTTCCCGCTGATCACCATCGGTGTGGTGGGCTGGATCGTGTGGATGGCGCTGCGCCTGCGCTCGCTGCCCTGGGCGATCTCCCTCGGCCTGGTGCTCGGCGGCGCGCTGGGCAACCTCGTCGACCGGATCTTCCGGGCACCCTCGCCGTTCCACGGGCACGTGGTCGACATGATCAGCCTGTTCGACCCGTACGGCCAGGTGTGGCCGGTGTTCAACCTGGCCGACAGCTCGCTGGTCTGCGGCGTGCTGCTGGCCGTCCTGCTCGAGTTGACAGGCCGTCAGCGCGACGGCCGCCGGGCCGGCCGCGACGGTGACGCGAGCGACGCGGACGCCACCCCGACCACCGCCGACCAGCGGGAGCGGGCATGACCTCCGCGTTCGCCGCCGGCGGCGACCACCGTTCCCTGCCCGTGCCCGACGGCCTCGACGGGATGCGCCTGGACCAGGCCGTCTCCCGCCTGTTCGGGCTCTCCCGCACCGCCGCCGCGGCCCTGATCGACGCCGGGGACGCGCTTGTCGACGGCACTGCCCGGGCCAACTCGCACAAGGTGAAGGCCGGCTCCTGGCTGGAGGTCACCCTGCCCGCCCCGGTCGCCCCGCCGACAGTGGTGCCGCAGGCGGTGCCCGGCCTGCGCGTCGTGTACGCCGACGACGACATCGTGGTGGTGGACAAGCCGGTGGGCGTTGCCGCGCACCCCAGCCCCGGCTGGACCGGCCCGACCGTCATCGGCGCCCTCGCCGCCATCGGGCACCGCATCTCCACAAGCGGCGCCGCCGAACGCCAGGGCGTCGTGCACCGCCTCGACGTGGGCACCACCGGGATCATGGTGGTGGCCAAGAGCGAGCAGGCGTACACGGCGTTGAAGCGCGCCTTCAAGTACCGCGAGGTGGACAAGGGCTACCACGCGGTGGTCCAGGGTCACCTCGACCCGCTGCGCGGCACCGTCGACGCGCCGATCGACAGGCATCCCACCCACGACTACCGGTGGGCTGTGGTCTCCGGCGGCAAGCCGAGCATCACCCACTACGACACGCTTGAGGCGTTCCCGGCGGCGAGCCTCGTCGACGTGCGGCTGGAGACCGGCCGGACCCACCAGATCCGGGTGCACTTCTCCACCCTGCGGCACCCCTGCGTGGGTGACCTCACGTACGGTGCCGACCCCACCCTCTCGGCCCGTCTCGGACTGGCCCGACAGTGGCTGCACGCTCGCGAATTGAGCTTTTTGCACCCCCGTTCGGGGGACGAGGTCCGGTTCGTCAGCGACTACCCTGACGACCTGGAGCGCGCGCTTCAGATCCTGCGTGACTAGAGCGGCGACCGTCCGACACCGATCCGAAGAGGGGATCCGCCCGTGCGCGCCGGCGATCTGCTGCGGCAGTTGGACCAACGGCTGCTGCCGCCGTTGACCCGGGGCGTCGCCCGGTTGGATGACCGCTCGCGGCGGTCCGGGGTGCTCACCTGGGCCGCGCTGTTCTCCCTGGCGGCGGTGCTGGGCACCGCCGTGTGGGCGGCCGACGACGCCCCGGTGGGCGACCGGACGGTGGGCGAGGTGACCCGGGTCGGGGTGTCCGACGGCGACTCCGTCCCCGGCTACCTGCGCTCGGCGGCGGCGGACCTGGCCGCCCTGTCCACCGCGACGCCGTCCACCGGCGACGGGACGTACGCGCTTGTCACGTTCGACGCGTACCTTCCGCCGCAGCGCCTGGCTGACGTGCTCGGCGACGTGCCGGTCTCGACGGTCTTCGGGCGGGTGCCACTGCCCGGGCGGCAGACCGAGATCGTCAGGATCCCCGCGCTGCGGGTGCCGGACGACGTCGTCGCCGGCATGGCGGAGGTTGCTGCCCGCAAGGCCACCGAGGCCGCCGACTACCGGGCGCGGGCCGCCGCGACGACAGGCGACGGTGTCGACGAGCGGGAACTGCGCGCGCGGTACGCCGACGGCGCCGAGGTGGCGGACGCGGAGGCGGCGGCGTACCGGGGTGGCTGCGACTGTGTGTACGCGGCGGTCGTCCGGGCCGCCCCCGAGGTGCTGCGGGGTGTGGCGACCCGGCCGGCGGTACGTGCCGTCGACCCGGCCCCCGAGGTGTACCGGCTGGACCGCGCGGTCTTCACGCCGCCGCTTCCCGAACAGCGCGACGTGGCCCGCCCGCCTGTCGACACCGGACCGGGCCCGACGTCGCACCCCGCCGGGGCCACGGCGTCGACGCGACCCGCCCCTCTGCCCTCGGCGTCGATGGGCGAATCGTCGGAACCCGCACCGCTCGTCACTATTCCGTCACCGGACGCGTCGTCGGCGGTGGCGACCGAGCCGGCCGTGCCGAGCGCCACCACCTCCCCGGACGTGACCGAGGCCAACCCGTTGGCCCCCACCCCGTCGTGATCTGTGCCGGGCGGTGTGCGTCCTGAGGTGTGGTCCGAATAGTGTTTCCTTCGTAGCCTGTCAGACGGAGATCGATGGTGCTGGGAGGGCGGGCCGTGGAGGGCAGTGAGACCGGCTGGGGCCGGCCGGCCGAACCAGCGCCTCGGTGGCGGGCGTTGCTGGACCGCGCCCGGCTGGGCGGCCGTGCCGCCGAGCAGGCCGAGCCCGACCGGCGGGCCGAGGAGCCAGGACCGGATCCGCTGCCCCGACGCGCGGCTCCCAACGGCTACGCCGGGCGCGCGCCGGCCATCGGGCATCCGGCCGAGCTGTCGTACGGCGCGGAGCCCGCCTACCGGGCCGAGGCGACCTACCGGGTCGACCCCGCGTACCGGGCCGAGCCGGCCTACCGGGCGGAGCCGGACTACCGGGCGGAGCCGGACTACCGGGCGGAGTCGGACTACCGGGCGGAGTCGGACTACCGGGCGGAGCCGGACTACCGGGCGGAGCCGGACTACCGGGCCGAGCCCGCCTACCGCTCGGAGCCGGAGTACCGCTCCGGGCCCACCTACCGGTCGGAGCCGGACTACCGGGCCGAGCCCGCCTACCGGGCTGATCCGGCCTACCGGGCCGAGCCGGACTACCGTTCCGAGCCCACCTACCGGGCCGAGCCCACCTACCGGCCGGAGCCGGACTACCGGCCCGAGCCGACGTACCGGGCCGCACCCGAGCCGCCGGCGCCGCGACCCGAGCCGGTCGAGTCGCGCTACGCGGTGCTGGACAACGGCTACCGCCAGGGTGGGCCGCCTGTCGAGTCGCGCTACGCGTTGCTGGAGACCGGCTACCAGCCGGAGACGGGCTACCCGGTCGCGGCGCCCCCTCCCGTCGCGCCGCCCGCACCGCCGGTGATCCCGCCACCCGCCCCGCCGGTCGCACCGCCACCTACGCCGCCACCCGCGCCGTCGATCGGCTCGGCGGTCGCCGAGCGCGGCTACCCGCCCCGCATCGAGTGGCGGCCGCAGGGCGTCGACCAGGAGGTGGAACGGGCCACCGGGGTGCTCCGCCGGGACCTGGGCACGCCGAGGGTGTTCGCGTTCGCCAACCCCAAGGGCGGGGTGCACAAGACCACCGCCACCGTCCTCGCCGCCGCCACGGTCGGCAGTGTGCGCGGGCGGGGCGTGCTGGCCTGGGACGACAACGAACTGCGCGGCACCCTCGGGCTGCGCGCCGGCAGCGCCCGGCACGCCCGGACCATCCGCCACCTGATCGGCGAGCTGGCCCAGATCGAGATCCTGGAGGGGGCGACCCTGCTGGACCGGCTGGACGACTTCCTCAGGCACGCCTCCGACGGCTCGTACGACGTGCTGGCCGGCGAGGAGAGCCCGCGCTTCGCCCAGCGACTCGACCAGTTCACCGTCCGGCGGGTGCTGGAGCTGCTGCGCCGGACCCACGACGTGGTGTGCGTGGACACCGGCAACAACGTGGAGAGCCCCAACTGGCGCACCGTGATGCAGGCCGCCGACCAGCTGGTGGTGACCACCGTGCCCCGCGAGGACGCGGCGTTCAGCGCCGACTGGATGCTCGACCTGCTGCACGAGGAGGGCATGAGCGAGCTGGCCGACAACGCCATCACCCTCATCTCCTGTCCCACCGCTGGGCGATCCGCCCTCCAGGACGACCTGGAGCGGCACTTCGCCACCCGGACCCGGGGTGTCGCGGTGGTGCCGTACGACCCGGCGCTGGAGACCGGGTCGTCCATCGAGTACCACCAGCTCCAGCCCGAGACCCGGCAGGCGTGGCTGCGCGCGGCGGCGATGATGGTGGAGCCGTTCGCCCGGTGAGCTGGTCTGCCGCCACCGGCGCCCCGGCCCACCGTCGGGCCTGAGAGGATCATCGGGTGAGCCCGGACAACCCCGACCCCGAGCGGCCCGTCGACGAGACCGACCGGCCCGTCGACGAGACCGACCGGCCCGCGCCGCCCGACGAGTCGCGTCGCCAGTCGCGCACGGTGCTGACGGTGCTGGGCTTCGTGCTCGCGATCGCCGTGCTGGGCGCGCCGCTCGGGCTGCTCTGGGCCGCGCTCGCGCCGGACACGCCGGTGCTCAAGACCGCCGAGGGGGCGATCTACGCCGAGCCGCAGCCGGAGCAGCCGATCGCCGCGGACGGCTGGTTCAGCCTGCTCGGTCTCGCCTTCGGGGTGCTCGCGGCCCTCGTCGTGTGGTTCGTGCTGCGTCGCCGACGCGGCCCGGTCGGCCTGCTCGCCGTGGTGCTGGGCACGGTGGCCGCGGCGCCGGTGGCCTGGCAGGTGGGCCGGCGGGTGGGCCTTGCCACCTTCGACCGGCTGCTGGACGCCGCGCCTGACGGTCAGGCGTTCACCAAACCCGCCGACCTGCGCGCCGGTGGCGTCGACTGGCTGCTCGGTGTGCTGCCGGTGCCGCACGGCAACCTGCTGCTGCCGGCGTTCGGCGCCGCGATCACGTACACCCTGCTGGCGGGCTGGTCGCGGTGGCCGTCGCTGCGGCCGGAGCCCGAGCTGGCGTCGCTCAGTTGGGCGTCGGCGGGGACGCCAGCTCCGACAGCGGCACCGGAACCGCCCGCACCTGGCGCAACAGAGCCGCCTCGCGGTTGAGCAACCGCAGCTCGGCGCGGAGCCGGGCCGCGGTGTCGTCGATCGCCAGCAGCCGCTGCCGGTCGTCGACGGTCAGCGCCGCCGTCGCCGCCACCAGGTGCGACAGCACCGTCGGGTCCTCCGGGAGCTGTTCGGAGATCTCCTCCGGGTCGGAGCGGACCAGGCTCAGGTACTGCCGGAACACCGCGATGACCCGGGCGGCCAGCAGATCGGCCACCTCGTCCGCGCCGGCCGGCTCGGGCAGCCACTCGACCTCGGCGGTCAGGAAGGGCGCGGCGCTCTCGTCGACCTCCGCGATGCGGAACCGGCGTCGGCCGACAGTGACGATGTCGAAGCCGCCGTCGGCGAGCTCGGTGACCTGGCGCAGTTCGGCGGTGCACCCCACCTCGTGCAGGGTGACCTCGCCGACACCGGGGACGGGTCGCCCGCCCGGTCCGGCGGGCGCGACCTCCCACCCGGCCTGGATGGCCACCACGCCGAACTCGCGTGGGGCACCCTCGGGCAGGTCGACCAGGTGCCGGACCAGCGCCCGGTAACGCTCCTCGAAGATGTGCAGTGGCAGCACCAACCCGGGAAAGAGCACCGTTGCGAGCGGGAACACCGGCAGCCGTGCGGTCACGTGGTCGAGCCTAACGAATCCCGTCCGGCGGGGCGTGGCCCGGCTCACCGTCCCGGCGGGCGGGCGGCTCGGGTGAGCTGCGGCCGGGCCGCCTAGACTCGCAAGGGTGCTGAATCGGATCGACCTGCGCGACGGTCTCGGAGACCCGCGCCGTCTGCTGCCCCGTGCCCAGCTCGACGTGTCGGTGGCCGTCGAGCGGATCCGCCCGCTGGTGGAGGCGGTCCGGGAGCATGGGTACCCGGCGATCCGGGAGGCCAGCGAACGGTTCGACGGCATCTCGCCGGAGGTGCTGCGGGTGCCCGTGGAGGCGATCACCGAGGCCGAGGGGGTGCTCGACCCGGCGGTGCGTGAGGCGCTGCTGGAGTCGATCAGCCGGGCCCGCAGGGTGCACGCCGACCAGCGGCGTACCGACCACGTCACCCAGGTGGTGCCCGGTGGCACCGTCACCGAGCGGTGGCTGCCGGTCGACCGGGTCGGCCTCTACGTCCCCGGCGGGCTCGCCATGTACCCGTCGACAGTTGTGATGAACGTGGTGCCGGCCCAGGCGGCCGGGGTGCGGTCGCTGGTGGTGGTCAGCCCGCCGCAGAAGGACAACGGTGGCCTGCCCGACCCTCGGGTGCTTGCCGCGTGCGCGCTGCTCGGCGTCGACGAGGTGTACGCCGTCGGCGGCGCCCAGGCGGTGGCGATGCTGGCGTACGGCTCGGCTGTCGACCCGGCGGGTGAGCTGCGGTGCGATCCGGTCGACCTGGTCACCGGCCCCGGCAACATCTGGGTGACCGCGGCGAAGCGGCTACTGCGCGGTGTGGTCGGCATCGACGCCGAGGCCGGCCCGACCGAGATCGCCATCCTGGCCGACGACACCGCCGACCCGGCGCACGTCGCCGCCGACCTGATCAGCCAGGCCGAGCACGATCCGCTGGCCGCGAGCGTGCTCGTCACCCCGTCGCCGGCGCTCGTCGAGGCGGTCGAGCGGGAGCTGGCCCGGCAGGTGCCGGCGACCAAGCACGCCGAGCGGGTGAGCACCGCGCTGACCGGTGAGCAGAGCGGCGTGGTCCTGGTGGACGACCTGGAGGCTGGGCTGCGGGTGGTCGACGCGTACGCGGCCGAGCACCTGGAGATCCAGACGGCCGACGCGCGGGAGTGGGCGCTGCGGGTACGCAACGCCGGGGCGATCTTCGTGGGCGCCTGGTCGCCGGTGTCGCTCGGCGACTACTGCGCCGGCTCCAACCACGTGCTGCCCACCGGCGGGTGCGCCCGGCACTCGTCCGGGCTGTCCGTGCAGTCCTTCCTGCGCGGTGTGCACCTGATCGAGTACACCGAGGCCGCGCTGCGTGACGTGGCCCCGCACGTGGTCACCCTGGCGAACGTGGAGGACCTGCCGGCGCACGGCCAGGCCGTCCAGGCCCGCTTCCCGGGAGGATCGGCGTGACGGGGCTGGAGGATCTGCCGATCCGCGACGACCTGCGCGGGCTGACGCCGTACGGGGCGCCGCAGCTGGACGTGCCGGTGCGGCTCAACACCAACGAGAACTCGTACCAGCTGCCAGAGCCGGTGGTCGAGGCGATCGGCAAGGCGCTCGCGGCCGAGCTGCGCGACCTGAACCGCTACCCGGACCGGGACGCGGTGGCGCTGCGCGCCGACCTGGCCGGCTACCTGGGGCACGGGCTCACCGTCGAGCAGGTGTGGGCGGCCAACGGCTCCAACGAGATCCAGCAGCAGCTGCTCCAGGCGTTCGGCGGCCCGGGGCGCAGCGCGTTGGGCTTCGTTCCGGCGTACTCGATGCACCCGCTGCTGGCGCTCGGCACCGGCACCCGGTGGGTGCCGGCGCGGCGCGGCGTCGACTTCGGGCTGACCGCCGACGAGGCGGTCGCCCAGGTCCGCGAGCACCGGCCCGACGTGGTGTTCCTCTGTTCGCCGAACAACCCCACGGGCACCGCACTGGACCCGTCGGTGGTCGCCGCCGTGCTCGACGCGGCGCCCGGCATGGTGGTGGTCGACGAGGCGTACGCCGAGTTCGCCCGACCCGGCACGGTCAGCGCCCTCGCGGTGCTGCCCGGTCACCCGCGGCTGGTGGTCACCCGGACGATGAGCAAGGCGTTCGGCTTCGCCGGCGGCCGGCTGGGTTACCTGGCCGCCGACGCGGCGGTGGTGCGGGCGGTGCAGCTGGTCCGGTTGCCGTACCACCTGTCGGCGCTGACCCAGGCCGCCGCGCGCGCGGCACTCGCGCACCGCGACGCCCTGCTCGGTACGGTGAGCGCGATCATGGGGGAGCGGGACCGGATCGTGGCGACGCTGCGCGGGCGCGGTCTGCGGGTGGCCGACAGCGACGCCAACTTCGTGCTCTTCGAGACCGGTGGCGACCAGGCCACCGCCTGGCGTGCCCTGCTGGACCGGGGTGTGCTGGTCCGTGACGTCGGTCTGCCCGGCTGGCTGCGGGTGACCGCCGGCACCCCCGCCGAGACCGACGCCTTCCTTTCTGCGATGGAGACTGTGTGATGAGCCGGACCGCCCGGGTGGAGCGGATCACCAAGGAGACCAAGGTCCTCGTCGAGATCGACCTCGACGGCACCGGCGCCGCCGAGATCAGCACCGGCGTGGGCTTCTACGACCACATGCTCAACCAGATCGCCAGGCACGGCGGCTTCGACCTGACCGTGCGCACCGTTGGTGACCTGGAGATCGACGCGCACCACACGATGGAGGACACCGCGCTGGCCCTGGGCGCCGCGTTCGACCAGGCGCTCGGCGACAAGGCCGGCATCCGACGGTACGGTTCGGCGACAGTCCCGATGGACGAGGTGCTGGTGCGGGCCGCGGTCGACCTGTCCGGCCGGCCGTACGTGGTGCACGACGAGCCGCTGCTGGCGCCGTACATCGGGCCGGTGTACGCGACGAGCATGACCCGGCACATCTGGGAGTCGTTCGGTCAGGCGGCACGGGTCACGTTGCACGTCGACGTGCTGCGGGCGGCCCGCCCGGGTGGTCACCCGGACGCGCACCACGTGGTGGAGGCGCAGTTCAAGGCGGTCTCCCGGGCGTTGCGCGAGGCCACCGCGATCGACCCGCGTGCGGCGGGCGCGATCCCCAGCACGAAGGGTGCGCTCTGATGAGCGCGAGGAGTGCAGCGGAGCGGAGCCCCGCAGTCGCGAATGGAAGGTGGCTCTGATGGGTGCCGCGTTGCCGACTCTGTTGCTGATCCTGGCCGGGGTGCTGGTGGGCGGCACCTGGTCGCTGCACCGGCAGGGCGCGCCGAGGGGCGCGGTGGTGGTCACCGGGCTGCTGGCGGTCCTCGCCACGGCCGCCGGGGTGCTGCGTCTGATTCCGGGGTCGGGCTCGTGAGCGCCGACGTGGTGGTGCTCGACTACGGTTCGGGCAATCTGCGGTCGGCGGAGCGGGCGTTGGCCGCCGCCGGTGCAAACGTGCGGGTGACCGACGACCTGGCCGCCGCTGCCGCCGCCGACGGGCTGGTGGTGCCGGGGGTTGGTGCGTACGCCGCGTGCATGGCGGGGATCGAGGCGCTCGGGGCGGGCCCGGTGATCGCCGAGCGGGTGGCCGCCGGCCGGCCGGTGCTGGGCATCTGTGTGGGGATGCAGGTGCTGTTCGAGCACGGTGACGAGCACGGTGTGGTGACCAAGGGGCTCGGGCTGCTGCCGGGCGGGGTGACCCGGTTGGCCGCGACCCGGTTGCCGCACATGGGATGGAACACGGTGCGGGCGCCCCGGGAGTCGGTGCTCTTCGCCGGTCTGGGGCCGCAGAGCCGGTTCTACTTCGTCCACTCGTACGCGATGGGTGACCCGGCGGCGTTGTCCGCGGCCGGCGCGTTGGTGACCACTGCCCACCACGACACGGATTTCGTGGCGGCGGTGGAGCGCGGTGCGTTGTCGGCGGCCCAGTTCCATCCGGAGAAGTCCGCTGACACCGGTGCCGCGCTGCTGCGCAACTGGCTCGCCACGCTGTCCACCGGTGGCTGAGGGGCGTCGGCGCCCGCTGCCCGTCGGGTGGGGCGCGCGGTGAGTCGGGAGCGGGCCCGCCGCCGGGCGGAGCGTGAGGCGGAGCAGGCGCGTGAGCGGGCGGTGCGGCAGCGCCGGGTGGCTCGCCGGCAGCGCCGTCGGGCGGTGGTCCGCCGGTTGACGCCGCAGCTGCGCCGGGGCCGCTCGGGTCGGCTGGCCCGGCACTCCCGGGGTGAGCGGGCCGCGATCGTCCTGCTCACCGGGGCGGCGCTGATCCTGATCTGGGCGTTCGTCGACGATCTGGCGCTGCGCGTCGCGCTGATCGTGTTGTTGCTGCTCGTACTGCCGGCGATCGTCGTGATCGCTCTGGACCGTCGTACCTGATCGAGGAGAAGACGTTGAGTCTCACCCTGTTACCCGCCGTGGATGTCGCCGACGGCCGGGCCGTCCGGCTCGTGCAGGGCGCTGTCGGTAGCGAGAGCATCTACGGCGACCCGTTGGACGCCGCGTTGGCCTGGCAGCAGGACGGCGCGGAGTGGATCCACCTGGTCGACCTGGACGCGGCGTTCGGCCGGGGCACGAACGCGCACCTGCTCGCCGAGGTGGTGCGCCAGTTGGACGTGAAGGTGGAGTTGTCCGGCGGTATCCGTGACGACGAGTCGCTGCGGGCGGCGCTGGGCACCGGGGCGACCCGGGTCAACATCGGTACCGCCGCCCTGGAGGACCCGGTGTGGTGTGACCGGGTGGTGGGGGAGTACGGCGACCGGGTGGCCATCGGGCTGGACGTGCGCGGTCGTACCCTGTCGGCGCGCGGGTGGACCCGCGACGGCGGTGACCTGTACGAGGTGCTGGAGCGGCTGGACAAGGCGGGCGCGAGCCGGTACGTGGTCACGGACATCACCAAGGACGGCACGATGCGCGGGCCGAACCTGGACCTGTTGCGGGAGGTGTGCGCCCGGACCGACCGGCCGGTGATCGCCTCCGGTGGTGTGTCCACGTTGGACGACCTTCGGGCGCTGGCCGCGCTGGAGTCGCTCGGTGTGGAGGGTGTGATCGCCGGCAAGGCGCTGTACGCGGGCGCCTTCACGGTGGCCGAGGCGCTGCGGACGCTGGCCGAGGCGTGACCGTCACCCGGCTGGGCTCGGGCGGCCCGTGGGAGCAGCGGTACGGCTACTCACGCGTCGTCCGGGCCGGTGACCTGGCGTGGACGGCGGGCTGCACGTCCACTGTGGATGGCCGGGTGACGCACGTGGGTGATCCGGCGGCGCAGACCGCGCAGGCGCTGCGGATCGGTTTGGCGGCGCTGGCCGAGGTGGGTGCGGAGCCGGGGGACGTGGTCCGGACCCGGATGTACGTGACGGACCGGTTGTACGCCGACGAGGTAGGCCAGGCGCACAACGCGGTCTTCGGGGCGGTGCGGCCGGCGGCGACGCTTGTGGTGGTGGCCGCCCTGCTGGATCGGGAGCACCTGGTCGAGGTGGAGCTGGAGGCGTACCTCGGCGATCGCTGAGGGCGCGGCCCGGCGGCGTCGGGTCGCCTCGCGGCCAGATAGGTTGTGCACAACTTAGTTGTGGGCTACGGTTCAACGGTGACCGATGATCTGGTGCTGCGCCGGCAGGTGTGCTTCGCGCTCTACGCCGCGTCGCGCGCCCTGACCGACGTGTACCGGCCGATCCTCGACGAGTTCGGGCTGACCTACCCGCAGTACCTGGTGCTGCTGGTGCTCTGGGAGCGTCCCGACGACGCCCCCACGGTCTCCGAGCTCGGCACCGAGCTGCGACTGGACTCCGGCACGCTCTCCCCGCTGCTCAAGCGGCTGGAGGGGGCGGGCCTGGTCATCCGACGGCGGTCCGCCCGCGACGAGCGGCGGGTCGAGGTCGGCCTCACCGAGCAGGGCCGTGCGCTGCGCGAGCGGCTCTGCGACGTCCCGTTGCGGATCGCGCAGTCCACAGGGCTCGGCCTCGGCGAGCTCGTCGCGCTGCGCGACACCCTCACCCGGGTCACCGACACCATCCATCGACAGAAGGAGCAGTGACTCTCATGCAGGTTCTCTACACCGCGTCCGCGACCGCCACCGGCGACGGCCGGGACGGCCACGTCGAGACCTCCGACGGCACCGTCACGCTCGACCTGGCCGTGCCGAAGGAGATGGGTGGCGCCGGTGGTGCCGCCAACCCCGAACAGCTCTTCGCCGCCGGCTACGCGGCATGCTTCCACAGCGCGCTGCGTGTGGTGGCCCGCCGGGCCAAGGCCGACGTCGCCAACTCCGTCGTCGGCGCCGAGGTGGGCATCGGCCCGAACGGCAGCGGCGGGTTCGGGCTCACCGTGCAGCTCGTCGTCGACCTGCCCGCCGTGCCCCGCGAGACCGCCGAGCAGATCGTCGAGCAGGCCCACCAGGTGTGCCCGTACTCCAACGCCACCCGCGGCAACATCGACGTCACCCTCACCGTTCGCGAGACCCTGGCCGCGTGACGTCGCGGACCCAGACCGCCACCCCCCGGACGGAAGGACGACCACCCCCGTGACCAGCAACCGTGAGATCCACCTGGCCCGCCGGCCCGCCGGCTGGCCCACCGAGGAGAACTTCCGGCTCGTCGAGACCGAGGTGCCGACACCCGGTCCGGGCCAGATCGTGGTCCGCAACCAGTTCATGTCCGTCGACCCGTATATGCGGGGGAGGATGAACGCCGTCAAGTCGTACGTGGCGCCGTTCGAGCTGGACGCGCCGCTGGACGGGGCGGCGGTCGGCGAGGTGGTGGCCAGCGAGGCGGCGGACGTCCACGTCGGCGACACGGTCCTGCACGGGCTGGGCTGGCGGGAGTACGCGCTTCTCGACGCCTCCGCCGCCCGTACGGTCGACGCCGGCCTGGCCCCGGTCAGCGCGTACCTGGGCGTGCTCGGGATGCCCGGGCTGACCGCGTACGCCGGTCTGCTCGAGGTGGCGGCCATGAAGCCCGGCGAGACGGTCTTCGTCTCCGCCGCCGCCGGCTCGGTGGGCAGCCTCGTCGGGCAGATCGCCAAGCTCAAGGGCGCCGGCCGCGTCATCGGCAGCGCCGGGTCGCCGGCCAAGGTCGAGCGGCTGCGGGCGCTGGGCTTCGACGCCGCCTTCGACTACCACGACCGGCCGGTCCGCGAGTCGCTGCGCGAGGCGGCCCCGGACGGTGTCGACGTCTACTTCGACAACGTCGGCGGCGATCACCTGGAGGCGGCGATCTCGGCGATGAACCTGCACGGCCGGGCCGCCATCTGCGGCATGATCGCGCAGTACAACGCCATCGAGCCGCCGGCCGCGCCGCGCAACCTCGCGATGGTCATCGGCAAGCGGCTCACCCTGCGCGGCTTCCTGGTCAACGACCACGGCGACGTCCGTCAGGCGTTCCTGCGCGACGTGGCCGGCTGGCTGCGCGACGACACGCTCAGGTACGACGAGACGATCGTGGACGGCATCGAGAACGCCCCGTCGGCATTCCTCGGGCTGCTGCGCGGCGAGAACCTGGGCAAGATGCTCGTCCGGGTGTGACACCCACCTCGTTACCGGCGGCCGGCCCGATCGGGTCGGCCGCCGTGCCACGTACGGGGGATAGGCTCACGGGCATGACGGTGGCGGTGCGCGTTATCCCCTGCCTGGACGTGGACGCCGGGCGGGTCGTCAAGGGCGTCAACTTCCTCGACCTGCGCGACGCCGGTGATCCGGTGGAGCTGGCGGCGGCGTACGACCGCGCCGGCGCCGACGAGCTGACCTTCCTCGACGTCACCGCGTCCTCCAGTGACCGGGGCACCATGCTCGACGTGGTGCGCCGCACCGCCGAGTCGGTGTTCATCCCGCTGACCGTCGGCGGTGGGGTCCGGCAGGTCGCCGACGTGGACACCCTGCTGCGCGCGGGCGCCGACAAGGTCGGCGTGAACACCGCCGCCATCGCCCGGCCCGAGCTGATCGCCGAGATCGCCGACCGGTTCGGGCGGCAGGTGCTGGTGCTCTCCCTCGACGTACGCCGGGCCGCCACCGCCAGCGGTTTCGAGGTCACCACGCACGGCGGCCGGCGCGGCACCGGCATCGACGCGGTCGACTGGGCGCGGCGCGGTGCCGAGCTGGGCGCGGGGGAGATCCTGCTCAACTCGATGGACGCCGACGGCACCAAGGCGGGCTTCGACCTGGAACTGATCGCCGCCGTGCGGGCCGTGGTGGACGTGCCGGTGGTGGCCAGCGGCGGCGCGGGCGAGGTGGCCCACTTCCCGCCGGCGATCGGCGCCGGCGCGGACGCGGTGCTCGCCGCCAGCGTCTTCCACTTCGGCGAGCTGACAGTGGCCGAGGTCAAGGACGCGCTGCGCCGTGGTGGTCACCCGGTGCGCTGAAGCCCGGTCAGTGCCCGCCGGAGTGCCCCTCGGGGGAGCGCCGGGGCGTCGGGATCGAACGGACCACGTACTCCTGGACGGCCGCCGCGTGGTCGGCCTCCTCCAGGATCCAGTCGGCGCTGCCCGGTGCGTGCCGTCGGCTCAGGGCGCCCTGCACGGTGTCCACCATCGTGGCGACCCCGGTGCGGGGGCGGTTGCGCCAGAGCTGCTCACCCTCGCCGGTGATCCGGAACCAGCCGTCGGACACGCTCACCAGACCGGCGCCGACGAGACGCCGGACGGCGACCTCCACCTCGTGCCGCTGCGGGATCGCGTGGTTGAGATGGTCGGCGGTGGAGAGCACATCGGTGAGGCGGACACCCTCCGGCCTGCGGCTGGTCGCCGATCGGCGGTGCCGACCGGCGCCGCTCGCGATGACCAGCGACACGAAGATCCAGGCGTCCGTCCAGCGCCAACCGTTCTCCCCCATGCAGAAATGATGACGGCGCGCGTCCCGGAAGGGAACACCCACCCGCCATCCGGCCCCTCGTCACCACCACGGCGTGCCGGTCCGGGGACGGTAGGTGAACCCTCAGCCGACGGGAGCGGCCTCCGGCTCCGGGGTTGTGCTCTTCGTCATGGGCACGGCGAACACCGGGATGAACAGGTGCGCCAGTGGGCCGATGGCAAGCGCGTACGCGACGGTGCCCACGCCCACCTTGCCGCCGAGCAGCCAGCCCAGCGCGAGCACGGTGACCTCGATGACCGTACGTACCAGCCGGACCGACCAGCCGGGCCGGCGGGCCACGAGGCCGGTCATCAGGCCGTCGCGGGGGCCGGGACCGAGCTGTGCGCCGAGGTAGAGGCCGGTGGCGGCGCCGTTGGCGACGATCCCGGTGACCAGCAGCGCGATGCGCACGCCGAGCGGGCCGCCAGTCGGAAGCAGGGCCAGCGTGGCGTCCACCACCAGGCCGATGACGACCACGTTGCTGACCGTGCCGAGCCCGGGGCGTTGCCGCAGCGGGATCCAGAGCAGCAGCACGAGCGCACCGACGGCGATGGTGACGGTGCCGAAGGAGAGCCCGGTCCGTTCGGCCAGGCCCTGGTGGAAGACGTCCCACGGGTCGAGGCCCAGATCGGAGCGGACCATCAGGGCCATGCTGACGCCGTAGAGGACCAGCCCGACGTAGAGCTGGCCCAGCCGCCGCGCGGGCCGGTACCGCAGATTGCCAATCAGTGCCATGCATGCCACCCTAGGTGCCAATCCTCCCTATGAAAGAAGCCAATATCCGAGGAGTGGCCATGACCGGTCAGGTGCGCGGCGTCCAATTGGCCCGTCTGCTCGGCCAGTGGCACGCCCTTCCGGGCCGGCGGCGCAGCCCCGACTACGCCGCCCTCGCCGGCGCCGTGCGGGGCCTGCTCGCCGACGGCCGGTTGCCCCTGGGTGTACGCCTGCCGGCCGAACGCGAGCTGGCCGAGGCGCTGCGGATCAGCCGGACCACTGTCACCGCCGCGTACCGGCAGCTGCGCGAGACAGGGCACCTGGCCAGCCGCCGGGGCGCCGGCAGCTGGACCATGCTGCCCGGCAACCACCGGGTCGCCAGCACCGGCCTGTGGACCCCGCTGGACGACCGGGAGATGATCGACCTCGGCGTCGCCGCGCTGTCCGCGCCGCCGCAGCTGCTCACGGCGGCCCGGGCCGCCGCCGAGGACCTGCCGCGGTACGTGGGCGGCGCCGGTTACCACCCGACCGGCATCATCGAGCTGCGCGAGGCGGTGGCCGACGGGTACACGGCACGGGGGCTGCCGACCTCGGCCGACCAGATCATGGTGACAAGCGGCACCCAGCACGCACTCGACCTCGTGCTGCGCCTCGCCCTCGCGCCCGGCGGCAGCGTGCTTGTCGAGTCACCCACCTACCCCAACGCGCTCGCCGCGCTGGCCGGGCGGCGGGCCCGGATCACCACCCACGGCCTGGCCTCCGACATCTGTGGCTGGGACGCCGACCTGCTGCTGGGCGCTCTCCGGCAGACCCGACCCCGGCTGGCGTACCTCATCCCTGAGTTCCAGAACCCGACCGGACATCTGATGCCGGCCCCCCTGCGCGAGCGGGTGGTGGCCGCCGCCCACGCCGCCGGCACCGACCTCGTCGTCGACGAATCGTTCGTGGACCTGCCGCTGGACGGCACCGAACTGCCGCCGCCGATGGCCACCTTCGACAGGCACTCCCGGGTCGTGAGCATCGGCGGGATGAGCAAGACATACTGGGGTGGCCTGCGGATCGGCTGGGTCCGCGCCTCCGCTCCGCAGGTGCAGCGACTGGCCGCCGTCCGCGTCGGTGTGGACATGGCCAGCCCGGTGCTGGACCAGCTTGTCGCGGTGCGCCTGCTCGCCGACGCGCCGGCCATCGTCGGCGACCGGCGGGTCCAACTCGCCGCGCAGCGCGACGCCCTGCTCGGCGCGCTGGCGCACCGGCTGCCGGACTGGCGCGTCACCGCGCCACGGGGCGGCGTGACGCTCTGGGCCGAGCTGGACGGGCCGGTCTCCAGCGCGCTGGCCCGGGCCGCCGAGGAGGTGGGCGTCCGGCTCGCCCCCGGCCCCCGGTTCGGCCTCGACGGCACCCTGGAACGGTTCCTGCGGCTGCCGTTCACCCTGCCCGCCGCCGACCTGGTGGAGGCGGTCGAGCGGATCGCCGGGGTCCGGTACGACCTGGACCGGACCGGTCGGCAGCGCTGGCGGGAGCCGGCCGTCATCGCCTGAGCCCGGCACGCAAGATGGGCTCCGCAGCCCACCCGTCTGCTCGGAACCCGCCTTGGCCCAGGCCGCGACTGCCACAATCCCCTTCGGTCGTGGACACCCGACGCCGGCGGGGGGTCCGGCAGACCGCGCTGGAGGAGCAGCTCGCCGTGGAGGAGGAACAGACGAGGTGGCGGGGCCACCACCTGTGACGGCCCCGTGCCGGCGGGGGAGCCGGACACGGGACCGTCGGCGGGTCACAGCTCGGCGAGGGTGCCCGAGTACATCTTGTCGATCTCGGCGGCGAAGTTGCTCTCCACCCCGCGGCGCTTGATCTTCAGCGAGGGGGTGATCTCGCCGTGCTCGATGGTCAGGTCGCGCGGCAGGATGGCCACCTTCTTGATCGTCTCCCAGCGGTTGAGCTTGGCGTTGAGCTGGGCGACGTACTCCTCGACCATCGTCTGGGCCTCAGCCGAGGCGACGATCTCGGTGTAGCTGCGCCCTTCGAGAGGGCCGCCGGCGACCCAGCCCCGGATCGCGTCCGGGTCGAGGGTGACCAGCATCGTGCAGAAGTTGCGGGCCTGACCGACGACGACCGCCTGTGAGGTGTACGGACAGATCGCCTTGAACATCCCCTCGATGTGCGACGGCGCGATGTACTTGCCACCCGAGGTCTTGACCAGGTCCTTCTTGCGGTCGGTGATGCGGAGGTAGCCCTGCTCGTCGAGGGTGCCGATGTCACCGGTACGGAAGAAGCCGTCCTCGGTGAACGAGGCGGCGGTCTCCTCCGGCAGGTTGTGGTAGCCGCGCATCACCGGCCGGCCACGGACCAGGATCTCCCCGTCGGTGTCGATCCGGCATTCCAGGTCGCCCATCGCCCGGCCCACGGTGCCGATCCGCAGCCCGGCCGGCGGGTTGACGAAGTTGCCGGCGCTGGTCTCGGTGAGGCCGTAGCCCTCGGAGATCGGCAGGTTGGCGGCGGCGAAGAAGGTGGCGATCTCGGGGCTGAGCGGAGCGGCGCCGGACACCAGCACCCGCATCCGGCCGCCCAGGCGGGCCTGGAGCTTGCTGAACACCAGCTTCTCGGCCAGCCCGTAGCGCAGCTTCAGCCCGGTCGGCACCGGCTTGCCGGCCTGCTCCAGGGTGATTTTCTCCTTGCCGACGCCGACGGCCCAGCCGAAGATCTTCGCCTTCGCGCCGCCGGCGCCCTGCGCGGTGGTCACGGCCTTGTTGTAGACCTTCTCGAACACCCGGGGAGCGCCGCACATCAGCGTCGGACGGATGACCGAGAGGAGCTCGACAAGCTTGTCCACCCGCCCGTCGACGTAGGTGGGCAGCCCGACGTGGATGGCGCCGCAGAGCAGGGTCTTGCCGAACGAGTGGGCCAGCGGCAGCCACAGGTACTGCAGGTCGTCGTCGCGCAGCAGCCCGACCTCCGCCTGCGCCACGGCCTCCCAGCACCAGCCGCCGTGCAGCAGCTCGACGCCCTTGGGTCGGCCGGTGGTGCCGGAGGTGTAGATCAGGGTGGCCAGGTGGTCCGGGCCGATGCCGGCCACGAGCATGTCGATCAGATCCGGCTCGGCGGCCAGCGTCTGGGTGCCCCGCTCCTCCAGCTCGGCGAGCGTCAGTTGCGGAATGGCGGCAGCCGGGTCGACGGCGCCGTCGAGGAGCACCACGTGGGTGAGCGCGGGCAGGGTGGCGCCGGCCATCTTGGCGGCCTGGGCCGGGTTTTCCGCGAACAGCACCTTGGACCCGGAGTCGGCGATGATGAACGTGGCGTCCGCCGGCTCGGTGGTCGGGTAGACGGTGGTGGTCGCCCCACCGGCGCACATGATGCCGAGGTCGGCGATCACCCAGTCGAGCCGGGTGTTGGCGAGGATCGCGACCGGGTCCTCCAAGCCGATCCCCAGGTTGTGCAGGCCGGCGGCGACCGCTTTGGCGCGCTGCCCGACCTGCGCCCAGGTGAGCCAGTCGGGACCGGAGTCGTCGGAGTTCGGGGACGCGAACGCGTGCTGGTCGGGGGTGGCCGCCACGCGCTTGAGGAACATATCCGGGATGGAGCGGTACGGTACATCGAGAGCCATCGCTGTAGCCGCCTTCGGGGGTGGTGGCGTGACGGGGGTCACGTCGTATGTGGTTACCGCAGAGTATTGCCTGTCACCGGGCATCGGCTAGCCCCTGGTGATCGTTCGGGCGTCCCTGGACACCGACCGGTGCCGCCCGATCAGGCGTACCGGGCGGCCGCGACTGACCAGTCGTAGGTGGCGCGGACCCAGTTCCGGCGGGTCGCCACTGCCGGCTGGACGCCGTCGTCACCGCTTGCCAGCAGAGCCTCCTCCGCCGTCAGGTACGCCGCGAGCCCTCGGTTGAACCGGTCCGCCGCCGTCCGCAACGCGTCCGCCTCGTCCGAGCCGCTCCTCTGGGCGATCACCGTCACCAGGTTCTGCGCGTCCGGGTCCGACTGGCTCTCCTTGCCGTACGAGAAGAGGTCGTTGCACCAGCAGACCAGGTCCACTGCCAGCAGGTCCAGGGCGACGAACGCCGGGTCGGCGCGCCGGTCCGACCCGGGCGGCTGCCCCGACGCCAGGTCGGTAAGGGTCAGGCAGGGATGTACGCCGCCGATGTGCCGGCGCAGTTGGACGTACTCCGCCACCTCTGGCACGCGCCGCCGCTCCCGGTTGGTCGCCTCCCAGAGCAGTGCCAGCAGGTACTCCCGGAGCTGGCTGACGAACCGCAGCAGCAGTGCCGGGTGGTCGTGGAGCCGGGTGCGGCGGCACAGGTCGTGCAGCGCGTCACCGAGCGGCCCGACGGTGGGCGGTACGACGTCCGGGTCGCCGAACTGGTCCAGCACGTCGAGCAGGGTGCTGATCGCCGGCCCGAGCCGGGCCGGGTCGCTGCCCAGGCCGTCCTCGTCGCAGGCGTCGTCCATGACGAAGAGCCAGCTGATCAGGTCGGTGAGCAGCCGCAGGCCGTCCGCCGACCCGTCCGGGCAGGCGCGACCGGCCAGCCCCGCGGCGTCGGCCTGTTGCAGCCGGCGCACACGATGGCCGGAATCGACCAATCCGAAGGCGCGCGCCCATTCGGCGCTCTCGCCCGCAACCTGTTCCGTGGCGCCGTGGCGCCCCCTGGCGAACGGGGGCTCCCGCAGCGCCGACATCGCGAAACTCCGCACAGTGCGTCCCCACTTCGTGCCGCCCGGCGCAGAGCGGCGCGATGAAGCGTACGGGAGAAGGCATCAGCGTGCTTCGCTGGGTGTGGGGTATTCCACAGTGGAATTGCGACCGTTTCTGGTCAGAGCGTCACATACCCAGGCCGGCGGTTCGCAGCCGGCCGGCGGCCTCGGGCGGGCCGTCCAGCTGGACCCTCGACACCCGCTGCCGGCCGGAGAGGAACAGGGCCAGTTCGGCCGGCGCCCCCACCAGCCGCAGCCGTTCGCCGCCACGGCCGACGGAGATCTCCCCGTGCCCGGGGGCCTGCACGTACAGGTCCGCCGGGAAGCGGCGCAGCGCGAGCCGCGCCATCGGGGCGGCGCGCTTCCACAGGCTGGCCTGGAGGCCGGGCGCCAGGTCGCGGGGCTGCCAGCCGGGGCTGGCCCGCCGTACGTCCTCGTGGTGGATGAAGAACTCCATGGTGTTGGCCAGCTCGTCGGTCAGCGGGTTGCTGACCGGGCTCCACACCGGTGGTCGGCGCACCCGCGCCACCAGGTCGTCGTACGGCTGGGCGGCGAGGCGGCGGCGCACCCGCTCGGCGTACCCGCGCAGTGGCGGCAGCAGGATCCCACCCGCCGCGTCCGGCCGGCGCTCGCGCAGCACCAGGTGCGCGGCGAGATCACGGGTGGCCCACCCCTCGTTGATCGTCGGCGCGTCGGGCCCGAGGGCCAGGAGGAGATCGGCCAGCGCCTGGCGCTCGGCTCGGGCGTACCGCGACATGGCCCGATCGTAGGCCCGGCCGCCCGCCGCCGCGCGCCGGCGGGCGCGGCCCGCCTCGCCGACCGCGCGCGCCGGCACGTGACTGTCGACATATCCGCTCCGGTCGGCGGTGCTGGCTCGCAGCGGTAAGGATGAGGGAGATAATTGTGGCTTACGGCGGGGGAGAGCGTGGCGAGCAGGACAAGTCGGGACGTGCTGGGTCGAGGGCTGCGGGTCCTCGGGCAGGCGATCCGGGAACAGCCACGGATCTTCGCGGTCGCGGTGGTCGGCAGTGTGCTGTTCGGCGGGATGGTCATCGCCAGCGCGTACGTCGTGGGCGGGGTCGTCGGCGAGGTGGTGGTGCCGTCCATCGCCCGTGGCCAGGTGGGCGTCGGCACCCTGGCGCTGGCCGCGGCCGCGCTGTTCGGGATCAGCGTGCTGCGCGTGGTGGGCATTTTCGGTCGCCGGCTCGGTGCCGGCTACATGCAGTACCGCCTCCAGGCGGCCTACCGCCGCCGGGTCACCCGCCGTTACCTGGACCTGCCGGTGGCCTGGCATCAGCGCAACTCCACGGGCACGCTGCTGTCCAACGCCAACTCCGACGTGGAGGCGGCCTGGTACCCGATCGCGCCGCTGCCGTTCGCCGTCGGCACGCTCGTCATGCTGGTCGGCGCGATCGCCTCGCTGTTCGCCACCGACTGGGCCCTCGCCCTGGTCGGCCTCGCGGTGTTTCCGGCCCTGTTCGCGCTCAACGTGGTCTACTCCCGCCGGATGGCGCCCCGGCAGGCCCGGGCGCAGCGGCTGCGCGCCGAGGTCAGCGGCATCGCCCACGAGAGCTTCGACGGCGCCCTGGTGGTCAAGACGATGGGCCGCGAGGCGCAGGAGACGGCCCGGTTCGCCAGCCGCGCAGGCGAGCTGCGCGACTCGCTGATCGCGGTCGGCCGGCTGCGCGGTGTCTTCGACCCGCTGCTGGAGACGCTGCCCAGCCTCGGCACCCTCGCCGTCCTGGTGGTCGGGGCGTTCCGGCTGCGCCAGGGCGCGATAAGCGTCGCCGAGCTGGTCAGCGTGGCCTTCCTCTTCACCGTGCTGGCCTTCCCGGTGCGGGCCATCGGCTGGGTCCTGGCCGAGCTGCCGCGCAGCGTCGCCGGCTGGGACCGGGTGCGCCGCGTGCTCGACGCCACAGGCGAGATGTCGTACGGGCAGCGGGTGCTCGACCCGGCCACCTCCGGCCCGGCCACCCTCACCTTCACCGGCGTGCACTTCTCGTACCCGCCGGCCGAGGCGCACCTACCCAGCGCGCAGGTGCTCGGCGAGGTCGGCTTCACCGTGCCGGCCGGGCGGACGGTGGCCCTGGTCGGGCCGACAGGTGCCGGCAAGTCCACCATCACCTCGCTGGCGGTACGCCTCGTCGACCCGGACTCCGGCACCGTCGAGCTGGACGGGGTGGACGTGCGGGAGCTGACCGCCGCGTCGCTGACCGGCACGGTGGCCCTGGTCGCGCAGGTGCCGTTCGTCTTCGACGACACGGTCCGCGCCAACATCGCCCTGGACCGGCCCGGCGTCGACGACGAGGACGTCTGGGCGGCGCTGCGGCTGGCCGAGGCGGACGGGTTCGTCGCGGCCCTGCCCGACGGACTGGACACCATGGTCGGCGAGCGGGGCACCTCGCTCTCCGGCGGGCAGCGCCAACGGCTCACCCTGGCCCGCGCGCTGGTCGGCCGACCGCGACTGCTGGTGCTCGACGACGCGACGAGCGCTGTCGACCCCCGGGTGGAGGCGGCCATCCTCGCCGGCCTGCGCTCGTCGGCGGGCCAACCGGGTGTGCCGGCCGCGTCGATCCTGGTCGTCGCGTACCGCCGGGCCACGATCGCGCTCGCCGACGAGGTCATCTACGTCGAGCAGGGGCGGGTGGTGGCCCGGGGGACGCACACCGAGCTGCTGGCCACCGTGCCCGGCTACGCCGACCTGGTCACCGCCTACGAACAGGCGGAGGTCGACCGCGCGCAGGAACGCCCGTACGACGACGAGGTCGCACCGCTCCCGTCGGGCCTGGAGATCGAGGTGGACCGGTGACGACGACGCAGGACGCTGGTGAGCGGACCGAGACGACCTGGCAGACGCTGCGTCGTGGCCTGGCGCTCTCGCCCGAGCTGCGGACCGGGCTGGCCGCCACGCTCGCCCTCGCGCTCGTCTACATGGTCGGCCGGGTGGCCGTACCGGTCGCCGTGCAGCAGGGCATCGACCGGGGCATCGTCGGCGGGCTGAACCTGGACGTGGTGTGGTCGGTGGTGGCGATCACCGCGGCGATCCTCACCGTCACCACGCTCTGCGGGTACCTGATGATGCGCCGGCTGTTCACCGTCAGCGAGACGGCGCTGGCGAACGTACGCACCCGGGCGTTCCGGCACGTGCACGACCTGTCGATGCTGCACCAGCAGTCGGAGCGGCGCGGATCGCTCGTCTCCCGGGTCACCAGCGACGTCGACCAGATCACCCAGTTCCTCCAGTGGGGTGGGGTGATCCTGCTGGTCAATCTCGGTCAGCTGGTCGTCACCACAGCCGTCATGCTGGCGTACTCCTGGCAGTTGACAGTTGTGGTGCTTGCCGCGTTCCTGCCGGCGGTGCTCGTCATCAGGCAGTTGCAACGCCGCCTCGGCGCGGCGTACGCGACTGTGCGTCAGCGCACCGGCACGCTGCTCGGCGCGATCGGCGAGAGCGTCGTCGGGGCTCCGGTCATCAGGGCGTACGGCATCGCGGGACGCACCGCCCGACGGCTGGACGACGCCATCGACGGTCAGCGGCTGGCGCAGCAGCGGGCGATCCGGATCAGCATCGTGGGCAGCTCGGTGGGTGAGCTGGCCGCCGGGTTGGCGCTGGCCGGCGTGGTGGTGCTCGGTGTGACGCTCGGCGTGGACGGCACGCTGTCGATCGGGCAGCTGACCGCGTTCCTGTTCCTTGTCACGCTCTTCATCCAGCCGGTGCAGATCGCCACCGAGGTGCTCAACGAGGCGCAGAACGCGATCGCGGGCTGGCGTCGGGTGCTGGACGTGCTGGACGTCGCCCCGGACGTGGCCGACCCGGGGGAGCAGGGGCGCGACCTGCCGGGCGGGCCGTTGGACATCCGCTTCGCGGGGGTGCGGTTCGCGTACCCGGGTGGGCCACCGGTGCTGCACGACATCGACCTGGAGATCGCGGCGAAGAGCCGGGTGGCGGTGGTCGGGGAGACCGGCAGCGGCAAGACGACATTCGCCAAGCTGCTCACCCGCCTGATGGACCCGTCGGCGGGCGCGGTGCTGCTGTCCGGCGTGCCGCTGTCGGAGGTCCGCTTCGACTCGCTGCGCTCCCGGGTGGTGATGGTGCCGCAGGACGGCTTCCTCTTCGACGCGACGGTGGGGGAGAATGTCCGGTTCGCCCGTCCGGAGCTGACCGACGAGCAGCTCCGCTCCGCCTTCACCGAGTTGGGCCTGTCGGACTGGCTGGACGGTCTGCCGGCGAGGCTGGACACGCCTGTCGGTGAGCGGGGTGAGGCACTCAGCGTCGGGGAACGGCAGCTCGTCGCGTTGGCCCGGGCGTACGTGGCCGACCCGGACCTGCTGGTCCTGGACGAGGCGACAAGCGCGGTGGACCCGGCGACCGAGGTGCGTCTGCAACGCACCCTGGACGCGGTCACCAGGGGCCGCACGACGCTCGCCATCGCGCACCGGCTCTCCACGGCGCAGGCCGCGGACGAGGTGATCGTGGTGGACCGGGGGCGGGTGGTGCAGCGCGGGCCGCACGACGAGCTGGTCCGGGACGCGGACTCGGTCTACGGCCTGCTCTACGCCTCGTGGCTGGAGCAGACGCGGTAACGATGGCATCTGTGTGGTGGACGTCGCTGCACAGGTGCTCTAGGCTCCGGATTAGGTAAGCCTAACCTCAAAAGGAGTCGCGCCCATGCGGCCCAGCCCCGCCGAGATCGTTCGTACCCTCGTCGCCGGCCGCCTGCCCGGTCTCGTCCACCTGGCCCACCGGCCCGGCCCGCACCACGCCCGGCACGTGACCGACCCGGACGGTCGGGTGCTGCTGCTGGTGCCGGTCGCCAGCCACCTGGCCGCCGCGCTGCAGCCGGTGGCCGGCGGCAACGACGTCGCGGTGGTCCTGGACGTGCTCGACCTGCCGCCCGCCGCCGGTGCGCCCGCTCTGGGCCGGGCCTGGGTCTCCGGCTGGGCGGCCGAGCTGCGCGGCGACGAGGCCCGGCACGCGGCCGTCGACTTCGCCGCCGTCGACCCGACCGGTGACCTGCTCGACGTGGGCACCCGCTTCCGGCTGTACCGCTTCGAGGTGGCCGAGGTCCGCTGGGAACGCGCAGGCACCGTGCGGCGGGTCGACCCCGGGGAGTACGCCGAGGCCGAGCCGGACCCGGTGCACCCGGTCGAGGCGCGCCTGCTGGCCGACCTCGCCGAACGCGACGCCCCCGAGATGACCGACTACCTGCGTCGGCAGCTCGGGCTGACCGGGCAGACGCCGGACGGGCCACCCCGTGTGGTGCGCATCGACAGGTACGGGCTGGTGGTGGCCCTCGGCCGCGCCGGCGGCCGGCGTCGGGTCCGGCTCGCCTTCCCGCGCCCGGTGACCGACCCGGACGAGCTGGCCGGCCTGCTGCCACCGCTGCGCCGCCTGGCCGGGGCCCGACCCCGGTCCTGAGCACCGGCCGCTGGCTAGGCCGACAGGGAGCCGGTGAGGTAGCGCTGCACGGTCGGGCCGACGGCCGCGACAAGCGTCTCCGGGTCGGCGGACGCCACCGGCTCCAGCCGCACCACGTGCCGCATCATGGCCAGGCCGATCATCTGGGTGGCCACCAGGGACCCGCGCAGCGGCAGCTGGGCCGGCTCGACGTCCAGCTGTTCGAGCACCCGGCGCAGCACCTGCGTCGTGATGAACTCGCGTAGCAGCCGCGCCGTCCACTCGTTGCTCACCGCCGAGCGCAGCAGCGCCACCCCGGCGCTGCCGGCCGGAGAGTCCCAGACGCCGAGGAAGACGCGCACCATCCGCTCGCCGACGCCGTCCCGGTCACCGGCGAGCACCCTCGGCACCAGCTGACCCGGGTCCGCCGGGAAGTTCATCGCGGCCAGGAAGAGCTGGTCCTTGCTGCCGAAGTAGTGGTGCACAAGCGCCGGGTCGACCCCGGCCGTGCCGGCGATGGCGCGGATCGAGGCCGCGTCGAAGCCCCGTTCGGCGAACGCCGCCCGCGCCGCGTCGAGGATCGACTCCCTGGTGCCCGGGTTGCCGGGTCTCCGGCCCGTACGCCGCGTCATCGCCGCCCTTCGTCCGTCCCGCCGGTCAGCCGCTGCGCCGGCGCAGGGTGGCCGCCGCGAGCACCAGCGCCAGCACCGCCGCGCCGAACACCACTGTCACGTCCCGCCACATCCTGCCGGTCGGCTCGGCGTTCGCGCCGACCTCCTGCAACGCCTCGACGGCGTACGACAGGGGGAGGGCGTCACTGAGCGCCTGGAGCCAGCCGGCCATCTGGTCGCGGGCCACGAACAGCCCGCACAGCAGCAGCTGGGGGATCACCACGACCGGCAGGAACTGTACTGCCTGGAACTCGGTGCGGGCGAAGGCGCTGCAGAACAGCCCGAGGGCGACGCCGAGCACCGCGTCGAGGACCGCGATCCCGATCACCAGCGCGCTGCTGCCGGCGGTCTCCAGGTCGAAGACCCAGTACGCGACGGCGGCGGCGACCGCCGCCTGGACCGCGGCGGCCAACCCGAACGCGATGCCGTAGCCGAACAGCAGGTCCAGCTTGCCCATCGGGGTCGTGAGCAGCCGCTCCAGGGTGCCCGAGGTGCGCTCCCGGAGCATGGCGATGCTCGTCACCAGGAACATGATCACGAAGGGGAAGATGCCGAGCATCACCAGCGCGACCCGGTCGAACGTGGACGGCGCCCCGGGTGGGGTCGGCTGGTCGGCGTACATGAAGTAGACAAGGGTGAGCAGGACGGCCGGCACCGCCACCAGCAGCGCGATGGTGCGCCTGTCGTGCCGGAGCTGGCGCAGGATGCGCCAGGTGGTGGCGGCCAGGATGCGCGCGTTCACGAGGCGCCTCCGGCGGGTGCCGCGCCGGCCCGGATCAGCCGCAGGAACGCCTCGTCGAGGTCGTCCACGCCGGCCGCGGCGCGGATCGCGGCGGGGCTGTCGTCGGCGATCAGCCGCCCCTCGCGGATCAGCAGCAGGCGGTCGCAGCGGGCCGCCTCGTCCATCACGTGGCTGGACACCAGCAGGGTGGTGCCGGCCGCCGCCATGGCGTGGAACCGGGCCCACAGGTCGGCCCGCAGCACCGGGTCCTGGCCGACGGTCGGCTCGTCGAGGATGACCAGCTCCGGGTCGCCGACCAGCGCGCAGGCGAGCGACGCGCGGCTGCGCTGGCCGCCGGAGAGGGTGGCGACCAGTTGGCCGGCCGCCCCGGCCAGCCCCACGTCGCTGACCGCCCGGTCGGCCTCGGCGCGCCCCCGCCCGTGCAGGGCCGCGAAGTAGCGGGCGTTCTCGCGCACGCTCAGGTCGGCGTAGACGCTCGGCGCCTGCGTCAGGTAACCCACCCGGTGCCGCAGCGCGGGGGCGCCGGCCGGCTGACCCAGGACGGTGATCGTTCCGCCGGTGACCACCTGCACCCCGACGACCGCGCGCAGGAAGGTCGTCTTGCCGCTGCCGCTGGGGCCGAGCAGGCCGGTGACGGCGCCCCGGGTGACATCGCAGCTGATGCCGTCCAGCACCCGCCGCCCGCCCCGGTCGACGACCAGGTCACGGACGGCTATCGCATCGTCCATCAGACACCTCCGAAAAACTCATCAACTGATGAACTCAACGCTAGATGAGATTCCGCCGCCGCCGCAACGGCCGAGGGGCCGGCGACCGGGACGGCCCGTGCCGGTGGGCGCTACAACGGGCAGTAGCCTTCGGACCGGACACCAGGTCCGCCATCGGGCATTGCGCGCTGATCGGGCGTACGGCACGATGGCGCGGTGGGTCACGCTCCGTTACCGAACAGCGGTTTCCTCGAAGACTGGGCCGCACGGCTTCGGCAGGCCGCCGAGCGACCTGTCGTCGGCATCCTCCTGCGCGGCAGTCACGCCCGCCGGACGGCCACCGCGCACAGCGACGTCGACCTCGACGTGCTGGTCGGCGGTGCCCCGTACGCGGCCCGACGGGCGTACCTCGCCGAATCCGCAGGCCGGCTGACCCACGTGTCGGTGGCCGCCCGGGACGTCCGCTCCTGGGTGCACCGGCTCGGCGAGCCCGCGGACTGGGCGTTCGGGCTGCCGGTCACCGCCCCGGCCCGGTTGCTCTGGGCCGACCCGCACTGGCGGCCCCGGATCGACCTGCCGGTGCTCTGTCAGCCGGCCGAACCACCCCGGCTCGAGGAGATGATCGCCGCGCTGGGCAAGGCCGCCGCCGCGCGGGTCGCCGACGACCGCCTCGGCGTCCGACTCGCCGTCGCCGACCTGGCCCGGCTCTGCCCGTCGGTGCTGCGCCCGGCCAACCCGTCGGTACGTGTGTTCTCCCGCCGGGCGGCCTTCGCGGCGGCCCTGGAACTGCCCGTCGCACCGCCCAACTACCGGGAGGACATGCTGCTCTGCCTCGGGCTGCGTCCGGGCTCCGTCGGGCAGCTCTGGGCCGCCGCCGTGCGGCTTGTCGCCGGCACGCTGCCGCTGGTCCGCCCGTACGCCGAGGAGATCGCCGAGAGCGCCGGCACCGACCTGGCCGACGCCCTTGTCGACGGGCGGCTGGAGCGCTACGTCGCCCAACTGGCCCGGCCCGCCGGCCCCCGGCGGGAGCGGTCGCCGGTCCCCGCCCCGCGTGCGGGACAATTGGTCACTGTGCCCGTACCTGACCCGCCGGTAACCGGCGTCCCCAGCGATCCGAGCGGCCCGGACGCGTCCCCGCCGGCCCGTCCCTCCCGGCTCGACCCGGCCATCGCGGCCCGGCTGCGTCGCACCGCCGACGGCCTGGTCGCGGCAGTCGTCCGCGCGCACGACTCGGGTGAGGTGCTGATGGTCGCCTGGATGGACGACGAGGCGCTGCACCGCACCCTCACCACCGGCCGGGCCACCTACTGGTCGCGCAGCCGCCGCGAGTACTGGGTAAAGGGCGCCACCTCCGGGCACCACCAGTACGTCCGCTCGGTCGCCCTGGACTGCGACGGCGACGCGCTGCTGGTCAGCGTCGACCAGGTCGGCGCGGCCTGCCACACCGGGCACCGGACGTGCTTCTTCACCGAGCTGCCGGTGACGGGGACGGGGCCCGGCGCATGACCGACGGCACGGTGAGCCCCGACCCGAGCACCTTCGCCGGACTGGCCGCGCGCTGGCGGGTGGTGCCGGTCACCAGGCGGTTGCTGGCCGACGCGGAGACCCCTGTGGGCGTCTACCGCAAGCTGGCCGGCGGGCCCGGCACGTTCCTGCTGGAGTCCGCCGAACAGGGCGTCGGCTCGGCAGGCATGGCCTGGTCGCGGTACTCGTTCATCGGCGTGCGCAGCAGCGCGACCCTCGTGGAGCGGGACGGCGTGGCGGCGTGGCTCGGTGAGCCACCGGCGGGGCTGCCCACCGGAGGCGACCCGGTGCGGGTGCTCCGGGAGACCGTCGCGGCTCTCGCCGGCCCGGTCGCCGACCCTGCCGACGGGCTGCCGCCGCTGACCGGGGGCATGGTCGGCTACCTCGGCTACGACCTGGTCCGTCGCTTCGAGCGGCTGCCCGAGCTGATCGAGGACGACCTGGGTGTGCCCGAGCTGGGCATGATGCTCGCCACCGACCTGGTGGTGCTCGACCACTACGACGGCTCGGCGATCCTGGTCGCCAACGCGCTGCTGCCCCCGCTTGACGCCCCGGACCGCGCCGCGCAGGTAAGCGCCGCGTACCACCACGCCGTGGGCCGGCTGGACGCGATGACCACCGCGCTGTCCCGGCCCATCCCGCCGATGATCTCCACGGTCGAGCGTCCGCCGACCGGCGAGGTCTCCTGCCGTACGCCCGAGGGTGGCTACCCGAAGGCGGTGGAGGCGGCAAAGGAGGCGATCCGGGCCGGCGAGTGCTTCCAGATCGTGCTGTCGCAGCGTTTCGAGCGGTCCACCCACGCCGATCCGCTTGACGTCTACCGGGTGCTGCGCACCAGCAACCCGAGCCCGTACATGTACCTGCTGCGCTTCGACGGCTTCGACATCGTCGGCTCGTCGCCGGAGGCGCACCTGAAGGTCACCGCGGGCACGGACGGCAAGCGCCGGGCCCTGCTGCACCCGATCGCCGGCACCCGGCCACGCGGCGGCACGCCGGCCGACGACGCGACGCTGGCCGCCGAACTGCTCGCCGATCCGAAGGAACGGGCCGAGCACGTGATGCTCGTCGACCTGGGCCGCAACGACCTGGGTCGGGTCTGCCAGCCGGGCAGTGTCGAGGTGCCCGAGTTCGCGACGATCGAGCGGTACAGCCACGTGATGCACATCGTCTCGACGGTGACCGGCACGCTGCGTACGGACCAGAACGCGTTCGACGCGCTCGCCGCCACCTTCCCGGCCGGGACGCTCTCCGGCGCACCGAAGGTGCGGGCCATGGAGATCATCGAGGAGTTGGAGCCGGTGCGCCGCGGCGTGTACGGCGGCACTGTCGGCTACGTCGGCTTCGGTGGCGACCTGGACATGGCGATCGCCATCCGGACCGCGCTGATCCGCGACGGCCGCGCCTACGTGCAGGCCGGCGCGGGTGTGGTCGCCGACTCGGACCCGGCCGCCGAGGACCAGGAGACGCGGAACAAGGCGGCCGCCGTGCTGGCGGCGATCGCGGCGGCCGAGACGTTGCGGCCGGCCCGGTGAGCGCGAGGAGTGCAGCGCAGCGGAGCCCCGCAGTCGCGAACGAAAGGCCGGCCCGGTGAGCGCGAGGAGTGCAGCGCAGCGGAGCCCCGCAAATCGCGAACGAAAGGCCGGCCCGGTGAGCGCGAGGAGTGCAGCGCAGCGGAGCCCCGCAGTCGCGAACGAAAGGTTGGCCCGGTGAGCGCCGACGGGGGCGGGCGGTCCGGGGTGGGTCGGCGCGAGCTGACGTACGCCGTGCTGCTCTGTGTGGCGGGTGCGGGCCTGGCGCTGTGGGCGGCGACCCGGAGCTGGTCGCTGGAGCTGACCGTGCGCCCGGCACCGCTGCCGCCGATGCGGGATACCCGCAGTGGCGCCGCGCTGCTGCCGTGGCTTCCGGCGTTGGCTCTGGTCACGCTTGCCGGCGGTGGCGCGCTGTTGGCGACCCGGGGCCGGGTGCGGCGGCTGCTCGGCGGGCTGCTCAGTGTGCTCGGCCTGGCCGTGGCGGCCGGCGGTGGGTACGGCCTGGTCGCTGACCTGGACGGCGCAGTGAGCCGGCAGTGGCCCGCCCTCTGCCTGCTCGGCGGCCTGCTCGCCGCCGTGGGCGGGGGGTGGACGGCGCTGCGTGGCGGTGGTTGGCCGGCGATGGGCGCGCGGTACGAGCGGCCGTCACGGACCGTCGCGGACAGCGCGCCGGCGGTGCCCGGTCCGGGGGGTTCGTCCGCGCCGATGGCTGGTCGCCGGACCACCGAGGCCTGGGACGCGCTGGACCGGGGCGAAGATCCGACGGCCGGTTGAGGCCGGCCGTCGGCCGCTGTCAGCCGACCGGCTGACGGTCCCGCTGTGTCCGGCGGGCGGCGGTTCGCGCGGCGGTCAGCTCGGCCACCAGGCGGTCCAGTTCGGCACGCTTGTCGGCGCGGGCCCGGTCGGCGCAGACCGCTTCCCAGGCGTTGCCGCGCGCGGTGCGCACCCGGCCCTCACCGACCACTGCCCGTTCCAGGGTGTGCACGACACCGACGGCGAGCGACGCCACGGTCCGCGAGATGGTGGTCAGCCCGATGCTGGGGGTCGGCTCGGCAATGTTCATGGTCACCTCGCACGAGGAGTTGACGGCGGTCGGGGCAGGCGCGCCATCGAGTCTGCCCGAGGACGATGCTGACCGGCTGACGTTTCGCAGTGGTGACCGCCCGGTCAACTGTCCCGTCCCGGCCCCGACCAGGGATCGGCCGTCAGGCCTTGAGCTTGCTCACAGCATCGACAGGCGTAACTGCCGTTGAGCGCCGGTCCGGCGTCGGTGGCATGATCGGGGGATCGGCTGACTCGCCGGGAGCGCCGGGCTCCCACCGTGTGACCACGATCGATGGCGGAGGTGGCGCTGCGTGACATCCCGTTCACGGCAGGTCGGCCATTATGCCGCAGCCCTTTTCGTGAGCAGCGCCATACCCCCGGCGTCCGGGGTCGGCCCCCTGCCCCTAGCATCGGCCCATGACACCCGGAGAGGGGAGTCCGTTGGTGACTGCTGAGCATGCGCACGCGGAGGGGGACGACGCCGGTCAGGCAGCGTCCGTAAGCGTGCTCGACGAGATTCTGGCAGGCGTGCGCGAGGACGTCGCCCGTCGCCAGGAGCAGGTTCCGCTGGAGCGGATCCGTGAACTGGCAGCTGCGGCGCCGCCGCCGCTCGACGCGTACGCGGCCCTGCGCAAGCCCGGCGTCGCGGTGATCGCCGAGGTGAAGCGCTCGTCGCCGTCCAAGGGCCGGCTGGCCGAGATCGCCGATCCGGCCGACCTCGCCGTCGACTACGCGGCCGGTGGCGCCCGCGCCATCAGCGTGCTGACCGAGGGGCGCTGGTTCGGCGGTTCGCTCGACGACCTGGCGGCCGTCCGGGCCGCGGTGACCGTGCCGGTGCTGCGCAAGGACTTCGTGGTCTCCAGCTACCAGATCCACGAGGCCCGCGCGCACGGCGCCGACCTGGTCCTGCTGATCGTCGCCGCCCTGGAGCAGAACGTCCTGATGGGCCTGCTCGAGCGGATCGAGTCGCTGGGCATGACCGCTCTGGTCGAGGTCCACGACGAGGAGGAGGCCGACCGGGCCCTGGAGGCCGGCGCGCAGGTGATCGGGGTCAACGCCCGTGACCTGCGTACCCTGGAGGTCGACCGGTCGGTGTTCGAGCGGATCGCGCCGGGCCTGCCCAGCAGCGTCGTCAAGATCGCCGAGTCCGGCGTCCGCGGCCCGCACGACCTGATCCGGTACGCCTCGGCGGGCGCCGACGCGGTCCTCGTCGGCGAGGGCCTGGTCACCCAGAAGAGCCCGCGCGAGGCGGTCGCCGAACTGGTCAACGCCGGTAACCACCCTGCGACGCCCCGGCCGGTGCGCTGAGCCGCACCGGTGTGACGCCCCACCGAGAGGATTTCCGATGAGCGCCGACGCGCTGGCCCCGGTGGCCGGCCCGCAGCCCGACTCCGCCGGCCACTTCGGCCGCTTCGGCGGTCGGTTCGTTCCCGAGGCCCTGGTGGCCGCGCTGGACGAGCTCGACGGGGCGTGGCGTACGGCGATGGCGGACGAGTCCTTCCGGGCCGAGTTCGGCGCGCTGCTGCGTGACTACGCGGGCACGCCGTCGCTGCTCTACGAGGCCCGGCGGTTCTCCGCGAAGGTCGGCGCCCGGGTGCTGCTCAAGCGGGAGGACCTCAACCACACGGGCGCGCACAAGGTGCGCAACGTGCTGGGTCAGGCGCTGCTCACCAAGCGGATGGGCAAGACCCGGGTGATCGCCGAGACCGGCGCGGGCCAGCACGGCGTGGCCACCGCGACCGCCGCCGCCCTGTTCGACCTGGAGTGCGTGGTCTACATGGGCCAGGTCGACACCGAGCGGCAGGCGCTCAACGTGGCCCGGATGCGGATGCTCGGCGCCACGGTCGTCCCGGTCACCAACGGTTCGCGCACCCTCAAGGACGCGATGAACGAGGCGATGCGCGACTGGGTGGCGAACGTCGACGAGACGCACTATCTGATCGGCACCGCGGCGGGGCCGCACCCGTTCCCGGCGATGGTGCGTGACTTCGTCCGGGGCATCGGTGACGAGGCCCGGCAGCAGTGCCTCGACCTCACCGGAGGGCTGCCGGACGCGGTCACCGCCTGCGTCGGCGGCGGCTCCAACGCGCTCGGCATCTTCCACGCGTTCGTTCCCGACGAGGCCGTGCGGCTGTACGGCTTCGAGGCCGGCGGCGACGGTGTCGCGACCGGCCGGCACGCGGCAAGCATCACCGGCGGGTCGGCCGGGGTGCTGCACGGCACCCGCACGTACGTGCTCCAGGACGCCGACGGGCAGACGCTGGAGTCGCACTCGATCTCGGCGGGGCTGGACTACCCGGGCGTCGGGCCCGAGCACGCCTGGCTGCACGACAGCGGGCGGGCCACCTACCTGCCGGTCACCGACGACGAGGCGATGGCCGCGTTCGAGCTGCTCTGCCGCACCGAGGGCATCATCCCGGCGATCGAGAGCGCCCACGCGCTCGCCGGCACCGTCGCCCTCGCACCGAAGCTCGCCGCCGAGCTGGGCCGGGAGCCCACAATCGTGGTCAACCTCTCCGGGCGGGGCGACAAGGACGTGCACACCGCCGGGGACTACTTCGGCATCCTCGACAAGGAGCGGTGAGATGAGCCGGATCGGGGTGGCCTTCGACAAGGCCCGGGCCGACGGACGGGCGCTGCTGGTCGGCTGCATGCCTGCCGGGTTCCCGACGGTCGAGGGCAGCATCGCGGCGATGACCGCGATGGTCGAGGCCGGCGTGGACGTCATCGAGGTCGAGATCCCGTACTCGGACCCGGTGATGGACGGGCCGGTCATCCAGAAGGCCAGTGACATCGCGCTGGCCGGGGGCGTACGCACCGCGGACACGATGCGCGTCGTCGAGGCGGTGGCGGCCACCGGAGCCCCGGTGGTCACCATGACCTACTGGAACCCGGTCGAGCGGTACGGCGTGGACGTGTTCGCCCGTGACCTCGCGTCCGCCGGCGGCACCGGTCTGATCACGCCTGACCTCATCCCCGACGAGGCGGCCGAGTGGCTGGCCGCCTCGGACGCGCACGGGCTGGACCGCACCTTCCTGGTCTCCCCGTCGTCCACCGACGCCCGGTTGGCGATGACCGTCAAGCACTGCCGGGGCTTCGTCTACGCCACCGCGGTCATGGGCGTGACCGGCGCGCGGACGAACACCTCCGACGCCGCCCCGACGCTCGTCTCCCGGACCCGCGCGGTCACCGACCTGCCGGTCGGCGTCGGCCTGGGGGTGGGCACCGGCGCGCAGGCCGGGACCGTGGCCGGGTACGCCGACGGCGTGATCGTGGGCAGCGCCCTGGTCCGGTGCGTGCTCGACGCGTCGTCCGAGGCGGAGGGGTTGGCCGCGCTGCGTACGCTCAGCGCCGAGCTTGCCGAGGGCGTCCGCAACCCGGTCCGCTGAGCCGTCTCCCGCCAAGCTCGGCCTGGCGGTGATGCGCCGCTACCGGCGGCGGGCCGTCGGGCGGCGCTGTCAGGGTCGCAGGGACGGATCCGCCGCCTCGCCGCGCTGCTCCGGTGGCTGCCCGACTCCCGACCACCCGTCGTCGGCGGCGCGGGCCGCTGGCGGCGCGACGCCGACGGGGCCGGGTGCCCAGGGGACGTCACGCAGGACACCGGAGCGGCCGGCCGACGCGTCGTCGACGGCTGCCCGGGTGAGCGGGGTGACCGCCTCGGGCAGCGCGGCGGGCGGATGCCAGGAGAGCCGGCAACCAGGTGGTGGGTCGGCGGCGGGCCGGACACCTGCCACCCGCGCCCGGAACACGTGCACCAGGACGTCCGGCAGCGGCCCGGCCCGCCCTGCCGGCGCCGTACCCGTGCCCGGCGCGGCCAGGTGGTAGACACCGACCAGGTCGACCAGCTCGACCTCCCAGCCGGTCTCGGCGCGGATGTCGCGCAGCGCGGCGGGCACCGGGCTCTGCGCCGGACGTAGCCGCCCGCCGGGCAGGGCGTACCGTCGCTCGCCCCGGCCCTGGCGGCAGAGCAGCACCCGTCCGGTGTCGTCGGTGACGACCGCGGCGACCGCCCAGCTGAGCGCGCTCATGGACAAAGAGCCTACGGCGGTGCAAACCAGAAGTCACCGGGTTGCCGGTAGGGCGGCCCGGGGTGCCGCTTCGGGGGTGCACAGCGGTAGCGTGTGCACCCGTGACCTACGCCTCGCTGTCCCCCCAGGCGGCCCTGCCCAGTCCCAGCACCGCTGTCTGGCAGCTCGGGCCGGTCCCGATCCGGGCGTACGCGCTGTGCATCATCGCCGGCATCGTGCTGGCCTGCTGGGTGACCGAGCGTCGGCTGCGTCAGCGCGGCGTCGCCCCCGGCGCGGTGCTCGACATCGCCGTCTGGGCGGTGCCCGCAGGCATCATCGGCGCCCGGATCTACCACGTGATCACCTCCCCGGAGAAGTACTTCGGCGCGGGCGGCGACCCGATGAAGGCGTTCGCCATCTGGGAGGGTGGTCTCGGCATCTGGGGCGCGGTCGCCGGCGGCGCGGTGGGCGCCTTCATCGCGGCCCGGCAGCTCGGCATCCCGTTCGGTGTGGTGGCCGACGCCCTGGCCCCCGGTCTGCCGCTGGCGCAGGCGGTCGGTCGCCTCGGCAACTGGTTCAACAACGAGCTGTTCGGTGGCCGGACCACCCTGCCGTGGGGTCTGGAGATCCACCGGATGGACCCGGACAATCCCGGGCACGCGCTGCGCGACGACGCCGGTCAGCCGATCCTCGAACCGGGCCTCTACCAGCCGACCTTCCTGTACGAGGCGCTGTGGAACCTCGGCGTGGTGGCACTGGTCCTGGTCCTCGACCGTCGGCTGAAGCTCGGCCGTGGTCGGGCGTTCGCCCTGTACGTGATGGGCTACACCGCCGGCCGGTTCTGGATCGAGCTGATGCGCGCCGACGAGGCGAACCGGATCCTCGGCGTACGCCTCAACGTCTGGACCGCGGCCCTGGTCTTCCTCGGCGCGTTGATCTACTTCGTCCGGGTGCGCGGCCCCCAGGAGTTCCTGATCCCGCTCGGTGCGGCGGCGACGCCCGCGCCGACCGGCACGTCCGACCTGTCCCAGGTCGACCTCTCCGCGCGGGAGGCCTCGGCGCGCAGCGCCGCCCCCGAGGGGTACGAGGTGGTAAGCGAAGAGCAGTACCACGCCTGGCGGGACAGCGGTGTCCTGCCGGCCGGGTCCGCCGGTGACGACGACCGCCCGGCCGACGAGTCGGTCGACGCGGCCGACGACGCCGCCTCGACCGGGGACCAGGCGGGGGACGGTACGCCGCAGACCCGCGACGACCGGGCCGACGCCACAGGCGCGCGTCCCGCCGACCGGGACAGCTGAGCGGGGGCGGCACCGATGCGAAGCGCGGTGGTGGTCGGCGCCGGAGTCGGTGGTCTCGCGGTCACCAGCGCGCTGGCGCGGTCCGGCTGGCAGGTCACCCTGCTGGAGCGGGCCGAGCGGGTACGCCCCGAGCCGACCGCCGTGGTGCTGTGGCCCAACGGCGTACGCGCCCTTCAGGCGCTGGGCCTCGGCGCGGGCCTGGCCGCCATCGCCACCCCGCTGCCTGACGGCGGGGTCCGCCGGCCGGACGGGCACTGGCTGGTGCAGCCCCGCCCCGTCCCGGCCGACCGGATGCCTGTGGTGGTGCACCGCGAGGATCTGCACGACACGCTGATCGCCGGGCTCGGCGACCGGGTGGAGCTGCGCACCGGCGTCACAGTGCGACACGTCCGGGTCGAGTCGGGCCAGCGACCGGCGGTCAGCGATGGCCGGCACACCATCGAGGCCGACCTGGTGGTCGCCGCCGACGGCACGGACAGCGGCGTCCGCCGCCAGCTCGCCCCCGAGTCCGGGGTGGTCAGCTCCGGCTGCGCCGCCTGGCGGGCCGTCATTCCCTGGTACCGGGCGCCCCGGCTGCCCGCCGACCAGCCGGCCGCCGGTGAGGTCCTCGGCGCGGGCTACCGGTTCGTGGCCGCCTCGCTCGGCGAGCGTGGCTCGTCCGGCGGTTCCAGCAGGGGTGGCATCTACTGGGTGGCCACCGCCGCCGGAGCGCCCCGCCCGGAACCGCCCGAGACGCAGTTGGCGCTGCTGCGCCGCTGGTACGCGGGCTGGCCCGAGCCGATCGGCGCGCTGCTCGAGGCCACCGACCCCGGTGACCTGGTCCAGCAGGAGGTCCGCGAGCTGCGTCCGCTGCCCCGCGCGTACGGCTTCCCGGTCGGGCCCGGGGGCGTGGTGCTGCTCGGTGACGCGGCGCACGCCATGCCGCCGCACCTCGGGCAGGGCGCCTGCCTCGCCTTCGAGGACGCGGCCACGCTCGCCTCCCTGCTGCGCGAGGCCCGGCTGCCCGACGCCGTGCAGGCGTACGACCGGGTGCGCCGGCCACGGGCGGCGACAGTGGTCCGGCAGACCCGACGCATGTCGGCGGTGCTCCAGACGCGGGGCCGGTTGGCGTTGCGTGCCCGCGACGCGGCCCTCGGCACGATCAACTCGCGTCTGCTCTCCAGCGCCGCGGCCTCGGCCGCGCAGTGGCGGCCCCCGGCGTGACCCGCGCCGCCGGTCAGCCGATCAGGGCGGCGGGCTCGGCGATGCAGGCGGTGCCGACGCGGCGGAAGCCGACCCGCAGGTAGACGCGGGCGATCTCGTCGCTGCCGGCGGAGAGGAAGACCAGTTCGGTGCCGGCGGCGAGCAGTTCCCGGGCCAGTGTGGCGGTCAGCGCGGCGCCCAGACCACGCCGCCGGGCGGCCGGCAGGGTCGCCACACCGGCGATCTCCGCGACGTCGTCGACACGCATCGCCATCCCGCTGGCCAGGGCGCCCTCGGTGACCGTGCAGGCCAGCGCGGAGATCCGTCGGCCGTCGGCGATGCGGACCCGTTCCTCGTCCAGCGCGGCCAACTCCAGCCCGGTGACCGCGGCGTCCCGCTCGGCCGGGCCGGCCTCGCCGCGCGCGGTGCCGGCGGCGGCGAACGCCACGGCCGCGACGGCCCGCCGGGCGGCCACGTCGGCGGCGAAGTCGGGCGAGTCCGCCGCCAGCACCCGCACCGGTACGTCGGAGAGCGTCGCCGGGTCGGGCAGGGCTGCCGGGTCGAGCACCATCAGCGGCGCCTCCAGCACGTTCAGCCCCGCCGAGCGGGCCACCGCGAGTAGTTGCGGTGTGGTCTCGTGCACCCATTCGAAGGCTTCCGGGAGGCCCAGTTCCCGTTGCCGTTCGCGTACGGCTGTCACGTCGGCGAGCGACGGCGGTTCGGTGGCGTCGAGGCGGGGGCGGGCGTAGAACGGCCAACCGGCGCCTTCGCGGACGAACAACACCAGCCCGCCGTACTCCTGCGCAAGGGCGACGTCGCGGGGCACCGCGTCGTAGAAGCGTTCCAACCGGTCGAAGACGTCCTGATGCAGCGGATCCACCGCGCGAGACTACACGTCCCAGACTCTGGACGGTGTGATCAATCTTGACTGGCCTTGTGGCCGCAGCCCTAACGTAGACTCAATAGACCCACGGGCCGACGTCGTCCCCATCACGATCCAACCTGAGTGACGACAGGAGGCCCGGTGGCTCAGCCGTACCCGCACAAGTCACAGCCGTACCCGCTCAGCCCGCAGGCGTCCCCGACGCCCGACCCCCGCCCGTCCGCCCAGGGCCTGTACGACCCGGCGCAGGAGCACGACGCCTGCGGGGTGGCCTTCGTTGCGGATCTGCACGGTCGGCGTTCGCACGCGGTCGTCGCCAACGGGCTCGGTGCGCTCTGCCGGCTGGACCACCGGGGCGCCCGAGGCGCGGAGCCCAACACCGGCGACGGCGCGGGCATCATGATCCAGGTCCCGGACGCGTTCCTGCGCGCGGTGGCCGGTGTCACGCTGCCCCCGGCCGGTGAGTACGCGACCGGTCTGGTGTTCCTCCCCGACGACGACGCCGCCGAGGCCCGCGCCCGCCGCGTCGTCGAGAAGTACGCGCTTGTCGAGGGTGCCGACCTCCTCGGCTGGCGGGACGTGCCGATCGACCCGCAGGAGCTCGGCGAGACCGCCCTGGCGGCGATGCCCCGGGTCCGGCAGGTCTTCGTGGCCGCGCGTCGGCTCACCGACTCGCCGGCCGGTCGGGCCGGCTCCGCCCTGAGCGGCATCGACCTGGACCGGGTGGCGTTCTGCCTGCGTAAGCAGGCCGAGCGGGAGACCGCCGAGCGGGGCGTGCCTGCGTACTTCCCGTCGCTGTCCAGCCGCACGATGGTCTACAAGGGGATGCTCACCCCCGACCAGCTGCCGGCGTTCTACCCGGATCTGCGCGACGAGCGGGTGGACAGCGCGATCGCGCTTGTGCACTCCCGCTTCTCCACGAACACGTTCCCGTCCTGGCCGTTGGCGCACCCGTACCGGTTCATAGCCCACAACGGCGAGATCAACACGATCCGGGGCAACCGCAACTGGATGCAGGCCCGGGAGGCGCTGCTGCGCTCGCCGAACGTCCCGGGCAACATCCGCCGGGTCTTCCCGGTCTGCACCCCAGGCGCCTCCGACTCGGCGAACTTCGACGAGGTGCTGGAGTTGCTGCACCTGGCGGGGCGCAGCCTGCCGCACGCGGTGCTCATGATGATCCCCGAGGCGTGGGAGAACGACCCCGGCATGCAGCCGGACAAGCGGGCGTTCTACCGCTTCCACGCGAGCCTCATGGAGCCGTGGGACGGGCCCGCGTCGGTGGCGTTCACCGACGGCGAGATCGTCGGCGCGGTGCTGGACCGCAACGGGCTGCGCCCGGGGCGCTGGTGGCAGACCGACGACGGTCTGGTCGTGCTGGGCTCCGAGGCGGGCGTTCTCGACCTCGACCCGGCCCACGTGGTCGCCAAGGGGCGGCTCCAGCCGGGGAAGATGTTCCTCGTCGACACCGTCGCCGGGCGGATCGTGCACGACGAGGAGATCAAGTCCGAGTTGGCCGTCGCGCAGCCGTACGGCGAGTGGCTGCACGCCGGGTTGATCGAGCTGGACGACCTGCCGGCCCGCGAGCACACCGTCTACACCCACGATTCGGTACGCCGCCGCCAGCAGACCTTCGGCTACACGCAGGAGGAGCTGAAGATCCTGCTCGCGCCGATGGCGCGTACCGGCGCGGAGCCGCTGGGCTCGATGGGCACGGACACCCCGATCGCGCCGCTGTCCACCCGGCCGCGGCTGCTCTACGACTACTTCCACCAGCTCTTCGCCCAGGTCACCAACCCGCCGTTGGACGCCATCCGTGAGGAGCTGGTGACCAGCCTGGCATCGACAATCGGGCCGGAGGGCAACCTGCTCGATCCGGGGGCGGCGAGCTGTCGGCAGATCGTGCTGCCACACCCGATCATCGACAACGACGAGCTGGCGAAGATCCTCTCCATCGACGAGGACGGTGACCTGCCCGGCTTCAAGGCGGTCCGGGTCTCCGGCCTGTACCGCATCCGCGAGGGCGCCGCAGGCATCAAGGCCCGGCTGACCGAGATCTGCCGGCACGTCTCCGAGGCCATCGAGGACGGCGTCCGCATCCTGGTGCTCTCCGACCGGGACTCCAACGCCGACCTGGCGCCGATCCCGTCGCTGCTGCTCACCGCCGCCGTGCACCAGCACCTGGTGCGGGAGCAGACCCGCACCCAGGCGGCGCTCATCGTGGAGTCCGGCGACTGCCGGGAGGTGCACCACGCGGCGGTCCTGATCGGGTACGGCGCGGCGGCTGTCAACCCGTACCTGGCGTTCGAGTCGGTGGAGGACATGATCTCCACCGGCGCGCTCGTCGGGGTGGAGCCGGCGGGTGCGGTGCGCAACTACGCCAAGGCGCTCGGCAAGGGCGTCCTGAAGATCATGTCGAAGATGGGCATCTCGACGGTCTCGTCGTACTGCGGTGCGCAGGTCTTCGAGGCGGTCGGGTTGGACAGCCGGCTCATCGACCGCTACTTCCGGGGCACGCCCAGCCGGATCGGCGGGGTGGGGTTGGCCGGCGTGCACGCCGAGGTGGCCGCCCGGCACGCGCTGGCCTGGCCGCCGTCCGGCGCCGCGGCCTCGGACCGGCTGGAGGTCGGCGGCGAGTACCAGTGGCGCCGCGAGGGTGAGCTGCACCTGTTCAACCCGGAGACGGTCTTCCTGCTCCAGCACGCCACCCGCAGCCGGCAGTACGACGTGTTCCGGCAGTACACGTCCAAGGTGGACGCGCTCGCCGCGCAGGCCGGCTCGCTGCGCGGGCTGTTCACCCTGCGCACCGGGGTCCGCCCGGCGGTGCCCCTGGACGAGGTCGAGCCGGCCTCCGAGATCGTCAAGCGGTTCGCCACAGGCGCCATGTCGTACGGGTCGATCTCCGCCGAGGCGCACGAGACGCTCGCGATCGCCATGAACCGCCTCGGCGGCAAGTCCAACACCGGTGAGGGCGGCGAGGACGTCGAGCGGCTGCACGACCCGGTACGCCGTTCGGCGGTCAAGCAGATCGCCAGCGGCCGGTTCGGTGTGACGAGCGAATACCTGGTCAACGCCGACGACCTCCAGATCAAGATGGCGCAGGGCGCGAAGCCCGGCGAGGGCGGCCAACTGCCCGGCAACAAGGTGTGGCCGTGGATCGCACGGACCCGGCACGCCACGCCGGGCGTGGGCCTGATCTCCCCGCCGCCGCACCACGACATCTACTCGATCGAGGACCTGGCGCAGCTCGTCCACGACCTGAAGTGCGTCAACCCGGCCGCCCGGGTGCACGTCAAGCTGGTCAGCGAGGTGGGTGTCGGCACGGTAGCGGCCGGCGTGGCCAAGCTGAAGGCCGACGTCATCCTCATCTCCGGGCACGACGGCGGCACCGGCGCGTCCCCGCTGAACTCGCTCAAGCACGCCGGCACCCCGTGGGAGCTGGGGCTGGCCGAGGCCCAGCAGACGTTGCTGCTCAACAAGCTGCGCGACCGGGTCACCGTGCAGGTCGACGGTCAGCTCAAGACCGGCCGGGACGTGCTGATCGCGGCGCTGCTCGGCGCGGAGGAGTTCGGCTTCGCGACTGCGCCGCTGATCGTCGAGGGCTGCGTGATGATGCGGGTGTGTCACCTGGACACCTGCCCGGTCGGCATCGCCACCCAGAACCCGGTGCTGCGGGAGCGGTTCACAGGTAAGCCGGAGTTCGTGGAGAACTTCTTCCTGTTCCTCGCCGAGGAGGTCCGGGGCTACCTGGCCGAGCTGGGCTTCCGGTCCATCGAGGAGGCCATCGGGCAGTCCGAGCTGCTCGACGTCGCCCCGGCGGTGGCGCACTGGAAGGCGCACGGCCTGGACCTGGCGCCCGTCCTGCACCTGCCCGAACTGCCGGCCGGCGCGGTCCGGCGCGGGGTACGGGCGCAGGACCACGGCCTGGAGCACGCCCTGGACAACGAGCTGATCGCGCTGGCGCGTCCGGCGCTGTCCGGGGGCGCGCCGGTGCGGGTCGAGGTGGCGGTGCGCAACGAGCACCGCAGCGTCGGCGCGATGCTGGGCGGGGAGGTGACCCGCCGCTTCGGGGGCGCCGGCCTGCCCGAGGACACCATCGAGTTCGTGCTGCACGGCACGGCCGGGCAGTCGTTCGGCGCGTTCCTGCCGCGCGGTGTGACGCTGCGGCTGCACGGCGACGCCAACGACTACGTGGGCAAGGGCCTCTCCGGCGGCCGCCTGATCGTCCGTCCGGACGCCGCCGCGCCGTTCCTCGACGCGGACGCCGAGCCCGGCCAGCGCGCGGAGGACCAGATCATCGCCGGCAACACCATCCTGTACGGGGCCACCGCGGGCGAGGTCTTCCTGCGCGGCCGGGTGGGGGAGCGGTTCGCGGTGCGCAACTCCGGCGCGGTCGCCGTCGTCGAGGGTGTCGGCGACCACGGCTGCGAGTACATGACCGGCGGCACGGTGGTGGTGCTCGGCGCGACCGGCCGCAACTTCGCCGCCGGCATGTCCGGCGGGATGGCGTTCGTGCACCGTCTGGACCGTTCCCGGGTCAACGGGGAGCTGGTCGACCTGGCACCGCTGGGCGAGCAGGAGCAGACGCTTCTGCACGAGCTGGTCCAGCGGCACGTGGCCGAGACCGGCTCGGCGGTCGCCGAGGAGCTGCTCAAGCGGTGGCCGGAGGCGGTGGCCGAGTTCACCGCCGTGGTGCCCCGCGACTACCGCCGGGTGCTGGAGATCATGAGGGCCGCCGAAGCCGCCGGCCACGACGTCGACGACGCGGTGATGGGCGCGCTCAGCGCGCCCGCCGCGCCCGTGCCGCCCGCCCCGCGGGTGGCGGCCCAGGAGGTGGCTCGTGCCTGACCCGAACGGTTTCCTGCGCTACGACCGGCGGCTGCCGGCCCGCCGTCCGGTGCCGGTGCGGATCAGCGACTGGCGCGAGGTGTACCCGCCGGCCGGCGAGGACCTCGTCCGCGAGCAGGCCACCCGCTGCATGGACTGCGGCATCCCGTTCTGCCACGACGGCTGCCCGCTTGGCAATCGCATCCCGGACTGGAACGACCTGGTCCGCACCGGCAACTGGGACGCGGCGGTGGAGTCGCTGCACGCCACGAACAACTTCCCGGAGTTCACCGGCCGGCTCTGCCCGGCGCCCTGCGAGGCGGCCTGCGTGCTGGGCATCGCCGGCGGTCACCCGGTGACCATCAAGCAGGTCGAGGTGGAGATCGCCGACGCGGCGGCGGCGCGTGGGTTCACCCCGCGTCCCGTACCTGCGCCGTCGGGCCGGTCGGTCGCCGTCGTCGGTTCCGGGCCCGCCGGCCTGGCCGCCGCCCAGCAACTGGCCCGCGCCGGTCACGCGGTGACTGTGTACGAGCGCGACGACGCGATAGGTGGCCTGCTCCGGTACGGCATCCCCGACTTCAAGTTGGAGAAGCGGCACATCGACGCCCGGCTGGCCCAGCTCTCCGCCGAGGGGGTGCGCTTCCGGACCGGGGTGAACGTCGGGGTGGACGTGACCGCCGAGCAGTTGCGCGCCGAGCACGACGCGGTGCTGCTGGCCTGCGGGGCGCTGCAGGGCCGGGACACTCCGGAGACCCCGGGGCGGGCGCTGCGGGGCGTACACCAGGCCATGGCGCATCTGGTCGCGGCCAACCGCGCGGTGGCCACGTCGGCCACCGACGAGCCGGGCGTCGCGGTGACAGGCGAGGGGCGGCCGGGGCGGGCGGTGCTGCCGGACGGTACACCCATCGACGCGGCCGGCAAGCATGTGGTGATCATCGGTGGTGGGGACACCGCGGCGGACTGCCTCGGCGTCGCGCACCGGCAGGGCGCCGCAGGCGTGCACCAGCTCGACCTGTACCCGCAGCCGCCGACCGAGCGCGACGAGGCACGGGACCCGTGGCCGACCTGGCCGTGGGTCCTGCGCAGCTACCCGGCGCACGAGGAGGGCGGCGAGCGGGTCTTCGCGGTGGCGGTGCAGGAGTTCGTGGACGACGGCACCGGCCAGGTGCGGGCGGTGCGGATCGCCGAGGTGACAGTCGAGAAGCGCGACGGCAGGCGCATCGTCACAGTCGTGCCCGGCTCGGAGCGGGAGCTTCCGGCGGACCTGGTGCTGCTGGCGATCGGTTTCGAGGGCACCGAGCAGCAGCCGCTGCTGGCGCAGTTCGGGGTGACCCGCAACCCTCGGGGCGCGGTGGACGCCCGCGACGACTGGCAGACCGACGCCGACGGGGTGTTCGTGGCGGGTGACATGCACCGCGGCGCCTCGCTGATCGTGTGGGCCATCGCCGAGGGGCGTGCGGCGGCCGCCGCGATCCACGGCTACCTCGGGGGCGCCGGGGTGCTGCCGGCGCCGGTCGCCCCGGCCGCGCAGCCGCTCGCCGTGCGCTGAGGGATTCCGGCCGGCCGGCGGGGCGGTCGCCGCCCCGCCGGCCGGACGGGCACCGTGTCACTGAGACAGCGGTCACCGGTCGGCGGACCAACCGGCACGAAGATCATCGTTACGCTGCGGTCATGGACATCGAAGAGCGGCTACGGCGAACCCGTCGGTGGCTGTGGATCGTGCTGATCGGGCTCTTCCTGAGCGGGGCGACGGCGTTCCCGCTGGAGATCGAGGTGCGGTGGCTGCTGCGCGCACTGGACCCGCTCGCCGACCAACTGCCGGCCCTGGTCGCCTGGATCGAGCGGGTGCACACCGGGCTCGTGACGGCCGGTGAGGACTACCCGTTCCTGCTCTACGGCACCGACTGGCTGGCCTTCGCCCACCTGGTGCTGGCCGTGGCGTTCTGGGGGCCGCTGCGTGACCCGGTGCGCAACGTGTGGGTGGTGCAGGTCGGCATGATCGCCTGCGCGGGGATCATCCCGCTGGCGGTGATCTGCGGACCGATCCGGGACATCCCCTGGTTCTGGACGCTCGTCGACCTGTCCTTCGCGGTCGGGGCGTTCCCGCCGCTCTGGTTCGCCTACCGGCACATCCGGGTCGTGGAAGCGAGCACGGCCGCGGCGACAGGCGTCCCAGCGACTCCGTGACCGGGCCTCTCCAGGCCCGTGGCCGGGTGGGTGAAACCAGCCGGCGACGACCTGCGGGGGGGGGGGGGGGGGGGGCAACACCCCCCCCACGGGCCCTGGGGGGGGGGCCCCCAGTTTGGGCGCCCGGCACCCCCCCCATTTGGGGGGGCGGGCGACGGCCCCACCCCAGTGGGGGGGGGCCCG
>NZ_JBIAYR010000006.1:0-359962 GCF_042898105.1 Micromonospora sp. NPDC000663
ACAGCCCCCCCCCCCGGCCGCGGGGGGGGGGGGGGGGGGTTCCCCCCTCCGCCGGCCCCCCGGGGGGGGGGGGGGGCCCCCCCGCCCCCCCACCCCTCGCGGATGTCACCTGAGGCCGAAGGCCCGCATGACGGTCTGGGTGACGCCGCCGCCGTTGCGCTGCGTGGCGGTGACCCGCAGGGACACGTGGTCAGCCCGCTGCGGCGCGCTCAGGGACGCCGTCCAGACGCCCCCGCGCACCTTGAGGTCCTGCCGGTGCCAGGTGCGCCCGTCGTCGTAGGAGACCTCCAGGCCGAGCGAGGAGACCCCGTCCCGGGCCGCGGCGCTGCCCACCACCACCGGTGTGATCGCCAGGTCGGTCCGGCGTGCCGCGCGGCCCGCCAGGTCCAGGTCCGTCCCGTAGTCCAGCTGGACCAGCGGGATGGCCTGCACGCCCTCGGCCGCGCCGGAGAGGAAACTCCAGTCGGTGCGGGTGGTGGAGGAGTACGGGCTGTAGGCCAGGTTGGTCTCCGTCTCGACGACCAGCCGGTACGGCAGCGTCTGCGGTGACAGGTCGCCGGCGAAGAGCTCCGGCCAGTTCTCGAACTGGAGCAGCTGCCTGTCGCCCTGGTAGAGCGAGATCCGTTGCAACATGCCGGCGCCGCCGCTGTGCGCGGCTCCCGCGTCGCCGAACCCCTGGATGTAGGCGCTGATTCCGTACTCGCCGCGGAACGGGATGTCGTAGGTGAGCAGGCGTGGCCGGGTGATCGGCCCGAACCAACGGTCCTTCTGGACGCTGCCCGGCCGGTAGGTGATCTCGTCGGTGTTCGACCGCGACCAGTTGACGACGTCGGCGACCTGCTTCCACCTGATGCCCTCGCCCGCCGAGACCCAGTCGGTACGCGCACCCGGTGCGACCGGTTGGAACGGGAACGGGCGGGCCGCCGCCCACTCGTACGGCGGGAAGTCCATCCGCGTCTCGGCGGCCTGCTGGCCCGGCGGCGGTGCGAACTCGAGATCGATCCGCGCGAGGTCGCGGGGAGCCGTCCTGGCCGACGGGTCCCGGGGGACCCCGCCACGGTGGTAGTCCACGAGGTCGTACAGGTACGCCGACGAGGGGTGGGCGGTTACCGTGAGCCGTACGCCCTTGCGGCCGGCGGCGGTGATCTTCGTGATCAGGGTCTCTCCCTCGCCCCTGACCAGCGAGGCGACCGGGATCGGCCCGGCCGTCGTGCCGTCCGGGTTTCCGGACCACTCGCTGGCACGGCCCTCGCCGTCGTTGACCACCAGCAGCAGCGCCGCGCCGGCGGCGTGCGCCGCGGCCACCTGATCCGTGCGGGTCGCGGCGGCGTCGGCGCGGACGACCACGGCGCTGCCGCGGGCGGACACGCCTGTGTACTCGGCCGTCGAGCCGGTGCCGGCGAAGACGGCGTCCAGGCGTACGGTGCCGTCGGGCAGCGGCCGGGAGCCGGGCTGCACGAGGGGGTCGCCGGCGCGGTGGCCGTTGTGGACGAGCTCCAGCGGCGTCTGCTCGGCGCGGATCCGGGTGGTGAAGACGAAACTGCCCTTCTTCACCGCGCTCCCGGTCGGCAGCGCCCACAGGCTGTCATAGAGGGTGCCGGGCCAGAACGTCTCGCGCAGGGCGTTCGGGTCGCTGGGCGTCGGCTCGCTGGACGTGAAGGAGCGGTAGACGTCGATTCGACTGTTGGTGACGGCGGTCGGCTTCGCTGTCACCACCCGCACCTGGCGGGCCTTTGAGGCGTCGAGGTCCACGACCCGGTCGGCGGTCAGCTCCACCTCCGGGGCGGTGAGCATCGCGAGGCCGAGGGAGTGGGCGCCGTGCAGGCCCTCCACGTCGGCGGCGGCGACGAGAGTGTAGGAGCCGGGCTCCCAACGGCTGGTGAGCTCTCCGTCCCGCACCCACATGAAGGTGGAGACCCCGTCGGCGCTGACGATCTCCACCTCGCCGCTCATCGGACGACCGCTGCGGTCCTTCAGGTGGACGGTGAGGTCGTACTTCCTGGATTCCACCGCGACCCCGACCGCCGTGTGCACCGCACCGGCGGCGTGGCGTGCGGTGACCTGGGCGGAGAACCGGCCCGCGGCGAGACCCCGCGGGTCCACCACCACGTCGACCGCGGAGGCTCCCCGGGCCGGCACCGTAACCTGGCTGGCGTCCACCGTGAACGTCGTCGCGGGGGAGTCGCCACGATCGACGGCGAGATCAAGCGTAACCGGACTGTCAGTGGTGTTGGTGTAAGTGATCTTCCGGCTGATCCGTTGCGGCTGGGTACCGGGCGACCAACCGACCAGACCCGCGTCCACCGACCCGGTCGCGATGATCTGATCCTGGTGGTAGGCGGCGGCCACGTTCAGCCGCCCGCTGCCGGCCCGGTAAGCGTTGTAGTCCGGCGTACGCGCGCTGGTGCCCATCAGAGCGTCCTTGATCTGCTGCGCGCTCCATTGCGGGTGTTTCTGAGCCAGCAGAGCGGCGGCGCCGGCCACGTGGGGCGCGGCCATCGAGGTGCCGCTGTCCACCTGGTAGAAGCCCTCACCCCAGGGGATGTGCTGCGAGCGGGCCGCCAGCACGTCCACGCCGGGGGCGGTCATGTCGGGCTTCAGGGCGTCGTCGGTCATCCGCGGCCCGGCGCTGGAGAAGTCCGCCAGGTGATCGGTGCCGTCGACCGCGCCGATGGTGAGCGCGGCGTCCGCGGTTCCCGGCGCTCCGAGGGTGTACGGGTCGGGCCCGCCGTTGCCGGCGGCGACCACGAAGAGCGCGCCGGTCTCGGCGGTCAACTGGTTCAGGGACTGGCTCAGCGGGTCGTCCTGGGTGTGCCAGGCGCTGACGCCCAGGCTCATGTTGATGACCTTGGCGTGTTCGGTACGCGCCGCCCACTCCATGCCCGCGATGATCCCCGAGATCGACCCGCTCCCGTTGCTGTCGAGGACCTTGCCGATCACCAGTTGGGCGTCGGGCGCGACTCCCCGTTCCTTCCCGTCGGATGCGGCGCCCGTCCCGGCGACGGTCGAGGCGGTGTGGGTGCCGTGCCCGTTGCGGTCGACGACGTCCTCACCGGGGATGAAGCTCCTGGACGCGACCACGCGGTCCGCGAGATCCGGATGGGTCGTGTCCACTCCGGTGTCCAGGACGGCGACGCGGACGCCGCTGCCCGTACCCCCGGCGGCCCACGCCGCGGGGGCGCCGATCTGCGCCGTGGTGTCGGCGAGGGCCGCCTTCGCCCTGCCGTCGAGCCACACCCGGTCGACGCCGGCCGTGAAGGAGGGCGCCGGGGTGCCGGCGGACCGGCCGGTCGGGCGGGCGTACGCGCCGTCGCCGGTGAGGGCCGACCAGAAGTCGGCCGTCTGGGACCGGCGGGTACGAACCGCCTCGCCGCGCACGGAGGGGAGGTCCAGGACTGTCTCCGCACCCGGCAGCGCGGTTCCGCCGCGGCGGGCGACCGAGTCCGTCGTACGGGTGACGATCAGCGGGAGTGCGCTGGTGCGCGCGTCGTCGAAGCCCTGGGCGACGAGTTGGGTGACGTCGAAGAGCTGCCGGTCGAGTCGTCCGGTCGCGAGATAGGGCAGCGCCTCGTCGGGATACACAAACGTGTCCCCGTTCTCCGTGGCGACGCGTACGGCCCCGGTGGCGCCCGGCGCGCGCTCGACGTCCACGGTGGGCGGTGTCCCGTCGCGTCCCGGGGTCAGCGTCACCTTGTCGCCGGTGATCAGCGTGACCGTGACGGGTGCGCGGTGTGCGCCGCCGGCCGGGGCCGGTGGTGCCGGCGGCGGTGGGGACGCGGGGGCGCTGTGCGCCGCAGTGGGGGTGACCAGGGCGGCGACGAGGGTGACGCCGACCGCCGCTGCCGCAGATCTTCGGATGGGAGAGAGCCGCACAGTGCCTCCAGAGTTGACCAGTTGGCGAATCTGATCACTTCCGGAGATTCATGTAAAGATCATCATCTTTGCCGGGAGGTTGCGAGATCGTTGCGGCCGGGCCGCCCGGTCCCGTGAATTCGGCATGGACTGACGTGCCGATGTTGCGCCCTTCGGCGAGGATGGGCACATGTCTTCATTCGGTAGGTGGTGGGGCCGGCTCGGCGCGGTCCTCGGTACGGTCGTGCTGGCGGTCTTCGTGCCGGTGGCGGCCTGGGCGTCGACGGGCACCGGCGAACTGGTGGTGGAGGCGGCGCGGCGGCGGTCCCGCGGCGGCGGCTTCGGCTTCCTCGGGCTGCTCTGCTGCCTGGTGGTGGTGGCGGTCATCGTGTTCCTGGTGCTTCGCCTGACCCGTAACCGTCGGGGCGGCCCGCCGCGCTGACCGGCCGCCGGTGCTCAGCCTGCGAGCGCCGCGATGGCCTGGGACAGGAAGCGTGCGGTGGCCTCACGGGTGCCGTCCCGCTTGACGCGGATGCGCTCGGCGGCGGTGACCAGCAGGGTCCGTACCCTTGCGTGCCCCTTGGGCGGTGGCGCCGGCGCCGGGCCGAGCTGGTCGGCGATGCTGGCGCCGAACGCGGCGGCCCGTCGCTGGACGGGGTCGGCGACGCTGCCCTCGGCGTAGCGGCGGACGGCGAGGCTGGGGTTCAGGCCACGCTCGTGGCCGAGGACGGTGCCGGCCTCGCCGTTCGTGGTCAGGAAGTTGATGACGTCGGCGACCGTGTCCGGGTGGCGGGTGCCCCGGAACGCCGCCCAGTACATCGACGCCCGCGCCCACTGCGCCCCGGATGGGCCGGGGAAGCCGACCACACCCAACTCGGCCCCGGTGAGTCGTTGCATCTCCGGTAGCTGGTGCGACCAGGCGAAGGACGCGGCGGTCAGGCCGGTAACGACCAGTTGCCGGGCCGGCTCGCCACTGTCGGCCTGCTCGATCAGCGCCGCGCCGGGCGTCGCCCGGTCGGCGCGGGCCCGCTGCCAGAGCTCGAACCAGCTGATCAGCTCGTCCGCGCCGAAGCCCAACTGCCGCCCCCGGTAGAACTCGCCGCCCTGCGAACGCAGCCACAGCCAGAGCGCGCGGTAGTCGCCGGACCCGTCCATGGTGCCCGCCACCCGGCCGTCGCCGGCCTCGGTGACCTGCGTCGCCCAGGAGATGTAGTCGGTCCAGCTCATCGCCGCGCGCGGCTCCGGCATCCGCAACTCCCGCAGCAGGTCCCGGTTGAAGACCACCCCGGCGAGGGTCTGCCCAGCGGCGACGGCCATCGTCCGGCCTTCCACAGTGCCGTAGCGGATCAGGCCCTCCGGCAGGCCGCGCAGGTCCACCCGGTGATCGGCGACTCGGTCGGTGAGGTCGAGGAGGATCTGGCGTTGGCTGTAGTCGGCGAGCACGGAGTCGTCGATCTGGATCAGATCCGGCACGTTGCCGCCGGCCGCCTGGGTGGCCAGCCGCTCGTAGTAGCCGTCGACGCCCTGCCAGGTGACCCGGAAGGTGACCCGGGGGTTGCGCGCCGAGTAGAGCCGCAGCACCTTCTCGGTGAGTTCCGCCCGCCTCGGGCCACCCCACCAGAAGACCGACAGCTCGACAGGCCCGTCCTGGCTGGACGTGGTGGCGCCGTCGCTGCACCCGGCCAGCCCGCCGGCAGCCAGCAGGGGAGCGCCGGCCAGCGCGGTGAGCAGGCGGCGTCGGCCCGGGTCGGCGTCGATCGGAGGTCGAACAACGGGCACGGGGGTCTCCTGGCACCTGCGTGGGCGACGGTCGGACCATTCACGCAGGCGGCGCAGGAGGGTGTCAACGTCCGTCCGGTCACCCCGGCGTCCGCGCCCGGCGCGGGTGGGCGAATCAGGCTCCCCGATGCCGCGTGGTGTACTAGGGCGCGTGGAACTTCTGCACTCGGGCAAGGTTCGGGACGTCTACGCCGACGGCGACGACCTGATCCTGGTCGCATCGGACCGGATCTCGATCTACGACGTGGCGCTGCCGACGCCGATCCCGGACAAGGGTCGCCTGCTCACCGCGCTCTCGCTCTGGTGGTTCGAGCAGCTCGCCGACCTGGTGCCGAACCACGTCATCTCCGCCACCGACGTGCCCGCCGAGTTCGCCGGGCGGGCCATCCGCTGCCAGCGGCTCGACATGGTCCCGGTCGAGTGCGTCGCCCGCGGTTACCTCACCGGCGGCGGCCTGCGGGAGTACGAGCAGACCGGCGCGGTGTCCGGCATAACCCTGCCCCGAGGGCTCGGCGAGGCGTCGATCCTGCCCGAGCCGATCTTCACGCCGTCGAGCAAGGCCCCGATGGGCGAGCACGACGAACCCATCACGTACGACGACGTGGTGGCGAAGGTGGGGCAGGAGACCGCCGAGCGGCTGCGGCAGATCACCATCGACATCTACCGGCGCGGCGCCGAGCTGGCCGCCGACCGGGGCATCCTGATCGCCGACACCAAGATCGAGCTGGGCTGGGCGCCGGACGGCACCCTGGTCCTCGCCGACGAGCTGCTCACCTCCGACTCGTCGCGGTTCTGGCCGGCGGAGTCGTACCAGCCGGGGCGGGTGCAGTTCTCCTACGACAAGCAGTACGTGCGCGACTGGGCCACCGGCAGCGGCTGGAACAAGCAGGCCCCCGCGCCGGACGTGCCCGACGAGGTGGTCGAGGTGACCCGCGCCCGCTACATCGAGGTCTACGAGAAGCTCACCGGCAACAGCTGGGAGTGACCGCCGGCCGTCACTCCACCCAGTCGAGGGTGCGCTGCACGGCCTTGCGCCACTGGCGCAGCTCCCGCTCGCGCAGGTCCGGGGCCATGGACGGCTGCCACTGGGCGTCGGAGCGCCACTTCGCGCGCAGGGTGGCCAGGTCGGGCCAGAAGCCGACCGCCAGGCCGGCCGCGTACGCCGCGCCGAGGCAGGTGGTCTCGGTGATCCGGGAGCGGATGACAGGCACGTCGAGCACGTCGGCGAGGAACTGCATGAGCAGGGCGTTCGCGGTCATCCCGCCGTCCACGCGGAGCCGGCGCAGCGCCACGTCGGAGTCGGCGTCCATCGCGTCGACCACCTCGCGGGTCTGCCACGCCGACGCCTCCAGCACCGCCCGGGCCAGGTGCCCCTTGGTGATGTAGCCGGTCAGGCCGGCGATGACGCCCCGTGCGTCGCTCCGCCAGTGCGGGGCGAACAGCCCGGAGAACGCCGGCACCACGTAGCAGCCGCCGTTGTCGTCCACGGTGCGGGCCAGGGCCTCCACCTCGGCCGCGGAGGAGATCAACCCGAGGTTGTCCCGCAGCCACTGCACGAGCGAGCCGGTGACGGCGATGGCGCCCTCCAGGGCGTACGCCGGGGGTTGGCCCTTGATCTGGTAGGCGACTGTGGTGAGCAGGCCGTGCGTCGAGGGGACAGGGGTGGCCCCGGTGTTGAGCAGCAGGAAGCTGCCGGTGCCGTAGGTGCACTTCGCCTCGCCCGGCTGGAAACAGGTCTGCCCGAACAGTGCGGCCTGCTGGTCACCGAGCGCGCTGGCCACCGGCACCCCGGCGAGCACACCGTTGGCCGTGCCGTACACCTCGGCGGAGCAGCGGATCTCCGGGAGCATCGCCGCCGGTACGCCCATCGCGTCCAGCAGCTCCGGGTCCCAGTCGAGCGTCGTGAGGTCCATCAGCATGGTCCGGCTGGCGTTCGTCACGTCGGTGACGTGCGCGCCTGTCAGCTTCCAGATCAGCCAGCTGTCCATGGTGCCGAACAGCACCTCGCCGCGTTCGGCGCGCTCACGCAGGCCGTCGACCTCGTCGAGCAGCCAGCGCAGCTTCGGCCCGGCGAAGTAGGTGGCCAGCGGCAGGCCCGTGCGGGTCCGGAACCGCTCCTCGCCGTACGTCGAGGCCAGCTCGCGCAGCAGCGGCCCGGTGCGGGTGTCCTGCCAGACGATGGCGTTGGCCACCGGGCGGCCGGTGGCCCGGTCCCAGACGACAGTGGTCTCCCGCTGGTTGGTGATGCCCACGGCGGCGAGCCCTGCCGCGTCGGTGCCGGCGGCCCGCAGCGCCTCGGCGACCACCTGCTGGACGTTGTCCCAGATCTCCTCGGCGTCGTGCTCCACCCAACCCGGCCGGGGGAAGATCTGCCGGTGTTCGCGTTGGGCCACGGCGACGATGTCCCCGGCGGAGTCGAAGACGATGCACCGCGAGGAGGTGGTGCCCTGGTCGATGGCGGCGACGTACTCGGGGGTCACCGCAGCACCGTACCCGGACCGGCGGTGAGGTGCGACCGCCGTCACGTCGGCCCACGCGTCGCCTACGATGTGCGAACGTGCGCGACATCGCCGTTTTCAGTGGAACCGCCCATCCCGACCTCGCCGCCGAGATCTGCGCCCATCTGGGGGTGCCGCTGCATCCGGTGCGGGTCTCCCGGTTCGCGAACGACTGCCTGGAAGTCCAGTTGCAGGCCAACTGCCGCGAGCGGGACGTGTTCCTGATCCAGCCGCTGGTGCCGCCGGTGCAGGAGAACCTGGTCGAGCTGCTGCTCATGATCGACGCGGCCCGGGGGGCGTCCGCCGGGCGGATCACCGTGGTGCTGCCGCACTACGCGTACGCCCGCTCGGACAAGAAGGACGCCCCACGGATCTCGATCGGCGCCCGGCTCGTCGCCGACCTGCTCACCTCGGCCGGCGCGGACCGGGTGCTCGCGATGACCCTGCACTCGCCGCAGGTGCACGGCTTCTTCAGCGTCCCGGTGGACCACCTGCATGCGCTGCGGGAGCTGGCCACCCATTTCCGCCGCTACGACCTGAGCGACACCGTGGTGGTCTCGCCCGACCTGGGTAACGCCAAGGAGGCAGCTGCCTTCGCCAGGTTGCTGGGCACGCCCGTGGCGGCCGGGGCGAAGCAGCGGTTCAGCGACGACCTCGTCAAGATCAGCGCGGTGATCGGCGAGGTGGCCGACCGGGACGTCATCGTGCTGGACGACGAGATCGCCAAGGGCAGCACGGTGGTCGAGCTGATGGAGCACCTGCGCGGCCTGAAGGTCCGCTCGATCCGGTTGGCCTGCACGCACGGACTCTTCTCCGGCGACGCCCTGCACCGGCTCAGCGACCAGGACGGCGTACTGGAGATCGTCTGCACCAACACGGTCCCCATCGCCGCCGAGAAGCGGGTGCCGAAACTCCAGGTGCTCTCGGTGGCGCCCGCCCTGGCCGAGGCGATGCGGCGGATACACAACGGGGAGTCCGTCTCGGCGCTCTTCGCCTGACCCGTCCTCGCCGATCCGGTGACTGCGGGATCGGCGCGGCGGGGCCGCGCCCGGGTCAGCGCGTGGTGCGGTAGTGGTCGGTGAGGCCGGCCATGATGCGGACAGTTGTGCCTGTGGTGCCGGTGGCGACCTCCATGGCGTCGGTCAGCTCGCGGGCCAGCCAGAGACCCCAGCCGCCGGCCGTGTCCGGCGCCGGACGACTGCGGTCGCCCAGCCGTTGCGGGCTGATCCCGTGCCCGTGGTCGGCGACCTCGCAGACCAGTGCCCCTGGCTCCTGCCAGAGCCGCAGCCAACCCCGCCCACCGCCGTGCCGCACCGCGTTCGTGATCAGTTCGTTGATCGCCAGCACGAAGTCGTCGAGCCGTTGGCCGGTCAGCCCGCAGGCGTGCGCGCAGGAGGTGACCGAGTGTCGGATCTCGGTCACCTGGGCCTGGTCAAAGGCTTCGGCGATAAGGAGGGCGGGTTCGATGGGCACAACCGTACGCGGTGCGTGCGGATCTGCGTTCGTCATGGGCCCGTCCCGACGGCGAAGCTCGAAGTATTTCGCGGCATTTCCACCGTACGTCAGGGTTTCCCGAACCGCACTCGCCGCCTACCGCGCGCCCGGCCCCGCTGTGGCATCCTGACCGCCATGTCGTCACCGCCGGGCGGTTTCGAGGTGCCACTCTGGCGTGCCCTAGCGGTGTTCCGGGTGGCGTCCCTCGGGTACGTGTGCGTGCTCTCGGTACGCGACGCCGACAGGTACGCCCACCCGTACGCCGCCGGCGCCCTGGTCCTGGTCATGATCGCCTGGACCACGGCGACTGCCATCGGCTACGCCCGCCCGGCCTGGCGGCGCTGGCCGCTGCTGCTGGCCGACCTCGGGGTGGTGGTGGCCATCGTGCTGTCCACCCCCTGGGTGGTCGGCCGGACGGCGCTCGCCCACGGCGTACCCACCCTGGGGGTGGCCTGGATGGCCGGCCCGGTGCTGGCCTGGGCCGTCTCCGGCGGACGCCGTCGCGGCACTGTGGCGGCGCTCGTGGTCGCCGGCGCGGACCTGGCCACCCGGGAACGGATCGGCCAGTCCTCGTTCACAGGCGTGATCCTGATGCTGCTCGCCGGGGTGGTGGTCGGGCACGTGGCCCGACTCGCGGTGGCCGCCGAGGAGCGGCTGCAACGCGCGGTCGAGCTGGAGGCGGCAACCCGGGAGCGGGAGCGGCTGGCCCGGGACATCCACGACTCGGTGCTCCAGGTGCTGGCGCTCGTGCAGCGGCGCGGCGCGGACCTGCCCGGCGAGGCCGGCGACCTGGCCCGGCTCGCCGGTGAGCAGGAAGCGGCGCTGCGGGCACTGATCGCGGGCACCGCCACCCCCGGCGGGTCGGACGCCGACACGGTGGACCTGCGGAGCCTGCTCGGGCGGTACGCCTCGTCGGCGGTGTCGCTCTCGGCCCCCGCCACCCCGGTGTCACTGCCCCGGCAGGTGGCCGGGGATCTGGCGGCCGCGACCGGCGCGGCCCTGGACAACGTGGGACGGCACGCAGGCGGACGGGCCTGGGTACTGATCGAGGACGAGGGGACGACTGTGACCGTGTCGATCCGGGACGAGGGGCCCGGCATTCCGGACGGCCGGCTGACCGAAGCCGCCGACCAGGGTCGGCTCGGTGTGAGCCAGTCGATCCGGGGCCGGGTCACCGACCTGGGCGGGACGGTCCGGATCATCTCGGCGCCGGAGGCCGGGACCGAGATCGAACTGACAGTGCCGAGGGCGCGGCGATGACGCAGGTGCGGGTGATGGTCGTCGACGACCATCCGATGTGGCGCGAGGGCGTGGCCCGCGACCTCACCGAGGCCGGCTTCCTGGTGGTGGCGACCAGCGGGGAGGGGCGGCAGGCGGTCCGGGTCGCCGCCGCCGCCCGCCCCGACGTGGTCGTCCTCGACCTGCAACTACCTGACATCTCCGGGGTCGAGGTGATCCTCGGGTTGCGCGCGGCGTTGCCCGACGTGCGGGTGCTCATGCTCAGCGCCAGCGGGGAACAGCAGAGCGTGCTGGACGCGGTCAAGGCGGGCGCCACCGGCTACCTGGTGAAGTCGACCGCGCCTGCCGAGTTCCTCGACGCCGTACGCCGCACCGCGGCGGGCGACCCGGTCTTCACCCCCGGCCTGGCGGGGCTTGTCCTCGGCGAGTACCGCCGGCTGGCAGCCGGGCCGGTGGCCGGGCCGGGCGACGGTACGGAACCGGGCGCGCCCCGGCTCACCGACCGGGAGACCGAGGTACTGCGGCTGGTGGCGAAGGGGATGTCGTACAAGCAGATCGCCCAGCGGCTCGGGCTGTCGCACCGCACCGTGCAGAACCACGTGCAGAACACGCTGGGCAAACTGCAGCTGCACAACCGGGTCGAGCTGACCCGGTACGCCATCGAACGCGGCCTGGACGACTGACCGGCCTCAGACCGAGCGCGGCGGCTCCGTCTCGTGGATGGCCAGCTCCTCGGCGCTCGCCCCGCCACCTGCCGAGCCGGCGTCGTACGCCACCGAGTCGGTCTCCTGGTCGGTGTGCGCCCCCTCGTCCGGTTCGACAAGCCGACCCACAGTCGCGTCGGCCACAGTGCCGAGCTGGCCGTGGTCGTAGAGGGAGACCGGCGAGTTCGGGTCGGAGGTGGGCCCCGGGTCCATCACGTCGGCGTCGAGCTGGGCCTCCGCGGCGGCCTCCAGGTTGTCCGCCTCGAAGGCGATCTTCGGGTCGATCGTCCCGGCCAGCGGGTCGTCCGCCGGGCGCTCGTAGACCTCCCGGTCGAGCTTGTAGTCCAACGACTCGCCGTCGAGCTGCTCCTCGGCGGTGGTCCCGAACCGGTCCACCGCGACCGGCGTGCGGTCGCCGGGCAGCTGGGCCGGGTCCGGGCCGTCCGCCTCGCGCCCGGTGAGGACGTCGTCGTTGGCTGTCGAGTCGTCATCGGCGGTGTCCGGCAGCCCCTGGGACTCGGTGTCGGACACGGGGGTCGGGTACTCGTTGTCGCGCATGTCTGATCACTACCCGCTGCCCTCCCGCCGTAACCGGGCCATCCCCGCAGGTACGACTCGGAACCGGGCAGCGGGGTCAGCCGGCCTCGTCGTCCGGGTGCAGCACGCACCAGACGACCTTGCCGTCCGGTACGGGGCTGCTGCCCCACCGGCGGGCCACCGTGTCGATCAGCAGCAGCCCCCGGCCGCCCACCCGGTCCGGCGGGGACAGCCCCGCGAACGTCGGCTGTCGCGGGGAGTGGTCCCGGACCGCCAGGTGCAGGGCGCTGTCGTGCGGCGCCAGCCGCACCGTCATCGCCGTCCGGGCGTGCGCCACCACGTTGTTGACCATCTCGGTGACCGCGATGCACGCCGGGTCGACGAGGGTCGGCATGCCCCAGCGCTCGCACCCGGTGGTGACCATCTCGCGGGCCTCCCGGGCGGCTCCCACAGCCGGAGCCAGGTCGGCGGTGAGCACCGCCGCCATCGGTGCCGCCGCGACCGCCGCCAGCGCGCCGTCCAGGGTGGGCCAGGCCGGGACGCCCGGTGCGGCGTCCGGCTGGTCTGGCCCGGCGACCGTCGGGTCGACAAGCAGCAGGTCCGCGGCCGGCCAGTCGGCGACCTCCCGGCGCACCTCGGCGAAGACGCCCCGCACCGCCGGTTCGGCGACCCGCAGCCCGGTCAGGTCGACCACCACCGGGCCGGGGCGGTCGCTGAGCCGGGTGAGCAGGGCGGCGCGGACCACGTCCGCCGCGCCGGCGTCGAGCACACCCGTCAACCGGACCACAGCCGACGAGTCGTCGATCTCGACGAGGCAACGCGAAGCGGTCGGCATGATCGCCCCATTGTGCGCGCCCGCGACGACTGCCGCATCCGGTCGGTCGACGCCCGACATCAGCGGACCAACCGGGATCGGCGGTTCATGGCCGCCATCGTGCCGACCGCGGTACCCGCGGCGGCGAGGCCGAACGCGGCGGTCATCCGCACCAACTGGCGACGCCGGCCGTGCCAGCCGCCGTCCCGGCGTGCCTCGGCGTCGGCGTCGAACACGTTGCCGCTGCTGTCCATGCGGGCGCCAGGACCGAACTGGGTGCGGTGGGCGTACCAGGCCAGGGTGCGCTCGACCAGGGCTGGCGCGAGCCGCCACTGAAGGCCGATGAGCCGGGCGGCGCCACCCGCGTACGCCTCGCGGCGTGGCCGGCGCAGCAGCCGGACGATCGTCTCGGCGACGACCTCCGGCGGGTAGACCGGCGGGGGTGGCGCGAGTTCGCGGCCTGTGTGGTTGGCCGTGTGCCTGAAGAACGGGGTGTCGAGGGTTGCCGGCAGGACCGTGCAGACGGAGATCTGCCCCCGCCCGGTGACCCGCAGCTCCTGCCGGACCGTGTCGGCGAGCCCTCGGATGCCGTGCTTGGTGGCGTTGTACGCCGACTGGTAGGGCATCGCCACCTCGGCCAGCACCGAGGCGTTGTTGACCAGGACACCGCCGCCGGCCGCCTCCAGGTACGGCAGCGCGGCCTTGATGCCGTGCACGGCACCGAGCAGGTTGACCTCCAGCACCCGGCGGAACTCGGCGACCGGAATCTCGTCGAACAGGCCCACCGCGCTCACCGCGGCGTTGTTCACCCAGGCGTCGATCCGCCCGAACTCGGCAGCCGCCCGGTCCGCCAACTGCCGTACCGACTCCAGGTCGGCCACGTCGGTGGGCACGACAAGGGCCCGGCCGCCCAGCTCCCGGCAGCGGTGCGCCACCTCGCGCAGGGCCGGTTCGCTGCGGGCGGCCAGTACGACGGCGACGCCACGGCGGGCCAGCGCGTACGCGGTGGCCGTGCCGATCCCGCTGGACGCACCGGTGATCACCACTGTCGAATCGTCGAGACTGCGGGTCAGGGGCATTTCTCAGCGGTACCCCCGCCCGGGGCTGCTCATACCACCGGTAGGTGTCTGATCACGGCGTCGGCCGCCATTGTTGTCGTGGCGCAAGCGTCGGCGGCACCTGCGGGGACTGTTCCCGATCTGCCAGGTTTCGACTCCGGGCCCTCGGGTTAATGGGACGCTCTGACCGGGAGGACCACCGCCGAGGAAAAGATCGCAGGGAGGTGACCCATGCGCGTCGGCCTCGTCTGCGCGCACACCAGCTCGTACCGGCACGCCGACGGCCCGCCGGTCGGTACCCAACAGCACATCGCGCGGGTCGCCGCCGAGCTGGCCGGCCGAGGCCACGATGTCCGGATCTACGAGCGTCGGGACGACCCGGAGCTGCCGGCCACCACGGATGTCGACGGCTACCAGGTGCACCGGGTGTCCGCCGGCCCACCCACCCCGTTGCCCACCGCCGAGCTGATCCCGCACGTCACGGCGTTCGGCCGCTGGCTGACCGACGAGTGGGCAGGCGCCTGGCGACCCGAGGTGGTGCACGGGCACTACTGGGTCGGGGGGCTGGCCGCCGCGCACGCCGTGCGGGAGACCGACATCCCGGTGGTACAGACGTTCCACTCACTCGGCGTCGAGCAGCTGCGACACCTGGGCGGCAGGTACGACGGCCCGGGGCAGCGCATCCCGCTGGAGCGGGCACTGACCCGGGCGGTGGACATCGCGGTTGCCCAGTGCAACGACGAGGTGGACGAGCTGACCCGGATGGGCCTGCAACGCAGCCTGGTGGCGATGGTGCCGGCCGGGGTGGACACCCAGCAGTTCCACCCCGACGGTGAGGCCGCGCCGCGCGAGCAACGCTCGCGGATCCTCTCCGTCGGCGGGCTCTCCCCAGGCCACGGGCAGGAGGACCTGATCCGGGCGATGCGGCTGGTCGGCGACGCCGAACTGGTGATCGCCGGCGGGCCACCTGCCGAGGCGTTGGTCAACCACGCGGAGGCGCGTCGGCTGCGGGAGTTGGCCGAGCAGGTCGGGGTGGCCGACCAGGTACGCCTCGTTGGCGCGGTGCCACACGACCAGATGGCCACCTGGTACCGGTCGGCGGACGTGGTGGCCTGCACGCCGCACTACTCCTCGGCGGGCCGGGTGTCGCTGGAGGCGATGGCCTGCGGGGTGCCCGTGGTCGGCTACGCGATGGGCGGCCTGGCGGACGCCGTCGTCGACGAGGTCACCGGTCGGCTGGTGCCCCCCGGCGACGTGCGGACACTCGGGGTCTCGCTGCGCCGGCTGCTGACCGACAACGCCGGCCGGTTCGCGTACGGCCACGCGGCGGTGGACCGGGTCCGCAGCAGCTACACCTGGGACCGGACGGCTGGCGCGTTGGAGCGCCTCTACGAGCGGGTGGTGAGCCGGCGCAAGCCGGTCGAGGCGTGACGCCGGGAGGCGCCGGTCAGACGGGTCGCCCGGCGCCGACCATTGCCGGATCCCGGCGGCGCGGCGCCGCGCGGTGCTGCTGGGGTTGCGCGTACCGGGTCAGCCCGATCACCGCGGTCAGGGTGACCAGGAAACCCACAGCGGCCAGCCACTCCCGTCCGGGCCAGATCTTGTCGTTGAGCAGCAGCAGGCCGACGATCGCCGCCGGTACCGCCCCGGCCGCGTCCATCGCGGCGACAGCCGCGGTCGTCGAGCCCCGCTGCATGGCAAGGCCCAGCAGCAGCTGCCCGACGATCGAGTGGGCGATCAGCAGGTAGAACAGGGGATCGGCGAGGAACGCCTCGGCGGATGGCGCGGAGGCCAGCGGGCGGGCCGCCACCGCCGCCGAGGAGAAGGCCAGCCCGGCCAGCGAACCGAGCGCCACCGACCCGGGCGCCCCGTGCAGCCGGACGGCGAAGACACCGACCACGGCGATGACACCCAGCGCCACCAGCAGCGCCACCGAGCCGGCCGTGCCGAGCTGCTTCGACGGCGCCGGACGGGCGGACAGCACCAGCGCGGTGATCCCTCCGAAGAGCAGGGCCAGCAGCGCCACCTCGGCCACCGGCAACCGCCACTTCAGCACCACCACGCCGAGAATCGCCGTCACCCCGAGCCCGGCGGCCACGCTGGCCTGCACCAGGAACAGGGGCAGATCCCTTCGGGCCAGGAAGGCGAGCACGAAACCGCCGATCTGGCAGCCCAACCCGATCAGGTACGTGCGGTGCCCGGCCAGCCGCAGCAGCAGACCCGGATCGAAGGTGTGGTGGACCGTTGTGCGGGCCGCGGCCACCGACTGGAGCAGGTTGGCGAAGCCGTACGCGACGATCATCGCCGCGAGAAAACACCAGCCGGAGGAGACCACCTGGCGAGGATAGAGGTTGCCGGGGGTCAGCGCTCGGCTGGTCGATGCAGCCGGGTGAGGATGTCGGCGTGCAGCGCACCGTTGGTGGCGACCACGCTGCTTTCCGTGCCCGGCTCGCCGGTCGGCGACTGTCGACCGTGCAGATCCGTGACCGTGCCACCCGCCTCCGTGATGATCGGAACCAGCGCCGCCACATCCCACAGCGACAGTTCGGGCTCGGCCATCACGTCGAGTGCACCCTCGGCCAGCAGCATGTAGCCGTAGAAGTCGCCGTACGCGCGGCTGCGCCAACTGGCCCGCATCAGATCGAGCATCGCGTCGAGCCGCCCGGCGCTCTCCCACCCGGTCAGCGACGAGTAGCAGACGCTGGCGTCCTGGATCCGACGCACCGCCGAGACACCGATCCGCGTGCCGGCGGCCGGCCCCGGACCGGCGTACGCGCCCCCGCCCGCGCTGGCCCACCAGCGTCGGCCCAGCGCCGGCGCGGACACCACACCGACAGCCGGGCGCTCACCGTCGTACAGCGCGATGAGGGTGGCCCAGACCGGCACACCCCTGACGAAGTTCTTCGTCCCGTCGATCGGGTCGACGATCCATCGACGGTCGTCGGGGCCGCTGGCCGGCTGTGCGCCGTACTCTTCGCCGAGCAGCCCGTCGGCCGGCCGGTGCTCGGCAAGCAGGGCGCGGATCTCCCGCTCCACCGCGGTGTCCGCGTCGGAGACGGGAGTCAGGTCGGGCTTCGCCTCCACCCGCAGGTCGAGAGCGCGGAACCGGGCCGTGGAGATGGCGTCCGCCCGGTCGGCGAGCAGGTGGGCGAGGGCGAGGTCGTCGGCGTACCCGGTCATGCCGGCAACCTAGCCGACGCCCGGCGGGTCACTCGTCGGGCCCGCGCCTGTCACCCTCGCCGGGCCCGCGCTGGTCGGTGTCGCCGCGCGCGTCGCCGTCGCCCGCCCGGGAGGCGAGCAAGCGGCGGTACGACGCCAGCCGGCGCGGGTCGGCCTTGCCGGCGGCCACCCAGGCGTCCAGCCCGCAGTCGGTCTCGTCGGCGGTGTGCGGACAGTTCGGTGGGCAGTCGACGGTGCCCTCGACCAGGTCGGGGAAGCCGTGCAGCAGGCTGTCGGCCGAGACGTGCGCCAGCCCGAAGCTGCGGATCCCCGGGGTGTCGATGATCCAGCCCGGGTCGGTGTCGACGCCCGGCACCGGTGGCAGCCGCAGCGCCACCGCGCTTGTGGACGTGTGCCGCCCCCTGCCGATCGCGCTCACCACGCCCACCGCGCGCAGCGCGTCCGGAACGAGGCGGTTGACAAGCGTCGACTTGCCCACCCCGGAGTGCCCGACCATCACCGACACCTTGCCGCTCAGCAGCGCACGGAGCGCGTCCAGGTCCGAGTCCGGGCGGTTGAGCACGTACGGCAGCTCCAGCTCGGTGTAGTAGCCGAGCACCTCCTCCGGCCCGGCCAGGTCGGCCTTGGTGAGGCAGAGCAGCGGCTCGACGTCCGCGTCGTACGCGGCCACCAGGCAACGGTCGATGAACCCGGTACGTGGCGGCGGATCGGCCAACGCGCTCACGATCACCAACTGGTCCGCGTTCGCCACCACCACGCGTTCCAGCCGGCCCTCGGCGGTGGTCTCGTCGTCGTCGGCGGTGCGGCGCAGCACCGAGCGGCGCTCGGCGATCCGGACGATGCGGGCCAGAGCGCCCTCGGCGCCCGACGTGTCCCCGACCAGGCTGACCCGGTCACCCACCACCACCGACTTGCGGCCCAGCTCGCGGGCCCGCATCGCGGTGACAGTGGGCAGGTCGGCGCCGACCACGCCGCGCTCGGCCCCGGACAGCACGCACGTGTAGCGCCCCCGGTCTACAGCGATGACGAACCCGTCCACGGCGTCGGCGTGCTGCGGGCGGGTGCGCGTACGCGGGCGCGACGACTTGCCGGGTCGGACCCGTACGTCGTCCTCGTCGTACTCCCGCCGTCTGGTCGCCAGGACCTGCCCTCTCTCTCGCGTCAGTTCTTGCCGGTCACCATCGCTGACCATAGTGCCGGGAACTCGGGCATGGTCTTGGAGGTGCACCCCACGTCGTCCACCTCGATGCCGGGCACGGCGAGCCCGGCCACCGCTGCGGCGTGTGCCATCCGGTGGTCGTGGTAGGTGTGGAAGATCCCGCCGCGCAGCGGGCGGGGCCGGATCTCCAACCCGTCAGGTGTCTCGGTGATGTCCGCCCCGAGCGCGCCGAACTCGCGCGCGAGCGCGGCGAGCCGATCGGTCTCGTGGCCCCGGATGTGCCCGACGCCTGTGAAGACCGACGGCGAGTCGGCAAGCATGGCCAGCGCGGTCAGCACGAGGGTCAGCTCGCCGACGTCGGACAGGTCGGCGGTCAGGCCGTGCACCACGCCTGTGCCCCGCACGGTCAGCCCGTCGGTGGAGAGGCTGACCTCGCCGCCCATCCGTTGCAGCAGCGAACGGAGCTGCTCGACCGGCTGCATGCCGCCATGCGGCCAGCCCTGGAGGGTCACCTCACCGCCGGTGACCAGGGCGGCGGCGAAGAACGGCACCGCTCCGGAGAGGTCCGGTTCGATCTCCCAGCCGCGCCCGCTGAGCGGGCCGGGCTCGACGGTCCACACGTCGGGGGTGGTGTCGTCGACCGCCGCGCCGGCGGCCCGCAGCATCTGCACGGTCATCCGCAGGTGCGGCGCGGACGGCACCGGCGGCCCGACGTGGCGCACCACGACACCCCTGTCGAAGCGCGGGGCGGCCAGCAGCAGCCCGGAGACGAGTTGGCTGGAGGCGGACGCGTCGATCACCACCTCGCCGCCGGTGATCCGGCCGGTGCCGAGCACGGTCAGCGGGAGGCTGCCGGAGCCGGTGACGTCGATCCGGACGCCCAGCGAGCGCAGGGCGCCGACCAGTGGACCGAGGGGTCGGGTGCGGACGTACGGGTCGCCGTCGAAGGTGACCTGCCCGTCGGCCAGGCCCGCCACCGGCGGCACGAACCGCATCACCGTGCCCGCCAGGCCCACGTCGACGTGCGCGGGGCCGGCCAGCGGGTGCGGTCGGACCAGCCAGCGCTCGTCGTCGCTGATCGAGACGTGCGCCCCCATCGCCCGCAGGCCGGCCGCCATCAACTCGGTGTCGCGGGCGCGCAGCGGCCGGGCCAGCGTCGACGGGCCGGCGGCCAGGGCGCTGAGCACCAGGGCACGGGCGGTCATCGATTTGGAGCCGGGCAGGCGCAGTGTCGCCGCCACCGGGTCGGACGCGGTAGGTGCGGTCCACGGCTGCGGCGGCCGGGTCGCGGTCAGATTCCCCACGGTTACATTCTGCCGCGCAGGCCGGTCGGCGGCGGGAACCGGCTGTCGTACTCCCGGTTGGCGGGACAGCCGACCGGGCGTCCGACGGACTAGCGTGTGTGTCATGTGTGGCAGGTACGCGACGACCCGGAGTTCCGGCGAACTGAGCGCGCTGTTCGAGTCGTCCGACGACACCGACGGCGGGGTCGGGCCGGATCACAACGTCGCGCCGACCGACCCGGTGCCGCTGGTCCGGGTGACCCCGGAGGGGCACCGCAGCCTGTGCGTGGGCCGTTGGGGCTTTCTGCCGCACTGGTCCCGTTCGGCGGCCGGGGCGGCCCGCATGATCAACGCGCGGGCGGAGACGGTGGCCACCAGCCGGGCGTACGCCCGGGCGTTCGCCCGTCGCCGCTGCCTGGTTCCAACCGATGGCTGGTACGAGTGGGTCCGGCTTCCCGACGGCGGCCGGCAGGCGTATTTCATGACCCCCGCCGACGGATCGGTGCTCGCGCTGGCCGGCATCTGGTCGGTCTGGGAGTCCGGCGCGGACAGCCGGCTGACCTTCAGCGTGCTGACGACGGCGGCGCTCGGCGAGTTGGCCGAGGTGCACGACCGGATGCCTGTGCTGCTGCCCGCGGACCGGTGGTCGTCGTGGCTGGAGCCGACGGACGAGCCGGAGCGCCTGCTCGCCCCACCGCCGTCGGACTGGCTGGCCGGTCTGGAGATCCGTCCTGTGGGTCCGGCGGTGGGCGACGTCCGCAATGACGGTCCGCGGTTGACCGCGCGGGTGCCTGTGGGTCCGGCGCCGCAGGAGCTGACTCTGTTCTGACGTTCACGCATCGTCGGGTGCCGATTTGGCAGGGTTGCGCGCTATTCGTCTCCCGGCCGTTCGGTCATGTTCCCGTCAGCCCCTTGTTTCGGCGCGCACAAGTGCGATAGAACACAGCGCCGGTAGTGGGTGTCGATTCGCACGGGGCGGACGACATCCACCGATCTTGCCGGTCCCACGGGGGAGGTGGGTGGATGACACGGGCACGTATGCCCCGCCCGCACGAGGTGGCTGCGGCGCGGCGAGATCCGAGACTGCTGAGAGCCTTGCGGGAGCGGCGACAGGACGACGCGTGGCGCACCAGAGGCACATGTCAGAGCGTCGATCCGGAGACGTTCTTTCCAGCGCCGAACGAGCCGGCGGACGCCGCCGTCGCACTGTGCCGAACATGCGACGTGCAGGGGTCCTGCCTGGCCTGGGCGCTGGAGGTCGGTGACTGCCACGGGGTGTGGGGCGCCACCACGCCCCGGGAACGGCGGGCGATGCTCGTCGCGTGGCGCGGCGAGGTCGAACCCGACCCGGCCGCCGCCGACGAGGCCGGCCCACCGGTACGGGACCGGCTGCTCACCCTGGTCCCGCTGAGCTGACCATCGGCCCGGTCGCCACCCGATCGGCATCGGAGCGGCGCAGAATGGGCCGGTGCCGCTCAGCGACCAGATAGACACCCCGCGCGGTCCGGCGCGGATCGACACCGACCTGCCGGCCCGGCCGGCCGCCGCGTTGCTGGTGCTCGGGCACGGTGCGGGCGGCAGCGTGGATTCGCCCGACCTGCTCGCGGTACGCGACGCGGCGGTCTCGGCCGGCGTGGCGGTGGTCCGGGTGACCCAGCCCTACCGGGTCGCCGGCCGACGCGCGCCGGCCCCCGCCGGCCACCTCGACGAGGCCTGGACGGCGGTGCTCGCCGCCGTCCGCGACAGGTACCCGGACCCGCCGGCACTTGTGGTCGGCGGGCGCTCCAGCGGCGCGCGGGTGGCCTGCCGGACAGCCCACGCGGTGGGGGCGGCCGGTGTCGTCGCGCTGGCGTTTCCGCTGCACCCGCCCGGCCGTCCGGAACGCTCGCGGGCCGCCGAACTGGACACCGGCCTGCCGACGCTCGTGGTCAACGGCGACCGGGACCCGTTCGGGGTGCCGCAGCCGGGGCCGTCGGCGCACGTGGTGACCCGGCCGGGGGAGACGCACGACCTGCGGCGGGATCCGGCCGGCACGGCGGACGTGGTGCGGGACTGGCTGCGCGCCCGGGGCTGGACGGCCGACTGAACCGGCCCGGGCGCTCGGGAGAACCGTGTCCGGTGCCGGGCGCGGGTCGTTGCATCCGATGGTGCCACCGGACCGATTCGGGCGGGAGGTGCCAACCCTCCCAGGCCCTTCCTGGTCCCAGCGCCGGCCGCCCGTCGGGGCCGGGACCAGGAACGGGGAGAGTCGGACGGAATGCCCCACCCGCCGTCCCGCGTTACTACCCCCGGACGACTTTTTCGAGGGGGGTGACCGGTGCCGACCGAGACACGGATCCGGGAACGGGACGAACGGGAGGCCCGGCAGCTCAAGCGGCTGCTGGACGCTCCGGAGTGGCCCGCGACGGTGGAACCGGGCGGGGTGGGAGCGGTGAGCACGGGCACACCAGCCGGAAGTGAATCTGTGGTCACGTCCGTGCGCGTATCCTCGGCGAGAAAGCATCCGACGCGAGGGGATGTGCGGTTGACCACCGAGAAGACGGACGAGCGCAGGGCCCGCTTCGAGCGGGACGCGATGCCATTCGTCGATCAGCTCTACGCTGCTGGGCTGCGAATGACACGCAACCCGGCGGATGCCGAGGATCTGGTCCAGGAGACCTACCTGAAGGCGTACGCCGCCTTCCACCAGTTCGAGCAGGGCACCAACCTGAAGGCCTGGCTCTACCGGATCCTGACCAACACCTACATCAACTCCTACCGCAAGCGGCAGCGCCAGCCCATCCAGGCGCCCACCGAGGAGATCACCGACTGGCAGCTCGCCGAGGCCGAGTCGCACACCTCCAGCGGTCTGCGTTCGGCGGAGACCGAGGCGCTCGACCGGCTGCCGGACAGCGACGTCAAGGAAGCCCTCCAGCAGTTGCCCGAGGAGTTCCGTCTGGCGGTCTACCTGACCGACGTCGAGGGCTTCTCCTACAAGGAGGTGGCGGACATCATGGGTACGCCGATCGGCACCGTGATGTCGCGTCTGCACCGGGGCCGTCGTAATCTGCGGAAGCTGCTCGAGCGCTACGCCTCGGAGCGGGGTTTCAGTGCCGCCCGCTCGTCGAAGGGCTCGACCGCTGCCGCTGCCGGCCGGGAGGTGTGACGTGAGCTGTGGGGAGCCGCACGAGACGGACTGCCGTGAGGTGCTCGCGGAGGTCTACCTCTACCTGGATCTGGAGTGCGCCGACGAGCGGCGGACGCTGATCCGGCACCACCTCGACGAGTGCGGGCCGTGCCTGCGCGAGTACGGGCTGGAGCAGGAGGTCCGCGCGCTTGTCGCCCGTTGCTGCGGCAACGAGACCGCGCCGGACGAGCTGCGCGAGCGGTTGCGGGTCAAGCTCACCGAGCTGGTGGTCTTCGAGACCAGTGACTCCCGTGAGCTGGCCGACTGAGCGTCGCGCCATCCGACTGACGAAAGCCGGTGGCCCGGGTCGATGTCGACCCGGGCCACCGGTGTACCCGGTGTCCGCCGGGTGCGGGGCTGATCGGTGACGGACCGTGCGGCCCGCCGCGCCGACTCAGGAGTTGGGACGCTTGCCGTGGTTCGCGGCGCTCTTCTTACGAGCCTTCTTCTTGCGGGACTTCTTCGCCATGCTGACCTCCTCGTGATGGGTCGGATCCGTCGTGCGCACAACCTCGGCGACCGTGCACCCTCCGGCCGCCCGGCGTCGGGTCCGACCCGCTGATGGTAGTGCGGCCGACGCGCGTCACCTTCCGCAGGGCTGACACCGGCAACCGGCCGCGCCGCTCCCGCACCCGCGTCCCACCGCCGCATGATTGGATACGTCGGCAGGCACATCGCGAAAAGGGAGGGCCTGGACATGGCCGAGGAGATCCGCGCCGAGATGGTGGCGAACGTCTGGAAGGTCGTCGCGACGACCGGTGACACCGTGTCCGAGGGTGACACCCTGGTGATCCTCGAGTCGATGAAGATGGAGATCCCGGTCATCGCCGAGTCCGACGGGGTCGTCCAGCAGCTCGCCGTGAACGAGGGTGACGTCGTGCAGGACGGTGACCTGATCGCGGTGATCGGTTGACCGGCCTGCTGATCCGGCGCGCCGAGCCGGTCGACTTCCCGGCGGTGGCGCGGCTGACAGTTGCCGCGTACGAGGCTGACGGTCAGCTCAAGGGTGAGAACGGGTACGGCGTGGTGCTGGCCGACGTGTCGACCCGGGCCGCCAGCGGCGAGGTGCTTGTCGCGGTGGACGAGGCGACGGGCGCGGTGCTGGGCTCGGTCACGTTCGTGCTGCCGGGCACTCCGTTCGCCGAGCTGTCCGGGCCGGGCGAGGCGGAGTTCCGGATGCTCGCTGTCGACCCGGCCGCGCAGGGGCGTGGCGTCGGCGTGGCGCTGGTCCGGGCGTGCGTGGACCGCGCGACCGGGTTGGGCTGTGCGGCAGTGGTGATCTGTGTCCGGGCCGGGATGGCCGTCTCGGCGCACCGGATCTACGAGCGGCTCGGCTTCGTCAGGTCGCCGGAGAAGGACTGGTCGCCGGTGGAGGGCGTGGACCTGCTCGGCCTGCGGTTGGAGCTGCCCCGCGGCTGACCGGCCCGGCCGGTCAGCTGGGCGTGCCGCCCGAGCTGGCGGTGGCCGCCGTCTCGTCGGGCGCCCCGCCGATCGCGGCCAGCAGCTCGTCGGCCACCTCCAACGCGAGCCGGCGGCGGTCCGCGTCGGTCAGGTCCGGCGCGCGTACGGCGAACCAGCTGGTGTGCACGGCGAAGAGCGACAGGGCGGCGCGCAGTTGCGCGGCGGGGGAGTCGTCGCCCCGGCAGAGCGCGTTGGCGAGCTGCATCAGCCGGCCGCGCATCTGCTGGCCGGAGGAGAGGCTCTTGAGCACTGTCTGGTTCTGCTCGAAGAAGCGCATCACCGACGGCATGTCGCCGCCGAACATCGTGTCGGCGTAGCGGGAGATCAGCACACGTCGGGTGGTCAGGGTGGGCGGCTGCGTCTCGGCCCAGGAGTTCAGCTCGTCCATCTGCTTCAGCCGGTCCTCGACGAAGCTGGCGACGATGTCGTCCTTGCTCTTGAAGTGGTAGTAGAGGGCGGCCTTGGTGACGTTGAGCCGCTCGGCGATCTCCCGGAGCGAGGTCTTCTCGTACCCCTGCTCGGTGAAGAGTTCGAGCGCGACGGCCTTGATCCGCTCGCGCGTCCCGCCTGTGCTCTCGCTCACCCACGCCCTCCAATTGGGTTGACCGGTCTTGCTCGTCAACTTACCGTGCGGCTAGTAAGGTGACTAGCCGGGCGGCAAGTAAGTGCGGCAACTCTCGGGGGGAGCTTACCCATGACTCAGGCAACCCAGGCCGGCGCACGACCCAACGTACGGGTCGTGCTGTTCGGTCTGATGATCGCGATGATGCTCGCGATGCTCGACAACATGATCGTCAGCACCGCGCTGCCGCGGATCGTCGGCGAGTTCGGCGGCCTCGACCACTTCACCTGGGTCGTCACCGCGTACGTCCTGGGCACCACCGTCTCCACCCCGATCTGGGGCAAGCTCGGTGACCTCTACGGCCGCAAGTCGGTCTTCCTGACCTCGGTGGTCGTCTTCCTCGTCGGCTCGGCCCTCTGCGGCATGGCCGGCTCTGGCATGTTCGGCGGCCCGCAGGACGGCATGGTCCAGCTCATCGCGTTCCGGGCCGTGCAGGGCCTGGGCGCCGGCGGCCTCATGGTCGGCGTGATGGCGATCATCGGTGACCTGGTCCCGCCCCGCGAGCGTGGGCGCTACCAGGGCATGATCGCCGGCATCATGGCCATCGCCATGGTGGCCGGCCCGCTGGTCGGCGGCTTCATCACCGACCACCTCTCCTGGCGCTGGGCGTTCTACGTGAACCTGCCGCTCGGCGGCGTCGCGCTGCTCGTGCTGATCACCACGATGCACCTGCCGAAGTACCGCACCGAGCACCGGATCGACTGGCTCGGCGCCGGGCTGCTCTCGGTCGGCATCACCGCGATCGTGCTGATCACCACCTGGGGCGGCAACCAGTACGACTGGACCTCACCGCAGATCCTCGGTCTGGCCGTGCTGGCCGCGCTCGCCCTCGTGGCGTTCGGCCTGGTCGAGCGCCGGGTCCCGGAACCGATCCTGCCGCTGGGGCTGTTCGCCAACCGCAACTTCGCGCTGATCTCGGTGATCGGCTTCCTGCTCGGCTTCGCGATGTTCGGAGCGATGAACTTCCTGCCGCTCTACCAGCAGACCGTGCAGGGGGCGTCGGCGACGAACAGCGGTCTGCTGCTCCTGCCGCTGATGTTCGGCATGCTCGTCGTCTCGCTGGTCATCGGCCGGGCGATCACGAAGAACGGCAGGTACCGGGCGTACCCGATCATCGGCGGCGTGGTGATGACCGCGGGCATGGCGCTGCTGACCCAGCTCGACCTGGGCACCAGCAAGCTGCAGTCCTCGCTCTACATGGTCGTGCTCGGCGTCGGCATGGGCTTCCTCATGCAGACCTCGATGCTCATCGCGCAGAACAGCGTGGAGCAGAAGGACCTGGGTGCCGCCAGCGGCGCGGCCACCTTCTTCCGGTCGATCGGCGGTTCGTTCGGCATCTCGCTGTTCGGCGCGATCTTCGCCAACCGGCTGGCCAGCTCCAGCGCGGGCGGCGCGCTCGGTGGGAAGTCCGGCGCCGAGATGGACCTGGAGATGCTCAAGGATCTGCCCGCCCAGGCGCGGGAGCTGGTGCTCGGTGGGCTCGCCGACGCCATCTCGCACGTCTTCCTCTGGGCGGTGCTGTTCACCATCGCCATCCCGGTGCTCGCCTGGTTCATCAAGGAGATCCCACTGCGGACGGCGAACGAGGCCCCACCGCAGGCCTCCCCGGAGGAGGAGGCCGAGGTGGCCCTCGGCAAGGCCCCGGTGGCCTGACCCAGGGGTGTCGCCGCGCCGCGTCGGGCCAGTCCCGGCGCGGCGTCCTCTGTTCCCCCCCCCCCGCCCCTACCGTTGCCGTCACCCCGTGGGCGGCGGGTGCCGCGACTGTCCGTCGCCCGGCCGGCTCCTCGCCGTCTCGCTCGGATGGCTGTTCCGGCGGCCTCCCGGGTGACGTAGGCCTCGACGAACCAACCCATGCCCGGGCGCAGCCACGATTGACGCCGGCTGATGCTTAGCGCAGGCTGGCGGGGGCACACGACATCGATCCTCGTTACTGCACTTTCCGTCACCATGCTCCACAACGGAGGGACGGGAGTGTCTATGCGCATCCATGCACGATTACGACGAAGGAGTCTGGCGGCGGCGGTGGCGACGGCCATCGTCGCGCAGCTGGCGATCTTCGGCGGTGAAGCGACGGCGAGCGACACGCCGCTCTGGCAGGTGGAGGTCGCGAAGATCCCTACCGCTGAGTACACGAGGGACGCCCGGCTGTACATCACCGAGGCCACCGAGGCGTTGCGCCCGTACGTCGGTGGCGGGCTCGGGGACAGCCGGATCGGCCCGGTGCTGGCGGATGTCGGCAACCGCTACTTCGACGGTGCCCGGCTCGACAGCGACGCCAACGGCGAGGTCGCGTTCGACAACCTCCAGCACCTGGAGTCGTTCCTCAAGAGCCGGATGACCGGCGCCAGCCCGCCGAACGGGCAGGCGGAGCAAGCGCACATTCGTGCGCTGGTGGAGACGCTCACCGGCGTACGGCTGCTCGCCGACGCGGCGATCCAGGACGCCGAGGCGACCATCGGCCCGTTCCGGGCCAGCCCGCCACCCGCGCCCGCCCCAGCGGGGCTGACTGAGGCGTTCGCGGACCTGGCGGCGGCGAAGGTCGACCTGGCCAAGGCCGACGACATGCTCTACAAGGCCAACCCGGAACCCGCGACGATCCGGGCCGGCAGCGCCTGGCGCAACGGCTTCCACGTGCTGACCCGGCTGGGCATCACCTACGAGGGCGACCACGACAACGACGGTGTCGTGGACGTGGTGGAGCTGCGGTTCGGTGCCAGCCCGCTGCTGGTCGACTCCGACAGTGACGGTCTGACCGACAAGTTCGAGATCACCGAGCTCGCCGGTTGGACCATGCCGAACGCGGTCGACACCGACAAGGATTCGATCGCCGACGGCGCCGAGGACATCGACAACGACGGCCTCTCCAACCTCCAGGAGCAGGATCTCGGCACCTCACCCACCAACCCCGACACCGACGGCGACGGCGTCAACGACGGCACCGAGGTGGCGCGGGGCAGCAACCCGCTGGTCGCCGACCAGCCGCGTGCCCCGCCGGCCCCCGGCGCGGTGCCACCGATTGTCCCGGCGCCGAACCTCAGCGACACCGATGGCGATGGCCTCATCGACATCGCGGAGGACGAGGTTCTCACCGACAAGAACAACGTGGACAGCGACGGCGACGGCCTGTCCGATGGCACGGAGGTCAACGACTGGGGCATCAACGCTCTCGGTCAGGATTCCGACGGCGATGGGCTGCGTGACGACTACGAGGTCGCCAACGCCGAGTCCCAGGGCCTGGACCCTGGCCGCCCGGACGAGCAGATCAGCAAATGGACGTACGTCTCTGATTTCGCGCTGGGCCTGGTCGCGGGCGAGTTCGCGATGCGGGACTCGATGGCGTGGCTGGCGGGCAACGTCTGCTCCGGGGCCCTGAGCCTCATCCCGGTCGTCGGCTGGATCGTCGGCGCGGTCACCGATATCCGGGACGCCGTGGCCGCCGCGATCCGCGGCGACTGGGTTAGTGCCGGGTTCAGCGTCGTCGGCCTGATCCCGTACGCGGGCGACGCTGTCGCGATCCCGGCCAAGGTCGCCAAGTTCGCGCTCCGGTACCTGCACCGGATGGACGGCGTGGTCCGGTTCGTCACCCGCTACGACAAGCTCTCCGACGCGGTCAAGGACCTGGCTCTCGAGCTGATCCTCGGCGAAACCTACAACTACCTTCAGAGCGGCGACACCACCTTCAACTTCACCGCGTTGGCTGGCCGCTCACGCTTCAGTGATGCCGACATCCGCCAGCTGTCCCGCGGCGACCGCACCAAGTGGAAGTCGATCGAGGAAGCGATGAAGCTGCCCAACCACAAGCCGGGCGTGGCGGTCCCGCCCCAGTGGAACTTCACCGCTGGCGAGGAATACCTGAAGACGCTCCTGAGCAACTGCAAGCCACAGCACCAGGTGAACACGCCCGGTTACCCGCGGGCGGGGTCCAAGTGGCGCAAGGCCGACTGCGCGGAGGAGGACGCCGCCGACGGCTCGCTGACGTTGCACGAGGTCAAGACCGGTGTTCCCACCTGGACCGAGAGCCTGATCGACGAGTGCCTCAAGGACGCCTGGATCACCACTGACGAGGGCAGGAAGGTCCACGGCCAGGACGTCAAGAGGGTACATTGGCACTTCTTCGCGAGCGCCTCATACAACAGCATCGGTATCCACCCGCCACTGTTGGAGTGCTTGAAGAACAACAACATCGATTTCACGATCCACGCACCCAGCGAGGCGTAGTGCAGTGAGTCTGGAGATGGGCGTTGTCCCGTCCGGGGTCGAGCTGAGCAGGGGGACGGTGGTCTCCCTGCTCAGCAGGCTGCTGGGCGACGATCCGGAGCTACACCAGGGCGTTGCCGCCGGGAAGTACGCCGAACTGGTCCGGGACGGCGAGCGAATCAGCATGCAATGGTTCGTCCACCCGGGCGAGACCGGCGTGCGGGAGTTGGTGGTCTCGATCTGGGACGCCCACCCGCTCGGGCCGGCCGCAGGACTCCGAGCTGCGGTGACCCCGGTCGTCGAGGTGCTGCAGGAACTGGCGCAGGCGACCCGCGGTCGCTTCGTCGTCGAGGAGGGTGACGTCACGGGCGCGCCGCTCCGCCAGGTGCTCGACCTGATCTCCCCCGACGAGGACGGCCGAACGCCCACCGGGATGGTCCTCGGGAGCATCGCCGAGTCCGCCGAGGACTACCTGCGGCGCTACCTCGCCGCCGGGGATCAGCGGCTCGCCTGGCTGCACGCCGAGGCCACCAGGACCGGTGGCCCGCAGAGGCTCGACTTCTCCCGGGAGAGCCTGGCCCCGCTCTGGGGCTGGGCCATCGGCCGGCTCGAATCGCGCCCAGCCGACGCTCCCCGGGAGAAGGTCGTACTGGAGGACGGGAGTGTCTTCCAGCGCCCGACGGACGCTGTCCTGCCGATGTGGTACGGGCGCAGCCCGCTCCTCGCGCCGCACATCTGGTCGGACGAGTCCCTCGCGCTGATTGACGCGGTCTCGTTCTACGCGGTGGAGTGTGTGCGCCACGCCGTACCCGGGTTGAGCTGGCAAATCGGGCGCGGAGAAACCCGGGGATACCTGTACGAAGGTCAGGCGGTGCTGGCCGGGCCGGGCCGCGACCTGGAGCCGGTCACCGCGCTGAAGCCGCTTCTCGGGAAGGTCTACTACCTGCGCAACCCCGACCCGGGGAACCCGCGCGTCCCGCCCGCTGCCGAGGACCTGCGGGACTGGTTCGACGCCGCCGTGGCAGAGCGCCGGACGGGCGGCCGATGACCGCGTAGGGCCGGCCGGCGGTGCGAGGGCCAGCCCCGGGCACGCCCGGTGCTCAGGGGCGGCGGAGGGGTCGGGTGAGGCGACGCCAGAGGCGGTGCAGCGGGTTGCGCGGGCGGGGAACGCCGGTCCCGGCGCGGAGCAGACCGGCGGCGAGGGCGGTCGTCCCCCCGTCGAGCGTCGGGGTGGCCAGGGCCAGGTGGGCCAGCGAGGTGGCGATCGGCACCGGGCGGACCCGGGCCACCGCCACCACGTCGGCCAGCCGTTCAGCCACCACGCGTGCCACGTCCGGCCGTACCTGCGGATCCACCCAGGCGGCGGTGACCAGGGCGAACAGCGCCGCCTCCGTGATCCAGTCCTCCACGCCCCAGACCAGGTCCACCAGCACCCGGCGTCGCGTCGAGGTGTCCCACGGCTCGTCGGTGCGGTGGTGCAGCAGGCCCAGGCACGCCCACACCTGCACGCCGCGTACCCAGACCGACGGGTCGTGCGCGGCCAGCAGCCGGCCCACCGCGTTGGCGGGCGCCGCCGGCGGGTGCACCAGCAGGCCGAGCAGATCGGCCGCGTCGAGGCCGGCCAGGCCGACCGCCGCGTCGTACGCAGCCGGGGGATGCGGCCACGCCGGGTGAGCGACCTGCCCGATCCGCTCGACCGCCGCCGCCGAGGGCTCCGGCAGCGCGGGCGTCGGGACGCTGTCCGCGTAGTCCCACAACCGCTGGGCGGACGCCCGGCGGGGTTCGCGCGGGTCCGGCTCCGGCGTGCCGGTGATCTCGATCCGTAGCCCGGGCGCCGTCGACGTGACAGTCCGCACGGCGCTCGGCGGCGCGGCCGCCGCCAACCGGACCGCGCTGCCCATGCCGTTGTCGTCGTCGGCCACCGCCCGGCGCATCGCGTCGATGAGCGGGCCACCGGCGGGCGTGAGCTGCCCGAGCCAGGGCCGGCCCCGACAGCACTGGGCCAGGTCGCCGTGCTCGTGGCTGTCGTCCGGGTGGTCCCTGACGAAGTCGGCGAGCGCGACGAGGTGGGCCAGGTCGCCGTCGCGCTGATGCCGCAGGCGGTGGGCGGTGTGCACCGCGCAGTCGAACGACGGGTCCTTGGCCAGTGCCCGCTCGGTCCACTCCAACGCCTCGTCGAGCCGGCCGGTCTCGGCGAGGGTGCCGGCGATGTCCGCGTAGACGGCGAGGTCGTCGGGGTCGAGCGCGACGGCCCGGTTGAGGGCCGCGAGGGCGTCGCGGGTCCGGCCCGCGCTGCGGTACGCGTACCCGAGCCAGACCTCGCCCATCTTCGACGGTTGCGTGCGTACGCCCCGGGCGGCCCACCGGATCGCCAGCGCGACCTCGCCGAGGCGCCGGGCCAGCGCGGACGCCGCGCCCAGCAGCAGGCCGTGGTCGGGGCGGACGGTGACCGCGTTGCGGGCAAGCGTGAGGTACGGCGCCAGGGCCGCCCGACCGATCCGGGGCACCGGGTCGGGCAGCGCGGAGCAGACCTGCATGAGGATCCGGGCGGTGTGCTCCGGGTCGAGCCGCTCGGCGAGTTCGGGTGTGGTCACCCAGGGAACGGCGGCCCACTCGGTGCCGGGGGCGTACCCGGTCGCGGCGGCCAGCAGTTCGAGCCCCTCGGCGGGACGGCCGGTGGCAGCCAGCAGGTGGGCGCGGGCGACGACCGCGCCGACGAAGGTGTGGTGGTTGATCGGGAAGAGGTCGAGCCCGCCTCCGCTGGTGGCGGCCAGGCGGGCGAGCGTCTCGTGCACCTCCGGCAGGGTGGGTGCGCGGGCCAGCGCGCCGGCGAGGTGGCCGGCGGCGTGGTGCAGGTCGCCCTCGTCCAGCGCCAGCCGGGCAAGGGCCAGCTCCTCCGTCGCGGAGAGCGCGGGGTCGTCCCTTCCCTCGGGCACGGTGTCCTCTCGTCGCAGGTGCAGCTGACAGAGCGGGCCAACTGTAGTTGATATTGGGATGATTAGGTGATCAACTGCGCACTACTGCTCGTTCGATTGCTCGGTTGCCTTGAAAGGTGCAAGACTGAGCAGGAAACGCGCGGCAACCGCGCAGGAGGGGAGTGTCAGTGACACGTGCAGGGGCCGGGATGGCCGCCGACATCGATGAGCAGCCGGCCGGCTACGAGCGTCTGCTGTCCGCCGCCAACGCCGGGGAGATCGCCCGGGTCGCGGCAGCAGTTGCCGAACGCCGCCCGCGGCACGTGGTCTTCACCGCTCGCGGCACCTCCGACCACGCCGCCCTCTACGGGGCGTACCTCACCGAGATCCGGCTCGGCCTGCCCGCCGGGCTCGCCTCGCCCAGCGTCGTCACCCTCTACGGCGCCCGCCCCGACCTGTCCGACGCGCTTGTCGTAGGCGTCAGCCAGAGTGGCGGCTCACCCGACCTGGCCGAGGTGCTGCGCGCCGCCCGGGCCTCCGGCGCGCTGACCCTCGCGGTGACCAACGCCCCGGACTCGCCGCTGGCCGACGTGGCCGAACTGAGCATCGACATCGCCGCCGGCCACGAACGGGCGGTGGCCGCCACCAAGACGTACACCGCCGAACTGCTCGCCCTGCTGATGCTGGTCGAGGGCGTCCGGGCCGGCGACGGCGTACTCCCGGCCGCCGAACGGGAGGCGCTCGCCGCGCTACCCGACCTGGCCGCCCGCACCCTGGCCGACGACACCCCGGCCCGGCTCGCGCCGCGCTACCGCTTCGCCCGGCAACTGGTCACCACCGGCCGGGGGTACGCGTACCCGACCGCCCGGGAGGCGGCGCTGAAGCTGATGGAGACGTCGTACCTGCCGGCGCTCGCCTTCTCCGGCGCCGACCTGCTGCACGGGCCGCTGGCCATGACCGACCCGGAGGTGCCGGTGCTCGCCGTGGTCGGCTCCGGCCCCGGTGGCCGGTCGATGGGGGAGGTGCTGCCCCGCCTCGGCGAACGCCGCGCCGACGTGGTGGTGGTGGGCTCCGCAGACGTTTCGGGCGCGACCCGGCTCGCCGTTCCCGAGGTCGACGAACGGTACGCCCCGCTGCTGGACATCCTGCCGTTGCAGCGCCTCGCGCTGGCGCTGGCGCTCACCAGGGGCGAGGATCCGGACGCGCCGCGCGGCCTGAAGAAGGTCACCGCGACGATGTGAGGCGTGGCGTGGCACGCTGGTCCCCGTGTCCACGCTGCGCGACCTCGCCGAGGAGCACACCCGTCTCCGTCCGGCCGACATCGACCACCTGCACCGGATCGCCGGCGACTGGCAGCTGCTGTCCGACCTGTCCTTCGCCGACCTGCTGCTCTGGGTGCCGGTCGACGCGGACGGCACATTCCTCTGCGTCGCGCAGGTCCGCCCGACGACCGCCCCCACCGCGTACCAGGACGACCAGGTGGGGCGGATCGTCGGCGGACCGGAGGTGGCGCACCTGGGGGTGGCGTACTCGCAGGCCCGGATCTGGCGCGAGGGCGACCCGGTCTGGTACGGCGACGTGCCGGCCCGGCACGAGGCGATCCCGGTCCGGCTGCGGACCGCCGAGGGTGAGGCCGGCGAGGTGATCGCCGTGGTGGGGCGGGACACCAACCTCTCCACCGCGCGTACCCCCAGCCAGCTGGAGCTGAACTACCTGACCACCGCCGACGACCTGGCCCAGATGATCGCGGACGGCACCTTCCCGCCGCCCCGGCACCCGGGCGAGACCACCTCCGCGCCCCGGGTGGGTGACGGCCTGGTCCGGCTCGACGCCGGCGGCAAGGTCACCTACGCGAGCCCGAACGCGCAGTCCGCGTACCGCCGCCTGGGCCACGCCTCCCACCTGGTGGGGGAGGACCTGGCCGCGCTTCACCGGCGGCTGGCCGGTGATCCGCTGGACGGCACCGAGGCGGCGAACGGCATCCTGGCCGCGCTCCGCGGGGAGGCGCCACCCCGGCGGGAGATCGACGCGCGCGGGGCCACGATGCTCACCCGGGCGCTGCCGCTGATGCCCGCCGGGGTGCCGATCGGCGCGCTGGTGCTGGTCCGGGACATCACCGAGGTCCGTCGCCGGGACCGGGCGCTGATCACGAAGGACGCCACCATCCGGGAGATCCACCACCGGGTGAAGAACAACCTCCAGACGGTGGCCGCGCTGCTGCGGTTGCAGGCCCGCCGGGTGTCCATGCCGGAGGCCCGCGTCGCGTTGGAGGAGTCGGTACGACGGGTCGCCTCGATCGCCCTGGTGCACGAGACGCTCTCCATGTCCAGTGACGAGGCTGTCGAGTTCGACGGCATCGTCGACCGGGTGGCGAGCGCGGCCACCGAGGTCGCGGCGACCGAGGTGAGCGTGGGCATGCGCCGGCGGGGCAGCTTCGGTGTGCTGCCGGCGGAGATCGCCACCTCGCTGGTGATGGTCCTCAACGAGTTGCTGCTCAACGCCGTCGAGCACGGCTTCCCACCCTCGGACGAGGCGGAGGAGCCCTCCGGGCCCGCCACGGACGTGGTGCCTGCCGCCGTCCCCGAGGTCGACCCGTCGGTGCGGCCGGAGGTGGTCGTCTCGGCGCACCGGTTCCGCAAGATGTTGCACGTCTCGGTGGCCGACAACGGGCGTGGGCTGCCACCGGACTTCGACGCCGAGAGCGGCAGCCGGCTCGGCCTTCAGATCGTCCGGGCGCTGGTCACCGGGGAGCTGCGCGGCACCATCGAACTGCGCGCGGGCGCCAACGGGGGCACCGAGGCGGTGCTCGTCGTTCCGCTGGCCCGCAACGCCCACGACGGCCGCGCGTAACCTGACCCGCCGCCTGGTGGCCGCCGCCGGAGCCGCCCGTTCCGACCGCCTGGCTGACGGCCTCGGTCCGGCGTGCCGGGCTGCGGGCCGCCGTCAGGCTGCGCCGGGTCAGCGGCCGGGGCGGCTGCTCAGCAGGGCCACGGTGAGGCCCTGGCGCTGCCAGACCCGCGCGACGGTGAAGTCCTCGCGCAGCGCGTCCCCTTTGGCGCCGGAGACGGTGGCCAGCGGCTCGGCGTGCCGGCCGGCGACGACCAGCCACACCCGTGCCGTGCCGGCCAGGCACTGCGCAGGCTGGGGGCACTCCGCGGCCCACAGGTCACCCCGGCGCACATCGTCCTCGGTGACCAGCACGTCGCGCGGCGGATCACCCAGGTGGTACTCGATGCCCAGGTCGAGGAAGAGCCAGCTGTGCCTGGGGGAGTACACCACCGCGTCCCCCGGCCGCTGCCCCTCGGCGATGACCCGCGCCGCGCCCGCGTAGTCCACCGGCGCGCTGCGCGGCCACTCGTGGGTCCGCCGTAGCGCGGCCTGGTCGGGAAGGCCGAGCAGGCCGGCCAGGACCACCACGGCCAGCGCGGCCGGCGCGGCCACCGCGTCCAGTGCCGCGCCGGCCAGCAGGCAGGCGAAGGGCACCACGAAGACCAGGTAGCGGGGCACCCACAGGGGTACGACCGCACCCGCGGCGAAGAGCAGCAGCACCGGCAGCAGCACCGCGCTCAGCGGCAGCAGGGCGCGCCGCCCGAGCCGGGCCACACCGAGCGCGGCGACGCCGACCAGCAGGCCGCCCACCACACCGCTCTGGGCCACGCCCCCGGGCAGCGCGCTCAGATCGTCCAGCCGGGCCAGGTGGACCCAGTTCAGCTGCCGGGACTGCTGGGTCCGGGCCTTGACCAGCAGCGGACCGGCCACCAGCGCGACCGGTACCACGGCAACCACCCACCACCACAACCGCCGATCCCGTCCGGCGGCGGGACGGTCCCGATTGGCGGCGGGCTGGTCCCGGGTGGCGACGCCCGCCCCGGCCGGGCCGCACCACCAGGCGACCAGGACGACAAGCGCGTGCGCGGCGAGCAGCGTCAGCGCGATCAGGTGGATCAGACCGAGCGCGGTGACGGCGGCTGCATAGCCGGCCCAGCGGGGCCAGCTCGGCCGGCGCAGCGCGGTCACCAGCAGCAGCGTGGCGAGCACCGCGAGCATGGTGGCCAGCGCGTACGGGCGGGCCTCCTGCCCGTAGCGGGAGGTGCCGGGGAGCACCGCGAAGAGCAACCCCGCGAAGAGGCCGGCCCGCCTGTCGGCGAGCGCCGCGCCGAGCACGGCGAGCAGCCCGGCGGCCACGGTCATCGCCAACACCGCGGGCACCCGCAGGGCGATCGTGGAATCGCCGGCGAACCTCGTCCAGCCGGTCATGAGCAGGTAGTACGGGCCGGTGGCGGCGTCGATGGTGCCGGCCAACCGGGCCAGGTCGCCGGGCGAGCGGGTGGCCGCGCTCCACGTGGCCAGCTCGTCGCGCCACAGCTGGGCGGACCCGAGCCCGGTCGACGTCACCACCAGGGTGAGCAGCGCGGGGGGGAGCCAGACCGGCGTGCGGCGCAGGTTATTCCGCGCCGCCCCGGCCGACCTCTCGGACAATTGCCCCACGGTCCGAGCCTGCCACGGCCACGTCCTCCGTGGGCGTCAGCCAGCGGCAGGCGGTGGGCGCCAGGCGGGCATCACGTCGTTCGGTCGGGCGGTCTTAGCCGCATCACGCTCGACGAGTTCGTCGAGGACGGCGTCGACCCGGGCCATCAACTCGTCGTCGAGCCGTACCGTGGCGGCCTCGGCCGTCTCGGCGAGTTGTTCGGGCCGGGACGCGCCGACGATCGCGCCCGCCACGGTCGGCTGGCGCAGCACCCACGCCACCGCCAACTGGGCCATCGTGCAGCCGGCGGCCTCGGCGATCGGTCGGAGCCGGCGTACCCGGGAGAGCAGCAGATCCGAGGAGTAGCGGGCGATGAACGAGCCACCGAAGCCGTCCGCCGCGCGGGAGCCGGCCGGCGGACGTCGACCGGGTTCGTACCTACCGCTCAGCACGCCCATCGCCAGCGGCGCCCAGGCGAGCTGGCCCAGGCCCAGGTCGGCGCAGGCGGGCGACACCTCGGCCTCCACCACCCGCCACAGCATCGAGTACTGCGGCTGGTTGGCGATGAACGGGATGCGTAGCTCGGCGGCGAGTCGCTGACCCGCGCGCAGCTGGACGGCGGTCCATTCGGAGACACCGACGTAGAGAACCTTGCCCTGACGGACCAGGTCGGCGAAGGCGAGCATCGTCTCCTCCAGCGGCACGCTGTCGTCGTACCGGTGCGCCTGATAGAGGTCGATGTAGTCGGTGCCCAGCCGGTTCAGTGAGGCGTGGCAGCCCTCGATGATGTGCTTGCGGGACAGCCCGGCGTCGTTGGCGCCCGGCCCGACCGGCAGGCACACCTTGGTGCACAATTCGATGGAGCTCCGTCGGACGCCGCTCAGCGCCTTGCCCAGTGCCTCTTCGGCCCGACCCTGCGCGTACCTGTCGGCGGTGTCGAAGGTGGTGATGCCCGCGTCCAGGGCGGCGGCCACGCACGCGGCCGCCGCGTCGTCGTCGAGCTGGTTGCCGTGGGTCACCCAGTTGCCGTACGCGACCGCGCTGACGCGCAGGCCCGACCGGCCCAGTTGCCTGTACTCCATGCGCCGATCTTCGGGTGGGCCCAGCGCTGTCGCCGAACCCTTCGAGCGTGGTCGAATCCGTGGGTGATCGAGGTCCGGTTCTCGCCCGACGACCTGAGCCGCGTCCGGTTCGTGCACTCGCCGCTGGCTGAGCTGGTGGCAAGTAGCTGGGCGTTACGTAAGCCGATGAAGTACTGGATGCACCGTCCATGGCTGGAGCGCGCCGAGCGACTGTTGCAGGGCGCCGGGCTGGAGCCGTTGCTGGCGGTGCTCCGATCGTCAAACGGGTACGTGCCGGACTTCCTCACCCCGATCGGGGTGGCCCCCAATCTGGCTGCCGAGCTGCGGGCTGTCGCCCACACCGATCCGTCCCGGGTGCGCCGGCAACTGGACCGGGCCGGTGCGCCCCGACTCGCCCCGGACGAGTTGGTCGCGCAACTTCGCCGGTACTTCACCCTGCTGATCGCACCGGACTGGCCACGGCTGCGGGCGGTAGCTCTGGCCGACATTCGGCGGCGCACGCTCCTCGCGGCGGACCAGGGTGGGCGCACACTGCTGCGCGAGCTGCACCCGTCGATTCGGTGGGACGGTGCGGCGCTGCGCGTCGCCGTCGGCACCAGCCGGCCCACGGGACAGGACGGACGCCCGTGGACTCTGCTACCGACCTCGTTCTCCGGCCCGACCGTACACGCGATCATGGAGGGTGACGCCGGGCCCGCCCTCTGCTATCCGCCGATCGGGCTGGGCGGGCTGTGGGCCTCGCCGCCCCCCGACGCCGCATTGGGCGCCTTGCTCGGCGGGACGCGGGCGGCGGCGCTCACGCTGCTCGACACGCCGCTGAGCACCGGGGAGCTGGCCGCGATACTGGGGCTCGCGCCGGCGACTGCTTCCCACCACCTCACCACCCTCCGGGACAATGGCCTGATTGCCGGTGTTCGGCATGGGCGGGTGGTGCGTTATGCCCGAACTGTCCTCGGTGACCAGCTGGTCGGCTAGGCCTGGCCCGTGATGTGGGATCCAGCACGCGGACATTGGCCGGCCCCCATGGGGTGTGGCAGCATGACCACATGACCGCCGCTGTCGTCCGCCGCTTCGTGGCACGTCGCCACGTCGATTACGGCCGCGTGCGTAGCGCGATCTGTCCGGCCTACTGACGACGCCCGACCAATCCGTCTCGGGCGCGCTCCGCGCCGGCTGTCTGAAGACACCGTTGTCCCGCCCGCTTCGCCGGGCCGGCCGCCGCGCCCCGCGTACCCCGAGGCACAGCAGACAACGGAGGACGCCGCGATGGCGGTCAGCAGCATCCCGGCCCGTTCCGGAGATTCGACGGCACGCCCGGCCCGGGCGCCGCGCAAGCCTCGGGGTGAGGGTCAGTGGGCGCTCGGCCACCGCGAGCCGCTCAATCCCAACGAGCGGATCAAGAAGGACGACGACCCGCTCAACGTCCGGGCGCGGATCGAGACCATCTACGCGCACCGCGGTTTCGCCTCCATCGATCCGCAGGACCTGCGCGGCCGGTTCCGCTGGTGGGGCCTCTACACCCAGCGCAAGGCCGGCATCGACGGCGGGCGTACGGCGGTGCTGGAGCCGCACGAGCTGGAGGACGAGTTCTTCATGCTCCGCGTCCGCATCGACGGCGGGCAGCTCAGCCTGGCCCAGCTGCGGGTGATCGCGGACATCTCCCGGGAGTTCGCCAGGGACACCGCCGACATCACCGACCGGCAGAACATCCAGTACCACTGGATCCGGGTCGAGGACATGCCGGAGATCTGGCGTCGACTGGAGTCGGTGGGCCTTCAGACGACCGAGGCGTGCGGCGACTGCCCGCGGATCGTGCTCGGCAGTCCGGTCGCCGGGGTGGCCCGCGACGAGGTGCTCGACCCGACGCCGGCGATCGACGAGATCGTCGCCAGGTACGTCGGTGACAAGCAGTTCTCCAACCTGCCCCGCAAGTTCAAGACGTCGATCTCCTGGCTGGTGGACACCCCGTACGAGTCGAACGACATCGCCCTGCTCGGTGTCGAGCATCCCGAGCACGGCCCCGGCTTCGACGTCTGGGTCGGCGGCGGCCTGTCCACCAACCCGATGCTCGCCCAGCGGCTCGGTGTCTGGGTGCCGCTGGCCGAGGTGCCGGACGTGTGGGCCGGGGTGGTCGGGATCTTCCGCGACTACGGCTACCGCCGGCTGCGCAACAGGGCGCGGTTGAAGTTCCTGGTGGCCGACTGGGGCGTGGAGCGTTTCCGCGAGGTCCTGGAGAAGGAGTACCTGGGTCGGACGCTGCTCGACGGGCCGCCGGCGGAGCTACCGGCGAAGCCGATCGACCACGTGGGCGTGCACGAGCAGGCCGACGGGCGGTACTACGTGGGCGCCGCGCCGGTGGTCGGACGGGTCTCGGGCGGGCAGCTCGCCCAGCTCGCCGACGTGGTCGAGGCGCACGGCAGTGACCGGGTGCGGCTGACCCCGTACCAGAAGCTGCTGGTCCTCGACGTGCCGTCGGAGCGGACGGAGTCGCTCGTCGACGCGCTGCGCGGGATCGGCCTGGAGGCCCGGCCGTCGGCCTGGCGGCGCGGCACCATGGCGTGCACCGGGATCGAGTACTGCAAGCTCGCCATCGTCGAGACGAAGGCCCGCGGCGAGGAGCTGGTGGCCCGGCTGGAGCAGCGGCTGCGCGACTTCGACGCGGACATCTCGATCCACATCAACGGCTGCCCGAACGCCTGCGCGCGCACGCAGGTGGCCGACATCGGGCTCAAGGGCCAGCTGGTGGTCGGCCCCGACGGCCGACAGGTGGAGGGCTTCCAGGTGCACCTCGGCGGCGGCCTGGGCATGGCGCAGGGGCAGACGGCCGGTTTCGGCCGCAAGCTGCGCGGCCTGAAGACCACCGCCGACGAGCTTCCGGAGTACGTGGAACGACTGGCCCGCCGCTACCTGGCCGGTCGGAGCGAGGGCGAGACGTTCGCCAACTGGGTGATCAGAGTCGACGAGGAGGAACTGCGGTGAGCAGCGAGAACCGAGCGGCACCTCTGTACTGCCCCTACTGCGGCGAGGAGGACCTGCGGCCGCACGAGGCGGGGCACGGCGCCTGGGAGTGCCACGCCTGCGCCCGGGTCTTCTCGGTGAAGTTCACCGGGCTGCTGTCGCGGGCGGTGACCCGATGAGCCTGGTCTCCGCCGCGGGCCTGGGCCTGGTGGGTCCGGGCGGCCCGACGCCCGCCGACCCGTCCCGGCGCGGCCCGGACGAGCTGCGCACGCTGGCCGAGGAGGCCGCCCGGGACCTGGAGGGCGCTCCGGCGCTGGAGATCGCCAGGTGGGCGGCGCAGACGTTCGGCGACCGGTTCTGCGTGACCAGCTCGATGGCCGACGCGGTGCTGGCGCACCTGGTGTCCCGGGTGGCCCCGGGGGTCGACGTGGTCTTCCTCGACACCGGCCTGCACTTCCCCGAGACGCTGCGGGTGCGCGACGAGGTGGCGCGGACGCTCCCGGTGAACGTCAGGTCGATCCGGCCGCGACTCACCGTGGGGCAGCAGGACGGCCAGTACGGTCCGCGCCTGTTCAACAAGTCGCCTGACGACTGCTGCCAGTTGCGCAAGGTGGAGCCGTTGGAGCGGGCGCTGTCCGGGTACGACGCGTGGGCCGCCGGCCTGCGTCGGGACGAGTCGCCGACCCGCGCCAACACGCCCGTGGTGACCTTCGACGCCCGTCGCGGCAAGGTCAAGGTCAACCCGATCGCCGCGTGGTCGCAGGCGGACGTGGACGGCTACATCGCCAGGTGGAACGTGCCTGTCAACGAGCTGTTCAAGCAGGGGTACGGCTCGATCGGCTGCTGGCCGTGCACCAGGCGGACGAAGGCGGGCGAGGACCCGCGGGCGGGCCGGTGGGCCATGTTCGAGAAGACCGAGTGCGGACTGCACGTCTGACCTCCCCGGTGTCGCCCCCGACCGGCCTCGACGCGGCAGGCGGGGCGGACCCGGTGGTGCTTGTGGCGCACGGCAGCCGTGATCCGCGGGCGGCCGATGCCACCCGGGCGTTGGCCCGGGCGGTGTCGGCGGCCCGCCCCGGCGTCGACGTGTGGCCGAGTTGGCTGGACCATACCGAGCCTGGGCCGACCGAGGTGCTGCGTGCGCTGGCGGTGGCCGGTCACCGGCGGGCGGTGCTGGTGCCGCTGCTGCTGACCGCCGCGTACCACAGTCGGGTGGACATCCCGGCGGCCGTCGCCGAGGCGACCCGGTCCGGGCCACCGCTGGCGGTGCGGGTCACCGGCGTGCTCGGCCCGGCGGACGGGTCGGTAGACGCGGCACTGCTGGCCGGGCTGCGGCGTCGCCTCGGTGAGGTGTGCCCGGGTCGTTTCGACGCGCTGGTGCTGGCGGCCGCGGGCACCAGGGACGCGCGGGCGCGTGGCTCGGTGGGTCGGGTGGCGGACGCGCTTGGCGTCGAGCTCGGGGTGCCCTGTCGCGTGTCGTACGCCTCGGCGGCTCCGCCGGGGGCCGGTGTGGCGGTGTCCCGGTTGCGGGCGGCGGGTGCCCGGCGGGTGGCGGTGGCCGGGTACTTCCTGGCGCCGGGCCTGTTCTACGACGCGGTGGCCGAGTCGGCTCGGGCGGCTGGTGCGGTGGCGGTGTCCGCGCCGTTGACGGACGCGCCGGAGGTGGTTGATCTGGTGCTGCGCCGGGTCGACGACCGGTCCGGGCGGGTCGTGGCGCCGGCCGGGTGATTCCGGGCCGTCACCGCCGCACCCGTCTGCGGACAGCGGAACGCCCCGGCGGGCGGACCCACCGGGGCGTGCAGCTGTGTCGTTGGGATCAGGCGGAGTGAGCGCGCAGCACCCGGAGGCCGCCGCGCCGCTTGACAGCGCGCCGCTCCTCCTCGCTCATCCCGCCCCAGACGCCGGCGTCCTGACCCGACTCGAGCGCCCACTGCAGGCACTGGTCGGTCACGGAGCAGCGCCTGCAGACGGCCTTGGCCTGCTCGACCTGCAGGAGAGCCGGTCCGGACGTCCCGATAGGGAAGAACAGCTCCGGGTCCTCGTCGCGGCAGACAGCATGGTGACGCCAGTCCATGGCGGCAACACTCCTCATTCTGGATGGGTGGCAATTATTGCTTGTCGTGCTTTTCCTATATGCATCAGCAATGCCGACGGTGACAGTTCGCGTCCGTCCATTCGGCAGTGCGTGAGCAGGCAGTTAGCTCCGGGGACCTGCTGGAACAGCTCAACCTGACGAGCATATCCAGGCAATGTCCCGGTAACTCAAGTTCGCTTGTGAATACTTTCACGAACATTGCCGATGTCAAGGGTGACGCTCGGAAAAACTCCGGGCGGTGAGCAAGCCCACAACCCATTTGTCCGGGTTTCGGTGCGTTCCCGGTTACCCGCCGTGCCACAGCCGAGGATCAATATAGTACAGTCCGCGTGACATTGCTGACATTTCCGGCACCTGCCTCTCGGTGTGGCGGTGCCGGCGCCGATGCGGTGTGGCGCCGCGTCGACCTAGGGCAGTACCCGAGACCTAGCAGATTACTCTCAGTGCGGCGGGAACGGATGTGAATCTGACTTTCTCCCGCTCGCCGAGATAGTCGCCGTCCAGCTGGAACGCCTGCGGACGCGCGGAGAGCAGGGTGAACTCCGCCGTGTCATGGAGTCGTAACACCTGACGACCTCGAGGATCGGGGCGCCGGGACAGGAACTGCGTCACTGTCCGTGTTGTGCTAGCCACCCGCAGCTGACGCAACGCCAGCACGTCGAGCCCGAGGTCGAACGACGCCTCCGGGTTCGGGTTCACCTCCCGGTCGCCCAGGTAGGTCCACGGCGCCGTGTTCTGGATGATGACGGTGCCCAGCTCGCCCTCCGGCGCCTCGCCCGGGCGCTCCAGTGTGATCGCCGGGTGCCGCCGATCCGAGGCGAGGAAGTACTGGTTCATGATCGAGCGCAGGTAGAGCGACGGAGTCGACACCCGACCCTTGCGCCGGGCCTGCTCGACCCGGTGGATGACCGCGGCGTCCAGGCCGAACCCGGCGCAGAACGTGAAGTAGCGGTCGTCCGCCAGGCCCAGCCCGACCGTCCGGTGCCGGCCCAGGCGCAGCCCTTCGAGGATCATGCTGGTCGCCTCCGGCCAGTCCCGGGGCAGGCCCACGGCGCGCGCGAAGACGTTCGTCGAACCGCCAGGGACTGTCGCCAGCGCGGGAAGTCGATCCGCCTTCGTGGCGCCTGCGGCGCCGGCCGGCGGCTCGGCCGCCATCAGGCCGTTCACCACCTCGTTCACCGTGCCGTCGCCACCCAGGGTGACAACGAGGTCGACCCCCTCCACGGCGGCCTCCCGGGCCAGCGCCATGGCGTGCCCGCGACGGCGGGTGTAGCGCACGCTCAGATCGACTTCACTACGCAGCGCCCGGACGAGCACGTCCCGGCTGCGTTCGCTGGTGGTGGTGGCCTTCGGATTGACCACCAGGACGGCCCGCATGGGCGGCACTGTACCTCCCGGTAGCCCAGGTATCGTGGCGCGCGTGACCATCGACTCGGCCCCGATTCCCGTCACGCTCCGCTGGGCGGTCCGGCTCCTGTGGGCGGAAGCGGTCGTCGTCGGGCTGATCGCCGTCTGGCTGATCTGGGCGGACCTCACGGCCACCACCACCGACCTGCTGTCGGCGGTGCTGGTGACGGTGTTCGCCGTCGGGGCGGCCGTCGTGCTCTGGGCCCTGGGCCGTGCGTTGCTGCGCCGCCGAGCCGGTGCGCGCGCCCCCGCCATCGTGCTCCAGCTGATGCTGCTGCCGATCGGCTGGTTCATGATCCAGGGCGGGCTGGGGTGGCTGGGCGTGCCGCTGATGGCACTCGGCCTGGGCGTGGCGTGGCTGCTGGTGAGCCCTCCGACGACCCGGGCTCTCGGCTTCGAGTGACCGGACCTGCCGGTCAGTAGCCGCCCGAGCGGCGGGTCAGCAGCGAGATCGTGGCCCGGCCGTCGGCGGCCGTGGCGGACGCCGACGTGGTCAGCGCGGTGAGCACCTTCCAGGCGAAGGACGACTCGGCGGGCAGGGTGGCGCCCCGCACGGTCGGCACCGTCACCTCGACCGTCAGCGCGTCCTCGGTGACGGCGAAGCGGCACTCCAGCTCGGCGTCACGGGTGGCGATGGCGAGCAGCATCGCGCACGCCTCGTCGACCGCGATCCGCAGATCCTCGATCTCGTCGAGCGCGAACTGCAACCGGGCCGCGAGGCCGGCGGTAGCGGTACGGAGCACGCCTAGGTAACCGCCGTCGGCGGGCACCGTGAGGTGCACCACATCGTCGTCGGTCGTTGGCTGGCCGGTCAGTTGAGTCACGCCTCATCCCCCCGGTCGGGGACTCTACCCGGTCAGTCGCCGGAACGCGTGTTGGCGGCCGTCGCCTGACCGGCCAACTCGCGTAGCGCGTCACCACTGAGCCGGTAGGGCACCCACTCGCTCATCTGCTGCGCCCCGATGGAGGCGTAGAACCCGGCTGCCGGATTCCAGTCGATCATCCACCACTCCAGTCGCCGGTAGTCGCGTCGTACGCAGATGTCGGCCAGGGTGGCGAGCAGCAGCCGACCAGCGCCGGTGCCCCTGGCCGCCGGTCGGACGTAGAGATCCTCCAGGTAGACGCCGTGCACGCCGGCCCAGGTGGAGAAGTTGAGGAACCACAGCGCGAAGCCGATCGGCTCGTCGCGCTCGTCGACCGCGACGTGGCCGAACAGCGCCGGAGCGGTCGAGAACAGGGCCGAGGTCAGCTGGTCGGTGGTGAGGTGGCACTCGTCCGGAGCGCGTTCGTACTCCGCCAACTCGTGCACCATGGCGACGACGGCCGGCACGTCCTCGGGACGTACCGGCCGGATCGTCGGGATGACCGGAGTGGTCACGCCTTCTTGGTCTCCCAGAAGATCTTCGCGATCTCGTCGATCTTCGCGAGCAGCTGGTCGGCGGTGGCCGGGTCGAGGCTGCCCTTGACGCCACCGGCGCCGGCGAGCTTGGTGGCCTCGTTGAACAGGGTGTGCAGGTTCGGGTACTTCTCGAAGTGGGGCGCCTTGAAGTAGTCGGTCCAGAGCACCCACAGGTGGTGCTTGACCAGCTGGGCGCGCTGCTCCTTGATGATGATCGCGCGGGTGCGGAACTCCGGGTCGGTGTTCGCCTGGTACTTCTCGCAGATCATTTTGACCGACTCGGCCTCGATCCGGGCCTGAGCCGGGTCGTAGACGCCGCACGGCAGGTCGCAGTGAGCGCTCGCGGTGACGCGGGGCGCAAGGATGCGGGGAAGTCGCATCGGGATCCTCCATGGGAAGTTTGCGATGATCAAAGGCGACATTACTCCTGAGAGTGCTCCCCGGACGGGGTGGAGGTGAAACCAGTGGACGCCGACCACCCGACGGAGGCGTCGCTCCTGCGCGGTCCGCTGACGGCCGTGTCGGTGACCGGCCCGTCCATGGCGCCGACGTTGCGGCACGGCGACGCGCTGCTGGTCCGTACGGGTGGACGCCCGATCCGGCCCGGTGACGTGGTGGTCGCCGTGTTCCGGACGCGTCCGGAGTTGCTGGTGGTGAAGCGGGCGGTCCGGCCGCAGGACGGCGGGTGGTGGCTGCGCGGGGACAACGACCTGGTCACCGACGACTCCCGGGCGTACGGGGTGGCCGACGTGCGGGGCAGGGTGGTGGCGCGCTACTGGCCGCGCCCCGGACGGGTGCCCCGCCCACCGTTATGACCCTGCTCACATCCGAGCGGAGGTGACGACACTATGCTCGGAAAGTGCCCGGGTGACCCCCCGCACCGCGTGCCACCGCTCGCCGCCCACCTCGCGGCGAGGCCGGCCGCCCCGTCTGCTCGACAGATCCTGGAGTCACCGCCATGTCTTCGTCCATCGTGGACCCCGCTGATCCCGTCTTCCAGCTGCACGTCGGCGGCAAGATGGCCGTCGCCTCGACGGTGCCGCTGACCAGCCGGGAGGACCTCTCCCTGGCGTACACCCCCGGGGTTGCCCGGGTGTGTGAGGCGATTGCCGCCGACCCCGACCTGGCCGACGACTACACCTGGGCGGCGCACGCCGTCGCGGTGGTCACCGACGGTTCGGCGGTGCTCGGGCTCGGCAACATCGGCCCGCGGGCCGCGCTGCCGGTGATGGAGGGCAAGGCGGTGCTGTTCAAGCAGTTCGCCGGCGTGGACGCGGTGCCGGTCTGCCTGGACACGCAGGACGTGGACGAGATCGTCGCGGTGGTGCGGGCGCTGGCCCCCTCGTTCGGCGGGATCAACCTGGAGGACATCAGCGCGCCGCGCTGCTTCGAGGTGGAGCGCCGGCTGGACGAGGCGCTCGACATCCCGGTCTTCCACGACGACCAGCACGGCACCGCAATCGTGGTGCTGGCCGCGCTGCGCAACGCCGCCGCCCTGCTCAACCGCAAGCTCGGTGACCTGCGGGTCACGGTGAGCGGCGCGGGCGCGGCAGGGGTGGCGGTGACGAAGATGCTGGTCGCCGGGGGCGTCAACCCCGACCAGGTGGTGGTCTGCGACTCGCGGGGGATCATCGGGCGGCACCGGGCCGAGCTGACCGGCACCAAGGCGGAGCTGGCGGCCACCACGAACGCCGACGGCCGCGAGGGCGACATCACCGAGGCGTTGCGCGGCGCGGACGTGCTGATCGGCGTCTCCGGCGGGCAGATCCCGGAGACCGCGGTCGCCGGGATGGCGCCCGGCGGGATCGTGTTCGCGCTGGCCAACCCGACCCCTGAGGTGCACCCCGAGGTGGCCGCCCGGCACGTCGCGGTGGTCGCCACCGGGCGCAGCGACTACCCCAACCAGATCAACAACGTGCTGGCGTTTCCCGGCGTGTTCAGGGGTGCGTTGGACGCCCGTGCCACCCGGATCACCGAGGGGATGAAGGTCGCCGCGGCGGACGCCATCGCCGGTGTGGTTGCCGAGTCGCTGACCGCCGAGGCGATCGTCCCGTCGCCGCTCGACCCGCGTGTCGCCCCGGCCGTCGCCGAGGCGGTCGCCGAGGCCGCCCGCCGCGACGGAGTCGCCCGGCGGTAGGCCCTTCTTAACGAGCGCTCAGCTTGTTACCGTGCCGATCATGCGTGCTGCCTTCGCCTCCCGCCTCGACGACTCCGACCCGCTGTCCGCGTTGACTGTGGGTGAGCGGCCCGAGCCGACCCTCCCGGAAGACGACTGGGTGACGGTGCAGGTCCGGGCCAGCTCGCTCAACCACCACGACCTGTGGTCACTGCGCGGGGTGGGGCTGACCGAGGCGCAGCTGCCGATGATCCTCGGCTGCGACGCGGTCGCCGTGGACCCCGAGGGCAACGAGGTGGTCGTCTACCCGGTGGTGGTCACCCCGGGTGACCCGCGCGGGGTGTCCATCCTCTCCGAGCACTTCGCCGGGACGCTCGCCGAGCGGGTGGCCGTACCCCGGTCGAACCTGGTCCCGTTGCCCGACGGCCTGGCGGCGACCGACGCGGCGTGCCTGCCCACGGCCTGGCTCACCGCGTGGCGGATGCTGACCACCAAGGGCCGAGCCGAGGACGCCGACAGCGTGCTCGTGCAGGGCGCGGGCGGCGGCGTCGCCACCGCGGCCGTCGCGCTCGCCGTCGCCATGGGCAAGCGGGTGTACGCGACGAGCCGCGACGCCGCCAAGCGGGAACGGATCGCCGCGCTCGGCGCCACAGCCGTGGAACCCGGTGCCCGGCTGCCGGAACGGGTCGACGTGGTGATCGAGACGGTCGGCGCGGCGACCTTCGACCACTCGCTGAAGTCGGCCGCGCCGATGGCCCGGATCGTGGTGTCCGGCGCGACCGCCGGTCACGAGCCGACAGTCAACCTGCGTCGGGTGTTCGCGATGCAGCTGGAGATCCTGGGCACCTCGATGGGCACCCCGGGCGAGCTGTACGAGCTGCTGGCGTTCTGCGCGGACAACGCGGTACGCCCCGTCGTCGACAGCGTGGTCCCGTTCAGCCAGGTCGAGAAGGCCTTCGCCCGCCTGCACTCCGGCGACACCTTCGGCAAGGTCGTCATCGACCACACCGCCTGACGAGCCGCCCCACCACACAGTCCCGCCGATCTTGCACTTTCGGTCGGTGATTTGCCGACGACATCCCTTGTGTCGCGACCGTAAGTGCAAGATCGCGTAGGGCAGAGGGGCGCGGGCGCCCTCAGAGGTGGTTGTCGAAGGTGGCGATGTCGCCGCGCGTCGCGTCGGTGGAGATGCGCTCCTTCGCCGCCGCGTCGCCGTACAGCGACCAGCGGAGGAACTCCACAGTCGTGTCCGAGACGACCCGCAGCGTCGCGCCGTCGCCGAGCAGCGCCCGCCCGTGGTCGCCCTTCGGCAGGCTCAGCATCGCCTTGGGCCAGGGCACCTTGTCGTAGGCGGCCTTGCCGGCCGCGTACTCGACCACCTCGTCCAGCTCGCCGTGCACGAAGAGCTGCGGGGCGGCCGCGCCGGCGAACGCGGTGCCCACGCCGAGCGCCGTGCCAGCGAACACCACGCCCGCGTCCAGCCGTTCGTCCCGGCCGGCGGTGAACAGGCCGATGGTGGTCACGCCACCAGCCGAGTGCCCGGCGGCTGCCACCCGTTCGGCGTCCAGCCTGCCGCGCAGCGCGTCGCCGGCCCTGCCGTCGAGCGCCAGCACCTGCGTCAGCGCGTACGACACGTCTGCCGGTTGGTTGAGCACGTCAAGGATGTCGTTGTCGCCGCCCCCGGAGGTCTTCGGGAACGTCGGCGCGGCCACCACGAACCCCGCAGCCGCCCAGCGGGTCAGCAGCGTCGCGTAGTCGTCCGGCCGCCCGCCCAGGCCGTGACTGAACATCACCACCGGGAACCGGCCCTCGGCCGCCGCCGCCGACCGCTTCGCGGCGCCACCGGCCTGCCCGGTCGCCGGATACCAGAGCGTCGTCGGCAGCGCACGGCCGTCCCGGTTCAGCTTCAGCTGGCGTACGCCTACCGCGAAGGCGCGCTGCGGAGCCTTTCCGGCGGGGACCTGCGGCGTCGGCGTGGCGGCGGCCTTCGGCTCGGCGGGTGGTGCCTGCCCGCTCTCACTCGGGCGGGTGTCCGCTGAGCAGCCGACCAGACCGGCCAGCAGCACGGTGCTGGCCATCAGTGCGGGGGTGACGCGATGCGACATGAATCCAATTGTGCCCTGCCCGGCGGACCCGCCCCGCGGGCTTCGACGCGCTGTGCCCACCCGGTCACGCGCCGCTGCGTCCCCGCTTCAGATGCCCTCAGGCCGCGGCACGGTCGGCGAGAGGGCGTCGCCGCAGTGCCGTGTCGGTCAGGGCACGCTGCCGGAAGGCGGCGTTCGGGTTGTACCGGTTGGTGCCGGGCGGCACTATCTCGTCGATCCGGTCGAGGGTCGCGTCGTCCAGGGTGAGCGCGGCACCCTTGAGCAGGTCCTCCAGTTGCGCCATGGTGCGCGGTCCGATGATCGCCGAGGTGACGGCCGGATGGGCCACCGTGAAGGCGATGGCGAGCTGTGGAAGCGTGCAGCCGATGCTGGCCGCGAGGTCGACGAGCTGCTCGACGGCGTCGAGCTTGGCGGCGTTCTCGGCGATCGTGGGATCGAACTGCGCCGGCCGCAGAGCGGCACGCCCCGTCGACAGGTCGACGGGCTGGTCCCGGCGGTACTTCCCGCTGAGAAACCCGAAGGCGAGCGGGCTCCAGACCAGCACCCCCATGCCGTAGCGCTGGCAGACCGGCAGGGTCGAGGCCTCGACGCCGCGGGCCAGGATCGAGTACGGCGGCTGCTCGGTGCGCAGGCGTCCGAGGGCGCGGCGTTCGGAGACCTGGTGCGCCTCGACGATCTCCTCGGCGGGGAACGTCGAACAGCCGAAGGCGCGGATCTTGCCCTCGCGGACGAGGTCGGTGAGCACCGAGAGGGTTTCCTCGATGTCGGTCGAGGGGTCGGGACGGTGCACCTGGTAGAGGTCGATCCAGTCGGTGTCCAACCGCCGGAGGCTCCCCTCGACCGCCTTGAGGATCCACCGCCGCGAGTTGCCACCGTGGTTGGGGCCCTCGCCCATCGGGAAGTGCACCTTGGTGGCGAGCACGACATCGTCGCGGCGCCCGCGCAACGCCTTGCCCACGATCTGCTCGGACTCGCCCCCGCCGTACATGTCGGCGGTGTCGACGGCGTTGATGCCCTGGTCGAGGGCGGCGTGGACGATGCGTACGCAGTCGTCGTGGTCGGGGTTGCCGACGGCACCGAACATCATGGTCCCGAGGCAGTGGGTGCTCACCTCGATGCCGGTGCCGCCGAGGGTGCGATAGCGCATGCCGATTCTCCTGGGTGTTCGGTGGTGATCACCTGGCACCGTAGGAGCTAGAGTCGGCTCTAGGTCAACCCCCGCTACCCTGCTCGGCATGGCTGAGGTCACCGCGGGTCTGAGCATCGGACAGGTCGCCGGACGCACCGGTCTGAGCGTGCACGCGCTGCGCTTCTACGAGCAGCAGGGTATCTTCGTCAGCCCCGTACGCCGTGGGCCTGCCGGGCGTCGCGTCTACAGCCAGGACGACGTCGACTGGCTGAACGTCTGCATCATCCTCCGCGCCTCCGGCATGCCGCTGCCGGCGCTCCGCCGCTACGCCGACCTCGTTCGCGAGGGCGCGGGCAACGAGGAGGAACGACTCGCGCTCCTGCGCGAGCACCACGGGCGCGTCACCGACCAGATGGGCCGGCTCGCCCAATGCCTGGACCTGATCACCTTCAAGGTCGGGGTGTACGAGGATCTGCTCGATCAGGTCCGGCGCGCAGCCGGGCCAGGTCTTCGGCGTCCTTCGGGCGGCGGGGACGTTCCGGCATCCAGACCGGGTACATCTGCTTGAACTCGATCTGGGCCGCCACCGAGATGGTCGGCGCGCTGAGCGGGCCGATCCGGCCGGGTGGGGCGGCCAGCATCCCCGCCGGCAGCGGAGTGCCGGCCCAGTGCCCGGCGCCCACCGTCGGTCGTCCGCCGACGTCGCGACCCAGGTACGCGACGCTGACCTCCACGCCGGCGGCGAACAGGTCGAGCTGCGACTCCACGGGTGTTCGCGGGTCGGGAAGCCAGCCCCGGGCCAGCAGCAGGTCGGCCAGCCGGTCCGCGTCGTCGCGCCAGCAGTACCAGTCGACGTCGACGTGCGGGCGGGTCACCGTGCCGAGCTGGAAGTCCATCGCCCAGCCGCCGCGCAGCCACACCGGGATGCCGGCCGCCCCGGCCACCTCGACCATCTCGGCGATGCTCGCCAACTGCCGGCGCGCAAGCTCGTCCACCGAAAGACCGTACCGGTGTCGGCGGGGTCAGTGGGCCGGGCGGGACTCGTAACTGGTCAGGGCGGGGGAGTGGGCGTCGGCGGGGAGGCGGGCACCGGCGGCCCGGTCGCCGTAGAGGGTCCAGCGCAGGAAGTCGGTGGTGGTGGCGAGGACCTGGGCGAAGCCCGGGTGGCCCGGTGTGAGGTACGCGCCGTGGTCCTGACCGAGCAGGCTGAGGAACGCGGCAGGCCCGGGGGTACGCGCGTACGCGGCTCGGCCGACGGTCACCGGCACCACGGAGTCGGCCGTGCCGTGCACGAAGAGCACAGGCGCGGCCGGTCCGGCGAAGCTGCCGGGCAGCCCGCCCCCGGCGATGACGATTCCGGACCGCAACCGCGCCTGATGCCCCTCGGAGAACATGCCGGAGCTGGTGAAGCCACCCGCCGAGTGCCCGGCGGCGGCGATCGACGTGAGGTCGAGATGCCCGGCGAGCGGGTCGCCGCGCTCGGCGTCGAGGCGGCCCAGGTGCCTGATCAGCCGCCAGGCGTCGGCGGGCTGGTTGCGTACGTCGGCGCGGGTGAAGTGCGCGGCGCCCCGGCGGGTGTGCGGGTACGCGGGTGCGGCCACCACGAAACCGGCTGCCACCCAGCGGGTGGTCAGGCCGGAGTGCAGCTCGGGCAGACTGCCCAGCCCGTGGCTGTAGACCACCACCGGGAACCGCCCGGCCGCGACCCCGTCGGCCGAGGCCGGATACCAGATCGTCACCGGCAGGGGGCGCGCCGAGCGTGGATCGAGGGTGAGCGTACGCACGCCGACGGCGTACGACCCCTCGGGCGCCCGGCGTGACGACACCGGTCCGGTGGACCCGCCGGCCACGGCGCTCGCCGGTGCGCAACCGGCCAGCAGCAACGTCACCAGTGCGGCCGTGAGCCGCCCCGCCCCCATCGTTCCACGGTAGGTGCCCGGGCCGGCTCGGCGACCCCACCGTCCGGACCGGCTGTGCCCGCCACCCGGCCGGGTGGCCTCCGCCGCCCGGGTCGACCCGCCGGGGTGACGTGGGCGGGGGCGGTACGGCGCCACCGGCTTCGCTAGGGTCACCGCATGCCTGAGAACTACACCGACCCCAGCGGCAACACCGAGGCGTTCCGCGCCTTCTCCCAGACGCCGGAGGCGGCCGGCCCGGCGGACGCGCCGTCCCGCCTGCCGCTCATCGTCGGTGCGGCGGTGGTCGTCGTGCTGCTGGTGGCCCTCGTCGCCTGGCTGGCGATGGGCTGAGTCAGCCCGCCCCCACCACGTCCCGGGTCTGCCGGGCGATCTCCCGTTCCTCGTCGGTGCGGATGACGCAGACGCTCACCTCGGCTCCGTCGGGTGAGATCAGCCTGTCGCCCTCGCCGTCGTTGCGAGCCTCGTCGACGGTGATGCCGAACCGGTGCAGGCCGGCAAGCGCGGCTGCCCGCACCGGCGCCGCGTGCTCGCCGACCCCGGCGGTGAAGGCGATCGCGTCGACCCGGCCGAGCAGCGCGTAGTACGCCCCGACGTACTCGGTGATCCGCCGGCAGTACACGTCGAAGGCCAACGCCGCCGCGCGGTCCCCGGCGGCCCGGCGCTGGAGCACCTCGCGCATGTCGTTGACGCCGGTCAGGCCGAGCAGGCCGCTGCGGTGGTTGAGCAGGTCGTCGATGTCGTCGACCGACAGCCCACCCTCCCGGCGCAGGTGGAAGATCACCGTGGGGTCGATGTCGCCGCTGCGGGTGCCCATCACCAGCCCTTCGAGGGGGGACATGCCCATCGAGGTGGCGACGCTGCGTCCGTTGGACACCGCGCAGGCGCTGGCGCCGTTGCCCAGGTGCAGGGTGATGATGTTGAGCGTGTCGTACGGGCGGCCCAGCAGGTCGGCCGCACGGCGGGACACGTACGCGTGCGAGGTGCCGTGGAAGCCGTACCGGCGGATGCCGTACCGCTCGGCGGTGTCCCTGTCGATCGCGTAGGTCGCGGCGGCGTCCGGCAGGGTGTGGTGGAACGCGGTGTCGAAGACGGCGACCTGCGGCACGTCCGGCAGGGCCGCGCGGGTCACCTCGATGCCCGCCAGGTTGACCGGGTTGTGCAGCGGAGCCAGCGAGATCAGGTCCCGGATCGCGGTCAGCACCGCGTCGTCGATCAGCACCGGTTCGGTGAACTTCCGGCCGCCGTGCACCACCCGGTGCCCGACCGCCGTCAGTCCGGTCAGGTCCAGCCCGTCCAGGATCCGCCGGACGGCGTCGGAGTGGTCCGTCGGGCCGCCGTCGGGTTCACCGATGCGTTCGACGGTGCCCTGGTCGAGCACCCGGTCACCGTCGTAGTGGCGCCACTTCACCGACGACGAACCGCAGTTGAGCACCAGCACCCGGCTCACGAGGCCTCCTCGGTGGCTGCCTGGATGGCGGTGATCGCCACCGTGTTCACGATGTCCGGCACTGTCGCGCCCCGGGACAGGTCGTTCACCGGCCGCCGCAGACCCTGCATGACCGGGCCGACGGCGACCGCCCCGGCCGAGCGCTGCACCGCCTTGTACGTGTTGTTGCCCGTGTTCAGGTCCGGGAAGATGAAGACCGTGGCGTGCCCGGCGACGGGGCTGTCGGGCAGCTTCGTTGCCGCCACCGCCGGGTCGATCGCCGCGTCGTACTGGATGGGCCCCTCGACGAGCAGGTCGGGTCGGCGTTCCCGGACCAGCGCGGTGGCCTTGGCGACCTTCTCCACGTCGGCGCCCGCGCCGGAGCTGCCCGTCGAGTACGACAGCATGGCCACCCGGGGTTCGATGCCGAACCGGGCGGCGGTGTCGGCCGACGAGATCGCGATGTCGGCGAGCTGGGCGGCGTCCGGGTCGCGGTTGACGGCGCAGTCGCCGTAGACCAGCACCCGGTCGGCGAGCAGCATGAAGAAGACGCTCGACGCCACCGAGACGTCAGGCACGGTACGGATGATCTCGAACGCCGGGCGGATGGTCGCGGCGGTGGTGTGCGTCGCGCCTGAGACCATGCCGTCGGCCCGCCCGGTGGCCACCATGAGCGTGCCGAAGTAGTTGGGCTGGGCCACGATGTCGTGCGCCAGCTCGGCGGTGACGCCCCGGTGGGCGCGCAGCCGCGCGTACTCGGCGGCGAAGTCGTCCCGCCATTCGCTGGTGACCGGGTCGACGATTGTGGCGTCGCCGAGGTCGATGCCCAGCTCCCGGGTACGCCTGGCGATGTCGTCCAGCCGGCCGAGCAGGGTCAGGTCGGCGACGCCCCGGCGCAGCAGGATCTCCGCCGCCCGCAGGATCCGTTCGTCGGAGCCCTCCGGCAGCACCAGGTGCCGGGGCTTCGAGCGGGCGCGGTCGATCAGGTCGTTCTCGAACATCAGCGGGGTGACCCGCTCGGAGCGGCTGACCCGCAGCCGGCGGGCCAGGTCGTCGGTGTCCACGCAGCGTTCGAAGGCACCGAGCGCGGCCTCGACCTTGCGCGGGTTGGCCGCGCTGGGTCGTCCCTCGATCCGGCTCGACGCCTCCACCGTGTCGTAGCTGTCGCTGCGCACCGAGAGCACGGCGACACCGGTGTTGAGCAGCTGCACCAGGCGCATCGCCCGGGGGTCCGGGTGTTCGCCGAGGGTGAGCACCACGCCGGCAAGTGAGACCTGTCCGGCGACGTGCGCGGCGCTTGCCGCGACCAGCAGATCGGCGCGGTCACCTGGGGTGATGACCAGCGCCCCCTCGGTCAGGTGGTCGAGCAGGATGGGCACGTGCGCCGCACCGACGACGTAGTCGAGCACGTCCCGGCCGAGCGCGGCGTCGTCGCCGGCGAGCAGGGTGGCGTCGAGCGCCGCCGCCACCTCGGCCACCGTCGGCGCCGAGACCGTCGGGACCTCGGGGATCCCGTACGCGGGGACCGGCAGCTCCGGCAGCGTCATCGGACCTGTCACCCGGTTGGCGATCACCGCGAGCACCGTCGCGCCCAGGTCCGCCAGATCGTGGTACGCCCCACGCGCCGTCGCCGCGATCGCCTCCGGCTGCTGCCCGAAGCCGTCCACCACCGGGACCACCACGCTGCCGAACTCCGTGGCGAGCCGGGCGTTGAAGGCCAGTTCCCGAGGGCCGGCGCCGTCTCCGCCGTCGGCGAAGTCGCTGCCGACCACGACCACGGCCGGGCAGCGCCGCTCGACCGCCCGATAACGCTCGACGATCCGGGAGATCAGCTCCTCCCGGCGTCCCTCGGCGACCATTGCCGCCGCCTCGGCGTACGTCGCGCCGGTCAGCTCGGCCTCGGGCAGGTCGATCCGGTAGCGGTCGTGCAGCAGGGCGAGGATCGGGTCGGGACCGGCGCCGGAGACCAGCGGTCGGAACGCGCCGATCCGTTCGACCTGCCGGGAGAGGAGTTCCGCGAGGCCGAGGGCGATTGTCGACTTGCCGCCGCCGGACCCCACGCTGGTCAGATAGACGCTGCGGGCCACGCACCCACCCTAGAAGATCACCGCCGGGCCCGTCCGGGGTCCAATGGCCCTGTGACGTGTGCCCTCCGCCCGCCGCCCGTCGGGCGTGAGCGGTCCACGACTACGAAAACGTGCCGCCTTCGCCTCGCCAGGCTACCGGGGCGGATGGTCGAGGTGGCCCGGTCGATGGGTGACGCCCGCCCGTTGCCGGGTCGCGGCCACGATCCGGTCGGTCGACGGCGACGGACCTTCCCGACCCGGCGCTCACCGGAGGATCCGGCGATTGTTCTGGGTGGTCTCCGCCCTGACGGGCGGCCGGGTTGTTCAGTCCTCGTCGGGGTCGTCCAGGCGGGCCAGGTAGGTGGCCAGGCGCTCGATCGGCGTCTCGAACTCGGGGTTGAGGTCGACGAAGTCGCGCAGGCGCTCGCCCAGCCACTCCAGGGTCACCTGCTCGTCACCCCGGCGCTCGACCAGCTCCTCGATGCCACGGTCGGTGAAGTACACGGCGTACGTCCTCGTGCTCGGCCCGGCGTGTGTGGCCGGGCGGATGGACCGACGTGAGCCGGGGCAGGACCGTGGAAACGGCCCTGCCCCGGCTCACGCGGTGCGGTCAGGTCACGGGCGGGGGAGAGCCGCCTCGATCAGCGCGGTCTGCTCGACCTCGTGGGTCTTGGCCGAGCCGACCGCCGGGGCCGCCGCGGCCGGGCGGGAGATCCGCCGCAGCCGGACGTCCGTGAGGTGCTCCAGCAGGTTGAGCGCGACGAACGACCAGGCACCCTGGTTGGCCGGCTCCTCCTGCACCCAGGCGAAGTCCTCCGCGTTCGGGTACTGCGCCAGGGCGGCCCGGATCTCCTCCACCGGCAGCGGGTACAGCTGCTCGATCCGCAGGATCGCGGTGTCGCTGACGCCACGTTCCTGCCGGGCCTGGAACAGGTCGTAGTAGACCTTGCCCGAGCAGAGCAGCACCCGCTTCACCGCCTCCGGCGCCGGCGCGGCCGTGTCACGCAGCACCGGCTGGAACGTACCCGTGGTGAAGTCCTCCACCGAGGAGACGCAGAGCTTGTGCCGCAGCAGCGACTTCGGCGTGAACACCACGAGCGGCTTGCGCTTGGGCGACAGGGCCTGCCGGCGCAGCAGGTGGAAGTAGTTCGCCGGGGTCGTCGGGATGGACACGCGCATGTTGTCCTCGGCGCACATCTGCAGGAACCGCTCCGGACGACCGGACGTGTGGTCCGGGCCCTGGCCCTCGTGGCCGTGCGGCAGCAGCAGGGTGACCGCGGAGCGCTGGCCCCACTTCACCTCGCCTGACGAGATGAACTCGTCGATCACCGACTGGGCGCCGTTGACGAAGTCGCCGAACTGCGCCTCCCAGGCGACGAGCGCGTTGATGTTCTCCACCGAGTAGCCGTACTCGAAGCCCATCGCGGCGTACTCGCTGAGCAGCGAGTCGTGCACGAAGAACCGGGAACGCTCGCCGTCGCCGGTGAGCGACATGAGCGGCAGGTAGTCGTCGCCGGTACGGGAGTCGACCACCGAGGCGTGCCGCTGGACGAACGTGCCGCGACGCGAATCCTGACCGGCGAGCCGGACGGTCACACCGTCGTGCAGCAGCGCCCCGAACGCGATGATCTCGCCGTAGCCCCAGTCGATGTTGCCCTCGACGGACATCTTGGCCCGTCGGTCGAGCAACTGCTGGATCCGCTTGTGCGGGGTGAAGCCCTCCGGCAGGTTGGTGTGCGCCTCGCCGATCGCCTTGACGACGGCGGCGTCGGTGGCGGTGTCGACCTGCGGCTCCGGCTCCTCCTCGCGGCGCGGCCGGTTCAGCTGGCGGGGCGCGGCGGCGGCGTCCCGGGTGGCCTTGAAGACCTTCTCCAGCTGCGACTGGTAGTCGCGCAGCAGCTCCTCCGCGTCCTCCACGGTGATGTCGCCGCGACCGATCAGCTCCTCGGTGTAGAGCTTGCGTACGGAGCGCTTCGAGTCAATGATCTTGTACATCTGTGGGTTGGACATCGACGGGTCGTCGCCCTCGTTGTGCCCGCGCCGGCGGTAGCAGACCAGGTCGATCACGACGTCCTTGTTGAACGCCTGCCGGTACTCGAAGGCCAGCCGGGCCACCCGGACCACGGCCTCCGGGTCGTCGCCGTTGACGTGGAAGATCGGCGCCTGGATCATCCGGGCCACGTCGGTGCTGTAGAGGCTGGACCGGCTGTACTCCGGGGCGGTGGTGAAGCCGACCTGGTTGTTGACCACCACGTGGACCGTGCCACCGGTGCGGTAGCCGCGCAGCTGCGACAGGTTGAGCGTCTCGGCGACGACACCCTGACCGGCGAACGCGGCGTCACCGTGCACCGAGAGCGGCAGCACGGTGTAGCCCTCCAGCTTGAGGTCGATCCGGTCCTGCTTGGCCCGGACGATGCCCTCCAGCACCGGGTCGACGGCCTCCAGGTGCGACGGGTTGGCCACCACCGACACCTTGACGGCGTGCTCGCCGTCGGGGGTGGTGAACTTGCCGTTCTGCCCCAGGTGGTACTTCACGTCGCCGGAGCCCTGCGTCGAGCGCGGGTCCAGGTGACCCTCGAACTCGGAGAAGATCTTCTCGTACGGCTTGCCGACGATGTTGGCCAGCACGTTGAGCCGACCCCGGTGCGCCATGCCGATGACCACCTCGTCCAGACCGTTCTCGGCCGAGCACTCCAGCACCTCGCCGAGCAGCGGGATCAGCGACTCGCCGCCCTCGAGCGAGAACCGCTTCTGCCCGACGTACTTGGTCTGCAGGAAGGTCTCGAACGCCTCGGCGGCGTTGAGCCGGTTGAGGACGTGCTTCTGCTCGTCGGCGGTCGGCTTCTCGTACTTGCGCTCTATCCGCTCCTGGATCCAGCGCCGCTCCTCCGGGTCCTGGATGTGCATGTACTCGATGCCGACCCGGCGGCAGTACGAGTCGCGCAGCACACCGAGGATCTCGCGCAGCTTCATCCGCTGGCGGCCGGCGAAGCCGTTCACCGGGAACTCCCGGTCCAGATCCCACAGGGTCAGCCCGTGCTGGAGGACGTCCAGGTCCGGGTGCTTGCGGATGGTGAATTCCAGCGGGTCGGTGTCGGCCATCAGGTGACCGCGCACCCGGTACGCGTGGATCAGCTCGTGCACGCGGGCGGTCTTGTTGATCTGACCCTCGGAGTTGACGGCCACGTCGCGCACCCAGCGCACCGGCTCGTACGGAATGCGCAGCGAGGTGAAGATCTGGTCGTAGAAGCCGTGCTCGCCCAGGATCAGCTCGTGCATCACCTTGAGGAACTCGCCGGACTGCGCGCCCTGGATGATCCGGTGGTCGTACGTGCTGGTCAGCGTGATGACCTTGCTGACCGCCAGCTCGGCGAGGGTGGCCTCGGACATGCCCTGGTAGGGGGCCGGGTACTCCATCGCGCCGACACCGATGATCGCGCTCTGCCCCTGCATGAGCCGCGGCATCGAGTGCACCGTGCCGATGCCGCCGGGGTTGGTCAGCGAGATAGTGGTGCCGGAGTAGTCCTCCATGGTCAGCTCGTTGCGCCGCGCCCGACGGACCACGTCCTCGTACGCCTGCCAGAACTGCCGGAAGTCCATCTGCTCGCAGCCCTTGATGGAGGGGACCACCAGGTTGCGGCTGCCGTCCGGCTTGGCCAGGTCGATGGCGATGCCGAGGTTGACGTGCGCCGGGCGGACCACCGCCGGCTTGCCGTTGGCCTCCGCGAAGGAGTTGTTCATCTCCGGGTGCTGCACGAGCGCCCGGACCATCGCGTACCCGACGAGGTGGGTGAAGCTGACCTTGCCACCTCGCCCGCGGGCGAGGTGGTTGTTGATCACGATGCGGTTGTCGACGAGCAGCTTGGCCGGGACCGCGCGGACGCTTGTCGCGGTGGGCACGCTCAGCGAGGCGTCCATGTTCTGGACGATCTTCGCGGCGACACCGCGTAGCGGCGTGGTCTGCGGACCGTCGGCGGTCGGGGCGGTGGCCTTCGCCGCAGGCTTGGCCGGGGCCGCCTTCTCCGGGGCCTTCTCGGCGGCCTTGGTCGGCGCGGCGGCAGGCTTGGCCGGTGCCGGCTGTGCGGCGGCGGGCTTGCTGGCCGGCTGTGCGGCGGCGCTCGGCTGGCTGACCGAGGCGGACGCCTCAGGCTGCCCGTCCGGCTCCGGAGCGGCGGCCGGCTTGCCCGACGCCTCAGCCCCGCGCGGTGTGGCGGCTCCAGGCGCCGGTCGATAGTCGGCGAAGAAGTCGTGCCAGGCCGAATCGACGCTCGTTGGGTCGGCGAGGTAGCGCTGGTACATCTCCTCGACGATCCACTCGTTCGGGCCGAAACCCGCCAGTGGGTTCTCCTGCGAAGTCTGCTGGGTCGACACGGCCGGTAATCGCCTCTTTCACGCGGGTTGTGTGTCACGCGGTGTCCGTCGCGCCCCCGACTGGGGACTACGGACAGGACGACTCCCAGGCTACGCCGTACGGATCCCGCAGGCATTTCCGCCTCGGTCGGGTGGCCGGTTTCACAGAAGATGCCAGAAGTTCGGCAACCCCTGCGTCCACCGGCGGTGACTGCTATGGCCAACTGAGTACGGGTACCGATGTCCGGGGAGCGGTGGCCCGCGAGGATCGGCCGCATGGGTCACCACGGGGTACGGGGGCGCTACGGCCGGAGCATGGCGGTGGCGTCCGGTTGGTACGTGGCTGTCGGCGCGGCCGTGGCGGTGGGTCTGGCGAGCGTGCCCAGCCCGCCGTCGACGGACTGCTCGGCCTGGTTCAGTTGCCTGTCGCCGGGGGAGTCCCTGGCGCTGGTCATGCTGGTGTGGGGTGGGCCGGTGCTCGCCGGGCTGCTCGTCGTGACGGCGCTGGTGACGGCGCTGCTGGTGCGCCTGGTCCCCTCGGCGGTGCTCGCCGGCACCCTGTCCGCGCTGGTCACCGTCACGATCTGCGCCGCCGTGTACGCGGGGCGCTCGTGAAGCGGCTCGGCCTCGGCGGCCTCTTCTTCGTCTGGCTGTACGGGTTGCCGTTCCTGCTCCTGGTGGGCCTGATCCGGCGAACCGCCAAGCCGTACGCGCCGACCCGGGAGGCGGCGGAGGCGTTCGGCGCGACCACCGACGCTCTGCTGATCGTCGGTCTCCTGCTCAACGCGCTCCCGTTGATCGGCCTGCTCTTCGCCGGGCTGGCCGAGGACGAGGGCTGGCACCGGCACTTCCGCTGGGCGATCGGCGGGATGGTGCTGCTCTACCTGCTTGTCGTCCTCGTCAGCCGGATGGCCACCGACGTCCTGATCGGCCACACTCCCGCCGACGACGGGCCCGCCCCGGCGATCACGCAGTGCATACCGCGCAGCGGCGGCCACGGCTGCCCGGGCGGCTGACCGACGGGCCGTTGCGGGGTGGCGGCCGTGCCGCCGCCACCCCGGTTCGGTCAGGAGATGTCGCGCCGGCGCATCAGCAGGGTGCCGACCACACCGGTGACCACCGCGTACCCGATCAGCACGGCGGCGCCCGCCCAGCGCGGCGGGTTGCCGGGGATGTCCGCCCCGGTGACCATCAGCGACGAGGCGAGCGACGGCACCAGCAGTTGCAGGTTGTTGATCCAGTCGCCCCACCTGTCGGCCAGGATCGCGATGACGAAGATGGCACCGATCGAGCCACCCAGGTAGAGCAGGATGCCTGTCACCGTCGCGCCGATCTGGCTGCGGATCAGCACGCCGATGCCGACGCCGAACACCGCCCAGAGCAGGTACGCGAGCAGGTTCAACCCGATCGCCCGCCAGGCCGCGTCGTTGCCCAGTTGCGAGTCCACCCCTACCGCGTTCAGCACCGCCGATCCGGCGACGAGGTTGAGCGCGGTGGTGACCAGCCAGAACAGCAGCGCCAGCACGCCGGCCGCGACCAGCTTGGCGACCATCACCGCGGTGCGGTGCGGGCTGGTGAGGAAGGTCGTGGTGACCGTCTGGTGGAAGAACTCGCTTGTCACCACGATGATGCCGAGCAGCATCACGATCAGCAGGCCGAAGAACTGCCCGGTGGTGAACAGGTTGGACGACAGCGCGTCCGGACTGGCCGCGGCATCGAGTTGGGCGGCCTGCTCGGCCGTCACCTCGCCGATGTTGTTGCTGGTGAGGGCGTCGGCCTGCAACCAGTTGATGAGCAGGGTGAGCGCCCACAGGGGCAGCGTGATGAGCGCGAAGATCCACCAGGTGTTCGTCGTACGGATCTTGAGCAGCTCGGATCGGACGAGGTTCATCGGATGCCCGCCTTTCCGGCCGTCAGCTCCAGGAAGACCCGTTCCAGGTCGGGCCTCTCGGTGGTCAGTTCGTGCAGCTCCACACCGGCGGCCAGGGCGGCCCGGCCGATCGTCGGGGCGTCCACCCCGCTGACCAGCAGGACGCCGTTCTCGCCGGTGTCGACAGTCGCCGACTGCGCCTTCAGCGCGGTGGTAAGCGCCTCGGCCTGCGGGGTGCGGACCCGCACCTGGGCGCCCTGCGCCATCGACCCGAGGACCTGCTCGACCGGACCCTGCCGGACCAACTGCCCGGCCGCGATGATCACCACGTCGTCGGCGAGCAACTGCATCTCCGACAGCAGGTGGCTGGAGACCAGCACGGTGCGGCCCTCGTGGGCGAGGTTCTTGAGGAACCCACGCATCCACCTGATGCCCTCCGGGTCCAACCCGTTGGCCGGCTCGTCGAGGATCAGCACGCGGGGGTCACCGAGCATCGCGGCGGCGATACCGAGCCGCTGCTTCATGCCCAGCGAGTACCCCTTGAACTTGCGCTTCGCCGCCGGGGTCAACCCGACCAGCTCCAGCGCCGCGTCGGCCCGCTCTTTCGGCAGCCCGGCCGCCGCGCAGATCACCCGCAGGTGGTTGATGCCGGTACGACCCTTGTGCGCGCTGGACGCCTCCAGGATCGCGCCGACGTGCCGCAGCGGGTCGGCGAGGTCGGCGTACCGGTGGCCGCTGATGGTGGCTGTACCGGCGGTGGGCGTGACCAGGTTCAGCAGCATCCGCAGCGTGGTGGTCTTGCCGGCGCCGTTCGGGCCGAGGAAGCCGGTCACCCGTCCCGGCGCCACGGTGAAGGACAGGTTGTTCACCGCCCGGACGTTCTTGTACTGCTTCGTCAGACCGGACACCACGATCTGACCGTCGCTGGTGGGGCTTCGCTGCCCGTCAGTCATCGTTCTCCTCCCGTGAGTGGCGTCGAGGTACGCCGTGGCACAGCGTGACGGTCCCGAGCAACAAGGTCAATCAGGCTCGGTCCGTACGGCGTGGTCCACCTCGGGGCGGAGGCACGTCATCCCCGCGGACGACGGCGAGGGGTCAACGGGCGATCCAGGTGGCCCGGGCCGCGCCGAGCAGCGTGCCGTCCGGCCCGTACAGGCTGGTGTGCACCGACGCCTTGCGGCCGTCGACGCCGATCAACGCGCCGGTCACCACGCACTCGTCGCCGGGCGCGGGCCGCGCCGTGACCACCGCGGCGATCCGGCCCAGCAGGTACGGGCGGCCCGGCGCGAGCACCGTCCAGCCGCCGGGGCAGTCCAGGGCCGCCCAGACCGTGGCGTCGCCGATCTCGTCGGGTGCGCGGAACGGCGCGGCGGTCCGGCCGTCCGGAAGCCGGCCCGGGAAGATCCGCAGCCCGTCGGCCCGGTCCGGTCCGCAGACGTAGCAGCCGGGAAACGGATGCTCGACCAGGCCGGGATAGCCGGTCGCGGCGAGGCGCGCGGTGTCCAGGTCCACCGGGGGTACGACGGCGTCGACGGCCGCCACCTGTCGTAACTCGGCCACCACTTCGCCGGCCGGGTCGCGGACCTCGCCGCCGGTGAGGCTCAGTTCGGTGTCCAGCGGCGGTGGCCGGCGCAACGTCACCTCGACCGGTCCGGTGCCGCGGGCCGCCGCGGCGAAGACTCCCGCGCTCCAGCCGCCGTTGCCGGAGCCGGGAGGCCCGTTGTAGCGGGACCCGATGAGCATCGTCGACCTCCGGTGGGGTGTTCCGGCGCCGGCGCCGGTTCGTCCCGCAGCCTCGCACGACCACCTGTGGGACGCATCTGCCGGCCGGCGTTCACCCCGCCGACACCGGTGGTGCCCGCGGATGGCAACCCGGGGCACCTACACAGATCCCATGGCCGTTCTGCATGCCGCTGGCGCACCTCTGACGACCAGCGGATACACCCTGCTGATCGCCGACGACCCCACCCAGGTCGCGGCCGCGCAACGCCTGCGCCACGAGGTGTTCGCCATCGAGTTGGGCGCCACCCTCAGGCCCGGCGGGGCCGGGTTGGACGTGGACCCCTTCGACGCCCACTGCGACCACCTCGTCGTCCGCGAGGACAGCACCGGCGCGGTGGTCGGCACGTACCGGCTGCTGCCGCCCGGACGCACCGACCGGTGGTACGCCGAGGACGAGTTCGACCTCGCCGCGCTCGACCCGCTCCGCGACGACCTGGTCGAGGCGGGACGGTCCTGCGTACACCCGGACCACCGTTCGGGCGCGGTCATCAACCTGATGTGGGCCGGCATCACCAGGTACCTGCACCTGCGCGGCTCCCGCTGGCTCGGCGGCTGCGCCTCGGTGCCGGTGGCCGACGGTGGTCGGACGGTCGCCGGGGTGTGGGCGCAGGCGCAGGCCCGACACCTGTCGCCACCGCCGCTGCGGGTCCGCCCGCTGCGCCAGTGGTTCGCCGAGCCGGCAGCCGACCCCGCCGACGCCGACGGACGAGTGGTGGTGCCGCCGCTGCTGCGCGGCTACCTGCGGCTCGGCGCGTGGATCTGCGGCGAGCCGTCGTACGACCCGGACTTCGGGTGCGCGGACTTCTACGTGCTCTTCTCGCTGGACCGGATGAACCCGCGCTACCTGCGGCACTTCCTCGGCGGGGTGCAGAGGTGACCGCCGTGTCGCACGACCTGTGGCGGCCCGTTTCCGGGTGTGACGAGGGGTGCCTGCCGACAGCCGGCGAGGTGCCCACCGTGCCTGTGGTCCGCCGGGTTCTCCGGCTGGTCGCGGCGACCGGCATGCTGCTGACCGGTGTGGGCCTGGCGGTGCTGCTGCCCGTACTCCCGGTTCGGGAGCGGCAGGCGGCGCTGCGTGGCTGGGCTCGAGGGACGGCGCGGGCGTTCGGCGTCCGCCTGGTGGTCCGCGGCCGCCTGCCCCGGCGGCGCGCGCTGCTGGTCGCCAACCACGTGTCGTGGCTGGACATCCTCGCCGTGCTGGCGGTGGCGCCGACCCGGATGGTGGCGAAGCGGGAGGTCCGTACCTGGCCGGTGGTCGGCGTGCTGGCCGCCGCGGCGGGCACGGTCTTCGTGGACCGGTCCCTGCCTCGGGAACTGCCGGCCACCGTGCGCCGGCTCGGCGACGCGCTGCGGGCCGGTCGGTCGGTGGCGGTCTTCCCGGAGGGTACGACCTGGTGTGCGGGGGAGGGCGACTGCCGCCCCGGTGGAGGATTCCGCCCCGCGATGTTCCAGGCGGCGATCGACACGGGCAGCCCGGTGGTGCCGTTGCGGTTGGGCTACCGGTGCGAGGCCACCGGCTCGTCGACCACCGCCGCCGCCTTCCTGGGCGCGGACACCCTGCTGCGTTCGGTGGCCCGGGTGGTGGCCGCACGGGACCTGGTGGTCTCGGTGACGATCGCCGCCGCCCTGCACCCGGCCCGCGACGCCGACCGGCGGTTGCTGGCCCGGGCCGCCGAGTCGGCCGTACACCTGGTGCCGTCCGGGACCGACGCGACGAGGACCCGGCGGCGTCAGGTGCCCACCGCGCCCCCTGTCCGCATGCCGGTACCGGCCGCAGGGAGCGAGCTGGATCTGGCGGCCTGAGGAAGCCGGCCGCGCCCGCCACCCGCGCCCCGCCGCCTCCAGCCAGTGCGGCGTCCGCGGGGAGCGACGACACGCGACAGTCTTGTTCTGTCGCGATGTATCGCGTTAGTGTCTTCCTCGTGGGGCGCGTGTCGGCGCGCCGTCGAGGGAGGACGCCATGGCCGGATGGACTGTCGAGAGCCCGCAGCGGCTCACCCTGGAGGGCCCGGTCACCCGACTGGACGTCCGTCTGCTGAGCGGACGCCTCAACGTGGTCGCCGCCGACGGCCCGACCCGGGTCGACATCACCCACGTCGCCCGCCGGCCGGTGCTGGTCGACCACTCCGACGGCCGGCTCAGCATCCGCCAGGAACGGGGCCGGAGCTGGTCGGACGCGCTGCGTTGGCTCCGGTCGCTGCACCGCTACCCACGGGTGGACGTCTCCCTCGCCGTGCCCGCCGACGTCCTCGCCGACCTCGGCCTGGGTGCCGGCGCGGTGGTCGTCTCCGGCCTGCGCCGGCAGACCAGAGTCGACATCGCCGCCGGTCAGATCACCCTCATGGGCCTGCGGGGTGCCACCTCCGCGAAGATCACCTCAGGGCCGGTGGAGGCGCTCGGCGTACGCGGCGACCTCACCCTGGAAACCGTCTCCGGAGAGGTGATCATCGCCGACAGTGCCGCCGACCGGGTACGGGCGCAGACCGTCTCCGGTGCCATCACCTGCGATTTCGACAACCCCCGACGCAGCGAGATCCGGCTCACCACCATCTCCGGCAGCATCACCGTCCGGGTCCGCGAGGACAGCGACCTCGCCGTCCGGCTGAACACCGCCTCCGGCCGGATCACCAGCGGATTCCCGCAGGTGCGGGGCTCGACGTTCCCGCTGCCGAACAGCGAGGGGGTGCTCGGCGACGGCGAAGGTAAACTCTGGGCCTCCGCGACCTCGGGCAGCATCGCCCTGCTCGCCCGAGCGGTCGACGACGAATCCGAGGAGCTGCCGTGACCGCCGTGTTCAGCCACGGACGGCTCCGGCTCTACCTGCTCAAGCTCCTCGACGACGGCCCCAAGCACGGCTACGAGCTGATCCGCCTGCTGGAGGACCGCTTTCTCGGGCTCTACGCGCCAAGCGCCGGCACCATCTACCCCCGCCTGCAACGGCTGGAGGCCGAGGGCCTCGTCAGTCACACCGCGGCAGGCGGCCGCAAGACGTACGACATCACCGACGCCGGCCGTGCCGAGCTGCGCCAGCGGGCCGACGAGCTGACCGCGTTGGAGGCCGACATCGCCGCCTCGGTGGCGGACCTCTCCACCCTGGCCGGCGAGATCCGCAGCGAGGTACGCGGCTCGGTACGCGACCTCAAGCGGGAACTGAGCGAGGCGACCCGGCAGACCCGGCGTGCCCGGTGGGACGCGCCCCCGCCACCGCCCCGGCCGTCGTCGACCGACGGGCCACGCACCGCCCTGCTCGACGAGCTCGACCAGCGGCTGGCCGCGTTCACCGCCGAGGTCGGCCGGCTGGCACGGGCCCGGCAGTTCAGCGACGCCCAGCTTCGGACGGCGATCCGTCTGCTCGACGGCGCGCTGGACGGTTTGCGCCGCCTGCTGCGCTGAGCGACACGCTGACGGCGACTCACAGGGTTTTTGCAGGAAGCGTCCAGCGCCGGCGCAGTGAGGTCACCCATGATGGGGCCATGCCCGCTACCCAGACCGAGGCGCGACTTCTCGTCGTCGAGGACGACCCCAACATCCTCGAACTCCTCTCCGCGAGCCTGCGGTTCGCGGGCTTCGACGTGGCCACCGCGACAAGCGGCAGCGCGGCCCTGAACGCCGCCAAGGACCACAGGCCCGACCTCGTCGTGCTCGACGTGATGCTGCCCGACCTCGACGGCTTCGAGGTCATCCGGATGCTCCGCGAGGGCGGTACGCGTACCCCGGTGGTCTTCCTGACCGCGCGGGACGCCACCGACGACAAGATCCGTGGGTTGACCCTGGGCGGCGACGACTACGTCACCAAGCCGTTCAGCCTGGAGGAGTTGACCGCCCGGATCCGCGCCGTGCTGCGCCGCACCACCACCGGCGAGCAGACCCCCTCCCGGCTCACCTTCGCCGACCTGGAGTTGGACGAGGAGACCCACGAGGTGCACCGGGCCGGGCAGCGGGTGCAGCTCTCGCCGACCGAGTTCAAGCTGCTGCGGTACCTGATGCTCAACGCCAACCGGGTGCTGTCCAAGGCGCAGATCCTCGACCACGTCTGGAACTACGACTTCCGTGGCGACGACAACATCGTCGAGTCGTACATCTCGTACCTGCGGCGCAAGGTCGACACGACTCAACCCCGGCTGATCCACACCCTCCGCGGCGTGGGATACGTGCTGCGCAAGCCGGCGGCGTGAACCCGGTCCAGCAGGCCAAGGGGCGGGTCCGCAGCGTGCCGCTGCGGGTGAAGCTGGTCACCTCGGTGCTCACGCTTGTCGCCGTGGCCCTGCTGGTGATCAGTTCACTGACCGCCTACTTCCTGCGCAACTACCTCCAGGGCCAGGTGGACGGGCAGATCAGGTCGACCGCCCAGGGCCTTGGTCAGCTGCTCCCGAAGCTGCGCAGCGGGGAGGTCAACGCCATGCTGCCGAGCGACTACGTCGTGTCGCTCGCCGACGAGCGGCAGGTCTACAAGCCGGTCTACGACAAATTCAGTCTCGATCCCGAGGAACTGCCCACCTTCGCGACGAGCCGCGACGGCTTCGAGGAGCTGGAGGGGGAGCCGCGGACGGTCCGCTCGCAAGACGGCCTCACCCGGTGGCGGGTCTACTACGCGGCCCAGCCGGACGGGTCGGTGCTCGCCGTGGGCCAGCCGCTGACCGAGGTGGACCGGGCGGTGAAGCAGCTCGTCTGGATAGATCTCCTGGTGGGCGGCGCGGTGCTGATCATGTTGGCGTCGGTCGGCGCGGCGATCGTCCGGACCAGCCTCAAACCGCTCGTCGAGATCGAGCGGACCGCCGCCGCGATCGCCGGCGGTGACCTGACCCGGCGGGTTCCCGACCCGGAACAGGGCCAGGAACATCCCACCTCCGAGCTGGGCCGGCTCTCCCGCGCGCTGAACGCGATGCTCACCCAGATCGAGGCGGCGTTCACGGCCAGAGCCGCATCGGAGACCGCGGCGCGGTGGGCGGAGAGCGCTGCCCGGGACGCCGCGGCCGCCGCCCAGGCGTCCGAGGCGCGGGCCCGGCGCTCCGAGGAGCGGATGCGGCAGTTCGTGGCCGACGCGTCACACGAGCTGCGGACCCCGCTGACCACCATCCGTGGCTTCGCCGAGCTGTACCGGCAGGGTGCCGCGCGGGCGCCGGAGGAGACAGCGGGCCTGCTCCGCCGTATCGAGGACGAGGCGGCCCGGATGGGCCTGCTGGTGGAGGATCTGCTCCTCCTGGCCCGGCTGGACCGGGAACGGCCACTCTCCCTCGCCCCGGTGGAGCTGCCGGTGCTCGCCTCCGACGCGGTGGACGCCGCCAGGGCGATGGCCCCGGACCGACAGATCGACCTGGAGATCGAACCCGGATCGGGACCGCTCGTGGTCCTGGCCGACGACGCGCGGCTGCGTCAGGTCATCGGCAACCTGATGACCAACGCGCTCACCCACACCCAGACGGACGCCAGGGTCAGCCTGCGGCTGCGCGCCGAGGAGGGGAACCTCGCCGTGGTGGAGGTGGCCGACACCGGTCAGGGCCTCTCCCCGGAGCAGGCCGAGCGGGTCTTCGAGCGGTTCTACCGGGCCGACGCGGCACGGACCCGCCGGGCCGACGGCAACACCGGCACCGGGCTCGGCCTGGCCATCGTCGCGGCCCTGGTGGCCGCCCACCACGGCTCAGTCGAGGTGGCCGAGACGCCGGGCGGTGGGGCGACCTTCCGGGTCCGGTTGCCCCTGCTGCCGTCCACCGACGACGCCGGCGAGTGACTTTCAGCCAACTTCCAGGACGGTTCCAGCTTGATCGCAGTGCCTGGGGAGAAGGTAGTGGCATGACCGAGTTCGAGTCCGACCCGCAGCGCCGGCCGGCCCCCACCGACGCCGAGCCGTCGCACCCCACCGCCGAGCTGCCGCGCGACGAGCGCGCGCAGTCCGACTCCCCGACCACTCCCGTACCGGTCGTCCCCTCCACCGGTGACGCGGCGACCACCGCCGCGCCTGCCGGCGCCACCGGGCACGACGCGCCGACCACCGCGTACGCCGGCCAGCCGGCCGCCGGGCACCAGCCGACCGGGTACGAGCCGCCGACCGCGGCCACCCCGTCCGCGCCGCCCTATCCGGTCTCCGGCCACCCGACGCCCGGCCAGTACGGCTACCCGCAGCCGACGGCTCCCGGCGCCCCCTGGTACGCGGCTCAGCAGCAGTCCGGCTGGACCGGCGGGGGCCAGCCGGGTGCCGCCTACCCGCACCAGCAGCACGCGCACCAGCCGGGTCAGCCGGTCCCGCCGTGGGGTCCGCCTGTCGCACCGCCCGGCAGCGGCCCCCGGCCGAGCCGCATCGCGAAGTTCGCCGGCGCGGGCGTCGCCGTGTTCGCCCTGATGCTCGGGTCGGGCGTGGCCGGCGGGGCCCTCGCGCTCGCCCTCGACGGCGACGGCGGCGGTGTCACCCGCACCTACTCGGCGGCCCCCGTGCTCAACAGCGCGGACCTGCCGAAGATCGCCGCGTCCGTGCAGGACAGCGTCGTCTCGATCACCACCGACAGCGGTGAGGGCTCCGGGGTGGTGCTCAGCACCGACGGGTACGTGCTCACCAACAACCACGTGGTCGCCTCCGCCTCCGGCAACACCGTGCGGGTGGTCTTCGCCGACGGCAAGAACGCCGAGGCGAAGATCGTCGGCACCGACCCGAAGACCGACCTGGCCGTGGTGAAGGCCAACGGGGTGAGCGACCTCAAGGCGGCCAAGTTCGGTGACAGCGACGCCATGCAGGTCGGCGACCAGGTGCTCGCCCTGGGCAGCCCGCTGGGTCTGCAGGGCTCGGTGACGGCGGGCATCCTCAGCGCCCGCGACCGCACCATCCGGGCCGGCGAGGGCCAGCCGGACCCGAGCCAGCAGGGCCAGGCTGTCAGCTCCATCTCCGGCCTGCTCCAGACCGACGCGCCGATCAACCCCGGCAACTCCGGTGGCGCTCTGGTCAACACCCGTGGCGAGGTGATCGGCGTCAACACCGCCATCGCCACCTCCGGGCAGAGCACCGGCAACATCGGCGTCGGGTTCGCCATCCCCAGCAACAAGGCCAAGGACGTCGCGGGCAAGCTCCAGCGCGGCGAGAAGGTCAGCCACCCGTCGCTCGGGGTGGGCGTCAACCAGGCCGAGGGCGGCGGCGCTCTCGTCGCGTCGGTCACCGCGGGCAGCCCGGCCGAGAAGGCCGGCCTCCAGCGGGGCGACGTCGTCACCCGCTTCGGCGACAAGGCGATAAACGACTCCGACGATCTGGTCGGCGCGGTGCAGGCCGGCAAGGTCGGCGACCGGGTCGAGGTGCAGTACAAGCGAAACGGTGTCGAGAAGACGGCAACCGTGACCCTCGCCGAGACGTCGTAACACCAGAAACCTGCTTCCTCCCTCCGGCGGCGGGTGGCGGGGCCAAGGGGGTTGGCTCCGTCACCCGCCGCTTCCTCTCATTCCGACGGCGGTTCATCCGATCCGGGTGAACCGCCGTCACCCGTATGCCCGGCAGGTTCGCCAGGACGAGCCGAGACGGGGGTGGGACCGGTGAATGCCGACGACGACCAGCGGATCCAGCGCGACGTCCTGGCCGAGCTGGCGTGGGACGCGCGGCTGCAACCGAACGAGATAGGCGTGACCGTCGACCAGGGCGTGGTCACCCTGCACGGGTTCGTGGACGGCGTCGCCCGGCGGTGGGCGGCGGCCCGCTGCGCGCAGCGGGTACGCGGGGTGCGGGCGGTGGCCGACGAGATCGAGGTACGGCTGGCGGGCACGCCGGGGCGTACCGACGCCGAGATCGCCGTCGCGGCCTCCCGGGCGTTGGAGTGGGACAGCTTCGTGCCCGCCGAGCGACTGGCGGTGACCGTCGCCAACGGCTGGCTGATGCTGCGCGGCGAGGTGGAGTTCGGCTGGCAGCGCCGTGCCGCCGAGGGGGAGCTGACCCGGCTGGACGGGGTGCGGGGCATCACCAACCTCGTCGAGGTGCGCCCGCCGGCGCCGCCCGCCGGCGATCGGCTGCGGCACGACGTTCGGCGTGCGCTGCTGCGCACGATCGGCGCGGACCGGGTGACAGTCGAGGTGGACGGCGACACGCTTGTCCTCGCGGGGGTGGTCCGCTCGTGGTGGGAACGCGACCAGGTCCAGCGGGTGGCCTGGTCGGCGCCGGGAGTACGGGTCGTCCACGACCAGCTCCTGGTCGGCGGGTGAGCGTCCGTCTTGTCCGGTTTACCCGCGACGCCACCGGGAAACCGCCGCGGACCACGCCGACCGGCGGCGACACCGGAACCGGGACAATCGGGGGAGGATCCGTGGCCGTGAACCACCCGCTCGCCGACCGCTCCGGAGAGCGGTCGTTGCGCGTCGCGATGGTGGTCCCGCCCTGGCTGTCCGTGCCGCCGCCCGGCTACGGCGGGTTGGAGCAGGTCGTCGCCGCCCTGGTGGACGCGCTGACCGCGCACGGGCACGCGGTGACCCTGTTCGGCGCCGGCGGTCAGCACGGCACGTCAGCCGGCGGTTTCGTCTCCACAGTCCCTGACGTCCAGTACGAGCGGCTCGGCGAATCGTTGCCGGAGCTGGCCCACCTGGCCCGGGTGAACCGACTGATCACCGCCGCCGACTTCGACGTGATCCACGACCACACCACAATCGGTCCGCTGGTCGCCGGCCGCCGGGCCGTCCCGACTGTCGCGACAGTGCACGGCAACCCCGTGGGGGAGTACGGCGACGTGCTCGGTGACGCCGACGGGGGAGTCGGCCTGGTGGCCATCTCGCACGCGCAGCGCGGCCTGAACCCCGGCCTTCCCTGGGCCGGCACTGTGCACAACGCGCTGGACATCCGAGGCTTCCCCCGCAAGACCGAGCCCGGCCCCGGGCCGGTGCTGTGGCTGGCGCGGTTCAGCCCGGACAAGGGCCCGGACGTCGCCGTCCGGGCGTGCCGCGAAGCCGGGCTGCCGTTGCTGCTGGCCGGCAAGTGCAACGAGCCCGCCGAGCGCCGCTACTTCGAGCAGGTCGTCGAGCCGCTGCTCGACGACGACGTGACGGTCGTTCTCAACGCCGACCGCGCGCAGACCCTGCGGATGCTCGTCGACGCCCGCTGCCTGATCATGCCGATCCAGTGGGACGAGCCGTTCGGCATGGTGATGCTGGAGGCGATGGCGACCGGGACCCCGGTGGTCGCCCTGAACCGGGGCGCGGTGCCGGAGCTGGTCCGGCCCGGCGTGACCGGGCTGGTGTGCGACACGTCGGACGACCTGCCGGCGGCGTTGCGCGCCGCAGCGCAGCTCGACCCGCAGGACTGCGTGGCGCACGTCGCGGAGAACTTCTCGGTCGAACGGATGGCGTACGGCTACGAGGACGTCTACCGCCGCTTCGCCGCCGACCGGTACGACGTCCGCGAACCGGCCCGCGTGTCGGCCCGCTGACCCGCCGAGGTGTGGCCGGGGTCAGACGCCTACTGCACCCAGCTCGCTGATGGCGACGTCGAGCCGCTGCGCGTACGCCGGGCTGATGCCGCCCTCGCCGAGGCGGATCGCGACCTTCTCCCGCAGCCGGGCCACCGGCGGCGCCAGCTGGTCCCGGCCGGAGCCGACCGCGACTGTCAGGTTCCGAAGCTCGTTGCGCAGGTCGAGGCCCACATCGGAGCGGATCTCCCCGGCGTTCAGCCCGTCGCCGATCAGCCGATCCACACGGTTGGCGGCCTCGATCAGAGTGCCGGGCTCGGAGGTGGTCGAGCGGGCGCTCGCCGGTGCGGACGGTGACGGGGTCGCGGGCCGGGACGACTCGACGGCCGGCGGGGCGGACGACGGGGGCGCGACGGGACCGGTCGACGGCTGCGTCCGGGGTGTCGAGCGCTCGTCGGGCAGCAGGGCCACCCCGGCCAGTGCCACGCCGACCGCGAGGAGCGCCGGAACCAGCAGCGGCGCCAGCCGGCGACGGGAGCGCGCCGGGGACGGTGTCGCCCCCTCGGCTGGGGCTTCCGTCGCCGTGGGCCCGGGAACCGGTTCGAGGGGCATGGCCAGGGTGGACACCGGGGCGGGCCGCTCGGCCGGCAGCAGTTGGTCGCGCAGGGTGGTCGCCACCTGCCGTGCGGTCGGCCGGGCCGCCGGGTCGCGGGACAGGCAGCGCAGGCAGATCCGGGCCACCGCCGGGGGCAGCTCCGGCAGGTCGGCGAGGGTCGGCGCCGGGCCGTCGGCCAGCGCGGCGCTGAGCTGCTCCCAGGTGTCCGCCGGGTACGGGACCCGACCGGTGAGCGCCTCGTGCAGCAGGACGCCGAGCGAGTACACGTCGCTTGCCGGTTGGGCGGGGGCGCCGTCGAGCCGTTCCGGGGCCACGTAGGCGGGGGTGCCGAAGGTGCCGCCGTCCTCGTCCTCGTCCGGGGCGCCGATCCGGGTGGCGATACCGAAGTCGAGCACCTTGACACCCGTCGCGGTCATCATCACGTTGGCCGGGGTGATGTCGCGGTGCACGATGCCGAGCCGGTGCGCGGCTGCCAGCGCGTCGGCGATCTGCGCGCCCACCTCCACCGCCTCGGCCCACGGCAGCGGCCCCTCGGTGAGCCGCAGCTCCAACTCCTCGCCGCTGAGCAACTCCATCACCACGAACGAGGTGATCGAGCCGTCCGGGTCGACCGTCTCGCCGTAGTCGTGCACCGACGTGACGTGCGGGTGCACCAACTGGGCGGCGGCGCGGGCCTCCTCGCGCACCATGTCGCGGAAGCGGGCGTCGGCCGCCAACGACGGGGCCAGCACCTTGAGGGCCACGACCCGGTCCAGCACCTCGTCGCGGGCACGCCAGATGACCGACATGCCGCCGGCGCCGATCTGGTCGACAAGCCGGTACCTGCGGGCCAGTAACCGGCCCGGGTGCAGCGCTGCCTTCACGGATCGCACCTGCCTCGGGGTGGGAGCGGTATCAGGTTGCGCGAATGTGTCCGGCCTGTCAACGGCGTCCTGCCGGCCGTCGCCGGGCGATGCCCGCTCTGCGCCGAATGCCGGTGGCGGCGGGCGCGTGCCAGGATGAGAGACATGGCGGGGGGACCTGTGGCGTTCGTGCTCGGCGGCGGGGGAGTCCTCGGCGCGGTCGAGGTGGGCATGCTGCGTGCCCTGTTCCGCGCCGGCATCAAACCCGACCTGGTGCTCGGCACCTCCATCGGCGCGGTGAACGGCGCGCTGGTGGCCGCCGACCCGACGGAGGCGGTGACCGACCGGCTGGTCCGGCTCTGGGCGTCGCCGGAGGCCAGCGAGGTGTACGGCGATTCCGTCGCCCGGCAGTTGCGCCGCTTCGCCGCCCGCACCCACCTGCACTCGCCGAGACCCCTGCGCCGGCTGCTCGAATCCGAGTTGGGCGTCGACACCACGTTCGCCGACCTGCGGGTGCCGTTCCGTTGCTGCGCCGCGCACATCGAGCGGGCCGCCGAGCACTGGTTCGACAGCGGGTCGGTGGTGCCGGCGGTGCTGGCGTCGGCGTCGGTGCCGGGGCTGCTCCCACCCATGGAGATCGATGGCGCGCACTACGTCGACGGCGGCATCGTCAACTCCATCCCGATCGGCGAGGCGGTGGCCGCCGGCGCCGGCCGGATCTTCGTCCTCCAGGTGGGCCGGATCGAACGCGAGCTGACCCCACCCCGGCGGCCCTGGGAGATCGCCCAGGTGGCGTTCGAGATATCCCGCCGGCACCGCTTCTTCCGGGAGATGGCCGCGCTGCCCGAGGGGGTGGAGGTGCACGTCCTGCCGACCGGCGGGCTGAACCCGCGCGACGACACCCCGTGGGCGTACCGGGACATGGCTGCCGTGGGCCGGCGGATCAGCCGGGCGTACACCGCCTCGCGCCGCTACCTCGCCACCCACGTGGAACGCTGATGCCGTTGCCCCCCAGGTGGCTCCGCCGGTTGCTGATCGCTCCCGCCGTGGTGCTGCTGGCGTTCGTCGTGGTCACCACGCTGCCGGTCTGGGCGTTGCTCGCCGCCGCCGCCTCGCCGCTGGTCCCGGGCCGGTTCCGGCCGTTGCGGGTGCTCTGGATCGGCTGCGTCTACCTGGTGTGGGACGCCGCCGCGCTGCTCGCGCTGTTCGTGCTCTGGGTGGTCTCCGGCTGTGGCTGGCGGACCCGGTCGCCGGCCTTCCAGCGGGCCCACTACGTGCTGGCCGGCTGGTTCCTGCGGGTGCTGTTCTGGCAGGCCCGGTGGGCGTTGCGGCTCAGCATCGACGTGGTGGGCACCGACCCGGACACCGCGCTGCCCGGCCGGCCGGAGGTGGTGCTCTGCCGGCACGCCGGGCCGGGCGACTCGTTCATCCTGATCCACGGGTTGGTCAACTGGTTCCACCGGGAGCCGCGCATCGTGCTCAAGGACAGCCTCCAGTGGGACCCGGCTATCGACGTGCTGCTCAACAGGCTGCCCAGCCGGTTCATCGCGCCGACACCGGAGCGCGGCGAGGAGACGGTACGCCAGGTGGGGCACCTCGCGGACGGCCTGGACGACAACGACGCGTTCGTGATCTTCCCGGAGGGCGGCAACTTCACGCCCAAGCGGCGGCTGCGTGCCATCGCCCGACTGCGTTCGCTCGGCCTGGAACGGATGGCGCTGCGTGCCGAACGGATGCGCCACGTGCTCGCCCCGCAGCCCGGCGGGATGCTCGCCGCGCTCGACGCCGCCCCGGACGCCGGGGTCATCTTCGTCGCGCACACCGGCCTGGACCGGATGCTCACCGTCGCCGACGTGTGGCGCGAACTGCCGATGGACAAGCGGATCGTGATGCGGTTCTGGTCGGTGCCTCCGGAGGACGTCCCGGCCGGCAGGCAGGAACGCATCGACTGGCTCTATGACTGGTGGGCGCAGATCGACGCGTGGATCGCGGCCAACCGGTGAGTGCAGCGAAGCGGAGCCCCGCAGGCGCGAACGAAAAGCGGGCTCCGGTGAGCGCGAGGAGTGCAGCGAAGCGGAGCCCCGCAGGCGCGAACGAAAAGCGGGCTCAGCGGGGCGGTGCCGCGTAGGGTGCGGTCGTGGACCAGATCTGCGTGGTGACGACTGTGGTGGATGCGCGTTCGGTCGCCGACGTGCTGGCGGCCGCGGCCGTCGCCGGGCGGCTCGCCGCCTGCGCTCAGGTCGGCGGTCAGGTGGACAGCACCTACTGGTGGCGTTCCGGTGTGGAGACCAGCACCGAATGGTCGGTGCAGTTCAAGACCGCCCCGGACCGGCTCTCCGCGTTGGTCGACCAGATCCGGGTCAGCCATCCGTACGAGGTGCCGGAGATCCTTGTGTCCAGGGTGGAGAGTGGCGACCCCGGCTACGCGACCTGGGTACACGAGCACACCCGACCATGAGTACGCGCACTCTGGGCCGCGACCCGGTGGTGTTTCGATGATGTGCGGGTGGACGACACCCGCTATCCCTGCCCCGCCTGCGGCGCCCCGGCTGACCTGAGCGTCGGCTGCGCCGGTTGCCGCCGCCCGCCCGACCCGGTCGCCGCCGAGGTGGTGCGGCTGGGTCGGGAGGTGGCCCAGCTTGAGCCGCGGGTGGAGCAGGCCCGTCGGACGCACGCCGAGCTGGCCGGCCGATTGGCGGCCACCTCGCGCCGGCGGGCCGAGCTGGCGGCGGTCGTCCGCGCCGGGGTCGCGGCGTCCGTCGTCGGGCCGGTGCCGCGAAGCGTTCCGGTGTCGACGGTCGGGAGGGAGCCGGCGCCGGGGGCGGCTGAGGCTTCGACGCGGACGATCCAGGGTCTGCTCTTCGTCCTCGGTGGACTCCTGCTGGGCACCGCGGCTGTGGTGTTCACTGCCGTCGCGTGGGCGTCGGTCGGGGTCGGTGGCCGGGCGCTGATTCTGGCGGCGTTCACCGCGCTCGCGCTGGCCGTCCCGCTGCTGGCGGTCCGTCGGGGGTTGCGCGGGACGGCGGAGACGTTCGCCGCGGTGGGGCTGCTGCTGGTGGTGCTTGACGGTTACGCGGCCTGGTCGGTGGACCTGGCCGGGGTGGCAGGTTGGCCGGGTAGCCGGTACGCCGCGCTGGTCGGGGGGGCCAGCGCGGCGGTCGCCGTGGCGTACGGGCGGTCCAGTGGGTTGGCCGGGCCGTGGTTCGCGGGGCTGCTGGGTGTGCAGCCGGTGCTGCCGTTGCTCGCCGCCGAGGCGCGGCCCGACGCCGGTGGGTGGGCGTTGGTCCTGCTCGGGGTGGCGCTGCTGGATCTGGCCGTGGTGGTGGCCCTGCGTGGCCGGCCGGGGACGGTGCCGTTGGCCGGCCGGGTGGTTGCAGGCGTCGGGCACGTCGTGGCGCTCGCCTGCGCCGCCGCCTGCGCCCTGGTGCCATTGCTGATCGGCCGCTCCGCGGGCACCCCGCTGCTGGCGGGGGCGCCGCTGCTGCTTGTCGCGTTGGCCGCGCTCGGCGCGACCCGGGTGGTCGGCGGGCCGGTGCTGCGTGCGCTGGCCGCCGGCTTGCTGGTGCCGGTGCTGGCCGTCGCGGTGCTGCGGCCGGTGGCCGAGCTGCGGCCGGCACTGCTGCTGATCGCGGCGGCGGTGGTGGCCGTCGTCCTGGTGGGTGCGGTGCGACTGCTGCCGGCGTCGATCCGGTCGGAGGGGGCCGGATCGGCGGCGGACGGGTCGGCGGCGGCCGGGTCGGTGGCGGCCGGGTCGGCGACAGCCGGGTCGGCGGTTGTCAGGGGCGGCGGCTTGTGGACCGGCCCGCGTGTGGGGGCGCTGCTGGTCGCGGCGGGAACCGCGCAGATTGCCGCGCTGATCACCGTCGCGCTTGCGGTCGCCGCCGTCGGCCGGTCGCTGCCGCCGTGGGGCGGGGCCGGGACCGGACCCGACCTGGACTGGGGCTGGCAGGTGGCGCCTGCCCTCGCGCTGGCGTTCGCGGCGACGGCGCTGCTGGTACCCCGTCGGGCGTGGGAGCTGCTGGCCACGGTCGGCGCGGTGGCGGTGCTGCTCGCCGTGCCCGCCGGTTGGCCCGCCTCCTGGCCGGCCGTGCTGACAGTGGACCTGCTCGGTGGGGCCGCGTTGCTGCTCGCCGTGCTGGCCCGTCCGATGGCGCGACCGGGCACGCTGTCCAGCCGGGCCCTGGGCGGCATGGTCCTGCTCGGGCACGGACTGCTGGTGGCTCTGGCCGATCCGGTGGGTGCCCTCGTGGCGCTCGGCGTCCTTGTCGCTGTCGGTCTGGCACTCACGGTGCGGCGGGCGTCCGGGCCGTACCGCCTGGTGGCCGGTGGAGGCCTCCTGGTTGCGCAGCTCGCGCTGCCCGGGATCGCCGCGCTTGCGGCGTTCGTCGCGGGCGCGCAGCCCTGGTGGCAGGTCCGGCTCGCGTTGGCCGCCGCCGTGCTGCCGCTGGTCGCGGTCCTCGTGGCACGTCGCCACCGGGTGGAGCTGGCCGGGTACGCGGTGACCGGCGCGGTGGTCGCGGTGGCCGTGTCCGGCCTCGTGCCGCTGGTGGCGGCGGGTGACGAACCGATCGCACTGTACGCGGCCCTGGCGGCGTTGGGCGTGGCGCTCGTGGCACACCGCGACCGGCCGGCGGTCGGGGGGACGCCGGCGGTTGGCCGGCCGGGCGTGCTGGTGGCGGGCGGTCTGCTGGCGGCGGTGGCGGTGCTGGCGAGCCTGCCCGCGGTGCTGAACGCGCTCGCGTCGCCGTACGTCAGCGGGGGCTCGGTCTGGTCGGGTGCGCCGGACGCCGTGGCGGACCCGGCGGGGTACCCCGCCGGGCTGGCGCTCGTCGCGTTGGCGGTGGCCGTGGTGCTGGCTGGTCGACGGGGTGGCCCGCCGCTGCTGGCCGCGCTGCCCTTCGCCGCTGCCGCGCTGCCGGTGCTGCTCGGCGCGGCCGGTGCGCCCTGGCCGGTGATGCCGGGTGCCGTGCTGCTCGCCGGTGTGGCCGCGCTGCTGTTCGCCGCGCTCGCCGCGCCGCGTCCGGCTTTCGCGCCGACCGCCGTACCCGTGGGGGTGGTGCTGGTCGCCGTCGGCGTGGTGTGGCTGCTCGCCACGCGGGCCGGCACGCTCGCCGCCGAGGGGGTCTTGCTGGTGGCGGCGGTGGTCGTCGCCGTGGGGGCGCGGACTGTCGGGACGCGGGTCGCGGGGTGCCTCGCCACGGTGGGTGCCGCGTGCGCGCTGGCGGTGACCGCACCGCTCGCCGGGGGGCAGCCGCTGCGCGCGGCGGCGTACCCGCTGCTGGCGGTGGCCGCGCTGGTCTTGGCTGTCGCGGCCGTGACCAGCCCGTCCGGCACTGTCGCGGCTGGCCCGCCGCCGGTCGAGGCGGCCAGCCCGTCGCGGCCGGTCGAGGTGCTTGCGGCGCGGGCACTGCTCGGGCGGGTGCTGGACGCCGCCGCCCAGGCGGTGGCGCTGGTGGCTGCCGTGTTCGCCGTCGAGGTGGCGCGGCACCTCGCGACCGTCTGCGTGCTCTGGGGTGTCGCCGTGGCGCTGCGGCTGCTGCGCCGTGGCGAGCCGGCCGGACGCCGGTGGGCGTTCGCGGGCATCGCCGCCGGCAGCGAACTGCTCGGGGCGTGGGTGTTGCTGGCCGCCGGCGGGGTGACAGTGCTGGAGGCGTACACCCTGCCGGCCGCGGCGCTGGCCCTCGGCGCGGGTCTGCTGGCGTTGCGGACCAGGCCGGGGCTGACCAGCTGGCCGGCCCTCGGCCCGGGGCTCGTCGCGGCGCTGCTGCCGAGCCTGGTGTCGGTGCTGAGCGGGCCGGATCCGCAGCCGTGGCGACGGCTGCTGCTCGGCGCGGCGGCGCTGGTCGTGGTGCTGGCCGGTGCGGCCCGCCGCTGGCAGGCGCCAGTCGTGCTCGGCGGTGGCGTGCTGACCCTGCTCGCGCTGCACGAGTTGGCGCGCGGATGGGACCTGCTGCCCCGGTGGATCTACCTGGCTGTCGGAGGGCTGGCGCTGGTCGGGCTCGCGGCCACATACGAGCGCCGCCGCCGCGACCTGGCCCGGCTGCGGGCCGCCGTGACGAGGCTCGGCTGAGCCGGGGGGTAGGGCTCGCCCTACCCCCCATCCGGGGGTTGTCAGGGTTACTCTGCGCTACCGCTGCCGGGACACTTGGCAATAGGCCCGAACCACCCCGGTACGGGCCCAAGTGGAACGGGAGCAGCGATGGCGCTCGGAGCGGTGGCAGAACCGCCGGTACGGCGGCGAGGAAGTGACTACGCACAGTTGTCCCGACGGATCAGCCAGGCGGGTCTGCTCGAACGGCGCCCCGGCTGGTACGTCACCCGCATCGTGCTCACCCTCGGCGCCTTCGTGGCCGGTTGGGTCGGCGTGTTCCTGGTCGGCGACTCCTGGTGGCAGTTGGCGCTCGCGGCCGTGATGGCGGTGGCCACCACGCAGGTCGCGTTCCTCGGGCACGACGCCGGGCACCGGCAGATGTTCCGCCGGCGCGGCCCCAGCGAGCTGGTCGGGTTGTCGGCCGGCAATCTGGCGGTCGGGCTCAGCTACGGCTGGTGGGTCGACAAGCACAATCGGCACCACGCCAACCCGAACCACGAGGACGAGGACCCGGACGTCGGCGCGGGCGCCCTGGTGTGGACGCCCGAGCAGGCGCTCCAGACCCGGGGGTTCGGTCGGTGGATGGCCCGGCGGCAGGCGTACTTCTTCTTCCCGATGCTGCTGCTTGAGGGTCTGAACCTGCACGTGGCGAGCATCCGGGCGATCGTCGGCCGGGAGAACGGCCGGTACACGACCCCGATGCGGCACCGGGCGGTCGAGGCGGCGCTGCTCGTCGCGCACACAGTCGGCTACGTGGCGTTGCTGCTGGCCGTCATGTCGCCGGTCAAGGCGCTGCTCTTCGCCGTCGTGCACCAGGCGTTGTGGGGTCTCTACATGGGCTGCGCGTTCGCGCCGAACCACAAGGGCATGCCGATGCCGACCGCCGAGGACGAGCTGGACTTCCTGCGTAAGCAGGTGTTGACCTCCCGCAACGTGCGGGGCAGCCGGCTGGTGGACACCGCGCTGGGCGGGCTCAACTACCAGATCGAGCACCACCTGTTCCCGAACATGCCCCGGGCCAACCTGCGCCGGGCGCAACCCATCGTCCGTGCCTACTGCGTCGAGCAGGGCATCGGGTACGCGGAGACCGGGCTGGTCGAGTCGTACCGGCAGGCGCTCGGTCACCTGCACGAGGTGGGCCGGCCGTTGCGCGGCTGAACGGACCGGCCGCGGCGCGGCCGACGCGAGACGTACCGGTGGGGCGGCATCTCCTGATGCCACCCCACGGCCGTCCCGTCTCCCGTCGGCACCGGTGGCGCGTCCGGTCCGGTGCAGGCGTCACCGGTAGGGTCTGGTCATGGCAGACCTGCTCACCGCGGACGCGGTGCGAGAAGAGCTGGGCGGGTTGTCCGACTGGTCGGGTGACCCGACAGGCATCGGCCGTACGGTCCAGCTCGGCAGTTTCCCGGACGCCATCGCGGTGGTGGACCGGGTGGCGGCGGTGGCCGAGGACCTCGACCACCATCCCGACATCGACATCCGATGGCGGACCCTGACCTTCCGCTGTGTCACGCACTCGGCCGGCGGGGTCACCCACCGGGACATCGAGTTGGCCCGGCGGATCGACGACATCGTCCGGAGTGCGGCATGAGATTCGAGATCAGCAAGGTTCTGGACGCCATCGAGGGGCGGGTCTGTACGGACCCGTCGCTGGCCCGGGCGGTGCTCGACCTGGCCGAGGTGATCCGTTACCAGGACATCGACGGTGGCCGGCCGGCCAGCCTGCTGCGGCTCGGCATGGTCATCGACGCGCTCTCCCGCGAGCTGGAGGAGGACAGCGTCCAGGTGTACGCGGTCGTACACCGGGCGTTGCTCTCCGACGCGGACCTGACCTCGAACGAGCGCATGGTGGTTCGCCGTTGGGCCGACGACGGGCTCGTCGAGGTGCTCGACAACCCGGGTGACCGGATGCTGGAGGTGGCCGACCTGCTCGGGTTGCCGGTGCTCAGCCGGGTCCGTTTCGACGGGCTGCGCGGGCGGTTCCCGTGGCTGGTCGAGCAGCCCGGCCGGGTGGTCGCTCCGGTGCCCGGCGCGGGTGGGCCGGTGTTCATCGCGCACGTCGGTGGCGGGCACGCCCCGGTCGCCGGCAAGCGTTCGCCGACCGGGATGAAGCTGCTGGCCCGGCAGTGGCGGTGCCCGGAGTCGGGCTGCGCGCTGTTCGGCGGTGGCGGTGGGGGCGGAGCGTTCGCCGACCTGGCTGGAGGGGCGGACCGCAGCCCGGCCGCGCAGCCGCCGCCCTCGCTGCGCAACGGCGTGCCGACCTGCCCCCGACATGGCGCGCGTCTCGGCGACGGCGGGCCCCGGCCGCGTACGGAGGTGCTGGCGGTGCGCGTCGGCGGTCTGGTCCGGCGGCGGTTCGTGTTGAGCGAGGAGCAGCCGGTGGTGGCTGGCCGCGCGCCCGAGCAGGAAGGCGGGATCATGCTCGGGCAGTGGCTCAACGACGAGGCCCGGCGGTGGATCAGCAGGGGTCACGTCCGCTTCGAGCTGCGGGTCGGCGAGGTCATCGTGACCGACGTGAGCACAAACGGCTCGGGCATCCGGCCGGCCGGTTCGATGGCCGAGGCGGACCGGATCCCCCTGGCGCCGCAGCAGTCCCGGGTGCTCGGTGAGAACGACATGGTGGAGCTGTACCCGGGTGTGCAGATCGGCCGCGCCGAGGAGCTGCCGACCGGCGCCCCGTTCACGCCCACCTCGGTGATGGCGGAGGCTCCGACGATGGCGATGCGCCTACCCCGACCCTGACGCCGAGCGCCGGTGCGGCGCGACAAGATCCGCACAAGAACAGGGAAAGTGCTGCCTCAGATGGTGTCGAGGCAGCACTTTCCCTGTAGTTGCGCAGATCTTGGCAAGTGCGGTCCGTCAGGCGGCCAGCACCTCGGCGAGCGCGGCCACCGCCAGGTCGATCTCCTCCTCGCTGATGACCAGCGGAGGGGCGAGGCGGATGGTGGAACCGTGGGTGTCCTTGGCGAGCACTCCGCGCGCGGCGAGCCGCTCGCACGCCTCCCGGCCGCTCATCAGCGTCGGGTCGATGTCCAGACCGGCCCACAGGCCGCGGACGCGTACGGCGACGAGACCCTTGCCGACCAGCCCTTCCAGGCCGGCGCGCAGGCGCTCGCCCAGCTCCGACGAGCGGCGCTGGAACTCGCCTGTGGCCAGCAGCCGGACCACCTCGATCGCCACCGCGCAGGCCAGCGGGTTGCCGCCGAAGGTGGAGCCGTGCTGGCCGGGCTTGAGCACGCCGAGCACGTCGCTGTTCGCGGCCACCGCGGAGACCGGCACGATGCCGCCGCCGAGGGCCTTGCCCAGCAGGTACATGTCGGGCACGACGCCCTCGTGGTCACAGGCGAAGGTCGCGCCGGTACGCCCCAGACCGGACTGGATCTCGTCGGCGATGAACAGCACGTTCCGGTCGGTGCAGACCTGGCGTACGCCGGGCAGGTAGCCCTCCGGCGGCACCACCACGCCCTGCTCGCCCTGGATGGGCTCCAGCAGCACGGCGACTGTGTTCTCGTCGATCGCGGCGGCCAGCGCGTCCAGGTCGCCGTACGGCACGACTGTGAAGCCCGGGGTGTACGGCCCGAAGTCGGCGCGAGCGTCCTCGTCGGTGGAGAAGCTCACGATGGTGGTGGTCCGGCCGTGGAAGTTGCCCTCGGCGACCACGATGGTGGCCTGCCCGGCGGGCACACCCTTGACCTGGTAGCCCCACTTGCGGGCCACCTTGATCCCGGTCTCCACGGCCTCGGCGCCGGTGTTCATGGGCAGCACGAGGTCCTTGCCGCACAGCTCGGCCAGCTCCCGGCAGAAGTCGGCGAACTGGTCGTGGATGAACGCCCGGCTGGTGAGCGTGAGCCGGTCCAGTTGGGCGTGCGCGGCGGCGATGAGCTGCGGGTGCCGGTGGCCGAAGTTGAGCGCGGAGTAGCCGGCCAGGCAGTCCAGGTAGCGCTTGCCGTCCACGTCGGTGAGCCACGCGCCCTCGGCGGACGAGATCACCACGGGCAGGGGGTGGTAGTTGTGCGCCGTCCAGCGCTCGGCGTCCCGGACCGCTCCCGGCGTACGCAGGATGTCATCCACGATCACTTGCTTGCCTTTCCCTGACGGAGTCGCAGCGTGCAGCACTTCGGTCCGCCGCCGGCCTTACGCAGCTCGGACAGGTCGACACCGATGGTTTCGTAGCCCCGGTCGCGCAGCTTGGCGGCGAGGTCGGTGGCCTGCGCGGGCAGCACCACGTGCCGGCCGTCGCTCACCGCGTTGAGGCCCAGCACCTCCGCGTCGGCCATGGTGGCGCGCACGGCGTCGGGGAAGAGCCGCCGCAGCACTGCCTGGCTGCCGGGGGAGAACGCCTCCGGCAGGTACGCCACGGTCCGCTCGTCGAGGACTGTCAGCGCGGTGTCCAGGTGGTAGAAGCGCGGGTCGACGAGCTGCATGGTGACCACCGGGTAGCCGAAGACCTCCTGCAACTGGGCGTGCGAGGCGTGCGCGGTGCGGAAGCCGGTGCCGGCCAGCAGGTGGTCGCCGGCGAGCAGGACGTCGCCCTCGCCCTCGTTGACGTGCTTCGGGTCGTGCATCTCGAAGCCGGCGGCCTCGAACCAGGCCCGGTAGGCGGGTGCCTCGTCGGAGCGCTGCGGGTCGCGGAACTGCACGGCCATCGCCTTGCCGTCGATCACGGTGCCGCCGTTCGCGGCGAAGACCATGTCGGGCAGGCCGGGCACCGGAGCGATCTCCTCGACGGTGTGGCCCAGGTCGCGGTACGTCTGGCGCAGCTGCTCCCACTGCCGGACGGCCAGCGCGGCGTCGACCGGCGCGCTCGGGTCCATCCAGGGGTTGATGGCGTAGTCGACGGCGAAGTACGTCGGCCGGCACATCAACAGGCGCTGGCTGGTGGCGTCCATCGTCATTGGTCCTGCTCCCAGGGGTCGGGCGCGCCCGGCCACCGTGGCCCACGGGCTGGCGCCGTTGCTCAACGTTATGCGGCGTCAGCGGCAGGATCCACCACCGAGAGTTGCGCAGACCGAACATTCGTTGCGTCTGGGCGGCTGCCGAAGGTGATTTGTTGCGTCAGCGCGTGCCGTACCCCGGAAACACTTCAGGGGCGGCGAACCGCCGCCCCTGAAAGGGTGTCGCCCGGCCGGTGAACCACCGGGTGTCCGGGCTGCCGGCGAACCGCCGGCTTTTCGCCGGTTGCATCACCGGCGAGCGGAACAGTGCCCGCTAGAAACGGTCGACAAACTGTGAGTCGAGCCACTCGCGGAAACGCTGCACCCAGTCGCCGTCGGTGGTCGGCCAGTCGAACTGGCCGGTCATCGCCAGCACGCCGAGCACCACCGCGGCCAGACCGATCAGCACGCCGAACAACGCGTCGGTCTTGCCGGCGATGTGTCGGCGGCGGGTGGCCATGAGGCCGAACACCGAGAGCACCGCGCCGAACGCGCCGAGCCCGATGCCGTAACCGGCCAGGGTGCCGGTCAGCACGAACAGCGCGCCGGCGACGGCGACGATCAGGCCGAGGGTGGCGAGCAGGCTGGCTCGCGGCTTCGGGCCGCGCGTCACCTGCGGCTCCGGCGCCGTCCGGTCCGGGGTGGGGTCGACCGGGCGGTCCGTGGTGACCCGGTCGGTCGTGTCGGCGGGCCGGATGGCGCGGTCCGTCGTGTCGGTCGGGGTCACCCGGTCCCGGTCGAGGTCGACGTCCCGGTCGGCGGTGCGGTCACGGGTGGGGGTCGCCGTGGTCACGGCCCGGGCGTCGCCGTCCACCGGCCGGGCGGTGGCGGCGCGGGCCACCGCCGCGCGCTCGGCGGCCCGTCGCTCGGCCTCGCTGGCCTGGTCGCCGGTCGCAGTGGTGCTGCGGTACGTCGTCTGGTCGGCGTCCCGGTCGGTCACCACCGGACGGTCCGCGGTCTTGTCGTCCGTCCGGCTGCCGGTGAGCGTCGTGTCGTTCCGGTCGGTGACCGGGGTGTCGCGGCCGTCCACGCGGCCGTCGAGGTTCTCGTCCCGGGTCGGTGCCGGCTCGGACCGGCGGGACAGCGAAGGAATCCTGACCACTACACACCTCCTGATGAATGCGTGGTGGCCGACGGAGAGGGTGGCATCCACGCGGTACCGCCCTGACGTACCCACCTGGGTGTTTCCTGACACCGATTCCGGGTACGGCTGTCGCGCTCAACCCGGACAGGCCCGGGCCTGTCCGGCTTCGGCTGACTATCCTTGGCACCCGTGCCAGAGGGACACACGATCCACCGCCTGGCGGCCCGGCACGCCGAGCTGTTCGCCGGGGACAAGGTGCACGCCGCCAGCCCGCAGGGCCGCTTCGCCGAGGGCGCCGCCCGGCTCTCCGGCAGCGTCCTGGAGGGCACCGAGGCGTACGGCAAGCACCTCCTGCACCACTACGCCGCCGACCTGACCCTGCACGTGCACCTCGGGCTGTACGGCAAGTTCACCGACGGGTCGGGCGAGCCGCCGGACCCGGTCGGCCAGATCCGGCTGCGGCTGGCCAGCGACCGCAACTGGCTCGACCTGCGCGGTCCCACGGCCTGCGAACTGCTCACCCCGCCCGAGGTGGCCGCGCTGCGGGACCGCCTCGGGCCGGATCCGCTGCGCGCCGACGCCGATCCACTGCGGGCGTACGCCCGGATCTCCCGCAGCCCCTCTCCCCTGGCCGCGCTCCTGCTGGACCAGTCGGTGGTGGCCGGCACCGGTCTGATCTTCGTGACCGAGGCGCTGTTCCGGGCGGGGCTGCCGCCGACGATGCCCGGCCGGTTGCTTACCCGCGACGGCTGGGACGCGCTCTGGGCCGACCTCGTCGGGTTGATGCGGCTCGCGGCCGAACACGGCCGGATCGACACCGTGCGCGACCCGCACCTGCCCGAGGCGATGGGCCGGCCGGCCCGGGTGGACCGGCACGGCGGCGAGGTGTACGTCTACCGCCGCCCCGGCGCGCCCTGTCACGTCTGCGGCACCGAGGTCAGCCGTGGAGAGTTGGCCGGCCGCAACCTCTACTGGTGCCGTACCTGCCAGGCCGGCTGAGCCGTCAGTCGCCGCCGAGCAGCCAGCGGACCACCTCGATCTGGTGCGCGAACACGACGTCGCCGTCGATGCTCCAGGCGAGCGTCTGCCCGACCGTCCAACCGTGTACCCGCTCCCGGTCCAGCCCCAGCTCGGCGCTCAGCCGGTCGAGCCGGTGCCGGACGGCGGGCGGCGAGTGGCCCAGTTCCGGGCAGCGCACCATCGGCACGACCGAGAACTCCCGCTCGCCGGTAAGCGGCTTCGGGTCGATCGCCAGCCACGGTTCCCGGTCGGCGGCGAGCACGTTTCCGGCGTGCAGGTCCTGATTGACGAGCACCTGCTCGCCCTGGCTCGACGCCAGCCCGCTGAGCAGGTCGAGTGCCGTGTCCAGCAGCCGCCGTTCGTACGGTCGGCCAACCCGCTCCCAGCTGCGCGGTATCCGGTCGATCCAGCCGGCGGCCTCCTCGGCCAACCGGGTGAACGGCCCGCCGGCCGGTCGCCAGAGCCGGGGCAGCAGCCCGGTCACCGCGTCCAGCGCCCGGTCCATCGGCAGCTCGTGCAGGGCGGTGCCGGGCTGGCAGCGTTCCACAAGCAGGGCGCGGCGTTCCCTGTCGTGCGCGAGCAGGCGGATCGCCCCGTCGCCGTCCCAGAGGGCCAGCGCGTCGGCCTCGTACCGGCTGTCGTCGTCCGGGTACTGGAGCTTCAGCACCGCCGCCGTGCCGTCGCGCAGTTCGGCGGGCAGAGCCAGGGAGGCGTACGCCTGCTCGAACGGCGGCCCGAGCCGCAGCGACCACTGCTCGGCGCACTCCGCCAGCCGCCTCGGGAGCACGGCCAGCCAGTCCCGGCCGGCCGGTGACCCACGTACCCAGTCGAGACCCTTGGGTAGATCCATCCGGTCATCCTGGGGCATCCATCGTGTCGGCGAGGCGCGCGGCAGCGGCGCGGTGTGACGCGAGCGGAGTTGACAGTGACCCGACCGCCGGAGCAGGGTTGATCAGTGACAACGATGTCAAAGGACATAACGCATGAATTAGTGCCGGGCGGGCCGACCTGGGTCCGCCTTTGCGTTCACAATGTCCCGGCGCGGACATGATCCGCACCGACCCCGACCGTATGTCCGTTTCCTACCCGACGGTGACCAGCTGAGATGACCGACGTGCCCCGACCCGACGCCGACACGACCCCCGCTCCCGCCGGGTCACCCCATCTGCCCGATCTGGACGAGTTCCTCGTCGACCAGACCCGGACTCTGCTCGACACGGCCCGCCGCTCGGTGCGGCCCGAGGGCGGCTTCTGGTGGCTGGCCGACGACCGCACACCGGATCGCGGCGAACCGGTCTTCACCTGGATCACCTGCCGGATGACCCACGTGGCCGCCCTCGCCCACCGCAATGGTGACCCGGACGCCGCCGCCCTCGTCGACCACGGGATCGCCGCGCTCACCACACTGCTGCGCGACGAGCGGTACGGCGGCTGGTTCAGTGCCGTGGACCAGCAGGGCACGCCCGTCGACGACCACAAGGCCGGCTACGACCACGCGTTCGTCCTGCTCGCCGCGTCGAGTGCCGCGCGCGCCGGACGACCCGGCGCGGACCGGTTGCTCGCCGACGCGCAGGCCGTGGTGCGGGACCGGTTCTGGGACGCCGCCACCGGCTCGGTCCGCGAGTCGTGGAACAGGGACTGGACGGTCACCGAGGACTACCGCGGCGCCAACAGCAGCATGCACATGGTCGAGGCGTTCATCGCCGCTGCCGCCGCGACCGGCGACGCGAGCTGGACCGAACGGGCCCTGCGCATCGCCGACCACCTCGTGCACGGCGAAGCCGCCCGGCACGACTGGCGGCTGCCCGAGCACTACACCGCCGACTGGACGCCGCTGCCCGACTACAACCGGGACCAGCCCGCCGACCCGTTCCGGCCGTACGGCTCCACGATCGGCCACTGGCTCGAATGGGCTCGACTGCTGCTCGACCTGGAGGCGGTCCTGCCGCAGCCACCCCGCTGGCTGCTGGACGACGCCCGTGCGCTGTTCGCCGCCTCGGTGCGGCGCGGCTGGGCGGTCGACGGCGCCGACGGTTTCGTCTACACGATCGACTGGGACGACCGGCCTGTGGTACGCGCCCGGATGCACTGGGTGCTCGCCGAGGCCGTCGGCGCGGCGGTCACCCTGCACCGGCGCACCGGCGACGAGGTCTACGCCGACTGGTACCGGGTCTTCTGGGCGTACGCCCGCCAGCACCTCGTCGACGGCACCGGGTGGCGGCACGAGCTGGACCCGGGGAACCGTCCCGCCGACACGGTCTGGCACGGCCGACCGGACGTCTACCACGCGTACCAGGCGGTGCTGTTGTCCCGCTCGGCCCACGGCCTCGGCGGGCCCGGCCCGCTCGCCCCGGGCGAGGTGGCCGCGTGATCGTGGTAGCGGGGGAGGCGCTTATCGACCTGGTGGTCACCGCCGAGGGGGAGCGGGCCGTGCCCGGCGGCTCCCCGGCGAACGTGGCGGTCACCCTGGCCCGGCTCGACGAGCCGGTACGGCTGCTGGCCCGGATCGGCACCGACGGGTACGGCCGGCAGCTCACCGAGTACCTGGGCGCCAACCGGGTCGACCTGGGATGGGCGGTCCGCGCCGAGGAGCCCACCTCGGTGGCGGTGGCCACCCTGGACGCCACCGGCCAGGCCAGCTACGAGTTCCGGCTGGCCGGAACGGCGGACTGGCAGTGGACGCCACACGAGCTGCCCGAGCTGGCCGGATCACCGGCGACCGCCTTTCACACCGGGTCGCTCGCGCTCGCGCTGGCCCCCGGCGCGCAGGTGCTGGAGGACCTGCTCGCCAGCGAACACCGTCGGGACGGGCTGACCCTCTCCATCGACCTCAACCTGCGTCCGAGCATCGTCACGGACCGGGCGGCCGAGCAGGAGAGGGTACGGCGGCAGGTACGCCTCGCGCACGTGGTCAAGGCCAGCGACGAGGATCTGGCCTGGCTCCACCCGGACCGGACGCTCGCCGACGTGATGACCGAGTGGCGCGCGGCCGGGGTGTCCTGCGCCGTGGTGACCCGGGGTGGGGACGGCGTCGTCCTGCTCGCCCCGGACGGGTCGCTGCACGAGCAGCCGGCGGTGCCCACCACCGTGGTCGACACCGTCGGGGCCGGCGACTCGTTCACCGGCGGTCTGCTGGCCGCGCTGGCCGACCTCGACGCGCTCGGTGACCGTCCGGCCGAGCGACTGGCCGCGGTGAGCGCCCAGCAGTGGGCGGAGGTGCTGCGGCGGGCCGCCACGGTGGCCGCGTTGACCTGCGCCCGCCGAGGTGCCGACCCACCCCGCCGCGCCGAGGTGGAGGCCCTCCTCGCTCCCGCAGGCTGACCATCCTTTGCTCTGCACCCGCGGATGCGACGGCTACGGTGCGTGACCGGTGCACATCGGGGTGCAGAGCAAAGGGGGAGTAGGTGTCAGCTGCCTGGCCTGCGGTGCGAAGACGCGGTGCTCAACGCTCGCGGTGGCGGCAGCGGGCGAGGTGGGGCGGGGTCAGGACAGGCCTCGGGGAAGGAGTTGGGTGGGGAGGACAGTGGTTGACGGAGGGCTGTCGTCGTCGCCGGCAATCCGCTGGAAGAGGCGTTCGGTGGCGACTCTCGCCAGCTCACGGGTGTCGTAGGCGACGACGGTCAGCGGCCTGGGCATCAGGTGGGCCAGCTCGAAGTCGTCGAAGCCGACAAGCGCGGCGTCACTGCCCCGCCGGTGCAACTCCTGGAGCGCGCCGACGGTGAGCCTGTTGTTCGCGCAGAAGAACGCGGTCGGCGGCTCCGGAAGGTCGAGCAACTCGGCGACCGCCCGGCCCGCCTCCTCCGGCGCGATGAGGCGCTCCCGGACCAGCGACTCGTCCGGCTCGACCCCCGCCGCCTCCAGCGCCGCGCGCGCACCGACCAGCCGCTCGCGCATCGTGGACACGCTCGGCGCACCGAGCAGCAACCCCACCCGGCGGTGCCCCTCGGCCAGCAGCGCGCCGACGCCGGCCTGGCTGCCACCCCGGTTGTCCAGCAGGACGGCGTCCGCCTGCAACCCCTGCGGCGGCCGGTCCAGGAACACCACAGGCATGCCCAGCTCGACCTCCCGTCGCAGGAAAGAGTGGTCGGGGCCGGCCGGCACCACGAGCAGCCCGTCGACCCGGCGCTGGGTGAAGTCCTGGAGCAGGGCGCGTTCCCGCTCCGGGTCCTCCTCCGACGAGGCGGTGATCAACATCGTGCCGTGCGCGGCGGCGATCTCGGCGGCCACACTGGCGATGGTGGCGTAGAACGGGTTGGCGATCTCCTCGATGAGCAGCCCCACCGTGGCGTTGAGCTGCCGCGAACGCAGGTTGCGGGCGATGTCGTTACGCCGGAAGCCCAGTTCGGCGATGGCGGCGAGGACCCGACCCACCAGTTCCTGCCCCACGGGTTCGTCGTTGACCACCCGGGACACCGTCTTCAGGCTGACCCCGGCATGCCGGGCCACGTCGACCATGGTCGGGCGGCGGCGTGCGGCCGGCCGGGTGGGGGTCTGCGTCACGGGGTGGTCCTCCACGGAGGCGCGGGTCAGCGGTCGAGGGCGGCGAGCGCGTCGACCGCCTTTCGGGCAGCGATGAGCACCGGATCCCACACCGGCGCGTACGGCGGAGCGTAGCCCAGGTCGAGCGCCGTCATGTCGTCCACCGTCATGCCGTTCCACAGAGCGACTGCCAGCGTGTCGATCCGCTTGGCCGCCTCGGACCAGCCGACGATCTGCGCGCCGAGCAGCCGGCCGCTGGGCCGTTCGGCGATCAACTTGACGGTCATCGGTCGGGCGCCGGGGTAGTAGCCGGCCCGGTTGGTCGACTCGGCGATCACCGAGACGAAGTCGAAACCGGCCGCCGACGCCTCGCGCTCGCGCAGGCCCGTCCGGCCTACCTCCAGGTCGCAGACCTTCGTCACAGCCGTGCCGATCACCCCGGCGAAGGTGGCGTACCCGCCACCGATGTTGATCCCGGCGACCCGACCCTGCTTGTTGGCGTGCGTGCCGAGCGGCACGTGCACAGGCAGTCCGCTGACCCGGTGGAGCGTCTCCACGCAGTCACCGGCCGCCCAGACGCCCGGCACCTCGGCCACCCGCATCCGGCGGTCCACCCGGATCGCGCCGGTCGGGCCGATCGGCAGTCCGGCCGTCTCGGCGAGCGCGGCGTTGGGGCGTACGCCGAGGCCCAGGACCACGACGTCGGCCGGAATCGGCCCCTCGGCCGTGACCACGGCGGACACCCGGCCGTCCCGCTGCTCCAGGCCGGTCACCGGCAGGCCGGTGCGGATCGCGATGCCGAGGCCCCGCATGGCCTCGGCGACCAGCTCGCCCATGTCGGCGTCCACCGTCGACATCGGTTGGTCGCCCGCCTCGACCAGGGTCACCGAGAGACCACGTTGGATCATGGCCTCGGCGATCTCGACGCCGATGTAGCCGCCACCGACCACCACGGCCCGGCGTGGCTGCGGCTCGGCGTCCAGCCAGAGGCGCAGGGCGGCCCCGTCGTCGAGGGTCTGCATGCCGAACACGCCGTCCGCGTCGGTGTCCGCCCACGGCGGCTTCACCGGCTCCGCGCCGGTCGCGTACATCAGGTCGTCGAAACGCTCGCGGACCTCGCCGCCGCCCTCCAGGTCCCGGGCCACGACCTCTCGGCGCTCCAGGTCGATTGTCGTGACCTCGTGGCGCATCCGCACGTCCATGGCGTACGTGGTGCGGAAGGTCTCCGGATCCCGGGCGATCAACGCGTCCGGGCCGGGCACCAGGCCGCTGATCCAGTAGGGGATGCCGCACGCCGAGTAGGAGGTGAAGTGACCGCGCTCGAAGACCACAATCTCCAGGTCTTCGCGGCCACGGCGGCGGCGGGCCTGGGACGCCGCGGACATGCCGGCGGCGTCCCCACCGATGACGATCAGCCGTTGGGCCACGGGATCATCCTGTCACGAGGTGTTCAGCCACGGGTCTGTCGTGCGACGTCCTGCACCACGTCGGTGAGCTTCCCGGTGCGGGCGAACACCGCACGCTGTCGGGCGGCGCCGGTGCCGTGGCGGCGCAGCCCACCCAGCAGGTCGGTCACCTCGGCCCAGTCGCCGTGCTGCTCCAACGCCGGCCGCATCCGCTGCACGAACTCGTCCAGCAGCTCCCAGGCCGGGCGGAGCTCCCCGGTGGTCACGTCGACGCCCTCGCCCTCCAGGCCGTCGTGCGCGGCCCGCCAGTGCGCGCCGACCAGCAGGTGGTGGTCGGTCTGGATCGCCGGCCGGCCGGCCTCGACGTCCGACATGGCGGTGGCCACCAGGGCCCGCACCAGCGCGGCGACCAGCACCGCGTCGTCCACCGACGGGCAGACGTCGCCGATCCGCAGCTCCACGGTCGGGTACTTCGCCGACAGTCGGGCGTACCAGTAGAGCATCCCCTCGTCGAGCATCACCCCGCTGGAGATCAACTGACGGATCAACCGCTGGTAGTGCTCGTACGACTCCAGCCAGGGCGTCGGCGCCACCGACGGCCAGCGCTCCCACTCCACCGAACGCCAACTGGCGTAGCCGGTGTCCTCACCCCTGGAGAACGGGGAGTTGGTGGTGACGGCGTGCAACAGCGGCAGCCACGGCCGTACGTGGTTGAGCACCTGCACACCGGTGTCCGGGTCCGGGACGCCCACGTGCACGTGCATGCCGTTGTTGCCGGGGCCGGGGACGAGCAGCCGGAACCGTTCGATCATCCGGTCGAAGCGGGGCTTGTCCACCACCGGCGGAACCGGGCCGTCCACCGGACCGGTGCCGATGGCCAGCAGTCGTACGCCGGCCCGCTCGGCGGCGTCGGCGAGCGCGCCGCGCAGCACGCCGAGGGAGTGCCGGATCGAGGAGAGTTCCAGGCCGGGCGGACTGCCGATCTCGATCTGGCTGGTCTGGAACTCGCGCTCCACCTGCCCGCGCAGTTCCGCCGGCACCTGCTCCAGTACCAGGTCGACGGCGGGGACCGCGGCTCCGGTGTGCGGGTCGACGAGAAGGAACTCCTCCTCGACACCCACGGTGAGCAACTCGGCCCCCGCAGTCGTTCCGCTTGGCGCCTCCGTCACCTGGCCCGTCATCGCGACACCACCGTCCGTTCCTGCCGTCCACGGTCCGTCCGCGTCGGTCGGGTGTTCGGTTACCCAACGTGGCGATGCCTGGAAACGTGATGGCGGCGCGTCGCGCGTCGTTTCTCCCGGATCGGTGTCGCCGGCCGGCACACCGTCGCCGGGCGGCGTCGCGCCCGCGGTGCCGGGCAGGGCCCGCGATTCGGTCAGGTGACGTGACATCGGGTCCTATGCTCAGCCTGTGCCGGTACCGCTGGGGTTCTTCTGGGTCGCGTGGATGACCGCGTTCACCCAGCTCACCCTGCTCGCGGAACGCCCGACCGACCTGCTGGCGGGCGCCGCGCTCACCGCCCTGGTGCTGCTCACCACGCTGCTCGCGGCGCGGGTGCCGCGCTGCTCGGGGGCGGTGGGCGTCGCGCGTCGCTGGGCCGGGCTGCGGGCCCGCTCCCGGGGGCGTCGGATGCCCCGTCAGATCGACCCGGACGCCGCCGGACGGCCTCGGCCCCGCGCACCCGGGCTCCCCTCGGTCGCGTAGCGCGTCGCGCCGCGCGGCCGATCCCGCCGTCACCGGTCCTTCCCCGGCGGACACCGCCGGGGAAGGACCCCACCGGAATCGGACCGAGGGGTTTCCCATGCTCGCCTTCGCACCACTGCACGACAGTGTCGCCGCCGCCGGCGCGGCGCTGTCCTGGCTCACCGACCTGCTCGAACCGCTGGCCGGCGGCATGGCCACCGCCGCCGCCATCGTGCTGTTCACGGTCGCCGTGCGGCTGCTGATCTCACCGTTGACAGTCGCGCAGGTGCGTGGGGAGCGGCGCCGCGCGGCGCTCGCCCCGCAGGTGCGCGAGCTGCAACGGCGGTACGCCGACGATCCGGCGACGCTTCAGCGGGAGGTGTTCACGCTGTACCGCTCGGCGGGTGCCAACCCGATCGCCGGCTGCCTGCCGTTGCTGCTCCAACTGCCGTTCCTGCTGGTGCTGTACCGGCTGTTCAGCACCAGCGAGGGCGGCACGGGGCTGCTGGACGAGCGGCTGGCCGGTGTGCCGCTGGGCCACCACGTCAGCGACGGGTTGACAGGTGCGGCCGGTCCGCTCTTCGCCGTTCTGCTGGTCCTGCTGCTGGTGTTTGCCTGGTGGTCGTCGCGGCGTGCGCGTCGGGCGTCCGCGGCGGTCGGCACGGTGGCCGGTACGCCCACCGAGGGGCCGGGTGCCGCCACGCTCGGCCGGCTGCTGCCACTGTTGCCGTTCACGACTGTGCTTGTGGCGCTGGTGCTGCCGCTCGCGGCGGTGATCTACCTGGTGGCCACGACGGCGTGGTCGGCGTTGGAGCAGGTGGTGCTCCGTCGGCCGCAGGCGGTTCCGGCAAGCACCTCATAGATCGACGTTGACAACTGTCCCGGCGGGACGTACAACCACTGAGAGAGCGCTCTCTCGACCGTCCCCCGCAAGAGAGGCACGTCCATGTCCCCACCTCCGGCGGCCCCCACCGCCCCGCCCATCCGACGCCGCCTGCTGGCGTCCGCCCTGCTCATCGCCACCACCACCGCCCTGGCCGGCGTCGCCCTGACCGCGCAGGCGGCCGTTCCGCCTCCACCGACCGGCTGGAGCACCGTCTGGAGCGACGACTTCACCGGCGCGGCCGGCACCCTGCCCTCGGCCGCGAACTGGATCATCGACACCGGGCACAACTACCCAGGCGGCCCGGCGAACTGGGGCACCGGCGAGATCCAGACCTACACCGCCAGCACCGCCAACGTCAGCCACGACGGCGGCGGCAACCTGCGGATCACACCACTGCGCGACGGTGGGGGCGGCTGGACCTCCGCCCGCATCGAGACCGTGCGCAGCGACTTCAAGGCCCCGGCCGGCGGTGTGCTCGCGATCGAGGGCCGCATCCAGATGCCGAACGTCACGGGTGCCGCGGCGGCGGGCTACTGGCCCGCCTTCTGGGCGCTCGGCGCGCCCTACCGCGGCAACTACCAGAACTGGCCCGGCATCGGCGAGTTCGACGTGATGGAGAACGTCAACGGCATCAACTCGGTGTGGGGGGTGCTGCACTGCGGCGTCGCTCCCGGCGGACCCTGCGACGAGTTCAACGGCATCGGCGCCTCGCGGGCCTGCCCGGGCGCGAGCTGCCAGTCCGCGTTCCACACCTACCGGTTCGAGTGGGACGCCTCCATCAGCCCGCAGCAACTGCGCTGGTACGTCGACGGACAGCTCTTCCACACCGTCACCCAGAGTCGCGTCGGTGAGCCGGCCTGGTCGCAGATGACCTCGCACGCGGGCTACTTCCTGCTGCTCAACGTGGCGATGGGCGGAGCGTTCCCGAACGGCGTGGCCGGCAGCGGCACGCCCACCGCGGCGACCGTCCCGGGTCGACCGATGCTCGTCGACTACGTGGCGGTGTACCGCCGGGGTGGCGGAACCACCCCGCCCACCACTCCGCCGCCCGGTGGCACGAGGGACGCGTACGGGCAGATCGAGGCCGAGGCGTTCAGCGCGCAGAACGGTGTGATCGTCGAGGCGTGCGCCGAGGGTGGGCAGAACCTCGGCGCGCTGCGCAACGGGGACTGGGTGCGGTACGACAACGTCGAGTTCGGCTCCACCGGGCCCCGGGACTTCGTGGCGCGTGTCGCCTCCGGGGCGGGCAGCGGGGTGAGCGGCCTGGTCGAGGTGCGGGTGGACAGCCCGACGGCGGCACCCATCGGCAGCTTCGCGATCGGCAACACCGGTGGCTGGCAGAGCTGGCGCTCGGTGCCCGGGAACGTCGGGGCGGTGACCGGGCGGCACGCGGTCTACCTCACCTTCACCAGCGGTCAACCGAACGACTTCGTCAACGTCAACTGGTTCACCTTCCGCCGCTGAGGGGGGCCTGTGCGGGTCTCCCGTCGCGTCGTCGCGCGGCGGGAGACCCAATCATTCGCGTCGGCCTCTGGACAGAAACAGTTAACTGTCTTAATAATTAGCGCCAACGTTGACGTACATGGATGCCCAGCCGGGCGCGGAGGGCCGCATGAAGCCTGCCAGATCCCTTGTCCTGTCCCTGGTCACCGCGTTGGCCGCGACGCTCGGTGCGGCCTGGGTCGCGCTGCCCGCCTTCGCCGCCGGTGCCACCGCCAGCTTCGTCAAGACCGCCGACTGGGGCTCCGGTTGGGAGGGGAAGTACACGATCACCAACGGCGGCGGATCGACGATCAACGGCTGGAGCCTCGTCTTCGACCTGCCCTCCGGCACCACCCTGGGCAGCTACTGGGACGCGACACTCAGCTCCGCCGGTCAGCGGCACACCTTCACCAACCGGTCCTGGAACGGCACGGTCGCCCCGGGTGCCTCGGTCTCCTTCGGCTTCCTGGCCGGCGGCTCCGGCGCCCCGACCGGCTGCCAGCTCAACGGCGTGCCGTGCGGCGGCAGCACCCCGCCCACCACGCCCCCGCCGACCACGCCACCGCCCACCACGCCACCGCCGACCACGCCACCCCCGACGGAACCGCCCACCGGCGGGCTGCCGAAGCACCTGCTCACCGGCTACTGGCACAACTTCGACAACCCCGCCGTCGAACTGCGACTGCGCGACGTCCCCACCGAGTACGACCTCGTAGCCGTCGCCTTCGCCGAGGCCACCACGACGCCTGGCGCGCTCACCTTCGGTATCGACCCCGGGCTCTCCGCCGCGCTCGGCGGTTACACCGACGCGGACTTCACCGCAGATGTCCGTACCCTGCACAGCCGCGGCCAACGGGTCATCCTCTCCGTGGGCGGCGAGACCGGCCGGGTCACCGTCAATGACGCCGCCTCGGCCACCGTCTTCGCCGACACTGCCGCCACGCTGATCGCCCGCTACGGCTTCGACGGCATCGACATCGACCTGGAGAACGGGCTCAACCCGACGTACATGGCACAGGCGCTGCGCGCCCTGCGGGCCAAGATCGGGTCGGGTCTGATCATCGCGATGGCGCCGCAGACCATCGACATGCAGAACCCGGCCGGCGGCTACTTCAAGCTGGCGCTCGACATCAGGGACATTCTGACGGTCGTCAACACCCAGTTCTACAACTCCGGGGCAATGCTCGGCTGCGACCAGAACGCCGCGTACGGCCAGGGCACCGTGAACTTCATCGTCGCGCTTGCCTGCATCCAACTGGAGGCCGGGTTGCGCCCCGACCAGGTCGGCCTCGGCCTGCCCGCCGGACCGGGCGCGGCCGGTGGCGGCATCGTCGCGCCAAGCGTGGTCAACGCCGCGTTGGACTGCCTGGCCCGGGGCACCAACTGCGGCAGCTTCCGGCCGCCGCGCACCTACCCCGGCATCCGAGGCGCGATGACCTGGTCGGTGAACTGGGACGTCAGCAACGGCAACGGCTTCGCCCGCACGGTCGCCCCGCACCTGGACACCCTGCCCTGAGCGGCGCCGACGCCCGTACCGGCGTCGGCGCACCACCTGCGCGGCCGGCGCACCACCCGGCCGCGCAGGGCACCATCCCCCACCACACCGGTCCCTGGAGGCCACCGTGAAACTCCGATCCCCCCGCGCGGCGACGTTCGCCGTCGCGCTGGCCGCCGCACTGGTGGCGGCCACCGTCGTGGCACCGCCGGCCGCGTCGGCCGCCACCGCCGCCTTCGCCCGCACCAGCAGCTGGAGCAGCGGGTACGAGGCGAAGTTCACAGTCACCAACAACACGTCAACGGCGATCACCTCCTGGGACGTGCAGTTCGACCTGCCGGCCGGCAGCACCGTCGGGTCCGCCTGGGACGCCCAGGTGAGCAGCTCCGGTCAGCACGTGACCGCCCGCAACCTGTCCTGGAACGGTGCCCTGTCGGCAGGTGCGAGCACCTCGTTCGGCTTCATCGTCGCCGGCACCGGTGACCCCACCAACTGCACGGTCAACGGCGCGTCCTGCTCCGGCGGTCCCACCACGCCACCGGGCGCCCCCGGCACGCCCGGCGGCCTGCGGGTCACCGGCACGACCGCCTCGGCGGTATCGCTGGCCTGGAACGCGGTGGGTGGCACGGTGACCGGCTACCGGGTGTACGAGGGTTCGACGGTGCGCGCCACGGTCACCGGCACCTCGACGACCGTCTCCGGCCTGGCCGCCTGCTCGGCGCACAGCTACACGGTCGCCGCGTACAACTCGGCGGGGGAGTCGGCCCGCTCGGCGGCGGTCGCCGCGAACACCACAGGCTGCACCGGTGGCGGCGGCTCGATGGCCGTCGCGCCCTACCTCTACCCGGGCTGGGGTGACCCGCCCGCCCCGGGGACCGTCATGTCGGCGACAGGCGTGAAGTGGTTCACCATCGCCTTCGTGCTCTCCGGTGGCGGTTGCACCCCGGCCTGGGACGGCGGCGGCCCGCTCACCGGCGGCGCGCACGCCAGTACCATCGCGGCGATCCGGGCGGCCGGCGGCGACGTGATCCCGTCCATCGGCGGCTGGAGCGGCAACAAGCTCGGCCCGAACTGCTCCTCGGCCAGCGCCCTGGCCGGCGCGTACCAGCAGGTGATCAACGCGTTCGGGCTCAAGGCGATCGACATCGACATCGAGAACAGCGACGAGTTCGAGAACGAGGTGGTACAGGACCGGATCCTCGGCGCGCTGAAGATCGTGAAGCAGAACAACCCGGGCCTGAAGACGATCATCACGTTCGGCACGTCGACCACCGGCCCGTCGTACTACGGCACCCGCCTGATCAACCAGGCCGCCGCGCTGGGCGCCAACATCGACACCTTCACCATCATGCCGTTCGACTTCGGTGGCGGGGCCAACATGTACCAGAGCACTGTCAACGCCGCCGAGGGGCTGAAGAACACGCTGAAGACGGCCTTCGGCTGGTCCGACGCGACGGCGTACGCCCACATGGGAATCTCCGGGATGAACGGGCTCTCCGACCAGCAGGAGTTGACCACGCCGGCCACCTGGACCCAGATCCGGGACTGGGCGAAGGCGCGTGGGCTGAGCCGGTTCACGTTCTGGTCGGTCAACCGGGACCGGCCGTGCCCGGGCGGGGGAGTCGTCTCCAACTGCTCAGGCATCGCGCAGAACACGTGGGAGTTCACGTCGATCAGCGCGCAGTTCAACTGAGCGCGACGCGGATCAGCGACCGGCGGTCACCGACCGCCGGTCGTCGCGTTCCCGGCGGCGGCGGACCTTACGGATCACCCAGGTGACGAGCATGACCGCGAAGACCGCGATGATCGCGTAGTTGAACCAGTCGCTGTAGCGCTCGACGTTCTGCCAGCGGCTGCCGAGCGCGTAGCCGGCGCCGACGATGAGAGCGTTCCACAGCCCGCTGCCGATCGTGGTGAGCAGGACGAACTCGCCAAGCGGCATCCGGTTGGCCCCCGCCGGGACGGACACCAGGCTGCGGACCACAGGCACCATCCGGCCGATCAGCACCGCCCACCGGCCGTGCCGCTCGAACCAGCGGTCGGCCTTCTCCAGGTCGTCGCGGTCCACCAGCGGGATGTGGTCCAGCCAGCGCTTGAGCCGTTCCTCGCCCAGTGCCGCGCCGAGCCAGTAGAGCACCAGCGCACCGACGAGCGAGCCGACCGTCGCGGCGACCACCACGAGCACGACGTTGAACTGGCCCTCGTGGGCCAGGAAGCCGGCCATCGCCAGCACGATCTCGCTGGGGATCGGCGGGATGATGCTCTCCAGGGCGACCAGCAACGCGACACCGACCGGGCCCATCGCCTCGATCACCGAGGCCACCCAACCGGTCAACCCGGTGAACTCGGACGGGTCACCAGTCTGGGCGTAGGCCATGGTCGTCCTTCCGGGTCGGCTGTCGGGGATCGGAGGGTGATACCCCGCAGCGCCGGTCCCACACCTGCGCTCAGTGCTCCGGGTGCAGCGCGGTGTCTGCCGGCCCCCGCCGCCAACCGGTGAACACCACGCTCAGGCCGGCGCGGACCGGAGCGCAGCAGAACGGGCCCGCCACGGCCTCGGCCGCCGGGTCCAGTGGGGCGAGCCGGACCAGCTGCCACGGCTCGTCGTCGGCCCGGGCCCGTACGGTGAGCGCGTCGCCGGCCCGGCTGACCCGGACGGTCACCTGCCGACCCGCCCACCTCGGCACGGGCCCCACCGACCAGTCGGAGAACTCCCTGGTCACCACCGCGCCGAGTTGCAGCTCGCCGTCGCTCATCTCGACGCCGGCCTTGGTCCAGGTCCGCTCGTCCACCCGCACCAGCGCGCCGGCCTGGTCGAACTGCCCGCTCAGATCCAGCCGGAAGCTCACCTCCATGGCGCTGCCGACCGGCAGCGGTGCCAGCAGGGCGGGGCCGTTGTCGTGGACGAAGCCGTAGCTGGTCCGCCGCCAGAAGTCGGTCTCCGCGGCGGCCTCGACGACCAACTCGCCGGCCGGGCCCTGCTCGGCGCGCAGCGGCGGGTTCAACCACCGGCCCTGGGACCAGTCCAACGGTTCGCCAGGCGGTACGAGGTCGGTGTTCATGACCGGCACGGTACTTGCCGGATCCGGTTTGCCGCCGTGGTCGTTGGGAGATGTTCCTCAGGCATGGGTGACCGTTGGTATTCCGAAGCCGTCGTCTACTGCCTCGACATCGACACGTACGCCGACTCGGACGGCGACGGGGTCGGTGACATCCGTGGGCTGATCGGCCGGCTGGACTATCTGGCCCGGCTGGGCGTGACCTGCCTGTGGCTGCACCCGATCCACCCGTCACCGAACCGCGACGACGGGTACGACGTCACCGACTTCTACAACGTCGACCCCCGCTTCGGCACCCTCGGTGACTTCGCCGAGCTGCTGCACCAGGCGCAGAACCGGGGCATCCGCGTGATCATCGACCTGGTGGTCAACCACACCTCCGACGAGCACCCGTGGTTCCAGTCCGCCCGCTCGTCGCCGGACTCGCCGTACCGGGACTGGTTCGTCTGGTCCGACACCGAGCCGGACGACAGGCACCAGGGCATGGTCTTCCCCGGCGAGCAGAAGGAGACCTGGAGCTACGACCGGACCGCCAAGGCGTGGTTCTACCACCGGTTCTACAAGTTCCAGCCGGACCTCAACTTCGCCAACCCGCAGGTCCGGGCCGAGGTCAAGAAGATCATGTCGTTCTGGCTCCAGCTCGGCGTCTCCGGGTTCCGGATGGATGCGGTGCCGTTCATCATCGAGCTGACCGAGCCGGGCAACCCGAACTCGCCGAAGGACTTCGAGTTCCTCACCGAGATGCGCCAGCACGTGCAGTGGCGGCGCGGCGACGCCGTCCTGCTGGCCGAGGCGAACGTCGAACCGGACCAGCTCCCGACGTTCTTCGGTGACGGCAGCGGCTCCGGCAACCGCATCCACATGCTCTTCGACTTCATGCTCAACGGCCGGCTCATGCTCGCCCTGGCGCGCGAGGACCCGGAGTCGCTGATCGAGGCACTGCGGGACACCCCGAAGCTGCCCGTCGGAGGTCAGTGGGCCACGTTCCTGCGCAACCACGACGAGATCGACCTGTCCCGGCTGACCACCGAACAACGCAACCAGGTGTACGCGAAGTTCGGCCCGGACGAGAACATGCGCATCTACGACCGGGGTATCCGTCGCCGGCTCGCCCCGATGCTCGGCAACGACAGGCGGCACCTCGAACTGGCGTACGCCCTGCAGTTCTCGATGCGCGGCACACCGGTGCTGCGTTACGGCGAGGAGATCGGGATGGGCGAGGACCTGTCGCTTCCCGGTCGGGAGGCGATCCGTACCCCGATGCAGTGGTCGTACCAGCCGAACGCCGGCTTCTCCACCGCGGACCCGGAGAAGCTGGTCCGCCCGGTGATCGACAAGGGTGAGTTCGGCTACCAGAACGTCAACGTCACCGCCCAGCGGAGCGACTCGAAGTCGCTGCTCGCCTGGTTCGAGCGCATGATCCGTACGCTGCGGGAGGCCCCGGAGATCGGCTCCGGCTCGACCACGCACATCGACGTGGCGATGCCCGCAGGGGTGCTGGCGCACCGGGCGGACGGGCCGACCGGGACCATGGTTTTCGTGCACAACCTCGGCACCGACGACGTCGAGGTGGACCTGAGCAGCCTGGAGCCGGAGGCCGACCTGCCCATCGACGTGCTCAGCGACAGGGGCTACGGCGAGTTGGGCAAGCTCGGCGCGGTGAAGGTCTCCGGCCACGGATACCGGTGGATTCGCCTATGCCGGGGTCGGGGGTTCTGACGCTAAGCTCCTCCGATCACCCCAAAGTTACCCGGAGGTAGTCATGTCGGAGGAGCCCCGCGTCGCCATCGTCACCGGAGCCGCGCGCGGTATCGGCGCGGCCACCGCCCGGCGGCTGGCCGCTGACGGTCTGGCCGTCGCCGTTGTCGACATCGAGGAGTCGGCAACCAAGGAGACGGTGGACGCCATCGCGGCGGACGGCGGCCGGGCGCTCGGCGTGGGCGCCGACGTGTCCGACCGGGACCAGGTCGAGGCGGCGGTGGCCCGCATCGCCGCCGAGATGGGCGCGCCCACAGTGCTCGTCAACAACGCGGGCGTGCTCCGCGACAATCTGCTGTTCAAGATGACGAACGCCGACTGGGACACCGTCATGGGTGTGCACCTGCGCGGCGCGTTCCTGTTCAGCCAGGCCGCCCAGAAGCACATGGTGGACCGCAAGTGGGGCCGGATCGTCAACCTGTCCAGCACCTCCGCGCTCGGCAACCGGGGCCAGGCGAACTACGCCGCCGCCAAGGCCGGCCTCCAGGGCTTCACCAAGACGCTCGCCATCGAGTTGGGGCCGTTCGGGATCACCGCCAACGCGGTGGCGCCAGGCTTCATCGTCACCGACATGACCGCGGCCACCGCCGCCCGGATGAAGGTCGACTTCGAGGACCTGCAGAAGCACGCCGCAGCCGAGATCCCGGTCCGCCGACCGGGCCGGCCGGAGGACGTCGCGCACACCATCTCGTTCCTGGTGAGCGAGGGCGCGGGCTTCGTCTCCGGGCAGGTCATCTACGTCGCCGGCGGCCCCCGGAACTGAGCCTGGTCAGGCGTGGTCGTGGCGGGTGCGCCACAGCCAGAACAGGCCGAGCACCGGCAGCACCAGCGGAATGTAGCCGTACCCGCTGCCGAACTGCGACCAGACCGTCTCGTCGGGGAAGAGTTCCCTGTCGACGAGGCTCAGGACGCCGACCGCGACCACGCCGACCAGCTCCACCGAGCAGCACGCCAACGCGACGCGCCGGCCGGTGTGCCCGGCCCGGGCCAGGCCCACCGCCGCCACGATGTAGATGAGCGCGGCCAGCGCGGACAGCAGGTACGCCACAGGCGCCTCGCCGAACTTCGTGGCGATCTGCAGGCCGGCCCGGCTCGTCGCCGCGATGGCGAACAGCAGGTAGACAGCGATCAGCAGTCGGCCCGGGCCGGAGTTCGTGCGAGGCCTGGCCGTTCCGGTCTCAACCACCGAGCACCTCCCAGGTCTGCTGCAACCGGACCACCACCACCGGGGCCACCAGGCAGACGGCGCACACGATCGCCGACCCCCAACGGGTCGGCTCCATCCGGGCCAGCACCCAGGCCAGCGGCGGCAGGCAGACAAGCGTGACCAGGTAGCCGAAGAAGGCGCCGGGCTCGCCGGGCCGATCCCCGCTGCCCACCGCGACGAGCGCCAGCACGCCCAACACGAGCAACGCCACCTCGAGGACGGCCAGACCGACGAACTGCACCCGGTCCGGTGGCCTGTGGCGTACCGCCGCCACCAGCGCCCACGCCGCGACGAGCAGCGACAGCACGATCGGCACGGTCGCGACGATCCCGTCCACAGGCGAGTCGGCGCCCACGCCGGTCACCGGACCCACCCGGTCGTTGCCTCGGTCACCGGCACAGCCTACTAACCGTCGTAGTAAAGGCGTGCCCTGCCTCTCCGCCTGTGACGCGCGCCGTCGAGGTGGCGTGTTCCGCAAGCCCTCCGCTTCCCGGGCCGGCGTCAGTCGCCTGCCTGCAGCCAGTAGACGGATACGGCGAGGAGCGGTTCCGGTCCGTCGTTCCGGATCTGGTGCGGCACCGTGCTGTCGAACGCCGCGACGTCGCCGGCCCGCAGGACGTCCGTCCGATCGGCGAACGTCAGGGTTCCGGTACCGGACACGATGATCCACACCTCGCGAGACCGATGGACGTCGAGGTCGTTCGAGGTGTTCGGGGCGACCGACCAGCGGGCAACCTCGAACGGGGCGGGTGCCGTCGACGGGAACGGCAGCAGGGCGCGGTGCACGGGACCGCCCTCGGTGAAGTCGTACCAGTGTTCAAAGGTCGCGACACCGCTGGTGATCGCTGGATCGTTGCTCGGCATGTCGTCGAGACTGCCGCGCCGCACCCGGTGCGTCTGGCGGCAATCGGACCCGGCGCTACCGGGATCAGACCAGGGTGGGCTGCTTCGATTGGTTGAACCCGCCGCCGTCACGGCTGCCGGTGCGACTAGCGTGGATCACGTCCGTGGCGTTGCCGCGGGCGGGGGAGACAGCGGAGGTACACGTGCTGCGGTTCGGGTTGTTCGGCACCGGTCACTGGGCGATCGAGACGCACGGCAAGGCGTTGCACGCGCACCCGGACGCGGAACTGGTCGGGGTGTGGGGGCGCAACCCGGAGCGGGCCTCCGCGCTCGCCGAACGGTACGGGGTGCCCGCGTACGGCGACGTGGACGCGCTTATCGAGCAGTGCGAGGCGGTGGCCGTGGCGCTGCCCCCGGACATCCAGGCCGACATCGCGGTCCGGGCCGCCTCCGCGGGCCGGCACCTGCTGCTGGACAAGCCGCTGGCGCTCAGCGTCGCCGACGCCGACCGGGTGGTTGCCGCCGCCGAGGCCTCCGGGGTCGCCTCGGTCGTCTTCTTCACCCAGCGGTTCCAGCCGAACGTGACGGCGTTCCTCGCCGCCACCGCCGCCGCCGGGGGCTGGCAGCACGGGCGGACCGTCGCCTTCGCGTCGATCTTCCAGGACGGCAGCCCGTACGGCGGCTCGTTGTGGCGTCGGGAGCACGGAGCACTCTGGGACATCGCCCCGCACGCGCTCTCCATCCTGCTGCCGGTGCTGGGCCGGGTGACCCAGGTCGCCGCGATGGACGGGCCGAGCGGGATGGTGCACCTGCTGCTCACCCACGAGGGCGGTGCCACCAGCAGCGCCTCGCTCTCCCTGGACGCGCCGCAGGAGTCGATGACCCGCGAGTTCGTGTTCTACGGGGAGAACGGCATCGAGACCGTGCCGTACGGCGAGAACGACGCCGCGACCGCGTTCGGCGTGGCCATCGACCAGCTCGTCGAGCAGGTCCGTGCCGGCACCCGTGACCACCGCTGCGACGTGCGCTTCGGCCGCGAGGTGGTCACCATCCTCTCCGCCGCCGAAACCGCCCGCACCGAATCCCGCACCATCCCCCTCCCGTAACCCCAGCCAACCCCGGTCGGGAGGGGTGGGAGGAAATCGGTGGGGATGGGGGAGTGGGATCGGTAGGGTGGCGGGCATGTTCACGCATGCCCTGATCGAGGGGGTCGGTGCGCCGGCCGCCCGGGCCGCCCTGCTGGTGTCCCGTCCGCGAGTCCGGCGTCCGGCCCTGGCCGGCTGGGACGCAACCTGCCGCTGATCGGTCCATTCTCGCGGTGAGTCGGGGCCGTCGCCCCACCCCGCTGATCTTCCGCAACGGCACGAGGCTGTCGCCTCGTCGTCGCGTACCCGTGCCATCGTCCAGGGCCGTCCGAGTCCCGATCCACTCGGACAGGCCCGGAATCCCGGCTGCCTGTCCAGCCCGTCGCCGAGTGGCGACAGACAGGACGACGACCCGTGGCGCCCCGCAACCTTCGACGGACCGAACGTGACAGGTCCCGTCGCGTACTCAGCCAGAACTTCCTCACCGACCGGGCCGCCGTGGCGCGGCTGGTCCGCGTCGCCGACCCCGACCCCACCGGGCTCCTGCTGGAGGTCGGCGCCGGCCGCGGTCAGCTGACCCGGCCGCTCGCCGCCCGCTGCGGGCGACTGACGGCGTACGAGGTGGACCCGGCCGCGGGCCGGGAGTTGGCCGCCGCCTGCGCGGCCCTGCCCAACGTCGAGCACCGGCAGGCCGACTTCCTCGCGGCGGAACCTCCACCGGAGCCGTTCGCGGTGGTCGGCAACATCCCGTGGTCGCTGACCTCCGCCGTGGTGCGCTGGTGCCTCGCCGCGCCCCGGTTACGTTCGGCGACCCTGCTCACCCAGTTGGAGTACGCCCGTCGGCGCAGCGGCGACTACGGCAGGTGGACCCGGCTCACCGTGCAGACCTGGCCGGAGATCGAGTGGCGGCTGGCCGGGCGGGTGCCGCGTACCGCGTTCCGGCCGGTGCCGGCTGTCGACGCCGGGATCCTGCGCATCGAACGGCGGTCAGAGCCGCTGCTGTCGGCGGCGGCGCTGCCGGCGTACCGGAGGCTCGTGGGGTGGGGTTTCGAGGGCCTCGGCGGTTCCCTCGACGCGACCCTGCGCCGGCACCACCCGCCGGCCCGGGTCGCGGCCGCCCTGCGGGCGACGCGGATCGCGCCGCAAACCCCTGTGGGGTACGTCTGGCCGGAACAGTGGCTGGTGCTGTTCCGGCTGCTGCACGCGCGGTGAACCGGGCAGTCAGGCGAGGGTGGTCAGCGCCTCGCTCAACTCGGCAGGCGACTCGAACTGCTCGGCCGGCAACGCCTGCAACATCTGCAACATGGCCGTGCTGGCCCCGTTCTCCTGCCCCCAGCGGACGAGGTCCTCGCGGGAGACCGGGTAGTCGAGCCCGGCCAGGTACTCCTGCAACTGCACCCCGGTGACGGTCATGCCGGTCGGCTACCCGCTCGGACCACCCGTACACGCCGTCGGCGTGTCGCCGGGCGGCGCGCCGACGGTTTGTCGGCGCGAGCGCCGGGTAGCCGCTGCCATGCTGGTTCAGCGGCTCGGCGCGCCGAGCGACTTCGACCCGTTGCTGGAGCGCGTCCGGGACGCCCGGGTGGTGATGATCGGGGAGTCCACCCACGGCAGCTACGACTACTACCGGCTGCGCGAACAGCTCACCCGCCGGCTCATCGCGGAGTGCGGCTTCTCGTTCGTGGCGGTGGAGGGCGACTGGCCGGACTGCGACCGGGTGCACCGGTCGGTGACCGCCGCGCCCGGCGGGGCCCACGATCCGCAGATCGCGCTGGAGGGCTTCGAACGCTGGCCTACCTGGATGTGGGCGAACGCCGAGGTGTCCCGGTTCTGCCGCTGGCTGCGCGCGTGGAACCTGGAGCGGCCGGACGGTCAGCGGGCCGGGTTCCACGGCCTCGACGTGTACAGCCTCTGGGAGTCGATGCAGGCGATCTTCGACTATCTGGGGGAGGAGGATCCGACCTCGCTGGAGGCGGCGCAGGACGCGTACCGGTGCTTCGAGCCGTACGGCAAGCGGGTCGAGGAGTACGGCGCGGCCAGCCGGTTCGTCTCCGCACGCTGTGAGGAGGAGGTCGTCCGGCTGTTGGCCCGTACCCGGGAACAGGCCATGTCGGACGGCCCGGACCGCTTCTCGGCCTGGCAGAACGCGGAGGTGGTGGCCGGCGCGGAGCGCTACTACCGGGCGATGGTGGCCGGTGGGCCCGACTCGTGGAACATCCGGGACACGCACATGCAGGACACGCTGGACCGGCTGCTCGAGAGGTACGGCCCGGACGCGCGGGGGATCGTCTGGGCGCACAACACGCACGTCGGGGACGCGCGGGCCACCGACATGGCCGCCGACGGGATGGTCAACATCGGTCAGTTGGCGCGGGAGCGGCACGGCGACGACGCGGTGGCGCTCGTCGGGTTCGGCAGCTACCGGGGCACGGTGATCGCCGCGCCGCGGTGGGGCTCGCCGTCGGAGGCGATGGTCGTCCCGCCGGCCCGGGAGGGCTCGGTGGAGCGCCTGTTGCACAAGCTGATGCCGGAGCGGGCGGTGCTGGTCTTCGGTGGCGACGACCAGCCGGGGTGGGTCACCGGGACGGCGGACCACCGGGCGATAGGGGTGGTCTACGACCCGTCGTTCGAGTCCTGGGGCAACTACGTGCCCACCCGCCTGGGCGAACGCTACGACGCCTTCATCTGGTGCGACGAGACGACTGCCCTGCACCCGCTGCCCGTCCCGGCCGCGGCAGGTGAGATGGAGACGTACCCGGCGGGCGTCTGAGCACGGTCCGGACGTGACGAAGGCGCGGTGCCCGAGCGGACACCGCGCCTTCGTTCGTCTACCGGGTCACACCCGGGTCGGAGTGCGGTCCTCCAGGTGGGTGCGCAGGCCCTCACCCTCGATGTCGACGTTCGGCAGGGCCCGGTCGAGCCAGCGGGGGAGCCACCAGGCGCGGTCGCCGAGCAGGGACATCACCGCCGGGACGATTGTCATCCGGACCACGAACGCGTCGATGGCCACGCCGATGGCGAGCGCGAAGCCCATCGACTTGATGATCGGGTCGTCGAGGAAAACGAAGCCGCCGAAGACGGACATCATGATCAGCGCGGCGGCGGTGACCACCCGGGCGCCGTGGCCCATGCCGCTGATCGTGGCCTCGCGCGCGGTGTCGCCGTGCACGAAGTCCTCCCGCATCCGGGACACCAGGAACACCTCGTAGTCCATGGCCAGCCCGAACAGGATGCCGATCAGCAGGATGGGCAGGAAGCTGACCAGCGGCGCCGGGGTGTCCAGGCCGACCAGGTCCGCCAGGTGGCCCTGCTGGAAGATCGCCACGGTGATGCCGAACGTGGCGGCCACGGTGAGCAGGAAGCCGAGCGCCGCCTTGAGTGGCACCAGCAGCGAGCGGAACACCAGCATCAGCAGCAGCACCGACAGCCCGACGACCAGCAGCAGGTAGATCGGCAGGGCGTCGGAGAGCTTCTCCGAGACGTCGATCCCGATCGCGGTGGCGCCGGTGAGCAGCACCTCGGCGTCCTGCACCCCGCCGACCGCGTCGCGGACGTCGTGCACCAGGGTTTCGGTGGCCTCGTCGGTCGGGCCGGTCTTCGGCACCACGCCGAGCAGCGCGGTCCGGCCGTCGGGGCTGAGCTGCGGCGGTGCCACGGCGAGGACATTGTCGGTGCGCTGGATCATCGCGGTCACCTGCGGCACCGCGGCTGCGGTCGCCTGCGCGTCGTCGCCCGCCACGACCACCGCGAGTCGACCGGTGAAGCCCGGACCGAAGCCCTCGGTGGTCAGGTCGCTCGCCACCCGGGCCGGGGAGCCCTCGGTCGCTGTGCTGGCGTCCGGCAGGGCCAGCCGCATGTCCGGCGTGGGCAGCGCGAGCAGGCCCAGGCCGAGCAGCGCGACCAGGATGACCGGCACCCGGAAGCGGGTGACGAACCGCGCCCAGCGGAAGCCGAACCCGGAGCGGTCCTCGACCGGCAGCTTCTCTTCGCCCACCGCGTCGCCCGGAGCTGCGGCATCGACGGCCGAGCGCAGCCGGCGCGGGAGCACCCGGTTGCCGGCGAAGCCGAGCAGCGCGGGCTGGAGGGTGATCGCCACGAGCACGGCGATGGTGACGGTACCGGCGGCGGCGAGACCCATCACGGTGAGGAACGGGATGTTGACCACGGCCAACCCGGCGAGGGCGATGACCACCGTGGCACCAGCGAAGACCACAGCGGAACCGGCGGTACCCACGGCCCGGCCGACCGCCTCCTCGGGGGACAGGCCCTCGAGCAGGTTCTGCCGGTGCCGGGACGTGATGAACAGCGAGTAGTCGATGCCTACCGCGAGACCGAGCATCAGCGCCAGGATCGGCGCCGTGGTGGTCAACTCGATGACACCGCTCAGCGCGAACAGTCCGGCCATGCCGACACCCACGCCGATCAGCGCGTTGAGCATCGTCATCCCGGCGGCGACCAGGGAACCGAAGGTGATGATCAGGACGATCGCGGCGACGAGCACGCCGAGCGCCTCGGTGGAGCCGATCTCCGGCTCGCCACCCAGCACCTCGCCGCCCGGGGCGACCTGCCAACCCTTCGCCTCGGCGGCCGAGCCGACCTCCTCGTACGCGGTGCGCTGCTCGTCGGTCACCTCGTCGCCACCTGTGGCGAACTGGACCTGGATCAGCGCGTACCGGCCGTTTGGCGAGACCGCGCCGGCCTGGAACGGGTCGACGGCGCCGACCACGCCGGGCAGCGTGGCGGCCTGCTGGACCAGCTCCCGGACGACGGCCTGGCCCTCCGGCGTGGCCAGTTGGCCGTCACCTGGTGCCTTGACCGCGATGGTGCCGGTGGCCCCGCTGGCGGCCGGGAACTGCTCGGAGAGCAGGTCCAGCGCCTGCTGGCTCTCGGTGCCCGGCATGGTGAAGTTGCTCGCCGTCGGGCCGCGCAGGGTCGCCGCGGCGATGCCGGCGCCGACGAGTACGACGAGCCAGAGCGCGACGACGAGCCGTCGCCGGCGCAACGCGCCCCGGCCGAGCCGGTAGAGCAGGGTGGCCATCAGGATTCCTTGTCCTCGGTCGTGGGTGTTTGGGGCTGGGGTGCGTCGACGGGTTCGACGGCCCGCCGGACGAGGGTGAGCAGGGCGGGGCGCAGGTCGTCCTCGGGCACGTCGACGAACTCGGCGCACGCCTCGGAGATGCCGGCCAGCAGCACCAGCGCGGCGATCTGGGCGCTCGGTCGGTCGGAGTACCCGGCCAGCGCGTTCCGCAGCCGGTCGGAGATCTCCTGGATGTGCGTGAAGGCCGGCTGGCACAGCAGCTCGGGGAACTCGCCGCGCAGGACCGCGATCTCCCGGCGGAACCGGACCGCGAGGTCGACGAAGCCGGTCGCGGCGACCTCCTGGGCGGCGGCCCCGGTCAGGCCGGCGAGCTTGTCGTCGAGGGACTGCAACATCGCGATGGCCGGGGCCATCAGCTCGGCGAGCAGGGCTTCCTTGTTGGCGAAGTGGTAGAGAACGCTGGCCTTGGAGACGCCGACCTCGCGGGCGATGTCCTGCAACGAGGTGCCCCGGTAGCCGGTCACCGCGAACTGTCGCGCCGCGGCGGCGAGGATCTCGCCGTGTGTCTCGGACACCGCTCTTGCCATCACTGGTCCACCTCCGTGGACCAGCATGCCTGACCGATCGGTCAGAGCCTGACCGATCGGTCAGAAAAGGCTGGTGGCGTTCCCCACACCACCCAGTGGTTTAGCCGGCGTGTTCGGCGTCGTACCTGGTCCGCGCCTCGGCGATGGCCCGGCGGTGCCGCTCGGCCCAGCTCGTCAGCGCGACAAGCGACTCGTACAGCTCCATCGCCATCGGGGTCGCCGTGTACTCCACCTTCGGGGGGACGGTCGGGTAGACCGTGCGGTGCAGGAGGCCGTCGCGCTCCAGGTTGCGCAGGGTCAGCGTGAGCATCCGGCGGCTGATGCCCTCGATGTGCCGCTCCAGTTCGGTGAAGCGCACCGGGCCGTTCGACGCGGCCACCAGGATGCCGATGCTCCACTTGCCGCCGACCCGGTCCAGCACCTCGCGGACGGTGCACGCCCGGGCCTGCCCGGGGGTGAACGGCACGTTCCCGGCTGCGCAGGTGAACTCCGCCCCGACCTGCGCGGACACATCGCTGTTCCTCTGGGACATCACAGTGCCTCCTTCCGCTCCGCCTCATGGTCACAGACGATGGCGTCAGTAACAAAGCGTGCACCAAGGAGGAGGATTCTCGATGGACCGTACCGCCCCGGCCCGCTGGCCGGCCCTGCTCGTGCTCTGCGCCGGCAGCCTGATGATCATCCTGGACGGCAGTGTCGTCTCGGTGGCGCTGCCCGCCGTCCAACGCGACCTGGGTTTCACCGCCGCAGGACTGGCCTGGGTGGTCAACGCGTACCTGGTCGCGTTCGGCGGGCTGCTGCTGCTCGCCGGACGCCTCGGCGACCTGCTCGGCCGGCGCCACGTCTTCCTCGCCGGCGTCGCCCTGTTCACCCTGGCCTCACTGGCCTGCGCGGCGGCAACCGGTCCGGCGCAGCTCATCGCCGCGCGCTTCGGGCAGGGCGTCGGCGGCGCGCTCGCCATGGCGGTCAGCCTCGGCATGATCGTCCGGCTCTATCCCGAACCGGCCGAGCGGGCCCGCGCCATCGCCGTCTTCAGCTTCACAGGCGCGGCCGGCGCGTCGGTCGGCACGGTGGCCGGAGGGGTGCTCACCGAACTCGCCGGCTGGCGTTCGATCTTCCTGGTGAACCTCCCGATCGGGGCGGCGATCCTGCTCCTCGCCGTCCGCCGGCTCCCCGCCGAACGGGGCATCGGCCTGCGGTCGGGCCTCGACGTGCCCGGCGCGCTGCTCGCCACCGCCGGCCTGATGGCCGCCGTACTGGCCATCGTGGGCACCGGCGAGCACGGCTGGACCAGCCCGCAGACCCTCGGCGCGGCGGCGCTCGCGGCGCTGCTGCTCGGCGGCTTCGCGGTACGCCAGCGGACGGCGGCCACACCGCTGCTGCCGGGCCGGGTGCTGCGCGTGCCGGGGCTGGTCGCGGCGAACACCGTGCAGTTCCTCATGGTCGCCGCGTTCTTCGGCTTCCAGTTCCTGCTCGCCGTCGAGTTGCAACTGGTGCTCGGGCTGGACGCTGCGGCGACCGGCTGGGCGTTCCTGCCCACTCCCGTGGTGATCGCGGTGATCTCGCTCGGGCTGGCCGGGCGGCTCATCGCCCGCTGGGGTGCCCGCAGCGTGCTGCTGGCCGGGCTCGGCCTGGCGACAGTCGGCTTCCTGCTGCTCGCCCGGCTGCCCGCCGACGGCCGCTATCTGGCCGACGTCCTCCCCGCGATGGTGATCTTCGGGGTGGCCGGCGGCCTGACCCTGCCGGCGGTCACCACGCTGGCCATGGCCGGTGCCACCGATACGGATGCCGGTCTCGCGTCCGGGCTCGCCAACACCACCCAGCAGGTCGGCGGGGCCGTCGGACTGGCCGTGCTGGCCACCCTCGCCGCCGCCCGCACCGACGTCCTGCGGACCGGTGGCTCGGCCGAGCCGGCCGCCCTGGCGGCCGGCTACCGGACGGCGTTCGCCGTGGCCGCCGCGCTGGTGGTCGCCGCGCTGCTGGTGGCGCTGGGCACGCTGCCGCGACGGCAGGCCGGCCCGCTGACCGACGCCGATGCGCCGGCCGGCGACGGCGGGCACCGGAAACAATCCGGCTCGGAACAACGCGCCCGGTTGACCGACGACGCCGGGGCCGAGAGGGTGATCGGATGAGCGAGGCTGACGAGACCCGCGACGGGGTGGCCCTGACCAACCTGGACCAGCCCCTGTCCGACACCGCCGACGCGACCAAGCGCGACCTGGTCGACTACCTGGACGCGGTCGCGGACCAGATCCTGCCCCAGTTGCGGGACCGGCCGCTGTCGGTGATCCGGGTCCGCCCCGGCCAGCCGCCGTTCATGCAGAAGAACCTTCCCCGGTACACCCCCGACTGGGTGCGTCGGGTGCCGATCTGGGCGGAGGCGTCGCACCGGGAGATCTCCTACGCCCTCTGCGACGACCGGCGCACCCTGCTCTGGTTCGCCAACCAGAGGGCTGTGGAGTACCACCCGACTCTGAACACCGTCGCGGACCAGCACCGCCCGACCCACCTGGTGCTCGACCTGGACCCACCCGAGGGTGGTGGATTCTCCGCCGCTGTCGCCGCCGCGCTGCTGGTCCGCCAGGCGCTCGCCGACGCCGGCCTCTCCGGGGCGGTCAAGACCAGCGGGGCCAAGGGCGTGCACGTCTTCGTCCCGCTGGCCGGCGACCCCGGCGCCGAGGAGGTGGCCGCCGCCACCCGGGCGCTCGCCGTCCGCGCCGAACGGATCGACCCCGCGCTGGCCACCACTGCGTACATCAAGGAGGAGCGCGGCGGCCGGGTCTTCGTGGACGCCACCCGGGCCGGCGGCGCCACTGTGGCGGCCGCCTACAGCCCACGGCTGCGCCCCGGGGTGCCGGTCTCCTTCCCTGTCGACTGGGCCGACCTGCCCGGGGTGACCCCTGCCGACTTCACCATCCGGACCGTGCCGTCGCTGCTGGCCGGCACCGACCGGTGGGCGGCCGCGATGCCGGCGCCGCAGCCGCTCCCCGAAGACCTGGTGGCGGAGGGCCGGACCATCCCGGTAGCCCGGGTGCAGGCCATGCACGAGGGCAAGCGCCGGGCCCGCGCCCGCCGGGAAACCGGCTGACGTTACGCCCGGCGCCCGACCCGGTCAGCGCCCCTGTAGGCGCTTCACGTTGTCGCCGAACGTCCAGCCCTTCGACCCGTCCCAGTTCGCCGACCAGGTCATCAGACCCTTGAGGCCGGGTACGGAGTTCCACGCCTGCGTGACAAGCGACGTCGACAGGTAGCCGCCGCCCGCGCCGATCTGCGCGGGCAGGCCCGGGACCTGCTTGTCGTACGGCACCCGGATGGTGGTGCCCTGGATGGTCAGGCCGTTGTTCAGGCACTGCGTCTGCACAGTGAAGCCCTGCACCGTGCCGGCGGGGTACGAGTCGCCGGCGCAGCCGTACATGCTGCCGTTGTAGTACTGCATGTTCAGCCACCACAGCCGGCCGTTGTCCACGTACTTCTTGATGATCGGCAGGTACGACCCCCAGATCGAGCCGTAGACGACGCTGCCGCCTGTGACGTAGGCCGTCTCCGGCGCCATGGTCAGGCCGAAGTTCGAGGGCATCCGGGCCAGCACCCCGTCGATGATCCGGATCAGGTTGGCCTGTGACGTGGACAGGGTGTTGATGTTGCCGCTGCCGGTCAGGCCGGTCTCGATGTCGATGTCGATGCCGTCGAAGTGGTAGGTGGTCAGGATCGGCACGATCGTGGCGATGAACCGGTCGGCTACCGCGCTGGAACTGAGGTCGATGCCCGCGGCGGCCCCGCCTATCGACATCAGGATGGTGGCGCCTGCCGCCTTGGCCTGGCACATCTCGGCCGGGGTGGCCACCTTGACGCCGGCGTCCATGCCGTTCTCCCAGAGCACCGTGCCGTCCGAGCGGATCACCGGGAAGGCCGCGTTGATCACGTTGTAGCCGTGCTGGCCGAGCCGGCTGTCGGTGATCGGGATCCAGCCGAGGCCGGGGTGTACGCCGTTGGAGGCGCCGTCCCAGTTCTCCCAGTAGCCCTGGAGCACCTTGCCGGTCGGTCGCGACTTCACCGCGCAGGTCCCGCCGGTCGGCGGGGGCGTGGTGGGCGGGGGAGTGGTCGGCGGTGGGGTGGTGGGTGGCGGCGTGGTCGGCGGCGGTGGGGTGGTGGGCGGTGGGGTGCTGCCGGAGCATGCGCCCAGGTCACGCCACAGCGACGGGGTCGAGGCCGGGTTCCAGCCGGCGCCGGGGTGGGCGGTGTGGGTGACCAGGGCCTGGTAGAGCCGGCCGCCGTAGGTGACCTGGGTGCCCGCCTGGTAGGTGGTGCCCTCGGCCCAACCCGGCGCCGTGCAGGCGACCATCGGGGCGGCGTCCGCCGAGGACACGGCGGCCATGCTGCTGGGGACGAAGGCGACGGCGGCCGCGACGGTCATCGCCGCCCCGGCCACCATTGCGAAGATCCGACGGCTTCTCATGGCTCACTCCCCAGGCTTCGACGTCCCGCGACCTCCACATATTGACGTTCGTGACGGCTATTAGCAAGGGTTGTTTACAGATCCGGGGAAGTGGACGCGCGCACGAACAAGGCCCCTGACCGGTGTTCCCGGTCAGAGGCCTCTGTCGTGCCGATCGTGTCTGGTGCCCCCGGCAGGATTCGAACCTGCGCCCCCGCCTCCGGAGGGCGGTGCTCTATCCCCTGAGCTACGGGGGCTCAGCGACTGGAGAAGACTAGCAAACCTCCTCCTGGAACACCGAATCGGTATCGGTGCCCCGATCGTGTCGCTGGGCCCGGTCAGGCGGCGGCGATCACCCGGCCGCAGCTGGGCAGCGGGTGCAGGACGATCCGTCGTGGGAGCCGGCGCGGCCACTCGTTGCGCGGCCAGGAGCCGTCCACGATCAGGTGCACCGTGCGCTCTTCCTCGCCGCTGAGTCGCAGCACGAAGTCGCGGGGGAGCGGCGGGTCCACGGTCGGCGTGGTGATCATGAAGCGCACCCGGCCGCGGGACGACACGGCGGAGATCACGTCGGCCGCCGGCATGGTCCCGCGTAGTCGTACCCGCCCGATCCAGTAGACCTCGGCGAGGTGCTCCTGGGCGGCCCGGGTGATCGCCGGATACTCGCTGCGTACCCACCGCTCGACCGCGCTGACGCAGAGCCCGCAGGCCCGTTCGCGGGGCTCACGCGGACCCAACCCCCAGGCCCGCAGGTACGCCCCGACCGCGCCCGCGTCCAGCGGCAGGTCGAAGCGGCGCTGGATGAGCGTGGTGAGGCTCTGCCGCGTCCACAACTCCTCGTCCAGGCCGAACTCGTCGGGGTGGACGCCCCGCAGTGCGTCGATCAGTTCGAGTTCCTGTTCGCGGCTGAGCATTCCCGGCTCGCCCTGCCGCTGTCCGCGACGGACGGCTGCCACCGCCCCGTCACCGCCGATGGTGTGGCGTCGGCACCAACTGGTGACCGAGCGCCGTGCGTCTCTGAGTGCAACCCCCACGTCTTGGGCAACGAGCCCGAATCGCAACTGGTCACGATATGTGGGGAGAAAACTCTCTAAGCAACGTAATCGCCTGGACCGCGCAAAACACCCACAAGGGACGAGTGTCCGTCCGGCGGGAGGGTTCGACCTGATGGGGGCGGGTGCGCCTGGCCGGCACGAAGACGATCCGGGCCCGCGCCCCGCCGGTGTGGCGGTGACGCGGGCCCGGTGTGCCCGTGTGGGAGTGAGTCAGCCCTTGGCCTGCGCCTGGAGTTGCCGCAGGTTGTTCAGTTCGGTCTGCTGGGTGGACTTCATGGTCTGCGCCACCCGCACCACCTCGTCGTTGTCGGTCCCGTCGAGTGCGGCGTCGATCATGTGGATGCCGCCCAGGTGGTGGTCGTACATCAGGGCGAGGAACTGGCGGTCCACCTCGATGCCCTTGGCGTCGCGCAGGGCGGTCATCTGCTGCGGGGTGGCCATGCCGGGCATCAGCCCGTTCTTGACCGTGGCTCCGTCGGACATCCACGACATCGGCGGCTGCGACGCGGTGGGGCTGAGGCCCCACTCGCGCAGCCAGGTCTGCATGGCGCCGATCTCCCCCTGCTGCCCGGTGGCGATGTCGACGGCGATCTGGCGCACCTCGGGCAGGGTCGCCGACCGGTATGCGATGAGGCTCATCTCCACCGCCTGGGCGTGGTGCGTCGTCATGTCCCGTGCGAAGCCCGCCTCGACCGAGGTGTCACCTGGTCGGGTGAGCCGAGGGGTGAGCAGACCCCCGGCGTACCCGAGAAGCAGCCCCACCACCAGCAGGGCGGCCAGCGCGGGCACGCCGTAGCGTCGCGCCGGGGCCCGCCCGCCCTCCTGTGGGGCGGCCTCGACCTCGTCGTTCTCGCTGTCGGTGGCGGCGGGGGCAGTCATGGCGGTCCTTACTGCTGGGTCGGCTGCTGCGGCTGAAGGTCGCGCGGCGTGGTGCCGGTGGCGGTCACGCCCTGGTTGCACAGGGCCGTCGGACCCTCGACCGAGGCGTTCACCCGCAGGTCCTTGATGAAGTCGTCGATCCGCTTGTCGTCGGCGTTGTCGACCTTGAGCTGGTAGCCCCAGGCCTGGAGCGAGATCGGCTTGTCGAGGCCCTCGAACGGGCTCATCAGCATCTTCTCGACGCCGCGCACCTTGCCGGCGAGCTTGTCGACCTGGTCCTTCGGCAGGTCCGGGCGGTACGTGATCCACACCGCGCCGTGCTCCAGGCTGTGCACCGCGTGCTCGTTGGCGATCGGGGCGTCGTACACGTCACCCATGCAGTTCTGCCAGGAGGCGTTGTGCACCCCGCCCACCGGCGGCGAGTAGTTCCAGGTCAGCGGGCCGGACTTGTGCGACTCGTACTTCAGGCTGTCCGGGTCCGACTTGCGGATGTTGACGATGCCCTCGATGGCGTTGGCCCGCTTGTCCCACGGCTTGGAGCCCTGGAACGACGCCCAGGCGCCGTACCCGATGATGCCGGCCGCGAGCACGCCGACGGCCACGAAGAGCGCGATCGGGCCCCAGGCCCGGCCCTGGCTCACCTTGACCGGGGTGACCGGCTTGCGGGGGCCCTTGCCACCTGCCCGGGGCGTGCCCGCCGGCTTACCCGCCGGCTTGCCGGAGGCGGCCTTGGCGCCGGACGCCGGCCGGCCCGCGGCCGGCTTCTTGCCGGTGCTGACCACGGTCGGGCGGCGCTCAGGGCCGCCCGGGGTGCTGATGCTCATCGTGCCTCGTCAAGTCGGTCGGTCAGGGGAGATGGCGGGCCGGTTGACGCGCAGGGTAGCCGCCGAGTGGCCGAGTCTACCCCCGATAACATGGTTGGGTGACTCCTGCAGAACTCGCCTCGGTCGTCCTTGCCGCCGCCCACGCCGTCTTCGAGCAGCGTGGCCTGGACCGCGCGGCGCTGCCGGAGCGCACCGTGGTGGAGCGGCCGCGCAACCCCGAGCACGGCGACTACGCGTCCACGCTCGCTCTGCAGTTGAGCAAGAAGGTGGGGGTCCCGCCGCGCGAGCTGGCGACCGCGCTGGCCGACGAGCTGAGCCGGGCGGCGGGCGTCAAATCGGTGGAAATCGCCGGCCCGGGTTTCCTGAACATCCGGCTCGACGCCGCCGCCGCCGGCCAGCTCGCCCGGGTGATCGTCGAGGCCGGCGCCGAGTACGGCCGCAGTGACCGGCTCGCCGGGGAGAAGATCAATCTGGAGTTCGTCTCGGCGAACCCGACCGGCCCGGTGCACATCGGCGGGGTCCGCTGGGCGGCCGTCGGCGACGCGCTGAGCCGGCTGCTGCGGGCCACCGGCGCGCAGGTCGGCACGGAGTACTACTTCAACGACGCCGGTTCGCAGATCGACAGGTTCGCCCGCTCGCTGCTCGCCGCCGCCAAGGGTGAGCCGGCGCCGGAGGACGGCTACGGCGGTGCGTACATCGCCGAGATCGCGGCCGAGGTGCAGGCCCGCCGGCCCGACGTGCTGACCCTGGACGAGGCCGCCGCCCAGGAGGTGTTCCGGGTCGAGGGCGTCGCGCTGATGTTCGACGAGATCCGCTCCTCGCTGCGCGACTTCGGTGTGGAGTTCGACACCTACTTCAACGAGAAGGACCTGCACGACCGCGGCGAGTTGGACCTCGCCCTGGCCCGGCTGCGCCAGCAGGGGCACCTCTACGAGTCCGAGGGTGCCACCTGGCTGCGGACCACCGACTTCGGTGACGACAAGGACCGGGTGCTGCGCAAGTCCAACGGCGAGTGGACGTACTTCGCCGCGGACTGCGCCTACTACCTGGACAAGCGCGAGCGCGGATTCGAGCGGGTCGTGATCATGTTGGGCGCCGACCACCACGGCTACATCGGCCGGATGAAGGCGATGGCCGCCTGCTTCGGTGACGACCCGGAGCGCAACCTGGAGATCCTCATCGGCCAGCTGGTCAACCTGGTGCGCGACGGCGCCCCGATGCGGATGAGCAAGCGGGCCGGCACCGTGATCACCCTGGAGGACCTGGTCGACGCGATCGGCGTGGACGCCTCCCGGTACGCGCTGGCTCGCTACTCCAGCGACTCGCCCATCGACATCGACATCGAGTTGTGGACCCGGGCGACCCGCGACAACCCGGTCTACTACGTGCAGTACGTGGCCGCCCGGACGGCGGGCGTGGCCCGTAACGCCGCCGAGGTGGGGCTCGTGCCGGGCGACGCCGACGCGTTCCGCCCCGAGCTGCTCGAGCACGAGAAGGAGAACGAGCTGCTCAAGGCGCTCGCCGAGTTCCCGGCGGTGGTGGCCACGGCCGCCGAGCTGCGCGAGCCGCACCGGGTGGCCCGCTACCTGGAGGAGAGCGTCGCGGCGTCCTTCCACAGGTTCTACGACAACTGCCGGGTGCTGCCGCTGGGCGACGAGGAGGTCACCGACCTGCACCGCGCCCGGCTCTGGCTCAACAACGCCACCCGCACGGTGATCGCCAACGGTCTGCACCTGCTCGGCGTCTCCGCACCCGAGAGGATGTGATCGCGTGCGAGCGCGAGGAGTGAGCTTGCGAGCCCGGCAGTCGCGAAGCGGAGACAGGTGATGAGGGCTCACGAGGCTGGTGCGCTGCACGCGGACATCAGCAACCAGGGGCCGGCCTGGCTGCGTACCCCCGCCGACGTCAACGCACTCGTGCCTGCGCTGTGGCCGCGCAGCGTGACGCGCGGCGCCGACGGCGCGGTCGCCGTCGCGGGCCTGAGCGTCCGCGACATCGCGGCCGAGTTCGGCACTCCTGTGTACGTCCTGGACGAGGCCGACCTGCGCTCGCGCTGCCGCGACTTCCGGGCGGCCTTCCCGACCGAGGACGTCTACTACGCCGGCAAGGCGTTCCTCTGCCGCGCCGTGGTCCGCATGATCGCCGAGGAGGGCCTGCACCTGGACGTCTGCACCGGAGGTGAGCTGGCCACCGCGCTGTCGGCGGGGATGCCGCCGGAGCGGATCGGCTTCCACGGCAACAACAAGTCGGTCGCCGAGCTGTCCCGGGCGCTGGACGTTGGGGTGGGCCGGATCATCGTCGACTCGTTCACCGAGATCGACAGGCTCACCGCGCTGGCCCGCGAGCGTGGGGTCCGGCCCCGCGTGCTGGTCCGGGTCACGGTCGGCGTCGAGGCGCACACCCACGAGTTCATCGCCACCGCCCACGAGGACCAGAAGTTCGGCTTCTCGCTGGCCGGCGGCGCCGCCGCGAACGCCGCCTTCAAGATCCTCGACGAGGGCGTCCTGGAGCTGCGCGGTCTGCACTCGCACATCGGCTCGCAGATCTTCGACGCCAGCGGCTTCGAGGTCTCCGCCCGCAGGGTGCTCGCCCTCCAGGCGCAGATCCGCGACGCGCGCGGGGTGGAGCTGCCCGAGCTGGACCTGGGCGGCGGCTTCGGCATCGCGTACACCACCCAGGACGACCCGGCGACCCCGCAGGACCTGGCCAAGCGACTGCGCAAGATCGTCGACTCGGAGTGCGCGGCGGAGAACCTGGCCGTGCCGCACCTGTCGATCGAGCCGGGTCGGGCCATCGTCGGGCCGGCCGTGTTCACCCTCTACGAGGTCGGCACGGTCAAGGACCTCGACGGCATCCGGACGTACGTCAGCGTCGACGGGGGGATGAGCGACAACATCCGTACCGCGCTGTACGACGCGTCGTACTCGGCGACACTGGCCTCCCGGGCGTCTACCGCGCAGCCGTTGCTCGCCCGCGTGGTGGGAAAGCACTGTGAGTCCGGGGACATCGTGGTGAAGGATGAATTCCTGCCCGCCGACGTGCAGCCCGGAGATTTTGTCGCAGTGCCCGGCACCGGCGCGTACTGCCGGAGCATGGCCAGCAACTACAACCACGTGCCTCGGCCACCGGTGGTCGCGGTACGTGACGGCCACGCGCGGCTGATCGTCCGGCGGGAGACCGAAGAGGACCTGCTCGCATTGGATGTTGGATGACGTCACCTGTGCGCTTGGCACTGCTCGGCTGCGGCACTGTCGGCCAGGAGGTGGTCCGGCTGCTGCACGAGCAGTCGACGGACCTGGCCGCCCGCATCGGCGCCCCGCTGGAGATCGCCGGCATCGCCGTCCGCCGGCTCGGCCGTGACCGTGGTGACCTGCCGGTCGACGACGACCTGTTCACCACCGACGCGCTCGGCCTGATCAAGCGCGACGACGTGGACGTGGTGGTCGAGGTCGTCGGTGGCATCGAGCCGGCCCGGAGCTGGCTGGTCGAGGCGCTTCGCGCCGGCAAGAGCGTGGTCACCGCCAACAAGGCGTTGCTCGCCGAGGACGGCGCGGCGCTGCACGACGCGGCCGCCGAGGGTGGCGCCGACCTCTACTACGAGGCGTCCGTGGCCGGTGCCATCCCGCTGTTGCGCCCGTTGCGCGAGTCCCTGCACGGCGACCGGATCACCCGGGTCACCGGCATCGTCAACGGCACCACCAACTTCATCCTCTCCGCCATGGACGCCACCGGGGCCGGCTTCGCCGAGGCCCTCGACGAGGCGACCGAACTGGGGTACGCGGAGGCCGACCCGACGGCCGACGTGGAGGGCTTCGACGCGGCGGCAAAGGCGGCGATCCTCGCCTCCCTGGCGTTCCACACCCGGGTCGCCGCCGCCGACGTGCACCGTGAGGGCATCACCGAGGTCACCGCCGCGGACGTGGCGAGCGCCCGCGCGATGGGGTGCACCATCAAGCTGCTGTGCATCGCGGCCCGGGGTGTCGACCCGACCGGCCGGGAGACGGTGAGCGTCCGGGTCCACCCGGCGATGATCCCGCGCAGCCACCCGCTGGCAAGCGTCGGCGACGCGTTCAACGCGGTCTTCGTCGAGGCGGACGCGGCCGGTCAGCTCATGTTCTACGGCCGGGGTGCGGGTGGCGCTCCCACCGCCAGCGCGGTGCTCGGCGACGTGGTCGCGGTGTCCCGCAACCGGCTCGCCGGGGTCCGCGCGGCAAGCGAGAGCGCGTACGCGGACCTTGCGGTCCGGCCGATGGGCGAGGCGCTGACCCGCTACCACGTCAGCCTGGACGTGGCCGACCGTCCCGGTGTGCTGGCCTCGGTGGCGGGCGTGTTCGCCAGACACGACGTGTCGATCGCGACCGTGCGGCAGGGCTCGGCGAGTGGGTCACCGGGCCGCAGCGGCGACGCCGAGCTGGTCATCGTCACCCACGTAGCACCGGACGCCGCGCTCGCCGCGACCGTGGAGGAGCTGCGTGGGCTGGATACTGTCCGGTCGGTGACGAGCGTGCTGCGGGTCGAGGGCGGCGCCTGACTCGTTGGACCATCGATGGGACGCTTCCCGCGTCCCGCCAGGTGGGTAACCCGGGGTGTGCCATCGGAGCATTCGGCAGGGTGGTCCAGGGTGACCAGGTGCTGGGGTCGAGACAGCGGTAGAGGCGAGGAGAACGACATGTGGCGGGGATTGATCGAGGCGTACCGGGATCGGCTGCCGGTCACCGCGGCCACGCCCGTCGTCACGCTGCACGAGGGGAACACCCCGCTGCTGCCGGCACCCGTGCTCTCCAGCCGGCTCGGCTGTGACGTCTACCTCAAGGTGGAGGGCGCCAACCCGACCGGCTCGTTCAAGGACCGGGGGATGACCCTCGCCGTCTCCAAGGCGGTCGAGGCCGGCAACAAGGCCATCATCTGCGCCTCCACCGGCAACACCAGCGCCTCGGCCGCCGCGTACGCGGCGCGGGCCGGGCTGACCTGCGCTGTGCTGGTGCCGCAGGGCAAGATCGCGTTGGGCAAGCTGGCCCAGGCACTCGTACACGGCGCGAAGCTGCTCCAGGTGAGCGGCAACTTCGACGACTGCCTGTCGCTCGCCGCCAAGCTCGCCCAGGACCACCCGGTCGCGCTTGTCAACTCGGTGAACATCGACCGGCTGCACGGCCAGAAGACCGCCGCCTTCGAGATCGTCGAGGCGCTCGGTGACGCGCCCGACATCCACTGCCTGCCCGTCGGCAACGCCGGCAACATCTCCGCCTACTGGATGGGGTACGCGGAGGAGCGCGACGCCGGCAGCACCACCCGCGCACCGAAGATGTACGGCTTCCAGGCCGCCGGTGCCGCGCCGATCGTGACAGGCCAGGTCGTACCGGAGCCGTCGACCATCGCCACCGCCATCCGGATCGGCAACCCGGCGAGCTGGACCAGGGCGTTGGACGCGCGGGACACCTCCGGCGGGCTGATCGCGGCGGTGACCGACCGGGAGATCCTGTCGACGTACCGTCTGCTCGCCCGCGAGGTGGGGGTCTTCGTCGAGCTGGGCAGCGCGGCAAGCGTGGCCGGCCTGCTCCAGCAGGCCGCGGCGGGCATGGTGCCGTCCGGCTCGACAGTGGTCTGCACGGTGACCGGCCACGGCCTGAAGGACCCGGAGTGGGCGATTTCCACCGCGCCATCGCCGCTGACCATCGCGAACGACCCGATGGCGGCGGCCCGCGCCCTCGACCTGGCCTGACCGCGCCACCGCTTGCGGTGGTCGCCGGCGGCGGGCGGGAGGCCTCCGGAACGGTGTGGGGGCGGCCGGGGTCGAGGTAGGCGAGTCGGGCACACTTTCGGGTATCCCCGCCCGCATTCTCGTTCAGGAGTGAGCCAGGCCGATGTCGCTGCTCGCCAGATTCAGCCTCGCCAACCGAGGGCTCGTGGCCCTCATCGCGGTGGTGATTACGGCGTTCGGCGCGTTCGCCGTGCCGTCGTTGAAGCAGCAACTGCTGCCGTCGCTCGAATTCCCTGCCGCGTTCATCGTGGCCGCCTACCCCGGTGCCGGACCCGAGATCGTCGAGTCGCAGGTCACCGAGCCCATCGAGAACGCCCTGCAGGGCATCCCCGGGCTGGACAAGGTCACCTCCACCTCCCGCGAGGGATCGACCACCGTCCAGGTGGAGTACGAGTTCGGCACCGACCTGGACGACGTGGTCAACAAGATGCAGACCGCGCTGAGCCGGATCGACTCCCAGCTTCCGGAGAACGTCGACCCGCAGGTCATCGCGGGTAGCACCGACGACCTGCCGGCGGTGGTGCTGGCCGCGGCCGGCACCGGTGACGAGCGGGCGCTCGCCGAGAAGCTGCGCGCGACTGTGGTGCCGGAGCTGGAGGCCATCGACGGGGTTCGCGCCGTCGAGGTGACCGGGGCCCGCGACGACGTCGTGGTGGTCACCCCCGACCCGGCCAAGCTGGCCGCGGCGAAGGTGCAGCCCACCGCGATCGGCGCCGCGCTGAAGACCAACGGCGTGTCGGTACCGGCCGGTGCGGTGACCGACGGCAGCGGCCTCGCCCTGCCGGTCCAGGTAGGTACGCCCGTCGCCACCCTTGAGGACCTGCGCGGCATCGTGATCACGCCGGGCGCGACCCCGGTCCGCCTCGGTGACGTGGCGACCGTCGAGCAGCAGCTCGCGCAGGCCACCGCGATCACCCGCACCAACGGCAAGGAGAGCCTCGGCATCGCCGTCACCGCGGCGCCGGACGGCAACGCGGTGGAGATCTCGCACGAGATCCGGGACCAGCTGGCCGACCTCAAGAACGCCTCCGGCGCGGAGCTGACAGTGGTCTTCGACCAGGCGCCGTTCGTCGAGAAGTCGATCGAGTCGTTGACCACCGAGGGCCTGCTGGGCCTGCTGATGGCGGTCATCGTCATCCTGGTCTTCCTGCTGTCGGTGCGGTCGACGGTGGTGACCGCCGTCTCGATCCCGCTCTCCGTGCTGGTGGCGCTCATCGCCCTGTGGATCGGTGACTACTCGCTCAACCTGCTCACCCTCGGCGCGTTGACCATCGCGGTGGGCCGGGTGGTGGACGACTCGATCGTCGTACTCGAGAACATCAAACGGCATCTGGAGTACGGCGAGGAGAAGCAGCACGCGATCATCACAGGTGTCCGTGAGGTGGCTGGCGCGGTGACCGCGTCCACCCTCACGACGGTGGCGGTGTTCGCGCCTATCGCACTGGTCGGCGGGTTCGTGGGGCAGCTCTTCGCCCCGTTCGCGATCACCGTGACGGTGGCCCTGCTCGCGTCCCTGCTGGTGTCGCTGACCGTCATCCCGATCCTCGCGTACTGGTTCCTCAAGCCGCGCGGCGGCACCGCCGACGACGAGGCCGTGCGGCGCGCCGCAGAGGAGAAGGAGCTGCGCAACCCGTTGCAGCGGGCGTACCTGCCGGTGATCGGGTTCGCCACCCGCAAGCGGTCGACCCGCTGGATCACCGTGGGGCTCGGCCTGCTGGTGCTCTTCGGCACCTTCGGACTGGCACAGAAGCTGGAGACCAACTTCCTGGACGACTCCGGTCAGGACACGCTCAGCTTCCGCCAGGAGCTGCCGGCGGGCACCGGCCTCGCGGCCACCGACGAGGCGGCCAGGAAGGTCGAGGCGGTGCTCGGGCGTCTCGACGGTGTCGAGACGTACCAGGTGAGCGCAGGTGGTGGGGACAACCCGTTCGGCGGCGGCGGCAACAACGTCGCGACCTGGTCGCTGGCGCTGGACGGTGACACCGATGCCAAGCAGATGCGCGAGAAGCTGCGCGCGGAGTTCGACAAGCTTGGCATCGACAAGGAGGAGATCACCTTCGGGGGCGGGCAGGACGCCTCGACCAGCCAGCTGGAGGTGATCGTCCAGGGCAGCGACCCGGAGGTGCTGACCCGCGCCGCCGAGGCGGCCCGGTCGGCCATGGCCGGGGTGCCGTACGTCGAGGATGTGACGACGAGCCTGGCCGAGCGGGTGCCGCGGGTCGACGTCGCCGTCGACCGGGTCGCCGCCGGACGGGTCGGGCTCACCGAGGCCGCCGTGGGTCAGCTCGTGTCGCAGGCGTTCCGTGGCGCGCCGCTGGGCCAGGTGGCGCTCGACGGCCGCCAGCAGGACGTGGTTCTGCGGTTGAGCGCGAAGCCGCCGGTGTCGCTGGAGGAGCTGCGTGCCCTTCCGGTGGGACCGGTGAAGCTGGACGACATCGCGGACATCACCCAGGCCGAGGGGCCGCAGCAGGTCACCCGGATCGACGGTGAGCCCAGCGTCTCGGTGACGGGCACGGCGACCGGCTCGAACCTGGGCGCGACAAGCCAGGAGTTGCAGAAGCGGCTGGACGGCATCGACGTACCGGGGGCGACCTTCACCATCGGCGGGGTCAGCGCCGACCAGGCGGACGCCTTCGGTGACCTGGCGCTCGCGGTGCTGGCCGCGATCGCGATCGTGTTCCTGATCATGGTGGCCACGTTCCGTAGCCTCACCCAGGCGCTGATCCTGCTGATCTCCATCCCGTTCGCGGCGACCGGCGCGATCGGCCTGCTGCTGGTCACCGGAACGCCGCTGGGCGTACCGGCGCTGATCGGTGTGCTGATGCTCGTGGGCATCGTGGTGACAAACGCCATCGTGCTGCTCGACCTGATCAACCAGTACCGCGCCCAGGGCATGGGGGTCCGGGAGGCGGTGGTCGAGGGTGGCAGGCGCCGACTGCGTCCGATCCTGATGACCGCCGTGGCGACGATCTTCGCACTGCTGCCGATGGCCCTCGGGTTGACCGGCGAGGGCGGGTTCATCTCGCAGCCGCTGGCGGTCGTGGTGATCGGTGGTCTGCTCAGCTCGACGCTGCTCACGCTGATCCTGGTGCCGACGCTGTACACGATGGTGGAGCACACAAAGGAGTCGCTGCGCGAGCGGCGGGGTCGGGGTAACGGCGGGTCGGCGACGACCGAGCCGACCGCCCCGGCGCCCGCCGAGCCGGACGGCCCGAACCGGGTGGCGGTGCCGACCGGCGCGTCCACGTCGGCCGGTACGTCTCGCTCGGCTTCCCCTGAGGGTTCGCAGCCGGCGGCGACACGCCAGGCCCCGTCGGGCGCGTTGGTGGACGGCACGGACCAGTTCGAGGTGCTGCGACTGCCCCGGAGCCGCACCTCGCCGCTGCCCCCGTCGGAGCCGACCGAGTAGTCGGACGACATCGAACGGAACGCCCCCGGCAGGCTCGGTCCGCCGGGGGCGTTCGCCGTCGTCCATTCGGACACTCCGATGGGACGACGGAAGCGGCACTTTGCGTCACACATTGCATACTCCTAGTAGGTGTTGGGGTGTCGGCGAGCGGGACGGGCGGATGACCGAGAGCGCGCACGGGTGGTCCCGGCGCGATCTGCTGCGCCGAGGTGCCCTGGTGACGACCGGGGCGATCGCCGGCGCGGGAGCCCTTGACGCGTGGTTCAGCCACCGCCGGCTGCCGCTGGCCGGCGGTCCGGCGAGCGCCACGATCGGCAACGGCCAGCAGGACGTCGGCTCCGGCGCCCTGCCTGTCGTCTGGTCGGTGTCGACGACGCGGCGGCTGGTCGCGCTCACCTTCGACGACGGCCCGGCACCACAGTGGACGCCGATGGTGCTGGACACCCTCGCCGAGCACCGGGTGCCGGCGACGTTCTTCCTGGTCGGCGCCCAGGTCCGGCGGCACGGGGACGTCGTACGCGGCCTGCTCGCCGAGCATGAGGTGGGCAACCACAGCTGGCGGCACCGGGACCTGGCCCAGATGGACACCGCCGCGGTGTACGACGATCTGCGCCGCAGCCACGACGCGATCGCCGACGTGACCGGGAGCCAGCCCCGGCTGGTCCGCCCGCCCTACGGCCACCTGGGCGGCGCGGTGCTGCAGGCGGCGGCACGGCTGGACTACCGACTGGTGCTCTGGTCGTTGCAGATGGTGGAGCGTGAGTACCCGGGCGACCCGGCCGGCCACGCCCGACGGATCGTGGCAGGTGTCCGACCGGGGACGATCGTGCTCGGGCACGACGTCGGCGACCTGCGGCGACTGGTGGCGCTGCGCGGCCTCCCCGACATGATCACCGGCCTGCGGGCGCGTGGTTACACCTTCGTCACGGTCTCGGCGCTGCTGGGAGCGGGTGTGACCCCCACGCAGATTGGGTAGGGTGCCGCTCCGTGGCGTCCACCCTTTCGGTCCTTACCGGCAATCGGAGTTTTCGCAATCTCTTCCTCGCCGAGCTTGTGGTCTTCGGCGCCGACTGGTTCGTCATGGTGCCGCTGCTGGTGCTGCTGCCGCAGCTGACCGGCAGCGGCGTGTGGGGCGCGCTGGTGCTCGCCGTGGACACCGGCATCGTGGCGCTGCTACTGCCGTACACAGGCACGATCGCCGACCGGTTCGACCGCCGGAAGATCATGATCGGCGCGAACGTGGCCTCGCTGGCGGGCGTGCTGCTGCTTCTCGGCGTACGGAGCCGGGCCACCGCCTGGCTGGCGCTCGTGGCGATCGGCGTCGTCGCGGTCGCCAAGGCGTTCTACTCGCCGGCCGCCCAGGCCGCCCTGCCCAATGTCCTGGAGCCGCACGAACTCGCCGCCGGCAATGCCGTGGCCGGCTCGGCCTGGGGCACCATGACCGTGGTGGGCGCCTCGCTCGGCGGTGTGCTCAGTTCGGCCACCGGCCCGTACGCCTGCTTCTGGGTGGCGGCGGTGGGCCTGGCGCTCGCCGCGGGCCTGGCCACGCGGATCCGCCGGCCGTTGCAGGCGCCCCGCGACAGCGACCGCCCGGCCCAGCGGACCTGGGCGGCGGTCCGCGAGGCACTCGGCTACATCGGCCACCGGCCGCGCGTGCTGGCGTTGGTCACCGTGAAGTCGGCGGTCGGCCTGGGCAACGGGGTGCTCACCGTGTTCCCGCTGCTCGCCGGCGTGTACGGGGTCGGTTCGCTGGGCGCCGGCCTGCTCTTCGCGGTACGCGGCGCGGGGGCGCTGGTCGGGCCCATCCTGATGCGTCGGGTGCTGACCAACAGGTCATGGCTGCTGCCCGGGCTCGCGCTGTCCATGTCGCTCTACGGCGTGTCCTACCTGGGCGCGTCGGTGGTCAGGTGGTTCCCGTTGGTGCTGCTGCTGGTCTTCCTGGCGCACTTCGCGGGCGGCAGCAACTGGGTGATGTCGAACTTCGCCCTCCAGGGCGAGGTGCCGGACCGGTTGCGCGGTCGCGTCTTCGCCACCGACATGATGCTTGCGACGCTTGCCATCTCGGTGAGCCAGCTGGCGGTGGCCCTGGTCGTGGACGTGGTGGACGAGCGCGTGGTGCTGGCCGGGTGCGGCCTGGTCACAGTCGTCTACGCGGTGGGCTGGCGGATCGCCACCCGCAAGCTGTCGCTCACCGACCCCAGCACCGAGCCGGTTCCGAACCCGGCCCGCTGACCCGGGCGGTCCCATGCTGCGGGCACCGGACCGGATCGTCGGTGCCGACCCCTAGCATGGGCGCGTGCCGACGAACTTCACCGCCGGGCCGGTCCGCGTCCGGGTTCCCGCGACCAGTGCCAACCTGGGCCCGGGCTACGACGCGCTGGGCCTCGCCCTCGGGCTGTACGACGACCTGGCGGCCGAGGTGGCGCCGGCCGGGGTCCGGGTGGCGGTGACCGGGCAGGGCGCCGACGAGCTGCCCGACGACGACAGCCACCTTGTGGTACGCGCCATGCGGGCGGCCTTCGACGTGCTCGGCGCGCAGCCCGCCGGTCTGAGCGTGGAGTGCGTCAACCGGGTCCCGCAGGCGCGCGGGTTGGGCTCCTCGTCCGCCGCGATCGTCGCGGGTGTGCTGCTGGCCCGCGCGCTTGTCGTCGACGGCGACCAGCGGATGGACACGGCGGGCGTGCTGCGCCTGACGGCCGAGATCGAGGGCCACCCGGACAACGTCGCTCCCTGCCTGCTCGGCGGCTTCACGGTGGCCTGGTCCGAGCCGTCCGGCGCCCGCGCGGTGTCCCTGCCGGTCACGGCCGACGTACGACCGATGGTTTTCGTGCCGGCCGAGCGTGGCCTGACCGCCGCCGCGCGGGCCGCGTTGCCGGCCACGGTGCCGCACGCCGACGCGGCGTTGACCGCCGGACGGGCGGCGCTGCTCGTGCACGCGCTCACCACGGACCCGACGCTGCTGCTTCCCGCCACCGTCGACCGGCTCCACCAGGACTACCGGGCACCCGGGATGCCTGCCACATCGGCCCTGGTCAACGCGTTGCGAGAGGTTGGTGTGGCGGCAGTGGTCAGTGGGGCCGGGCCGACCGTGCTGGCGCTCACCGACCCGCCGCCGGGCTTCGCGGCGGGAACAGACTGGCAGATCTGGCAGTTACCGATAGACGGCAGCGGCGCCCGGGTTGCCCGGGGTAGACTTGGACACGCCGAGCGGGACCCTGTTGCCGCAGGTCGGAAGAGTTGATTACGCTCTAGGCCTAGCACAGCCGCGAAGCACGCGATCTCCTGCGGGGCGGCGCACCCCCGAAGCTCTCGGCGGTCAGCCCGTCACCCCTGCCAAGGCCCACGCCGCACCGCAGTTTCCACAGGTCGCCGCAGACGGCGAGACCTGCTCACCGACCCTTGGTGAGTCGGGATACCGCCGGGCTGCTGTGTCACAGACTCCCGCGACGCGTCCTTGCGAGGCGGGTGCACCGAGGCCGCCCGGCCACCTGAGTTCCGACTCCGGGCAGTCCCGGCCTATCGAGGGAAGGAATCCATTGAGCGACACCACCGACGTGACGTCGGATGTTTCCAACGTCGCTGGCGATGCCACCACCGCCGCTCCCGCCCGTCGTCGGCGTAGCGGCACCGGTCTGTCGGCGATGCTGCTGCCAGAGCTGCAGAGCCTGGCCGCGTCGCTCGGCATCTCCGGCACGGCTCGCATGCGCAAGGGCGAGCTGATCGCCGCGATCTCCGAGCGGCAGGGCGGCAACGCCGCCGGAACCCCTCGACCGCGGGCCGAGGTCGCGGCTGCGGCCGCTCCGACCCGTGAGGGGGTACGCGCCGACGTGCGGGAGACCGCCGACCGGCCGGCAGCCGAAGGGCGCAGCGCCGACCAGGCGCCCGCCGAGCCGGCGGCCGAGACTGAGAGCCGGGGTCGTACCCGTCGTAGCCGCACCGCCACGGCAGAGGCTCGCAGCTCCGAGGCTCGCAGCTCCGAGGCTCGCAGCTCCGAGGCTCGCAGCTCCGAGGATCGGGGTGTTGAGGCTCGCAGCTCCGAGGCTCGTACCGACGAGGCCGAGGCCGGCGAGCGGACCGATCGGGGCGAGAACCGCCGGGATCGGGCCGAGCGTCCGGAGCGTTCCGAGCGCGGCGAGCGTGCCGACCGCAACGACCGTTCCGACCGTGGCGAGCGTTCCGAGCGCAACGACCGTGGTGAGCGGGCCGAGCGCGGCGACCGTTCCGAGCGCAACGAGCGTGGTGAGCGGTCCGAGCGCAACGACCGTGGTGAGCGGGCCGAGCGCAACGACCGTGGTGAGCGGGCCGAGCGCGGCGACCGTTCCGAGCGCAACGACCGGGGCGACCGTAACGACCGTGGCCAGCGCGCCGAGCGGGACAGCGACGACGACGACGGCGAGGGCGGCGGTCGGCGTGGCCGGCGGAGCCGTTTCCGGGACCGTCGCCGTGGGCGTGGCGAGCGCGCCGAGACCGGTGGTGACACCGGTGGGCGTGAGCCCCAGGTCGGCGAGGACGACGTGCTCGTCCCGGTGGCCGGCATCATCGACGTGCTCGACAACTACGCCTTCGTGCGGACCACCGGCTACCTGGCCGGCCCGAACGACGTGTACGTCTCGATGTCCCAGATCAAGAAGTACGGCCTGCGCCGTGGTGACGCGATCACCGGTGCGGTCCGCGCGGCGCGCGAGGGTGGCAACAGTGGCGACCAGCGGCGGGACAAGTACAACCCGCTGATGCGGTTGGACACGATCAACGGGATGGAGCCGGAGGAGGCGCGTCGCCGCCCCGAGTTCTACAAGCTCACGCCGCTCTACCCGCAGGAGCGCCTGCGGCTGGAGACCGAGCCGCACATCCTGACCACTCGGGTCATCGACCTGGTCATGCCGATCGGCAAGGGCCAGCGGGCACTCATCCAGTCGCCGCCGAAGGCGGGTAAGACGATGGTGCTGCAGGCGATCGCGAACGCGATCACCCGCAACAACCCGGAGTGCCACCTCATGGTGGTGCTGGTGGACGAGCGGCCCGAAGAGGTCACCGACATGCAGCGGTCGATCAAGGGCGAGGTCATCGCGGCCACGTTCGACCGTCCGCCGCAGGACCACACCACTGTTGCCGAGCTGGCGATCGAGCGGGCGAAGCGCCTGGTCGAGCTGGGGCACGACGTGGTCGTGCTTCTCGACTCGGTGACCCGGCTGGGTCGGTCGTACAACCTGGCGGCGCCGGCCAGCGGCCGGATCATGTCGGGTGGTATCGACTCCACCGCGCTCTACCCGCCGAAGCGCTTCCTCGGAGCGGCCCGCAACATCGAGAACGGCGGCTCGCTGACCATCATCGCCACGGCCCTGGTGGAGACCGGGTCCATGGCCGACACGGTCATCTTCGAGGAGTTCAAGGGCACCGGTAACGCGGAGCTGAAGCTGGACCGGAAGATCGCCGACAAGCGCACCTTCCCGGCCATCGACATCAACCCGTCCGGTACGCGTAAGGAAGAGGTCCTGCTCGCGCCCGAGGAGCTGGCCATCATCCACAAGCTCCGCAAGGTGCTGCACTCGCTGGACTCGCAGGCGGCCATGGACCTCCTGCTGGACCGGCTCAAGCAGTCCCGTACCAACATCGAGTTCCTGATGCAGATCGCGAAGTCGACGCCGGGGGAGTAACCATTTCCGGTTGACCGACGAGGAAGGGGCACGGCCATCGCGGCCGTGCCCCTTCGTCGTGTCCGCCCACCGTCCTTTGCTCTGCTTCAACCGGCGCAACACTTCGGGGCGCTTTGTGTTGCGTCCGTTGAAGCAGAGCAAAGGGAACAAGGGGGGCGGCCGGCCCTGCTCGCACGCCAGCAGAGGGGGTTCGGCGGGGCCAGGAGCCGAGGGGTGGCGGAATTTTCCTTCGGTTCAGTCGACAGGTCTTGAAACTTCTATTCACTGCCGGGTTGACTGTCGTACATGCGTATACGCAGACGATCCGCCCGTCGCACCGGTGTCCTGCTGCTGACGCCGCTGCTCGCCCTGGCCGTGTCGCCGCCGGCCACCGCCGCGCCGCCGGCGCCGTCCGTGGCCGCCCGGCCCGTGGCGTCGCCGCCCGCGCTTCCGGCCACCGCCGCCGAGGACGCGCCTGACGCGTCGTCCCACCCGGCCGATTCGGTAAGCCTCGCCGCCGACCCGACGGCCGCGACCGCCGCGGCCGCGCCGGCCGCCGCCACCGGCGGTCTGGAGCCGGCCGGCGGCCTGGAGACCACGAAGGCCACCCGGCCGGTCGCGCCGGGCGTGCAGCTCACCTCCTTCGACAGGTACGACGCCGACGGCTGGCTGCGTGCCGACGCGCTCACCACAGACCTCGCCGGTGGCTCCACCGTCGACTACGTCAACTCCGGGGCGGTCAGCCGGGCCGAGCCACTGCGGACGGCGGTGGACGGCTCGCGCGCGGTCGCCGCGGTCAACGGCGACTTCTTCGACATCAACAACTCGGGCGCCGCCCAGGGGGTCGGGATCCGCGACGGCGAGCTGATCCAGTCGGCGGTCAGCGGTCACCGCAACGCGGCGGCGATCACGGCGAACGGGCTCGGCCGGGTGATCGAGGTGAACTTCGACGGCACCGCGACCCTGCCCACCGGGCCGGTCCCGCTTACCCAGTTCAACAACCTGGTGCAGGCCGACGGCATCGGCGCGTTCACCGAGCTGTGGGGGACGTACTCCCGGCAGCGTGCCGTCGAGGGCGCGGCCCGGGTGGTCGAGGTCACCGTCACCGGCGGTCGGGTGGCGGCGGTGGCGGATGCGGCCGGCAGCGGCCCGATCGTCGCCGGCAGCACCGTGCTGCTGGGTCGCGACGCCGGCGCGACCGCCCTCGCGGGGCTCCGCCCCGGCGACCAGGTGAGTGTGGCCTGGCGGCCGAAGTCGTCCGACGGCAGCGACCTGCACGCGGCTGTCGGTGGCGGGAGCGTCCTCGTCCGCGACGGCGTCGTGCAGAGCATCGCCGACCCCACGCTGGCGCCGCGCACCTCGGTCGGGTTCAGCGCCGACGGAAGCAAAATGATCATGCTGACGGTGGACGGTCGTCAGGTCGACAGCCGGGGCGTCACCCAGACCGAGATGGGCCGGATGATGGCCGAGCTGGGCGCCCACCACGCGCTCAACCTGGACGGTGGCGGCTCGTCCACGCTGCTGGCCCGCGAGCCGGGCGCGTCGGCCGTGCAGGTGGAGAACGGCCCCTCCGACGGCAGTGAGCGGGCCGTGCCCAACGGCCTGGCGATCTACGCGCCGAAGGGCAGTGGCCGGCTCACCGGCTACTGGGTCGAGACGGCAAGCGACCCCACGGTCGCCCCGGGCGTCTCGCCGGTGCGCGGTGGCCGGCCGGACCGGGTCTTCCCCGGACTGACCCGTACCCTCACCGCGGCCGGCTACGACGAGACGTACGGCCCGGCGGCCGGCGCGCCCACCTGGCGGGCCACCCCTGCGGTACGCGGCCGGGTCGACCGCGCCGGCGTGTTCCACGCGGGCGCCCCGGGGGCCAGCACCGTCACCGCCGCGCGGGGCCGCGTCACCGGCTCGCTGAACCTCACAGTCCTCGGCCCGCTGGCCCGGGTCGGCACCACCGTGCCCCGGGTCGGCCTCACCGGCCGCGACGGCAACGCCCTGGTAGGCGTGGTCGGGTACGACGCCGAGGGCAACACCGCACCGATCGAGCCGCGGGACGTGACGCTGGACTACGACAGGGAGCTGCTGCGGATCACCCCCACCGGCGACGGCAACCTGACCGTCACCGCGCTGCGGGACACCGGCTCGGCCCTGGTGACCGTCCACGTCGGACGCAGCAGCGCGGTCCTGCCGGTCACCGTCGGGCTGACCGACGTGCCGGTCGCCGGCTTCGACGACGTCGCCTCGTGGCGGTTCAGCCAGGCCCGGGCCAGCGGGTCGGTCGCGCCGGCCCCCGGGCACACCGGCACCGGCCTGAAGATGTCGTACGACTTCAGCCAGTCCACAGGCACCAGGGCCGCGTACGCCGACCCGCCGGCCTGGATCGAGGTGCCCGGCCAGCCGCAGGCGTTCGGCATGTGGATCCACGGCAACGGCACCGGGGAGTGGCCCAGCCTGCACCTGCACGACGCACAGGACACCCAGCACGTGCTGCGCGGCCCGCTGATCACCTGGACCGGCTGGCGGTACGTGGAGTTCGCGGTGCCCGCCGGTGTGCAGTACCCGGTGCGGGTGCGCCGCTTCTACGTTGCCGAGACGAACGCCGCCGCGCAGTACACCAGCGAGGTGGTCATCGACGACCTGGTGGCGAAGGTGCCCCCGACGGTCGACGTGCCGGCGGTGGCCCCGCGTACCGACCGGGTGGTGGTCCGCGACGGCACTGTGGACGGCGCGCCGTGGCGGTTCGCGGTGCTCTCCGACGCGCAGTTCGTCGCCGCGGACCCGGACAGCGACCTGGTCGCCCAGGCCCGGCGGACGCTGCGCGAGGTGAAGGTGGCCCGGCCGGACTTCCTGCTGATCAACGGCGACTTCGTGGACACCGCCTACCCGGCCGACTTCGCGCTGGCCAGACGGATCCTCGACGAGGAACTGGGCGACGCGCTGCCCTGGTACTACGTGCCGGGCAACCACGAGATCATGGGTGCCCCGATCAGCAACTTCGAGGCGGCGTTCGGTGCCACCTCCCGGGTGTTCGACCACAACGGCACCCGCTTCGTCACGCTGAACTCGTCCACCGGGACGCTGCGCGGCGGCGGCTTCGACCAGGTGCGGATGCTGCGCGAGACACTTGACGCGGCGGCCACCGACAGGCGCGTCGGCTCGGTCGTCGTCCTGCACCACCACCCGGCGCGGGATCCCAGTCCGGCGCAGGCCAGCCAGCTCACCGACCGCAAGGAGGCGGCGCTGCTGGAGCAGTGGCTTGCCGACTTCCAGCACCGCACCGGCAAGGGTGCGCTGTTCGTGGGCGGGCACGTCGGCACGTTCCACGCCGACCGGGTGGACGGAGTGCCGTACGTGATCAACGGCAACTCGGGCAAGACCCCGTCCACCCCCGCCGAACAGGGCGGCTTCACCGGCTGGACGGAGTTCGGCGTCGACCCGGTCACCCCGGCCGAGGCCGACCGGGCCCGCCGCGACCCGCTCGCCGAGGGGCCGCCCTGGGTGGACGCGGAGTTCCACGCCCACGTGGACCGGCTCGCGCTGAACGCCCCGGCCAGCGTGGCGGTCGGCGTCCCGGCGACGGTCACCGCCACGCTCACCCAACCCGGCGGGCGTACGGTCCCGGTGGCCGCACCTGTCAGCGCCGACTGGTCCGCCTCGCCCGGGGTGCACGTCGGCGGGTCGGCCGGGGTGCGTCCCTGGCACACGGCCCGCTTCGACCCGGCCACCGGCACCCTGACGGCACTGCGGCCCGGTGCCCCGGTACGCCTCACCGTCGCCGTCAACGGCGTCCTCGCCGACGCCACCGTCACGCTCACCCGGTGAACCGTCCCGGACGGGCCCCCCGTGCGCCCGGGGGCCCGTCCGGACACACCTCAGAAGTCGCCCTCGGCCACCTGGAACACGGTGAGGCCGAGTTCCCGCCACATCCGCACCACCTGGACCCGGTCGTCGAACACGCCCACCACCCGGTAGCGGTCCCGGATCTCCCGGTCGTAGATCTCCCGCTTGACGACCGAGTCCTTGCGGGAGTCGCCGACGGCCCGCAGGTGCAGCCCGAGGTAGGGGACCCGGACGTGCCGGGCCAGCCACGCCTCGGTGGCCGCCCGCGCGGTGCCGTCCCGCCCGGAACAGAACACCACCCCGTACCCGGCCACGTGCATGGCCCGGACCGCCGCGATCACCGCCGGGTTCGGCTGGTCCTCACCCACCCGGGTCATGTCGTACGGGCTGCGGGACACGGCAAGCGCGACGGTGCCGTCGATGTCCACCAGGACGATCTCCGGCGGTTCGGAAGACGGCGGGTGCACGGCGGCGGGCCGGCCGGTGCGGGCCTGCGGCACCGGCAGTGGCAGGGCCCGCCCCGCCAGGTACCTGTCGTGCAGCCGTCGGATGGCGTCCGGGCCCACCTGCTCGGCGGCCGGGCGTCCGGCGTCACGTCGCAGGCACTCCTCGAGGGGTACGTCGGTGAAGTCGTGCACCTCGAACTCCGCCCCGTGCCGGGCGGCCAGGTCGGCCCAGTCCCGCAGTGTCCGTGCCCGCAGGTTGGTGTCGTCCACGCACACGTCCGCCCGGGCCCGCAGCAGCGCCTCCACCTGGGCCCGCTGCACGACTGTGACCTGCGCCTCCGCCCACTGGGTGAAGAGCCGCTCGCCGTGCAGCATCCGGCGCAGGTCGTCCCTGTTCACCCGGACCACCGACGGCTGGAGCGTGCGGGCGAACGTCGTCTTGCCCGAGGCGGGCAGGCCACGGGTGGCGATCAGTCGGGTCATCGGCGCCCCTCGGGCTCGACGGGCGTACCCCCGGCGGGGCACGCGACTGCGGTTCGTCGGGTGCACGAATGCCCCGCCGGGCGTCGGGAATGCGGACGGGTGGGCACGTGTTGACGATGCCGGACGAGGTGTGCGGCCCGACTGCCGGGTCGGCTCAGGCCCATGGCACACTGGTCAGTCGGCCACCGGTTCCGGTTCACGCCCGAGCCCGTCGCGTACGGCGCGACGAGCGGTGACGGCGACCCGGCGACCACCAACGAGAGGACCGAGGCGAGATGAAGGCAAACATCCACCCGGAGTACGTGACCACCGAGGTCAGCTGCTCCTGTGGCAACACGTTCACGACCCGCAGCACCGCCAAGGGCGGGGCGATCCACGTCGAGACCTGCAGCGCCTGCCACCCGTTCTACACCGGTAAGCAGCGCGTTCTCGACACCGCCGGCCGGGTCGCGAAGTTCCAGCAGAAGTACGCCAAGGTTCAGGCCAAGAAGGCCAAGTAACTCCCCGTTCGGCGCCCGCGCCCGGTTTTCCACCGGACGCGGGCGCCGTCCGCGTTCCACCTGGTTTTCGCCTGGCCCGGCCGGCGCCCGCACCCTCGAAGGAGCATCCGCAGCATGAGCAGCGAGCGTCTGGCCGGCCTCCTCGACGAGTACGCCGAGTTGGAGAAGCGGCTGGCCGACCCGGCGATCCACGCCGACCAGGCCACCGCCCGCCGGGTCGGCCGTCGGTACGCCGAGCTGGTGCCGCTGCACAAGGCCGCAGGTGAGCTGGAGCAGGCGCGCGCCGACCTGGCCGCGGCCCGCGAGCTGGCCGCCGAGGATCCCTCCTTCGCCTCCGAGGCGGAGTCGATCGCGGCCTCCCTGCCGGTTCTGGAGGAGCGCCTCGCCGAGCTGCTCATCCCGCGTGACCCGCACGACGCCAAGGACGTGATCGTCGAGATCAAGGCCGGTGAGGGCGGCGAGGAGTCCGCGCTGTTCGCAGGTGACCTGCTGCGGATGTACACCAGGTACGCCGAACGCCACGGCTGGGTCACCGAGGTGATCGACGCGCAGGATTCGGACCTCGGCGGGGTCAAGGACGTCTCGCTGTCGATCAAGACCAAGGGCGTGCCCGAGGGTGGTAACGGCGTCTGGTCGCGACTCAAGTGGGAGGGCGGCGTGCACCGGGTGCAGCGCGTCCCGGTCACCGAGTCGCAGGGCCGCATCCACACCAGCGCCGCCGGGGTGCTGGTGCTGCCCGAGGCCGAGGACGTCGACGTCACCATCGACGCCAACGACCTGCGGATCGACGTGTTCCGCTCGTCCGGGCCGGGCGGGCAGTCGGTGAACACCACCGACTCGGCCGTGCGGATCACCCACGTGCCGACCGGCATCGTCGTGTCCTGCCAGAACGAGAAGTCCCAGTTGCAGAACCGGGAGCAGGCCATGCGCATCCTGCGGGCCCGGCTGCTCGCTGCCGCCCAGGAGCAGGCCGACGCCGCGGCCTCGGACGCCCGCAAGGCGCAGGTACGCACGGTGGACCGCTCGGAGCGGATCCGCACGTACAACTTCCCGCAGAACCGGATCACCGACCACCGGATCGGCTACACGGCGTACAACCTGGACCTGGCGCTGGCCGGTGACCTGGACGGCGTCCTGGACGCCCTGACCGAGGCCGACCGCGCCGCCCGCCTGGCCGGCGACACCGAGCTGACCCGCCGCTGACCCGGCCGGCGCCGGCGGTCAGCTGGCGCGGGGCCGGGACTTGGCGCGCAGCATCTCCCGGTCGGCCACCTCGAAGGCGACGCTCAGCGCGTCGCGGAGTCCGCCGCCGCCGGAGACCTCGGCGAAGCCGATGCTCACCCCGACCGGGGTGCCCGGCACCAGCGACTCCCAGTCCTCGGCGAGCACCGCCGCCTCGATCCGCCGGGCCACCTCGGCAGCCTCGGCCATCCCGGTGTCCGGCAGTACCACGACGAACTCGTCACCGCCGTAGCGGGCCACGAAGTCGCCCCGGCGCATCACCCGGTTGATCACCCCGGCGATGCGTTGCAGGACCAGGTCGCCCGAGTGGTGCCCGTGCCGGGTGTTGACCGCCTTGAACCCGTCCAGGTCGCAGACGCCGATCACCACCCGCTCGCCGCGGGTCACCACAGCGGTGATGTACCGCTCGAGTCGGCGGCGGTTGGGCAGGCCGGTGAGCGGGTCGGTAAGTGCCTCACCCTCGAACCGGGCCGCCTCGCGGCGCATCTCCTCGTGGTCGATCCGGGCGGCGATGCCGTCGATGTAGACGTCGCGCAGCCGGTCGTTGCGCTGCGCGGCCAGCCGGAACGCCAGCCGGTCGGCCCGGTGCGCGGCCACGTGGTCCCCGGCGCGGGCCAGCGCGATGCTGCGCAGCCGGGCCGGTTCCGCCGCGCCGAGGGTCTCGGTGGAGACCCGGATGGTGTCCAGCCGGGCCACCGCCTCGATCGGGCGGCCGGCGGCGACGGCCAGGCAGACCTGCCCGAGGTGCCGCATGTCCCGCGCCCGGGCGCTGTCACCGCCGTTCTGGAGCAGGTGGGACGGGTGGGTGTCGGCTGTCGGCTCCACCCGGTCGCCGAGCGCGGCCTGCCGTGCCGCCGCGTACCCGTACGCGGCGAGGCTGCTCGGGCGCAGCCGGTCGGCGCGACCGTTGTGCACGAACCGGGCCAGATCGGCGGCGACGTCGCGGAGCACCCGCAGGCAGCCGTCGCTGTCGCCGTTGTGGTCGAGTGCCACGGCGTTGCGCAGCCGGATGCCCGGCGCGGCGAACGTCTCCTCGGGGATCCCGGAGGTGACGCCCAGTTGCCGGGCGCGTTCGATCGCGCCGAGGGCGTACCCGTGGAAGCTGAGGTAGCTGTAGGCCATCGCGAGGTCGTGCCAGCCCCAGGCGGTGTCCCGGTCCGGGTCCTCCACGGCGCTGAGCGCCCGGGCGGCCTTCACCAGGTGGGTGACGCAGCGGTCCAGTGCGCCCTGGTGGTGCGCGGCGAGCGCCGCAAGGGCGTTGAGGTGCCCGTGCAGATAGGGCTCGGCGAGGTCCCGGACCGCCGCCGACGCCTCTTCGATGGCCCTGGTGAACTCCGCCGTCCGACCGAGATTGATCAGCGCGGAGAGGCGTTGCACCATGGCGTCCGCTCGCGCTGCCGGGTCGTTGGTGGTGCGGATCACCCGCTCCAGCAGGCCGTACGCCTCCGCTGAGCGGCTGGCCTCCTGCAACGCCCGGGCGTGCGTCAGGGCGTCAACCTGGTCATCGACCCGGTCGAGCCAGCCCACCCGCCGACCTCCTGTCGTGTGCGTCTCGGCGCACCCGTTCGTCACGTAGCCCGCGACGCATCATGATTATCGCGTGACCACTCTGCCGCAACACCCCCCTGAAGGGACAGGGCGGCTCCGTCCGTCCGCCGCGGTGGCCCGCGCGGCCCGGGCGCTCGAAGCCTCGGGGGTGGGCCCGGCCCGGGTGGAGGCGGAACTGCTGGCGGCGTACGTGCTGGGGGTGCCGCGCGGCCGGCTGGCGCTCGCCGACGACCTGGGCGCCGACGAGCTGGCGCGGCTCGACGAACTGGTCCGCCGGCGCGCCGGGCGGGAGCCGTTGCAGCACCTGACCGGCCGGGCCGCGTTCCGGCACCTGGAACTGGCGGTCGGCCCGGGTGTGTTCGTGCCCCGACCGGAGACGGAGTTGCTGGCCGGCTGGGGCGTCGAGCAGGCCCAGACCCGACTCGACCCGCTTGTGGTGGACCTGTGCAGCGGCTCCGGCGCCATCGCGCTGGCGGTGGCGCAGGAGCTGCCGGAGGCACGCGTGGTGGCGGTGGAGCGGTCCCCGCAGGCGCTGGCGTGGCTGCGGCGCAACGCGGCGGAACGGGCCGCGGCGGGGGACCGCCCGATCGAGGTTGTCGAGGCGGACGTGACCGCGCCGGATCTGCTGGCGGAACTGGCCGGTCGGGTGGACGTGCTGCTCTGCAACCCGCCGTACGTACCGGTCGAGGTGGTGGTGCCGCCCGAGGTTGCCGCGCACGACCCGGCGGAGGCGGTCTTCGGTGGGGCGGACGGCCTGGCGGTGATCCGGCCGGTGATCAGCCGGGCGGCGGCGCTGCTGCGCCCGGACGGCGTGGTGGGCGTCGAGCACGACGACACGCACGGCGCGGCGGTGCCCGGCCTGTTCGTCGCGGACGGCCGCTTCACCGCCGTGGCGGAGCATCGGGACCTCGCCGGCCGGCCCCGGTACGCCACCGCGTCCCGACGGGCGGACGGCCAGCACGCCCCGGGCGCGGCGGCGTGGCAGACTGACTCCTCGTGATGCTCTACGACTGCCGGTCGCCCGCCGATCGGGACCGCGGCATCGCTGCGGCCATCGAGGCGGTCAAGAACGGCGAACTGGTCGTCCTCCCGACGGACACCGTCTACGGGATCGGCGCGGACGCGTTCACCCCGTACGCGGTCAAGGCGCTGCTGGACGCGAAGGGCCGGGGTCGGCAGATGCCGCCGCCGGTGCTGATCGGGTCCCGGCACACCCTGGACGGGTTGGTCTTCTCGCTGCCCACGGCCGCGCGTGACCTGGTGGAGGCGTTCTGGCCTGGTGCGTTGACGATCGTGGTCGAGCACTCGCCGAGCCTCCAGTGGGATCTGGGCGACAAGACGGGCACTGTGGCGGTGCGGATGCCGCTGCACCCGGTGGCCCTGGAGGTGCTGCGGGAGACCGGTCCGATGGCGGTGTCGTCGGCGAACAAGACGGGTCAGCCCGCCGCGGTGACCGCCGAGGAGGCGCGCGACCAGCTCAGCTACTCGGTGCGGGCGTACCTGGAGGCCGGTCCCTGCCCGGATCCGGTGCCCAGCACGATCGTGGACCTGACCGGTGAGGTGCCGCAGTTGCTGCGGGCCGGGGCGATCCCGCTGGAGAAGCTGCGCGACGTGGTTCCGGATCTCGTCGACAGCCAGGGGGCCTGAGTGCCCCCGTTCACCGTGCTGCACGTCTGCATGGGCAACATCTGTCGGTCGCCGATGGCCGAGCGGCTGCTCGCCCTCGCGGTGCGGGAGCGGTTGGCGCGGCGTGAGCAGGACCCGGCGCGGGCGGAGGAGCTGTTGTTCAGCCACAGCGCCGGCACCGGTGGTTGGCACGCGGGCGAGGAGATGAACCCGCCGGCGGCGCGGCAGGTCGTCGGGCGCGGCGGGGACGTCGAGGGTTTCACCGCGCGCAAGTTGCGTTCGGACCACATCGACGCGGCCGACCTGGTGCTGACCGCGACCGCCGACCAGCAGGAGTACGTGGTGGCGTTGCGGCCGGACGCGGCGGCCCGCACGTTCGTGCTCGGCGAGTTCGGCCGGTTGCTCGCGGCGGTGGACGCGAGCGCGCTGCCGCCGGCCGAGGCGACCCCGGAGGCGGTGTACGCCCGGGGCGTGGCCCTGGTGGCCGCGGCGCAGGACGCCCGGCTGGGCGTCTCGGCGTTGCCGACCGACGATCTGGACGACCCGTGGGGTCGTGGCGACCAGTGCTTCAGCCGGGTCGCCGACGAGATCGAGGAGACGGTCCACCCGCTGGTCGGCGCGCTGCTGCCCTGAGCGCCGTGCGAGTTTCCTCCGGGTTTGGTGAAAACCCGGGGCGAAAGGGGCGTTCCGGGTCATTCTGAACGGGTCCTAGCGTGACCGGCTCCTGCGGGGAGAGCTGATGATCCGGGCCCATCTCGACAAACTGCTGACCGTGGTGATCGCCGGCGTACTGGCCGGGCTGGTGCTGGCCGTGGCCGCCCTGCCCGCGGCCCTGGTCTTCGGAATCGGCTTCAGCGCCCTGTCCACGCCCTACTCCGAGCTGCCGAACACCCTGCGGACGCCACCCACCGCGCAGCGCTCCAACCTCTACGCCAACGACGGCACCACCCTGATCACCTCCTTCTACCAGGAGGACCGGTGGGACGTGCCGCTGCGGGAGGTGGCGCCGGTGATGCGCCAGGCGATCGTGGCCGCCGAGGACGTCCGGTTCTACCAGCACAGCGGGGTGGACCTGCGCGGCGTGGTGCGCGCGTTCACTGTGAACAAGCGCGACGGCCAGACCCGGCAGGGTGCCTCCACGCTGACCATGCAGTACGTCCGCAACGTCCTGAGCAGCGACCCGCGGCTGACCGAGCGGCAGCGTCGGGCCGCCACCGAGGTCACCACCGCCCGCAAGCTCCAGGAGATGCGGTACGCCCTGGCGATGGAGCGGGAGCTGAACAAGGAGGAGATCCTCACCCGCTACCTGAACATCGCCTACTTCGGCGCCGGCGCGTACGGCATCGCGGCGGCCAGCAAGCGCTACTTCTCCCGCAGCCCCGCCGACCTCACCCTCGCCCAGGCCGCGCTGCTGGCCGGCCTGGTCCGCTCCCCGGACAGCGACGACCCGATCAACGGGGACGCCGACAGCGCCCTGAACCGGCGGACGTACGTGCTTGAGCAGTTGGTGGAGACCGGCCAGGTGTCGGCGGAGGCGGCGGCCGCGGCCGGGGCCGAGCCGTTGCAGCTACGGCCCAGCGAAACCCCCAACGACTGCACGGCGGTACCGGACGGGAACAACGACTGGGGGTTCTTCTGCGACTGGTTCACCAGGTGGTGGAGCGACCAGCCGGCGTTCGGGTCGACCGCCGACGAGCGGCAACGCACGCTGCGCCGGGGCGGGTTCTCCATCGTCTCCTCGCTGGACCCGGGGGTGCAGCGGGCCACCACCGAGCAGGTCCTGCGGATCTACCGGCCGACCGAGGCGCGGGCGGTGCCGACAGTCGTCGTGCAGCCCGGCACCGGCCGGGTGCTGGCGATGTCGGTGAACCGCAACTACAGCGTCGAGGACAACCCGGTCGGGCAGAAGAACCACCCGAACACGGTCAACCAGCTGGTCGCCGGCGGCGGCGCGATCGAGGGGTACCAGGGCGGGTCCACCTTCAAGCTCTTCGCCCTGCTCGCCGCGCTGGAGTCCGGGATGCCGCTGTCGACGGACTTCGTCGCGCCCACCCAGCTGCTGACCCGCTTCCCGGTGACCGGCCCGGGCAGTTGCGACGGCCGCTGGTGCCCGGCCAACGCCAGCCCTTCGTCGATGGACGGCCCGCGCACCATGTGGACCGCGTTCGGCCGCTCGGTGAACACCTACTTCGCCTGGCTCACCGAACGGGTGGGCGCCGACCGGGTGGTCGAGATGGCCGAGCGGCTCGGCATCGTGCTGCGTGCCGACTCCGACGCCCGGCTCGCCAGGTACGGCGCGAAGGACTGGGGTCCGTTCACCCTGGGCGTGGCCGCGACGACCCCGCTGGACCTGGCCACGGCGTACGCCACGGTGGCCGCCGAGGGGACCTGGTGCGCGCCGCTGCCGGTCGTCTCGATCACCGACTCGGGTGGCCGGCCGGTCGACGCCGCGAAGCCGGACTGCCGGCAGGTGCTCGACACCGACGTGGCCCGGGCGGCCGCCGACGCCGCCCGCTGCCCGGTCGGCGACCAGTCGATGTACGGGCGCTGCGACGGCGCCACGGCACCCGGCCTGCGCGCCCGGCTGGGCCGGCCGGTGGCCGGCAAGACCGGCAGTTCGGAGCGGTACGAGACGGAGACGGTCGTTGCGTTCACCCCGCAGCTCGCTGTCGCGTCGATGGCGGCGAACCCGGACGACCCCCGTGACGCGGTCGGTCAGGCGGTGCAGGCGCGGATGGTGGACGCGGTGGGTGAGGTCCTCTCCGTCGCCCTACGTGACCAGCCGGTCCGCGACTTCGTCCCCCCGAGCGAGCAGGCCGCCTTCCAGCAGAGCAGCCCTCGGGGAGGCAACTGACCCCTCGGTCCCGCGATCTTGCACTTTGTGTCGCCGTTCTGCGCTCCAGGTCCCTTTCATCCCGACCGAAAGTGCAAGATCGCGAGGGCGGGGCGGGGGCGGGGGCGGGGCGGGGTTAGGGGGTTTGCTCGGCGTTGCGGGCTATGTTGCGGGCCATTCCGCCGAAGACCACCGCGTGGAACGGGGCCACCGAGCCCCAGTAGGCGTGCCCGGCGAGGCCGCGGGGCAGGAAGACGGCACGTTGCTGGTAGCGGCTGCGGCCCCCGTCGGCAGGCAGTGCCCGCATCTCCAGCCAGGCCCGGCCGGGCAGGCGCATCTCGGCGCGCAGCCGCAGCAGCTCGCCGGGGACGATCTCCTCGACCCGCCAGAAGTCCAGCGCCTCGCCTACCTGGAGGCGGTGCGGGTCGCGTCGGCCCCGGCGCAGTCCGACGCCGCCGACGAGCCGGTCCAGCCAGCCACGGATCGACCAGGCCAGGGGGAACGAGTACCAGCCGTGTTCGCCGCCGACGCCCTCGATGACCCGCCAGAGCGCCGCGGGTGAGGCGTCGACCGCCCGTTCACGCATGTCGGTGTACGTGGTGCCACCTGACCACTCCGGGTCGCTGGGCAGCGGCTCGGCGGGCGCGTCCGGGCCGCTCGCGTTCGACCAGCGGGTCTCCACCTGGGCGTCGCGTACCTTGGCCAGCGCCAGCGCCACCGCGTCGTCGAAGCCGGTCAGCCCGCCGGGCGGGTCCGGCACGTACCGGGCGATGTCGTGCTCGTGCGCGACGGCCTCGTGGATGAGGCTCTCCACCAGCGGGCGGGCGATGGCGTTCGGCACCGGCGTGATGAGGCCGACCCAGTGCGAGGAGAGCGACGGGGTCAGTGGCCGGACCGGCACGATGATCCGTCGACGTAGGCCGGCCACCCGGGCGTAGCGCTGCATCATGTCGAGGAAGGTGAGCACGTCCGGCCCGCCGATGTCGAAGCCGCGGTTGACCTCCGGCGGGAGCGCGGCGCAGCCGGCCAGGTAGCGCAGCACGTCGCGGACGGCGATCGGCTGGATCCGGTTGCGTACCCAGCGCGGGGTGACCATGGCGGGCAGGCGCTCGGTGAGGTAGCGCAGCATCTCGAACGACGCCGAGCCGGACCCGATGATCACCGCGGCGCGGAGCACCGCCGAGGGGACCCCGCTGTCCAGCAGGATCCGGCCCACCTCGGCCCGGGACCGCAGGTGCGGCGAGGGGACCTCCGCGTCGGAGGCCGGCTCCGGGCCGCCGAGGTAGACGATCCGGCGTACGCCGGCCGCGCGGGCCGCCGCCGCGAAGTTGGTCGCGGCCGTCCGGTCGGCGGACTCGAAGTCGGGCCGACCCAGCGAGTGCACCAGGAAGTACGCGACGTCCACGTCGGCGAAGGCGGCGGGCAGTGTCTCCGGCCGGCTCAGGTCGCCCTCGACGATCTCGGCAGCCGAGGCCCAGGGCACGTCGCGCAGCCGCACCGCCTTGCGGGCGAGGCAGCGGACGGTGTGACCGTCGGCGAGCAGCAGCGGCGTCAGTCGCCCGCCGATGTATCCGGTGGCTCCGGTGACGAGGCATCTCACGGCTCCCAGTGTGCGGCCCCCTAGACTCGTTCGCTGTGGAGACCGAGACGAGCACCTTCTGGGGGCCGGATTTCGCCCAGCTCAGGGCCACCGACCCGGAGATCGCCGAGGTGGTCCTCGGCGAGCTGGACCGGTTGCGGGGTGGCCTTCAGCTGATCGCCAGCGAGAATCTGACCTCGCCCGCGGTGCTGGCCGCGCTCGGTTCGACGCTCACCAACAAGTACGCCGAGGGCTATCCGGGTCGGCGCTACTACGGCGGCTGCGCCGAGGTGGACCGGGCCGAGGAGATCGGCATCGCCCGGGCCAGGGAGCTCTTCGGGGCCGAGCACGCCAACCTCCAGCCGCACTCCGGGGCGAGCGCCAACCTGGCCGCGTACGCCGCGCTCGTGCAGCCGGGGGACACGGTGCTGGCGATGGACCTGCCGCACGGCGGGCACCTCACCCACGGCAGCCGGGTGAACTTCTCCGGAAAGTGGTTCCACCCGGTCGGCTACACGGTCCGCCCCGACACCGAGATGATCGACTACGACGAGGTGCGGGACCTGGCCCGGGCACACCGACCCAAAATGATCATTTGTGGCGCCACCGCGTACTCCCGGCTGATCGACTTCGCCCGGTTCCGGGAGATCGCCGACGAGGTCGGCGCGTACCTGATGGTGGACGCCGCGCACTTCATCGGCCTGGTCGCCGGCCGGGCCATCCCGTCGCCTGTGCCGTACGCCGACGTCGTCTGCGCCACCACCCACAAGGTGCTGCGCGGCCCGCGCGGCGGCATGATCCTGTGCCGGGAGTCGCTTGCCCAGCGGATCGACAAGGCCGTCTTCCCGTTCACCCAGGGCGGCCCGCTGATGCACGCGGTGGCCGCGAAGGCGGTCGCGCTGCGCGAGGCGGCCCAGCCGGAGTTCCAGACGTACGCCGGGCAGGTGGTCCGCAACGCGCAGGCGCTGGCCGCAGGCCTGGCCGCCGAGGGGATGCGCCCGGTGTCCGGCGGCACCGACACCCATCTGGCCCTCATCGACCTGCGGGAGGTGGGCGTCACGGGCGCCGAGGCGGAGAGCCGCTGCGACGCCGCGTCGATCACCCTGAACAAGAACGCCATCCCGTACGACCCGCAGCCGCCGATGGTGGCCTCCGGCATCCGGGTGGGCACGCCGAGCGTCACCACGCAGGGGATGCGCGAGGGGGAGCTGCGACAGGTGGCCGCCCTGATCGCCCACGCGGTACGCACCGATCCGGGCGCCCCGGGTGGCGCCGACGAACTGGCCCGTGTCGGTGCCGAGGTGGCCGAACTGGTCGCCGCCTTCCCGGCGTACCCCCGTGGCTGAGCCCGGGGTGGTCGAGGCCGACACCGACCGGCGGTGGCGGCTGCGGCACCTGCCTGTGCTCCTGGTCGCGTCGGTGGCGCTGGCCGCGGTCGCCGCGGTGGTGGGCGGGGCGACCGGCGGCGTGACGGCCGCCTTCGGCGCGGCGGCCGGCGTCGGCGTCACGGTGCTCAGCTACACCCTCACGACAGTGGTGCTGGCCTGGGCCGACCAGATCAACACGCAGTTGGTGCTGCCGCTCGGGCTGGGCCTGTACGCCCTGAAGTTCACCCTCCTGGGTGTGGTCATGGTGGCGGTCGCGTCGACCGGTTGGCCCGGGTTGGTCCCGCTCTGCCTCGGCATCGTCGCAGGGGTGGCAGTGTGGACGGCGGTGCACATCTGGTGGCTGACCAGGGTGCATGCGCGCCGACCGCGGAGCTGACCTGGCGATCGGCCGGGCCTCGTCCCAGCTTTCGGACGCGCGGCAATGTGTCGGCCTCCGGTCATTCTCCGACGGGCGGAAGGGGAGTAGCGTGCCCACAGACGACGCGAGCCCAGAGATGCCCACACAACGACGGTTGTGCGGGGGGTGAGGCACAGCCTCGTCTTCCCGGCTGATATCGTTCGCCCCGTCATGGCTGGTGACCAAACCCCCCGTCCCGCCGGCGATCCGGACGACATTCCGTCCGGTGCCGGTCAGGGTTGGACCGCGCTCAGCTACCTCATCGGAGGCATGCTCGTGTGGGGTTTCATCGGCTGGCTGGTCGACCAGTGGCTCGACACCGGTGGCGTCGCCACCGGGATCGGCGTCGTGCTCGGCATGGCCGGGGGAATCATCCTGGTCGTCCGCCGACTCGGCACGCCTACTTAGGAAGGGACGCGGTGTTCGGACAGGCGAACGTCCTGGCGGCGGGCCAGGCGAATTTCCCACCCACGGTGGAGGACTTCTACCTGCCCAGCATCCTGCCCTGGGGTGCGCACGACTCGTACTGGTTCACCAAGATCACTGCGATGGTCTGGATCGCCGTCGGCGTCCTGATCATCTTCTTCCTGGCCACGTACCGGAAGCCGCAGCTGGTGCCGACCAAGAAGCAGTGGCTCGCCGAGTCGATCTACGGCTTCGTACGCAACAACATCGCCGTCGACATGATCGGCCACGCGGGTGTGCGGTTCGCCCCGTACTTCACGACGCTCTTCTGCTTCGTGCTGCTGACGAACGCGTTCGCGATCATCCCGTTCTTCCAGATCTCGCCGAACTCGCACATCGCCTTCCCGGCGATCCTCGCGATCATCAGCTACGTGCTGTTCAACTACATCGGCATCCGGCACCACGGCTTCGTCAAGTACTTCAAGAACTCGCTGATCCCGCCGGCACCCTGGTACATCCTGCCGCTGCTGATCCCGATCGAGCTCTTCTCGACCTTCATCGTCCGGCCGTTCTCGCTCGCGGTTCGTCTCTTCGCGAACATGTTCGCCGGTCACATGCTCCTGCTGGTCTTCACGCTCGGCGGTTTCGCCATGCTGAGCGCCAACGCCTGGCTGGCTCCGGTCTCGGTGCTCTCCTGGGTGATGACCATCGCGCTCACCTTCCTCGAGTTCCTGGTGATCTGCCTGCAGGCATACGTCTTCACCGTCCTCACCGCCAGCTACGTGCAGGGCGCGCTCGCCGACGAGCACTGATCCACCGCACCAACCGTTTGTCGTCCCGCGTGAGAGTCACGCGTGATAACCAGGAGGAACCACACCAATGGACGCTAGCGTTCTCGCCGCGGTAGAGGGCAGCACCGCCGCCATCGGCTACGGCCTCGCGGCCATCGGCCCGGGCATCGGCGTCGGCCTGGTCTTCGCCGCCTACATCCAGTCGACCGCCCGCCAGCCGGAGTCGTCCCGGATGACTCTGCCGTACGTCTGGATCGGCTTCGCCGTCATCGAGGCGCTGGCGCTGCTGGGCATCGCCTTCGGCTTCATCTGGGCCGGCTGATCCCGCCCCTAGACCGGGAGGTAACCATGTACTTCCTCGCCGCTGAGGGTGGTGAGTCGACCCACAACCCGATCATCCCGCTCTGGCAGGAGATCGTGGTCGGTTCGGTCGCCTTCGCCGTGCTCTGCTTCGTGCTGATGAAGTTCGTCTTCCCGCGCATGGAGCAGACGTTCCAGGCTCGGGTCGACGCGATCGAGGGCGGCATCAAGCGCGCCGAGGCCGCCCAGGCCGAGGCGAACCAGCTGCTCGAGCAGTACCGTGCCCAGCTCGCCGAGGCCCGGACCGACGCCGCCAAGATCCGTGACGATGCGCGGGCCGACGCCGAGGGCATCCGGCAGGACATCCTCGCCAAGGCGCGGGAAGAGTCCGACCGGGTCATCCAGGCCGGCAAGGACCAGCTCGCCGCCGAGCGGGCCACCATCGTGCGTGAGCTGCGTGCCGAGGTCGGCACGATCGCGGTGGACCTGGCCAGCAAGATCGTCGGCGAGTCGCTGGCCGACGAGGCACGGCGCAAGGGCACCGTCGACCGGTTCCTGAGCGGTCTCGAGAGCACGGGGGCCCGCTGATGCAGGCCGCCAGCCGGGAGTCGTACAAGGCCGCGGCGGAGCACCTGGAGACGTACGTCCGCGGAGCGGAACCGTTGGCGGTGGCCAACGCCGCCGCCGGGATCCTCTCCGTCGCCACCCTGCTGCGGCGCGAGCCGCGGCTGCGTCGGGCGCTGTCCGAGCCGGCCCGGTCCGGCGCGGACCGTGCCGGCCTGCTGGGCGACATGCTGCGCGGCAAGATCGACGCGGGAGCGTTGGACCTGCTCGCCACGCTTGTCTCCGGCCGCTGGTCGGCACCGTCGGAGCTGCTCGACGGCACCGAGCGGCTCGGCGTGGAGGCGCTGCTCGCCAGCGCCGACTCGGCTGGCGACCTCGGCGAGGTCGAGGACGAGATGTTCCGCTTCGGTCAGGTCGTCGTGGGTCAGCCGGCGCTCTCCAACGCGCTGGCCGACTCGGCGGCTCCGATCGAGCACCGGGCCGCCCTGGTCCGGGAACTGCTCGCCGACAAGGCCCACCCGATCACCGTCCGCCTCGTCGAGGCGGCGCTCGCCGGGTTCGGCGGGCGTTCCTTCAACGGGGCGCTCACCCGGCTGGTCGAGCTGGCCGCCGAGCGACGCGACCGGCAGGTGGCGTACGTGACAGTCGCGGCCCCGTTGAGTGACGAGGACGAGCGTCGGCTGGGTGCGAGCCTCAGCGCGATATACGGTCGAGAGGTCTCCGTCAAGCAGACGGTCGACCCCCACGTCCTGGGTGGCGTGAGCGTGCGGGTCGGCTCCGACCTGTACGACGGCACCATCCTTCGCCGCCTCAACGAGACCCGCAACGCGCTCGCGAAGCGCTGAACGGCTCCGCCGTCCCGTTCCGGGGCGGCTCCGCCGCGCAGCGCCCGGATTGACAGACGCCATTCGGACCGGTCGGTACTAGGTATCCCGGGCCCCTGAATTTTAAGGAAGCAGAGGATGGCCGAGCTGACCATCTCGACGGAGGAGATCCGCGGCGCTCTGGAGCGCTACGTCTCCTCCTACTCGTCCGACGTCTCCCGCGAGGAGGTCGGCACCGTCGCCGACACCGGCGACGGCATCGCCCACGTCGAGGGCCTGCCCTCGACCATGACCAACGAGCTCCTGGAGTTCGAGGACGGCACGCTCGGCGTGGCGTTGAACCTCGACGTCCGGGAGATCGGTGTCGTCGTCCTCGGTGACTCCGCCAAGCTGGAGGAGGGGCAGCGCGTCAAGCGCACCGAGCGGGTTCTCTCCGTCCCGGTGGGCGACGCCTTCCTCGGCCGCGTGGTCAACGCGCTCGGCCAGCCGATCGACGGCCTCGGCGACATCGCCAACGAGGGCTTCCGCGAGCTGGAGCTGCAGGCTCCGAACGTGATGTCCCGGCAGTCCGTCGACGAGCCGCTGCAGACCGGCATCAAGGCCATCGACGCGATGACCCCGATCGGTCGGGGCCAGCGGCAGCTGATCATCGGCGACCGGAAGACCGGTAAGACCACCGTCGCCCTGGACGCCATCCTCAACCAGCGGGACAACTGGCGCACCGGTGACCCGAAGAAGCAGGTCCGCTGCATCTATGTCGCCATCGGTCAGAAGGCCTCCACCATCGCCTCGATCAAGGGGCAGCTGGAGGAGGCGGGCGCGATGGAGTACACGACGATCGTCGCCTCCCCGGCGTCCGACCCGGCCGGCTTCAAGTACCTGGCCCCGTACACCGGCTCGTCCATCGGGCAGCACTGGATGTACGGCGGCAAGCACGTCCTGATCGTCTTCGACGACCTGAGCAAGCAGGCCGAGGCGTACCGTGCCGTGTCGCTGCTGCTGCGTCGCCCGCCGGGCCGTGAGGCGTACCCGGGTGACGTCTTCTACCTGCACTCCCGTCTGCTGGAGCGTTGCGCGAAGCTCTCCGACGAGCTGGGTGGCGGCTCGATGACCGGCCTGCCGATCATCGAGACGAAGGCCAACGACATCTCGGCCTTCATCCCGACCAACGTCATCTCGATCACCGACGGCCAGATCTTCCTGGAGACCGACCTGTTCAACCAGGGCGTCCGTCCGGCGATCAACGTCGGTACCTCGGTCTCCCGGGTCGGTGGCGCCGCGCAGGTGAAGCCGATGAAGAAGGTCGCCGGCTCGCTGCGGCTCAACCTCGCGCAGTACCGCGAGCTGGAGGCGTTCGCCGCCTTCGCCTCCGACCTGGACCGGGCCTCCCGGGCCCAGCTGGACCGCGGTTCGCGCCTGGTCGAGCTGCTCAAGCAGCCGAACTACTCGCCGTTCCCGGTGCAGGAGCAGGTCGTCTCGGTCTGGGCCGGCACCGAGGGCAAGCTGGACGACATCCCGGTGGGCGAGGTGCGCCGCTTCGAGTCGGAGTTCCTCCAGTACCTGCGGCACAAGCACCAGGGCGTCCTGGCCGGGATCGCCGACAACCAGTGGAACGATGACATCATCAACTCCCTGGACGCCGCGATCGGCGAGTTCAAGCAGGTCTTCCTCGGCAAGGAGGACGAGCGCAAGGTCAACGACGCGCCGGCCGCCCCGCTGGAGGGTGACGAGAACCGCGAGACGGTGACCCGCTTCCGCGACGGCGCGACCGACCGCCCGGCCGAGAGCTGATCCCATGGCGGCCCAGGTACGCGTTCTTCGTCAACGGATCCGCTCGGCGAAGTCGATGAAGAAGATCACCAAGGCGATGGAGCTCGTGGCGACGAGCCGGATCGCCAAGGCCCAGGCCCGGGTGGAGGCGTCCCTGCCGTACGCCCAGGCCATCACCGGTGTGCTCACGGCGCTGGCGTCCAACGCGCGGATCGACCACCCGCTGCTCACCCCGCGCGAGCGGGTGCGGCGGGCGGGCGTCCTGTTGGTCACCAGCGACCGTGGACTGGCCGGCGGTTACAGCTCCAACGCGATCAGGATGGCGGAGTCGCTGATCGCGCGGCTCAAGGCGGACGGCAAGGAGCCGGTGCTCTACGTCATCGGGCGTAAGGGTGTCGGGTACTACCGGTTCCGTGACCGGCCGATGGAGGCGAACTGGACCGGGTTCAGCGAGCAGCCGTCGTTCGAGGACGCCCGTACCGTCGGTGAGACGCTGATCAAGGCGTTCACGGCCGGCGCGGACGACGTGGACGGTGGCGCCGGTGCGGATGGCGTGCTGGGTGTCGACGAGTTGCACATCGTCTACACCGAGTTCCACTCGCTGATGACGCAGACCCCGGTCACGAAGATCATCGGTCCGATGCAGGTGGAGGACCGGCCGCGCTCCGAAGGGCTGCTGCCGGCGTACGAGTTCGAGCCGGAGGCGGAGGCGCTGCTCGACGCGCTCCTGCCGAGGTACATCAACACGCGGATCTACGCGGCGTTGATCGAGTCGGCGGCGAGTGAGTCGGCGTCGCGTCGGCGGGCGATGAAGAGCGCCACCGACAACGCCGAAGAGATGATCGACAAGTACACGCGTGAGATGAACTCGGCCCGGCAGGCCGGGATCACCCAGGAGATCAGCGAGATCGTCGGCGGCGCCAACGCGCTGGCCGCGTCGGGAAGTGAAGTGTGATGACTGCCCCAGTAGAGACCAAGACGGCCACGGGTCGCGTGGTCCGGGTCATCGGCCCGGTCGTCGACGCCGAGTTCCCGCGCGACGCCATGCCGGCCCTGTTCAACGCCCTCAACGTGACGGTGAACCTGTCCGGCGGTGAGAAGACGCTGACCCTGGAGGTCGCCCAGCACCTGGGTGACAACCTGGTCCGCGCCATTTCGATGCAGCCGACGGACGGTCTGGTCCGTGGCGCGGAGGTGCAGGACCGCGGCGAGCCGATCACCGTTCCGGTGGGCGACGCGGTCAAGGGCCACGTGTTCAACGCGATCGGCGAGTGCCTCAACCTCACCGAGGGCGAGACCATCCAGGCGGACGACAGGTGGGGCATCCACCGCAAGGCCCCGGCCTTCGCCGACCTGGAGCCGAAGACCGAGATGCTGGAGACCGGCATCAAGGTCATCGACCTGCTCGCCCCGTACGTCAAGGGCGGCAAGATCGGCCTGTTCGGCGGCGCGGGCGTGGGCAAGACGGTGCTCATCCAGGAGATGATCACCCGTGTTGCCCGTAACTTCGGTGGTACGTCGGTGTTCGCCGGCGTGGGTGAGCGGACCCGTGAGGGCAACGACCTCATCGCCGAGATGACCGAGTCCGGCGTCATCGACAAGACCGCGCTCGTCTACGGCCAGATGGACGAGCCGCCGGGCACGCGTCTGCGGGTGGCGCTCTCCGCGCTGACCATGGCGGAGTACTTCCGGGACGTGAAGAAGCAGGAGGTGCTGCTCTTCATCGACAACATCTTCCGCTTCACCCAGGCCGGTTCGGAGGTCTCCACCCTGCTCGGCCGTATGCCGAGCGCGGTGGGTTACCAGCCGACCCTCGCCGACGAGATGGGCGAGCTCCAGGAGCGGATCACCTCCGTCCGGGGCCAGGCCATCACCTCGATGCAGGCGATCTACGTGCCGGCGGACGACTACACCGACCCCGCCCCGGCCACCACGTTCGCCCACCTCGACGCGACCACCAACCTGGAGCGGTCGATCTCCGACAAGGGCATCTACCCGGCCGTGGACCCGCTGGCGTCCTCGTCCCGGATCCTCGCCCCGGAGTTCGTCGGCCAGGAGCACTTCCAGGTCGCCACCGAGGTGAAGCGGATCCTGCAGCGCTACCGCGACCTGCAGGACATCATCGCCATCCTCGGCATCGAGGAGCTCTCCGAGGAAGACAAGATCACCGTGCAGCGCGCGCGGCGGATCGAGCGTTTCCTCTCGCAGAACACGTACGCCGCGGAGCAGTTCACCGGTGTGCCGGGCTCGACGGTCCCGATCAAGGAGACCATCGAGGCGTTCCGCAAGATCAGCGAGGGCGAGTACGACCACTTCCCCGAGCAGGCGTTCTTCATGTGCGGCGGTCTCGAGGACCTGGAGCGTAAGGCTGAGGAGCTGATGAAGGGCTGACCAGCCCGATCGGATTCGTCACCAAAAGACTGCCCCGGCCATGCCGGGGCAGTCTTTTGTTCACCTTCGCGCCCTACCATCGTCGCGGTCCGTTCCTCGTGGTCGTCGCTCCCGCGTCGGCCGCGCTACGGTCGTTCCGCGCGCTCATGTGACACGAGCGTTCATCTTTGCAACCTTTCGGCGACGTGCGCCCGTCTTTCCCACGTGGGCGTAACGAACGGAGATGCTCGTGGCTAAGGCCGGCAAGAGTGGCCGCAGGAAGTCCGTGTGGCGGGGCGTCCCACGCTGGGCCAGGGTCTGCACGGTCTTCGGCGCCGTGTTGACCCTGCTCAGCGGGGCGGCGCTGGTCGGCACCGAGGTGCTGATGGCCCGCTACGAGGGCGCGGTCGGCAAGGCCGACCTCTTCGGCGACCAGGCGGCGGGCGCCAAGGAGAAGAAGAGCGACATCAAGGGCCCCCTGAACATCCTGCTGGTGGGCATCGACCCGCGTACGCCCACGGCGGCGCCGCTGGCCGACTCGATCATGATCCTGCACGTGCCGGCCTCGATGGACCGGGCGTATCTCTTCTCGCTGCCACGCGACCTCTACGTCGACATCCCCGCGTTCAAGAAGGCCAACTTCCACGGCGAGAAGACGAAGATCAACGCTGCGATGTCGTTCGGCAGCCGGGTGCCCGGCGCCAACCCCGACGCGGCACGCGGCTTCGAACTGCTGGCCACGACCGTGCAGAACGTGACGGGCATCAAGCGGTTCGACGCCGGCGCGATCATCAATTTCACCGGCTTCCAGAAGATCGTCGACGCGATGGGTGGCGTCGACATGTACATCGAGCGCGAGGTGCGGTCTGAGCACAAGCAGCCGGACGGCAAGCCTCGGCCGGGCAACACGCGTGGCGAGGGTTACGTCGGGCCGCAGGCGGTCTACACGAAGGGCACCCACCACCTCAAGGGGTGGCAGGCGTTGGACTACGTCCGGCAGCGCTACCCGAAGAACGGTGTCCCGGACGCCGACTACGGTCGGCAGCGCCACCAGCAGCAGTTCGTCAAGGCCACGGTGGGTCAGGCGTTCAGCGCCGACGTGGTGGCCAACCCGATCAAGCTGGACAAGGTGCTCCGCGCGGCCGGACAGTCGTTGATCTTCAATGGTCGGGGCAACAGCGTCGTCGACTTCGGGCTCGCGCTGAAGGACATCCGCCCCAACACCATTCAAATGATCAAGCTGCCTGGCGGGGGAGTGTACGACGGCAAAAAGTACCTGGGGGAACAGTTCCAGGAGGGCGTCCCGGACTTCTTCACGGCCCTGCACAACGAGCAACTGGACCCGTTCCTCCTGGAGCATCCGGAATTCCAGAACAAGACCAAGTAGGCGGGGCGTTGTTTTCCCACCCGCGTGGGGAGCGCGCCGGAGTCACGGCTAGACTTTCGGCAATCCGCCGCCGCAGCAAGGAGACAGCGTGGCACAGCAGCTTCACGTCGAGCTCGTCGCCGTCGAGGAGAAGGTCTGGTCCGGTGACGCCGAAATGGTAGTCGCCCGGACGACCGAGGGTGAGCTTGGTGTCCTGCCGGGGCACGCTCCGCTGCTCGGCCAGCTCGCCGAGCCCGGCCAGGTCCGCATCAAGCTGGCCGGCGGTGAGCAGGTCGCGTACGACGTGGCCGGCGGCTTCCTCTCGGTGAGCGCCGACGGCGTCACCGTGCTGGCCGAGAGCGCTACCCCGGTTTCCGCGCAGAGCCGCTGAGCCATACCGGGGATGGAGATCGTCGAAGGGATCGGGATCGGCGTCGCCGTCATCCTCGTCGCCGTCCTCGTCCTCTTCGTCAGGCGGGCCGTGGTCACCCGCAGCGGTGGCATCATCCGGCTCAGCGTCCGGGTCACCACAGTCCTCGACGGTCGTGGCTGGTCACCCGGCTTCGGCCGGTTCTGCGGTGACGAGCTGCGCTGGTACCGGATGTTCAGCTTCGCCCTGCGCCCCAAGCGGGTGCTGTCCCGCAAGGATCTCGCCGTCGAGCGCCGACGGCTGCCCGAAGGGCAGGAGCGGCTCTCCATGCCTGCCGACTGGGTGATCCTGCGGTGTACCAGTCACCACGCACCTGTCGAGATCGCCATGGCGCGGTCGACAGTGACCGGATTTCTCTCCTGGCTCGAGGCCGCCCCTCCGGGGGCGGTCTCGCCGCGTATGGCCTCCCAGGACTGGCCGGCCGCCTGAGGCTCGTCGCTTTTCGGGTTTCCGGGGGGAGCCCACCCGGCTCCGGGCGGTCAAGCTTGATCCCTGCGCCGGGCGGGCTCCCCCCGGAAACCCCGTCCTGGGCCCTGTGCGTCGATCTGACGTGCTTTTTGATCTACTGCCGTTGTCTGGTGGCGACCAGTTCCGCCTCGTAGCCCTGGTTGTCGGTGAGGTAGGCGGCGTAGGTGCCCGGGCCGCCGGCGTGCGGGTGGCGGTCGGGAAAGAGCAGCGACCAGCCGTGCGCCGGCGCGTCCGCGACCAGACGGTCCACGGCGGCCGGCGGGCCGGCGTGGAATGCCAGGTGGTTCAGCCCCGGGGCGAGCCGGTCGTGCACCGGCCCGGAGAGCGCCGGTGACCGCTCCAGCACCAGGTAGGTCCCGCCCAGGCGCCAGGAGCGGCCGGCCGGCCACTCCTGGTAGGGCGTCCAGCCCAACTCGCCGAGGAGCCAGCCCCAACTACGCGTGGCGGCGGCGAGATCGGGAACCCACACCTCCACGTGGTGCAGGGCGCCCACGCTCAGCGCTTACCGCCCGGGACCCATAGCACATCTCCCGCCGGATTTGCCGTTCTTGACAGGATAAAGAGCAGATCGGAGAGCCTGTTGAGATACTTTGCCGGGAGCGGGCTGGTCCGGTCCGGATCGTGGCTGACCAGCGCCCACGCCGCTCGTTCCGCACGCCGGGCAGTGGTACGCGCCACGTGCAGCAGTGCCGCACCCGCGGTGCCGCCGGGGAGGATGAAGGAGTCGAGCTTGCTCAGGCGTGCGTTGTACTCGTCGCACCAGCCCTCCAGGCGCTCGACGTACTCCTCGGTCACCCGCAGCGGCGGGTACTTCGGGTCCGGCTCGACAGGGGTGGACAGGTCGGCGCCGACGTCGAACAGGTCGTTCTGCACCGACCCCAGCACGCCCCGCAGCTCCTCGTCGAGCTGCCCCAGGGCGATCGCGACGCCGATCGCCGCGTTGCACTCGTCGACGTCGGCGTACGCGGCGATCCGTGGATCGGTCTTCGGCACCTGCTCGTTGTTGCTCAGCCTGGTCATGCCGGCGTCGCCGGCCTTGGTGTAGATGCGCGTGAGGTGGACGGCCATGACGCACAGCCTACGGATACCGGACCTGACGATCCCGGCGCGTCCGGACGCCACGACCGCCTGGCCGGCGGTGGTGGGTCCCGGCGACGCCGGCGATCCGGCGGTCAGCGACGTCGACGTCATCCGGGTGCGCGGTGACGCCCGGCTGACCGGCACCGTGCACGTCGTCGGTGCCAAGAACTCGGCGTTGAAGCTGATGGCCGCCGCGCTGCTCGCTCCGGGCCGCAGCGTCATCACCAACGTCCCCCGGATCACCGACATCGCGATCATGGGCGAGGTGTTACGCCGGCTGGGTTGCGACGTCGAGTTCGACGCCGACGATCCGGTCGACCCGATGGTCGCCCGAGGGGGCGTCGCCCGGTCCCGTTCGGTGACCATCGACGTGCCCGAGCAGCCGGGGGCGGACGCGGACTACGACCTGGTCCGCCGGCTGCGCGCGTCGATCTGCGTGCTCGGTCCCCTGCTGGCCCGCCGGGGGTACGTGCGGGTGGCCCACCCCGGCGGCGACGCCATCGGCTCCCGTGGGTTGGACATGCACATCTCCGGGCTGACCCGGATGGGTGCGGAGATCTCCGGCGAGCACGGGTTCGTCATCGCGTCGGCGCCGCACGGGCTGCGTGGCGCCGACATCGTGCTGGACTTCCCCAGCGTGGGCGCGACCGAGAACCTGGTGATGGCCGCGGTGCTCGCCCAGGGCACCACGATGATCGACAACGCGGCCCGGGAGCCGGAGATCGTCGACATCTGCACGATGCTCAACCAGATGGGCGCGCGGATCGCCGGCGCCGGCACGTCCACGCTGCGGATCACCGGCGTCCCCGGGCTGCGCCCGGTGCGCCACGCCACGGTGGGGGACCGGATCGTCGCCGGCACGTGGGCGTTCGGCGCGGCCATGACCAGAGGAGACGTGACTGTCACCGGGTTGGACCCGGCCTTCCTGGAGGTCGCGCTCGACAAGGTGGTCGCGGCCGGCGGCCTGGTCGAGACGCGTGGGAACGGCTTCCGGGTACGGATGGACGACCGGCCCCGCGCGGTGGATGTCGTGACCCTGCCGTACCCCGGCTTCGCCACCGACCTGCTGCCGATGGCGATCGGGCTCGCCGCCGTCAGCGACGGCGCCTCGCTGATCACCGAGAACATCTTCGACGGCCGGTTCATGTTCGCCAACGAGATGATGCGCCTCGGTGCGGACATCAAGACCGACGGGCACCACGCGGTGGTCAGGGGTCGGGACCGGTTGTCCGGCGCGCCGGTGCGGGCCACCGACATCCGCGCCGGCGCCGGGCTGATCATCGCCGGGCTCTGCGCGGACGGGGTCACCGAGGTATCCCACGTGCACCACGTCGACCGGGGCTACCCGGACTTCGTGGCCGACCTGCGGGCGCTGGGGGTGGCGGTGGAGCGGGGTACCGCGCCGGAGGAACCGTCGCTGGAGATCTGACGCCGCAGCCTGCCTTCCGGTCAGGCGGCGTGCAGCGACGCGCGTACGTGCTTTCGCGCGTCGTGGATGCGGGACTTCAGGGTGCCGACCGGAATCGCGAGATGCTCGGCGATCTCGTCGTAGGCCAACTGGCACACGTCACGGAGCACCAGCGGGGCGACCAGCTCGGGTCGGTGCGCCTCCAGTCGTTCCAGCGCGTCCAGCAGGTCGAGTCGGGAACCCGCGATCACGCTCGTGGTGCGTGGGTCGGGGGCATCGAGCGGGAGCAGCGGCGTGGACTGCTCGTCGGCCCGGCGCTTGAGGCTCCGGTACGTCTGCCGGGCGCAGTTGGCAGTGATGACGTACAGCCAGGTGGAGAACTTCGACCGTCCCGCGAAACCGCCAATGTTGCGGGCGACCTGTAGAAGGGCGTCCTGGCACGCCTCTTCGGCGTCCTGCCGGCAGGGGAGGAGGCGGAGACACTGCCGTAGGACCTGCGGACCGATCTTCGTCAGCAACGAGTCAAGAGCGGCGGCGTCGCCCGTCGCGGCGCGATCGGCCAGCTCCTCGATCGCAAGATCCTCTGACATGCTCAGGCCCCGTTCCTCAGCGTCTTGTCGGACATAATACGGGCGTGTCAGTGCCCGACAAGATCGGTCGATACCGCGTTGTGCGGCGTATCGGCTCCGGAGCGTTCGCCACGGTGTGGCTCGGCGCCGACGACGCGCTGGATGCCTCCGTCGCGATCAAGGTGCTGGCAGACAACTGGTCGTACCATGCCGATCTGCGGGAGCGGTTCGAGCAGGAAGCACGGATCATGCGGCGGACCGATTCCAGCCTGCTCGTCCGTGTGCTCGACGTCGGTGAGCTGCCGGACGGACGGCCGTATCTCGTCATGCCGTACGCGGCCGGTGGCACCCTCGCGGATCGGCTCGGCTCGGGGCCGATGCCGGTACGAGAGGCGTTGCTCGTCGCGGCGGACATCGCCAGCGCCGTCACGGTGCTGCACGAGGCCGGTGTGCTGCACCGCGACCTCAAGCCGTCCAATGTGCTGTTTCAGCCGGCCCCGGGCCGGGACCGGGTGCTGGTCGCCGACCTCGGCCTGGCCAAGGCGCTCGCCAACGCGTCGGGCTTCACCATCGCCGCCGGCACACCCGGTTACATGCCACCCGAGCAGGCCACACCCGGTGGAGGTCTGGACATCCGTGCCGACGTGTACGCGATCGGCGCGACCACGTACCACATGCTGACCGGGAGCCCTCCCGAGCAGGCCGGCCGGGCGGGCAGGGGTGGGCGGGCGTTGCCCAGGCCGTCCCAGGTGCGGCCCGGCATTCCGTCCACCGTGGACGACCTGGTGCGACGTGCGCTGCACCACGACCCCCGGCAACGCTGGGCGTCCGCCGCGGTGATGCTCGAGGAGCTGCACCGGGTCATCGCGTCGATGGAACGGGACACGGGTCGCGGCCGGTTCGTGCGGCGGTCGGCACGGGTCGTCGGCGTCGGGGTCGCACTGGTCGCGCTCCTGGCCACGGCGGGGTCCAGCTCCACGGTGCCGGCACGATCAGGCTGGGTACGCGTGGACGACGCCTCTGGTGCTCTCTCCGTCGCGGTGCCGGCGAGCTGGGCCGGCGAGGTGAAGGACGCCGGCTGGAATCCTCTGGCGCTGCGACTTCCCGCCGGCCGCGCCCCGGGTCTCGTGGTCGCCCCGGACCTCACCGCCTGGCCGGATCCGGCGAGCGCGATACCCGGTGTCTTCGTCGGAGCGAGCAAGGCCCTGCTCGCCGGCGGCCCGGCGCCCGCGTTGCCCAGCCACACTGCCTGCGTCCAACAGCCCGAGCGGACCGTGGACGTCGGCGGCAACCAGGCACGGGTACGTCGATGGACATCGTGTGGCGACTCGGTCTCGTTCAGCGAGGTGGTGCTCTCCGTGCCGCGGCGCGGCTATGGCGTCTATCTGCAGATCAAGCAGGTCGGCGACGCCGACCTAACCGACGACATCCTTGCCGGCCTGCGGTTGTCCAGCTCACTGGCACCGCAGGCCGGCCGGGTCGGTTCCGTCTACTCGTAGCAGTTCTGGTTCGAGTACTGAAGCGTCAGCGCGGTGACAGTGCCGTTTCGCGTCGCGATGCGGTAAACGGCCTTGTCGTTGCCGGGGGTCTTTGCGTAGCCGCGACCGTTGGTGGCGTCCCCGTCGGCCGCCTTCCACGTCGGGTAGATCCGCAGCATGTCCGCGCTGGACATGCCGATTCGCGCTCCTTCATGCGTCTTGATGCTGCCGTACGCGTCGATGACGGCGAGCCCCAGAGTCCCGGAGAAAATCACCAGCCCTCGATCGGTCGGGGCGGACGTCAGATGTGCCGACGCGCAGCCGTCCCCCTTGGTGGGGAACGGGCGCAGCATTCCCGTCGCGGTGGCCTGCTGACGGGACATCCCGAGCTTCAGCGAGCCAAGGCCGTTCGGGCCCAGCACGAGCGGGGCGGTGGTGGTGGGCCTGCTGGACGGCCGGGCGGACGGCGAGGGCGGCGTGGCCGACGTCGGCGGGGGCGCCGTCGGCGTCCCGGTGGTGGGCGCGGTGGGCGCGGCGGTCGTCTGATCCGGCGAACCGGCCGGTGCCGCGTCACCGCTCCGGTGCGTGGGTGACGCGCACGCCCCCACGAGCAGGAGGCAGGTGATTGTTCCGACCACAGGCATTGCACGCATCGTTGACTCCTGGCTCGTTCCATCGGGTTGTCGTAGGGTTCGATGCACTGGCGCGGACGTTTGTTCGCCGCGCGGAGTCGTGAATCCGTCACACCAGTGCGGCATCATGTCACGACCCGTGCCCGACGTCCTGTCGTCAGGAGCCCTTAGCGGTCGTTCAGGCTCGCCGACTAGGGTGCAGGAAGGCACTCAATCGCAGCGAGGGAGAAGTAGATGGCGGGTCGACTCGCGGTCGTCGGGGCTGGGCTGATGGGTTCCGGCATCGCCCAGGTGGCGGCGCAGGCGGGCTGGCAGGTGACGCTGCGCGACCTGGACGACGCGGCCACCACGCGAGGGCTCGGCGGCATCCGGAAGTCCCTGGAGAAGTTCGCCGAGAAGGGCAGGATCGAGGCGTCCGAGGTCGAGGCGACGCTGGCCCGGATCACCCCGACCACCGACCTGGAGGCGGCGGCGGACGCGGACATCGTGGTCGAGGCGGTCTTCGAGCGGCTGGAGATCAAGCACGAGGTGTTCCGCGCGCTGGACAAGATCTGCAAGTCGGACGCGGTGCTCGCCACCAACACCTCGGCCATCCCGGTCACCCAGATCGCCGCGGTCACCGAGCGGCCCGAGGCCGTCGTCGGCACCCACTTCTTCTCGCCGGTGCCGATGATGCAGCTCTGCGAGCTGGTACGCGGTTACAAGACCAGCGACGCCACGCTGGCCACCGTGCGGGCCTTCGCCGAGGAGATCGGCAAGACGGTCGTGGTGGTCAACCGGGACATCGCCGGCTTCGTCACCACCCGGCTGATCTCCGCCCTGGTGGTGGAGGCGGTCAAGCTCGTCGAGTCCGGCGTGGTGTCCGCCGAGGACCTGGACACCGCCTGCCGGCTGGGCTTCGGGCACGCCATGGGCCCGCTGGCCACCACGGACCTGACCGGGGTGGACGTGCTGCTGCACGCCTCGAAGAACATCTACACCGACACGGCCGACGAGAAGTTCTTCCCGCCGGAGCTGCTCCAGCGCATGGTCACCGCCGGTGACCTCGGCCGCAAGACCGGCAAGGGCTTCTACACGTACTGAGCGACGACGGCCGGGGCGGATCCCGCCCCGGCCGGCCGGTCAGCCGTCGCGCTTGGTGGTCCAGCGGAACGTGGTCAGGCAGAGCACCAGACCGATCACGCACCACAGGCCGAGCACGAGCGCGGTCCGGCCCAGCTCGAACGAGCCGCCCGGCTCCTGGGCGCCGAAGCTCTCCGGCAGGAAGACCGCGCGCAGTCCCTGGCACATCCACTTGAGCGGGAACAGCGCGGCCACCTGCTGCATCCAGGTGGGCAGGTCGGTGAAGATGAAGAACACCCCGGAGATGAACTGGAGCACCAGGGCGACCGGGGTGACCACCGCCGAGCCGCTGCGGGCGCTGCGGGCCAGCGACGAGATGGCTATGCCGCACAGGGTGCAGGCGGTCACCCCGAGCCCGGCGACCCAGCCGAAGGTCAACCACTTCCCGGCGGTGCCCGGCAGGTCGAGGTCGAACAGCGCCACCGCGACGGCCAGCAGGAGCGCGGTCTCGGCGATGCCGATCGCCACCACCATGATCACCTTTCCGGCGAACCAGACCCACTTCGGCATCGGCGTGCCCCGGTAGCGCTTGAGCACCCCCCGATCCCGCTCGACCGGGATCCAGATGCCCAGGTTCTGGAAGCTCACAGTCATCAGGCCGGTCGCGATCATGCCGGTGATGAAGTACTGGGTGTACTTGACCCCGCCGCCGATCTCCCCGCTGAAGATCGACGCGAAGATCAGGATCATGATGATGGGGAAGCCCATGGTGAAGACCACGGACTCCCTGCTGCGCAGGAACTGGGTGATCTCCAGCCGGCCCTGGCGCAGGGCGAGCGTGCCGGCGCCGGGCCGACGGCCGCGGCTCGCGGTGACAGGCGTCGCCGGCTTCGTCGTGGTCGTCATCGCGCGTGTCCGATCATCGTGAGGTAGACGTCCTCCAGGGTCGGCCGGGTCACCGTGAGGCCGGGGACCTCGCCCCCGTAACTTGCGGCCAGGTCGGCCACGAAGGCCGTCGGCGTCGCGCTCTGCGCGCTTTCCAGCGTCCCTTCCGGGGTACGCCAGGAGACAGTCGCGAGGGCCTCCTGTCGGTTGCCGAGCCGGTTCGGTGCGGCCACCTCGACCAGCCGCCCGCCGGCGATCACGCCGACTCGGTCCGCGAGGGCCTCCGCCTCGTCCAGGTAGTGCGTGGTCAGCACGATCGTGGTGCCGGCCGCTGCGAGGTCGCGGATCAGCTCCCAGAACTCTCGGCGGGCCTCCGGGTCGAAACCCGTGGTCGGCTCGTCGAGGAAGAGCAGCTCAGGCCGGCCGATGATGCCCAACGCCACGTCCAGGCGGCGCTTCTGGCCGCCGGAGAGGGTGTGGGTGCGGGCCTTCGCCTTGCCGGCCAGCCCGACCCGTTCGATTACCTTGTCCGGGTCGTCGGCGTCGGCATAGAAGCCGGAGAAGTGCCGGACCACCTCGGCCACTGTCAGCTCGTCGAACTCCCCGGTGCCCTGCAGCACGATGCCCACCCGGGACCGCCAGTCCGGATCGGCCTGGGCCGGGTCCGTGCCGAGCACCGTCACCTCGCCCGAGTCGCGGTGTCGGTAGCCCTCCAGGATCTCCACCGTGGTGGTCTTGCCGGCCCCGTTCGGCCCGAGCAACGCGAACACCTCACCGCGGTGGACGTCGAGGTCCACGCCCGCCACCGCCACGTTGTCGCCGTACGCCTTGCGCAGCCCGCGGACGGAGATGGCCAGCTCGTCATCCATGAGTCCAGTGTGCGTCCTTGCTACCAGGGACCGCTGCCCGGGGTGTGGCGGTCCCCGCCACTGCGGGCGCTTGGTACCCGGACGTCCCCGACATGGACCTGTGTGGTTTTCCACAGCTCCTTTTACTGAACGGTAACTTAGACTCCGGCCATGGATGAGACGCCGAGCCGGTTGCCCGAGCGGGACCGCCCGTGGGTGATGCGCACCTACGCCGGTCACTCGTCGGCCACCGCGACCAACGCCCTCTTCCGCCGCAACCTGGCGAAGGGGCAGACCGGTCTCTCGGTCGCCTTCGACCTGCCCACCCAGACCGGGTACGACCCGGACCACGAGCTGGCCACCGGCGAGGTCGGCAGGGTCGGCGTCCCGGTGGCCCACCTCGGGGACATGCGGGCGCTCTTCGACGGCCTCCCGCTCGCCGACACGAACACCTCGATGACCATCAACGCTCCGGCAATGTGGCTGCTCGCCCTCTACGGCACGGTGGCCACGGAGCAGGGCGCCGAGCTGGCCCGCTGCGCCGGCACCACGCAGAACGACATCATCAAGGAGTACCTGTCCCGGGGGACGTACATCTTCCCGCCGGCCGCGTCCCTGCGACTGACCGCCGACGTGGTCGCGTACACGCTGCGCGAGATGCCCCGGTGGAACCCGGTGAACATCTGCTCGTACCACCTCCAGGAGGCCGGCGCGACGCCCGTGCAGGAGGTCGGATTCGCGCTTGCCACCGCCGTCGCCGTCCTCGACGCGGTCCGCGACTCCGGCCAGGTGCCGGCCGAGCGGATGGGTGACGTGGTGCAGCGGATCTCGTTCTTCGTCAACGCCGGTGTGCGTTTCGTCGAGGAGATCGCCAAGATGCGCGCGTTCGGCGCGCTCTGGAACGAGATCACCCGGGACCGGTACGGCGTCACCGAGGCCCGGCAGCGCCGCTTCCGCTACGGCGTGCAGGTCAACTCGCTCGGCCTGACCGAGGCGCAGCCGGAGAACAACATCCAGCGCATCGTGCTGGAGATGCTCGGCGTCACGCTGTCCCGCGACGCCCGCGCCCGCGCGGTGCAACTGCCCGCCTGGAACGAGGCGCTCGGCCTGCCCCGCCCCTGGGACCAGCAGTGGTCGCTGCGGATGCAGCAGGTCCTGGCGTACGAGTCGGACCTGCTCGAATATCCCGACCTCTTCGCCGGCTCGTACGTGATGACAGCTCTCGTCGACGAGATCGTCACCGGCGCCCGCGTGGAACTGGACAAGGTGCTGGAGCTGGGCGGCGTCGTGGCCGCCGTGGAGACCGGCTACCTCAAGAGCGCGCTCGTCGCCTCGCTGGCCGAGCGCCGCCGCCGGATGGAGTCCGGCGCCGACGTGGTGGTCGGGGTCAACCGCTTCGCCGAGACCGAGCCGTCCCCGTTGACCGCGGCCGGCGCGGAGGCGGTCGAGCAGGTCGACCCGGCGGTCGAGGCCTCCGCCACGGACGCCGTACACGGGTGGCGGGCCGAACGGGACACGGCTGCCGTCGACGCGGCCCTGACCCGGCTCCGCGCGGACGCCGCGACCACCACCAACCTGATGCCGGCCACCCTGGAGTGCGTGCGGGCCGGGGTGACCACCGGCGAGTGGGCCGGCGCGCTGCGCCAGGTCTTCGGCGAGTACCGGGCACCCACCGGCCTGGCCGGCGCCACCGGGACCGGCGGAGACCCGGGTCTCGCTGCGGTCCGTGAACGGGTCACCGCCACCGCCCGGGAACTCGGCAGCGGACGACTGCGGCTCCTGGTCGGCAAGCCCGGCCTGGACGGGCACTCGAACGGCGCCGAGCAGATCGCGGTACGCGCCCGCGACGCCGGCTTCGAGGTCGTCTACCAGGGAATCCGGCTGACCGCCGGGCAGATCGTGGCCGCCGCCGTCGAGGAGGACGTCGACCTGGTCGGGCTCTCCGTGCTGTCCGGCTCGCACCTCGCCGCCGTACCCGCGGTGCTCGACGGTCTGCGCGCCGCCGGCCGGGGCGACCTTCCGGTGGTGGTCGGCGGCATCATCCCCGCCGGCGACGCCGACACGCTGCGGGCCGCCGGAGTGGCCCGCGTCTTCACGCCCAAGGACTTCGCGCTCACCGGCATCATCGACGACCTGGTGACGGTCATCCGGCGGGCGAACGACCTGCCCTGAGGTGGGGTCAGCGACCGGAGTACGTCATGCAGTCGGCCAGGTCGTTGTCCGGGCCGACCTTGATGGACGACGCGTGGCACTCCAACTGCTCGTTGTGCCGGCAGTCGGAGCGCTGGCAGGCGCCCACCTGGGCGATCAGGCTGTCCACGCCACCCCGCACCGGTGACTCGACGAAGGTGTGGCAGTGCGCGTGATCCATGCTGCCGATCGTGATCGCAAAGGCGTGGCAGTCGCCCGACTGGTTGTACGCACACGCCGCGACCACGCACTCCTGGACCCGGGGCATCTCCATCGCTGTGGTCATGCCAACCTCCTCTAGGCTCTTGTCTGATCCTAGGCATTTGTCGGCCTTGCGTACCGCGATATGTCCGCCCCCCAATCGGCGGCTCCGGAGGGCCGGTGCCCGTGCTCCTCGGGGCGACCCGATGCCCTCGCCCGCCCGGGAGGGGGCATTTCTCCGTCGCCGGGCGCAATCGCACGATCATGATCGACGCCATGTCGCCGATGTGGCGGTGTCTGGGCATCCCGAATGGCGCCGTATCGGCGATATGGAGTGGATCATCGCCCTGAGCGCCCGGCATGCCCCCGCCCGGCGCGTCTGGGGGGGTGTTTGTCCGGTTTGGGGTCGTGTGGGTGGTGCCCGGTCGCACCGGTGCGGCGGAATGGTGGCCGGCCGGGGGTCGTTACACACACTGACGAACGCAGGACCACGGCCACTCGGCACCCGCGACGGGTTGGAATGCCCGACCTGGCCCGCTCGTTGCAAACCCGGGCGCCGCCTCGATGTGGGTGCCACCGGATGGGCCGCCCCCGGAATGACCCCGGTCGGCCGGTCGTTACACCGACCCCCGGGCACCGCCTCGATGCGGGTGCCGCCGGATGGGCCACCCCCGGAATGACCCCGGCCCCCGGGTCGTTACACCCGGACCCCGGCGCCGTGAGCCCCCGGCTCGCTGGCCGCCGACCCCCCGACTTTGTGCAGCGCCGGACGAGGTGCTCACACCCGGCTTGTCACGCGGGTGTTTCCTACCCCCGAAGGAGCTACCCCCATGAACACGATCATGCGCAAGAGTGTGCTGTCCGTTGCTGGTCTGGCCTTCGCCGGTGGCGTCTTCGCCGGCCCCGTCGCCGCCCACGCCAACCCGGTCGACGCCAAGCCCGCCGCCGCCGCGGTGCAGACGGCCGCGCCGAAGCCGCAGGGCGAGCAGTCGCACATCACCCTGAACGACGAGCAGAGCGCGAACGTCAAGGCGATCATCGCCGCGACGAAGAAGGCCGGCCTGCCCGAGCGGGCCGCGGTCATCTCGATCGCCACGAGCCTGCAGGAGTCGAAGCTGGAGAACCTCGGGCACCTCGGCGACCGCAACGACCACGACTCGCTGGGCCTGTTCCAGCAGCGCCCGTCCAGTGGTTGGGGTACGCCGGAGCAGATCACTGACCCCGAGTACTCCACCACCGCGTTCCTCAAGGGTTTGAAGCAGGTCGACGGGTGGCAGGACATGGCGTTGACCGACGCCGCGCAGACCGTGCAGGTCTCGGCCTACCCGGACGCCTACGCCCAGTGGGAACAGCAGGCCACCGACCTCGTGGCCCAGCACTGGAACAGCTGACCCCGTGAAACAACCGATGGCCGGCACCCCCACACTTGGGGTGCCGGCCATCGGCATGTTCGACATCAGACGCGGAAGCCGGCGGCGCGGGCCGCCTCCCGTTCGCGGCGACGTTCGGAGCGGCGGCGTACGAACCAGAAGACGAAGAACACCAGGCCGAGCAGGAACGCCAGGACCAGCACCGGCAGGATGATCGCCACCAGCGAGACGACAACGCTCGTGGCGTCCTCGGCGGTGCTGGCCACCGGGGCGCCGAACCCGGCGGTGGCCGCGTTGACGACCGGGCGTGCGGCGGACTTGAGCAGGTGGACGCCGAACGCGAGCGCGACGCCGGTGGCCACCGGCACCCACTGGTGACTGGAGAAGAAGCTTCCGGGGTCGCTGACCGTGACCGTCTCCGACGACGAGCCCGCACCGAAGGCCAGACCGCCTGCGGTGGGGCGGACGACGGTCTGCACGACGTCATTGATGTGGTCGACGACAGGCACCTTGTCGGCCACCATCTCCACGGCGAGCAGGACGGCGAGGATGAGGATGACCCAGCCGTTGCCGAGCCACGTCCAGCCGCTGGGCAGGTCGATGAGGTCGCTGTAGCGGGCGAGCAGGCCGAGGGTGAGCAGGGGTATGTAGGCGTTCAACCCCGCCGAGGCGGCGAGGCCGGTACCGGTGAGAACTTCGAGCACGGTCTCAGCATCGCATCGACGCGCCAGTGCCGCTCGGTGGCGACCGGCGGGTGCTCGGCTACCCTCGTCGGGTGCGGTTGGTCATTGCGAAGTGCTCGGTGGACTACGTCGGACGGCTCTCGGCTCACCTGCCGCCGGCCACTCGGCTGTTGATGGTGAAGGCGGACGGGTCGGTGTCGATCCACGCCGACGACCGGGCGTACAAGCCGCTGAACTGGATGAGCCCGCCCTGTCGGCTGGAGGAGGCGCCGGGCGTGTGGCGGGTCGTCAACAAGGCCGGCGAGGAACTGCGGATCACCCTGGAGGAGATCTTCCAGGACACCTCGTACGAGCTGGGTGTGGATCCGGGCCTGCGCAAGGACGGGGTGGAGGCGCATCTGCAGGAGTTGCTGGCCGCCAACCCGGGTGTGCTGGGTGAGGGGTACACGCTGGTCCGCCGCGAGTACATGACGGCCATCGGTCCGGTCGACCTGCTCTGCCGGGACGCCAACTCCGGGGCGGTCGCCGTCGAGGTCAAGCGGCGCGGTGAGATCGACGGGGTGGAGCAGCTCACCCGCTACCTCGAACTGATGAACCGTGATCCGCTGCTCAGCCCGGTCAGCGGTGTCTTCGCCGCGCAGGAGATCAAGCCGCAGGCGCGGGTGCTCGCCACCGACCGGGGCATCAGGTGCGTGGTCGTGGACTACGACAAGCTGCGCGGCATCGAGAAGGACGAGCTGACCCTCTTCTGACCGGTCACGCGCCGGTCCGTACCGCGATAAGCGATTTCGGCAGGCCGACCACGCGCTCGACGAGCATCCGCGAGTCGGGGAAGTAGTGCCGCATCTGCGAGCGGTCCAGCAACTCGGTCCACAGCACCTGGTGGATCGCGGCCTCGTGGCTGCGTGTGGGTTTGTGGCCAAGTGGCCAGCGGCGGGCGAGCGCGGTGCGCAGTCGTACCGGGAGGAACTGCATTCCGGGCGCGATCCAGTGTGGCTCGATGGGGAAGTAGCGGTAGGGCGTCTGCACCCAGTGCCGCTCGGCCAGCGCACGGGCGGTGGCGGCGAATCGTAGGCGGCGTTCGTGCCCGCCCACGTGCTCCAGCACCGAGTTGGAGAAGACCAGGTCGTAGTCGCCCCTGGCGAGGCGTGCCGGCAGTTCGCAGGCGTCGGCCTGCTCGACGTGGGCCCATTCCGGCACGGCGACTGGCGGTTGTTCCAGGTTGACGACTGTCACGCGGGCCGGTCGTACGGTGGCGCGGTGCCAGGTGCCGAGCCGGCCACCGAGGTCGACGACGTGCATGTCCCTAAGGTCGGGGAAGGTACGCGCAAGCCAGTCCGCGCGGTGCCGCCGCCGTCGAGCGCTCCACGACTGGTCACTGTCGACAAGGCGGTAGCGCAATCGATTAGGGCCCATTTAACGCAATGTACCGCCGTGCCTACCGGGTACAAACATGTGGATACGCCGATCCCGGTGGAGATCGGTTATCCGACACTCACCTGCCGTACATCGTCTTGATGACGCGGACGAGCCGTGCCACGTCGGTCGGCGTGCGGTCGAAGGTCATCGACGGCAGCAGCGACCGGGCGCGCCGCCGGGTGATGGCCTTGGCCCTGCCGAACTCGCGCAGCCCGTCCTCTCCATGGATGCGCCCGAAGCCCGAGTCGCCGACCCCGCCGAACGGCAGCGTGGACATCCCCGCGAAGGTCAGGCTGGAGTTGACCGAGGCCATCCCGGAGCGCAGCCGCCGGGCGATGGAGACCGCCCGGCGCCGGCCGAAGACCGAACCCCCGAGGCCGTACGGCAGGGCGTTGGCACGCGTGACGGCCTCGTCGGCATCGCGGACCCGGCTGATGGTGAGCGTCGGGCCGAAGGTCTCCTCCCGGACGGCCGCCGACTCCTCCGGGACGTCCACGAGCACTGTCGGGTGGACGTACGGCGGCTGCACCGCGTCCGGGCCGCCCAGTACGGCGCGTCCGCCCGAGGCGATGGCGGCGTCGATGTGGCGGCGGATCACGTCGAGCTGCGTGGGCATCGTGATCGGGCCGATGTCGGCGCCCTCCGGCCCTACGGTCAGCCGGCCGGCGCGGGTCACCACCTTGTCGACGAAGGCGTCGAAGACGGGGTCGACGACGTACACCCGCTCGATGCCGATGCAGGTCTGACCGGCGTTCGTCATGCCGCCCCACACACACGCCTCGGCGGCGGCGTCCAGATTCGCGTCGCTGTCGACGATCATGGCGTCCTTGCCGCCACCCTCGATCAGCACCGGGGTCAGCGTCTCGGCGCAGGCGGCCATCACCTTGCGGGCCGTCGCCGTGGAGCCGGTGAAGGCCACCTTGTCGACCCCGGAGCGGCACAGCGCGGCGCCCACGTCGCCCATCCCGTGTACGGCGGTGAACACCTGATGCTCGGGCACCACCTCGGCGAAGCTGTCCACCAGCCACTGGCCGCTCGCGGGCGTGTACTCGCTCGGCTTGAGCACGACGGCGTTGCCGGCGGCCAGGGCGTACGCGGCCGAGCCGATGGGGGTGAAGACCGGATAGTTCCACGGCCCGATCACGCCGACCACCCCGTACGGCTGGTATTCGAGCATGCCGGAGAACTCGGCGAGGATGAGCCGCGACCGCGCCCGACGCGAGCCGAGCACCCGGCCGGCGTTGCGGGCGGCCCAGTCGATGTGCTCGATCGCGGTGACGATCTCGACGATGGCGTCGGCGACAGGCTTGCCGCCCTCGACGTGTACCAGTTCGGCGAGCTGCTCGATCCGCTTGGCGAGCAGGGCCCGCCAGCGCAGCAGACGCGCGCGACGGCCGGCGAAGCCGAGCCCCGCCCACCATTCGCCGGCGGCGCGGGCACGCTCGACGGCCTGTCGTACGTCGGCGTCGGTGGCGACCGGGAAGCGACCGGCCTCGGCGCCGGTGGCGGGACTTGTCGAGATCAGCTGGCCCGCCTCGACGAGAGGGGCGCCGGGGACATGCACTGCCGTCATGGCGGAAGCTTAGACCCGAATACTACTCACTGGTAGGCCGCGATTCGGGTAGGTGGGACGGGAGTCCCACCTACCCGCCCGCTCGTTGATCAGTGCAGGTCAGGCCCCGGGTATCGAAACTCGGCCGCCCGAATCGTCGAACGGTGGGTAGCCGGGAGGTGACGAGGAGCTGACCGGCCGGTCGGTATTGACGATTACTGTCTGATGGCAGGCTGACGCGCGGAGTGACGGTGTGGGGTGGAGGGCTGACTGTCCATGGAGGAACATCCGGAACTGATGCCGCTGTTGACGGTCGCCGGTGGGCCGATGCGCGGGGCGAGCTTTCGGCTGCGGGCCGAAGCTCAGGTGATCGGGCGGGCGCCGACCGGTCACGTGGTCATCAACGATCCGCACCTGAGCCGCAGGCACGCGGAGGTGTGGCTGGCCCCGGAGGGCCCGTCGCTGCGCGACCTCGGCTCGACGAACGGCACCTGGCTCAACGACCGCCGGATCACCGGGACCGAGCTGCTCTCCGACGGCGACGTGATCCGGATCGGTCGCACCGAGCTGCGCCTGTTCGACCCGGGGGTCGCGCACACCGACCCGGTGGGGCTCCGGTTCGGTCCGCCCCGGCGCGACGTCCGGCCGACGTTGCCGCTGCCGCTGGCCGCGCCGCCCACCGCCCGGCGCTAGGCGGTCGCACACCGCGACGAGCGGGCACCGCACCTGGCTGACGGCCACACCGGGCGGAAGTACCGAGTGGGGCCGACGCACCTGGACCGGCGCGTACCGCCGTGGCAGCATGCCGCGGATGGAAACCGAGCAGCGGACCGTCACGGCCAACGGCATCACCCAGGCGGTACGCGTCGCCGGCCCGCCGGACGGCACGCCAGTGCTGCTGATCCACGGCAACTGCTCGTCCTCGCTGTTCTGGGAGCCACTGATCCGGCGGCTGCCGCCGACGCTGAGGATCGTCGCACCGGACCTGCGCGGCTACGGCGACACGGGGACCGCGCCGGTGGACGCCACCCGTGGCCTGCGGGACTTCGCCGACGACGTGGCCGCCCTGCTGGACGACCCCGCGCTCTTCGGCGCCAGCGCCGCGCGTCCGGTGGTGGTCGGGCACTCCCTCGGCGGTGGCGTGGCGATGCGGCTGCTCGTCGACCACCCGCAGCGGGTACGCGCGCTGCTGCTCGCCGCGCCGGTCTCCCCGTACGGCTTCGGCGGCACCCGGGACCTGACCGGCACGCCTACCACCCCCGACTTCGCCGGGACGGGCGCCGGCACGGCGAACCGGGACTTCGTCGCCCGGCTCGCCGCCGGCGACCGGAGCGCCGAGGCGCAGGCCAGCCCCCGTGCCGTGCTGCGGGCGACCTACGTGGCGGACCCGGGGGCGCTGGGCACCGACGAGGAGTTGCTGCTGGACAGCCTGCTCTCCACCAGAACGGGCGACGACAACTACCCGGGCACGTCGGCGCCGTCGGAGAACTGGCCGGGCGTCGCGCCGGGGGAGCGGGGCGTGCTCAACGCGCTCGCGCCCACCTGGTTCCGGCTCGCCGACGAGCTGGTCGCCGTGGTCGACAAGCCGCCTGTCACCTGGGTACGCGGTGACGCCGACGTGATCGTGTCGGACACCTCGCTGTTCGACCTGGCGTACCTGGGCTCGCTGGGCGTGGTGCCCGGCTGGCCCGGTGAGCAGGACTGCCCGCCGCAGCCGATGGTCGGCCAGACCCGGGCGGTGCTGGAGTGGTACGCGGGGGCCGGCGGCGCGTACCACGAGGTCGTGTTGCCCGGCTGCGGGCACACTCCGCACCTGGAACGCCCGGCGGAGTTCGTCGCGGAGCTGCTGGCCCTGACCGACGTGCCCGCCGTGTAGCGGAGCTGGGGCGCGGTGGGTGAAATATGCCACGGCGTCTCGACAACCGTGCGTCACGTGGCAGACTCGCGCGCATAACCTTAGCGGCCGTTCAGTGGCCGTACGGAGTGTCTGGGGAGGCCGGTCGTGGCGCGCGAGTTCAGCACCGTGGGTGTGGTGGGGCTGGGCACCATGGGTGCCGGCATCGTCGAGGTCTTCGCCCGCAACGGCATCGACGTCGTCGCGGTCGAGATCTCCGAGCCCGCGCTGGAACGCGGCCGGGCCACCCTCACCGGCTCGACCGACCGGGCGGTCGCCAAGGGCAAGCTGGCCGCGGCGGACCGGGACGCCCTGCACGAGCGGGTGCACTTCGCGGTGGGCCTGGACGCGCTGCACTCCGTCGACCTGGTCATCGAGGCGGTGCCCGAGCACCTGGACCTGAAGCAGCGGATCTTCGCGGAGCTGGACCGGGTCTGCCGGCCGGAGGCCATCCTCGCCACCAACACCTCTTCGTTGAGCGTCACCGAGATCTCGGTCGCCACCACCCGGCCCAACCAGGTGATCGGCATCCACTTCTTCAACCCGGCGCCGGTGATGAAGCTGGTCGAGGTGGTCCGCACGGTCGTCACCTCGCCCGAGGTGGTCGCCGACGTCGAGGCGCTCTGCGCCCGGCTCGGCAAGGTCGACGTCACCATCAACGACCGGGCCGGCTTCATCGCCAACGCGCTGCTCTTCGGCTACCTCAACCACGCCGTCGGGATGTTCGAGTCGCACTACGCGACCCGGGAGGACATCGACGCCGCCATGAAGCTGGGCTGCGGCCTGCCGATGGGCCCGCTGGCGCTGATGGACCTCATCGGCCTGGACACCGCGTACGAGATCCTCGACACCATGTACCGGCGTGGCGGGCGGGACCGCCGGCACGCCCCGGTGCCGCTGCTCAAGCAGATGGTGACAGCGGGACTGCTCGGCCGGAAGTCCGGCCGGGGCTTCTACACCTACGAACGGCCCGGCTCCCCGGTGGTCGTACCCGATGAGGCGACGCCGCCGGCCACGGAGGCCGCGCTCGCCGACGGCGCGCGCGCCATCGCCAAGGTGGGCGTTGTGGGTTCCGGGACGATGGCCACCGGGATCATCGAAGTGTTCGCGAAGGCCGGCTACGAGGTCGTCTCGGTGACCCGTGGTGCGGAGAAGTCCGCGAAGGTCTGCGAGGCGGTGAAGACCTCGCTGAACAAGGGCGTGGTGCGCGGCAAGCTCTCCGAGGCCGACCGGGACGCCGCGCTCGGCCGGATCAGCTGGTCCGCCACGCTCGACCACCTCGCCGACGTCGACTTGGTGGTCGAGGCGGTGGTGGAGGAGCTGAGCGTCAAGAAGGCGCTCTTCGCCAGCCTCGACGAGATCTGCAAGCCGGGCGTCGTGCTCGCCACCACCACCTCGTCCCTGCCGGTGATCGACGTGGCGATGGCGACCCAGCGGCCGGCCGACGTGGTGGGGCTGCACTTCTTCAACCCGGCGCCGGTCATGCCGCTTGTCGAGGTCGTCCGCACCATCCGCACCTCCCCGGAGGCCACCGCCACCGCGCGGGCGGTCTGCGCCACGCTCGGCAAGACCGGCGTGGTCTGCGGCGACCGGTCCGGGTTCATCGTCAACGCGCTGCTCTTCCCGTACCTGAACGACGCGGTGAGGATGCTGGAGGCCAGCTACTCCACCGCCGACGACATCGACCACGCGATGAAGCTGGGCTGCGGCTATCCGATGGGCCCGTTCGAGCTGCTCGACGTGGTGGGGCTGGACGTCTCGCTGGCCATCCAGCGGGAGCTGTACCTGGAACTGCGCGAGCCGGGCTTCGCCCCCGCGCCGCTGCTGGAGCACCTGGTCACCGCCGGCTACCTGGGCCGCAAGACCCGCCGGGGCTTCCGCGACCACTCGCACCGCTGACCGGGTCAACGCGGCAGGGTCCCGGTCGCGTCTGAGGGATGTGACCTTCGAGGAGTACGTCGCCAGCCGCGGCCCGGCCCTGGTCCGGCTGGCGCGGCTGCTGACCGGTGACGAGCACCGGGCCGAGGACCTCACCCAGGAGGTGCTGTCCCGGGCGTACGTGCACTGGCGCCGGATCTCCCGCGCCGACCGACCCGACGTGTACGTGCGCCGGATGCTCGTCAACGCCAACAACTCCTGGTGGCGTCGCCTGTCGAACCGCGAGCTGGCCGTCGACACCTTCGTCGACCGGCCACAGCGTGGCGACCTCGATGGCGAGGTGGCCGACCGGGACGAGATGTGGCGGCTGATCCTCGCCCTGCCCGACCGTCAGCGGGCCGTGCTGGTGCTGCGCTACTACGAGGACCTCGACGACACCACGATCGCCCAGATCCTGGACTGCTCGCCGGTCACCGTCCGCACCCACGCGATGCGGGCGTTCGCGAACCTCCGGGGGCGTTGCGGCGTCCCGGCCAAGGACGGGAGCCGGCCGTGATCGACCTCGACGACCAGATCGCCCAGACCCTGCGGGAGCGTGCCGAGGGTGACGTGGACACCGGGCGGTTGCTGCGGGGCTCGCGTGCCCGCGGCCGCCGCCGACAGGTGCACCGCCGGACGGCAGTGGGCACCGCGCTGTGCCTCGTCGGAGTGCTCGGCTTCGTCGGGATGACCGGGACGGGTCTCGACGAACTGGCCGGCCGGATGCCCTGGAGCACCGCCACGCCCACGCCCACCGTGGTCCCGCCGCGCGCCGACGGAGTGCCCGGGGCAGCCACCGACCCCACACTTGTGGGCGCTGATCCGCAGGTGCTGCACGTCGGCCTCGACCCGGACCGGGCCCGCTACCTGGGCTGGGAGGTGATCCGGGACCAGGTCGAGACGGTACGGCTCAGCGTGGCAGGCAGCGAAGAGGTGCGCGTCGACGTGAGCACGTCGATCGAGTTGCCCAGCAGCGTCACCATCAACGGCACCTCCGTGGAGGTGACGGAGTCGGGCCGCCCGACCTTCGACGGTACGGTACGCCCGGCCAGCGGCATGGCCCGTGGGCTTGTCACGTTGTGGCAGCCCGCGCCGGGCCTGTACGCCCGTGCCGTCATGCTGCACGGGGACCGTGCCGTCCTGGACCGGGCGGTCAAGGCCCTGCGCTGGGGAGAGGCCCGACGATGCGCGGCGCCGCTGCGGCTCGGAGCCCTGCCCGACGGGGCGAAGATCACCGTCTGCTCGGTCGACGTCGCCTCGTACCCGCGACTGGTCACCGCCCGGTTCCACCTTCAGCGGTCCCCGATGGAGAACATGTCGGTGGAGTACCGGTACGCGAGCCAGGGGGGCACCCACACCGAGGCGGACCGGACCATCGCCGGCCGACCCGCGCTGCTCTCCGCCAGGGGGACGAGGCTGGAGCTGGCCGGCATCCCCGGGACAACCGTGTACGCCGACTTCGGCTGGCCCTGGGACGGCGAGGCACCGGCGAACATCTTCACCGAGGCGGACGCGACAGCCCTGCTGGCGGACCTGGAACTGTCCGAGGACCCGACCCGGCCGCAGAGCTGGCAGTGACCTCGACCGCCGGGCCGGGAGGTCGTCCCGCCGGGCGGACCGTACGCTTGGTGACTGTGAGCCCCCGTCGCAATCGCCCTCGCCGGGACGAGAACGCCAACCTGGACGCCGATCGGGTCCGGCAGGGCGTCGCCTCGGTGCAGCAGTGGACCGACGGCGCCTGGCAGGTACGCGGGATCGGGGCGGGAGCATCGGTCAAGACGTACCGTTGCCCCGGTTGCGACCAGGAGATCCGACCCGGGGTGGCGCACCTGGTGGCCTGGCCGGCCGACGGCCTTGGTGACCTGACCGACCGGCGGCACTGGCACAGCGGCTGCTGGCGGGCCCGGGAGCGGCGCGGCCCGGCGGTGCAGCGCGGCCGGAGCGCACCGCGCTACTGAAACGCTGGCGTCGAGCGACCTGGATCACCCTGTTCGTGCCTGGGCGGGCGGTGGCGGCCACTTCGCGACAGACTTGGACGGTGAGCACACCGATCCGCGCGTCGTCGATCCTGCCCGGCCGCCGGGAGGACATCGAGCTGCACACCGCCGACGGGTTGCGGCTGGTCGGCGAGTTGGCCCTGCCGGCGGAGCGGCCGCCGGTCGCCACACTGGTCTGCCTGCACCCGCTGCCCACGCACGGCGGAATGATGGACAGCCACGTGTTCCGCAAGGCGGCCTGGCGGCTCCCCGCGCTCGCCGACCTGGCCGTGCTGCGGTTCAACACCCGGGGCACCAGCAGCGTGCGCGGCACCAGCGAGGGGGCCTTCGACGGCGCGGTGGGCGAGCGGTACGACGTGGCCGCCGCCATCGAGTACGCGGAGTTCGCCGAACTGCCGAACATCTGGCTGGTCGGCTGGTCGTTCGGCACCGACCTGGCCCTCATGCACGGGTGCGATCCGGCCGTCGCCGGGGCGATCCTGCTCTCCCCGCCGCTGCGCTTCTCGGCCCCGGAGGACCTGGCCACCTGGGCTGCCTCGGGTCGACCCCTGACGGCTCTGGTGCCGGAGTTCGACGACTACCTGCGCCCGGCGGAGGCCCGGGAGCGGTTCGCCGCAGTGCCACAGGCCGAGGTCGTCGGGGTGCCGGGCGCCAAGCACCTCTGGGTGGGCGACGCGGAGACCGTGCTCGACGAGATCGTCCGCCGGGTCAACCCGGCCGTCGAGGTGCCGCTGCCGACCAGCTGGGACGGCCCGATGGAGTCCGGCGACGTCAGCGCGTACGCCGACCGCACGGTGGCCGCCTTCGCCGACACACCCGTCCCGCAGCCGGGCGACTGACGGCTCAGCGCCGCTCCTGGCGGGGGAGCACCACCTCGCGCAGGATCAGTTGCAGCGCCGCCACCGTGGGGATGGCGATCAACGCGCCCACCACGCCAAGCAGGGCCACCCCGAGCAGCGCGGCCAGCAGGGCGGCCACCTCGTTGACCTCCACCGAGCGCCGCATCACCTTCGGGTAGATCAGGTAGTTCTCCACCTGCTGGTAGATCAGGAAGAACACCACGCAGGCGATGCCGACGGGCAGGCCGGAGGCGAAGCCGACAAGACTCACGATCACCGCGCCCAGGGTGGCGCCGATCTGCGGGATCAGGTCGGTCACCGCGACCACCACTGCCAGCGCGAACGGGTACGGCAACCCGACGATCAACGCGAAAACGAATGTGGTCGCGCCGGCCAGCACCGCGATGCTCAACGCCCCGACCATGTACGCGCCGACCTTGGTCAGGATCTCGTCGCCGATCAGCTGCACCCGCTCCCGCCGGGACCGGGGGACCAGCGCGTAGCCCAAAGACCGCAGCCGGTTGAAGTACGCCAGGAAGTAGATGGTCAGCACCAGCACGGTGAGCGTCCGGAACACCGTGCCGAAGATCAGTTGAGCGCCGCCGAGCACCCCGCCGAGCGCCCGACCTATCGTGTCGGCGTTCGCGGCGCTCTGCACCCGCTCCACCACGTCGTACCGCTCCACCAGGTCGTTGACAGTCGGATTGCGGCGCAACTCGTCGAGCAGGCTGGGGATCTGGTCGATGAACTGCCCGGACTGCGTCACGATCGGCGGGACCAGCGCCACCACGCCGCCGCAGAGCAGCAGCACCACTGTCAACGCGACCACCGCGACCGCCAGGCCGTGCGGCACGCCCCAGCGGCGTAGCCGCACCACCGCCGGGTTGAGGCCGACCGCCAGGAAGAGCGCGATCACCACAAGCACCAGGATGCCGCCGGCGTTGCGAATCCCCAGATAGAGGGTGTACGCCAGCAGCACACCCAACGCGCCGGTGAAGCCGATCAGGAAGCTGCTGCGCCGCAGCGGCCGCCCCGGAGTGCCGAACTTGCCCGACGGGACAGCGGGCGGCTCGTCCGGGTCGATGCCCGGCGCGGGAACCGGCACCGGCGCCGGTGTCTCGACAGGCGTGGGGTCGATCGGTGGCTGGTCGGCGGGCGGGGGACCGGGGGTCACGTCCGGGTCGTCGGCCGACGGATCGTGCTGCGGCACAGGACCTCCGGGGGCAGGCGGTGGGACGGGCGACGTCTCTTCTCGACGCGCCAGCAGCGTAGTCACCTCATGGTCGCGACCGACCACGAGACCGTCAATCCGCTGCCGTACCTGCCCCGAGCCGACCCACGGGCACGCGTGGAGGCCGTACCCGTCAGTCCTTCTCGATGGTGACCTTGCTGGGCTTGGCGCTGCGCTCGTCGGTGGTCGGCTTGCTGGGCCGCTTGCCGTTCTCACCGGTGCTGGTGATCTTGGTCGGCTTGGCGTCCCGACCACCCACGCCCGGAACGGCGGCCACGGTCGGCTCCCCGTCCACCCCGGCGCTGGCCGCGCCTCCGTCGACTGTGGTCACCGGCTCGGCCACCGGCCGGGTGGTGGACTGCCCGGCGTCCTCGGCACCGGCGTTCACCGGCTGACGGCCGTCGGCGGGCTCGGTCTTGAGGCCGGTGGTCGCACCCGACGTCTTGAGGCCGGTGGCCGCACCCGACCCCTGCGACGTGCCCGCGCCGACGGTCGCCGCGTCGGAGACAGCCGCGCCGTCGTCGGCTGCGCTCGTGCTCGCATCGTCGCCGGTGTCCGGCGCGGTCGGGCCGTCCAGCGGGCCGGCGGTGCTCTGCAACCGCAGGTCGGCCATCTGCCGCTGGAGTTCGTCGGACTCCTGCCGCGACTTCCAGGTCTCCTGCCGCAGGTCGGCGAGCTGCTGCTGGGCCTGCGCAATCTCCAACATCACCTGGGCGAGCTGCTGCCGGCCGGCCGCCGCCTCCTGCTGGGTGGCGGCCAGGTGCTGCTGGGTGGTGGCGAGGTGCTGCTGGGTGGTGGCCGCGTACTCCTCGAACTGGCGACGTGAGGCCGCCACGTGCTCGTCGGCCTTGCGGCGCTTGTCGCCCGCCTCGGTCTCGGCGCGACTCAGCAGCTCGGCGGCCTCCGACTCGGCGCGTTGGCGCATCGCCGCCGCGTCCCGTTCGGCCGCCTGGCGGATCGCCTCGGCGCCCTGCTCGATCTCGTTCTTGCGGGTGGTGTACTCGGTCTCCAGGGCGTCCTTACGCGTGGAGTGCTCGTTCTCCAGCTCGTCGCGGCGAGCCGTGACGCCCGACTCCAGCTCCTGCTGGCGGCTTGCGAACCCGGCCTCCAACTCCTGCTGGCGGGCCTTGTGCTGCTTGTCCAGCTCGTCGCGGCGCTTCGCGTACTCCTGCTCGACCGTCGCGCGCCGCTGGGCCAGCTCCCGGTCGGCCGCCTCCCGCCGGGAGTTGACCTCCTGCTCCACCCCGGCCCGCCACGCGCCCAACTCCTGCTGGGTCTGCGCCCGGGCGTGCTTGACGTACGCCTCGGTCTCGGTGCGCATCCGCTGCACGTACGCCTCGGTCTCGGCCCGGCTGCGCTTGGCCGACTCGGTGGCCTGCGTGGTCACCCGCTCCGCCTCCTGCTGCGCCTTCGCCCGGGTGGCGCGGCCGGCCATCGACGCGTCGTCGATGATCTGCTTGGCCTCCTGCTGCGCCTTGGCGTGGGTGGCCCGACCAGCCTCGGTAGCGGTGTCGGTGAGCCGCTTGGCCTCCTGCTGCGCCTTGGCGTGCACCTCCTTGGCGGCCTCGCGCAGCTCGCCGGCCTCCTGCCGCGCGGTGGTAAGCGCCTCGCGGGCGGCCTCGCGCAGCTTGGTGGCCTCCTGCTGGGCCCGGGTGTGGATCTCCTTGGCGGTGTCCCGCAGCTGGGTGGCCTCCTGCTGGGCCTTCGCCAACGCGTCCTGGGCGGCCTTGCGCAGCTTCGCCGACTCGTCCTTCGCCGCCTGGAGCGTCGCCTCCGCCTCCGCGCGCCGGGCGTTGCTGTGCCGATCCTCCTCGGCGCGCCGCGCGGCGAGCGCGATCTCGAAGTCCTTCAGCGCCCGCGCAGCCTGCTCGCGGGCCTCCTCGACGATGTGCTCGGCGGCGGCACGACGGGCCTCGATCTCCTCGTTGGCCGCCGACAAGATCTGCTCGGCCTGCTCCTCGGCGAGAGTGAGGATCGACTCGACCCGGGGGCCCAGGTGTCGGAACGACGCCCGGTCCACCACGTTCATCTGCTTGCGGACCTGGGTGAGGTCGCGTTGCAGCACCTCGACCTGGCCGGCGAGCTTGTGGATCTGTGTGTAGGCCTGTTCCCGTTCGGCGGCGAGTGTCGCGATCTCGTGCTCGGCACGCGCGACGTACCTGTCGACCTGTTTCTTCTCGTACCCCCGCAGAGCGGACTCGAAGCTGGGCTCCGTCGTCACGTCCCCGCCGAGAGCGAACAGTTCCTCGCCGTGCGACATGCCCCCATCCTCACACGCATCGCCCCCGGCTGGGGCGATACGGACGCCCCTTGTGGGAGCTAGTTCACTCCGTTGCCGGCACCGAATGCCAAGGGCTGGGAAACGCATACGGCGCGAGGTCACACCGGTTACCCGGTGTCACCTCGCGCCGTCGATGCCCCAACCTGACGCCTGGCGTCAGCCGGCGGTCTCCGCGGTGACCCGGTCCTGACCGGCCTCGGTCTTCTTGGCCTCCGCCGGCTTGGCAGCCGGAGCGGCCGCCGCCGGCACGCCGGGCACGATGCCGGCGAGCCCGGAGAGCATCTGGCCGAGCTGCGAGGTGACCGCGTCCTTCTGCCGGGTGAGGTCCTCGACCTCGCGGCGGGCGGCCTGCGTGGTCAGCTCCGCCTCGGTGCGGGCCTCGGTGAGCAGGCGCTGCGACTCGGCCTTGGCCTCGTTGAGCGTCTTCTCCGACAGGGCCTTGGCCTTGTCGACAGTCTCGGCGGCGTTGCGCTCCGACTCGACCCGACGGGCCTCGGCGCGCTGCTCGATCTCCTTGGCCCGCTCCTGCGCTGCACGCGCCCGCTGCTCGGCCTCGCTCACCAGCTTCTGGGTCTGCGCGACCTGGGCGGCGTGCCGCTCGGACTCCTCGCGCTCCGCCTTCTCCCGACGCTCGGCCAGCTGAAGCTCCAGGGCCTGCAGATCCTTGTCGCGCTTGTCGCGCGCGTCGGTGAGCAGCTTGGTCGCCTCGGCCCGCTTCTCCTCCGCCTCGCGGGCGGCCTTGGCCCGCTGCTGGGTGATCTCCCGTTCCGCGGTGGCGCGCAGGGTGGCGACCTCCCGCTCCACGGTCGACTTCAGCTCGGCCACCTCGTGCGCGGTGACCGTACGCAGCTGCTTGGTCTCGCGGTCGGCGTCCGCGCGCAGGGTGTCGGCCTCGCGGCGGGCCTGCACCCGGACCTCGGCGGCCTCGCGCTCGGCGGCGGTGCGCAGGTTACCGGCCTCGCGCTCGGCGCTCGCCTTCATCGCGGCGGCCTCGGCGCGGGCCTTGTCGGTGATCTCGCGCGCCTCGAGGCGGGCGGCGGAGAGGATGCCCTCCGACTCGCGCTTTGCCTCGTTGCGGTGATCGTTCGCCTGCTCCTCGGCGAGCCGGAGGATCTGCTCGACGCGGGTGCCGAGCCCGGAGAGGGTGGGCCGGCTGTTCTCTTCGAGCTGCTTGTTCGTGTCGGCGAGCTTCTGCTCCAGCGCGCTCATGCGCTGCTCGGCCTGGCGGAGGCGACGCTGGGCGTCGTTCATCCGCTGCTCGGCCTCGGCACGGGCCTGCTCGGACTGGGTCAGCGCGGCGGTCATCCGGCCGAGGAAGTCATCGACCTGGTGAGTGTTGTATCCGCGCAGGCCAACGGTGAAATCTGGCTGCGAGTTCGCGTTATCGAAGAACGCGAGAGGGGAGGACTGCTGCTGGGGCATTGGGACATACTGGCAGACGCCCCAGGGTGCTTCGCAAGAGCGGTGCGCAGCTTTCGTGTCCTCTTTACATGGTCAACTTCCGCGTTCGGCGATGCCGGACCAATCGCCGATCTTGGCAGGTCCCGGGCGGGACGGACGCCACGCAGCGTGACATGGAAAAGGGCCACGGGGACGACCCGTGGCCCTTTGTTCGATCCGAAGCGATGTCGCGCTATTGGGGGCGGAAGAACAATGGCCGATCACGGCATTGGCCATCCGCTGCTCATCCGTCCGGACGGTGGCCCGTCAGTGCCCCCGGAACCGGTTGATCGCGTCCTCGTACCGGGCCCGCATCTCCCCGTCCCGGACACCGAGCCCATCGGTGGGGGCGAGGCAGCGCACCCCGACCTTGCCCTGGTGGGCGTTACGGTGCACCTCGTACGCCGCCTGGCCGGTCTGCTCCAGGGGGTAGGTACGCGACACCGTCGGGTGCACCTTGCCGAGCGCCACCAGACGGTTGGCCTGCCACGCCTCGTGGTAGTTGGCGAAGTGGCTGCCGACGATCCGCTTGAGGTGCATCCACAGGTAGCGGTTGTCGTACTGGTGCTGGAAACCGCTCGTGGACGCGCAGGTCACGATCGTCCCGCCGCGCCGGGCCACGTAGACGCTCGCGCCGAACGTCTCCCGACCCGGGTGCTCGAACACGATGTCCGGGTCCTCGCCGCCGGTCAGCTCGCGGATCCGCTCGCCGAACCGCCGCCACTCGTCCGGGTCCTGGGTCTCCTCGTCCTTCCAGAAGCGGAAGCCCTCCGCGGCCCGGTCGATGACCAGCTCCGCGCCCATGCTGCGGCACAGCTCGGCCTTCTCGGGCGAGGAGACGACGCAGACCGGGATCGCGCCGCCGTTGAGCGCCATCTGGGTGGCGTACCCGCCGAGGCCACCGGACGCGCCCCAGATCAGCACGACGTCGCCCTGCTTCATGTTGGCGCCGTGGTGCGAGACGAGCTGCCGGTACGCGGTCGAGTTGACAAGCCCCGGGCTCGCCGCCTCCTCCCAGCTCAGGTGGCGCGGCTTGGGCATCAGCTGGTTGGCCTTGACCACGGCCAGCTCGGCCAGCCCACCGAAGTTGGTCTCGAAGCCCCAGATCCGCTGCTGCGGGTCGAGCATCGTGTCGTCGTGCCCGGCCGCGTCCTCCAACTCGACCGAGAGGCAGTGCGCGACCACCTCGTCGCCGGCGGCCCACCTGGTGACCCCGGGGCCGGTGCGTAGCACCACGCCCGCGGCGTCCGAGCCGACCACGTGGTACGGCAGGTCGTGCCGGCGGGTCAGCTCGGAGAGCCGGCCGTAGCGCTTGAGGAACTTGAAGGTGGACACCGGCTCGAAGATGCTCGTCCACACCGTGTTGTAGTTGATCGCGCTGGCCATCACCGCGATCAGTGCCTCGCCCGGCGCCAGCTCCGGCGTCGGCACCTCCTGCACGTGCAGGGCCTTGCGCGGGTCCTTGTCCCGGGTGGCCATGCCGTCGAACATCCGGGACTCCTCGGCGCGGACCACCACACCCCGGTAGCTCTCCGGTACGGGCAGCCCGGCGACGCCGGCCAGCTCGCGGTCCGGATCATTCGATTCCTCCGCCGCCATGATCGCTTCGAGGATGTCCTGCACGGTGACCTCCGGTTCGTCCGCACCCGCACGGGCCCGGGTGCTGCCATCGTCGGCGCCGGTGGGCACGACCGCCATGTCGGCATTCGACACATCCGGCACCGGTCGCGCTCCTGTGGGCCGGGACGTTACTGAACGGTAGCTAAAGCCGGAAGTCCTCTGTGAAAAACTGCATCCGCCGATGCGTGAAGGTGTCCAACCAACCCGCCAACCGCGCACTGACGTGCGCGCACCCCGTCCTCCAGGGGACGCCACCCCTCGTTGATCAAGAGCTTTCGGTCACCTGCGACGCGCGGGATGACGCAAACCCTCTTGATCAACAGGGGGTTCGGGCGTGGGTCCGGGGGTCAGTGGGGGGTGGGGGCGGGTTGGACCAGCTCGACCAGGACGCCGCCCGCGTCCTTGGGGTGCACGAAGTTGATCCGGCTGTCCGCGGTGCCGCGCCGCGGCTCGTCGTAGAGCAGCCGTACGCCCCGCTCGCGCAGCGCCGCGCACGCCACGTCGATGTCCGCCACCGTGTACGCGACCTGTTGCACGCCCGGCCCGTTGCGGTCCAGGAACTTCGCGATCGTCGACTCGGGCGTGAGCGGGGCGAGCAACTGCACGCAGCCACCCTCGGCGCCCGGGCCGACGGCCAGCATCGCTTCCCGTACGCCCTGCTCGGCGTTGGTCTCGACGTGCACGCAGCGCATCCCGAACGTCCGCTGGTAGAAGTCGATCGCGGCGTCCAGGTCGGCCACGGCGATCCCGACGTGGTCGATCTTGCGAAGCCCGATGTCTGTGACGTAGTCCGCACCGGGCTCGACGGGGGAGTTCTCAGTCATGGCGCTAGTCTGGCCGAACAATCGTTAAGGCGTACAGCTCGGCACCCCCCTCGGAGGCAGGCATGGCTTCGGTGATCGTCAGCGGCGCGCGCACCCCCATGGGGCGGCTGCTGGGCAACCTCAAGGACCTTCCCGCCACGAAGCTCGGCGGCATCGCCATCAAGGCGGCCCTGGAGCGGGCCGGCGTGAGCCCGGACCAGGTCCAGTACGTGATCATGGGGCAGGTGCTCCAGGCCGGCGCGGGCCAGATCCCGGCTCGGCAGGCGGCGGTCGAGGCCGGCGTACCGATGTCGGTGCCCGCGCTGACCATCAACAAGGTCTGCCTCTCCGGCCTGGACGCCATCGCCCTGGCCGACCAGCTGATCCGGGCCGGCGAGTTCGACATCGTGGTGGCCGGTGGCATGGAGTCGATGACCAACGCCCCGCACCTGCTGATGGGCCAGCGCTCCGGCTACAAGTACGGCGACGTGGTGGTCAAGGACCACATGGCCCACGACGGGCTCAGCGACGCCTGGGACTGCTGCTCGATGGGCGAGTCGACCGAGCGGATCGGCACGAAGCACGGCATCTCCCGCGAGGAGCAGGACGCCTTCGCGGCCGCCAGCCACCAGCGGGCCGCCGCCGCGCAGAAGAACGGCCACTTCGCCGAGGAGATCACCCCGGTGCTGATCCCGCAGCGCAAGGGCGACCCGCTGGTGATCGGTGACGACGAGGGCATCCGCCCGGACACCACAGTCGAGTCGCTTGCCAAGCTGCGTCCCGCCTTCGCCAAGGACGGCACGATCACCGCAGGCAGCTCCTCGCCGATCTCCGACGGCGCTGCCGCAGTGGTCGTCATGAGCAAGGCCAAGGCCAAGGAGCTGGGGCTGACCTGGCTCGCCGAGATCGGCGCGCACGGAAACGTGGCGGGCCCGGACAACTCCCTGCACTCGCAGCCGTCCAACGCGATCAACCACGCCCTGAAGAAGGGCGGCCTGAGCGTGGAGGACCTGGACCTCATCGAGATCAACGAGGCGTTCGCGCAGGTGGGCATCCAGTCCACCCGGGACCTGGGAATCAGCGCGGACAAGGTCAACGTCAACGGCGGCGCGATCGCGCTGGGTCACCCGATCGGCATGTCCGGCGCTCGGCTGGTGCTCACCCTCGCCCTCGAGTTGAAGCGGCGCGGCGGCGGCACCGGCGCGGCGGCGCTGTGCGGTGGCGGTGGCCAGGGCGACGCGCTGATCATCCATGTGCCGGGCAAGGCCGAGTCGGCGCAGTGAGCGCGAGGAGTGAGCCGGGTCTGCGAGCCCCGCAGTCGCGAACAAGGATTGTTCAGTGAGCGAAGCTGTCGAGAACGTCCCGACCGCGGCCACCGGATCGGTGCGCCGCAGCCGGGACGTACCCCAGCTCGTGGAGCGGGCCCGCGCGGGTGACCCCCGCGCGGTCGCCCGCCTGATCACCCTTGTCGAGAACGGCGACGCGCTGCTGCCGCAGATCGCCGCCGCGCTCGCGCCGTACGCCGGGCAGGCCCAGGTGGTCGGGTTGACCGGCTCGCCGGGCGTGGGCAAGTCGACGACCACCAACGAGCTGGTCCGCGCGCTGCGGGCACGCGGTCACCGCGTAGGCGTGCTGGCCGTGGACCCGTCCAGCCCGTTCACCGGCGGCGCGATCCTCGGCGACCGGGTGCGCATGCAGGACCACGCCACCGATCCCGGCGTCTACATCAGGTCCATGTCCAGCCGGGGGCATCTCGGCGGGCTGGCCGCGGCGACGCCGCAGGCGGTCCGGGTGCTGGAGGGCGCCGGTTGCGACGTGGTGCTTGTGGAGACCGTCGGCGTCGGGCAGGCCGAGGTGGAGGTCGCCTCGCTGGCCGACACCACGCTCGTGCTGCTCGCCCCCGGCATGGGTGACGCCATCCAGGCGGTCAAGGCCGGCATCCTGGAGATCGCCGACGTCTTCGTCGTCAACAAGGCCGACCGGGACGGCGTCGACGCCACCGTCCGCGACATCCAGGGCATGATCGCCCTCGGTGAGCGCGGGCCGGGGCAGTGGCGACCGCAGGTCGTCCGCTCGGTCGCCGCCCGGGGTGAGGGCATCGACGACATCGCCGCCGCCATCGACAAGCACCGCGGCTGGCTGGTGGAGCACGGCGAGCTGCGCCGCCGGCAGGAGGCGCGGGCCGCCGCCGAGATCGAGGCCATCGCGCTGGGCACCCTCCGCGCCCGGATCGGTTCACTGCGCGACGGTACGGAGCTGTCGACGCTCGCCGCCAAGGTCGCCGAGGGTTCGCTCGACCCGTACGCGGCGGCGGACGAGCTGCTCGATCAGCTCGGCTCCTGATCCGCAGCCCGACGGCGCACCGGGCGGTGGCTCAGGCGGCCGTGAGGGCGTCGCGTGCGCATCTGGTGAGCAGCCATGGAAGGTGCGGCGTCCCGATCCGCCCGCTGCCGAGCGCGGTGAGGACCAGCGTGATGTCACCGACGCGCAGCACCACCTTGTCGCCGCTGGCGTACGCCTCGTCGCCGATGCCCGGCAGCGGGGTGGCGACGCCACGGGCGTTGGCCCGCCACGCGATCTGCCCGGCCGTACCGTCCGCCCAGGCGGCGCGCAGCACTGTGCTGTTGTCGCGCTCGGAGCGGAAGTCGACGCGTCGCGGCAGGCGTCGCACGCGTACCTGTTGACCGACGACCCGTGCCACGTCCTCGACGGAGATCGGAAGCGGCCCGGCACGCATATGATCCACCTCGCCGAACACGTCCGTGACCAGCACGCCGGTCTGCTCGGGTTCCGGGTCCGCCGACGAGCGGACGGTCAGGGCGCCGACCCGCCTGCTCCACGGCCGCCCGGTGATCGTCACGACGTCGCCCGGCCGGCAGCGGCCTCCCCACCCGCCGGGCAGCCCCCATGCGGTGGTCTCGTCGGCGGTCCCGTCGTCGAGTACCAGGTGGATCAGTCGCCGGCTGTCCCGCCAGTGTGGGCGCAGCGCCAGCACCTGACCGGTGACGGTCACCGACCGCGTCCGGTCCACCAACGCGCCGCCCAGCAGGTATGCCGCACCGGCGAGCAGCACGTACCCCGGCAGCGCATACCAGCCGGAGTGACCGGCGACGCCCAGCACGAACGTTCCCGCGACCACGAGCAGCAGCGCCTGACCGAGCAGCGCACGGGTGGTGCTGCCGTACCCGGGCCGTAGCCGTGGACAGCGCGCCCGGATCCGGCGCCAGCCGCCCCGGTACGACGACCAGAGCTCACGCTGGTCGCCGGCGTCGAGGCCGAGCACGTCGAGGGCGCGGCGGGTGACGCCCAGCGCGGCCCCGTACGCGAGGTAGCGGTCCCAGACCGCCACCGCCGAGGGTGGCAGCTCGGCGAACTGCTCGTGGTTACGCAGCCAGGTGCCTACCGCGAGCCACCGGGAGGTGGCGTCCAGTCCCGCCGGGGTCGCGCGCTCGCCGACACGCTGCACGAGGCCCGCGAGCACCACGGCGACGGTGAGCGAGAGAAGGAACGTCCAGCGCAGGTGCGTGCGGTACACGGCCACCAGGCCGCAGACCACGCCCACCGTGACCGCCCCGAGGTACAGCGCGGTCATCATCGTCCGCCCGAACCGACGCCGGGACAACCCGGCCGCCCGGGCGTCGGCCACCACTGCGGCGCGCAGGTGGCCGTTCCAGTCCTTCGACTCGTCCGCGTCGCGGAAGGCCAGCGCGGTGAGCGGCACCACCCCGTCGACGGCGAGCCCACGGACCCGCGCGAGGACCTGCCGTTCGTACGGTCGTAGGCCGCTCTCGTCCGGGTGCGCCCCGGCGAGATGGATGGTGGTGCCACGGGGGTCGGCGTCCGGCTGTCGCAGCTCGTACCAGCCGGCCGCGGCCAGGTCGAGCAGGATCGACTCCGTCGTTCCCGTGCCCGTCGACCCGCCGTTGACCAGCAGGCTCACCACGGCCGGCGGCTCCGGGCCGAGGTCCATCGTCGCCGGTCCGGCCGCTCGTGGGGCCGGACGGGTGGCGATCCGGCAAGCTCCGTACGCGAGGAACCAGAGCCCGACGGCGACGCCGGCGAGGATGAGGTCCGCCACGGCTCAGAGACCGACCGCGACGACGCAACGGTCCGAGTCGTCGGAGGTGAACAACTCGCGCCTGTGGAAGCCGAGCGGGCCGGCGACCAGGTTCGTGGGGAAGCTCTGGATCGCCGTGTTGTACTGCTGCACGGCGTACGTCAGGAACTGCCGGGCATAAGCGATCTTGTCCTCGGTGGTCGCCAGCTCACTCTGCATCGCCGTGAAGTTCTCGCTCGCCCGCAACTGCGGATACGCCTCGGCGAGCGCGACGAGACGACCCAGAGCCTGACCGAGCGCGTTCTCGGCGTCGGCCCGGCCCGGGTCACCACCGGTGTGCGTGATCGCCTCGCCGCGTGCGGCCAGCACGGCGGCCAGGGTGTCGCGCTCGTGCGACGCGTACCCCTTGACGGTCTCGACCAGGTTCGGGATCAGGTCGTGGCGGCGCTTGAGTTGTACGTCGATCTGGGACCAGGACGCATCCACCTGGTTACGCATCCGCACCAGCTTGTTGTAGACCCGCACCAGCCATACCCCGACCAGGAGGACGACCGTGGAGCCCGCCAGAGCGGCGGCGGTAATCGATGCCATGGCGGGCAAGATAGCGAACCGCCGCGAGGAGTGCGCGCACGTGTCCACGGGGGACGGTTACCGCGCGCCGGGAGGCAGTAGGCTCGCGGCGCGCGGGCTCCGCCCGTGCGGGGCCCCGGCCGGGGCCGGCGCGGGACGACGGCAGGGGAGCGGTACGTGAGTGACGAGGCGACGCGCGAGCTGGGCACGGTGCCGGCGGTGGCCGGCGGGACGACGAAGGTCTCCGACGAGGTGATCGAGAAGATCGCCGTCGCCGCCGCCAGTTCGGTGCCCGGGGTGGCCGAGATGGGTGGGGACATCGCGAGGTTCTTCAACGCGGTCCTCGATCGTGTCGGGCTGGACCAGGTCGGCGACGCCCGGCGGGGTTGCTCGGCCCACGTCTCCGGGGACGCGGCCGTGATCAATCTGGTGCTGGTGATCCAGGCCGGTCAGCCCGTGCCCGAGGTGACGAGCCAGGTGCGGGCCCGCGTGACCGAGGCGGTCGAGGCGTACGGGCTGCGGGTCGACGAGGTCAACATCCGGGTCGACGACGTGGCGATGGGCGCGCCCGCGACTCCGACCTCCTGACCTGGTTACCCACCGGTACGAGTTGACTTAGCGATCGTTCAGGTCGGGGCTCTACACTCGATGGGCAATCGAGGACCCGAGGAGGAGCCCCGCGCATGGACGCCGACGAGATCGACGCCGGACGGGCACGCTGGCAGGCCCGGTACGACGGCGCGCGCAAGCGTGACGCCGACTTCACCACGCTCTCCGGGATGCCTGTCGAGCCGGTCTACGGGCCGCCGGAGGGCAGCGCGTACCCGGGCTTCGAGCGGATCGGCTGGCCCGGCGAGTATCCGTACACCAGGGGTCTGTATCCGACCGGCTACAGGGGGCGGACCTGGACGATCCGGCAGTTCGCCGGCTTCGGAAACGCCCAGCAGACGAACGAGCGTTACAAGATGATCCTCGGTGCCGGCGGTGGCGGCCTGTCCGTCGCGTTCGACATGCCGACGCTGATGGGCCGCGACTCGGACGACCCGCAGGCGCTCGGCGAGGTCGGGCACTGCGGCGTCGCCATCGACACGGCCACCGACATGCAGGCGCTCTTCGACGGCATCGACCTGGCCGGCGTCACCACGTCGATGACCATCTCCGGCCCGGCAGTGCCTGTGTTCTGCATGTACCTGGTCGCCGCCGAGCGGCAGGGCGCCGACCTGTCCACGTTGGACGGCACCCTCCAGACGGACATCTTCAAGGAGTACATCGCGCAGAAGGAGTGGCTCTTCGACCCGGAGCCGCACCTGCGCCTCATCGGCGACCTGATGGAGTACTGCGCGGCCGAGATCCCGCGGTACAAGCCGCTGTCGGTCTCCGGCTACCACATCCGCGAGGCCGGCTCGACCGCCGCGCAGGAACTGGCGTACACCCTCGCCGACGGCTTCGGTTACGTCGAGCTGGGCCTGTCGCGGGGGCTGGACGTGAACGTCTTCGCGCCGGGTCTGAGCTTCTTCTTCGACTCGCACCTCGACTTCTTCGAGGAGATCGCCAAGTTCCGCGCCGCCCGCCGGATCTGGGCCCGCTGGCTGCGTGACGTCTACGGCGCCACCAGCGAGAAGGCCCTGTGGCTGCGGTTCCACACGCAGACCGCAGGGGTGTCGCTGACCGCCCAGCAGCCGGTCAACAACGTCGTACGCACGGCCGTGGAGGCCCTCGCGGCGGTGCTAGGCGGGACCAACTCGCTGCACACGAACGCCCTCGACGAGACACTCGCGCTGCCCACCGACGAGTCCGCCGAGATCGCCCTGCGGACCCAGCAGGTGCTGATGGAGGAGACCGGCGTGGTGAACGTCGCCGACCCGCTCGGCGGCTCCTGGTACGTCGAGGCGTTGACCGACAAGATCGAGGCCGAGGCGGAGGAGATCTTCGCCCGGATCCGGCAGCTCGGCGGGGAGGGGCCGCACCAGATCGGCCCGATGACCTCGGGCATCCTGCGCGGCATCGAGGACGGCTGGTTCACCGGGCACATCGCCGAGTCGGCCTTCGTCTACCAGCAGGCCCTCGAGAAGGGCGACAAGAAGATCGTCGGCGTCAACTGCCACACCGGCACCGTCGCCAAGGAGCTGGAGATCCTGCGCATCTCGCACGAGGTGGAGCTGGAGCAGCGCCGGGTGCTCGCCGAGCGCAAGGCCGGACGGGACGACGCAGCGGTCAAGGCCGCGGTCGCCCGGATGGTCGAGGCCAGCCGCACCGACGAGAACATGATCCCCGCGATGCTCGACGCCGTCCGCGCCGAGGCCACCCTCGGCGAGATCTGCGACGCGCTGCGCGCCGAGTGGGGCACCTACCGGGAGCCGGCGCGCTTCTGAGGCCCCACTCTCCCCGCGATCTTGCACTTGCTGCCCCGAGATATGCCGTATGCGGCTCTTGTGGGCGAACGAAAGTGCAAGATCGCGGGGGTGTTCGGGTGGGGGTGAGAGTTGCAACGTCGGAGTTGCGGGTGAGCTGAGAACCCGGGCTCGCGTGCGAGACTAGGTAACCATGAGCGACCCACGGATCACCTCGTCGATCTTCACCCGCGGCGCGGTCGACCTCAGCACGCTGCGCGGCCCCGCACCAGCCAGTACCCGCCCCGGCGCACCCCCGCAGGGCGGCCCGTCCACCGGCGCGCCAGGCGCCGGCGCCGGCGGTGACGGCGGTGACGGCGCCATCGTCGACGTCACCGAAGCGACAATCCAGTCCGAGGTGCTCGAACGGTCGATGGCCATGCCCGTCGTCGTCTTCTTCGGCGCAGCCGGCTTCCCCGAGAGTGACGAGTTCGCCCCGGTGCTGGAGCGGCTGGCCGCCGAGAGTGGCGGCGCCTGGGTGCTCGCCCGGGTCGACGTGCAGCAGAGCCCGCGGATCGCCCAGATGTTCCGGGTCCAGGGCATCCCCATGGTGTACGCGGTGGTCGGCGGCCAGCCCATCGACGCCTTCTCCGGCGTGGTCCCCGAGGCGCAGCTGCGCCAATGGCTCCAGGCCGTGCTCAAGGCCGGCGGCGTGACCGTCGCCGAACCGGAGGACCCGCGCCTCGACGAGGCGGACGACGCCCTGATGAGCGGTGACCTGGACGCCGCCGAGCGGGCGTACCGCAAGATCCTCGCCGACTCCCCGGCGGACGCCGCGGCCGAGGCCGGCCTCGCCCAGGTCGGGGTGGCCCGCCGGGTGGCCGGCGCCGACCCGGCCACCGCGCTGGCCGCCGCCGAGAGTGCCCCCGACGACGTGGCCGCCCAGCTGCTGGCCGCCGACATCGAGGTGCTCAGCGGCCTGGCCGAGCAGGCGTACGCCCGGCTCGTCGGCCTGGTCCGGCGGACCGCCGGCGAGGACCGGGAGACGGTCCGCCAGCACCTGGTGTCGCTGTTCACCATCGCCGGGCCGGACGACCCGGCGGTCGCCTCGGCACGTCGTGCCCTGGCCAGCGCCCTGTTCTGAGTTCCTAGCACGCCAGCGCGGGCCGGCGTTCCGGCCGGCCCGCCCGACCACCGAGGACGGGAGCTCATGATGCGCCGGATCGCCGTCCTCGACGCGCCGACAAATCTCGGTCTACGGCCGCCCACGCCCACGTCGGTCCCGGGCTGCGCCAAGGCGCCCGGAGCGCTGCGCGACCACGACCTGCTGCCCCGGCTGCGCGCCCGCGACGCCGGATGCATCACCCCACCCCGCTACGACCCGGGTGACTGGCGGCCCGGCGACGGGGTGTGCCACGCGCGGGAGATCGCCGACTACTCCCTCGCCCTCGCCGAGCGGATCGGCTCGATCATCGACCGGGGCGAGTTCCCGGTGGTGCTGGGCGGCGACTGCTCGGTGCTGCTCGGCTCGGCGCTGGCCATGCACCGCCTCGGTGAGGCGGTCGGCGGGCGGATCGGCCTGGTCTTCGTGGACGGGCACTCCGACTTCCGGCACCCCGGCAACGCCTCCTACGTTGGTGCCGCCGCGGGGGAGGACCTGGCCCTGGTCACCGGGCGCGGCCAGGCCGACCTGGCCGCCCTGGAGGGACGCCGACCCTACTTCCGCGACATCGACGTGGTGGTGCTCGGCATCCGGGCGCAGGACGAGTACCGACTCGACCTCCAGGCGGCCGGGATCACCACCCGGCCGGTGCCGGCGCTGCGCGCCGAGGGCGCAGCCCGCACGGCGCAGTGGGCACACGAGCAGCTCGCCGACTGCGCGGGCTACTGGGTGCACATCGACGTGGACGTGCTCGACCCGGCGGTGATGCCCGCCGTGGACGCCCCCGACCCGGGCGGCATCGCCTTCGCCGAGCTGGAGATCCTGCTCGCCGGCCTGGTCGACACCCCGCACTGCCTCGGCGTCGAGCTGACCGTCTTCGACCCCGACTACGACCCGGACGGCTCGTACGCCGCCGAGATCGTCAACACCGTGGTCGCGGGTCTGGCACCGGTCACCGCCCCGGAGGCGGTGCCGCCGCGCCTGCTCCCGGCCCGGCCCACCCCCGCCTCCCGACGCGACACCGGCCGCACCACGTTCGCCGCCGAGCGGTCCGGGACGCCGCGACCCGCAGCCGGGGACGGGCAGCACGACCTGGGCGACCTGGCGGGTGCGCGGAACGGTACCGACACCGCCGTCCGGTCGCTGGCCGGAGTGCCCGCGCCGGCCGAGCAGCCCGGCGCCGGTACGCCAACGGACAGCGAGTCGCCAGCTGACCTCGGGCCGGCCGATGTCCTCGCGCCGGTCCACTCCGGGCCGGCCGGCACCCCGGTCGAACCGGAGCCGGTGGGCCCACCGGCGTCGGCCGGCCCCGGCCTGCTACGCCGCAGTTCGCCCTCCACCCCCGAGCACCCCACACCCGCCTAGACCGACGGGTCCAGCGTCGCCGTCGCCGAGGCGGCACCCCACTGGACGTCAACCATCCCACCGCGGTAGCGCCGCTCGGATGTTGGTCGCGGCCAGGTTTCCCGCAGCCCTGTCGGCGATCTGAGCAACTGGTAGCCGGTCCGGTCAGCGCGGCAGCGAGCGCAGCGCCTCCACCACGGCATCGGGCGTCCGCAGCGGCACGAAGTGGTCGGCGCCGGGTATTCGCACAAGGCGGCAGCCGGGAATGCGCCGCGCGGCCTCGACGCAGGACGGGACGAACGACCGCCGTTCGAGATCGCCGAGCAGCAGCACGCAGGGAGTAGCAACGTCCTCCAGCCGGGACCACGCGTCGCCGTCGTCGACGAAGGTATCGCCCCAGTTGAGCCAGAACCGGACCGCCGAACGCAGCAGATCGACGACGAGCGGGTCGCGGCCGGCCCGGGCCCAGCGGGCGACACCCTGCTCGACGAAGGTCTCCGGGTCGGCGCTGTCCGGCTCGTCATCGGGATCGTGGGAGGGCGGGGCGCCGGAAATGCCGGGACATGCCAGCACCATCCCGCGAACCCGATCCGGCTCGGCGAGGGCGAGGTCGAGCGCTGTTCCGCCACCCATGCTGCAACCGACGAACAACGCCGGCCCGACGCCGAGCCGGTCAAGCACCCGACGCAGGTCGTCCAACCGGGAGAATCGCCCGGCCGGCGCGGAGCGGCCGAAGCCCCGCGCGTCGTACCGGATCAGCCGGTGCTGCCCGGCGAGTCGCTCCCAGACGGGGTTCCAGATGCGGGAATCGCCGACGCCCGGATGCAGTAGCACGACCGGTGGCAGGCCGCCCCCGGTGTCCTCGGCCCAGACGCACCCGTCCCCCAGATTGATCAACTCCCTCATGGCGGCGAGCCTCAGGGGGTCGGGAGGGCGCGCAGGAAGCGTTCGGCGATCGGGATGGCTGAGGCGGTGCTGGCGCCGCCCTTCTCGACGAACACGGCGAACGCGACATCGCCCCGCCAGCCCACGAACCAGGCGTGCGTGTGGGCCGGGTTGTTGTCGTACTCGGCGGTGCCGGTCTTGCCGTACACCTCGCCGCCCGGCACGTCCCTGAGCGCGGTGCCGGTGCCGGTGGTCACCACCTCGCGCATCATGGTGCGCAGCGCCGAGACGGACTCCGGCTTGAGCTGTTCGCCGGCCGGGGCCGGCTTGGCCGGCGCGGGGTCCACAAGAAGTTGCGGCTGCTCGAACCGGCCGCGCGCGACTGCCGCGGTGGCACCGGCCATGGCCAGCGGACTGACAAGTGTGGTGCCCTGCCCGAACGAGGCGGCGGCCTGCTCGGCGGGGCTCCCGCCGGTCGACACCTTGCCGGTGAAAGCGTCGACGCCGAGGTCCCACTGACCCTCCAGGCCCAGCGTACGACCGGCGGCGGCCAGCCCGTCGCCGCCCAACTTCGGGGCCAGCGTGGCGAACGCGGTGTTGCAGGACTTGGCGAAATCGGTGCGGAACGGCACCGAGCCCAACTCGAAGTTGTCCGAGTTCTTGAAGGACCGGCCGTCGACGGTGACTGTCTTCTTGCAGTCCACCGGCCCGTCGAGGGTGACCGCGCCCCGGTCCAGCAGGCCGAGCGCGCTGACCATCTTGAATGTGGAACCGGGCGGCACCTGGGCGTTGAAGGCCAGGTTCTCGCCGGCTGGCCCGGGTCCGTTCGCCACGGCGAGCACGGAGCCGTCGCTGATCCGTACCGCCACCAGCGAGGCCCGGCGCGCCTCGGGACGCAGCGCGGCGTCGGCGGCGTTCTGGGCGGCCACGTCCAGTGTCGTCTTGAGCGCCTGCCCGGCCTGGGGCTCGCGGCGGAACAACTCGGTGCCGGTGGGCTCCAGCTTGCCGCCCTCGGCGGGGCGTTCGACCACCACCGTCAGCCCGGGGTTGCCGCGCAGCCGCTCGTCGTACCGGCCCTGCAACCCGCCATGCCCGACCAGGTCACCCACCACGTACCGGTCGGGGTGCGCGGCCAGGTCGTCGGCCTGCGCCGGGTCGACCGAGCCGAGCAGCGCGCGGGCGAACTCCCGGGTGGGCGCCAGGTCGAGCTTGTCGGAGACGAACTTGGTGCCGGGCAGGTCGTAGATCCGGGGCTTGATCTGGCGGTACGCCTCCTCGCGGAGGGTCACCACCTCGACGAGGTCGCCCGGCTCGGCCTTGGCCACCCGCTCGGGCAGGTCGGCCAGGTCGACAGCCGGGACCAGCGCCGGACGGATCGCCTTGAAGGCCCCGTCGAGGTCCTTGACCAGTTTCTTGATGTCGGCGACCCCGTCGGGCTGCACACCCACCCGGACCACCGGGCGGGGGGCGACGATCGGCTGCCCGGCGGCGTCCAGCACGCCGGCCCGAGGGCTGGCCTCCCGGCGCAACCCCAGCCGGTCACCTGTGGTGAGCCGCTCGTGGACGACACGGGGCTCCCAGATCACCTGCCACTGGTCGTCGTCGCCCTGGGCGAGCCGCACCTCCCGGTCGTACGCCCAGCGGGTCTGACCGGGCAGGGTCCACTCCACCTGCACCGTCGCGGTCGCGATGTCCTTGGTGATCTTCGGGTCGCCGCGGCGGGTCAGTTTTGGAGGGGTGCCCGCCAGTTCACCGGAGAGTTCCTTGATCTCGCGGCTCACGTCGCCGGCCGGAACCTTGTTGCCGGTGGGGTCGACCAGTCCGACCGCCTGGAGGTCGCCGCTGCGCCAGCCGGCGAGGAAGGCGTCGACGGTGCGCTGCGGCCCGTCGTCGCCGGAGCAGGCGACCAGGACGCCAGCGGTGAGCAGCGCCGCCGTGGCGGCGGCCACCCGCCTGCGGGCGGGGTTCGGTGGGTGGGCTCGGGGGTACGACAGGAGCATGACGCGAGGTCCTTCCGATCTCGGGCTGCCCTGCACGGTAGTACGAGAACGCTGTTCCCAACGTCCCGTGAAGTGGGCCTACGTGCGGAAAGACGGACCACGCCGCTGTGATGAACATCGCGTGGCGGGGTATCCGGCAACCGGCCAACCTCGGACCCGCAACGGGTGAAAGGACAGAGTCCCGATCCGGACGTCCGGCCAGTGGTCCGCCGACGAACGCGCAATCCGGCAGGCCTAGGCTGGGCGGCAGAGTGACCCACAACGCGGTGGGTCGAGGGGAGTGGCACCGATGGACCGGCGTCCGGCGATCAAACCGGAACCCGACCTCCGGCAGGATGACTCCGGCCGGGACGACGACAGCTTCGATTCCGCGACCGACGGGGACGGCTACGGCCGACTCGACACAGGCGTCACAGGCCTCACCGGATCGAGCATCGACACCATCTACGATCTGGGCCTGCCGACCGAGGCGTTGGCCGACGACGTGGAGGACGCCGAGCTCGACGAGCCGGTACCGAACGCGGAGCGCCTGGTGGCCCAGGCTGTCGCGCTCGCCGGGGACGACCACGACGCGGCGACCCTGGTGGGTCGTTTCTGGCGGTTCGCCCCGGACGAGGAGCTGGTCGGCTTCACGGCGGAGGAGATGCTCGACGCGGCCCGGGCGCACCGGGACCTCGCCCAGCAGCGGGTGCCCGGCGAGCTGAAGCTGCGGATCCACGAGCCGCACGCGGACCAGCACCACACGGTCGTCGAGATCGTCACTGATGACATGCCGTTCCTGGTCGACTCCGTGACCGCGCTGCTCAACTCGTACCACCTGGACGTGCACCTGCTGGTGCACCCGCTGGTGGTGGTCCGCCGCGAGCCGCTGGGCCGGCTCACCGAGGTCTCCGCCGACGTGGAGCCGGACGACGCGATCGCCGGCGACATCATCGAGAGCTGGATGCGGATCGAGATCGACCCGGTCCGCGACGCGGCCGAGCGGGACCGGCTGCGCCGTGAGCTGCAACGGGTGCTCACCGACGTGCGCGAGGCGGTGGAGGACTGGCCGAAGATGCGCCAGCGCGCCCTCGCCCTCGCCGACGAGCTGGCCTCGGCCCGCACCTCGGAGAATCGCCCACCGGTGCCGGAGAAGGACATCACGGACTCGGTGGAGCTGCTGCGGTGGCTCGCCCACGACCACTTCACCTTCCTCGGCTACCGCGAGTACCGGCTGGTGGACGCTCCGGGCGGGAACGCCGCGGACCCGGTCGACGGCAAGGCGCTGGAGGCGGTGCTCGGCACCGGCCTGGGCGTCCTGCGCTCCGACTCGCCGGAGGCCCGGTCGCTGTCCTCGATGACTCCCGAGGCGCACGAGAAGGTGCTGGAGAAGCGCCTGCTCATCATCACCAAGGCCAACTCGCGGGCCACCGTGCACCGCTCCGCGTACCTGGACTACATTGGCTTCAAGATCTTCAACGAGGTCGGCGAGGTGATCGGCGAACGGCGCTTCCTGGGCCTGTTCTCCACCGCCGCGTACCGCACCAGCGTCCGCGAGCTTCCGGTGGTGCGCCGCAAGGTGGCCGAGGTGCTGGACCGCTCCGGCCTCAGCCAGCGCAGCCACTCCGGCAAGGACCTGATCCAGATCCTGGAGACGTACCCGCGCGACGAGCTGTTCCAGATCAAGACCGACGACCTGTACCACGCGGTGATCGGCGTGCTGCGCATGGCGGGCCGCCGGCAGCTGCGGGTGTTCCTGCGCCGCGACGCGTACGGGCGGTTCATCTCCTGTCTCATCTACCTGCCCCGGGACCGGTTCACCACGCAGAACCGGCTGCGCATGCAGGACATCCTGCTGCGCGAGCTGAACGGCGTCGGGGTGGACTACACGACCCGGGTCACCGAGTCGATGCTCGCCCGGATCCACTTCATCGTCCGTACCGACCCCACCCGGCCGCCCGGCGACATCGACGCCGACCTGCTGGCCGAGGAGTTGGCCGACGCCACCCGGCTCTGGGACGACGACTACCGGCTGGTGTTGGAGCGCAAGCTCGGCGACGAGCAGGCAAAGCACCTGTTCGCCAGGTACGCCGACGCGTTCCCGGAGGGCTACAAGGACGGGCACACGCCGTACGAGGCGATGAAGGACCTGGCGAAGCTGGAGCTGCTGGAGGAGCCCGGCCAGCTGGAGATGCACCTGTTCCGCAAGCAGCTCGCGCCCCGGCCGGGCACGCGGACGCCCGGCACCGACCTGGCCGAGACGATGAACGTCCGGTTCAAGGTCTACCGGTACGGCGAGCCGATGATGCTGTCCGCCGTGCTGCCGGTGCTGCACTCGCTCGGTGTCCGGGTGGTCGACGAGCACCCGTACGAGGTCGACCGCATCGACGGCCGGGTCTACCTGTACGACTTCGGCCTGATGCTGCCCGAGGGTCACCAGGAGCTGTCCGAGGTGCGCCCGCACGTGGAGAACGCGTTCGCGGCGGCGTGGCGTGGCGAGGCCGAGGTGGACCGGTTCAACGAGCTGGTGCTGCGCGGCGGCCTGACCTGGCGGCAGGTGGTGGTGCTGCGGGCGTACGCGAAGTACCTGCGGCAGGCCGGCACCGTCTTCTCGCAGGACTACATGGAGCAGACCTTCATCGCGTACCCGAAGGTCGCCGGTCTGCTGGTGGAGCTGTTCGAGACCCGGTTCGCGCCGGGCGAGATGAGCGCCGAGCAGCGTCAGCAGCGCAGCGGCGAGCTGGTGGAGACGATCCGGGAGGCGCTGGACGACGTGGCCAGCCTCGACCAGGACCGGATCCTGCGCTCGTACCTGACGTTGATCGAGGCGACCCTGCGGACCAGCTTCTACCAGAAGCGCGCCGACGGGCGGCCGAAGGCGTACGTGGCGTTCAAGCTCGACCCGCAGGCCATTCCGGACCTGCCGGCGCCCCGGCCGAAGTTCGAGATCTTCGTGTACTCGCCCCGGTTCGAGGGTGTGCACCTGCGGTTCGGGCCGGTGGCCCGGGGCGGGTTGCGCTGGTCCGACCGCCGGGAGGACTTCCGTACCGAGGTGCTGGGCCTGGTCAAGGCGCAGATGGTCAAGAACACGGTGATCGTGCCGGTCGGCGCCAAGGGCGGCTTCGTGTTGAAGCAGAAGCCGGGCGACCGGGACGAGGCGGTCGCCTGCTACCAGGAGTTCGTCGGCGCGATGCTGGACGTTACCGACAACATCGTCAGCGGGCAGATCGTGCCGCCCGAGGACGTGGTGCGGCACGACGGCGACGACCCGTACCTGGTGGTGGCGGCGGACAAGGGCACGGCGACGTTCTCCGACATCGCCAACGAGATCTCCAAGAACCACCACTTCTGGATGGGCGACGCGTTCGCCTCCGGTGGTTCGGCCGGGTACGACCACAAGAAGATGGGCATCACCGCCCGGGGCGCCTGGGAGTCGGTGAAGCGGCACTTCCGGGAGCTGGGCGTGGACACCCAGACCGAGGACTTCACAGTGGTCGGCGTCGGTGACATGTCGGGTGACGTGTTCGGTAACGGGATGCTGCTGTCCGAGCACATCCGCCTGGTGGCCGCGTTCGACCACCGGCACATCTTCCTCGACCCGGAACCGGACGCGGCCACCTCGTACGCGGAGCGGCGGCGGCTGTTCGACATGCCCCGTTCCTCCTGGGAGGACTACAACCCTGAGCTGATCTCGGCCGGGGGTGGCATCTTCCCGCGTACCGCCAAGTCCATCCCGATCACGCCGCAGGTCCGGGCGGCGATCGGCCTGGACGACGACGTCACGCAGCTCTCGCCGCAGGAGCTGATGAAGGCGATCGTCACCGCTCCTGTCGACCTGTTCTGGAACGGCGGCATCGGCACCTACGTCAAGGCGTCCAGCCAGACCAACGCCGAGGTGGGCGACAAGTCCAACGACGCGATCCGGGTGGACGGGCGCAGCCTGCGCTGCCGGGTGGCGGGCGAGGGCGGCAACCTGGGCTGGACCCAGCTCGGCCGGATCGAGTACGCGTTGACCGGTGGCCGGATCTACACCGACTTCATCGACAACGCGGCAGGTGTGGACACCTCCGACCACGAGGTCAACATCAAGATCCTGCTGAACACCGCGGTGGCCGACGGTGAGCTGACCACTGCCGAGCGGGACGAGCTGCTCGCGCAGATGACCGACGAGGTCGCCGAGCTGGTGCTGAGGGACAACTACGACCAGGCGCGGGCGATCAACAACGCTCAGGCCCAGGCCGCCTCGCTGCTGCCGGTGCACCGCCGCATGATCAACGAGCTGGAACGTTCCGGCGCGTTGGACCGCTCGCTGGAGGCGCTGCCGCCGGACGAGGAACTGGCGGTCCGTAGTGAGTCCGGCCTGACCGCGCCGGAGTTCGCGGTGCTGCTCGCGTACGTGAAGATCGTCCTGGAACGGGAGATCCTCACCGACGGGTTGGCCGACGAGGAGTGGACGACCGAGGTGCTGGTCAACTACTTCCCGACGCCGATGCGCGAACGGTTCGCCGACCGGATGGGCCGGCACCGGCTGCGCCGGGACATCGTCACCACGGTGCTGGTCAACGAGGCGATCAACAGGGGCGGCATCTCGTTCGTGTTCCGGGTCGTCGAGGAGACCGCGGCCAGCGCGGCAGACGTGATCCGGGCGTACGTGGTGGTCCGCGAGGTGTTCGGGCTGCGGGACGTCTGGGACGCCGTCGAAGCCCTGGACAACAAGGTCTCGCCGGAGCTGCAGACAAGCGTCTACCTGGACACCCGTCGACTGCTGGACCGCGCGGTGCGCTGGCTGGTCACCAACAGGCGTTCGCCCATCGACGTGCCGGCGGAGATCGCCCGCCTGCGGGACGGCGTGGCCCGGCTGCTGCCGGGGCTGGAGGAACTGTTCTACGGCAGCGAACGGCAGGGCATCGCGGCGCACATCGACTCGATGACCGAACGTGGGCTGCCCCGCGAGCTGGCGGAGCGGGCGACGCGGCTGATGTACAGCTTCGGCCTGCTCGACGTGGTGGAGACCGCGACCCGCAGCGGCCGGGACGTCGGCGAGGTGGCCCCGGTCTACTTCGTGCTGTCCGACCTGTTCCGGGTGGACTCGCTGCTGTCCAAGATCTCCCTGCTGCCGAGGGAGGACCGCTGGCAGACCCTGGCCCGGATGGCGCTGCGCTACGACCTGTACGCCGCGCTTGCCGCGCTCACCGCCGAGGTGCTCGACTCCACGCCGGAGAACCTGCCACCGCACGAACGGGTGCAGCAGTGGGAGCAGTCGAACGCCACGTCGATCCACCGCGCCCAACGGGCGATGGGGGAGTTCGACGAGTCGCGGGCCGACCTCGCCGCACTGTCCGTGCTGCTGCGCCAGATCCGCACCCTGGTGCGGACCTCCGCCGCGGCCTGATCCGGTACGCCGCACACGGTCCGGCCGGTCGGGTCACCCCGACCGGCCGGACCGCGTTCGTGTCGGCGGCTCACGCCACCAGGGTGGCGAAGACGACCACGTTGTCCGGGTAGCTCCGGACGGCCTCGTCGAACTGGCCGCCGCAGGTGACGACCCGCAGGCCGGGCCTGTCGTTCGGCCCGTACACCAGCTCGGTGGGGAAGGCCGTCTTCGGGTACGACTTCACCGAGTCGACCTGGAAGGTGGCCGGCTGGCCGTCGGCCCGCCGTACGGTGATCGTGTCGCTGGGGGTGAGGGCGCCCAGGTCGAAGAAGACGGCCGGGCCGAGCTTCGCCGAGTCCACGTGCCCGACGATCACCGCGTTGCCTGTCTCGCCGGGGCTCGCCCCCGGCTCGTACCAGCCGGCCTGGTCGGCCTGCTCCAACGGGGGGACCTGGACGGTGCCGTCCGGGTTGGTGCCCAGCGACATGATCGTCGCGTTGACGCCGATCCGGGGGATCTCGATGCTCGTCGGGGCGGAACGCGCCAGTGCGGGGATGGCGTCCCCCTGGCCGGCGGGCGCATCGTCGAGCGGCGGTACGTCGGTGTCGGTGGCCGTCGGTCCGGTGACCTCGGGGCCGACCTGGGACTGCGGCTGTGGTGGGCGGGGAGCGGGAGTGGTCTTCAGGGCCGCGCCGATCATGCCGGCCCCGATCATGGCGGCGGTGACGACGACGGCCGCGCCGGCGGCACGCCACGGTCTCCCGTGACGGCCGCCGGCCCGTGTCGTCGTCACGTCAGACGAGCGAACCATCGGTCCGCCGACGACGCATCAGCACGATCCCGCCCAGCGCGGCAGCGCCGAGCAGGCTCGCCCCACCGGTGGCCAGGCCACGGTCGGTGCCGGTGCTGACGCCGCCGTCACCGCCGTCGACGCCACCGTGCGGCAGCACGACCAGCTCGCCCTCGCCGCACGAGCCCTTGAGCTCGTAGCGACCCGGCTTCGCGTCACGGTCGACCTTGGCCTCGCCGTAGTAGACGAACTCCCGCTCGCGCTCCCAGCCCTTGTCGGAGTCGCGCTCGTCCGAGCCGTACTCGTCGTGGCCCTTGTTCTCCCAGCCCTTGTCGGAGCCGTACTCGTCGGAGCCGCGCTCGTCCGAGCCGTACTCGTCGTGGCCCTTGTTCTCCCAGCCCTTGTCCGAGCCGTACTCGTCGGAGCCGCGCTCGTCCGAGCCGTACTTGTCGGAGCCCTTCGAGTCCCAGTCCTTCTTGTCCTCGTGGCCCTTGTCGCCGCGGCTGTCCTCGGCGTCCTGGCCGTGCTCCTCGCCCTTCCAGTCCTTGCTGTCCTCGTCGCCGTAGGCGTCGGCGGCAGCGCCGCCGCCCTGACCACCGGGCTGGGCGCCGTCGGCGGGCGGCTGCGGCTTGTCCTCGCCGTTCTCGCCCTTGCCGTTCTCGTCCTTGCCCTTGTCGTCCTTGCCCTCGTGGTCCTTGCCCTTGTCGTCCTTGCCGTGCTCGTCCTTGCCCTTGTCGTCCTTGCCGTGCTCGTCCTTGCCGTGTTCGTCCTTGCCCTTGTCGTCGTGGCCCGAGGAGTTCTCCTCCTCGCGCCACTCGCCGCGGTCCTCACCCCGGTCGTCGCGTGCCGGCTTGAGCTTGACCTTGCCGGTGACCTTGGACCAGACGTACGCGTGCTCCTGCCGATCCGGGCAGATCTCGAGGAGCTTGACCTCTTCGCCAGCCTTGACGACGTGCGGCTTGGCGTAGACCTTGCCGTCACGGTCCTTGCCGCCGTCGTGGTGCCCGTCCGCGAACGCCATTCCCGGCGTGAACACCAGGAGCGAGGCGCCGCCGAGCGCGGCGCCCGCAACGACCTTCCCGAGCATCTTCTTAGCCATGACCTGCGTCACTCCATCCCTGTTGTCCTGAGCCCGGCGACAACCGAGCTAAGACCGACGTTAGACCGTTTCATGACCTATGAAGGGAAAGATTCGCGTTTTGACCTTTACTGGTGGTAAGAGGTGAAGGGGTGATACGCGGCTTTCACGGCTCGCCGTACCGCTGCGGCCCGGTAGCGCCGGCCCGGCCTGCTCGTGCCACACGGGGCCGCTCGGAGGTATCGTCCAGTTCCTCCGCCTCCACGCATCGAGCCATTGCCATGGAAGCGCTCCCATGCAAGAATCGGCGCACGCGGTTCGGGGAGCCACACCGCACAGGCAGTCACCGTCGAGGGCATCCGGTCCGCCGGACGACGCTCTGCCGCCGACCGTCCGGCCGCGTGCCGTTCGATCACCCACCACCAAACGCCCGTCCGGGTCGGGCACCCCCCAAAAATCCCGTTGGCGTCGGCGGCCGTCCGTGCAGGACGCCCACCGTGCCGTCCCGCCGGGCCGTACGCGGGCCCGGTCTCGCCCAAGGAGATCAGTGGCATGAATGTGTGGAGAAGGCTGTCCGGCCCACGCCGGGCCCTCGCGCTCGCCGGCGCGGGTGCCCTGGTCGCCGGCGGGCTGGTGACGATTCCCGTCACGGCGGCGCAGGCCGCCACGCAGTGCGACATCGCCTACACCTCGAACGACTGGCAAGGCGGCTTCACCGCGAACATCACCATCAAGAACATCGGCGACCCGCTCAACGGCTGGACGCTCGGCTGGACGTTCCCCAACTCCAGCCAGCGGGTGCAGCAGGGCTGGTCGGCCGAGTTCACCCAGTCCGGCAGCCAGGTCACCGCGCGAAGCCTGTCCTACAACGGCAGCCTCGCCACCGGCGCGTCGACGAGCATCGGCTTCAACGGCGCGTGGAGCGGCAGCAACCCCAAGCCGACCTCGTTCACTCTGAACGGCGTGGCCTGCAACGGTGGCACCACGCCGACGACGCCGCCACCGACCACGACGCCGCCACCGACCACGACGCCGCCGCCCACCACGCCCCCGCCGACCACCACCCCGCCCCCGGGGACGAAGGTGGACAACCCGTACGCCGGAGTGCCCGGCTACGTGAACCCGGAGTGGAAGGCCAAGGCGGACGCCGAGCCGGGCGGAAGCCGCGTCTCCAACAACCCCACAGCCGTCTGGCTGGACCGGATCGCCGCCATCAACGGCACCCCGAACAGCAGCTCCAACGGCGCCTTCGGCGTGCGGGACCACCTGGACGAGGCGCTGCGCCAGGGTGCCGGGTACATCCAGTTCGTGATCTACAACCTGCCCGGCCGGGACTGCTCGGCGCTCGCCTCCAACGGTGAGCTGGGCCCGGACGAGCTGCCCCGCTACAAGGCCGAGTACATCGACCCGATCGCCGCGATCCAGAGCGACTCGAAGTACCGGAACATCCGGATCATCAACGTCATCGAGATCGACTCGCTGCCGAACCTGGTGACCAACACCTCCGGTCAGGCCGGCGGCACGGTCATGTGCGACACGGTCAAGGCCAACGGCGCGTACGTCAACGGTGTCGGTTACGCCCTGGCGAAGCTCGGAGCGATCGGCAACGTCTACAACTACATCGACGCCGGGCACCACGGCTGGCTGGGTTGGGACAGCAACTTCGGCCCGACCGCCGACATCCTGAAGACCGCCGCGGTCGCCTCCGGCAGCACTGTCAACAACGTGCACGGCTTCATCACCAACACCGCCAACTACTCGGCGCTCACGGAGCCGTACTTCAAGGTCACCGACACCGTGAACGGCCAGACGGTGCGGCAGTCCAAGTGGATCGACTGGAACTACTACGTCGACGAGCTGTCCTTCGCCCAGGCGTTCCGCGACAAGCTGGTCTCGGTCGGCTTCAACTCCAACATCGGCATGCTGATCGACACGTCCCGCAACGGCTGGGGCGGCTCCGCCCGGCCCACCGGCCCGGGTGCGACGACGAGCGTGGACACCTACGTCAACGGTGGCCGGATCGACCGCCGGGCCCACGCCGGCAACTGGTGCAACCAGGCTGGTGCCGGTCTCGGTGAGCGGCCCCGGGCCAACCCGGCGACGGGTATCGACGCCTACGTCTGGGTGAAGCCCCCGGGTGAGTCGGACGGCTCCAGCTCGGAGATCCCGAACAACGAGGGCAAGGGCTTCGACCGGATGTGCGACCCGACGTACGGCGGCAACGCCCGCAACGGCAACAACCCGACCGGTGCGCTGCCGAACGCGCCGATCTCCGGTGCGTGGTTCTCAGCCCAGTTCCAGGAGCTCATGCGCAACGCGTACCCGGCCCTCTGACCGGATCGCCTTCACACCAACCCGCCGCCGGCAGTAGGTGAGGCACTGCCGGCGGCAGGTTCCCCGGGGTCCCCGGTCCGACCGTCACAGGTCGGGTCGGGGACCCCCCTTGTCACGTCCCGGTCAGGGCACCGTGCGTTCGATCGCGGCCCGGCCCTGCTCGGCCAGGTCGCGGCGGGCCCTGTCCAGGTTCTCCGGGGTGAGGTCCTGCCCGCGGGCCATCACCAGGTCCTCCGGCTCCCACTGCTGCTCGGCGCCGGTACGGATGTTGTCGCCACCGGCCCCGGTGCCCGTCCCGGTCGCACCGGTCCCGGCGGCGTACGGGTCGCCGATCAGGTCGTCGGTGTCCGGTGCGAGGTCCTCGGGCCGGTTGCGGGGCTCGGCGAAGGACGGGGTGTCCCGGTCCGGCCCGCCGCCACCGCTCAACTGCGGGACGGTGCTGTCGTCGTCCACCGCCGCGGCCATCTCCGGGCTCTCCTCCAGCGGCCGTCGGCCGTCGCGATCGGTCATGGTGTCGCCTCCTGTGTCCGGCGCGGTGCGTTATCCCCCTCGGCTACCCGGTGCGGCCACGGCCATGCGCGCGAGACGGTCAGCTGCCCGGTTCCCGCTCGTTGGGGGCCGGCGGCTCCGCCGGGCGCAGCCACTGCCAGAGCAGCATGAGCAGCCCGAAGGCGAGCATCGTCAACCCCGCCCACAGGTTGATCCGTACCCCCTGGGCCTTGTCGATCTCGGCCCGGCTGTCGAAGACGCCGATCAACGTCACGATGACCCCGTACGCCACGAAGAGCCCACCGATCACCCGGCGGATGTCGAACAGTCGGGCGGCGGCGGAGCGGCGCTGCTCCGCCTGCGTCTCGTCGATAAGCGGGTCCTGCGCCGGCTGGCCGTCGTTGCTCATCTGCCGACTCCTTTCCTAGAAGACCGGGATGTAGAAGAGGGCGGCCAGCGCGACAGCGACCAGGCCGAGCAGAACGGGGGAGCGGTACCAGGCGGCGTCCCCGGCGAGCACGTCGCCCTTCAGGTCGATGCCGCCCATGCCGTACACCAGCCCGCGCAGCTCCTCGTCGCGCTTGGGCGCGGTGAGCGGGGTGATGATCGCGGCGACCACCACCGCCGTGACGAACGCGAGACCGGCGCCCCAGAAGCTCTCCTCCAGGTCGGAGTTGAAGTCGACGACGCCGCCCTTGTAGAGCAGGTAGAGGCTCAGCGACACGAGGGTGCCCAGCAGCAACGACCAGAAGCCGGCCAGGGCGGTCATCCGCTTCCAGAACATGCCGATGATGAACGTGGCGAACAGCGGCGCGTTGAAGACGGAGAAGAGCGCCTGGATGTAGTTCATGATGTTGCTGAATCCGGCCGCGATGAACGCGGTGCCGATGCCGATCACCACGGCCGCGACCGTCGCCCACCGGCCGATCCGCAGGTAGTACTCGTCCGACCGGTCACGACGGATGTACGCCTGCCAGATGTCGTAGGTGAAGACCGTGTTGAAGCCGCTCACGTTGGCGGCCATGCCGGCCATGAACGAGGCGAGCAGACCGGTGACCGCCACCCCGAGCACACCGTTGGGGAGCAGGTCGCGCATCAGCAGCGGGATCGCGTTGTTGTACTGCAGGTCGCCGCTCTCCGCGCCCAGACCCTTGACCGTCGCCAGGGCCACCAGGCCGGGGATCACCGTGACCAGCGGGATGAACAGCTTCGGGTACGCGGCGATGATCGGCGTACGCCGGGCGGCGCTCATGTTCTTCGCCGACAGCGCCCGCTGCACCTCGGCGAAGTTCGTCGTCCAGTAGCCGAACGACAGCACGAAGCCGAGGCCGAAGACGATGCCGATCCACTGCGCGCCAAGCGGGTTGGCGGTGCTGCCGGTGTCCTGCCAGGCGTGCAGGCCCGCCTCGCCGAGCTTGGAGTCGCGTACGGCGTCCATGAGCCCGCTCACCCCGCCGACCTTGACCAGGCCGATCACGGTGACCGGGATGAGACCGGCCAGGATGACGAAGAACTGGAGAACCTCGTTGTAGATCGCCCCCGACAGACCACCGATGGTGATGTACGCCAGCACGATCGCCGCGCCGACCACGATCGCCGTCCAGAGCGGCCAGCCGAGCAGCGCCTGCATCACCAGCGCCAGCGCGTACAGGTTCACGCCGGCGATCAGCACCTGGGCGACGGCGAAGCTGAGCGCGTTGAGCAGGTGCGTGGGGCGGTTGAACCGCAGCCGCAGGTACTCCGGGACGCTGCGGACCTTGGAGCCGTAGTAGAAGGGCATCATCACGATGCCCAGGAACACCATGGCCGGCACCGCGCCGATCCAGTAGTAGTGGACGGTCATCACGCCGTACTGGGCGCCGTTCGCGGCCATGCCGATGATCTCCAGCGCGCCCAGGTTCGCCGAGACGAAGGCGAGACCTGTCACCCAGGCCGGCAGGGACCGGCCGGAGAGGAAGAAGTCGACGCTCGTCCGGATCGCCCGGCGCGCCGCGAAGCCCACTCCGAGGACGGTGACGAAGTACAGCGCCAGGATCAGGTAGTCCAACCCGTTCATGTTGAGCCGAAGACCGCCGCCGTCCATCCCGTCACCCCTCGTCCCGACGATGTCACCGGTTTAGCGCGCGCGCCCTATTACCCCGTTCGCGCCGTCTCACGCCTGCACGCCCTCTCTGGTGTGTTCCGGTCGGTCTCGGGCGGTCACGTCGGGTCGACAGCAATGAGCGCCCCCGCCGTTGCGGCGGGGGCGCTCGGTGGTCGTCCGTGACTCAGCGACCCAGGACCCGGTCCAGGAAGTCGCGGTAGTTGCGGACCGCCATCCGCAGCTGCTCGGTGTCCGCCGAGCCGGCGTCCTGCCAGCCGCCCAGCGTGGTCTTCTGCGCCGCCAGCGCCGAGGAGAGAGCCTGGATGGCCTCCTCCACAAGCGCCTGCGCCTCGCCGGCCGCCGCGTGCGGATCGTCGACGAAACGCAGCTGCACGTCGCGCCAGCGGTCCCGGAAGCCCTGCGCGGAGTCCGCGTCGAGGAGGGTCGCCGGCTCGGCCGCGACCGTCGAACCGACGGGCCGCGACGTCCCGGCCGACTCCAGCGAGGTGCTGGTGTCGTCGGTGGTGACCGGCTCGGCGTCGGCGTCCGGGTCGACCATCTCCGGCGCCGCGCTGCCGTAGCCGGCCGCGCCCGCCGTGGCCGCGTCGACCCGGTCGACGTCGGCGCGGTGGGCGGCGGTGCGGTCGACGTCGGTGTCGTCCACGTCGACGTCGCGGCGGTGCAGCTCGGCGGTCGGGTCGGCCCGCAGGCCCTCACGCTCGCCATCCTCGGCGCCGTCGCCCGGCTCGGCGGTCCGCTCGGCCCGCGGGTCCGGCTGGTCCTGCGGACGAGGGCTGGCCAGCGCGGACGCGGCCACCGCGTCAGCCACAGTGGTGGCGCCGAACGCGGTCGGCAGCGGCCCCGGCTCGTGGAAGCCGCCCTCGTCGGTGGCCCGGTCGTCCCGCCTGTCGCGCAGGTCGGTGTCGTCGCCCCGTTCGTCGTCGTTCAGGGTGCCCCGTTCGGTGTCGTCGGCCCGCTCGTGACCGGTGGCCGACTCGTCGAAGGTGCCCCGCTCGTCCAGAGCGTCCTCGGGCAGGTCGGCGTGGCCGGCACGGTCACCTGATGGTGGTACCGGAACCGGCGCGGACCGCACGGCCTCCGGGTGGTCGTTGCTCACCTGCTGCTCTTCCTGGCGCATCGGTGGCCTCCTCAGCGGCTCGTGGCGTCGTGCGGGGTGTCCGGGTGGCGCTGTTCGGGCGTGTGGTGACCTGCCGACTCCGTACCGAGCAGGTCGGTGAAGAGCGCCCGGTAGTGCACCACCGCCTGGCGCAGCTCCTCCGTGCTCGCCTCACCCCGCGAGTTGCGCAGGTGGATCTCGTGCGCGTCCCGGTAGTTGGTGAGGGTGCGGGCGTGCTCGACGGAGAGGTGGGCGATCTGGTCGGAGAAGTCCCCGGTGGGGTAGCCCTGCTCCTCGATGAGTCGGGTGACCAGCTCATCGGCGTCGCCAACGGTCTCGCCCGGGGAGTCGATGAAGCGGACCTGGAGTTCCTCCCAGGCCTCGGCGTACCGAGCCCGGGACTCAGGGGTGAGCGGGGTGAGCGTGAGCTCGGCGTGCCGGCGTTCCCGGTCGCGCAGTTCGCGCTCCGCGGCGGACCGGCTGTCCTGCTCGGCCACCACCCGGTCGTACTCCGGGCCGAAACGGTCGCGCAACGCGCGGCGGCGACCAAGCGACCGGACGGCCACGGCCAGCGCCGCGACGACCACCAGCACGACGAGCACGATGACGATTATCTGCGTGGACGACATGGGCTCCTCCTTCGTCACCTGGTATTCCCTCGGCGCACTGATCGCCAATCCCGATCCGGGGCAATTTCCTTGCCGCGCTGTGTCCGCTGTCCGGATAACGCCCGCCCGTCCCCTTGCTGACGTGGCCCACGTCCCTGCGGCGGGCAAAAACTTGACTCATTCCAGAAAGCGCGCTTGAGTGGGGCGATGAGCGAGTCACCGGCCGGCAAGCCGACCCTCACCACCCGGCAGGGTCACCCCGTGCACAACAACCAGCAGCAGCGGACGGTGGGGTCACGCGGTCCCGCGACGCTGGAGAACTACCACTTCCTCGAGAAGATCAGCCACTTCGACCGGGAGCGCATCCCGGAGCGGGTGGTGCACGCGCGCGGCTTCGTCGCGCACGGCGAGTTCGAGGCGTACGGGACGATCGGCGACGAGCCGGCCTCGACGTACACCCGCGCCAAGCTCTTCCAGACCCGGGGCAAGAAGACGCCTGTGAGCCTGCGGTTCTCCACGGTCATCGGCGGTCGGGACTCCTCCGAGGCGACCCGCGACCCGCGCGGCTTCGCGGTGAAGTTCCGCACCGAGGACGGCAACTGGGACCTGGTCGGCAACAACCTGCCGGTCTTCTTCATCAGGGACGCGATCAAGTTCCCCGACGTGATCCACTCGCTGAAGCCGGACCCGGTCACGTTCCGCCAGGAGCCCAACCGGATCTTCGACTTCATGTCCAACACGCCCGAGTCCATGCACATGCTGACCTGGCTGTTCAGCCCGCGCGGCATCCCGGCCAACTACCGGACCCAGGACGGGTTCGGGGTGAACACCTACCGCATGGTCAACGCGGCAGGCGAGGGTGTGCTCGTCAAGTACCACTGGAAGTCGCAGCAGGGCATCGAGTCGCTGACCGAGGAGCAGGCCGCCGCCATCCAGGCGGGCGAGCTGGGCCACGCCTCCAAGGACCTGTACGAGGCCATCGAGCGCGGCGAGTACCCGCAGTGGGAGCTCAACGTCCAGATCATGAGCGACGACGAGCACCCCGAGCTGGACTTCGACCCCCTCGACGACACCAAGACCTGGCCGGAGGACGTCTTCGCGCTGCGCCCGGTCGGCATGATGACGCTCAACCGCAACGTCACCAACTTCCACAACGAGAACGAGCAGATCGCCTTCGGTACCGGTGTGCTCGTCGACGGCCTGGACTTCTCCGACGACAAGATGCTCGTCGGGCGCACGTTCTCCTACTCCGACACACAGCGCTACCGGGTCGGTCCGAACTACCTCCAGTTGCCGATCAACGCGCCGCGCTCCGACGTCCAGGTGAACACCAACCAGGACGGCGGTCAGATGTCGTACGGGGTGGACAACCGGGGCGGCGACCCGCACATCAACTTCGAGCCGTCCTCTGTGGCCGGTCTCCAGGAGGCCGACGACTCGTACCGGGAGTACCGCCCGTTCGTCTCGGGTCAGGTCATGCGGGCGCCGATCGAGCGGCAGAACAACTACGGCCAGGCCGGCGAGCGGTTCCGCACCATGCCCGAGTGGGAGCGCGACGACCTGGTGAAGAACATGACCAACCTGCTGGGCCAGTGCGACAAGCACATCCAGGAGAAGATGGTCTGGCACCTGAGCCAGTGCGACGAGAGCTACGGCCGCCGGGTCGCCGAGGGGCTCGGCATCGCCGACGACGCCTGACCCGTCCCGCACCACGACGAACGCCCCGCCGGCCACCGGCGGGGCGTTCGGCCATTCTCGACCCACCGAATGTCGGAGCGTCGATCTCGGCGCGACGGGCGGTAGTGCAAAGGGCTGTCATTACGTATCCTGCCCAAGGCGCCCGCGCCGGTGTCCGGCGTCGCCGCCGGGCGCAGCCGGCCGGTGCGTTGCCCGGCGGTGCCGGCGCCCCTCCTGCCACCCCTTACGGGCGAGGTCTGATGAGAACCCGCGACTGGCCGATCCGCTCGAAGCTGACCGCACTCGTGGTCGCGCCGGTGACCGCGCTGCTGGCCCTGTGGATCTTCGCGACGACGTTGACCTTCGGCCCCGCCCTGAATCTGCTCTCCGCCCGCACCCTGCTGTACGACCTCGGCCGACCCGGCGAGGCAGTGGTCACCGAACTGCAACGCGAACGCCGACTCTCGGTGGTGCAGCTCGCCGGCACCACCGACCTGCCGGCCCTGGTCGAGCAGCGTCAGCGCACCGACCGGGCGGTCGCCGAGCTGCGTCGCCGGGTCGACGGGGAGGCACTGCGCGACGCCGCCGACGACCTGCTGGAGGACCGCGTCGACCGGCTGCTCACCGCCCTGGCGGCACTGCCGAGCGGCCGGGACTTCATCGACGACCGGATGATGGACCGCCCCGGCGCGGTCGGCCTCTACAGCGGCATGGTCTCGGCGGCCTTCCAGGCGTTCGCCGCGATGGCCAACCTGACCGACCCCGACATCAACCGGCAGGCACTGGCGCTCACCGCGCTGGGCCGGTCCCGGGAACTGCTCGGCCAGACCGACGCCATGCTGGCCGGCGTGCTGACCGCCGGCCGGTTCACCCAGGGCGAGCACGCCCAGCTCGTGCAGGCCATCGGCAACCAGCGGTGGCTCACCGAGAGCGCGGTGGCCGACCTGCCCGAGGCCGGGCGCGTCGCGTACCAGCGGCTGACCGAGAGCCCGGCGTTCACCAGCCTGCGCGCCATGCAGGAGGCGTTGATCGCGGCCAACCGGACCGGCCGGCCACCTGTCGACGCGGCGTCGTGGCAGGAGAGCCACGACGCCGTACAGCAGCAGCTACGGGACTTCGAGCTGTCCGAGGCGGACCGCCTCACCGACCGCTCGGTGCCGATGGCGGTCCGGATCCTGGTCCGGCTGGCCGCCGCCGGTGTGCTCGGACTCGCCGCGGTGGTGGTCTCGGTGCTGGTGGCCGTACGGGTCGGTCGCACGCTGGTCCGCCGCCTCAGCGGGGTCCGCACCGCCGCGCTCGAGCTGGCCGAGCACCGGCTGCCGGACGTCGTGGCCCGGCTGCGTCGCGGCGAGCAGGTAGACGTGGCCCGGGAGGCGCCCCCACTGGAGTACGGCAACGACGAGATCGGCGAGGTCGGGCGGGCCTTCACCGAGGTGCAGCGAACGGCGGTGAAGGCCGCGGTGGACGAGGTCGCTCTGCGGCGCGGGCTCAACGAGGTCTTCCTCAACATCGCCCGCCGCAGCCAAAGCCTGGTGCACCGACAGCTGCACCTGCTGGACCGGATGGAGCGCCGCGCCGAGGACCCGGACGAACTGGCCCAGCTCTTCCAGGTGGACCACCTGGCGACCCGACTCCGGCGGCACGCCGAGGACCTGGTGATCCTCGCCGGCTCCGCGCCCGGTCGGGGGTGGCGCAACCCGGTCGCGATGGTCGACCTGATCCGGGGCGCCACGTCCGAGGTCGAGGCGTACGACCGGGTGGACATCACCGCCGTACAGCCGGCCGGTGTGCTGGGCCGGGCCGTCGGCGACGTCATCCACCTGCTCGCCGAGCTGATCGAGAACGCGACCGCGTTCTCTCCGCCGGACACCCGGGTCACCGTCGCGGGGGAGCAGGTGTCCAACGGGTACGCCCTGGAGATCACCGACCGGGGGCTGGGGATGTCCGCCGCGGCGCTGGAGAGCGCCAACACCCGGCTGGCCAGCTCGCCCGAGTTCGACCCGGCGCAGAGCGCCCGACTCGGCCTGTTCGTGGTGGCCCGACTGGCGGCCCGGCACGGGGTCCGGGTGAGCCTGCGCCCGTCCGGGGACGGCGGGGTGACGGCTGTGGTGCTGCTCCCCGCCGACCTGATCACGAGCGAGCCGCCTGCCGGTCCCGACCCGGCCACGCTGGGCGCCGAGCCGGCCGGCGCGGACCGACGGCTGGCCCGCAGCGCCCGTCGCGGTGGCGTTCCGCGCCCCCGGGCCGCCCGTGGCCGGACGGTCACCGCCGACGCCCCGGCGGCCGGTCCCGCGCCCGCCGCCGTGCCTGCTCGCCCGGCCCGCGGGCCGGGCGACGGGGAGGCGTCCCCGCCGGCCGGTGACGAACTGGACGGCCTGCCCCGGCGGGTCCGCCGGCAGACCCCCGCGACCCGACCGCGCTCGACAGTCAACGACACCCCGTCGCCCCGCTCGCCCGAGGAGGTACGCCAGGTGATGGCGGCCCTCCAGGCCGGCACCGCCCGGGGGCGCGCCACGGTCGTCACCCCGGCTCCCGCGCCGACGACGTCGGGTGTGGACACGCCCACCGTCGCGGCGAACCCGACCACCACGGCGGCCCCGGCCGACCGGGCGAACCCCACCGAACGGGTCCGCGCAGATCCGACCAGCCGGGTCAGCGCCGATCCGCCCCCGGGGACGGCCGCCGAGCAGGAGGCCGCCGCACCCGTGGCCTCCCCGACGCCCGCCCCCGAATCCCCTACCGCGACTGAGAGGGACGCCTAGTGCCGCATTCGACGAAGCAGAGCGCCAGCCTCGACTGGCTGCTCGACGAGTTGGTGGAACGGGTCCCAGCCGCCCGGGAGGCCGTCGTGCTCTCGGCGGACGGGCTGCTGCTCGGCTCCTCGGCCGAGCTGGAACGCTCCGATGCCGAACACCTCTGCGCCCTCGCCGCCGGGTTCTCCAGCCTGGCAAGGGGTGCCAGCCGGCACGTCGACGGTGGTCCGGTCCGGCAGACCGTCGTGGAGATGGAGTCGGCGTACCTCTTCGTCACCGCCGCCGGGCAGGGCACCTGCCTGGCCGTGGTGAGCGACGCAGACGCGGACATCGGCCTGGTCGCCTACGAGATGGCGATGCTCGTCATCCGGGTGGGAGAGAACCTCACCGCGCCGGCCCGACCGTCGGCGGGTGACGGTGACGTGGGCTGAGCCGCCCGGGCCCCAGCACGAGTGGCTGGATGGCGACGCCGGGCCGGTGGCGCGTCCGTACATCATCACCGGCGGCCGGGTGCGGTCCGCGACCGACGGTTTCGACCTTGTCGCGTTCGTGCTGGCCGACTCGGACCTCGACCCGACGGCCCACCCCCGGCTGCTCCCGGAGCATCGGCGGCTTGTCGCGCTGGCCCGCCAGCCGGTGTCGGTGGCCGAGCTGGCGGCCGAGCTGGATCTCGCGGTCGGGGTCGTCCGGGTGCTGCTCGGTGACCTCCTCGCCCAGGGCCTGGTCGCGGTGCACGAGCCGCCGGTGGCCGGCAACCTCCCCGACGACGACATTCTCAAGGCGGTGGTCAGTGGACTGCGTGCGCTATGACCAGGCGGAATCCGACGTCACCATCCCGTTGGCGCTGAAGATCCTCATCGCCGGCGGCTTCGGGGCCGGCAAGACGACCCTGGTCAGCGCCTTGAGCGAGGTCCGCCCGTTGCAGACCGAGGAGGTGCTGACCGGGGCGGGCATCGGCACTGACGACATCTCCGGTGTGGAGGGGAAGTCGACCACCACCGTGGCGATGGACTTCGGCCGGATCACCATCAACGAGGACCTTCAGGTGTACCTGTTCGGTACCCCGGGCCAGGACCGGTTCTGGTTCCTCTGGGACGAGCTGGCCTTCGGAGCGCTCGGCGCGGTCGTGCTCGCCGACACCCGGCGGCTGGCCGACTGCTTCCCCTCCATCGACTACTTCGAGCAGCGGGGCATCCCCTTCGTGGTGGGCGTGAACTGCTTCGACGACGCCCGCCGGTTCAACCTGGAGACCGTACGCCGGGCGCTCGACCTGGACCCGGACGTGCCGATGGTGCTCTGCGACGCCCGGGACCGGCAGTCCGGCAAGATGGTGTTGATCTCTCTGGTGGAGCACGTGGCCCGGCAGCGTGGGGAGCCGGTGCCGACCGCCTGAGTCGCGCGCGTCGACCTGGATCGGCGTCGGCGGGATGTCGCCGCCGATCCGGGTGCCGCAAAGCGGTTAACGCGCGGGATTCGCGGGCAGCCTCTGGTTGGATCGACGAAGGAAGCCGGCGGAGAGGCGAGACGTGAGTGCGCAGAGCGAGGTCGTCCACATCGGGGGCTACACCGCGCAGAGCGGCGGACGGGGCAGCGGCATCGTCGCGGCCCGCCGCGACCCGGTCACCGGGGAGCTGACCCCGCTCGGCACGGTGGCGGTCACCCCGTCCCCCTCCTTCCTGGCGCGGCACCCCACCCAGCCCGTCCTCTACGCGGTAAACGAGCTCAAGGACGGCGAGGTCAGCGCCTGGCGGGTCGGCGCGGACGGCGCACTGGACCCGCTCGGCAGCCGGCCGACCGGCGGCGCCGAACCCTGTCACCTGGCGGTGCTCCCCGACGGTGGTCACCTGGTGGCCGCCAACTACGGGGGCGGCAGCGTCGCGGTCTTCCCGCTCGACGCGCAGGGCGTGCCGGGTGAGCGCAGCGACCTGGTGGTGCACGAGGGGCACGGCCCGGACCCGGAGCGTCAGGAACAGGCGCACACCCACATGGTCTCGCCGGGCCCGGGCCGGGGGCCGCTGCTCGCGGTCGACCTCGGCACGGACTCGGTCTACCGGTACGACCTGGACGCCGCGACCGGGCGGCTGGTGCCCCGCGCGCCCCGGGTACGCACGGCGCCCGGCACCGGTCCCCGGCACCTGGCCCGGCACCCGGACGGCAGGCGGTGCTACCTCGTCGGTGAGCTGGACGCCTCGGTCACCGCGTACGAGCTGAGCGACGACGGCGCGTTGCACCAGCGGGCGCGGGTGGAGGCGAGCGAGCGCTCGGGTCACGTGCAGCCGTCGGAGGTCGCCGTCGGCCCGGACGGACGTTTCCTCTACGTGGCCAACCGGGGGGTGGGCACGATCGCCGTCTTCGCCCTCGCGGGGGAGTCGCCCGAGTTGGTGGCGGAGGTGGACACCGACGGCGAGTGGCCCCGGCACTTCGTGTTCATCGGGGAGCATCTGTACGTGGCCGACGAGCGGGCGGACATGGTGCGCATCTTCCGGCTCGACGCCGACACGGGTGTCCCGGAGCCGGTCGGCGAACCGGTGCCGGTGCCGAGCCCGACGTGCGTGCTGCCGTGAACGTTATGCCGGTTTGGCAACACCCCGACGCCGCGTCATCACGCTGAGTCGTTAATCAGCGATCAACTGTCTCTCCTGCGTAACTTTAGTCCGAACGGTTGTGGCACGGACGGCACGTTGTACGCAAGATGGTCACCGTGTCAGCAGGCCGCCATCGCATGCGTTCGAAACTCCATCTAGCAGCCGCCGCCGCGACGGCGACGGTGCTCGTCGTCACGACCGGCGTCTGGTTCGGCTATCGGGAGCTGATCCAGCCCAGCTGCTCGGGCGAGATCAGGCTCGCCGTGGCGGTCGCCTCCGAACTCGCGCCAGCTGTGGACGCCGCCGCGTCGCAGTGGGTCAAGGACGGCGCGGCGGTGGGCCCCACCTGCATCCGGGTGGACGTGTCCGCGTCCGACCCGGTCGACGTGGCAGCGGTGGTGGCGGCCAAGCACGGCGCCGTACTCGCCGGCGTGGGGCAGGCCAGCGGCACCGCCGTGAGCCCGGACGTCTGGGTGCCCGACTCCTCGACCTGGCTGCTGAGGTTGAAGAAGGAGGCGAGCGCGTTCGCCCCGACGAACGGCGCGTCCATCGCGCGCAGTCCGATCGTCGTGGCGATGCCCCAGCCGATCGCCACGCGGCTGGGCTGGCCGAACAAGAAGTTCAACTGGACGGACCTGCTCAAGCAGGTGAACAACACTGGTGCTCCGCTGCGTACCGGCATCGTCGAGCCGACCCGGGACGCGGCCGGCCTGTCCGGTCTGCTCTCGCTGACCGCGGCCGCCAGCGCCGCCGGCGGCAACGCCCAGCGCAACACCGTAGGCGCGCTGCGGGCACTGGCCACGGGGCGTTCCTCGCTGCGCAACGACCTGCTGGCCCGCTTCCCGACCTCGAACGACGCGACGTCGATCGCCAGCGGCCTCGGCGCGGCGGCGCTCTCCGAGGAAGACGTGATCGCGTACAACAGCAAGAAGCCGCCGGTGCCGCTCGCCGCGCTCTACATGGAGCCGGCGCCGATGCCACTGGACTACCCGTACGCGGTCCTGCCCGGCATCGAGCCGAGCAAGGCGTCCGCGGCCCGGGTGCTGTTCGAGCTGCTCACCAGCCCCAGCTTCCGTGACCGGCTGGCCGCGCAGTCGCTGCGCGGCCCGGACGGCAACTGGGGTGACGGCTTCAAGGCGCCGCAGGGCGCGCCCAGTCCCTCCGGTGGCGCACCGACCGCGCCGGCGAACGGCGGCACCGCCGCGGGTGGCCTGGACCCGGCCGCCATACAGCGTGTCGTCTCCAGCTGGTCGATCGCCACCCAGTCCGGTCGGATGCTGGCCGTCATCGACGTCTCCGGCTCGATGAAGCAAGCGGTGCCCAGCGCCAACAACCGGAGCCGGGAGGAGGTCACCGTGGACGCGGCCCGTCGCGGTCTCGGCCTCTTCGACGACTCCTGGTCGATCGGCCTGTGGACCTTCTCCACGAAGCTGGTAGGCAACCGGGACTACAAGGAGCTGGTCGGCATCGGTCCGCTCTCCGGTCAGCGGGCCCAGCTGGAGGGGGCGCTCGCCACAATCAAGCCCTCCAGCGGCGACACGGGCCTGTACGACACCACCCTGGCGGCGTACAAGGCGGTGCAGGAGGACTGGCAGCCTGGCCGGGTCAACTCGATCGTGCTGTTCACCGACGGCGAGAACGAGGACAGCAACGGCATCTCCCAGGGGCAGCTGCTGGCCGAGCTGAAGCGGATCGCCGATCCGGAGCGGCCGGTTCAGGTCATCATGATCGGTATCGGCGAGGGCGTCAGCAAGGCCGAGCTGGAGTCGATCACCAAGGTGACAGGTGGCGACGTCTTCGTCACGAAGGACCCGAGCGAGATCGGCAGCATCTTCCTCAGCGCCATCGCGCGGCGCCCCCCGGCGCCGCGCTGATCCGACGCACAGCCCAGAAGGGCCCGTCGTACCGCCATCGGTACGACGGGCCCTTCTCGCTGCTGCGGCGGTGAAGATTCGGGGCTCCGGCAGTGGAGAAAAGTGACGGCAATACGTCCGAAGCAATCGGCAGTCATAGTTGTCGGGGCAGGATGTCGAGGTGTTCCGGCATCCTCGGTCCGCCTCCGGTCGGCCCTGTCGGCCGGGGCCGTCCTGAGCAGAGTGGGAGGGCCGGTGAGCGCGGCGACACTGTTGACCCCGTCGAGCACGTCGGCGACGCCGGAGACCCGCCCGCGTGGCCTGGTGGCGCGCGCCGACGAACGCTCGTACGTCCGGGTCCTCGTGGTGCTGGACACCACCATCCTGATCATCGCGCTGCTCGTCGGGTACGTCGCCCGCTTCGGTGACGAGGAACCGAGCGGTTCCAAGATCCCGTACGTGCTGGTGGCCCCTGGTCTGGTGCTTGCCTGGTTGCTCTCGCTGAAGGCGTTGGGCTGCTACGACGACCGGGTGGTCGGCTACGGCGCGGACGAGTACCGCCGGGTCAGTTCCGCAAGCCTGCGGCTGGCCGGGGCGATCGCCATCGCCGGGTACATCGCCGACGTCGGCGTCTCCCGAGGCTTCCTCGGCATCTCCTTCGCGGTGGGGACGGTAGGGCTCGAGGTGACCCGCTTCGCCGCCCGCAAGCGCCTGCACCGGGCCCGTTCCCGTGGTGCCGGCTGGTCCCGCAAGGTGCTCGTGGTCGGCGACACCGCGCACGTGTTGGAGCTGGTGCACACGCTGCGCCGGGAGCCGTACGCCGGCTACCAGGTGGTCGGGGCGTGCATCCCCGACGCGCTGCTCGCACCGGTGGCGCAGCGTCTCGGTGACGTACCGGTGGTGGGATCGTTCCGGGGCATCCCGGAGGCCGCCACCGCGATCGGGGCGGACACTGTGGCGGTCACCGCCTCAGGTGAGCTGACGGCGGCGCGGCTGCGGCGCCTCGGCTGGCAGTTGGAGGGGACGGGCGTCGACCTGGTCGTGGCACCCGCGCTCACCGACGTGGCCGGCCCCCGCATCCACACCCGGCCGGTCGCCGGGCTGCCGCTGATCCACGTCGAGGCGCCCGAGTTCCGGGGCGCGCGCAAGCTGGTCAAGGGCTTCGTCGACAGGTCGGTGTCGTCACTGGCGCTCGCGCTGCTGCTGCCGCTGATCGTGTTCATCGCGTTGGCCATCAAGGTGGACAGCCGGGGTCCGGTGCTGTTCCGCCAGGTCCGGGTCGGTCGGGGCGGGCAGGAGTTCGGGGTTCTCAAGTTCCGCACCATGGTGGTGAACGCCGACGCGCTGCTCGCCGAGCTGACCGCCCGCAACGAGACCGACGGCCTGATGTTCAAGATGCGCGACGACCCTCGCGTCACCCGGGTCGGCCGGCTGCTGCGCAAGTGGTCCCTGGACGAGCTGCCGCAACTGGCGAACGTGCTGCTGGGGCAGATGAGCCTGGTCGGGCCGCGCCCGCCGCTGCCCTCGGAGGTGGCCCGCTACGACGGCGACGTGGCGCGACGGTTGCTCGTCAAACCCGGCATGACAGGCCTGTGGCAGGTCAGCGGCCGGTCCGACCTGAGCTGGGAGGACGGCATCCGGCTCGACCTCTACTACGTGGAGAACTGGTCCCTCGCCGCCGATCTGACCATCCTGTGGAAGACATTCGGCGCGGTGGTGAACAGTCGCGGCGCGTACTGACGGCGTCGGTCAGGCCTGCGGCCCGGTCCAGTCCAGGCAGACCACCACCGCGTCGTCGACCAGGTCGCCGGCCACGAACGCCCGCAGGTCGCCGATCAGCGACCGGACGGCGTCCAGCGGCTCCATCGGCCCGGTCCTGCGCAGGAACCGGTCAAGCGCCGTCTCGCCGTAGCGGATGTCCTGCCCGGTGGCCTCCAGGACCCCGTCGCTGACCACGAAGAGCCGGTCGCCGCGTTCCAGCGTGAACGTCTGCTCGTGGTAGTCCGTCGCCTCGAACATGCCAAGCGGGAACTGCGCCTCCAGGGGCTGCTCGGTCACCTCGCCGTCGCGGAGCAGGACCAGTCGGGGGGAGCCGGCGTCCACCACTGTCATCAGCCCGGAGCGCAGGTCCAGCTCCATCAGCAGCGCGGAGAGGTGCTGCTCGCCCCGGTACAGGTCGTAGAGCGCCTGGTCGGCGAGGGCCGCCTGGTCGGCGAGGCTCAAACCGGCCCGGCGGGCGTTGCGCAGGGCGTGGGTGGCAAGTGAGGTGAGCAGCGACGCCGCGACACCCTCGCCGCTGCCGTTGACCGTCGACAGCCACAGCCGCTGCCCGTCGTCGGACCAGTCGAAGCTGTCGCCGCGCACCGCGTACGCCGGTTCGAGTTGGCCGGCCAGGCTGAACGACGGCCGGATCCGGCTGCGTCCGGGCAGCAGGTCCCACTGCATCTCGGCGGCCAGGGTGAGGCGCTGGCTGCGCCGTGCCGTGCTGTAGACGTCGGTGCCGGCGGAGACGGCGGCCAGCTCGTGGGCCAGCGCGGTGGCGATCTCGTCCAGCTCGCCGAGAACTGTCGGGTCGTCCGGGACCGGCGCGAGCCGCAGCACTCCCCGTCGCTCACCGCGCATGCTTACCGGGAACCAGCCCACACCGTCGACGAGCAGCGGCGACTGGTGGTCGAACGAGCGCCAGGCGGGATGTCCAGGGCCCGTGATGGGGTCACCCTCGGTGAGGGGCAGCAGGTGTGAGAGCCGGTAGTCGACCTGGTAGAGCTCGACGTCGGTGATCCCGTACGAGCGGGCGAGAATGGTCGCGACACCACCGACGATCCGGTCGGCCGGTGTCTGGTTCAGGGCACGTCGTGCCTGACTGACCGGTTCGCTCATCACCACTCCCTCGCTCACAGCTCGACCACCAGTGGGTTCGGAGTACTCTCGGGCCACCATGGCCGAACTGAACGGTCCGTCGGACCCCGAGACGAGTATGGCTGCCGCGTTGGATGCGGTGGCGGCCTCCCTCGTGAGCGTGTGGGAATCCGCCCGCGAGGAGACCACCAACCGGCTCTCCGGAGCCCAGTTACGGGCTGTCATGGTGGTCGAGCAGTCCGACGGCATCAACCTGCGTCGTCTGGCCAACCGGCTCGACATGCTGCTCAGCTCCGCCAGCCGGCTCTGTGACCGGTTGGTCGCCGCCGGGATGCTGGAGCGGGAGCCCGGCCGCTTCGACAGGCGGGAGATCTCCCTGCACCTCACCTGGGACGCCCGCCGGCTCCTCGCCGAGCTGCGGGCCGACCGTCAGGCGCGGCTCGCCACCGTGCTGGCCGCGATGAGTCCGGAGGGTCGCGACGCGCTTCTGCGCGGGATGCGCGAGTTCGACGAGACCGCCCGCCGGCAGCAGGCGCAGGTCGTGCCGGCGCCGGACGGACCGGACGACCCGGACCGGCCCACCGGCCGGGCGGACTGGCCGGACGACCCGGACCGGCCCACCGGCCGGGCGGGGGACCGGTCGGGCGATGCGGACCGGCAGACCCGCGAAACGTGGACTGGCGCGCCCGGCGGGCCGGAGCGGACGGTCGACGGTCACCGGGAGTGGCCCACCGGCGAGCCACCGGTAGCCCGGACCGCCTGAGCCGCGGCGGTGGGCGTCGCCGGTCAGGCCGGTGCCGCCGCGCACACGGCCAGCATCGCGATGTCGTCGTGGGCCCGCCCGTCCGACCACTCGTCCACCAACTGGAGCAGCCGGTCGACAAGCGCGGTCGGCGGCAGGCCGGCCGCCGAGGCGAGCGCGGCACGCAACCGCTCGGCACCGAACATCTCCGCGTCGCCCCGGCCGCCCCGAGCCTCGGTCACCCCGTCGGTGTACGCCAGCAGCAGGTCGCCCGGGTCGAGGTGGACCCGGGCCTCGGCGAACCGGGGTGCGGGCAGCGCCCCTACCGGCATCCCGCCGACCGACACCGGGGTGACCGTGCCGGCGGGCGTGACCACCAGCGGCGCCGGGTGCCCCCCACCGGCGATCCGGACGTCCACGCCGGCCGGCCCCCGTTCCAGGAAGCCGAGCAGCAGGGTGGTGAGCTGGCTGCGCCGCGCCGCGTCGGGTGCGTCGAGCAACGCCCGGTTGAGCAGCTGGATCAGCTCCAGCGGGCGCTGCTCGACCAGCCGCAGTGTCTGCAACGACTGGCGGACCCGGCCCGTCAGCACTGCCGCGCCGACGCCCTTGCCGGACACGTCGCCGAGGGCGAACAGGGCACCGTCGCGGTGCGGGAAGACCTCGTAGAAGTCGCCGCCGATGCGCAGGGTGTCGCCGGCGGCCCGGTAACCGCCGGCCAGGCGCAACCCGGGCACCGTGGGCAGCTCCGGTGGCAGCAGGCTGGTCTGCAGCACCCGGGCCAGGTGGGCCTGTTCGCCGTACAGCTCGGCGGTGGCCAGCGCGGCGCCGGCCCGGGCGGCGAACTCGCGCGCCAGGTCGATGTCGCGCCTGTCGAAGCCCGCTCGCCCGGTCTGGCGGATCAGCAGCAGGGCGCCGGCCGGGCCGCCGGCGGTGCGCATCGGGCTCACCAGCACGGTGCCGGGTCGGCCGAACCCGGGCGGCAGCACGGAGGCCAGGTCGGCGAGGTCGGCGTCCAGCCACGGGCTCGGCTCGGTGAGCTGGCCGGCCAGCGCCTCGGCCAGCCCGGGGACGGTGCCGGTCAGCTCCGCCCCGGCGAGCCCCGCGCTCGGAGAGGGCTCACCGTCGGCGTACCGGACCCAGCGCAGGTGCGGGTCGGTGGGCGTGGACGGCCGGTGCAGCGCCACCGCGGCGTCGGCCAGAAAGGGGACGGCGAGGGTCGTGACGGCCCGCAGCGTCTGGTCCCGGTGCAGGGACGATCCGAGTCGACTGCCGGCCTGGGCGAGGAACGCGGTGCGCGCGCGCTCGGCCAGCAGGGCGTCGCTGCGGGTCTGCTCCTCGGTGACGTCCCGGATGTACCAGGCGTACCGGGGGCCGGCGAGCTGTCGCCGTGCGCCGCGCAGCCGGCGGCCGCCGTGCTCGCCGTCGAAGTGTTCGGCGTCGTCCCGAACCGCCCGGGCCAGCGCCGGCACCGGGCACCGGCCCAGCTCGGTGCCCGCCGTGATCTCCGGGAGCAGTTCCGCCGCCATCGCGTTGACCAGGGTGACCCGGCCGGCCTCGTCGGTCGTCAGCACAGCCTCGGCGAGCCCGTCGAGCAGTTCGCGGGCGAGTCGGGAGTCGGTCGGAAGCGGCTGCTCGACCCTCCGGCGGGGGACGCGCCCACCGCCGCTGACCGGACCGGTGGTGCCGCCCCGTCGGGTCGTGGTCACCGTCCGACGCCGGCCCGCGTCTGACCACCTGTGCGCATGCTGCTCCTGGACTCCTCGCCTGCGGTTCGTTGCCTGTCGGCAAGCGTACCGAGGCCCGGTGACCGAGGCCCAGCGTCCAGCGCCGGTCAGCTCGGGCGGGAGAGCCACCCGGCGGGCCGGGCGACGATGTGGCGGACCACCGAACCGGCGGCTCCCACTGCTGCCGCCTCCGGGCCGAGCGTCGACGGCCGGACTGTGACGGGTGACCAGGCGGCGGTCAGGACCCGGCCGGCGATCTCGGCGAGCACCGGCGGGCACAGCCAGGGCGCCAGCGGGGCGTACCCGCCGCCGAGGACCACGGTGTCCAGGTCCAGCAGGTTGACCACGCTGGCCACCGCGACACCGAGCGCCGTCCCTGCGTCGTGCAGCGCCCGCAGCGCGCCCGGGTCGCCGGCGTCTGCCAGTTCGGCCAGCCGGGCCGTCGCGGTGTCCGCGGGGAGCTCCGCGCGGGCCAGCCCGGCGGCGGCCACGATCGCCTCCTGACCGGCGTACTGCTCCAGGCAGCCCCGTCCTCCGCAGCGGCACGGACGCCCCTGCGGGTTGACCGGCAGGTGTCCGATCTCGCCGCTCCAGCCCCGGACGCCCCGGAACAGCGCGCCGTCCAGCACGATGCCGGCGCCGATGCCGACCTCGCCGGAGATGTGCAGGAAGCTGGCCGGGCCGGGAGGCCGGGAGTGCAGCTCGCCGAGGGCGGCGAGGTTCGCCTCGTTGTCCACCACCAGGGCCGGTACGCCGGGCACCTGCTCGGTCAGCGCCTGGTGCTCGGCGAGCAGCGCGGGTACGGCGACGTCGCGCCAGCCCAGGTTCGGCGCGAGCCGGACGAGGCCGGCGTCGTCCACCAGACCTGGCACCGCGAGTGCCGCCCCGGCCAGGGTGAGGCCCTGGCTGGCGGCGTCGGCGCGGGCCTGCCCGGCCAGCTCGACGAGGCGGGCGAGGGCGTCTGCGGGCGCGACCGGGCGCAGGTCGGCGCGGTGCACGGTGCGGTGCCGCACCTGCCCGGCGAGGTCCACCACGCAGACCGTCAGGTAGTCGACGTTCACCTCAAGGCCCAGCCCGGCCGGGCCCTGGTCGGCCAGGACGAGACCACGGGCCGGTCGTCCGGCGCCAGCCCGTGGGGCGGGCTCGGCCTCGTCGACGAGCCGGCCGCCGAGCAGGTCCTCGACCACCGCGGAGACGGTGGCCCGGGTCAGTCCTGTCGCGGTGGCCAGGTCGGCCCGGGACGGGGGGCGGTCGGCGGCGGCGATCCGGCCGAGCACCAGGGCGAGGTTGAGTTCGCGAAGGCTGCCCTGACGGACTGCGCCGGCCGGGGCGTGGGTGGGGCTCACCCCTTGACAGTGCCATAGGGCGGGCAAATAATTCAATCGTTGAACAAATAGCGGACACCACCATCCCGGAGGTTGCTCATGGCACCCCGTCCCACCCCCGCCGACAAGTTCTCCTTCGGGCTCTGGACCGTGGGCTGGCCGGCCCGCGACCCGTTCGGTGACGCGACGCGTCCCGAGCTCGACGCGGTCGAGGCGGTGCACCGGCTCGCCGAGCTGGGTGCGTACGGCATCACCTTCCACGACGACGACCTGATCCCGTTCGGCGCCGACGCCGCCACCCGTGACCAGCACATCGCGCGGTTCCGCAAGGCGCTCGACGAGACCGGCCTGGTGGTGCCCATGGTCACCACGAACCTCTTCACCCACCCGATCTTCAAGGACGGCGGCTTCACCAGCAACGACCGCGACGTGCGCCGGTACGCGCTGCGCAAGGTCCTGCGCCAGCTCGACCTGGCCGCCGAGCTGGGCGCCAGCACCTTCGTGATGTGGGGTGGCCGCGAGGGCTCCGAGTACGACCTCGCCAAGGACGTCCAGGCCGCCCTGGACCGCTACCGCGAGGCCGTCAACCTGCTCACCCAGTACTCCATCGACAAGGGCTACAACCTGCGGTTCGCCCTGGAGCCCAAGCCCAACGAGCCGCGCGGCGACATCCTGCTGCCCACCATCGGGCACGCGCTCGGCTTCATCTCGCAGTTGGAGCACCCGGAGCTGGTCGGCCTCAACCCGGAGGTCGGCCACGAGCAGATGGCCGGGCTCAACTACGCCCACGGCATCGCCCAGGCGCTCTGGCAGGGCAAGCTGTTCCACCTGGACCTCAACGGCCAGCGCGGCATCAAGTACGACCAGGACCTGGTCTTCGGCCACGGTGACCTGATGAACGCGTTCGCCCTGGTGGACCTGCTGGAGAACGGCGGCCCCAACGGCGGGCCGACCTACGACGGGCCGCGGCACTTCGACTACAAGCCCTCCCGCACCGAGGACATGGACGGCGTGTGGGCCTCCGCGGCGGCCAACATGAGCACCTACCTGCTGCTCAAGGAGCGTGCGGCGGCGTTCCGCGCCGACCCCGAGGTCATCGAGGCGCTCGCCGCCAGCAAGGTCGGCGAGCTGAGCACGCCGACGCTCGGCGAGGGCGAGGGCTACGAGGAGTTCCTGGCCGACCGGTCCGCGTTCGAGGACGTCGACGTGGACGCGGTGGCCGCGAAGGGCTTCGCCTTCGTCCGGCTCAACCAGCTCGCCGTCGAGCACCTGCTCGGCGCCCGCTGAGGCCCCGCCATGCCGCTGGTCGCGGGCGTTGACTCGTCCACCCAGTCCTGCAAGGTGGTGATCCGGGACGCGGAGACCGGTGCCCTGCTCCGGCAGGGCCGGGCACCGCACCCGGACGGCACGGAGGTCGACCCGGAAGCCTGGTGGCAGGCGCTGCGCAGCGCCGCCGACCAGGCCGGTGGGTTGGCCGACGTGGCGGCGGTCTCCGTCGCCGGCCAGCAGCACGGCATGGTCTGCCTCGACGAGGACGGCCGGGTGGTCCGCCCGGCGCTGCTGTGGAACGACACCCGGTCCGCCGACGCCGCCGCCGACCTCATCGAGGAGGCCGGCGGCGGTGCGGCCGGGCGTCGGTTCTGGGCGGACGCCACCGGAAGTGTGCCGGTCGCCAGCTTCACCCTCACCAAGCTGCGGTGGCTTGCCACCCACGAGCCGGAGTTGGCCGCCCGGGTGGCGGCGGTGTGCCTGCCGCACGACTGGCTGACCTGGCGGCTGGCCGGCGCGGCGGGGTTGGACGCGCTGCGTACCGACAGGGGTGACGCCAGCGGCACCAGCTACTGGTCGCCGGCCACCGGCGACTACCGGTTCGACCTGCTGGAGCGGGGCTTCGGCAGGCGGTTGGTGGTGCCCCAGGTGCTCCGTCCGGCGGAGTCGCCGGGCAGACTCGCCGACGAGCTAAGTGGGTCGGGCGGCGCGCTGCTCGGTGCGGGCACCGGGGACAACGCGGCCGCCGCGCTCGGCGTCGGCGCCGTACCGGGTGACGTGATCGTCTCCATCGGCACCTCCGGCACCGTGTTCAGTGTCGCCGACGTGCCGGCCGCCGACGAGAGCGGTGCGGTGGCGGGCTTCGCCGACGCGTCCGGTCGCTTCCTGCCGCTGGTCGCCACGCTCAACGCCGCCCGGGTGCTGGACGCCGCCGCCGCGTTGCTCGGCGTCGGCCTGGACGAGCTGGCCGAGCTGGCGCTCTCCGCGCCGGCCGGCGCCGACGGGCTGGTCATGGTCCCGTACCTGGAGGGGGAGCGGACGCCGAACCGTCCACTCGCCACCGGCGCGGTGCACGGCCTGACCCTGCGCACGTCGACCCCCGCGCACCTCGCGCGGGCCGCCGTGGAGGGCATGCTCTGCGCGCTCGCCGACGGCCTGGACGCGCTTACCGCGCAGGGTGCCACGGTCCGCCGGGTCATCCTGGTCGGCGGCGGCGCCCGGTCCGCCGCCGTCCGCCGGATCGCACCGCAGGTCTTCGGCTGCCCGGTGGTCGTCCCACCGGCCGGGGAGTACGTCGCCGACGGCGCCGCACGGCAGGCCGCCTGGGTCGCCCTGGGCGGTCCGACGCCACCGGTGTGGGAGCTCAAGGGCACCGAGGAGTACGCGGCCGAACCCGTGCCAGCCGTCCGCGAGCGGTACGCGGCAGCGAGCGGACTGGTCCTCGACCGCCGCTGACCTGTCGGAGTCGACGCGGGTGGGGGCCGGCGGCACCCACCCGCGTGACGATCGCCGTACCGGAGTCTGGTTGGCTGCCCGTCATGACCGTGAGCAGTGGCGGGACGCAGCCCGGCCGACGCCCGCACGGCCGGGGCGGTGGCCGGACCCACCGGCTGTACAGCGTCGCCGTGTTCGTGCTGCTCGCCTCCCTGGACAACGTGGCGATCGGGCTGGTCCCGCCGCTGTACGGGCCGATCGCCGACGAGTTCGACGTGTCGACGGGGCTGCTGGGTCTGGTCACCGCGGTCAGCTTCCTGATCAGTGCGGTGGCCGCGGTCGGCTGGGCGTACGTCGGGGACCGGACCAACCGCAAGCCGTTGCTCATGGTGGGCACGCTGCTGTGGGCGGCGGGCACCGGCGGTAGCGCGCTCGCCGGCGGGTACGTGACGTTCCTGGCCGCCCAACTCGTCGCGGCGGTGGGCCTCGGTGCTGTCGGTTCGGTGGGCTACTCGGTGGTCACCGACCTGATCTCGCCGACCCGGCGAGGGCTGGTGATGAGCTTCTGGGGGCTGTCCCAGGGGGTCGGGACCCTCGCGGGAACCCTCCTCGGAGGGCTGCTCGGGGCCGGCGACTGGCGGCGGCCGTTCCTGCTGCTGACCGGTGTGGGCCTGGTCGCCACCCTGGCGTACCTGTTCACCTACGACATCCGGCGGGGCCAGAGCGAACCGGAGCTCGCCGGCGCCGAGTACGACTACCGGATCAGCCGGGCCGACCTGCCGCGCATCCTGGCCCGGCGGACCAACCTGTGGCTGATCCTGCAGGGGCTGACCGCGCAGGCGGCGTTCGGCTCGCTGGTCTGGCTGCCTGTGCTGTTCGCCGAGCGGGCCGAGGCCCAGGGGTACTCGGAGTCGACAGCCGTGGTGGTGGGCAGCGTCTTCGCCACGTTGTTCCAGCTCGGCGGAGTGCTCTCCATCGTGGGCGGGCTGGTCGGTGACGCCGTGCAGCGGCGTACCCCGAGGGGCCGTGCGCTTGTCGCAGCCGTCGGCATCCTCGCCGCGTTGCCGTTCTACCTGGTGTTGTTCTTCGTTCCGGTGGCCATCGACGTGCCCGACGGCGCGGGCGGGGGAGCGGTGGTCGGTGCGGTGCTGGCAAGTGTGTTCACCGAACCGACTGTCGGGTTGAGCCTGCTCACCGCCGTCGTGGCGCTCGCGCTGACCTCGGCCAATTCGCCGAACTGGTTCGCGTTGATCGCCGACGTGAACCCGCCGGAGCACCGGGGCACCGTCTACAGCATGGGCAACCTGGTCAACGGGGTCGGGCGGGCGGCCGGCAACGGGTTGGTCGGGGCGGCCTTCCATGGCCTGCGTTCGGCGTTCCCGCCGCCGTTGAACTTCGCCGTCGGGCTTGCCGCGTTCCAGCTGTTCTTCATCCCCACAGGCATCATGTACTGGCTCGCCTCACGCACCTCACCGGCGGACATCGACAACGTGCACGACCTCCTGCACACCCGCGCCGACCGCCTCTGACCCCGCCCCGCCCGCCCCGGCCCACCGCGATCTTGCACATTCTGTCACGGCAAAACGGGCATACATTCCATTCCGCCAGCCGAAACTGCAAGATCGGCGCGGGACGGGGCCGGGCGGGGGTGGGTCTGTCAGGGGCGGAGCCAGACCGTCACGTCGGTCGGGACCGCGCCGTCGTCGTCGAGCGGCCCGCTCGCGGCCAGCACCTCTGCGCCGGCCGGGACCGGCACCGGGGCGTCGCCGAAATTGGTGAGCACGGTCAGCCCGCCGTTGCGGAAGGTGAGCACCTCGTCGCCTGAGGACAGCCACTCCAGCGTGCCCCGGCCGAGCCCGTGGGCGCGGCGCAGCCGCAACGCGGTGCGGTACAGCTCGTACGTCGAGCCGGGTACGCCACGCTGCCGGTCCAGGGCGTACTCCGCCCAGGAAGCGGGTTGCGGCAGCCAGCTCGCGTCGGTCGGCCCGAAGCCGTACGACGGGGCGTCGGCCTCCCACGGGATCGGGACCCGGCAGCCGTCCCGGCCACGCTGGGTGTGCCCGCTGCGTACCCAGGTCGGGTCCTGGCGGGCCTCGTCGGGCATCGTGGTGTGCTCGGGAAGCCCCAGCTCCTCGCCCTGGTAGAGGTACGCGGAGCCGGGCAGGGCGAGCATCAGCAGGGTGGCCGCGCGGGCCCGGCGCAGGCCGAGCGCGGCGTCCGGCTGCGGGTCGCCGATGCCGATGCCGTTGGGCCGGCCACCGGGCAAGACGACAGGCAGGCCGAGGCGGGAGGCGTGCCGCACCACGTCGTGGTTGGACAGCACCCAGGTGGTCGGCGCGCCCACCGAGTCGGTGGCCTCCAGCGAGCGGGTGATCACGGCGTACTGGGCCGGTGCGCTCCAGGTGGCCAGCAGGTACTCGAAGTTGAACGCCTGGTGCATCTCGTCCGGGCGGACGTAGCGGGCCAGCCGCTCGGCCGGCTCCACCCACGCCTCGGCGACGAGGACCCTCTCACCCGGGTAGCTGTCCAGGACCTGTCGCCACTGCCGGTAGATCTCGTGCACGCCCTCTTGGTCCCACATCGGCGGGCGCGGCTTGTCCACCTCGTTGCCGGAGAGGATCTCCTGCGGCTCCTGCCAGTCGGCCAGGTCGGCTTGCTTGACCAGGCCGTGCGCCACGTCGACCCGGAAGCCGTCCACCCCACGGTCCAGCCAGAATCGCAGCACGTCGAGGAACTCCGCGTGCACCTCCGGGTTGTCCCAGTTGAGGTCCGGCTGCCCGGTGTCGAACAGGTGCAGGTACCACTGGCCGGGGCGCCCGTCCGGGTCGACGGTGCGCGTCCAGGCCGGACCGCCGAAGACGCTCTGCCAGTCGTTCGGCGGCTGGTCGCCGTCCGGGCCACGGCCGTCCCGGAAGATGTAACGGGACCGCTCAGGGCTGCCCGGGGCGGCCGGTAGCGCCGCCTGGAACCAGCGGTGCGCCGAGGACGTGTGGTTCGGCACGAGGTCGACGATCACCCGCAGGCCGCGCGAGCGCGCCTCGGCGATCAGCTTGTCCGCGTCGGCGAGGGTTCCGAACAGCGGATCGACGTCGCGGTAGTCCGCCACGTCGTAGCCCGCGTCGGCCTGCGGCGACGGGTAGAAGGGGGAGAGCCACACCGCGTCCACGCCCAGCTCGACCAGGTGGTCGAGGCGGGCGGTGATGCCCGGCAGGTCACCGATCCCGTCGCCGTCGGAGTCCGCGAACGAGCGGGGGTAGATCTGGTAGATGGCGGCCTCGGTCCACCAGCCGGTGACCGGGTGACCGGAGGAGGGCTGCTGCGTCGGATCGGTGTTCAGGGTCGTCTCCCGTGTCGCGCTGTGGTTGATGTGTCAGTGTGCCCGGGGTGGTGCGGTGGAGTCCCGGACGACCAGCCGAGTGGGCAGGATCACCGGTGAGTCGCCGTCCGCGCCGCGTTGGCCGACGATCGGGCCCAGGGTACGGGCGCCGAGCGGGTCGAGCAGGATCCGCGCGGCCAGCCGGCCCTGCTCGGCGGCGGGCTGGGCGACGGTGCTGAGCCCCAGCACGCCCGCCAGGTCGTGGTCGTCGATGCCGATCACGCTCACGTCCTGCGGCACCCGCAGCCCGGCGTCACGCAGCGCGGTCAACGCGCCCATCGCCATCTCGTCGCAGGCCGCCACGATCGCGGTGGGCGGCGGGCCGCCACGCGCCAGCAGTTCGGCGGTTGCCCGGTTGCCGCCGTCGATGGTGAACGTCGACTCGACGTCCAGGCTCGGGTCCGGGCGCAGGCCTGCCGCCCGCAGCTCCGCCTGGTAGCCCCGGCGACGGTCGAGGTGGGTGGTGAAGGCCAACTCGTCGTCCGGGTCGCCGGAGATGTGCGCGATCCGCTGGTGGCCGAGGTCGAGCAGGTGCCGGGTGGCGGTCCGCGAGGCGGCCACGTCGTCGATCCGTACGCACGGCCACCTGGGGACGCGGCTGCCCGAGCTGATGGTCACCCCGGGCAGGTCCAGGCTGGCCAGCGCGGTCAGGTCCGCCGGCCGCAGCGGCGTGGCGACGAGCATCATGGCGTCGACCCGTTTGTGCAGGTTGGCCGTCCGCAGCACCCGCTGGCGTACCTGCTCCCGGCCGCCCAGGTTGTAGAGCAACAGGTCGTAGCCGGACTCGTGGAGGTACTCCTCGACCGCCTCGACGACGGTGCTGAAGAACCAGCGGGTGATCCGGGGGACCACCACCGCCACCGTGCCGGTCCGGCCACCGGCCAGCCGGGACGCGCTCGGCGACACCTCGTAGTCGAGTTGTTCGGCGGCGGCGAGCACCCTGCGCCTGGTGGCTGCCGAGACCGTCGGCAGTCCGCGCAGTGCCCGCGAGACGGTGGCCGTGGACACCCCGGCCAGCCGGGCCACATCATCAATCCTCGTCACGGTTTCCCCCGCTCGGTGCCCGCCGCCCGCCGCCGTCCAAGGGGCCGGACGGCGGCGGGCGCGCGGTCAGCCCTTGACGCTGCCGGCGAGCAGACCTCGTACGAAGAAGCGCTGCAGGGACAGGAACACGATGAGGGGTACGACGATCGAGACGAACGCTCCGGCGGTCAGTCGCTGCCACTCGTTGCCCCGGGTGCCGGCCATCTCGGCCAGCCGGACGGTCAGCGGGGCGGTCTCGTTGCCGCCCCCGGCGAAGATCAGCGCCACCAGCAGGTCGTTCCAGACCCAGAGGAACTGGAAGATGCCGAACGCGGCCAACGCCGGGGTGATCAGCGGCAGCACGATGGTGCGGAAGATCTTCGGGTGGGTGGCCCCGTCGACACGTGCCGCCTCCATCAGGTCGCCCGGGAGCTGCGAGATGAAGTTGTGCAGCAGGAACACGGCGAACGGGAGCGCGAAACAGGTGTGCGCGAACCACACCTGGGCGAACTTCTGCTCGTCGACCAGGTCCCAGGCCGGCATCAGGGTGACGCCGCCGAGGGTGACGCCTGTGGAGAAGAACTTCAGCAGCGGCACCAGGGCCATCTGCAACGGCACGATCTGCAAAGCGAAGATCGCGATGTAGAGCCAGTCCCGGCCTCGGAAGTTGATCCACGCCAGCGCGTACGCGGCGAGGGCCGCGAAGGCGAGCGGGAAGAGCACCGACGGGATGGTGATCGCCAGCGAGTTGATGAAGTAGCTGGCGAGCTGCCCGGAGGACGCCGACCGTCCGAAAAGGACCTGCTCGTAGTTCTCAAGGGTGAACTGCGGATTGGTGAACGCGGTCCACCAACCTGTCGTCTTGATCTCGTCCTCGGGCCGGAGGGAGGAGATGAACAGACCGAAGGTCGGGATGGTCCAGACCACCGCGATGACGATCGACACGAGCGTCGCGGTACGGCTGTTCAGCCGCTTTCGGACTCGGCCGGCGGTGGTGGACGGGCCGCCGTCGGTCTTCTGGGTGCCGGCGGCGACGGTGGGCGTTGCGGTCGTCATCTCAGCCCTCCCGCTGTTGACGGAGGTTGCGGATCTGGTAGATCACGACCGGGATGACCAGGAGGAAGAGGAACACCGCGAGCGCGGAGCCCTGCCCGTTCTGGCCGTACCGGAAGGCCTGGTTGTACATCTCGCTGGCGATCACGCTTGTGTCGTAGTTGCCGTTGGTCGAGGTCCGGACGATGTCGAAGACCTTGAGCGTGGCGATCGTGAGCGTCACGACCACGACGATCAGCGCCGGTCGGATGCTCGGCATGGTGATCTGCCAGAACATCTGCCACGGGCTGACCCCGTCGAGCCGGGCGGCTTCGACGATGTCACCGGGGATCGCCTTGATCGCCGCGGAGAGCACCACCATGGCGAAACCGGCCTGGATCCAGACCATGATGACGATCAGCAGCAGCGTGTTCAGTGGTGATTCCAGCAGCCACTGTTTCGGCTCGCCGCCGAGACTGACGACTATCTGGTTGAGCAGGCCGATCTGGTCGCCCTCGCCGCGGTAGGCGTAGACGAACTTCCAGATGATGCTCGCGCCGACGAACGAGATGGCCATCGGCAGGAAGATCAGGGACTTGGCCACCGACTCGAAGCGGGCCTTGTCCACGAGTACGGCGTACAGGAGGCCGAAGCCGGTCGCCACGAGCGGGACCAGGAGCACCCAGACCAGGGTGTTGATCAGGACCCGGATCATCGAGTTGTCGGAGAACATCCAGCCGTAGTTGCGTAGTCCCACCCATTCGGTGCTGCTCCCGTTCATCAGGGAGAGCAGCATGGTGCGGATCGCGGGCACGACCAGACCGATGGTGAGCAGCAGCAGCGTCGGCAGCAGGAAGAAGAGCGCGAAGAGCCCCTCCCGCTGTTTGGGCCGGCGGGGCAGCGGAGCGCCTCCCACGGAGGCGGCGACGAGCTGCGCCTCCCGCCGCCGGGCGAACCAGGCCGGCACGACGTCGAGCAGCAGGAGCAGACCGCCCACCACCAGCACGAAGGCGAGCAGCCCGTACATCAGCATGAGGAGCTTCGGCTGCTCATCGGCGAAGTCGAACTCCATCAACCCTCCATTTCGGGTCCGGATCGGCCGGTGGCCCGGCCCGTGAACACGGGCCGGGCCACCGCCGGGATCACTTCGGCCAGCTGCTCTCGATGCCCTGGAGCACCGGGGCGGTCTGCTTGCCGTTCAGCCAGTCGACCATGCCCTTCCAGAACGTTCCCGCGCCGACGGCGGCCGGCATCAGGTCGGATCCGTCGAAGCGGAAGGTGCCCGTCTTGTCCTGGAGGATCTGGACGGACAGCTTGTCGATCGGGCTGGCCACGTTGGCGATGTCCAGCTTGTTGTTCGCCGTGACCCAGTTGCCGAGCTTCGCGCGGCTGTTCACGTACTCGGCGGAGGCGAGGTACGTCTGCACGGCCTGCACCTCGGGACGGTCGGCGTAGGCGACGACGAACTCGCCAGCGCCCAGCACCGGCTTGCCCTTGGCCGCGTCGATGGCCGGGAAGTAGAACGCGAACGCGTCGCCGTCCTCGGCCACCTTGGTGCCCTCGGGGAACTGGTTGGCGTAGAACGACGCCTGGCGGTGCATCGCGCACTTGCCGGTGGTCACCGGCAGACCCGCCTCCTGGAAGGCGGTGGTGGTGATGCTCTTGACGCCGCCGAAGCCGCCGTTGACGTACTTCTCGTTCTTGAGGATGCTGCCGGCGCGGTCGACCGCGTCGACGATCTTCGGGTCGTTGAACGGGATGGCGTGGGTGGTCCACTGGTCGTAGACCTCGGGGCCCTGCGTACGCAGGATGACGTCCTCGATCCAGTCGGTGGCCGGCCAGCCGGTCGCGTCACCGGACTCGACGCCCACGCACCACGGCTTCATGCCGCTGGCGGCGATCTTGTCGCTCAGGGCGATGAGCTGGTCCCAGCTGGTCGGAACCTCCCAGCCCTTCTCCTTGAACGTCTTCGGCGAGTACCAGACGAAGGACTTCACGTTGGCGCCGAGCGGCACGCCGTAGAGCGTCCCGTTGACGGTGCCGTACTTCAGCCAGTCGGCAGGCATGTTCTGCTCGGCCAGGGCCTTGGTGTCGGCGCCCAGGGACTTCAGCTTGCCGGCGTCCGCGAAGCGCTTCACGAGGCCCGGCTGGGGCACGAAGGCGATGTCGGGGGCGTTGCCGCCGTCGACCCGGACCGGGAGCTGCGCCTCGAACTCGCCGCTGCCCTCGTACGCGATCTCGATGCCGGTGCAGTCGGTGAACTGCGACCAGGAGCGCTCCAGCAGGTCGGCCTCGGCGTCACGGATGGACGCGTAGATGGAGACCTTCTTGCCGTCGTTGCCCTGGTACTTCTCGTATGCGGCACACTCCGCGGAGCCCGCCTTGTCACTCTTCTTGTCGTCGCCGGTACCGCAAGCGGTGGCGCTGAGCGCCAGCCCGAGTACGCCGGCGATCACGAAGGCCTGGCGTGGTCTGGCAAAGACCGCCATGCCGTCCTCCTTCCTAGCCGGCGCGGTCGTGCTCGATGACCAGTCGCCGGTCCGATTGGGCGTGCACACATGTAAGCGCTTGCATCCGGTCCGGTCCACCCCCTGTCAGACACGAGCGAGTAACAATCCGGAAACCTCGGGACCGCCTGATGGGCGTGCTCCCGGGCCACCTCTTCGACTCTTTTCAAGATTGACGATATCTGTCAGGCTGATACCACCTCATCGAAGGTTTTCGACATAGGAGGAGCTGTATGCGCAAGCGGTGGATCAGCCTGCTCGTGACCGGTCTGCTCGTCGGCGGAGTGCTCACACCGGCGAGCCCGGCGCTGGCCGCGCCGACCTTCAAGGTGCCGTTCCCGTGCGGTCAGTCGTGGTCCGGGCAGACCCGGTCAGACCACAGCCCGGCGTACGCCGTCGACTTCAACCGCACCGACGACGTCGGCGACCCGGTGGTCGCCAGCGCCCCCGGCACCGTCGACCGGGTGACCGACCTCGGCAACACGAGCTACGGCAAGTACGTCCGGATCAACCACGGCGGTGGTTACAGCACCTACTACGCGCACCTCAACGGCTTCAACGTCTCCGTCGGGCAGACGGTGGGCTACGGCAAGGTGCTCGGCTGGGTGGGCAGCACCGGCGGGTCGACCGGCCCGCACCTGCACTACGAGCAGCGCCTCAACGGCAGCGACATCCAGGTGAGGTTCAACGGCAACCTCGCGCTGTACTGGGGCACCAAGAGCTACACGAGCAACAACGGCTGCTCCTCGGGCACCGGCAACGCCACCGTCGACACCAGTGGCACCCCGTTGACCGTCCGCTCCGGCCCCGGCACCGGGTACGCCTCGGTGGGCACCGTGGCCGACGGCACCCGGGTGACCATCGCGTGTCAGACCAGCGGCACCAGCGTCACCGGCACCTACGGCACCAGCACGATCTGGGACCGCATCGGCGCCGGCCGCTTCATCGCCGACGCGTACGTCTACACCGGGTACGACGGCTACATCCCTGGCATACCTCGCTGCTGACCGGCGAACGACAGCGTCCCCGGCGGGTACCGCCCGCCGGGGACCAGCCCGGTCTCAGGCGTTCAGCCGCCAGATCGAGAAGTTCAACGCGGCAGCGAAGGTGACCCACGCCCAGTACGGCAGCAGCAGCGCCGTCGCCACGCGGGAGACCCGGGCGAACAGCACGACGGTCAGTGCGATCGCCAGCCACATCACCACGATCTCGGCGAACGCCAGCCCGTACTGCCCCGCGCGGAAGAACAGCGGTGTCCAGATCGCGTTGAGCACCAGCTGGGCCGTCCAGGCCCAGAGGGCGGGGGAGAAGCCGAACCGCCGCCAGACCAGCCACCCGGCCACCGCGATCAGCGCGTAGAGCAGCGTCCAGACCGTTTCCGCCAGGGGTCAGGTCAAACCCGGCGCACGAAAAGGCGCCGGGGTCGCTGCGGCCGTTGCTTCTGTCGGGAGGACGAAGCTCCGGTCGCGGCGACCCCGACGGGTCCCGGTTTTTTTCAGGTCGTGCGGACGTCAATTGAAGATGCTGACACCACCCGGGCCGACCAACAGCCCGACAACGATGAGGACGATGCCCCACAGGATCTGCCGGCGGAACAGCGCGAGGATGCCGGCGACCACGAGTACGACTGCGAGTATCCAGAGAATCAGCTCCATGACCTCTGACTACCCGACTGGCCGATCGGGGAAACCTGGTCCGTATCAAGTTGATCGCCGACGTGGAAGACGCTGTACGCCTGCTTGATCACGGGGTGGGCGACGTTGCGGACGCGTACGCCGCCGGGGGTGGTGCCGCGCTCGCTGCCGGCGTGCGCGTGCCCGTGCAGGGCCAGCGCCGTGGGCGCCGAGTCGATCGCCTGCCCCAGCTGGTACGACCCGAGGAACGGGTAGATCTCGAGCGGCTCCCCGGCGAGGGTGTCCGGTACCGGTGAGTAGTGGGTGAGCGCGACGAGCATGTCGCAGTCCAGCGAGCGCAGCGCCGCGCCGAGGCGGTCGGCGCTGTCAGTGGTGGTCCGGACGAACGCCTTCATCTCCGGTTCGCCGAAGTCGCTGGCGCAGCGTCCGGCGAACCCGCCGCCGAAGCCCTTGACGCCGGCGATGCCCAGCCGGCCGCCCGCGCAGTCCAGCACCACGCCGTTGCCCTCCAGCACCGTGATGCCCGCGTCCTCGAGCACCTTGACCACCTGCGGCACCTGGTCGCACTGGTGGTCGTGGTTGCCCAGCACGGTCACCACCGGCACGGCCAACCCGCCGAACTCCTGCGCCACGCAGCGCGCCTCGGCCTCGGTGCCGTGCCGGGTCAGGTCTCCGGCCAGCAGCAGCACGTCGGCGCAGTCCGGCAGCTCCTCCAGCGCCGGGCGGAACCGGCCGACCACGTCCTCGTCCAGATGCACGTCGCCCACGGCGGCGATCCGGATCACCATGGAACCTCCCTCAGGGCAGTTGCTCGATCTCCGTGGGCGCCTGGGCGCGGATCACTCCGATGTCGGTGGTGATCGGCACGTCCGGGAAGCGCTCGGACACGCGGCGCAGGATCTCGTCGCGTCGGTGCGGGCTCTCGACCTCGCCGGAGAGCACGAGGACGCGTTCGCGCCGGACCACGGTGATCCCCTGTTCGGCGACGGAGGGGTCCTCGGCCAGCAGCCGCTGGATCTCCGCCTCGACGTACTCGTCCGGCGGCCCGGCGCCGCTGTCGCTCTGGTGGGTCACGATGTCCCCTCTCCTGCCTGGGTGCCGGCCGTCGGCACCACCTCCAGCCTGTCCAGCAGCACCAGGAACGCCTCGGCGTACGGCGAATGCTGTGTCTCCTTGCGTACCCGTTCCCAGTCGATCTGCTCCCGCAGCGACCGGGCCAGCGGCAGACCGCGGGCGAAGTCGCAGTAGTGCTGGGAGAAGCTGAGCAGCTTGTGCACCATCAGCTGGGTCGCGGACAGGACCGGCATCTGGATGGCGTCCACCGGCCGGATGACCGTGTCGGCGAACGTCTCCTCGGTCACCGGCGTCTCGATCGGCCGGTGGATCAGGTCGACCATCCGTCCGTCGTCGAAGACCTTCACCAGCCAGTCCTCCGGCGGGCGCTCGGCCACGAAGCCGGCGGCCACAAGTGCCTCCAGGGACCGGTCCACGTCGGCCTCCCGGATGAGGAAGTCGACGTCGTGCTCGCTGGAGTGGCCGCCGTGGGCGTACACGGCGAAGCTGCCGCCCAGGGCGAACGGGATCTCGGACTGCTTGAGCACGGCGGCGACCTTCTTGAGGGTGTGCACCAGACTCTCGTCCCCGCGCTCAGCCATCTGGTTCTCCCGTCGGTCGTGTTGGTGGACAGGCGGTTGGGTTTCAAACTCCGGTACCCGGCATTCCGGTCCGCCACACCTGCCAGCATCCCGGTCGGGTGCGGACCGTGTCAGACAGGGACAAAGCCGACGGAGCGAGTGCGTCGATCGGATAGCCTTTCGAGGGTGGCCAAATCATCGGGGATGCGACGCCGCAAGGCCCGGTTGCGTACGGTCGCCCTGATCGGCATCGACGGCTCGGGCAAGACCACTCAGGCCCACCGGCTGGCCGACGCGCTGACAGCCGCCGGCCGCCCCGCCGCGTACCGCCGCAACGCCAGCGGACGTCGCTGGCTCGGCCGGGTCGCCAACCGGCTCGGCCGATCCGACGCCCAGCGGCTCGTCGGGCGCGACGGCGTGCTCGCTGTGGAGTCCGTGCTGCGCTGGCTCGCCATCGCCATCGCCCTGCTCAGCTGCCTGCTCACCGGCCGCACAGCGGTGATGGACCGCTACTCGGCCTGCCAGTACGCCAGCATCCGCGCGCACGGCGGGCACCGCTGGGAGCGGCTGGCCCGGGCCGGCTACCGACTCTTCCCGACGCCGCAGGTGACCTTCCTGCTGACCGTCGACCCGGCCGAGGCGTACCGGCGGATCGAGGCGCGGGGCACCGACCACGAGACGATCAGCTGGCTGACTGCGGCCGACACCGCCTACCGGACCCTGCCCGAGTACCCGAGCTTCGTGCTCGTGGACGCGGGACGCCCGGCCGAGGAGGTGACCGAGCAGATCCAGGCCCACCTGGCGACCTGGCTGCCGTCGGACGCGCGGTCCGACCTGACCCGCCCGCCGTCCGACCTGCCGCCGCCCGCGCCGACGCCGTCGGAGCCGCCGCCCCGCACCGACCTGCCGGCACGCGGTGGCCCGACCCCCCTCGTGGCTCAGGCCCGTCCGTAGACGGGAACGGTGGCGCCGCTGGTCGGAGCGGAGTCGTCTGACGCGAGGAAGCGGATCACCGGCGCGATCTCGGCGGGAGTGACCCAGCGCGAGTGGTCGGCGGTGGGCTGGGCGGCCCGGTTGGCAGGTGTGTCGATGACGCTGGGCAGCACGGTGTTGCAGCGCACGCCGCGGGACCGGTACTCGACCGCTACGGCGTTGGCGAAGGCCAGCACCGCCGCCTTGGCCGTGACGTAACCGGCCGCGCCGGGGAACGGGGCGACAGCCGCGCGGGCCGAGACGCAGACCACCGCGCCGCCACCGCCGGCCACCAGGTGCGGCAGCGCGGCCTGGGTGGCCAGGTAGGTGGGCCGCAGGTTGAGGGTGAGCATCCGCTCGAACTCCTCGATCGGTGTCTCGTGGACCAGGCCTCCGCTGGCGTACCCGCCGACCAGGTTGACCACCGCCCGCAGCGGCGCCGCCGGTTCGCCGGCGGCGGCCTCGACGGCCCGGGCCGCGCCGGCCGGGTCGGTCAGGTCCGCGGTGACCGGGACCAGCGCGCCCGCCGCCGGCTCCGACCCGGGCAGGGCACCCCGCCGGGGTACGACCACCCGCCAGCCCGCCTCGACAAACGACGCGACGACCGCTCCGCCGAGCCCTCCGGAGCCTCCGGTCACCAGCACGCTGCGCTCCGCCATGCGCCACACGCTAGCGTCCGCTCCGGTGGCCCGTCGGACGACCCGTGCTCTGCCCGCAGCAGAGTTGTTGGCGCGCTCGGGCGGCGGCGGCGCAGGATCGGCGGATGCGGATCCTCATTCTCGGTGGCACGCGGTTCCTCGGCCGGGCGCTGGCGCGGCTCGCCGTCGCGCGGGGCCACGACGTGACCTGCGCGGCCCGGGGTGTGTCAGGCGTCGCGCCGAGTGGGGCGCGGTTCGTTGCGATCGACCGCGACGACCCGGCGGCGCCGGCGTCGCTCGCAGGCGACGGCTTCGACGCGGTGGTGGACGTGACCCGCCAGGTCAGCCACGCCCGGCACGCGCTGGCCGCGCTCGCCGACCAGGTGGGTCACTGGTCGTTCGTGTCGACCATCTCGGTGTACGCGGACAACGCCACGCCGGGGCAGACCGCGGCGGACGCGCCGGTGCTGCCGCCCGCCCCGCCGGACGTGGACGCCCCGGTCGACCCGGACAACCGCTGGTACGGCGAGTGCAAGGTCAGCATTGAGCGGCTGGTCCGGGAACGGATGGGCGAGGACCGCTCGTTCATCTGCCGGGCCGGGTTGATCGTGGGCGCGGAGGATCCGAGCGACCGCTTCCCGTACTGGGTGCGACGGCTGGCGCGCGGCGGGGAGGTGCTCGCGCCGGGACGGCCGACCGACCGGGTGCAGTTCGTGGACGTGGCCGACCTGGCCGGTTGGTTGCTGCACGCCGCCGGTGCCCACCTCGTCGGCACGTACGACGGGGTCGGCCCGGCGATGTCCCGGGAGGAGATGCTGACCGGTGTGGCGGCCGGGCTGGGCGTCGCCTATCCGCACCTCACCTGGGTCGACCAGGACTTCCTGCTGGCCCGTGACGTCCGCGAGTGGTCGGGGGAGCGGGCGCTGCCGCTCTGGGCGCGGCTGCCGGAGTGGGCTGGCCTGATGGACCGGGACGCCCGGCCGGCGCTGGACGCTTCACTGACGGTCCGGCCGCTGTCCGACACCGTTCGGGCGACCGCGACCTGGATGACAGCACGGCCCGACGACGTACGGCAGGGTGGACTGGACCCGGCGGAGGAGGCGGTGGTCCTGCGGGAGTGGCAGGCTGTACGGGACGGGTGATGCCGGTCGACGACACTTTTTCCCACCCCTGACAGTGATAGTTGACGCTCACGCTTGGTGAAAGTAAGTTTCATCCGTGGCGAAGAGTGCGAAGATTTCTGCGAGTCACGAGCCCGGTGGGCTGATCGTCCACATCAGCGGGCTGTTGCCGTCGCTGTCGCCCGCCGAGCAGCGCGTCGCCCGGCTGGTCGTGTCCGACCCGGCCGCCGCCGCACGGCGGACCATCACCGACCTCGCCACCGCTGCGGAGACGTCGGAGGCGACAGTCATCCGGTTCTGCCGCTCGGTGGGCATGGACGGCTACCCGCAACTGCGCATCCGGCTCGCCGCCGAGGCCGCCCGCCGCATCGAGCCTCCGGACGCCCGGGTGGTCGGCGGCGACATCCCGCCCGGCGCCGACCTCGCCCAGATCATCGCCACCATCGCGTTCAACGACGCCCGCGCCGTGGAGGAGACCGCCGAGCAACTCGACCCGGCCATCTGTGAGCAGGTCGTCGAGGCGATCAGCGGCGCCGGCCGGATCGACATCTACGGCGCCGGCGCCAGCGGGTTCGTCGCCTCCGACTTCCAGCAGAAACTGCACCGCATCGGCCGGATCGCCTTCTACTTCCCGGACGTGCACACCGCGCTGACGTCCGCCGCGCTGCTCGGCCGGGGCGACGTCGCGGTGGGCATCTCGCACACCGGCACCACCTCCGACGTGATCGAGGTGCTGGAGCAGGCCCGGACGCGGGGCGCCGTCACCGTGGCGCTCACCAACTTCCCCCGCTCGCCGATCACCGAGGTGGCCGACTTCGTGTTGACGACCGCGGCGCGGGAGACCACCTACCGCTCGGGCGCGACCGCCAGCCGCCTGGCCCAGCTCACAGTGGTGGACTGCCTCTTCGTCGGTGTGGCCGCCCGCAACCGGTCCCGGGCCCGCAAGGCCCTCGAGGCGACCGCCGAGGCGGTCCAGTCGCACCGGGTGGGCGCCAACCGGAGGCGGGCATGACGGCCGGTGCGATCGAGCCGGACGAGGACACGCCCGCACCGCCCGCCCGCCCGACGGTCCGGGTGGGCGCCCCCACCGAACGGCGTAACCCTCTGAGCGCCGACCTCGACCTGATGTCGACCCGGGACGTCCTCACCGTGATCAACGACGCCGACCGGCGGGTGCCAGCGGCGGTCGCCGCGGTGCTCGACGAGATCGCCGCCACTGTCGACCTGGCCGTCGACGCGCTGCGCGGGGGGCACCGGGTGCACTACTTCGGCGCCGGTACGTCCGGCCGGCTGGGCGTCCTCGACGCCGCCGAATTGGCCCCCACCTTCAACTCGCCCCGGCACTGGTTCTGCTCCCACCTCGCCGGTGGCCCGGACGCCATGTGGCGGGCCGTGGAGGACGCCGAGGACGACGAGCGGGGCGGTGCGGTCGAGGCCGCCAGTTGTGTGCGCGCCGGTGACCTGGTGGTCGGTCTGGCAGCCAGCGGACGCACGCCGTACGTCCTCGGGGCGCTCGCCACGTCCCGCGCCAAGGGCGCCTCGACGGTGCTCCTCTGCGCCAATCCGGAAGCGGAGGCGGCCCGGTCGGTCGACGTGTTCATCGGGGTGGACACCGGACCGGAGGTGGTCACCGGGTCGACCCGGATGAAGGCGGGCACCGCACAGAAACTGGTGCTCAACACGTTCTCGACGGCCGTCATGGTGCGCCTCGGGCGGGTCTACTCGAACCTCATGATCGATATGGTGGCCACCAACGCGAAGCTCCGCGGGCGAATGATCTCGATCCTGATGGAGGCGACCGGCTGCTCCGAGGAGGTTTCCCGGCGGGCGCTCGCCGAGGCCGACGGCGACCTGAAGACCGCCCTGGTGTCGCTGGTCTCCGGCGCCGAGATCGGTGCCGCCCGGGCCGCCCTGGCCCGTTCCGCCGACCAGGTACGCGGCGCCCTCGCCCTGCTCTCCTCCTAGCCCCGCACACCCCGGGAAGCGAACGGGGCTCCGGATTGTTCATCGGGGCGGGGGGTAATACCACCCCCGTGGATGAACCGACCGGTCCACCGGTGCGTATCTGGCAGTGACCAGGATCGCACCTACGCTGGTGACCCGGGTCGCTGTGCCCCCGCGGCGGGCGGTGTTGCCATGGTTGCGACCCGTACGTGGTGTGTGCAGCGGCGAGCCACCCGCCGGGGTGCTGACAGCAAACATGGACCGCGCTCTCAGCTACTACTCAGGCATTCGTGACACTTTCGACTCACCACATGGAATCCCCGACACGTCTCATCTGTTGTGTAGGTGTCAGCACCGATGGGCACAACGGAAGTTACCAGGGGCTGACGGACGTGGGGAATGGCAAGGAACCGGGCAACCGGCGCGAGCGAGGGGACCGTGGGCAACGTGGACAAGAACATCGGCATGCGAACCGACGAGGTTGCCGAGGAGCGCGACCTGGTCGGCGTCTACCTGCACGAGATCTCCCGGACGCCACTGCTGGACGCCGCCATGGAGGTCGATCTCTCCAAGGCGATCGAGGCCGGCCTCTACGCCGAGCACCTGCTCGGTGAGGACGCCGTTCCCGACGGTGTCGACCGGGACGACCTGGATCGGCTTGTCGTCGAGGGCGAGCGGGCGAAGGACCTCTTCATCCGCGCCAACCTGCGACTTGTCGTGTCGATCGCCCGCCGTTACGTGCGTTCGGGCATGCCCATGCTGGACCTGATCCAGGAGGGCAACACCGGCCTCGTCCGGGCGGTCGAGAAGTTCGACTACGAGCGCGGCTACAAGTTCTCCACCTACGCCACCTGGTGGATCCGCCAGGCCATCAGCCGGGCGATCGCCCAGCAGGAGCGCACCGTCCGTCTGCCGGTGCACCTGGTGGAGGACGTCAACCGGATGCGCAACGTGACCCGGCAGCTCACCCGTGAACTGGGCAGCGACCCGGAGCCGGAGCAGATCGCCGCGTCGCTCGGCGTCACCGTCGAGCGGGTCAACGAGCTGCGCCGCTGGTCGCAGGACACCGTCTCGCTGGACACCCCGGTCGGCGACGACGGCGACACCAACCTGGGTGACCTGGTCGCCGACAGTGACGCCCCGTCGCCGGAGGACATCGTCCTCAGCGGTTTGGAGCGGCAGCGCATCGAAGGGCTGCTCAACCACCTCGACGACAGGTCGGCCGGCATCATGCGGGCCCGCTACGGGCTTGAGGACGGCCGCGAGCACTCGTTGACCGAGGTCGCGTCCCGGTTCTCGCTGTCCCGCGAGCGGATCCGGCAGCTGGAGATCCAGGCCCTCGGCCGGCTCCGCGAGCTGGCCCGGGCGGAGGGTCTGCAGGCCGCCTGACCTGTTAGTAATGACGGCGAACGGCCGGCGTCCGATAGGGGGACGCCGGCCGTTCGCCGTTTCCGCTAGCGGACCCGCCCGTAGCCCTGGATCGGCATCATGTTCATGCCGCGCTTGAGCACGTTGCGACCGGCGCTCGGCGCGTCGATCACCTGGCCGTCGCCCACGTAGAGAGCGACGTGGCCGAGCCCGTTGTAGAAGATCAGGTCGCCCGGGCGCAGGTCGCCCCGGCCGATGTGGGCGACCGCTCCCCACTGCATCCGGGTGTTGTGCGGCAGGGACTTCCCGGCGGCCCGCCACGCGGCCGAGGTCAGCCCCGAGCAGTCGTACCCGTTGGGTCCGTCGCTCGCCCAGACGTACGGCTTGCCCAACGCGCCGAAGGCGTATCGCACCGCGACCCCGGCGCTACCGGATACGTTCGGCACGTTCCTGGCCTCCGCCGCCGCGGCCCTGGGTTCGGGACGCTCGGTGGCGGCGCCGTACGCCTGACGGCGCAGCTCGTACAGCTTCGCCAGGTCCTCCTCGATGCGCTTCTTGCCGGCCGCCAACTGGCGGGCCTGTGCGGCCTGCCTGGTCAGCGTGGCGTCGAGGCGGGTCTTCTCGTCGAGCAGCCGCCGCTGGTTCGCGGTGTAGCCGGAGATGCGCTCCTGCCGCTGACGGGTCAGCTGGTCGAGGGCGCCGAGACGATCCAGCAGCGCGGCCGATCCGCCGGGACGCAGCAGCGCGTCGGCGGTCCGTAGACCGCCACTCTTGTACGCCGTGGTCGCCAACTCGGCGACGTCGGCCCGGCTCTGTTCGGCCTGCTGTTCCAGTGGGCCGATGCGGGCCTGTAATCGGGCCACCGAGGCCTCGTTGGTCTTGATCTCCTCCCGGAGCTTGTTGTACGCCTCGACGACCCGCTCGAGTTCGCCCGAGGACGCTTCGATCTGGCGGGTCAGGTCGGCGGGGGTCGGCTCTGCGCGGGCCACCACCGGCGGGGCGATCAGCGCGGCCGACATCCCGGCCAACGCGACGATACGCAGCACGTTTCTCAGGGATGACAAGAGCGGAAAGCCCCTCTCCCACGGCCGCCGTCGGGCTGCTGACGCCCTCGGCGGCACCGTCCGGGGCCATCCGGGTGGACGGCGCTGGGCCGGGCCGGCTCGCCCAACCTAACCCGGGACGCCTGTTACGCGCAGTTGAAGCAGGGGTCAATGTTGGCAGAGTGGTCCGTCGGGCGGGTGCGTCAGGTGGATCTGCGGTTGTTGGTGACGCTCGCCGACGGGAGGAGTTCCGCACTTTTCACGAAGTCTGACGGATATACGACTTTCGTCGTTCCCGGCGTATGCCGCCGGATAGCAGGGCTCCATAACCGATAAAAGGTGAAATGGAGGCGGTTTCCGGTCGATGTCGTCCGCCCGGCTGACCTGTCGGAAGCCGGTAAATGCCCTGGTGAGGTGGCAGTGCCACAACACAATGGGGACCGGAGTCGGGATTCCCGTCGATACGCGGCATCCGCGACGGGGCAACCCGACGAACCGCCCCACGGGAGGAACCGTGAATCGTGAAGGCGCAAAGACGCGACCGCCGCGAACGGTGCCCGGCGCCAGGTCGACCCTGCTGTACGCGCGACCCGGCATCATCGTCACCGTCGACAGGTTCACCGTCGGCCGGACCAGTTACCGGGTCGCCGACCTGACCCACCTGCGCACCACCAGAGGCCCGCACGACCGGATCGCCGTCCGAGCCGTCGTCATCACCGCCACCATGCTCGGCGGCGTGGGACTGCTGCTCGGCTTCACCGGCGGCCTGCAACGGCTGACCGCCGGGGCGTACCTCATCCTCGGGGCGGTGTTCCTGCTGCCGGCGGCCCTCGCCCTGGTCGGCGACCGGTGGCGGCCACCGCCGTACGAGTTGTGGGGGTGGCACCGCGGCGCCGAGGTGCTGCTGTTCAGTGCCGACGACGAGCGGCAGTTCGGCCAGGTCACCCGCGCGCTGCTGCGCGCCCGCGAGGTCAACCGGTACGGCGGCTGGGTCGATCCGCTCGCCGGGACCGACCCGTGGCGGCCCAGCCGCTGAGCGTCCCCGGGGACGCTCAGCCGGCGACCGGCTCCGGGGTCCGCTCCTCGCGCGGGGCGGCCGCCCAGGCGCTGACCCGACGCTCGGCGTAGAACGAGACGAACGGCACGGTGCCGGCCAGCATCACCAGGATCATCCGCTTCAGTGGCCAGTCGGCCCGGCGGCTCAGGTCGAACGCGGCCGCCAGGTAGACCATGTAGAGGAAGCCGTGCGCCTGCCCCACCGTCTCCACCACGACCGGGTTGTCGAACGCGTACTTCATCGGCATGCCGATCACGACCAGCAGGATCAGCGCCACGCCCACGATCCAGGCGATCACGCGGTACCGGGTAAGGGCAGCGCCCACCTTCGTCCGTCCTTCCGAAGCCCGGCTCAGCCGGGGTAGTCACCGGGCCGGGCGCCCGGATTGGCGTTCAACCATGACAGGTAGTGGTTGTAGGCGGCCAGGTCGGCGTCCTCGGCACCCGCTGCGGAGGTGGGCACCCGGGCCACCCGCACCGGTCGGCGTACCGCCGGTCGGGACCCTGGGGCGTCGGCCGGCGCCGGCTCGACGGCCGGGACCTCGGAGGGGTCGGCCCCTGCGTCCCCCTGCGCGCGGCGTCGGGCCAGCTTCACCTCACGCCACCACACGTAGACCACGAAGCCGGCGAAGACCGGCCACTCGACCGCGTACCCCCAGCTCAGACTATTGCCGGCGGTGGCCCGGCTGATCTGCCACCAGCCCAGCCCGAGGAAGCCCACGACCAGCACGACCATGGCCACGTGGCGTGCGATCCACGCCGGGGTCCAGAGCCACCTCATGGTGTCGAGGGTACCGGGGAGGACGCGCTCTCCGACACCGTGTCGTAGGTGCCGCGCGGTCAGATGGTTTGGCGTCACCCGGTGTGGGCATCCGTCTAGACGCCAGCCCAAACGAGACCAGGGGGGCGATGATGACCGGCAGCACCGATATGAGCCCGGAGCAGCGGGTGCCCGAGTGGGGCGGCGACCACCTTGCCGACCCGGCAGGCGCCGACACCGACGGCGACACGCTCGGCGTCGACCCGACGGAGTTGAGCGACGAGGATCTGATCCGCGAGATGCACAGCCTGCACCGCACCCGGCTGGACACCCTTCGGCACGCCGCCGACTCGGCGCTCGCCAACCACCTTCGGCGGACCGCCGAACTGGAGACCGAGTACCTGGCCCGGCACCCGGGTCGCGAGGTCGACCCCAGCCGCCTGCGGGACGTCTGATGCCGGCCCGCGCGGTGCGCGGCATGTCCGCGCCACCCGAGGTGGTGTTCAACACCGCCACCGACCCCGCCCGCGCCTCGGCCTGGCTGCCGGAGGCGCTCCGTGCCGACGGCAGCCCGCCGGCCGAGGTCGACGGCGAGGAACTGCGGGCCCGCTGGAGCGGCGACGCGGACTGGTCCGCCGAGATCCGGGTGGATCCGGCGGACTCCGGTGGTGCCCGGATCCAGCTCGACCTGGCCGACGGGAACGGCGGGCCCGATCCCGACCAGCTCGTCGACGAGGCGTTGACCAACCTGATCCGCGAGGTCGCGGACAACCTCCAGGCCGGCTGACACAGTCGTCAGCCGTACCGAATCACCACCTACGCACACCACGACCTGGGAGGAGACCGGGTGACCGACACCGGCCTGCGACAGAAGGCGACGCGGCTACGCCGGGCGTACGCGCCGCACGAGCACCGGCCACTCGGCGGCTACCTGGCCGCGATGGGCACCTACGCCGGAGTGGCCGGGGCGCTCGCCGGCCTGGTCAAGGCGACCGGACGGCCGGTGCCCGAGCGTCCCGCGCCGGCCGACGTGGTGCTGCTCTCCATCGCCACGCACAAGCTCAGCCGCCTGCTCTCCAAGGACGCCGTGACCAGCCCTCTGCGGGCGCCGTTCACCAGGTACGACAGGCCGATCGGCAGTGGCGAGGTGATGGAACAGGTCCGCGACTCGGGCAGCTCCACCCGGCACGCCATCGGCGAGCTGCTCAGCTGCCCGTTCTGCCTGGCGGTCTGGGTGGCCACGGGGTTGACCGGCGGCCTGGTGCTCGCGCCCCGGCTGACCCGGCTGGTGGCCACCGCGCTGACCGCGGTGGCCGCGTCCGACTTCCTCCAGATGGCGTACGCGGCCGCGCAGCAGGCCGCCGAGGGCGGGCACGACGAGGACTGACGGAGAAGACACGAAGAAGGGGCCGGCGTCCGCGAGCCCCTTCTCGTTGTCCGTCAACGCTGCATGCCCGACCAGCCGTGCGGCGATTCCGGTTCCCGTTCGTCCTTGTCGGCGTCGGTGATGATGTCCCGGTCCACCGCCGTGCGGTCGTGCTCGTTCGCGAAGTCCGGCTCGGGGGTGGTGTCCATGCCCTTCGGCGGTTGTCCCAGTGCCGGGACCTTCTCCTCGTGGTCCTCGTGGTGCGTCATGACGGTGTCCCTTCTGTGGTCGCTCAGGCGACGGAGCCGCCCAGCAGTTCACTCGCCTCGTCCACCGCGTACTCGCCCTCGGGGAGCGCGTCGATCCGGGCGAGCAGGTCCGGCGGAAGCTCGGTGGCCACCGCCCGGCGGTAGATCTCCGCCTGGGTGACCCGCTCCTGTCCCCGGTAGATGTCGTCGAGCAGGTCGTCGAGGGCCCGGCTGTCCGGCTCGCCGGCCACGGATGCGTCATCGGTCACCTCGATCAGCTACCCGGGCCGGAATCGGTCAAACGTCACCCCGTGGCCCGCGCACAGACAGCGCGGCCCCCGGCCTTGTGGGCCGGGGGCGGCGCTGGTGTCGGTGTGCAGGTCGCCTCTCGGCGAGTGGCACGACGCGGCTCCAGCCGAACGGTATTCCGCGAGGGCAATTTAGGTGAGGCCCGGGGACACTTGACACACCGACACCTCAGTTAACCAGGCCACGCCCGTCCGTGTTCCGCGCACCGCCGTGCCGGCCGTCACACCGGTCAGGCGGGGGTGGGGAGCGTGGCGCGGCGGGCCCGCACGGCGGTGGCCAGGTGGTCGAGCACGTCCGCCGTCTCGTCCCAGCCGAGGCAGGCGTCGGTGACCGAACGGCCGTACACCAGCTCCCGGGTCGGGTCGAGGTCCTGCCGGCCGGGCAGCAGGAACGACTCCAGCATCACGCCTGTGATGCCGCGTTGCCCGTCGGACAGCTGGGCGGCCACGTCCGCAGCCACCAGCGGCTGATTGCGGTGGTCCTTGCCGCTGTTGGCGTGACTGGCGTCGATCACCAGCCGCTCCGGCAGTCCGGCGGCGCGGAGCAGGTCGAGCGCGCCGGCGACCGATCCCGCGTCGTAGTTGGGCCGGCCACCCCCTCCGCGCAGCACGAGGTGCCCGTCGGTGTTCCCCCGGGTGTGCATGATCGCCGGGGTGCCGGAGAAGTCGATGCCGGGGAAGACGTGCGGCACGCCTGCGGCGCGGATGGCGTCCACGGCGGTGCCGATGCTGCCGTCCGGGCGGTTCTTCATCCCGATCGGCATGGACAGGCCGGAGGCGAGCTGCCGGTGCACCTGGCTCTCCACCGTCCGGGCGCCGATCGCGCCCCACGCCACAGTGTCCGCGATGTACTGCGGCGTGATCGGGTCGAGGAACTCGCAGCCCACCGGCAGGCCGACCCGCAGCACGTCGAGCAGCAGCGCCCGGGCCCGTCGCAGGCCGGTGTTGACGTCGCCGCTGCCGTCCAGACCGGGGTCGTTGATGAGCCCCTTCCAGCCGACTGTCGAGCGGGGCTTCTCGAAGTAGACACGCATGACGATCAGCAGGTCGTCGGCGAGCCGGTCGGCGGCGGTGCGCAGCCGGTGGGCGTACTCGAGGGCGGCGGCCGGATCGTGCACCGAGCAGGGGCCGACCACCACCAGCAGGCGGTCGTCCTCGCGGTCCAGTACGCGACCGACCGCGCGCCGGCCGGTCAGCACGGCCGAGGCGAGCGGGGCGTCCAGGGGCAGCTCGTGGTGCAGCAGGGCGGGCGTGGTCAACGGCACGACACGGTCGATCCGCTGATCGCTTACCCGATCGGTCTCCGGGGTCGTCACGGTGGGCATCCTTCCGCCGACCGTGCCCGGGGCCGGTGCCCGGGACGAGCCGGCTGCTCGTACGCAAAAGGGCAGGAACGACAGCTCCTGCCCAGCCGGCTCGGTCCGTGGTGACGTCAGATCATGGTGAAGTCACCGGCGTGCGAGCCGGCTGCCTAAACCATCGATACGAACGCGTCACGGGGGCCAGCGTACCCGACCCGACGGCGAGGACCGGTGTGTCGTCCCAAGATGCGGAGTGAACACCGCGTGCCAGGGCCGGGCTCGGGGTAACTGGGGAGCCATGACTGACGAGCAGAGCGACCAGGACCGCGTGGAGTCCCGCGCGCACCTCCTTCCCGAGGAGGCGGCGGTGGGCAGTGACGACCCGCAGGCGCAGGCGGAGGCCATCCTCGCCGAGTCGGACATCCGCGAGGCGGACCAGAACGCGGCACCGGACACGGTGCTGGAGCGCCGCACCTCCGATCAGACGGTGGTTGCCGTCGAACCCCCCGACTGACCGTCCACCCCGCGCGCCCGGCGTGACCCCCGGTAGGTGTGGTCCCGCAACCAGGCCAGCGGGCCTGTCGCCCGCAGTTCGGGTGGCAGGTTGCGCACCGGGTCGAACGCGAGCGCGGCGTCCTCCCGGGCGCTGAGCTGGGCGCCGATGCTCACCTGCCCGACCGGCCGCCACGGCCCCACGGCGGACGCGACCGCGAGCACCAGGCGCGGCGCGTCCGCCCGGGTCGCGGCGGCCACCGCCGTCAGACTGCGGCCGAGGTCCACCGACTCGGGGTCGGCAAGCACGGCCAGCCAGAGCCGACGCCTGCCCACCCGGTAGCACGTGATCGTGCTGTACGTCCCGCTGAAGGCGCGGCGGGGCAGCGGCAGGTTCCGCACCAGCGGGGCCGCGCCGCTGGAACTGACCAGCAGGTCGAACGGGCGTCCGGTGTCGGTGCGCAGGCGCAGCGCCAGGCCCAGCACGTCCGGCCAACTGCCGGGCGTGGGCGTCCCCTTGGACAGCCGGACGGTGGCTTGGTACCGGCCGGGGTCGTCCAGCACTGCGACACCTGTGGGTGGCCCGGGCGTACCCCAGATCAACACCTCCCCGGTGAACGAGCGACCGGCGGGATGCAGCAACCGACCGCGGCGCAGCCTGCCGAGCGCGGCGGAGGCGCGCTCGACGGTGCCGGCGGGCCGGGACGGGCGTGGGGTGACGGTCATGCCCCTCCGGTACCCCGAGCGGCGGCCCCGATGCCGGTCGGTCGGCTCGCCGACCGACCGCACGTCACCTTTCCGCCCCCGAGATCGGATAGCGTCGTGCCATGCCCGACAGCGGTTACCCCTGGCCCATCGAGACGTCCCGACTGGACAACGGCCTGCGCGTGGTGGTGAGCGAGGATCGCACCGCGCCCGCCGTGGCCGTCAATCTCTGGTACGACGTCGGCTCCCGGCACGAGCCGGCCGGGCAGACCGGTTTCGCCCACCTCTTCGAGCACCTGATGTTCGAGGGCTCGGTGAACGTGGCGAAGACCGAGCACATGAAGCTGATCCAGGGCTCCGGCGGCTCGCTGAACGCCACCACGAACCCGGACCGGACCAACTACTTCGAGACGGTCCCGGCCGAGCACCTGGAGTTGGCGCTCTGGCTGGAGGCCGACCGGATGGGCGGTCTGGTCCCCGCGCTCACCCAGGAGACGCTCGACAACCAGCGCGAGGTGGTCAAGAACGAGCGGCGCCAGCGCTACGAGAACGTCCCGTACGGCGACGCCTGGCTTCGGCTGCTGCCGCTGCTCTACCCGCCGGGGCACCCGTACCACCACTCGACGATCGGCTCGATGGCCGACCTCAACGCCGCCGACCTCGCAACCTTCCAGGCGTTCCACGAGATGTACTACGCGCCGAACAACGCGGTGCTCACTGTCGTCGGGGATGCCCCGGCCGCCGAGGTGTTCGCGCTGGCCGACAAGTACTTCGGAGCGCTGCCCGCCCGCGACGACATCCCGCCCGCACCCGACGGCCGGACCGTCCCGGCGACCGGGCAGCCCGCCACCGAGACGGTGACCGCCGACGTGCCGGCCCCCCGCGTGTACGTCGCGCACCGCGGTCACCCCTTCGGCAGCCCCGGGTACGACGTGCTCACCGTCCTGGCCACCGTGCTCGGCAGCGGCCGGGGCAGCCGGCTCTACCAGCGGCTCGCCGACGGCGAGCGGATCGCCCAGCCGGACCTGGTGGGCGCGTACGGGGTGGACCTCGCGCACGCCCCCGCGCCGCTGATCGCCACCGCCACCGCCCGCCCCGGGGTGAGCGCCGAACGGCTCGCCGAGGGGCTGGCCGAGGTCGTTGACGAACTGGCCACCGTGCCGGTGACCGCCGCCGAACTGGACCGCGCCAAGGCGTTGCTGAGCACCGCGTGGTGGCGGCAGATGTCGACGGTGGACGGCCGCGCCGACACGCTCGGCCGGTACGCCACCCAGTTCGGTGATCCGGCCCGTGCCGGCGAGCGGCTGCCGGCCTGGCTCGCCGTGACCGCCGAGCAGATCGCCGAGACCGCCGCCGAGGTGCTCGGTGCCGCCGACCGGGTGACCCTGACCTACCTGCCCGAGGAGACCGCATGACGCTGATCGCCGACCGTCCCGGCCCGGGCGCCGCCCGCCCGTACCGGTTCCCGCCGGTGGTCCGCCGCACCGTGGCCGGTGGCCAGGTCGTCGCCGCGCACCTGCCCGGGCAGACCCTCGCCGTCGCCCTGCTGCTGCTCGACGCCGGCGCCGGCCGGGAACGCAACGGCAAGGAAGGGCTGGGCGGGGTGCTGGCCAAGGCGTTGGAGGAGGGCACCGCGCAGCGGGACGCCACGACGTACGCGCTGGCCATCGAGGCGCTCGGCACCGAGCTGGTGACCGGGCTGGACTGGGACTCGTTCCAGGTCAGCGTCCAGGTGCCGGTGGACCGGCTGACCGCCGCCGTGGAACTGCTCGCCGAGGCCGTCCGCACACCCCGGCTCGACCCGGCGGACGTCCGGCGGGTCCGCGACGACGAGGCGACAGCGCTGCGGATGGACTGGGCCAACCCCGGTCCGCGTGCCGACGCCGCGCTGCGCGCCGACCTGTTCGGCGCGGACAACCGCTGGGGACGCCCGATGTACGGCGACCCGGATTCGGTGGCCGGGCTGGACGTGGAGGACGTGACGGTCTTCCACTCCGAGTGGTTCCTGCGCCCCGGCACCCTGGTCGTCGCCGGTGACCTGGACCGGATCGACCTGGACGCGCTGGCCGCCGCGGCGTTCGCCGGCACCGGCGGTGGTCCGGTCGACAGGGGTGGTCCGATCGAGGTGCCGTTGCACACCGAGCGGCGGATCATCCTGGTGGACCGGCCCGGCTCGGTGCAGTCCACGCTGCGGTTGGGTCACCCGTCACCGCACCGCGCGCACCCCGACCACGTGCCGATGACGCTCGCCGGCACGGTCCTCGGCGGGGCGTTCACCTCCCGGCTCAACCACCTGATCCGCGAGGTGCGCGGCTACACGTACGGCATCCGGGGCGAGTTCGCGTCGTCTCGGCGGTTCGGCCGGTTCGCGGTCAGCTCCGGTGTGCAGACGGCGGTCACCACGCCGGCGCTGGTCGAGGCGGTAGGTGAGATCACCCGTACGCAGGCCGGCGGGGTGACCGAGGAGGAGCTGGCGGTGGCCCGGTCCTGGCGGGCCGGGCAGCTCTCGGTCGAGTTGCAGAGCCCTCGGGCGATCGCTTCGGCGTTGACCACGCTCGTGGTGCATGACCTGCCTGACGACTACCACGCGCAGCTGCGGGAGGCCCTGCTCGCCACCGACGTGGACCAGGTGTCCGCGGCGGCCTCCACCCACCTGCACCCCGACGCGCTGACCCTGGTGATCGAGGGCGACGCGGCGGTGATCCGGGACGACCTGGAGGCCGCCGCCCTGGGCAACCTCATCAACCACCCCTGACCCCTCCCCGCCCTCCTTCGTTGATCATGAGCTTGTTGTCCTCCGTCGCGGCGTGTCGTGACAACAACTTCATGATCAACCGGGGTGGGGGCGGTGTGATGCGGGACCCGGGAGGTGGGAAAGGGCTCCCGGTTGTGGGGGAGGGCTCGGTAGCCTCGCGGTCATGAGGATCGGCATTGTGGGGGCCACCGGCCAGGTCGGTGGCGTAATGCGGCAGGTGCTGGCGGAGCGGGAGTTCCCGGCGGAGCAGGTGCGGTTGTTCGCCTCGGCGCGGTCCGCCGGGCGTGCGCTGTCGTGGCGCGACGGCGAGGTGGTCGTCGAGGACGCGGCCAGTGCCGACTACTCGGGGCTGGACATCGTGCTCTTCTCGGCGGGTAAGGGCACCGCCCGGGAGTTGGCCCCCCGGGTCGCCGAGGCCGGCGCCGTCGTGATCGACAACTCCTCGGCGTTCCGGATGGACCCGCAGGTCCCGCTGGTGGTCGCCGAGGTCAACCCGCACGCCGCCGCCGACCGCCCGAAGGGCATCATCGCCAACCCCAACTGCACCACGATGGCCGCGATGCCGGTGCTGCGCCCGCTGCACGCCGAAGCCGGCCTGGTCGGCCTGGTCGTGTCGACGTACCAGGCGGTCTCCGGCGCCGGGCTGGCCGGCGTCGCCGAGCTGGACGAGCAGGTCCGCAAGGTCGCCGAGCACGCCGCGGGCCTCGCCTTCGACGGTTCGGCTGTGGAGTTCCCCGCGCCGCGGTCGTTCGCCGAGCCGATCGCGTTCAACGTGCTCCCGCTGGCCGGCTCGATCGTCGACGACGGTTCGTTCGAGACCGACGAGGAGCAGAAGCTCCGCAACGAGAGCCGCAAGATCCTCGAGATCCCCGACCTCAAGGTGTCCGGCACCTGCGTCCGGGTGCCCGTATTCACCGGCCACTCGCTCCAGATCAACGCCCGTTTCGCCAGGCCGCTCACCCCGCAACGGGCCCACGAGCTGCTCGCCGACGCCCCCGGGGTCGCGCTGACCGCCGTTCCGACGCCGTTGCAGGCCGCCGGTCAGGACCCGACCTACGTGGGCCGGATCCGCGCCGACGAGACCGTGGAGTACGGGCTGGCCCTGTTCTGCTCCAACGACAACCTGCGCAAGGGCGCCGCACTCAACGCGGTGCAGCTCGCCGAGCTGGTCGCCGAAGAGCGCCGCTGACCCGTCGCGTCACCCCGAGCCCCCGCCGGTCGCCGGCGGGGGCTCGGTCACGTTCCGGGCTCCTGCCGGCCGGGCGTGCTTGGATGGACGGAGCCCGACGTCCCCTGGAGGAAACCGTGCCGGACGACCGCACCCAGCAGGCGTTGACCGATCTGATCGCCGGCCGCTCGATGGGCGTGCTGGCGACGATCAAGCGGGACGGCCGGCCGCAGCTGTCCACCGTGGTCTACTCGTTCGACACCGACGCCGGGCTGATCCGGGTCTCCGTCACCGAGGGGCGGGCCAAGACCGCCAACCTGCGTCGGGACCCGCGGGCCAGCTTCCACGTCAGCAGCGAGGACGGCTGGGCGTACGCGGTGGTGGAGGGACGCGCCGAGCTGACCCCGCCCGCCGCCGAGCCCGGCGACGCCACGGTCGAGGAACTGGTGGACCTCTACCGGGCGCTGAGCGGCGAGCACCCGGACTGGGACGAATACCGCCAGGTGATGGTCGACGACCGGCGGCTGGTGCTGCGTCTGCACGTGGAGCGCGTCTACGGGATGCCGCCCCGGGGCTGAGCCCGACCGCTCACCCCGGCTCGATCACTGTCACGCCGGGCCAGCGCTGCGCCGGGCGGTGCCGGGCCAGCCGCCGCCGGGACAGAGCCACATCCACCCGGGCCGGGTTGCGCCGCCATACCCCGCCCAGCAGGTCCGCCAGACCGTACGGCGCGCAGATCTCCAACCGGCCGGCCGCGTCCAGGCGGACGGCGACCGCCGTCGCGTACTCCGGCCAGGTGGCGACCGCCTCGGCCACGCTCCGGTACGGGCCGATCGGGTCGCCGCCGAACTTCGCCGCGTACCAGGTGTGCACCGCCGCCTGGTTGCGCGCCTCCCACGGTGGCTGCTGCCACGCCGCCGTGAGCCGGGCGGTGGCGAGGTCGTCGTCCTCGCGGGTCAGCCGGGTCGGGTCGAAGAAGACCACGTCCACGTCCCGGACCGTCGCCGGGTCGAACCCGTCGCCGTACCGCTCGCCCCAGACCAGGTCGCGCAGGGCGCCCGCGCCGATCCACGCGTCCGGCAGACCCGAGTCGCGAACCACTGTCAGCGCCCGGGTCAACCACCTGTTGCCGGCGACCAGTTCCCGCAGTTCCCGCTCGTGCGCCACCGGTCCACCGTAGGCGGCGGAACCCGGGGCGCGCCGCCCCGGCGGGGCGGGTGTCACGTGAACCGGCGGGTATGCCTGCCTGCCGCGCGGACGTCACGGGACATCGGATAACCGGTGGCGTTACCCCCTGCCGAGCGGCGGGTAGACGGGCCGTGCCGACACCGAGAGGGGAGCACCATGACAACGGTCGGAGAGTTCATGACGACCCGGTTGGTGACGATGGACGGCAACGACACGCTCATCGCGGCCGCGCAGGAGATGCGGGACGGCGCGATTGGTGACGTGGTGGTGACCGACGGCGACAACGTGGTCGGAATCGTCACGGACCGGGACATCACCGTTCGGGGTGTCGCGGAGAACATGGACCCGGGGTCGACCCGGCTGAACGAGATCACCACCCGTGACGTGATCACGGTGAGCCAGTACGACGACGCGGTCGCCGCCGCGGACCTCATGCGCACGTACGCCGTACGCCGGCTGCCGGTGATCGACGACGGACGCCTGGTGGGCCTGGTTTCGATGGGTGACCTCGCGGTCGAGCGCGAACCGCAGTCGGTCCTGGCCGACATCAGCGCCGACGACCCGAACAACTGACCGTCCGCCGCGGGCACGCCGGCCCTCCCCTCGCGGGAGGGCCGGCGTCGCGCGTCAGGGGGCCCGCAGGGCTCACCCGATCCGGGCGAGGTTGACGGTGTACCCGGCGGGGACCCGTACGGGGACGTGCCAAGCCGGCCGTGCGCGCGACGCGAGCGCGCCGGGTGGGATCCCGGGCCCGGCGAACTGGGAGGAGTGGACCCGATGGTGGACGCGACCACGAGGTTCTTCGAGGACCTGGACCGGCGGGGGTACGAGCCCCTGCTGGCGAAGGCCTCCGGAACGTTGCGCATCGACCTGCACGAGGGCGCGCAGACCCGGCACTGGCTGCTGGCCATCGACCACGGCCGGCTGGAGGTGAGTCAGGAGGACCAGGAGGCCGACACCGTCATCGGGGCGAGCCCGGCCCTCTTCGAGGACATCGCCACCGGCCGTGAACACGGCATTGCGGCCCTGCTGCGCGGGGACATGACGGTCTCCGGTGACGCGCGGCTCGTCGTGCAGGTGGAGCGGATCTTCCCGGGTTCCCCGGACGCGCGCGGGCCGCGTCGGCGCTTCACCGAGGAGGTGTACTGATGGGGCAGAGCAACACGGTCCGGATCCTCGACGGCAGCACGTTCGTCGTCTGCGAGGATACCGGCGACATCGAGGCGACACCGAGCGAGCCGACCGGGCTGTTCTCGCTGGACACCCGGTTCCTGTCCACCTGGGTGCTCACCGTGAACGGTGAGCGCCTCAACTCCCTCTCCTTCGACGACCTGCAGTACTTCGAGTCCCGGTTCTTCCTGGTGCCGGGCATGGCCACGCACTACGTGGACGCGAAGTTGTCGATCATCCGGGAGCGCGCGGTGGGCGGCAGCTTCCGGGAGCAGCTCACCATCCTCAACCACGACGAGAAGCCCGTCGACCTGGAGATCCGGATGGAGGCGGCGTCGGACTTCGCCGACCTGTTCCAGGTCAAGGACGAGATCCTGAACAAGAAGGGCGAGAACTACTCCGAGGTCGAGCCGGACAGGTTGCGGTTGGGCTACCGCCGGGGCAACTTCCGGCGCGAGACGGTCATCTCCTCGTCAACCGAGGCCCGTTACGACAGCAGGGGTTTCGCGTACACCGTCCATCTGGAACCCAACGAGCAGTGGAACACGGCGATCGACGTGCGAACCCACGCGCTCGGGCCCGGAGGCCGGGACCTGCGGATGGGAGTCCGGGCGCACGGCGCCGAGCGGCTCGCCCTCCAGCACGACCTGGAGCAGTGGATCGCCGACGCCCCGAAGGTCAACAGTGAGCACGGTCGGGTCGCCAGCACGTACCGGCGCAGTCTCATCGACCTGGCGGCGTTGCGCTTCTCGCCGCTGTCGCTCGGCGGCGCCACACTGCCTGCGGCCGGCCTGCCCTGGTTCATGACCATGTTCGGCCGGGACAGCATCCTCACCTGCCTTCAGACGCTGCCGTTCACCCCGCAGCTGTCGAAGACCACGCTGCGCATCCTGGCGTCGCTGCAGGGCAGCCGGTTCGACGACTTCCGCGACGAGGACCCCGGTCGGATCCTGCACGAGATGCGGTACGGCGAGACGGCCGCGTTCGAGGAGCAGCCGCACTCGCCGTACTACGGCTCGGTGGACGCGACCCCGCTGTTCGTCGTGCTGCTCGACGAGTACGAGCGGTGGACCGGGGACGTCGCGCTGGTCAAGGAGTTGGAGCAGGAGTCCCGGGCCGCCCTGAGGTGGATCGACAGCTACGCCGACCTGATCGGCAACGGCTACATCTGGTACGAGCGGCGCAACACCGAGACCGGCCTGGAGAACCAGTGCTGGAAGGACTCGTGGGATTCGATCTCCTACGCCGACGGCACGCTGCCGCCGTTCCCGAGGGCCACCTGCGAGGTGCAGGGCTACGCGTACGACGCGAAGGTCCGCGCGGCCCGAATGGCCCGCGAGTTCTGGGGTGACCCGCAGTTCGCCGACCAGTTGGAGCGCGAGGCCGCAGAGCTGAAGGAGCGGTTCAACCGGGACTGGTGGGTGGCCGACGGGGAGTACTACGCCCTGGCCCTGGACCCGGACGGCCACCAGTGTGACGTCCTCAGCTCCAACATCGGTCACCTGCTGTGGAGCGGGATCGCCGAGCCGGAGCGGGCGGAGAAGCTCGCGGAGCACCTGGTGGGGCCGCGGCTCTTCACCGGTTGGGGCGTACGCACCCTTGCCGAGGGCGAGGCCCGGTACAACCCGATCGGCTACCACAACGGCACGGTCTGGCCGTTCGACAACTCGTTCATCGCCTGGGGTCTGCGCCGGTACGGCTTCGCCGAGGAGGCGGCCTGCATCGCCAACGGCATCCTGGACGCGGCCACCTACTTCGACGGGCGGCTGCCGGAGGCGTTCGGCGGCTACCCCCGGGAGCTGACCAAGTTCCCTGTGGAGTACCCGACGGCGTGCAGCCCGCAGGCCTGGTCGACGGGTACGCCGCTGTTGCTGCTGCGCACCATGCTGGGCCTGGAGCCGCACGAGGGGCACCTGGCGGTCGAGCCGCGGCTGCCGGTGGGGATGGGCCGCATCGAGGTGCTCGACATTCCTGGTCGTTGGGGTCGGGTGGACGCGTTCGCCCGGGGTCGGGTGGACCTGGACAACCTCGCCGACTGACCGGACGGGCGGCCGACCGGGCGGCGGCGGGCACAGGCGTCGCCGCCGGTCGGCACCCAGGCGATCCCCAGCTGGGCAGGGTAGATTCTGCCAATGCCGGAGCTCGTGTACCCGCCCGTTATCGCCGCCGCCAAGACGATGTTCCGGGTCCTCGACCTGAAGATCAACATCGAGGGCGCCCATCACGTACCCCGCACCGGTGGGGCCGTGCTGGCCAGCAACCACGTGAGCTACCTCGACTTCATCTTCGCCGGCCTCGGCGCGAACCCCTCCGGTCGGATGGTCCGCTTCATGGCCAAGCAGTCGGTCTTCGCGCATCGGATCGGCGGGCCGTTGATGCGCGGGATGAAGCACATCCCGGTGGATCGGGACGCGGGCGCGGCGTCGTTCCGCGCGGCGGTGGCCGCGCTCAAGAACGGCGAGGTGGTGGGTGTCTTCCCGGAGGCGACGATCAGCCGGTCGTTCACCGTGAAGGAGCTCAAGAGCGGCACGGTGCGGATGGCCCGCTCGGCGAAGGTGCCGGTGCTGCCTGTCGCCCTGTGGGGAACGCAGCGACTCTGGACGAAGGGTCGCCCGCGCACGCTGACCCGCCGGCACACGCCCATCACGATCCTGGTGGGCGAGCCGATCCACCCCGCCGACTATCCGGACCCGAACGTGCTGGCCGCCGAGCTGACGACCCGGCTCACGGCGCTCGTCGAGCGGGCCCAGCGGGAGTACCCGGACGCCCCCTCCGGCCCGGACGACACCTGGTGGCTTCCCGCGCACCTGGGTGGCAGCGCCCCGACGCCCGAGGAGGCCGCCGCCATGGACACGGCCGGGGAGCAGCGCAGCCCCAGCGTCTGAGCAGCGGGCCGGTGACCAGATCGGTCCGCATCCGGGCGCGATGGTGTCTGCCGCCACGGTCACCGGCCGGTCAGGATCGATGTCATGAGCAGAGCGGCACTCGTGGTGATCGACGTCCAGGAATCGTTCCGGCAGCGCCCGATCTGGGCGTACGGCTCCAACCCGGGTCTGGTCGGGCAGGTGCAGCGGTTGGTCTCCGCCGCCCGGGAGCGCGGTGACCTGGTGGTCTGGGTCCTGCACTCCGAGCCCGGAACGGGCGGCGTGTTCGACCCGGCCCAGGGGTTCGTGCGCCTGATCGACGGTCTGGCAGCGGCTGAGGGTGAGCCGACGCTCGTGAAGACCGCGCACAACGCGTTCACCACCACGAACCTTCAGCAGGTGCTCACGCTGGCCGGTGTCGCTGACGTCACCGTGTGCGGGATCCGGACCGAGCAGTGCGTGGAGACGACCGCCCGGGTCGGGGCGGACCTCGGCTACCGGATGACAGTCGTCACCGACGCCACGCTCACCTTCCCCATCCCGCACCGGGACCTGCCGGAGACCGCCACCGTCGCGGAGATCCTGGCCGACCCGCGCACCCTGGGCAACGAGGAGATCGTGACCCGCACCGAGTACGCGCTGGCCGGTCGTTTCGCGACCATCCGGACCGTGGACGAGGTGACCGGCGCGGCACTCGCCGGCACCCGGGGCTGAGCCGATGACCCGGGTCGTCTTCCTGCTGGTCCCGCAGCTGCACCTGCTGGACCTCGCCGGGCCGGCCCAGGTCTTCTCCAGCGCCGCCGACCTCGGCCACGACTACCGGCTGCACTACGTCGCCGAGCGGGAGCAGGTGTCGACGGTTCAGGGCGTACCCCTGGTGGCCGACACCCGGTGGCCCGAGCTGACCCCGGACGACCTGGTGCTGGTGCCGGGCTGGCGGCCGTCGGCGCACGGGCCACAGGGACCGGTGTCGGCGGACGACCTGCGCAGACTCGCCGAGCACCACGCCGCCGGTGGCACCGTGGCCAGCGTCTGCGCCGGCGCGTACGCCCTCGGCCGGGCCGGCCTGCTCGACGGCCGCCGCTGCACCACCCACCACGAGGTACAGGACGACCTGGCCCGTCGTCATCCGGCGGCGCGGGTGACCCGCGACGTGCTGTACGTCGTCGACGACCGGGTGGTCACCTCCGCCGGCATCGCCAGCGGCATCGACGTGGCGCTGCACCTGGTGGCCACCCGGCACGGCCCGTCGACCGCCGCCCGGATCGCCCGCACGCTTGTCGTCTACGCCCGGCGCAACGGGCACGAGCCTCAGGCCAGCGCGATGATGCGGCACCGTTCGCACCTGTCCGAGGCGGTGCACCGGGTGCAGGATCTGATCGACAGCCGGTACGCCGAGCCGTTGCCGCTGGCCGAGCTGGCCGCCGCCGGTGGCGTCGCCGAGCGGACGCTCACCCGGCTGTTCCGTGCCGCCACCGGGCTGACCCCGCTCGGCTACCAGCAGCTGTTGCGGGTGGAACGCGCCGAGCACCTCATCGGCCACGGCACGACAGTGGAGTCGGCCGCCCGAACGGTCGGGTTCACCGATGCCCGGATGCTGCGCCGCCTGCGAGCCCGGTCCACGGGGTCTGCTCCGGCCCGGACCGGTAGTAGTCGTCGCGGGAACGGAACTCCACAGGCAGTGAGCCCGGCAGCGTGACCCGGGTGTCCCCGGCGAGCAGGCCGGGGCCGGCCCGCAGCAGCAGCACGTCGCGTTCCTGCGCCGACAGGTCGACCAGTTGTGGCCGGGTGAGCCGGAACATCGCCACCGCGCGGCGGACCTGCTGGGCCAGCGCGGTGACTTCGCCGACCGGCCCGCCGAGGGCCAACGCCGGCTGCTGGATGGTGCGCAGCGCGTCGCAGACGATCAGCAGTTGCGCGGGGGTGTCCCCGGCGGCCGGCGGCAGCTCCAGACGGGAGGGCCACTGCCAGCGGATCTGCCCGCTCATCAGCCCCGGCAGTCGACCGGCGAGCCGGGTGCGGGGCGTGTCGTCGGCGACCAGGGAGAGTTGCGAACCGGTGCCCACCCAGCAGACCCGCTGGTCGGTGACGGTCACCGAGACCGGACCGGGCAACCCCCAGCCCCGCCGCGCCTCGGTCGGCCCGAGCAGGTAGCCGGCGACAAGCATCTTGTACCGGCCGAGCACCCGTTCACCGGGCCTGGGACGCAGGTCGTACCGGCGGTCCAGGACCGGCCCCACGTCGTCGTCCATGGTGTCGAACCGGTGCGGCCCGATGAAGAAGGGAGACGCGTCGCAGTGCATCGTCACGACCTTCCGGTCAGCTGGCTGTCTCCAAAGCGTGGCGGACGCGACAGCCGCTGTCATGACGCCCGTTAGGGGGTCGGCCGGTCGTGCATCGCCTGTGACCGGTAGATGCCAATCTCCTCCGGGCGGACTAGGCCGTCCTCGATCGCCCGGGCGAGCAACGCCGCCTTTGTGGCAGCCGGACGCCCCGCCCGGGTGTACTTGATCCGCGCACGGTCCACGTACTGCTTGACCGTGTGTTCGCTGATCTGCATCCGCCGGGCCACCGACGCCTTGGACATGGACTGGAACCAGAGCAGCAGCGCCTCCCGTTCCTTGTCCGACAGCATCGGCCGGTCCGGTCGTGGGTCGCCGACCATCGCGCCGGCGAGCGCCGGCGGCACGTACGGGCGGTCGCTCGCGGCGGCCAGCACGGTCGCCACGCAGTGCTCCCGGCCCTCGTGCTTGGCCAGGAACGCCGCCGCTCCCGCGTCCAGCGCCGCGAGCATCGTGTCCGGGTCGGTGTGCTCGGAGTAGACCACCACCCGCCGCCCGGCGGCGCTCAGCTCGGCCAGCTTGTCCAGCGCCATCCTGCCGTGCAGCCGCAGGTCGAGCAGGACCACGTCGGCGTGCGGGGCGGCGCGCAGCACCTCGTCCGGGTCGTCCCCGGTGGCCAGCACCGTCAGTCGCGCCTCGGTGGCGAGCCACGCGCGGACCCCCTCGACGACCACCGGATGGTCGTCGACGATCGCCACGCCGACCGGACGCCCGCCGGTCATCTCCGCCACCGGGTCTGCGCCCATCTGATGTTCCCGTCCCGTTCGTAGAGGTGCTGCACCGGCCTGTCGTCGTACTCCCCAGGCGGTTGACCGGTCGCCTCCGGCGCCGGCCGGTCCGGCGTGACGAGGCTGACCACCACCTCGTCCGGGCCGGACACCACTGTCAGCCGGGCCCAGTCGCGGGCGCCCGCGAGGAGGGCGGTGAGCGGGTCGGCCAACTGGCGGCGGATCTCCACCGGCAGCGGCGGCGGACTGCCGATGGTGACCAGGTCGATCGGGAGCCCGTTGCGTTCGGCCAGGTCGGCGGCTGCCCGCAGCTCGTGCAGCAGGGGGTCTGGCACGTCGTCGGACTCGGCGATCAGGCGGCGTAGCCGGGCGGCGGCGAGCACGCACCGCCGCTGCACCTCCGGGTCGTCAGGGTCGGCCTCTCCGGCGGCCAACTCGCCGAGTACCCGGCCGGCCGTCGCCCCGACCAGCGCGAGCCGGTCGCGGCGTTCGCGCAGGCCCCGTTCGGCGGCGTCCCGTTCCGCGGCGATCGTGTGCATGGCGGCCGCTGCGGCGGCCCGGTCCCGACCCAACCCGACGATCATCGTGCTGCCCACGAAGATCGCCACCGGGAGCGAGAACGTGCCGTAGACGTACATGACGTACCGGGCCAGGTCGGCTTCGTCGATGCCGTGCCCGAGGACGGCGACCAGTGCGATCAACGCGTGCACGGTCAGCAGCGCCACCAGCCCGGTGACCCGCCGCCCCCACAGCGCCAGCAGGAAGAACCAACCGAGCGTGCCCCACACCCAGTTGGCTGCCGTGAACAGCTGGCGCTCGCCGGCGGCGGCGAAGACTGCCGCGTCGACGACGACCAGAAAACCGGCAAGCGGCCACGGTGGCAGCGGTGTGTCACGTAGCAGGAGCACCCCGGCCGTCGTACCGGCCGCGAGGACCAGCACCCAGCCGCCGATCACCGCCACCGGCGCGGCGAAATCCGCGCGCGCGGCCAGCACCGCGGGCAGCCCGATGGCGAGGTGCCAGGCCAGCGCGATGGCGACGGCGACGATCCGGGCACCCCGGTCGGACGCGTGGGCCACGGCGGCAGGCGCGGCGAGAGCCTCCGCCTGGGTCGACTCGCGGGGCGCCGGCACGTCGAGCCGGACGGGTGCCGGCGCGGTGGCGTCGAGGTCAGCCGGCACCGGGCCACTCCAGCCGGATCCGGGTGCCCTGACCGGGCACCGAGTCCACCTCGGCCCGTCCGCCGACCGTCGCCATCCGGCCGCGGATCGACTCGCGCAGCCCGTACCGGTGCGCGGGGACGGTGGCCGGGTCGAAACCGGGGCCGTCGTCGGCGACCTCGACCACGACGGCGATCGCATCGCGGGTGAGCCGCAGCGAGGCCCGCGCCCCCGGGGCGTGCCTGGCCACGTTCGACAGCGCCGCGTAGGTGCTCTCGGTGATCGCGTCGGCCACCCCGGCGGGCACCGCGCAGGGTGCCAGCTCCACGCTCACCGGTAGCTCGGGCAGCCGGTCGGGCACCCTGCGCAGCCGAACGTCGAGGGACACCGGGCCGTCGCCGGCCACCGGGCCGGTGTCGGCCACTGCGACGAGGGTACGCAGGTCGGACGCGCACCGTTCGCGGAACGCGGCCGACGGCCCGGCCACCGCGCCGAGCCCCACCATGGTCAGCGTGCCGAGCACCGTGTCGTGTAGGTCGCGGTTCTGCTGCCGTTCGGCCTCCCGGGCGGCGCGGGCGACAAGCGCCTCCCTGGTCAGCCGCTGATGCTCGGCGAACGCCCGGTCGGCGCGGCCGATCCGCCGGCGCATCACCGCTGTCATCATCGCCGTGCAGCCGGTCTGTACCAGCAGCGTGGCCGCGTGGGCGCGTGCCTCGGTGGGGTTGCCTGCGGAGTACGTGCCCACCGCGTACGTGGCGGTGACCAGCAGCCCGGCCGGAACCGACCATTGCGGCGTGCCGGTGGCCTGTGCGTTGATCACCGTGGTGCTGGCGAGCACCGCGATCCAGCTGCCCTCGCCGGGAAGGACCCCGGGCGCCACCAGCACGGGGATGAGCAGGCAGACCACCGCGGTGATCGCGACGTCAGCGGCGGTCAGGGCCGGGGTGAATCCGTGCCGCAGCGCGCGGATCGCGTACCACAACGACCAGCCGGTGAGCGCGGCCACGACCGGCAGCAGCACTGCCGTCTCGACAGGTGGGGTACGCACCGACAGGGCCACCGCCGCACTGACCAACCCGCAGGTCAGCCGCAGCAGCGCCGGAGTCGTGGTGAAGATGAGGCTCAGCACGCCACCGGCCGGATTGTCCAGCGCGGGCGGCGGCACGCTCGGGGCGGCAACGGCCGGCATCGGGAAGTGTCCTTCCGACAACGACCCGGTCCGGGTCCGCGCGGCAGAGATCGACGCCGGAGAATAGCACGACCGGTGACCGTCGATCATCCTATGTGCGCGGAGTGTCGTTAATGTGTCACTCTGTGCTGCGAGGCTGGAGCAGATCCCACTTGTTGCCGTACAGATCGGCGAACACCGCCACCGAGCCGTACGGCTCGTGCCGCGGCTCCTCCAGGAAGCGCACCCCGGCCGCCACCATCCGCGCGTGGTCCCGGGCGAAGTCCTCGGTGTAGAGGAACAGGGCGACCCGGCCACCCGTCTGGTCGCCCACCCGGGCCCGCTGCTCCGGACCGCGCGCCCGGGCCAGCAGCAACGCCGTCTCCCGGGCACCCGGCGGGCGCACCACCACCCAGCGCGAGCCGTCCGCTCGGGGAGTGTCCTCCACCAACTCGAAGCCGAGACTCCCGACGTAGAAGTCGACCGCCTCGTCGTACTCCCCGACCAGCAACGCGACAAGTCCCAGATGCGCCATGGGGTCATGATGCCCACTGCCCCGCCGGGCCGGCCGGCGGCGTCAGCGATGGTCGGAGACGTCACGCCGCCCGGGAACCAGGCCCGGCCCGCGGTCGTCCCACAGTCATGCCAAAAGGTCGCAATGTCCTGGTGGTGGCGCTGCTCGGGGTGACCCTGAGTGGCTGCGGGGGAACGGTTGGCGGGCCGGTCGACGATCCCGGCCCGGCCGAGATCGTCGGGTCGTGGATCTCCTGTGCCGAGGCGGCCCCGCAGGCGGGCGCGGAGGTACCGGCCCCGCCGGCGGACACCGGCTCGCCGGCACCGCCGGCCTCCGCTCGGATCGGGCCGGAGATCGGGCGGATCGACAGGGCGTTCACCCCGGCCTCCGCGGTGCTCTGCGGCAGGGAGATCCGGCCGCGTCCCGGCGGCGGGCAGGAGCAGGTGGCCACCGAGCGCCACGCCGACGAGATCGACGCGCTCGTCGAGGCGCTGCGCCTGCCCGACCAGCAGCGGCCGAGGGGCGAGTTCGCCTGCACCCTCGACATGATCGTCCCGCCGTGGCTCGCCCTGCTCGACGAACGGGGCCGCTGGCTGCGTCCGTACCTGCCGACCGACGCCTGCGGCAAACCGCGCGCCGAGGTGCGAACCGCGCTCGCCGGACTGCGACTGACCATTGTGGACACCCGTACCGTCGGGTTCGTCGAATCGCCTGAGGCGGCCGCCGCCGGCTGCGCCCAACACTGGGCGGACATGGTGTGGGTGGAGACCACGGACGGCCGCCGCCCGGGACCGCCCGTGCCACCCGCCGCGCCGACCGACGGACCGCTGCGCCTCTGCGTCTACCAGGTGCCCCCGTCCGAGCAGGGCGGCGGCAAGCCGGCGGGCGACTTCATGTACGGCGGACCGTTGCCGCGCGAGCGCCAGGCGGGCGTGCTGCGGGCGCTGGGCAACCGGCGGGCCGTTGTCGACTGTGCCACCCCGGCGTCCCGCTTCGCCGTGCTGCGACCGCTGGACGGCACCGGCGGCCCCGACAGATACGTGGAACTCGACGGCTGCCGGCGCTTCCTGGTGGTGTCGCCGACCGGCGGGGCGGGGCTCGGTCAGGGCGACAGCACGCTCGCCGGCCTGCTCGGTCCCCTCTGAGTCGGCGCAGGTGAAAACGTCGCAGGTGTGCCGTACGGTCCGACCATGCCAGCCAGAATCGACCTCACACTCGACTCCACGAACGCGCAGGTGCTCGCCGCGTTCTGGAAGACGGCCCTGGGCTACATCGACGAACCGCCGCCACCGCCCTTCGCGACCCGCGCCGAGTGGCTCGCCCAGTTCGACCTGCCGGAGGACGACCCGGAGGACGGGGCGTGGCTGTGCGATCCCGACGGAGTCGGCCCGAACCTCTCCATTCTCGACGTCCCCGAGCCCAAGACGGCAAAGAACCGCCTCCACATCGACATCCGGGTGGAGGGCAGCGGCACCCCCGACGAGCGGTGGGCGCGGATCCTGGCGGAAGCCAACCGCCTGGTCGAGGCGGGCGGGCTCGTCCTGGAGGAGGTCGACAGGCACCACGTGGTGATGGCCGACCCCGAGGGCAACGAGTTCTGCGTCGCCGCGACCGCTGCCTGACGGGGCGGCGCTACGCCCACTGGTCGTCTCGGGTGCGGATGACCAGCACCACCCCGACGCCGCCGAGGACGGCGAACACCAGCCCGGCCGGGATGGCCGTCCACGACATCAGGAACGACAACGAGCCGTTGGTGTGCCCGTTCGCCGCCACGAACTTCTCCGGGGCCGCCGGGTCCACCCACAGGGCCATCTTCGGTCCGGGAGTCCGGTGGCAGCCGGTCCCACCGGCACAGGGGATCCAGGTGCTGTACTGCTTCGACTCGTACAGGTAGGAGACCTCGATCCGGTCGATGCCGCTGCCCCGGCCACCGCCTCCTGCCCGGTCGGACACGTGGGCCGTGACCGGCACGCCGTCGGCCCGCAACCGGTCCGCCTCCGACGACACGTGCCACCGGTACGCCAGAGCGCCACCGGTCAGGCCCAGCCCCGGCAGCAGCATCGCCATCGAGATCAGCAGGATCCGCATTCGCGGGCGCATGCCAGCCGGGGTCGGTGCCGGGGATCCGCGCCGTCGTCTCGTCACGGTGCACATCCTCCGACGCGGGCGCAACCAGCCGCCCGCGCCGGAGGTGGCCCACCGGTCAGTTGCCGAGGGTGACGTGCAGGATGCGTTCGTTGCTGTTGTTCGGAGTGCTGTCCTTGTCACCCTGGTTGGTGGTGGTCAGCCAGAGCCCACCGTCGGGGGCGGGCTCCACCGTCCGCAACCTGCCGTACGTTCCGCTGAAGTAGGTCTGCACGTTCGTCAGGCTGCTGCCGCTGATCACCGCGCGATACATCCGAGCACCCCGTGCGCAGGCCACGTAGAGGGCGTCCCGCACGATCGTGATGCCGGAGCAGGACCCTTCCGCGGTCGGGTAGGTGCGTGCCGGTGCGATGAATCCGGCCGTGCCGCAGGTGCCGCTGGTGCCCTCGCACGCGGGCCAGCCGTAGTTGCCGCCCTTGGTGATCAGGTTGGTCTCATCCATGACCGAGTTGCCGAACTCCTGCTCCCACAGTCGACCCTGCGAGTCGAACGCCAACCCCTGCGGATTGCGGTGGCCGTAACTCCACACGTAGTTGCCGAACGGGTTGTCCGACGGGACTGTGCCGTCCGGGTTGAGCCGCAGGATCTTGCCTTCCAGACTCGACCGGTCCTGCGCGTAGTTGCCGTTCTGCGCGTCGCCGGTGCTGGCGTACACCTTGCCGTCCGGGCCGAACCGCAGGCGACCGCCGTCGTGGTACTTGTTGCGCCGGATGCCGCTGATCAGCACCTGCTCGCTGGCCGTGTTGAGCGCACCGTTCTCCAACCTGATCCGGACCACCCGGTTGTCGGTGGGGGAGGTGTGCATGATGTACAGCCACCTGTCGCTGGTGAAGCTCGGCGAGATGGCCAGACCCAACAGGCCGCCCTCACCGTCGGTGCTCTGCACGTTCGGCACCGTGCCCTGGTTGGTCTTCGCCCCGGTGGTGGGGTTGAGCTGGATGATGTCGTGCGCGTCGCGGCGGTTGTAGAGGACGCTGCCGTCCGGCAACGTCACAAGCCCCCACGGGATGTCGGTGTCGGTGGTGACCTGCCGTACCCCGCACACCGGGTTGCCGCATCCGGCGCCGGTGGTCACCGTCGCGGTGCCGCTGCGCGGCGACACGTTGTCCTGCGCGTCCCGGGCCACCACCTGGTACTGGTAGGCGGTGTTCGCCGCGAGGCCGCTGTCGGTGAACGTGGTGACCGGGGGAGCGCCGGTGACCGTGCCGACCTTCACGCCGTTGCGGAAGACGTCGTACGCCCGTACCCCGATGTTGTCCGTCGACGCGGTCCACCGCAGCGTCACAGTGGTGCCCGAGGCGGTGCCGGTGAGCTGCTGCGGAGCGGTCGGTGCCTGGGTGTCTGCCTGACACGGCGGCGGCGTGATCGACACGGTGGTGCTGGCCTGCGACACGTTGCCTGCGGCGTCGCGGGCGTTGACGTACAGTCCCCAGGTCGCGCCGGCGACCACCGTGAGGCTTGTGGACAGCGTCGTGCCGCTCACCGACTTCATGAGCTGACCGTCGTGGTAGACGTCGTAGAAGGCGACAGCGACGTTGTCGGTCGAGGCGTTCCAGGCGAAGGTCACCGAGTTGCAGGTCAGGCCGCTCACCCGCGGGCTGCCCGGTGCGGTGGGCGGCTGGCTGTCGGCACTGCCCAGGGCCGTCGTCCACCGCTGGTTGGCCTGCCCGTGGCAGGTCCAGAGATTGACGGGGGTGCTGTTGGCGGTCGCCGCGCCCGTCACGTCCAGGCAGAGGCCGGACTGGACGCCGACGATGGTCCCGTCGGTGTTGATCCGCCAGCGCTGGTTCGCGCCACCCGTACACCCGTTGATCTGGATCGCGGCGGGCGAGGTGGTGTCCTGCCCGACCACGTCCAGGCACATCGTCTCGTCGTACACCCGCAACTCACCGCCCGAGGTGAAGGTCCACGACTGGTTCGCCTGACCGTTGCAGTCGTAGATGTTGATGCCGGTGCCTGCCGTCCGGACGTTGCCGACCACGTCCAGGCAGCGGCCACTGCCCACGCCGACCACAGTCGCGGGAGCTGCCGCCGCAGCGGGCACGGCGACCGCCACGGTCAGCAGTGTCACGGCCGCCACCGCCGCCGGTAGCAGCCGTCGGCGGGATTGGCGTGGTTTGGTGCGCGCGAAGAATCGCATCCGTCCTCCAGGATCGTCGACCGGCCGCCCCAGGCGACCTGTCGCCCGACCATGTCGAACAGTTGGCATCGACCATCAAAGATGAATTACCCACCCAGGTCAACAATGTCGCTCGATGATGGACAAAACCGGAGGCCAACGCGACGTCCGCGCCGAAGAGAATCGCCTGAAGGTTCCGGTACGGCTCGACGCCGCCCCGGGGTCAGTGTCAGCTCGCCACGCTCACACGTAGTCGCACTGGGGGTTCGGCCCCGACGTCACCTCGATGATGGCGTCGAGCCTGTCTCGGGTGCTTGTCAGCTCGGCGATCTGCGCGTTGATCCGGTCTCGCTCCGCCGCCAGGCGTCCGCGCGACTTCGGAGTGCTGACCCCGGCGTCCACGCACGGCAGGAGCTCCGCGATCGTCCTGCTGGACAGTCCCGCGCCGTACAACTGCTGGATCAGCCGCACCCGGTCGACTGCCGCGTGCCCGTAGCGCCGCTGCCCGCTCTCGGACCGCGTCGAGGCCAACAGGCCCTGCTCCTCGTAGTACCGCAGAGCCCGGACACTGACCCGCGTCTGGTTCGCCAGGTCCCCGATCCGCACAGTGACCCACCTCGCAATACTTGCCTCTGACGTCAACGTGAGGTTCTAGCCTAGCTCCATGCAGATCAACGGTACGAAAGCCCTCGTAACGGGCGCCAACCGTGGGCTCGGCAAGGCCTTCGCCGAGGCTCTCGTCGCCCGCGGTGCCACCACCGTCTACGCCACCGCCCGCCGCCCCGAGAACATCAACATCCCCGGCGTCGTACCACTCCAGCTGGACATCACGGACCCGGCGTCCATCGACGCCGCCGCGGCCGAGGTGGGCGACCTGGACATCCTCATCAACAACGCCGGCATCTCCACGAACGCGCCCCTGCTCGGGCCCTCCACGGAGAACATCCGCCGCGAGTTCGACACCAACTTCTGGGGCACCCTCAACGTCGTCCGCGCCTTCGCCCCGAGGCTCGCCGGGGGTGCCATCCTCAACGTCATCTCGGCGCTGAGCTGGTACGCCTTCGCCCCCGCCAGCAACGGTTACGCCGCCTCCAAGGCCGCGGAATGGTCTCTCACCAACGGCATCCGACTTGAGCTGGCAGACCAGGGAACCCAGGTCACCGCACTGGCGCTGGCCATCGCCGACACCGACATGATGGCCGCCGTCGACATCCCCAAGCTCCCACCCCACGAGGTGGTGGCCATCGCCCTGGACGGCCTGGAAGCGGGCAAGCTCGAAGTGATCGCCGACAAGCCCACCGCCAATGTGAAGGCGTCGCTCTCCGGTGATCCCGCCCTCTTCTACGCCGACATCCCCGGCGCCCTCTTCGGCTGACCCCACCATCCCTGCTCAGCCGGTCAGGAGGGGAAGGTACCTGTGCGCCCGGTAGGGTTCGAACCTACGACCTTGGGATTAGAAGTCCCCTGCTCTATCCGCTGAGCTACGGGCGCGCGGCGTGAATGTCGCGCCAGAAGGGTACCGCCAACCCACCGCGCGTCGGGCCAACGGGTGGCCGCGTCCACATTGCCGAGCAGGGTCTCACGGGGGTGGGGCGGCGGGCATCCGGGTTCCCGCTGGCTGGCCCGGCGCCGGACCGTACCCTCGGCTGGTGCTGCTGGATCCGGACGCCGAGAGCGGCGTCGCCTACGAGCTGTGCCAGGTCGTCGGCCGTGCCATTCTTCCGTACCGTACGTCGGCGGGCTTCGGCACCGCGTTCTTCTTCCGCAGCGGTGACGACCCGGTGGGGGAGGCGCTGGTGACGGCGGCCGACCTGGTCGGTTTTCCGGACGGTGAGCTGGGCCTGCGGGGGAGCGTCACCGAGCCGGACGGGCTCGCCCCCGACGCGCTCGCCGACGGCGACATCGTGCCCGGCTGGTCCCGCTACCCCGGCGACGGGGTGGCGGTGCTGCCTACCGCCGGCCTGCACCGGCACGCCGGCGACGGCGGCTGGCGGTGGCGGGTGCAGCCGGTGCCGGCCGCGATCGCCGCCGGGGCCGAGGTCGTCGCGCGCCTCGGCGCCGACGCCAGTTCCGCCTTCGTGCTGGCCCATGGGGTACGCGAGGACGGATCGCGCCCGCTGGAGGTCGCGATCGAACGGGTGGTCCGCGACGGGGACGACGTGCGGATCACCGACGAACTGCCACCGGGGTACGTCGGCGCGCCCGTCTTCGTCGTGCAGGTCGACGCCACCGGTGAGGTGTCGCTGTACTGCCTGGGCCTGGTCCTGCCCGGCGTCGACGGTCACCGGGTGGCGACCTTCGACCGGATCGGCGGGGTCCTGCCAGCGACGCCCGGCGACGCCTGAACCGACTGGCTCAGCCGTTATGCGTCGCCAGGCCCGCCGGGTCGGCCGTCGGCTGCCGACCCGCCGGGATGGAGGTCCCACCGGTGTCGGCGGGCTCGTCGGCCGGGGCGGTCGGGCCGGCCGCCAGGAACGCCTCGGCCCAGCGGCCCACCTCGTCGAAGACCTTCTTCCGGACAGCGGGGCCGGAGAGCGTGAGGTCGTGCAGCCCGCCGTCGAAGCGGGCCAGTGTGACGTGGCGGCCGAGGCGGGGCGCGTACCGGACCATGTGCTCGACGTCCAGCACCGCGTCGGCGAGGGTCGCGTTGTCGTGCCACTTCGTGCCCCGGAACGAGCGGGTCGAGCAGGCCAGCAGCACCGGCACCTGGATGTCCAGCCCCGCGCGCAGCCGGCGTTGACCGGTGCGGATCGCGTTCAGCCAGCCGGCCCGCACGGGGAACCCGGCCAGCGGCTTCCACGCCAGGTCATAGGTCCACTCGCCGCGGTGGTCGGCGTGCAGGCTCTCGCCGTACACCGTGCCCAGCCCGAGCGGCACGATGCGGTGCGGCGCCCTGCGGCCCAGCCGGGCCGCGGCGGCCGCGATGGGTCGACGCACCGCCCAGGGCGCGTTGAAGTCGAAGAAGGGGCTGTTGAGCACCAGGCCGTCGATGAGGCCGGCGTCACGGCGGGCGTCCGCCCAGAGCGAGATGATCAGGCCGCCGGTGGAGTGGCCCATCGCCAGCAGGGTGTCGTGCCCGTCCTCGGTGCGGATGATCTCGGCGGCGGCGTCCAGCTCCGGGAAGTAGTCGCTGATGTCGCGGCAGAAGTTCGGGGTCTGGTGCGGAAGCAGGCTGCGGCCGTACTTGCGCAGGTCCAGGGCGTAGAAGTCCCAGCCACGCTCGGCGAAGAAGTCGGCCAGGTGGGTCTGGAAGAAGTAGTCGACGAAGCCGTGCACGTAGAGCACTGCCCGCCCGGTGGGACGTTCTGCCCGCCGCCGGACCAGTGTCGCGACGACAGGCCCCTCGTCGTCGGTGCCCAGATCGATCGTCTGCCGCTCGTACGGCGGCCCCAACACGTCCGGTTCCACGACCGCGACGCTACGCCGCGAACCTACCGAGCGGTAGCCCGCGCCTGGCCCGCCCCGCGATGCTGGCCTGCCCCCGCGATCCTGCTCCTGTTGCCGCGGCGCAGCCTCTACGAGCTGCGTGCGCGGCCCCGAAGGTGCAGGATCGCGGGGCACGAGGCGTGGGTCAGACCGTTTCCGCGTCGGCGCGGCTGGGGTCGGCGGCGGGCAGCTGCTCCTGGTCGTCGGCGAGGTCCAGCTCACTCTGCGGCGGCGGGACGTCGCGCAGGTGCTTGTTGTGCCGGGGCTCCTGGCGGGTCTTGGCGTCGTTGAGCTTGCGGCGCAGGTCGTCGCGGACGTCGTTGAGGGCGGCGTGCAGATCCTCCTCGGCGGAGGTGGTGACGATCTTCTGCCGGCCGGCGATCCAGCACTCCAGGGTGACCTTCTGCCCCCGGGCCTCGCGGTCCTTCACCGACACCTCAAGCTCGGTGGCGTCGGCGTGGAAACCGGCCAGCCGGGCGTCGAGGGTGGCGAACTGCTCGGCGATCCAGTTGCGGTCGCCCTGCGAGAACCCGGCACCCACCCGCAGGCACTCGGCCACGGTGGCGGGGTTCGCCACGGCGCTCATCGCTGCGCCTCGGTGACGTGTGCGGAGCCGATGGTGGTGATCATCATGACGCTGACCTCTCGTCGACGTGGTGCTGTCGGTGGTGCGTTGATCAAGTCCTTACCCAGTTCGGTCGGCAGCGGAAACCGCCGACGGCGCGTCGGCCGTACCACATCCGGACGTGATCAGGCCGTTGTCCACAGGTGGCCTCGTCGTCCACAGGCCCGGCGATCGCACTGGCGACGTCCGGCGCCGACGCCCAGGCTCGGTGGCGAGTCGACTCGCGCTGGCAGGCTTCCCGATCCCCTGGAGGGACGATGTTCGACACGTACGTCACGATCGTCGGCAATGTGCTGACCACGCCCGAGTGGCGTCGTACCACCCAGAGCAACACCCTGGTGGCCAACTTCAAGGTCGCCTCCACCGCCCGCCGCCTCGACCGCGACAGCGGTCGCTGGGTCGACGGAAACTCCCTTCGCGTACGCGTCAACTGCTGGCGCAAGCTCGCCGAAGGCGTGGCCGCCTCGGTGATGGTCGGCGACCCCGTGGTGGTCTGCGGGCGGCTCTACACCCGCGACTGGACCGACGACGCCGGCAACCACCGCACCCTCTACGAGTTGGAGGCGGTCGCCGTCGGTCACGACCTGTCCCGAGGCCGTGCCCGCTTCCTGCGTAACCGCCCGAGCATGACCACCAGCACCGTCGAGGACGCGGAGGCCGAGAGTCGGGTGCACGGCGAGTCGACCGAGCCGGTGCCCGCCGGCGAGGCCCCGGTGCTGCCCGACGACCGCCCGCTGGACGACGACTTCGAGCTGTCCGACTTCGGGGCCCCAGGCACCGGCCCGATGGGTGCCACCCTGGCCGGCGGCGGCTCGTTCAGCGGCTCGTTCGGGGGTGACGTGCCGGGTGGGCGGGCCGACGACCCGGCCGGGCTCGACGACGACGAGCTGGCGACCCCTGCCGAAGCGCCCGACAGTGACCCGGCCGACGACTCGGACGACGAGTTGGGGCCGGTGCCGGACGAAGGCGAGCCGGCTGCCGCGCCTACCGGTCGGCGGCGACGCGGCCGGGTTCCGCAGCCGGCGTGACCGACAGGTGCGGGCCGAGCGGCAGAGCCGCCGGCTGACGTCGCTGCGGTGCTCCGGGCGACGGGTCCGCTGACGCCGCTGGTGGCGCTCCGGCGCCCGTGGCACGACGGGGGCGGGGTGGCGACGCGGTCGGCGTCGTCACCCCGCGTGGGCCACCGTTCGGCGCGCGGCGTCCCTGTGGGCGGGCCCCCGGGCAGGCCAGCGGCACGCGCGGTTGCCCCGGCCGGCGCACCGGGCACTCGTCTAGGCTGGCCGGCCGGAGGTGGTGCGCGTGCGACGGACAGCGCCGGTGGCGAACGCGGTGGGTCTGCTGGCCGGGTACGCGCTGGACAGGCTCATCGGCGACCCGCGCCGGTGGCACCCGGTGGCCGGCTTCGGGCAGGCCGCCGGAGCGCTGGAGCGCCGCCTCTACCGGCCGGACCGGACGGCGGGTACGGCATTCACCGCGCTGGCCGTGGGCGGGCCGGTGGTGCTCGGGGTGGTCGCCACGGCAGCCACCCGGCACCGGCCGGTGACCCGGGCGGTGCTCGTGGCAGCGGGCACGTGGGCCGTGCTTGGCGGTCGTACGCTGCGGCACGAGGCGACCGTGATGGGTCGTACGCTGCGCGCCGGCGACCTGCCCGCCGCGCGGCGACGCCTCGGCCACCTCTGCGGCCGGGACCCGTCGATGCTGGACGAGCCGGAGTTGGCGCGCGCAACCGTCGAGTCGGTCGCCGAGAACACCTCCGACGCGGTCGTCGCCCCGCTGTTCTGGGGTGCGATCGCCGGCCTGCCCGGCCTGCTGGGCTACCGGGCGGCGAACACCCTCGACGCGATGGTCGGGCACCGCTCGGCGCGTTACGAACGCTTCGGCACCCCGGCCGCCCGCCTGGACGACCTGCTCAACCTGGTGCCGTCGAGGCTCACCGGGCTGCTCACAGTCGCCGTCGCGCCGGTGGCGAACGGCGACCGGGAGCGGGCCTGGCGGGTGTGGCGGCGGGACCGCAACGACCACCCGAGCCCCAACGCCGGGCAGTGCGAGGCGGCGATGGCCGGTGCGCTCGGGGTCCGTCTCGGCGGACGCAACGTCTACTTCAGCCGCTCCGAGGTGCGTCCCTTCCTCGGCGACGGCCCCCGCCCCGAGGCGCGGCACCTCAAGCGGGCCGCCCGGATCTCCGGCGCGGTAGGTCTGGCCGCGCTGGGGCTGGCCGCCGCGTACCCGGTGACAGTCGGCCGTCTGGTCGCCGCCGTGGGTCGCCGCGGGCTCGGTGGCGCGGCTCGCCGTGGGTTCGGCGCCGTCGGGCGGGGGGCCGGGCGGTGAGCGGCGGACTGCTCGTCGCCGGCACGACCTCCGACGCCGGCAAGAGCGTCCTCACCGCAGGCATCTGCCGCTGGCTGCACCGCAAGGGCGTGCGGGTGGCGCCCTTCAAGGCGCAGAACATGTCGAACAACTCGGCTGTCGTCGTCGGGCCGGACGGGCGGGGCGGCGAGATCGGGCGCGCGCAGGCCATGCAGGCCACCGCCTGCGGGTTGGCACCCGACCTGCGGTTCAACCCGGTGCTGCTCAAACCGGGCAGTGACCTGGCCAGCCAGGTGGTGCTGCTCGGCGAGGCCGTCGACACGATCACCGCCGGCACGTTCCGGCAGTTGCGTCCCCGGCTCGCCGAGACCGCGTACGCGGCGTTGGCGCAGCTGCGCGCCACGTACGACGTGGTGATCTGCGAGGGCGCCGGCAGCCCTGCCGAGATCAACCTGCGGGCCGGTGACTACGTCAACATGGGGCTGGCCCGGCACGCCAACCTGCCCACCATCGTGGTCGGGGACATCGATCGGGGTGGCGTCTTCGCGTCGATGTTCGGCACGGTGGCCCTGCTCGACCCCGAGGACCAGGCGCTGATCGCCGGCTTCGTGATCAACAAGTTCCGGGGCGATCTCGGCCTGCTCCAACCCGGACTGGACATGCTGCGTCACGTCACCGGCCGTCCCACCTACGGGGTGGTGCCGTGGGCGCTCGACCTGTGGCTCGACGCGGAGGACTCCCTCGCCTACGGCCGGGTGCTCGGCCGGCCGGCCGCCCCACACGGCACCGAATGGCTGGACGTGGCGGTCGTGCGGCTACCCCGGATCAGCAACGCCACGGACGTGGAGGCGCTGGCCACCGAGCCGGGTGTCCGCGTACGCCTCACCGTCGAACCAGCCGAACTGGCCGCCGCCGACCTCGTCGTCCTGCCCGGCTCCAAGTCGACAGTCGCCGACCTCGCCTGGCTACGCGAGACAGGACTCGCCGACGCGGTTGCCGCACACGTGGCCGCCGGTAAGCCTCTGCTCGGTCTCTGCGGCGGCTTCCAGATGCTCGGCCGCGCCATCCACGACCCGGTGGAGAGCCGGCAGGGCAGCGTGCCGGGGCTCGGAATGCTGCCCATCGAGATCACCTTCGATCCACGCAAGACCCTCCGGCAGTCGGTGGGCACCGCCCACGGCGGCCTTCCGGTACGCGGCTACGAGATCCACCACGGCTACGTCTCGCAGACCGATCCCGCTCTGGCCCCGCTGCTGACAGGTGCCGACGGTGCCGGCGAGGGCGCCGTGCTCGGTGCGGTGCACGGCACGCACTGGCACGGTGCGTTCGAGTCCGACGCGTTCCGCCGTTGGTTCCTCACCGAGGCCGCCCGGCTGGCCGGGCGTACCGGCTTCCAGGTCGCACCGGACACCAGTTTCGCCGCGGCCCGGGAACGCTCACTCGACCTGCTCGGCGACCTGGTCGAGGAGCACCTCGACACCGACGCCCTCTGGCGGCTCGTCGAGTCCGGCCCACCTGCCGGCCTCCCCTTCATCCCACCCGGCCCTCCACCCTCCTGACCCACCCGGCGGGACGCCGGCAGTGTGCGGCACGGGCGGGCGTCGGGCGCGGGATTCAGGGGCGGATGTCGACGGGACGGTCGGTGGTGGGCAGACCCGCGGCGAGCCAGGCGTCGACGCCGCCGATCATGTCGGTGGCCCGGCGGAGGCCGAGGGTCTGGAGGCTGGCGGCGGCCAGGCTGGAGCTGTAGCCCTGCCGGCACACCAGGATGATCTCCCGGTCGTAGCCGGTGGCCTCCGGGATGCGCCAGGCGCTGGCCGGGTCGAGGCGCCACTCCAGCACGGTCCGGTCGATGACTATCGCTCCGGGCAGGTCCCCCTGTTCGCGGCGCTGTGTCTCGGTGCGGGTGTCGACAAGCAGGGCCCCGCCCCGGACCGCCTCGACGGTCTGTTGCGGAGTCAGTCGGTGCAGCCCGGCTCGGGCCTGTTCGAGCAGGGCGTCGATGCCGGGGCTCATCACGTCTCGGAGCACCACCCGATGATGCCGATTCCGATGCCACCAGGGACGGCGAACGGGTCTGGCGTCACCCGCCGCTACCCCAATTCCCCCGGACGTGACGTGTGGCAGACCTGGACGGTCAACCACACGTGTCGCAGTGGCTCGATCACCTGGCCCACGGCGGCGACGGCATACTGCGACCGTGTCCGAATCCGCCAGCCCACCGACCGCTCACCGCGGTGGGTCGACGCCGGACGGGGTGACGGCCCACGGCGGGACCGGGAGGCTGCCGGTGGCGGTCGTCGAGGCGTACGCCGAGTTGGCGCGTCGGGTGCTCGCGGGCCCGGCGCGGTTGGGGTGGACCCGGCTGGTGGCGGTGGACGGGCCGAGCGGCGCGGGCAAGAGCCGGTTCGCCGCGCGCCTCGCGGAGGCTCTGGCGGCGCTGCCCGGTGGACCGCCGCCGGTGGTGCACACCGACGACCTGCTCGACGGTTGGGACGACCAGCTCACCTTCTGGCCCCGGCTCGACGAGGAGGTGCTGGCGCCGCTGCGCGAGGGGAGGGCGGGTGCCTACCGTCGCTACAGCTGGGTGCGGCGACGTTTCCTGCCCCGCCCGGTGTCGGTGCCGGTGGCGCCGGTGCTGCTGCTGGAGGGGGTCAGTGCCGCCCGCGCGGTGGTCCGGCCGGAGGTGACGCTCGCGGTGTTCGTGACGGCGCCCGCCCCGTTGCGGCTGGCGCGAGCGGTACGGCGGGACGGCCCGGAGATCCTGCCCGAGTTGCGTCGGTGGCACGTGGGGGAGCGGGCGCACTTCGAGGCAGACGAAACCGCCGCCCAGGCCGATCTGGTGGTCGACGGGGCGCCGACCCTGCCGCTCGACGGGGACCGGTACTACGTGCGGATCCGCTGAGCGGGCATGGACGTCGGCCACCGGCTGGGGCACGATGCGAGGAGCTACGGCGAAACGGGGAGCCCACCATGACGGCAGCGGACGCGCCAGCGCGGCGTCGGATCACCCTCACCGGCATCAGTTCGCGGGCCTGGGAGCATCCGGCCGACCGGGGCGCTCTCGTCGCGTTGCGGGAGCTGCGCGGGTTCGACGACGTGGTGCGCGCGTTCTTCGGGATGTGGAACGAGCGCGGTTTCCGGCTGTCCGTGCTGGCGTCAGGCATCCGGGTCGACCACCGCCAGTATCCGGCGGTGTGGCAGCGCTACACCGAGGCGGCGGCGGCGCTCGACCTGGCGGAGCTGCCCGAGGTGTACGTGACGCAGTCGCCGTGGCTGGGCGCCGAGGCGGTCGGGCTGGACCGGCCGTTCATCGTGGTGAACTCCGCCTGCGTGCAGCAGCTCGATGAGGACGAGCTGCGCTGCCTGCTCGGCCACGAGCTGGGGCACGTGGGCAGCGGGCACGCGGTCTACAAGACCATGCTCATGATCCTCACCCGGTGGGCGGCCAACCTGAGCTGGCTGCCGGTGGGTGCGTTCGCGCTGCGGGCGATCATCGCGGCGATGCTCGAGTGGTGGCGCAAGGCGGAACTCTCCGCCGACCGGGCCGGCCTGCTCGCCGGGCAGGACCCGGCCGCCGCGCTGCGGTTGCTGATGAAGCTCGCCGGTGGCGGTGACCTGTCCCAGATCGACACGACCGCGTTCCTGGAGCAGGCGGCCGAGTACGCCGGTGGCGGCGACCTGCGCGACAGCCTGCACAAGATCCGGATGACGGCGTGGAGCACCCACCCGGTGCCTGTGGCGCGGGCGGCGCAGCTGCGGCAGTGGATCGACTCCGGGGCGTACGGGCGGGTGCTGGCCGGGGACTATCCGCGCCGCGACGACGACTCCTCGACAAGCGTCTCGGAGGAGATCAAGGCCGCCGCCGAGTCGTACCGGGAGGAGTTCGGCCGCTCCACCGACCCGCTCGTCGGTCTGCTGCGCCGCCTCGGCGACGGTGCCAGTGACGTCGGCGAGTGGGTGGGCGGCACCGCCGGCCGGGCCCGGTCCTGGATGGATGCCGCCACCGAGGCCGCCGGCCGCGCGCAGCGCGCCAGCCGGACCGCCCCAGGCGCGCGGGCGGGTTCCGGCCCGTCGGGCGGCGACGGTACGGGCTCCGCCGACACGCCCCGGTAAGGCCGGCATACGATTCCGGTCATGACCTCACCGATCATGTCCGAGTTCGAGGTGCGGGCCGCCGTCGAGCGGGAGATGCCCGGCGTACGGGCCGACCTGGAACGCCTCGTCCGCATCCCCGGCATCGCCTTCGACGGTTTCGACCACTCGCACGTGGAACGGTCCGCCGAGGCGGTCGCCGAACTGCTGCGCGGCTGCGGCCTGGACGTCGAGATCGTGCGCTCCGGCGGTCAGCCCGCCGTGATCGGGCGCCGGGCCGCCCCGCCCGGTGCGCCCACCGTGCTGCTCTACGCCCACCACGACGTGCAGCCGGTCGGCGACCGGTCGCTGTGGGAGTCCGACCCGTTCGAGCCGGTCGAGCGGGACGGTCGGCTCTACGCCCGGGGTGCGGCGGACGACAAGGCCGGGATCATGGCGCACATCGCGGCGCTGCGCGCGTACGGGGACGCGTTGCCCGTCGGTGTGGTGCTCTTCATCGAGGGCGAGGAGGAGTTCGGCTCCGATTCGCTGGAGCGGCTCCTCGTCGAGCACCACGACGAGATCGCCTCGGACGTCATCGTGATCGCCGACTCCACCAACTGGGACGTCGGCGTACCGGCGTTGACGACCTCGCTGCGCGGCGTCGTGAACTGTTTCGTCGAGGTGCGCACGCTGGACCACGCCGTGCACAGCGGCATGTTCGGCGGTGCCGTGCCGGACGCGCTCACCACGCTGGTCCGGTTGTTGGCCACGCTGCACGACGACGCCGGTGACGTGGCGGTCGAGGGGCTGGTCGGCCGGGTGGGCGCGACTGTCGACTACCCGGAGGACCGGTTCCGGGCCGAGGCGGGGCTTGTCGAGGGCGTGAACCTGATCGGTACCGGCCGGATCACCGACCGGATCTGGACCAAGCCGGCGGTTGCCGTGCTCGGCATCGACGCGCCGGCCACGGGTGAGGCGCCGAACGCCCTGGTCCCGGCCGCGAAGGCGAAGCTCAGCGTCCGTCTCGCCCCGGGTGACGACCCCAAGCGGGCGTACGAGGCGGTGCGCGCGCACCTGGAGGGGCACGCGCCGTGGGGCGCGCAGGTGACCGTCAGCCTGGAGCACGACGGCGACCCGTGTGTGATCGACGCGTCCGGCCCGATGTTCGACGCGGCCCGGTCGGCGTTCCGGGCCGCCTGGGACGGCACCGACCCGGTGGACATCGGCATCGGTGGTTCGATCCCGTTCATCGCGACGTTCCAGGAGATGTTCCCGGAGGCGGCGATCCTGGTGACTGGTGTGGAGGATCCGCACGCCCGCGCGCACGGCCCGAACGAGAGCCTGCACCTGGGGGAGTTCGCCCGCGTGTGCCTCGCCGAGGCGCTGCTGCTGGGCCGGGTGGCCGCGGCCGCCACCTGAGAACGGCAAGTTCGCGTCTGATCTGCCTGTTTGCGGCGTGTCGCCGCTGGGATTGCTATAGGCTTTCGAACATGAGTACGAACGAGGTGATGGCCCGGTTGGGGGCCGCCGTCAGCGCGCTGGGGGACGTCGACGTCTCCGCGTGGTCCGAGGACACGCTCAACGAACAGCTCGGTGATCTCTCTGCCGCCCTGGTCGCCCTCGACTCGGTGCTCGCCCGGGTCGCCGGCGAGGTCCGCGCGCGGGGGCTGCGCATCGAGGAGCCCGTCTCCGCCTGATCCCGCCGCCGCTCGCGGGCGGCGGCACCACGCCGACACCGCCCGGGCACGGCAATGCCCGGGCGGTGTCGGAGGCGACTGGCAGGATGGGCGTCGTGCGGTTCCTCGATCTGGCGGCCACCTCCGCCGCCGTCACCGCCACCAGCGGCCGTCGGGCCAAGGTGGAGTTGCTGGCGGACGCGCTGCGCCGGCTCGACCCGGCCGAGGTGGAGGCCGGCGCGGGCTACCTCGCCGGCGAGCTACGCCAGCGGCAGACCGGGGTGGGTTACGCGAGTCTGCGTGACCTGCCGCCCCCGGCTGCCGAGGCGACGTTGACCGTGGCCGCCGTCGACGCCGCCATGGAGCAGCTCGCCGCGGTGCAGGGCACCGGTTCGCAGGGCCGGCGGCGGGCGCTGCTCGGCGCCCTCTACGGCGCGGCGACCGCGGACGAGCAACGTCTGCTCACCGCCCTGTTCGGCGGCGAGCTGAGGCAGGGCGCCCAGGCGGGGCTGCTCGCCGACGCGGTGGCCCGTGCCGCCGACGTGCCCGTGGCGACGGTGCGTCGCGCCCTGCTGCTCGCCGGTGACCTGCGGGCGGTGGCGGTCGCCGCGCTCTCCGGTGGTGCCGCCGAGCTGGCCGGGTTCGGCCTTCGGGTCGGCCGGCCGCTGGCACCGATGCTCGCGCAGAGCGCCCCCTCGGTCGACGAGGCGCTCGCGGCGACCGGCACGCCGGCGGTGGTCGACGTGAAGCTCGACGGCATCCGCATCCAGGTGCACCGGTCCGGCGCCGACATCGCCGTCTTCACCCGCAGCCTCGACGAGATCACCACCCGGGTGCCCGAGGTCGTCGCCGCGGTCCGCGCCATGCCCGGCCGGGAGTTGGTGCTCGACGGCGAGGCCATCGGCCTGGACGAGTCCGGCCGTCCGCTGCCGTTCCAGCAGACCTCCAGCCGGGCGGCCCGACGCACCACGCCCAGCACCACGGGGCGTACCCCTGTCGCCCCGGCGGTGCTCGCGGCCGCCGCCACCACCGGCACGAGTGTGCTCACCCCGTACTTCTTCGACCTGCTGCACCTCGACGGGGAGGATCTGATCGACCTGCCCGGCCGGGACCGGTGGGCGGCGCTCGCCGGCACGGTGGACGCGTCACTGCTGGTGGGGCGGGTCGGGGTGGACGACCCGGAGCGGGCCCGCGCCGCGTACGCCGCCGCTGTCGACGCCGGCCAGGAGGGCGTGGTGGTCAAGGACCCGGGCGCGCCGTACGACGCCGGCCGGCGCGGCGCCGCCTGGGTCAAGGTCAAGCCTCGGCACACCCTCGACCTGGTGGTGCTCGCCGTCGAGTGGGGCAGTGGCCGACGCAAGGGCTGGCTGTCCAACCTTCATCTGGGCGCCCGTGACCCGCGCACCGGCGGGTTCGTGATGCTCGGCAAGACGTTCAAGGGGCTCACCGACGAGCTGCTGCGCTGGCAGACCGAACGGTTCCTCGACCTCGCGGTGGACCGCGGTGACTGGGTGGTCCGGGTCCGCCCCGAGCAGGTGGTGGAAATCGCCTTCGACGGGGTGCAGACGAGTTCGCGTTATCCGGGCGGGATGGCGCTGCGGTTCGCCCGGGTGCTGCGGTACCGCGACGACAAGTCCGCCGCCGAGGCGGACACCATCGACGCCGTCCGTGCCATCCACGCCGGCCGGGTGAGCGGCTGACCGGGCCCGGTCAGGCGGGCGTGCTCGTCGGCTCGGCCGCCCGGTCCAGGGGCCTGCGCTCGGTGTCGAGGCCGGCGGCCCGCCGGGCCTCCCGGCGTGCCACCCAGCCGTAACCGAACAGGGCCATCACGGCGAAGAGCCACCACTGCACCACGTAGCCGAAGTTCTGCCAGTTGTTGGCGTGCCCGACCGTCACCGCCTTGAACGCCGGGTCGGCGGCCGGTGTCTGCTCGTCCAGCAGCAGGTACGCGCCGTACACCGGGTAGGGCAGCTCCCCGGCGAGCCGCGGGACGGCGATCCGTCGGGTCTCCAGCCGCCCGTCCCGCCGGTCGACAGTGCCGGCGCCGCTCTCGGTCTCGTGCACCCGGCCCACGACTGTCACGTCGCCGGTGGGCGCGGCGGGCACCGGCGGCTGGGCTGTCGCGCCACCCGGCGCCGGTGGGATCCAACCCCTGTCCACCAGCAGCGCCGTGCCGTCGGAGAGCACAAGCGGCGTGAGGACCTCGAAGCCCACCCGGCTGTCCACCGTCCGGCCCCGCACCAGCACCGTGTTCGTGGGGTCGTACCGGCCGGTGACGGTGATCCGGGTCCAGACCTTCTCCTTCGCGGGGGCCGGGCCGGCCTTGCCCGCGCCGCCGGTGGGCGCGCTCAGCGCCTCGGTCAACGGCACCGGGGCCATCCGCTGGCCGGCGTCGATCCGTTCGTTGACCTCGGTACGTCCGCGGTAGCGGTCCAGCTGCCAGTTGCCGAGCCACACCATCACGGCGGCGGCGACCAGGGTCAACGCGAGGGCGCCCAGCCAGCGTGGGCTCAGCAGGAACCGGTACACGGCACCGAGGCTACCCGTATGACCGGGGCCACTGTCCGCGACCGGGCCGGGACGGTGCGCGCGGCAGTGGTTGGCGGTGCTCGCCAGTCGGGACGGGCGGGTATCGTCACGCCGACGGATCGACCTCCTCGGTTGTCCGTCGCGTACCCGCCGCCGCCCGCGAGGAGTCGATGATGACCGTGGTGCCGCGCCTGGTGCTCAGCGCGCCGTCCTCCGGGCACGGTAAGAACGCGCTGGCGATCGGGCTGCTCGCCGCACTGGCCGAGCGGGGTGTCGACGTCGCCGGGTTCAAGCTCGGCCCGGATCATGTCGACGCCGCGTACCTGGGCCTCGCCGCCGGCCGGCCCGGCCGCGTGATCGATCCCCGCCTGGTCGGTGTCGACCGTCTCGCCCCACTCGTCGCGCACGGCGCGGCGGGCGCCGGCCTCGCCGTGGTACAGGGCAGCATGGGGCTGTACGACTCGGTCGGCGGCCGCCCCGAGCAGGAGTCCACAGCCGCCGCGGCCGCCGCGCTGCGCAGCCCGGTGGTGCTGGTCGTCGACGTCGCCGCGATGGGCCAGTCGGTGGCCGCCCTCGTGCACGGCTTCCGCTCGTACGACGAGCAGCTCTGGCTCGGCGGGGTGATCCTCAACCGGGTGGCGTCGTCCCGGCACGAGGGGATGCTGCGCGAGGCGCTCGACGACGTGGGTGTGCCCGTCTACGGGGCGCTGCGCCGGCAGGACCTGCCGGCCGTGCTGCCGTCCCGGCGGCACGGCGTGGCACCTGTGGTCGAGTCCTCCGCCGACGCGGTCCGCGCGGTGCGCCGGCTCGGTGAGGCGGTCGCCGCCACCGTCGATCTGGAGCGGCTGCTCGGGTTGGCCCGGTCCGCCCCGCCCCTTCCGGCGCCGGCCTGGTCGCCGCAGGAGGCGCTCGGCGCGTTGGCCGTTCCGGCGGACCGGCCGCTGGTGGCGCTCGCCGGTGGCCCGGGTGGCAGCTTCAGCCATCCGGAGACCGCCGAGCTGCTGCGGGCCGCCGGCGCCGAGGTGGTGACGGTCGATCCGCTGCGCGACGAGGCGCTGCCGGCGGGCACCCGCGCGCTCGTCGTCGGCGGCGCGCTGCCCGAGGCGTACGCCGAGCAGTTGTCGGCGAACCGGCGGCTCTGCATCGCGGTGGCCGAGTTGGCGCGTACCGGCCGGCCGGTCGTCGCCGAGGGCGCGGGCCTGCTGTGGCTGGCCCGCGAGTTGGACGGGCTGCCCATGTGCGGGGTCCTCGACGCGGTGGGTGTCAGCCGGGACGGCCTGGTGGTGGGCTACCGGGAGGCGACGGCCCAGACGGACAGCGTGGTCGCCGCGACCGGCACGGTGCTGGTGGGGCACAAGGAGCACCGGGCGGTGCTGACGCCGCGCGCCGGTCAGCGTCCGGCCTGGAGCTGGGACGGCGGCACGCCCGAGGGTTTCGTGTGGCGCAACGTGCACGCCTCGCAGCTCACCCTGCACTGGGCGGGTCACCCGGCGACCGCAGCCCGGTTGGTGACCGCCGCGGCGGCCGAACCGGTGGACGAGGTGGTGCCCGCGCAGCCCGGTGGGGTGCCTGCATGATCGGTCAGGTGGCGGTACGCCGCTTCCCGGAGTTGACAGTGTCGACCCCGCGTACGGAGGTGCGGCGGGTCACCGCCGCGGACGCGGCGGCGGCCGGGGAGATCTTCGCCGACCGGCTGACCCGGCGGTGGCTGCCGCTGGCCGACGACTCCGGCCCGATCGACGGGCACGCCTGGTGCACCGATCTGGCCCGGCAGCGGCGCGACAGCGGCGACGGTGACCATTGGTCGGTGCTCCGCCGTGAGGACGACCTGGTGGTGGGTGCGCTGTGGACGCGGCGTACCGACTGGGGTGCCCGGGCCACCGAGGTCTCGTACGCGATGGCGCCGCACGCGCGTGGCTTCGGGCTGGCCGCCGAGGCGGTGGACGCGGTGGCCATCGCGTTGATCCTGGAGCATGGCTTCCAGCGGGTCGAGCTGCGGGTGGCCCCCGGCAACCTTGCCTCGCGTCGGGTCGCCGAGAAGGCGGGCTTCAGCTACGAGGGCCTGCTGCGTAACGCCGGGTTCGTCCGCGGTGGCCGGGTGGACCTGGAGCTGTGGTCGTTCGTGGCCGCCGACCTGCGCTGAGTCCCGCCGTTCTCAGCCGACGATGGCGTCCGACGGTGGGGTGAACTGGCGGGTGGGTTGTCCCTTCAGTCCGTCCCGCAGCGTCTTGGCGACCGCCGCGATGGGGATCTGGGACTGCCCGTCACCTACCGCGTTGAACGGGTTGTCGGGGTCGGAGATGAAGCTCGCCGCCGCCAGTTCCGGTGTGTAGCCGACGAACCAGGCGGACCGGGTGCTGTCGGTGGTGCCGGTCTTGCCGGCGACCGGGCGACCGACGGTTCCTCGCACGCTGTCGGCGGTGGACCAGCCGCCGCAGCCACCGCGTGCCGGGGTGTCACCTGTCGGGCAGCGGGCCGCGTCGGTGGCCGCCCGGGCGGCGTCCGCGCTCACCACCTGCCGGCAGCGGGGCTTGGCGACCTCACGGTGGATGCCGCCGGGGGTGGCGTACGTGGCGGGTGTGCCGTCCCGGTTCATGATCGCTTGCACGGGGATCGCCTCGCAGTACCTGCCGTCGGCGGCGATGGCGGCGTACGCGTTGGCCATCTCCAGTGGGGTGGCGTCGGAGACGCCCAGGGTGAACGCGCCCCACTTCTTCGCCTTGCCCGGGGACGCCTGTTCCCGGTCGACGTCGGTGCGCCACCGCAGCCCGAGCTGTTCGGCCAGCCGGACGGCCCGGTCCGCGCCGACCTTCTCCTCCAGCCACACGAAGTAGGTGTTCACCGACTTGCCGAAGCCGGACCACATGGTCTGCTGGCCGGTCATCGCGCCGCTGGCGTTGGAGGGCGCCCAGCCGTCGTACACGGACGACTTGTAGCGGTACGGGGCGTTGAAGGACGTGGAGAGTGTCATGCCGGAGTCCAGCGCGGCGAGCATCGGGAACATCTTGAACGTCGATCCGGCCTGGTAGCCGGGCAGGTCGCCGCCGCCGAGCAGGGGTGCCACTGTGTTCGGGTAGTTGGCCTTCACGTTCGGCCCGGCCTCGGGATTGGAGCTCTGCGGGTTCTCGGCCAGGTCCAGTGAGTAGGTGCGGTTGACGGCCATTGCCTTGACCCGCCCGGTGCCCGGTTCGGCGACCACGATGCCGTTGGCGAACGGGCTGCCGGTGGCGTCCTTGGCGCCGACGTTGTTCTCGGCCGCCTCCTGGATCTTGGGGTCGACGCTGAGCACGATCCGGTAGCCGCCGCGGCGCAGCTTGTCGATCCGTTCCAGCCGGTTCGCGCCGAACGCGGGCTGCGCGCTCCACCAGTTCTTCAGGTAGTCGCAGGCGAATCCCCAGCTGTTGTACTTCTGCGGGATCGCGGCGCAGTCGTTCGGCGGGTTGGTGAGCTTCAGCCGGATCGGTTCGGACTTGGCGGCGGCGGCCGAGTCGGGGGACATGTAGCCGAGCTGGCTCATCCGGTCCAGGACGTAGTTGCGCCGTCCGGTGGCCTCCTTCTGGTCGGAGTCGGCCGGGTCGTACTCGGACGGCGACTTGACCAGCCCGGCGAGGGTGGCCGCCTCGACGGGGGTGAGGTCCTTGGGGGTCTTGGAGAAGAAGATCTCACTGGCGGCGTAGATGCCGTACGCCCGGTGACCGAAGTACGCCGAGTTCAGGTACCGCTCCATGATGTCTTCCTTGCTCATCTCCTTCTCCAGGTCCAGGGCCATCCGCATTTCCTTGACCTTGCGCAGGCTGGTCTGCTGGGTGGCTTCCTGGACCTGCTTGGGGGTGGTCGCGCTGTCCCGCAGGGCCATCCGGACGTACTGCATGGTCAGGGTCGACGCGCCCTGGGAGCCGCCGGAGCGGGCGTTCGCCACGAAGGCGCGGGCCACGCCCTTGGGATCGACGCCGTGGTGCTGGTAGAAGCGGGAGTCCTCGGCGGCGACGATCGCCTGCTGGATGTTGGGCGACATGTCCGACAGCTTCGTGTACTGCCGGTACTCCTCGTAGAACATCGTCAGCACGGTCTTGCCGTCTGGCGCGTAGAGGTACGAGGTCTCGGCGGGCAGGGCTGTGGTCAGCAGCTTGGTCTTCTGCTCCACGGCGTGCGCGGTGGCCTTGGCGCCGAGCCCGGTGAGGGCGACAAGCGGGTACGCGGCGGCGGCGATCACGATGCCGGCGATCAGTCCGGCGCGCAGGAGAGGGACGAGTCGACCAGCGGCAGCAAGGGGTCGGTTGCTCACATGGCCAAGTTATGACATTTCCGATACGTACATGAGAAGAACTCTTAAACCGGCGAGTGGTGACGCGGCTTACGTCGAGATCGGCTGTCCCACGGGCCGCCTTCCCGGCAGGATCGCGGACATGCCCGATCAGCCGAGCGCGCCGACCGCCGGCGGGACCGAGCCGGACCTCGCGCACCACGGCGACGCGGAGGCGACAGCCGGCCTGGTCGACCTCGCCGTCAACGTGCGTCGGGCGCCCCTGCCGCAGTGGCTGGCCGGGCCGATCACCGACAGCCTCACCGATCTGGCCCGATACCCGGACCCGGCGCCGGCCCGCGCCGCGATCGCCGCCCGGCACCGGCGTCACCCGGACGAGGTGCTGCTCACCGCCGGGGCCGCCGAGGGCTTCGTGCTGATCGCCCAGGCGCTGCGGGGCGTCCGCCGCCCGGTCGTGGTGCATCCCCAGTTCACCGAGCCGGAGGCGGCGTTGCGGGCCGCCGGCCACCAGGTCGAGCGGGTGCTGCTGGATCCCACCGAGGACTTCCGGCTCGACCCCGGTCGGGTGCCCGCCGACGCTGACCTGGTGATGATCGGCAACCCGACGAATCCCACCTCCGTACTGCACCCGGCGGAGACGGTGGCCGCGCTGGCCCGCCCCGGCCGGGTGCTCGTGGTCGACGAGGCGTTCGCCGACACCACGATCGCGCCCGGGAGCACCGGCGAGCCGGAGTCGCTGGCCGAGCGGCCCGACCTGCCCGGCCTGCTCGTGGTGCGCAGCCTCACCAAGACGTGGGGCCTGGCCGGCCTGCGGATCGGCTACCTGCTCGGCGCGCCGGAGCTGCTGTCCCGGCTGTCCGCCGTCCAGCCGTTGTGGGCCGTCTCCACCCCGGCGCTGGCCGCCGCGTCGGCCTGCGCCACGTCCGTCGCGGTCCGGGCCGAACGCGCGATCGCCGCCGATCTCGCCGCCGACCGCGACCATCTGGTCGCCCGCCTGACCGACCTGCCAGGTGTACGCGTCGCAGGCCGCCCCGCCAGCGCGTTCGTGCTGCTGCACCTGCCCGGTGCGAGCCGGATCCGGTCGGCCCTGCGGGACCGGGGCTGGGCGGTGCGCCGGGGCGACACGTTCCCCGGCCTCGGCCCGGACTGGCTGCGGGTGGCGGTACGCGACCGAAACACCACCGAAGCGTTCGTCGAGGTGCTGCGCGAGACCATGGAGGCATGATGTTGGAGAACAGGATCGCCGCGATCCGACCGCTCGACGAGTCGGCGATGGCCGCCGCCCGGGAGCTGCACGGCCGGCTCACCAAGCCGGCGGGCTCGCTGGGTCTGCTGGAGGAGCTGTCGGTACGCCTCGCCGGCCTGGCCGGCGCCTGCCCGCCGCCGCTGCCCGAGCCGGCCGCGGTCGCGATCTTCGCGGGTGACCACGGGGTGCACGCCCAGGGCGTGTCCCCGTGGCCGCAGGAGGTCACCGGGCAGATGATCGGCAACTTCCTGGCCGGCGGGGCGGTCGTCAACGCGTTCGCCCGGCAGGCAGGCGCGTCGGTCACCGTCGTCGACGTCGGCGTGGCCACCCCGCTGCCCGCCCCCGAGGTCTCCGGCACGGCGGTGCTCGACCCGTCCGCGCCCCGACTTGTCACCGCGTCGGTCCGCAGGGGCACCCGGGACTTCACGGTGACCGCCGCGCTCACCAGGGACGAGGCACTGGCGGCCGTGCGGACCGGCATCCGGATCGCCGACGAGCTGATCGACGCCGGTGCCGGCATCCTGCTCACCGGGGACATGGGCATCGGCAACACCACCCCGGCCGCCGCGTTGATCGCGGCGTTCACAGGCGCCGACCCGCTCGACGCCACGGGCCGGGGCACCGGGGTCGACGACCCGACGTACGCGCACAAGGTGGCGGTGGTGCGGGCCGCGCTGGCCCGGCACACGCCCGACCCGGCCGACCCGCTGGGTGTGCTGGCCGCCGTCGGTGGGCTGGAGCACGCCGCGCTGGCCGGGCTGATCCTGGGCGCCGCGGCCCGCCGTACGCCGGTGCTGCTGGACGGCGTCATCGCGGTCTCCGCCGCGCTCGCCGCCGCCGCGTTCGCCCCGAACGCGGTCGGCGCGATGGTCGGCGGTCACCGCTCGGCCGAGCCGGGCGCCACCGTGGCGTTGCGCCATCTGGGTCTCGACCCGCTCATCGACCTGGGGCTGCGCCTCGGCGAGGGCACCGGTGCGCTGCTGGCGCTGCCGGTGGTCACCGGCGCGGTCCGGGTGCTGCACGAGGTGGCCACCTTCGACTCCGCAGGCGTGGCCGAGAAGTGACGAGTCCGTACCCTCTGGGCCTGCGGTTGGCCGGACGGCGGGTGGTGGTGGTGGGCGGCGGCGCGGTCGCCACCCGGCGGGTGCCGGCGCTGCTGGACGCCGGCGCGGACGTCCTGCTGGTGGCGCCGGAGCTGACCCCGGCGCTGCGCGCCCACGTGAACGCCGACCGGCTGCGCTGGGCACCGCGCCGGTTCGCGCCTGAGGACCTGGACGGGGCGTGGCTGGTCCAGGTCGCGATCGACGACCCGATCGCGGCGGCGTCGGTGAGCGCCGTCGCCGCCGAGCGGCGGATCTTCTGCGTACGGGCCGACGACCGGGCGGCCGCCACGGCCTGGACCCCGGCCGTGACCCGGCACGGCCCGGTCACCGTGGCGGTGCTCGGCGGCGGTGACCCCCGGCGGGCGATGAGTGTGCGTGACGCGATCCGCGACCTGCTCGCCGTGCGCGACGCCGCTCCCACCCGGGACCGGCCCGACGCCGAGGCCACCTCCGCTGCGACGGTCGGGCGTGTGGCGTTGGTCGGCGCCGGGCCGGGCGACCCGGAGCTGATCACGGTGAAGGGCTGGCGGCTGCTCACCGAGGCCGACGTGGTGGTCGCCGACCGGCTGGTCCCCGGGCTGCTCCTGGACGAGCTGCGCCCCGACGTCGAGCTGGTGGACGCCTCGAAGATCCCCTACGGGCCGTCCCGGGCGCAGGAGGAGATCAACCAGATCCTGGTCGACCGTGCCCTGGCGGGTGCCTTCGTGGTCCGGCTCAAGGGCGGTGACCCGTACGTCTTCGGGCGGGGCGGGGAGGAGTTGCTGGCGTGCGCGGAGGCCGGCGTACCCGTGACTGTCGTGCCGGGGGTGACCAGCTCGATCGCCGCTCCGGCCGCCGCCGGCATCCCGGTCACCCACCGGGGGGTGGCGCACGAGTTCACAGTCGTCTCCGGGCACCTGGCACCCGACTCGCCGGCGTCGCTGGTGCGCTGGGACGCCCTCGCGGGCCTGCGCGGCACGCTGGTGATCCTCATGGGGCTGAAGAACCTCGCCGTCATCACGGCGACCCTGATGGCCCACGGCCGGTCGCCGCAGACACCGGCCGCCGTGGTCCAGGAGGCCACGACTGGCGGCCAGCGGGTGCTGCGGTCCACGCTCGACGCGGTGGCCGCCGACCTGGCCGCCGCCGACCTGCGCCCGCCCGCCGTCGTCGTGGTGGGTGACGTGGTGCACGCCCTGGAGCCGTAACCCGCCGCGATCTTGCACTTGCTGTCCCGGCAAGAGGGACGTATCCCGCCATATTGACGACACAAAGCGCAAGATCGACGAGATCGGGGCCAGAGCGTGTGCGCTCCGGCCCCGATGCGTACTCGAACTACTGCTTGAGCATGTTGTCCAGCAGCAGGGCGCAGCGGATGAGCCCCAGGTGGCTGTACGCCTGCGGGTGGTTGCCCAGCCCGCGTTCGGCGAGCGGGTCGTACTGCTCGGGGAGCAGGCCGGTGGGGCCCGCGGTGAGCACCATCTGCGCGAACAGCTCCTCGGCGTCGGTGCGGCGGCCGGTGCGCAGGTACGCCTCGATCAGCCACGCCGTGCAGATGTGGAAGCCGCCCTCACGGCCGGGCAGGCCGTCGTCCCAGTGGTACCGGTAGACGACCGGGCCGCTGCGCAGGTCCGCCTCGATCTTCAGCACGGTGGACAGGAAACGCGGGTCGTCCCCCGGGAGCAGACCGGACAGGCCGATCCACAGCGACGACGCGTCCATGTCCTCGTCGCCGTACGCGACGCTGTACGCCTCGACCTCGTCGTGCCAGCCGTGCTCCAGCACGTTGGCGCCGATCCGGTCGCGCAGGTCCTTCCACTCGGGTCGGTCCTCGCCACCGTGCTGGCGCATCACGTGCAGCGCCCGGTCGACTGTCATCCAGCACATCACCTTGGAGAACACGTGGTGCCGTGGTGGCAGCCGGGCCTCCCAGATGCCGTGGTCGGGCTCGTGCCAGCGGCGGCGGACCGCCTCGACCATGTTCTCCAGGACCCGCCACTCGTCGTCGCGGACCGAGCCACGGGCGTCGGCGACTGCCGCGATCAGGTCGGCGATCGGGCCGAAGACGTCCAGTTGGAGCTGGTGGTTGGCGAGGTTGCCGACGCGTACCGGCCGGGAGCCGGCGTACCCGGGCAGTGTGTCGATGACGGCCTCGGCGCCCAGCTCGTATCCGTCGATGGTGTACAGCGGGTGCAGGCGCTCCGGGTGGCCGCCGGTGCGCTCGATGCAGCCGTCCACCCAGCGCAGGAACGCCTCGGCCTCCTCGATGGAGCCGAGGTCGACGAGCGCGCGGGCGGTAAGCGCCGCGTCGCGCAGCCAGCAGTAGCGGTAGTCCCAGTTGCGGACGCCGCCCAGCTCCTCGGGGAGCGAGGTGGTGGCCGCGGCCAGGATCGAACCGGTGGCCTCGTGGCAGAGGCCGCGCAGGGTCAGCGCGCTGCGGGCGACCAGGTCGCGGGAGGTCGAGGGCAGCCGCAGCGAGGCCACCCAGTCCTTCCACGGCTGCTCGGCGGCGGTCTGCCGCTCGTGGATCGGCACCCGGTGGTGCTCCAGGCTGTGCGTGCCGAAGCGCAGCTCCAGGACGACCTGCCCACCGGCGGCGGAGAGGTCGACGACGGCCTTGGCGGTCTCGTACCCGCCGTCGTTGTTGACCTGCCACTCGACGCCGGGGGAGTAGAGGGCGATCGGCTCGTTGGAGCCGAGCACCAGCAGGCCGTCGCCGAGCGGCTGCAACTGCACGGCGACCTGGCCGAACTCGGGCCGAGGGGCGAACTCCAGCCGGGCCTTGCCGTGGCCGGTGAGCACCCGGACGAGGGTCGAGTCTCCGGTGACGACGGCCGGACCGTCGGGGGTGGTCTCCCGGGCCGGCTTGTCCAGCCAGTCGGTGACGGTGAGCCCGGACCACCGGGTCTCCACGGTCATCGTGCCCGAGCGGTAGCGCTGACCCAGCGGGATGCCCCCGCGTTCCGGGGCGACGCTGAAGTGACCGGCCGGGCTGCCGCCGACCAGGTCCGCGAAGATCGCCGCGGAGTCGGGCTTGGGGTGGCACAGCCAGCTGACCTTGGCCTCGGGGGTGAGCAGCGCGACGGTACGGCCGTTGGAGAGCATCGAGTGCCGCTCGATGGGCACCGCCCGCTCACCGAACAGCCAGTGCCGGCGGGTCTCCAGCAGCAGCCCGAGCGTGCGGGCCGCGTCGAGCGGCTCGGCCACCCGGTAGGCGGCCTGGGTCTCGCCGGGGCCGATCTTGATGCCGAGGTCCGGACCGTGCAGGTTGCCGAACGCGTTCTCGTCGGTGACGTCGTCGCCGATGAACAGCACGGCGCTGGCCGCGAGCTGGGTCCGGAGCTGGTCGATGGCGGTGCCCTTGTGGGTGGCCACCACGGAGAGCTCGATCACCTCCTTGCCCTGGGTGACGGTGACCCCGTCGAAGGTGGCCGGGCCGGTGCGGACCGCCTCGATGGCGGCGGCGGCGACCTGCGGGTCGACCCCACGGGTGTGCATGGCGACGCTTGCCGGCTTGCGTTCCAGCCGGATCCCGGGGTGCTCGGCGGCGATCTCGCGAAGCGCGTTGCGCACCCGCTGGCGTACCGCCACCAGCTCGGGGGAGAGTCGCTCGACGAAGCCGATGTCGAACTCGGAGCCGTGGCTGCCGACGAGGTGCACCTCGCTGGGCAGGCGGGAGAGCGCGGCCAGGTCGCGCAGCGCCCGGCCGGAGACGACAGCCACGGTGGTCTGCGGGAGCGCGGCGAGCGCGCGGATCGCGGCCACCGACTCGGGCAGGGGTACGGCGGTGCTCGGGTCCTCCACGATCGGCGCCAGTGTGCCGTCGTAGTCGCAGGCGATCAGGAGCTGGGGGACCCGGGCGATCCGGCCGATGGCGGAGCGCAGCTCAGGGTCCATCACCTCGGTGACGATCGGCGCTCCGTCGTTGACGGACGTGTTCACTCGGCCTCCGCCTCGGAAACTCCCAGTTCGGAGAGGAAAGACTTGGCCCAGTGCCCCACGTCGTGGGTACGCAGGTGACGTTGCATTGTCCGCATCCGGCGGCGTGCCTCGGTTTTCTCCACGTGCACTGCCCGGAGCAGGGCGTCCTTGACCGCGTCCGGATCGTGCGGGTTACACAGAAAGGCCTGGCGCAGCTCCGTTGCGGCGCCAGCGAATTCACTGAGCACGAGCGCACCGCCCTGGTCGGCGCGCGATGCGACGTACTCCTTGGCTACCAGGTTCATTCCGTCTCGCAGCGGTGTCACCATCATCACGTCGGCAGCAACGTACATCGCGGCCAGCTCACTGCGACTGTACGACTGATGCAGGTAATGCACCGCCGGCACGCCGACCCTGCCGAATTCGCCATTAATCCGACCAACCTCGCGCTCTACCTTGACTCGAAGTGCCTGGTAGTGCTCGACGCGCTCACGGCTCGGTGTGGCGACCTGCACCATAACCGCATCGGGAACTGTCAACTTTCCGTCAGCCAGAAGTTCGCGGAAGGCCTTGAGCCGCAACTCGATGCCCTTGGTGTAGTCCAGCCGGTCCACGCCAAGGATGATCGTCTTCGGGTCACCCAACTCGGCGCGGATCTGCTTGGCGCGGGCCTGGACCGCCGGATCGGCGGCCATCCGTTCCATCTCCTGCGTGTCGATCGAGATGGGGAAGGCGCCCGCCTTCACCTGCCGCCCGTCGACCTGGATCATCTGCCCCTCGTAGCGCAGCCCGAGCAGGTGCCGGGCCAGCCGGACGAAGTTCTGCGCGGCCAGCCGCTGCTGGAAGCCGACCAGGTCGGCGCCGAGCAGGCCGCGCAGGATCTCGGTGCGGAACGGCATCTGCATGAACAGCTCGATCGGCGGGAACGGGATGTGCAGGAAGAACCCGATCCGCAGGTCCGGTCGCAGCTCCCGCAGCATCGCCGGGACGAGCTGGAGCTGGTAGTCCTGCACCCAGACCGTCGCGCCCTCGGCCGCCACGTCCGCCGCGGCCTCCGCGAACCGGGCGTTGACCAGGCGGTACGCCTCGCGCCAGCGGCGCTTGTAGGCGGGTGTCTCCACGGCGTCGTGGTAGAGCGGCCAGATCGTCGCGTTGGACTGGCCCTCGTAGTAGCGCTCCAGTTCCTCGGCGCTCAGCGGCACCGGGTGCAGCCGGATGCCCTCGAGGTCGAAGGGCTCGGGGGCGGCGCCTGTGCCACCGGCCCAGCCCACCCAGGTGCCCTGGTGTTCGGCGAGTACGGGATGCAGCGCGGTGACCAGCCCTCCGGGGCTGCGTCGCCACTGCCGTCCCTCGGGTGTGCTCACCTCGTCGACAGGCAGACGGTTCGCCACTACGACAAAGGAGCTACGGACGGTCACGATCGGCCACCTCCGGGTACTGACGGGTCCACCGCGATGAGCGTACTGAGCGTAGCTGCGGCCTCTGGGCCCCCGTGCCGGAGTCTCCTACCCGCCTCGGACTCGCCGAATCCTTGAGGTGATCTTGTCGACAGCGGCACCGCTCGGAGGCGACGATCCGGCTCGCCGCGTACTCCTCGGGCGGGGTGATGTGGGCGAAGCTCGCCGTACCTGTCAGGATTGACGATGGCGTGCGCGCGGCCGGCTCCCGGCCGGCGGCGGCGGGTGGAGGTCCGAGCCCGCGCCGCGCCGCCGATCAGGCGACAGCAAACCGACGGAGGTAGCCCGCACCGTGGCCCAGTACATCTACGTCCTGGAAAAGGCGCGCAAGGCGCACGGCGACAAGGTCGTGCTCGACAACGTGACGCTGAGCTTCCTGCCGGGGGCCAAGATTGGTGTGGTCGGCCCGAACGGCGCCGGTAAGTCCAGCCTCCTCAAGATCATGGCAGGGCTGGACAAGCCGAGCAACGGCGAGGCCCGGCTCATGCCCGGCTACACAGTCGGCATGCTCGCCCAGGAGCCTCCGCTCAACGACGCCAAGACCGTGCTCGGCAACGTCGAGGAGGCGGTCGCCGAGACCAAGGCCAAGCTGGAGCGGTTCAACAAGATCGCCGAGCAGATGGCGACCGACTACTCCGACGAGCTGATGGAGGAGATGGGTCGGCTCCAGGAGGAGCTGGACCACGCCGACGCGTGGGACATCGACTCCAAGCTCGAACTGGCGATGGACGCGCTGCGCTGCCCGCCGCCGGACGCCGACGTGACCCAGCTCTCCGGTGGTGAGCGCCGCCGGGTGGCGCTCTGCAAGCTGCTCCTGGAGGCCCCCGACCTGCTGCTGCTCGACGAGCCCACCAACCACCTGGACGCGGAGAGCGTCTCCTGGCTGGAGCAGCACCTGGCCAAGTACGCGGGCACCGTCATGGCGATCACCCACGACCGGTACTTCCTGGACAAGGTGGCCGGCTGGATCCTGGAGCTGGACCGGGGCCGGGCCATCGGCTACGAGGGCAACTACTCCACCTACCTGGAGAAGAAGGCCGCCCGCCTGGCCGTCGAGGGTCGCCGCGACGCGAAGATGAAGAAGCGCCTCACCGAGGAGCTGGAGTGGGTCCGCTCCAACGCCAAGGCCCGGCAGACCAAGTCCAAGGCCCGCCTGGACCGGTACGACGAGATGGCCACCGAGGCGGAGAAGACCCGCAAACTGGACTTCGAGGAGATCCAGATCCCGCCGGGCCCGCGCCTGGGCAGCACGGTGATCGAGGCGCAGGGCCTCAGCAAGGGCTTCGGTGACCGGCTGCTGATCGACAACCTGTCGTTCTCGCTGCCCCGCAACGGCATCGTCGGCATCATCGGTCCGAACGGCGTCGGCAAGACCACGCTGTTCAAGACCATCGTCGGGCTGGAGGAGCCGACCGCCGGCGAGGTACGGGTCGGTCCGACCGTCTCGCTGTCGTACGTCGACCAGAACCGGCAGGGCCTGGACGGCGACAAGACCGTCTGGGAGGTCGTCTCCGACGGGCTGGACTACCTGATGGTGGGCAAGGTCGAGATGCCGTCGCGTGCGTACATCGCCGCGTTCGGCTTCAAGGGACCGGACCAGCAGAAGCCGACGAAGGTGCTCTCCGGTGGCGAGCGCAACAGGCTCAACCTGGCGCTGACCCTGAAGATCGGCGGCAACGTCATCCTGCTCGACGAGCCGACGAACGACCTGGACGTGGAGACGCTCTCCAGCCTGGAGAACGCGCTGCTGGAGTTCCCCGGCTGCGCCGTGGTCATCTCCCACGACCGGATGTTCCTGGACCGGGTCGCCACGCACATCCTGGCCTGGGAGGGCGACGACCAGGACCCGGCCAAGTGGTTCTGGTTCGAGGGCAACTTCGAGGCGTACGAGAAGAACAAGATCGACCGCCTCGGCGCGGAGGCCGCCCGGCCGCACCGGGTGACGTACCGCAAGCTGACCCGCGACTGACCGGCCGAGACGGTGTCTGACCGGTTCGTCTACCACTGCACACTGCGCTGGTCCGACCTCGATGCGTACGGCCACGTGAACAACTCGCGCTTCCTCACCCTGTACGAGGAGGCGCGGGTGGCGTTGATGTTCGCCGGCGGCCGGGCCTGGGGGGTGGGCTCGTTCGCCGACGGTGTGGTGATCCGCCGGCACGAGGTCGACTACCTGCGCCCCGTCGACTACGCGCTGGGTCGGGCCACCGCGGAGGCGGCACCCACCGTCCGGATCGAGCTGTGGGTCGAGGAGATCAAGGCTTCCCGCTTCACCGTCGCCTACGAGCTGTACGACGGCGACGTGCTCGCCAGCCGGGCCCGTTCGGTGCTTGTGCCGTTCGACCTGACGCGTCAGGTGCCCCGGCGGATCACCGCCGAGGAGCGGGACTTCCTGCTGACGTACGCCCCGCAGGGCGGCGGGGCGTGACCCGGCCGGGCACGGAACCGGGCCGGGTGGCCTCGGCGGCGCACGGCCTCACCGGCGCGGTCGACGCCGGCGCGTTCCTGGCCCGGCTGGTCCGACTCGACCCGGCCGCGCCGGTCCGGCTGCGTCCGGCCGGCGCGACCGGGCGCGTCGCGCTCTGGGCGCGGCTGCCGTGGCAGGTGCTCGTGGTGCGGACGGTGGCCGGCGGCCCGGCCGACGGCGTCGCCGACGACGACGTCACGGTGGCCGCCGCCGAACTGCTGGCCGAGCTGGAACGCGGCGGTACGTCGTTGCCGACGCGTCGGGACGCGCAGTGGCGGTGGCCGCTCCCGCCGGCGCGCAGCAAACCGGTGGAGGTGCTGCCCGCCGCCGAGCTGCGGCGGATCGCGGACGCCGCGGCGGGCACCCTGCGGACGGCGAGCGAGCAGGGTGTGGCCGGCCGGGCGGTCGGTCAGCGTGCCCTGCGGGACGCGCTGCTGGATCACGTCGCGGTGGTGGTCACGCCCGACGGGCCGCCCGCGCCGTCGGTGGAGGTGTCGCAGCGGCTGGTGCAGGGGCTGGTCCGGATGGGCTTCCTCGGCGCCGCCGGCCCGGGCACCGCCGTGGACGAGCCGGCCGTACAGGTGCGGGTGGCCGGCCGTTGGGTCGGCCTGGTGGGACCATACGGAGCGGCCTGGTTGCAGAAGGCCACCGATCTCGCCGTAACACCCCTCATGACTCGTCCGAACGGATGACCCCGGCTCATTCTTCTGGGCTGGGGCGGTCGTTGGGGGGGTGCTTCAACTCGGCTGTCCGGGTACCGTCCATCCTCGGATCCAACGCACCGTAGGCGACTGGATCCGCTGGGGAGTGAGGTGCGCGAGCGATGCCGTGGTGGTCATGGCGCCCCGGTCCCGCCGACGGCGGCGATCCGGAAACCCGAAGCGGGATCACAGTGGAGAGCGCGGTCCGGGTCGGACCGCCAAGCCCCCGCCAGCCGGGGGACGACTGCCCGTCCAATGAGCGGCCCGTGCTGACGGAGATGCCCGCCACCGTCGAGCCGGTCAGCCTGCGTCGGGTCTGCGACGCACTCGACCTGCTCGACGTCCGGTACCTGGCCGACGGCGACGGCAACCTGTTGGCCATGTGGGAGCGGCACGCCGTCCTGGTCGCCCTGGAGGGGCCGGAGGACGAGATCCTGGTGATGCGGGCCCGCCCGCACGCCACCGTCCCACCGGACTGGGCCGACCGGGCCTACCGGGTGGTCAACGAGTGGAACCACACACGCCGGTTCTGCAAGGCGTACATCGGCGACCCGACCGAGCGCGGGCAGCTGCCGATCTACGCCGAGCTTCAGGTGCCACTCGGCGCCGGCACCCACGACGCGCTGCTCGTCGAGATGCTCGACTGCGGCGCGGCGGTGGCCACCAGCTTCGTGGACTGGCTGCACGACGAGGGCGCTCTGCTCTGAGGCGCCGCGCGGGCCTGGTGTCCGGCCGGGGCCGTCAGGCGGGCTCGGCCGGGTCGTCCATGGCGTTGACCATGAAGTACGCGGCCCGCTCCAGGTAGTCCCAGAGCGCACCGGCGATCTCCGGCTCCAGGTCGAGCCGGTCCACGGCGCGGCGCATGTGCAGCAGCCAGGCGTCCCGCTCGGCCACGCCGATCCGGAACGGGGCGTGCCGCATCCGCAGCCGCGGGTGGCCCCGCTGGGTGGAGTACGTGTTCGGCCCACCCCAGTACTGCATGAGGAACAGGGTCAGCCGGTCCGCGGCCGGCCCCAGGTCCTCCTCGGGGTACATGGGTCGCAGCAGGGGGTCGGTGGCGACACCGACGTAGAACTCGTCCACCAGCTTGCGGAAGGTGGGCTCGCCGCCGACCGCTTCGAAGAGGGTCATCGACGCAGCGGGACGGTCGGATTCACCTGCGGGGTTCACCGTTCCATCCTGCCAGGTGCGCCCCGCACCGGCCGGACCCGTACGCCGTGCGTCGGATCACGCCCGGCCCGTACGTCAGCTCAGGGCGTGCCGGCGGCGGCCCGTGCCCGTCTGGGGGTCGGCGGCAGACGTGCCGCCGGAGGGACGGTCGCCCTGGTTCGCCGCCTGTTCGGCGTTGGCCGCGACCGCCGCCGCTATCGTGCTGTCCACCGTCTGCCGGTCCGGCCAGCGCAGCGAGGCCACCAGCATCAGCAGCACCCCGGCGGCGCTCCACAGGCCTACCACCAGCGGGATCGAGAAACGGTCGGCGAGCAGGCCGGTGACGAGCACCGCGACCCCCTGGATGACCTGGACCCCGGTGGCCATCACACCGAAGGCGCGTGCCCGGAACTCGGCGGGCAGGGCCTGGACGAACAGGCCGTTGGCCATCGGCAGCATGCCCGCGACCGCGAACCCGCAGAGCGCGGCGAGCAGCGCCACCACCGGTGGCGCCGGGTTGAGCAGTGCCGGCACCAGCGCCAGCGGGGCGAGGACGGCAAGTGGCCGCATCAGGGCCCGCCGCCGGGACGGGCCGAACAACCTGCTCACGAGCAGCCCGCCGAGGATGAACCCCACCGGGTTGGCCACCATGATCAGAGCCTGCGCGAGGCCCTCGTCCATGCCGCCGCCGTCCTGGTTGGCCCAGCCCGCCGCCAGCCCCTCCGGGACGATGGAGAAGAGCATCGCGCTGAACACCAGCACCGCGATGGCCCGCAGCACCGGCGTGCCGAACACGATCTGGAACCCCTGGGTGGTCTCCCGCAGCAGGTGGCTGCGGTGGGCGCTGGTCATCACGGGGGCCCGGTCCCGGACGCCGAAACGCACGAGCAGCGCCGAGGCGGCGAACGTCGCCGCGTTGATCAGCAGTGCGAGGGCCGGGTTGACCGCGGCGACGGCCGTGCCGAGCAGGTAGCCGAGGACCTGCGCGGCCTGCCCGACGCTGCTGTTCAGCGACAGGCCGACCACCAGCCGGTCGCCGGCGAGGATCTGCGGCATCAGGGCGGACTTCGCCGCCTGGCTCGGCGGGTTGGCCAGCGTGGCGGCGAAGATGAGCACGAGCACCGCCTGGACCGGCAGGCCCGGGATGGCGATGAGCAGCATCAGCGTCATCCGGATCAGGTCACACGCGACCATCACCCGCCGGTACGGGTACCGCTCGGCGAGCGCAGCGAGCAGGGGGCCACCGAGCAGCCACGGCAGGAAGCTAACGGCGAAGGCGGCGGCGGAGAGCGCGACGGACTCGGTCTGCTGGTAGACGAGAAGGGTGACGGCGGCCTTCGCCACGTAGTCACCGATCCACGAGAGGGCACCGGCCGCGAAGACAGCCCGGAAGTCGCGCTGGGCGAACACTTCGCGAAATGTGGCCGGGCCTTCCGCGGAAGGTCGCTCGTCGGGCACCGTCGCCTCCATCGGCTCCCGGCGCACCGCTCGTGGCAGCCGGCCGGGAACACTCGTCAGATCTACGGATCAGCGAGGATGTGACCACGCTCCGGCGGGAACGCGTGCACCGAATTCTGCCCGATCGTCTGACAACTAGCTAGGGCGAACGGCTCGTTCGTCGCATCCCCGACTGAACGAACGGACGATACCTGAGGGGCCGGGCGGACCGCGACCCCTGTATCGACCGGACAGGCCGTCCCGGTCAGGTGGCGCCGCCCTGACCGGTCTCACCCTCGGGAAGCGGCCGGCTCGGTACGCCGGGATAGATGCGGGCAGCGGCGATCTGGGCGGTGATCCCCGAGTTCTCCAGCGCCTCGGCAAGCCGCCGGCGCAGCTCCCGGCCCACCGCGAACTGCCCGTCGGCAGTCGTCTTCACCACCGTCCGGATCACCGCGCCGTCCACAGTCATCTGCTCGACGCCCAGCACCTCGGGCGCCTCGACGATCTCCGGCGACAGCTCCGGGTCCATCGCGATCGACGCGGCCGCGGTCCGCAGCACGGCGGTGGCCTCCTCGGTGCTGCTGAACCCGATCGGGAGGTCCACCACCACCAGGGCCCAGCCCTGGCTCTTGTTGCCCACCCGGATGATCTCGCCGTTGCGGATGTACCAGAGCACGCCCCGTCCGTCGCGGACCGTCGTGACTCGCAGTCCGACCGACTCCACCACACCCGTCGCCTCGCCCAGGTCGACGTTGTCGCCCACGCCGTACTGGTCCTCGATGAGCATGAACAGACCGGCGATCAGGTCCTTGACCAGGCTCTGCGCGCCGAAGCCCAGCGCGACGCCGACGATTCCGGCGCTGGCCAGCAGCGGGGCCAGGTCGAAGCTGAACTCGCGCAGGATCATCAGCAGCGCGATCCCGAAGACGAACGCCGTGGTGAGGCTGCGCAGCACCGAGCCGATGGCCTCGGCCCGCTGCCGCCGTCGCTCCGGTACGAACTCGGCCGGGTCGACAGCGGCGGTGGGCACCCGCTCGCGCAGCGGCCGCAGCATCGTCGGCACCGCGCCGTCGGTGGTGGTCCGCACCAGCCGGTTGATCGTCCGGTGCAGCGCCCAGCGGGCCACCATCGCCACGACCAGGATCAGCAGCACCCGCAGCGGCTTGAGCAGGATCCAGTAACTGCCCTCGGCGAACCATTGCGACCGGGTGAGCTCGTAGATGAACTCGCAGGAGGAACTGCCCTGACAGTTCACCGACCCGACGGTGGACAGGGCGAGGGGCATCACGCTGGCGGCACTCACCCTGTCTTCGTACCGCAACGAACCGGACCGCCAGTCGCCGACCCACCGGCGGGTGACGTGCCGCCGACGGCGGCACCGGAACGGGGCGAACCGGCCATCCTGACAGGTGCGGTAGAGAGCTTCATGTCCGGCCCCGGATTAGTGCGTGCAATCCGGGGTCCGATCAGGGACTATTGGCGCAACGGACGTCGGTGATCGGCCGGCGTCGACCGTGTGGGTCGTCATGCCCGACCCCGGTCGACGGCGGTACGCAGCAGCCGCTGAACCGGGAGGGTGAGCGCGATGCCTGACATACGACCCACGGTGGGCTCCGGCGCGCTTGTCCTCAACGCCACCTACGAGCCGCTGTGTGTCGTGTCGGTGCGTCGAGCCGCGATCCTCGTGCTGTCCGCGAAGGCGGTCTGCGTCGCCGACGGGGACGGCATCCTGCACAGTGCCCGCGACGCGCTCCCGGTGCCGTCGGTGGTCCGGCTGACCCGTTTCGTCCGCGTTCCGTACCGCACGCACGTCGGGCTGTCCCGCCGGGCGATCTTCGCCCGGGACGGCTGGCGGTGCGCCTACTGCCGGGGCCCGGCCGAGACGATCGACCACGTGTTCCCGCGCAGCCGGGGTGGCCGGCACGCGTGGGAGAACGTGGTGGCAGCGTGCGCCCGCTGCAACCACACGAAGGGCGACAAGACCCCCGCCGAGCTGGGCTGGCGGCTGCACGCGCTGCCGGCCGCGCCGAAAGGGACTGCGTGGCGGGTCCTCGGGCACCGCGCTCCGGACCCGCGCTGGGCCGACTGGCTCGACCTGCGCGAGCCCGAAGCGGCCGCCTGACCGCACCCGCTCCGGCCCTGGCGTTCAGTCCCGCCGGTCGGCGGCCCGCCGCGTGGCGCGCTCGTGACGGTCGACCGCCCGTCCGTACGCGATGGCGAGGAGCCTGTCGATCTCGGGCAGCGTCTGCGGGCCCGGCATCACGATCCCGGCGAAGCCGTGCAGCGCGTAGCCCGGGTGCGGCGTGAGAGTGTCCAGCCGGGCGTGGTCGAAGTCGTCCCGGTGCTCCTCGAACGCCTTCGGCGCGAAGCCGAACGCCCTTTCGAACTCGACCCGGCCCAGGTCCGGGTGCGGGACGCGGGCGGCGCCGAACCGCTCGCCGCGTCCCTCGGGCAGTGGCGCCTACGGCTCACCTGGCGTGGCCGGGCCATGCTCACCGGGGCCGCCCGGCTCGCCGAGTACGTCGACGCCGTCGCGGACGCTCACCCTCCACGGGCCTTGACCAGCGAGGCGAAGACCACGACATTGTCCGAGTAGCCGGTCTCCCCGCCGACCCAGCGACCGCCACAGGTGATCAGGCGCAGGCTCGGGCGGCTGAAGTCGCCGTACACCTCGTCCACCGGCAGTCGCCCCTTGTCGAAGCGCTGCACCGAGTCCACCTCGAAGACCGCCACGCTGTGGTCGGTGCGCGTCACCTCGATCCGGTCACCGGAGCGCAGCTCACGCAGTTGGTGGAACACCGCCGGACCGGTCGTGGTGTCGACGTGGCCCACGATCACCGCGGGGCCGTACTGCCCGGGTGTGGGGCCCTGGTCGTACCAGCCGGCCTCCTGGGCGCGGGCCGCGTCGGGCACGGCGATTGTGCCGTCGGCGGCGATGCCCACGTCGTGCACAGGCGCCCGCAGGTCGATCGTGTCGATGCTGAGGCTCACCGGGTGGCTGGCCGGCAGGACCGGGAACTTCTTCGGCGGTGGCCGCAGGCCGGCGCTGAGCCGGTCGGGCAGGATGCTGACCCCGGTGACCTGCTCGACGCCGAGCATCGCCACGATCAGCACCATCAGCCCCGCGATGGCCAGCACCGGCAGTCCCGGTCCGGTGCCGAACCGGCCGCGCAGCAGCGGCGGTGCGGCAGTCCGCGTCGGCGGCAGCGGCCGTGCGGCCGGGTCGGTGGTGGCGACACTCGCCGACACGGCCTGCCCGGCGACCCGGCGCAGCCGGCGCGACGCGCGGGCCACCAGCCGGCCGGACGCGCGCAGCGCCGGCCCGGCCCGGAAGCGGGCGCGGCGATCCGACCGCGTACGCGCGGATCTGCGGGTCATCGTTGGTCCGGCTCAGGAGCCGGCTCCGGCCCGGCGCCGTCCGCCCGCCACGCCGAGCGCCACCGCGGTGGCCACCAGGGCCACGCCGCCGAGCACCAGCAGGGAGCCCGTGCCCCGGCCCCCGGCGGTGCCGCCGCCCCCGGTCGCCGGTCCCTTGCTGGGTGAGGCCATGTTCAGCACGGTCAGCATCGTGGAGGCCGTCTGGCCGTTCTGGCAGCGCAGGTCGACCGGGTAGTCACCCGGTTCCTTGTTGCCCGGCACGGTGACCTCGCCCTTGAGGAAGCCGTTGTCCGGTCTGAGCATCACGTGCCCGAACGCGTCGGAGTGCACGTTGGCCTGGCGTTCGTTGTTGTTGTCGCAGCTCGCGCGGATCGTGACCCGGCTGCCGGCCGGGACGCTGTTAGGTGTCACCTCGACGAAGGTGTTCTCACCGGCGCGTGCCGGCGTGACCGTCATCAGGACGAACGCCGCGACCAGCCCGACAAGTGTCAGTGCGGACGAGAGCGTGCGGTTGATCGTGCGGATTCCCTGCATGATTTCCCCCCAACCGGCGACGACCGCCGGAACCCTCCCCTGGGCACGCGCCTGCTTTCCCCCCACCCAGCCCCCAAACCCCGCCCGACCTCGCCCCGGCCCCGCGCGATCTTGCACTTTCCGCCTCGACGAACGTGGCAGGAGAGGACACATGGGCGACAGCATGTGCGAGATCGGCGCGTGCAGGGGGTGGGGTCAGGGGGTTTGGGGGGTCAGGGGGTGCCAGGTCAGGGGGGAGGAGAGGACCATGGTGCTCGACGGTTGGCCGTACGGGGCGAGTCTGTCGATGACTCTCTCGAACTCGCCGATGGAGCCGGCGGCCACCTTCAACATGCTGCACGCGTCCCCGGTGATCCGGTGGATCTCCAGGATCTCCGGCCAGCCGGCCACCGTCGGGTCGTGCAGAATGCAGCGCGCCCCGTAGCAGGACATCCGGATCATCGCGACTACGGTGCGGCCGGCCCGGGTCAGGTCGACGTGGGCGTGGTACCCGGTGATCACACCGGACTCCTCGAGCCGGCGGACCCGCTCCGCGACCGCAGGTGGGGACAGGTGCACCCGCCGCGACAGCTCGCTGAAGGAGAGCCGCGCGTCGGCCTGCAGCTCGCGCAGCAGCGCCCAGTCCATGTCGTCCACGCTCAGACCTTACTTTCGTGAACTCGACTCGCCTAGCTGCCTTTGGCTTGCCAGCCAGAGCCCCTTCAGCGCCGTTGATCCGGCATTCCGTAGGCCGATCCGACCGCGGGATCATGATGTCGGCCAGTCCGGGGGAGGGAGAACGATGGTGGATCAGACGGAGCGGCGGGCGCCGAACCGCCCCGCCACGGTGCGACCGGTGACCCCGAGGCAGCGGGCCGCCCGGGCCGCCCGCAACGGGGGCGAGCCGACGCTCGAGTTCGCCGAGCGCGTGCCGTACGACGCGTACGTGCAGGCCAGCACCCTGCACCAGTTGCAGCAACCGCTCAGCAGCGACCCGGGCGAGATGTCCTTCCTCATGGTCAGTCAGATCATGGAGCTGTACTTCGGGTTGACCTGCCACGAGCTGCGGGAGACCCAGCGCCTGCTCCGCGCCGACCAGGTGTGGGACGCGCTGGCACCGCTGCGCCGCGCCGCCCTGCACCTGGAGGGGCTGAACGCCGCCTGGCAGGGCCTGCGGTGGATGACCCCCGCCGACTTCAACAGGTTCCGCAACCTGCTCGGTGAGGGCTCCGGTTTCCAGTCGGCCATGTACCGGCACCTGGAGTTCCTGCTCGGGCTCCGCGACCCGGCGCTGATCCGGCCGTTCCGCAGGCAGACCGAGGTGCACGCCGCGCTGACGGCGGCGCTCGCCGCCCCCAGCCTCTGGGACGACGTGGTCGCGCTGCTCGCGCGGCGTGGGTTCGACGTCCCCGCCGACCTGCTGGGAAGGGACGTGGCGGTGGAGCACGACAGGCACCCGTCGGTCGAGGCGGCGTGGGTGCGCATCTACGCGGACCCGGGCCCGGACAACCACCTGCGGCTGCTCGGCGAGGCGTTGAGCGGTGTCGCCGAGGAGTTCGGCGACTGGCGGTGGAGTCACGTGAAGGCGGTTCAGCGGACAATGGGCGCCAAGGTCGGCAGCGGCGGCTCCGCCGGGCTGGCCTGGTTGCAGCGCAGCATGTCCCGGGTGGTCTTCCCGGAGCTGTGGTCGGCCCGTACCGCGATGTGACCGGAGAGCGAGACATGCACACCCCACCACAGGAGGCACTTCGCCTCGACGAGACCGACCCGGGCCACCGGCACCTGTTCCATGTGCCGCCTGCCGACGGCGGCGACCACCCCGAGGCGGCGTACCTGGCCGGCAACTCGCTCGGCCTGCAACCCAGGGCCACCCGCGACGAACTCCTTGCCGACCTGGACGCCTGGCAGCGGCTCGGCGTCGAGGGGCACCTGGAGGCGCAACGGCCGTGGCTGCCGTACCACGAGCTGTTGACGGTGCCGGCCGCCCGACTGGTCGGCGCCCGGCCCGCGGAGACCGTGGTGATGAACTCGCTCACGGTCAACCTGCACCTGCTGATGGTGAGTTTCTACCGCCCGGCGGGGGCCCGCACCCGCATCGTCATCGAGGATTCCGCGTTCCCCTCGGACAGCTACGCGGTACGCAGCCAGGCCCGGTTCCACGGCCTGGACCCGGACGACACAGTGGTGCGGCTGCGCCCGCGCGACGGCGAGGACGCGCTGCGCACCGAGGACGTGACCGACTACCTGGCCGCCGAGGGTGACCGGGTGGCGCTGGTGCTGCTCGGCGGGGTCAACTACCTGACCGGCGAGCTGCTGGACATCCCGGCGATCACGGCCGCCGGCCGGGCGGCGGGTGCGGTGGTCGGCTGGGACCTGGCGCACGCGGTGGGCAACGTTCCGCTGGAGCTGCACGACTGGGACGTCGACTTCGCCGCCTGGTGCTCCTACAAGTACCTGAACTCCGGGCCGGGCGCCCTGGCGGGCGTCTTCGTGCACGAACGGCACCTCGGCGACGGGGACCTGCCCCGCTTCGAGGGCTGGTGGAGCACCGCGGCGGCGACCCGGTTCGAGATGACGCCCGTGTCCCGGCCACCGGCCACCGTGGAGGCCTGGCAGATCTCCAACCCGCCGATCTTCGCGATGGGTCCGGTGCGTACCTCGCTGGAGCTGTTCGACACGGTAGGGATGACCGCGCTGCGCGCCCGCAGCCAGCGGCTCACCGGCTGGTTGGAGTGGCTGCTCGACGAGGTCACCGCCGGCCGGCCGCTGCGCGTGGTCACCCCGCGCGACCCGGCCCGGCGCGGTTGCCAGCTCTCCGTGCGCATCGGCTCCGGCAGCGCCGCCGAGCTGACCAAACGCCTCCGGTACGAGCACGGCGTCATCGCCGACGCCCGCGAACCGGACGTCGTCCGGTTCGCCCCGGTGCCTCTCTACTCCACGTACCTCGACTGCTGGCGGGCCGCCGCCGCGCTCGCCGCGACGGTGGGGCAGGTGACCTCATGACCGCCCGGCCCGACGAGATCGCGATCATCGGCGCCGGGTTGGCCGGTTGCCTGGCCGCCTGCTTCCTGGCCCGGCGTGGCTACCCGGTGGCCCTGTACGAACGGCGGCCCGACCCTCGTACCGGCACTGCCGAGCGGGGCCGCTCGATCAACCTGGCGCTCTCCGAGCGCGGGCTGGACGCGCTGCGCCGGATCGGCCTGGCCGAGCAGGTGATGGCCGACGCGCTGCCGATGCGCGGCCGGATGATCCACCCGGTGCAGGGGGAGCCGCAGTTCCAGTCGTACAGCGCGGGCGGTGACCGGGCCATCAACTCGATCAGCCGGGGCGCGCTGAACAACGCGTTGCTGGACGCGGCCGCCGCGCTGCCCGGGGTCCGGATCGTCTTCGACCACCGGCTGGTCGGGCTCGACCCGTCCGACGGCGCGCTGAGCTTCGAGACCCCGCAGGGCACCGTCGACGCCAAGGCGTCCGTGGTGCTGGGCGCCGACGGCGCCGGCTCGGTGGTACGCGGGCAGTTGCTGGCGTCCGGGCTGCTGCGCGAGAGCGTGGACTTCCTCGACTACGGCTACAAGGAGCTGACGATCCCGCCGCTGGGCGGGGACTTCGCCCTGGAGGAGGACGCGCTGCACATCTGGCCGCGCGGCACCTCGATGATGATCGCGCTGCCCAACCCGGACCGCTCCTTCACCTGCACGCTGTTCTGGCCCAACGAGGGCGCCGGCAGCTTCGCGGCCCTGGACAATCCGCTGGCGATCGAACGGCACTTCGCCGAGCACTACCCGGACGTGGTTCCGCTGGCCCCGTCCCTCGTCGACGACTACCAGCACAACCCGGTAGGCGTGCTCGGCACGGTCCACTGCATCCCCTGGCAGGTGAACGGCACTGTCGGCCTGCTCGGCGACGCGGCGCACGCGATCGTGCCGTTCTACGGCCAGGGCGCCAACTGCGCCTTCGAGGACGTGGTCGAGCTGGACCGCTGCCTCGACGAGTGCGCCGACGACTGGGCGGCGGCGCTGCCGCTGTTCCAGCGGCGCCGCCAGGAGAACGCGGAGGCCATCGCCCAGATGGCGCTCACCAACTTCGTGGAGATGCGCGACAAGGTCGCCTCGCCGGTCTTCCAGCTCCGCCGCAGGGTCGAGCACGCACTGGAACGGGCACTGCCCGACCGGTACGTTTCGCAGTACGAGCTGGTGTCCTTCTCCACCACCCCGTACGCCGAGGTGCGCCGCCGGGTGCGCCGGCAGCACGCGGTGCTCGGCGCGGTCGCCGGCGGTGCCGCGCTGCTGCTGATCGGCGCCGTCGGTGCGGCACTGAGCCGAGGGAGGCGCCCATGACCGGCACCTGGGATCCACGGCTGATGGCCGGCCACCCACCGTCCGGGCCGCGACTGTTACCCAACTTCGTCGGCGGCGAGTTCGTCGACGGTGGGTCGACGTTCACCAAGGCCAGCCCGGTCACCGGCCAACCGGTGTTCGAGGTGGTCGAGGCATCGACCTCCACCGTGGACGACGCGGTCGCCGCCGCCCGGGCCGCGCTGCGCGGGCCGTGGGGCCGGATGGGGGAGCGCGAGCGCGCCGAGGTGCTGCGCCGGGTCGCCGACGAGCTGGAACGCCGCTTCGACGACCTGGTGACCGCCGAGGTCGCCGACACCGGCAAGTCCATCGCCCAGGCCCGCACGCTTGACATCCCGCGCGGCGCGGCGAACTTCCGGGCGTTCGCGGAGATCGTGGCGACCGCACCCACCGAGTCGTTCACCACCGTCACGCCGACCGGCGGCAGGGCGCTGAACTACGCGCTGCGTAAACCGGTGGGCGTGGTCGCGGTCATCGTGCCGTGGAACCTGCCGCTGCTGCTGCTCACCTGGAAGGTCGCCCCGGCACTGGCCTGCGGCAACGCCGTCGTGGTCAAACCCAGCGAGGAGACTCCCGCCTCGGCGACCGTGCTCGCCGAGGTGATGGCCGCCGCCGGCGTACCGGCCGGGGTGTTCAACCTCGTGCACGGCTTCGGACCGGACTCGGCAGGCGAACACCTCACCAGGCACCCGGGCGTGGACGCGATCACCTTCACCGGCGAGTCGGCCACCGGCGGCGCGATCATGCGGGCCGCCGCCGACGGGGTGAAGGCGGTCAGCTTCGAGCTGGGCGGCAAGAACGCCGGCCTGGTCTTCGCCGACGCCGACCTGGACGCCGCGGTGGCCGGGTCGGTGCGGTCCAGCTTCACGAACGGCGGGCAGGTGTGCCTCTGCACCGAACGTATCTACGTGCAGCGGCCGGTCTTCGAGGAGTTCACCGCCCGACTGGCGAAGCGGGCGGGCGAGCTGGCGTACGGCTGGCCGACCGACGAGGCCACCGCCGCCATGCCGCTGATCTCCCACCAGCACCGGGCCAAGGTGCTCGGCGCGTACGAGCTGGCCCGGTCCGAGGGCGCCGAGGTGCTGACCGGGGGCGGCACGCCCACCTTCGGCGACGCCCGCGACGGCGGGTCGTACGTGCAGCCGACAGTGCTCACCGGGCTCGGCCCGGACGCCCGTACCAACCGCGAGGAGATCTTCGGCCCGGTGGTGCACGTCGCGCCGTTCGACACCGAGGACGAGGCGTACGCCCTCGCCAACGGCACCGAGTACGGCCTGGCGGCGACGGTGTGGACCAGGGACGTGGGGGTCGCGCACCGGGCCGGCGCCCGGCTGGACGCCGGCATCGTCTGGGTGAACACGTGGTTCCTGCGTGACCTGCGCACCCCGTTCGGCGGGGTGAAGGCGTCGGGCATCGGCCGTGAGGGCGGCGTGCACTCGCTGAACTTCTACTCCGAACTCACAAACGTCTGCGTGGACCTGTCGTGAGCCCCAGCGAGGGAGCGGGTATGGAAGCTGACATCGAGGCCGCCAACCGGGAGTTGGCCGACGCCCGCAGCACCGGCAAGCCGTGCCCGCCGCTGCGCGGCCGGCTGCTGCCCGAGGGGGACGTCGAGTCCGCGTACCGTGTGCAGCAGCTCCAGGCGCGGGCCTGGCAGGGCCGTGGCGAACGCCGCGTCGGCGCGAAGATCGGGCTGACGTCCCGTGCGGTGCAGGAGACCTTCGGGGTGTTCCAGCCGGACTTCGGGATGCTCACCGACGCCATGGCGGTCGGCGACGGGGTCGAGGTGCCCATCGACCGGCTGCTCCAGCCGCGGGTCGAGGCGGAGATCGCGTTCGTGCTCGACAAGGACCTGGCCGACCCGCAGATCACCACAGTCGACCTGATCCGCGCTGTCGACCACGTGCTGCCGGCCATCGAGATCGTCGACTCGCGGATCGCCGGGTGGGACATCTCCATCGTGGACACCGTCGCCGACAACGCCTCCAGCGGGCTGTTCGTGCTCGGCACCACGCCGCGCCGGCTCGCCGACGTCGACCTGCGGCTGTGCGGAATGGTGCTGGAGCACGCCGGTGAGCCGGTCTCGGTGGGCGCGGGAGCGGCCTGCCTCGGCAACCCGCTGCACGCCCTGCACTGGCTGGCCAGCACCCTCGCGCGCGCCGGCGACCCGCTGCGCGCCGGTGACGTGGTGCTCTCCGGGGCGCTCGGCCCGATGGTGCCTGTCACGCCCGGGGCGGCGTACGAGGCCCGGATCTCCGGTCTCGGCTCGGTACGGACATCCTTCAGCGACAGGGGCGGCCAGTGACCACTGACGTGGCAGTGCTGGGGTCGGGAAACATCGGCACCGACCTGATGATCAAGGTGTTGCGGCTCAGCGACAGCCTGCGGATGGTGGCCATGGCCGGCATCGACCCGGCCTCCGACGGCCTGGCCCGCGCCCGGCGGCTCGGCGTGGCCACCACCGCCGAGGGCGTCGAGGGGCTGGTCGCGATGCCCGAGTTCGCCGACGTCGAGCTGGTCTTCGACGCCACCTCCGCCGGCGCGCACCGCCGCCACGACGAGGTGCTGCGCGCGCACGGCCGCACGGTCGTCGACCTGACGCCGGCCGCCATCGGCCCGTACGTGGTGCCCCCGGTCAACCTCGACGAGCACCTGCACGAGACGAACGTCAACATGGTGACCTGCGGCGGACAGGCGACAGTGCCGATCGTGGCCGCCGTACGCCGGGTCACCCCCGTGGCGTACGGGGAGATCGTCGCGTCGATCGCCTCGAAGTCGGCGGGGCCCGGCACCCGGGCCAACATCGACGAGTTCACCGAAACCACGGCGCGGGCCATCGAGGTGGTCGGAGGGGCCGAGCGGGGCAAGGCCATCATCGTGCTCAACCCGGCGGACCCGCCGCTGCTGATGCGCGACACTGTCTACTGCCTCTGCCCGGACGCGGACGCCGACACCGCCGCCATCGCCGCCTCGGTTGCCGACATGGTCGCGACGGTCCAGGAGTACGTCCCCGGCTACCGGCTCAAGCAGGACGTGCAGTTCGACCGGGTGCGGGCGTACCTGCCGACGCTCGGACGGCAGCTCACCGCGTTGCAGGTGTCGGTCTTCCTGGAGGTCTCCGGTGCCGGGCACTACCTGCCGGCGTACGCCGGGAACCTCGACATCATGACCTCCGCGGCCCTGCGTACCGCCGAGCGGCTCGTCGCCCTGCGCTCTCCGGAGGTGGCCGCGTCATGACCGACCTGTACATCCAGGACGTGACGCTGCGCGACGGCATGCACGCCATCGCCCACCGGTACACGGTCGAGCAGGTGCGCACCATCGCCGCCGCGCTGGACGCCGCAGGGGTGGCCGCCATCGAGGTGGCGCACGGCGACGGGCTCGCCGGTTCCAGCGTCAACTACGGGCACGGGGCGGCCAGCGACGCCGAGTGGATCTCCGCCGCCGCCGAGGTGCTCACCACGGCGAAGCTGACCACGCTGCTGTTGCCCGGCATCGGCACCATCGCCGACCTGAGGGCTGCCAAGGCGCTCGGGGTGACGAGCGTCCGCATCGCCACCCACTGCACCGAGGCGGACATCTCCGCCCAGCACATCTCCTGGGCGCGGGAGAACGGCATGGACGTGGCCGGGTTCCTGATGATGTCGCACATGAACGACCCGGCGGGGCTCGCCGGGCAGGCCAAGCTCATGGAGTCGTACGGGGCGCACTGCGTCTACGTCACCGACTCCGGCGGTCGGCTGCTGATGTCCGACGTGGCGCAGCGCGTCGACGCGTACCGGCAGGTGCTGGAACCGCAGACGCAGATCGGCATCCACGCCCACCACAACCTGTCCCTCGGCGTCGCCAACAGCGTCCTCGCCGTCGAGCACGGCCGGATCTCCGGGTCGACACCCGTCGGCCCGGACGCGCCCCACGGCCGGACGGTGCGCGTCGACGCCTCGCTCGCCGGCATGGGCGCGGGCGCAGGCAACGCGCCACTGGAGGTCTTCGTGGCGGTCGCCGAGCTGCACGGCTGGAAGCACGGCTGCGACGTGTTCGCGTTGATGGACGCCGCCGACGACATCGTCCGCCCGTTGCAGGACCGGCCGGTCCAGGTCGACCGGGAGACGCTCTCCCTGGGGTACGCCGGGGTCTACTCCAGCTTCCTGCGGCACGCCGAGCGGGCCTCGGCGAAGTACGGGGTGGACGTCCGGTCGATCCTGGTCGAGCTGGGCCGGCGCCGGATGGTCGGCGGCCAGGAGGACATGATCGTGGACGTGGCACTCGACCTGGCCGGCGCAGAGGCCGGTGCGCGAGCCCCGCAGTCGCGAACGGAAGGTGGCTCAGTGTGAGCGCGAGGAGTGAGCCGGGTTTGCGAGCCCCGCAGTCGCGAACGGAAGGTGGCGCAGCATGATCGGACCGGACATCGCGGGGATCGCCGAGAAGCTGGGCGCGGCAGCCGACACGGCCACCGCGATCCCGCAGCTCGCCGCCGAGACCGGCCTCGACGTGGACGCCGCGTACGCCGTGCAGGCCGCCCTGATCCAGCGCCGGGTGACCGTGGGCGAGCGGGTGGTCGGGCTGAAGATGGGCCTCACCAGCAGGGCGAAGATGGGCCAGGTCGGCGTGGACGAGGTGATCTGGGGGCGGCTCACCAACGCGATGCGGGTGCCCGACGGGGGCGCTGTCGACCCGGCCGCGTACATCCATCCCCGGGTCGAGCCGGAGGTGGCGTTCCTGCTGGACCGGCTGCCCGAGCCAGGTGAGCCGGTGGGCGACTTCGCCACTGCGGTCCGCGCGGTCGCCCCGGCCATCGAGCTGATCGACTCCCGGTACGCGGACTTCCGCTTCTCGCTGCCGGACGTGATCGCCGACAACACCTCGGCCGCCGCGTTCGTGGTCGGGCCGTGGTCGCCGGTGCCGGCCGGTCTGGACAACCTGGGCGTGCTGCTGGAGGTCGACGGTCGGGTGGCGCAGGTCGGCTCGACGGCGGCGATCCTCGGCGACCCGCGCCGGGCGCTCGACGAGGGCATCCGGCTGGCCGGTCGGCACGGGGTGCGGCTCGAATCCGGCTGGGTCTTCCTGGCCGGCGCCGCCACCGCCGCCGTTCCGCTGCGTCCCGGCGCGCATGTCCGTGCCGTCGTCGAGAAGCTCGGCACGGCCTCCCTGCGGGCGTCGGCGTGACCGCCCGGGTGGTGCCCGGCAAGGCCGTGCCTCGGGGGGCTTTTCCGCACGTCAAGGTCGCGGGTGGGTTCGTGTTCGTCTCCGGTACGTCGTCGCGGCGGCCGGACAACAGCTTCGCGGGTGTGTCGGTCGACGAGTTCGGCACCACGAACCTCGACATCCGGGCGCAGACGCGGGCCGTGATCGAGAACATCGGCGACCTGCTGCGCTCGGTCGGCGCGGACCTCACCGATCTCGTCCAGGTGACGTCGTACCTGGTCAACATGAACGACTTCGGTGGTTACAACGAGGTCTGGGCGGAGTTCTTCGACGCGTCCGGGCCGACCCGCACCACGGTGGCGGTGCACCAGCTGCCGCACCCGCACCTGCTCATCGAGATCCAGGCCGTGGCCCTTCTTCCCTCGGGAGGTCAGTCGTGAGTGAGATCGCCGAGCCGTTCAGCTTTCCGGGCTGGATCGCCGACAACCAGCACCTGCTCAAGCCGCCGGTCGGCAACAAGGAGATGTTCCCCGGCGGGGACGACTTCATCGTGATGGTGGTGGGCGGGCCCAACCAGCGCACCGACTTCCACGTCGACCCGTACGAGGAGTTCTTTTACCAGGTCAAGGGCAACATGCACATCAACCTGATGACCCCGGAGGGTCCGCGTACGGTGCACGTGCGCGAGGGTCAGATGTGGATGCTGCCGCGCAACACCCCGCACTCGCCGCAGCGCCCCGAGGCCGGCTCGATAGGTGTGGTCGTCGAGCGGGTCCGCGAGGAGGGCACCCTGGAGACCTTCCAGTGGTACTGCCCCGAGTGCGGGCACAAGGTGCACGAGGTGGAGTTGCAGGTCCGCGACATCGCCGCCGACCTGCCGCCGGTGTTCCAGGCGTTCTACGCCGACGAGGCGGCGCGTACCTGCGCCAACTGCGGCACCCTGCACCCGGGCAAGGGCTGATGCCCGCAGGCCTGGTCGACGTGCACACGCACGTCGTGCCCAGGGGGTGGCCGGACCTCGACGCCGCGTGCGGTGGGTCCGGCTGGCCCTGGTTGCGGGTGGACTCCGAGCGCGCCGCCATGATCATGGTGGGGGAGGTGGAGTTCCGCCCGGTCGGCGCCGAGTGCTGGGACGCGTCCCGCCGCCTGGCCGACATGGACGCCGACGGCGTGGCCGTGCAGGTCGTCTCACCGACTCCTGTCTTCTTCAGCTACGACCGACCGGCCGACCAGGCCGTGAAGGTCGCCCGGATCTTCAACGACCTGACCCTGGAGGTCACCGCCGCCGGCGGTGACCGGCTGGTGCCGTTCTGCCAGGTGCCGTTGCAGGATCCGGACGCCGCCTGCGCCGAACTGGACCGCAGCCTGGCCGCCGGGCACGTGGGCGTGGAGATCGGCAACCACGTCGGCGACCGGGACCTGGACGACGCCGGCGTGGTCACCTTCCTCACGCACTGCGCCGAGGTGGGGGCGCCGATCTTCGTCCACCCCTGGGACATGCCGGGCGGCCCGCGACTGGACCGCTGGATGGCCCGTTGGCTCACCGGGATGCCCGCCGAGACGCACCTGTCGGTGCTGGCGATGATCCTCGGCGGCGTCTTCGACCGGGTGCCGGAGACGCTGCGGATCTGCTTCGCGCACGGCGGCGGCAGCTTCCCCTTCTGGCTGGGTCGCGCCGACAACGCCTGGCACCGCCGTGGCGACCTGGTCCGGGGTGCGTCCGCCGCCCCGCCCAGCAGCTACGTCGACCGGTTCAGCGTCGACTCGGTCGTCTTCACGCCACCGGCGCTGCGGCTGCTTGTCGACACCATGGGGGAGGACCGGGTGCTGGTGGGCAGCGACTACCCGTACCCGCTTGGCGAACGCCCGGCCGGCGCGGTGGTTCACGCGGCCGACTTCCTCACCGACGCCCAGCGCGACAAGCTCCTGACCACCAACGCCCTGCGCTTCCTGCACGGCTGAGCGTCTCCGCCACCAGATCGTGGACAGTTTCCGTCCGCCGCCGACGGAACTGTCCACGATCTACGGGTCGAGCGGGCGGGAAGTCCGGCGTGTGTCGGACGCTTGGGGCCCGTCCCGGCGGGCAGGATGAGGGCATGGCCGAGCCGCACGACCTGACCGCGTTGGAGCAGGCCGCCGCGATCGCCCGCGGCGAGCTGACAAGCGCCGACCTGGTCGAGTACTCCCTGAGCAGGGTGGCCGCGCTCGGCGACACAGTGGGCGCGTTCGTCACCGTCACACCGGACCTCGCCCGGGAGGCCGCCCGTGCGGCCGACGCCGTGCCGGTCGGGGAGCGCGGGCCCCTGCACGGCGTGCCGACCGCGATCAAGGACCTGACGCTTACCGCCGGGGTCCGCACCACCTTCGGTTCGGCAGCCTTCGCCGACTTCGTGCCGCCGGTCGACGCCGACGTGGTCCGGTTCATCAAGGCCGCCGGTCTGGTCAGCCTCGGCAAGACCACCACCTCCGAGCTGGGCTGCTCGCTCTACTCGGAGGGCCGCGTCGCGCCGCCGGCCCGCAATCCGTGGCAACTGGCGTACACCGCCGGTGGTTCCAGCGGCGGCGCGGCGGCGGCGATCGCGGCCGGCCTCGTCCCGGTCGCCCAGGGCTCCGACGGCGGCGGATCGTTGCGCATCCCGGCGTCGCTCTGCGGCCTCGTCGGCTACAAGCCCAGCCGTGGCCTCGTCTCCGGTGGGCCCGTCGGCTCCGGCGCGTTCGGCCTGCCGACCAGCGGCCCACTCGGACGGACCGTCGCCGACGTCGCCGCGCTGCTCGACGTCATGGCCGTGCCGGTGCCTGGCGAGCCCTACCTGTCGCCCCCCGCGCCGCCGGACGGCTTCCTGGCCGCCGCCCGCCGGGCCGCGCCCGGCCGACTGCGGATCGGCCGGTTCATCACCCCGATGCTCGCCGACGAGCCCGTCCACCCCGACTGCGTCGCCGCCGTGGACCGGGCCGCCGCGCTGCTCACCGCGGCGGGCCACGAGGTGGTCGAGGTGCCAGCGCCCCTCGGGCCCGATGCGTGGCCACTGTTCGAGATCATCTGGTACGTGCTGGCGCTCTCCCCGCTGCCCCCGCAGCGGGAGGCGGAGCTGCTGCCGTTGACCCGGCTGCTGCGCGCCAGGGGCGCCGACATCTCCGCCGGCACGCTCGCCGCCACCCTCGGCGAGTTGCAGGGTCAGGTCCGCCTCGGTGCCCGCCGCACCGCCGGCTGTGACCTGCTGCTCTGCCCCACCCTTGCCGTCCCGCAGGCGCCGGTGGGCTGGTTCACCGCCGACGGAGACCCGGCGGCCGACTTCGACAGGCAACGCCGGTTCTCGCCCTACTGCGCCATCTTCAACGTCACAGGCGATCCCTCCGTCTCCCTGCCGCTGGGCACCACCACCGACGGTCTGCCCGTCGGGGTGCTGCTCACCGGCCGGTACGGCGACGACGCGCGCCTCATCGCGACCGCTGCGCAACTGGAGAACTCCAGTGGCGGATGGGATCGGCACCCCGCAATCTGGCGGGCCGTCGACTCCGCTAACGTGAATGGAGACGGAGTCGACAGGTCGACGTCATGATCGTCCATCCGACCCGAGTGTTCGAGGTCCTTCTTCCGCCTGGGGGCGTTGGGATTGTCTGTTACCGAGACGTTGCTGATCTTCGTCGGCATCCCGGCGGCCGCAGTGCTGGTCATCGCCGGCCTGGCGTACGCGGGTAGCCGTGGTGGTGCCACCGGCGGTGGCGGTGGCGCGAAGCGCTACCGCCCGGGCCGACCCTTCGACTTCACGCCGGTGTGGTTCCTGGGCCGCCCGGAGCAGCTGGCCGACTCGGCCGGCACCGCGCTGACGGCGGGCGCGCAGGCGCCCGCGCTGACCAGCAGCAAGCTTGAGCAGGCCAGCGTCGAGGCGCCGGCCGGGGGAACCGGAGGCGCAAGTGACCGTTGGTGAGAAGCAGGCCGGGTCGGAAAATCCGCCCGAGGTGCTCGACGGACCGTTCTCCACCCGTCAGCTGCTACGCATCGACGAAGCCCTGCGGCTGGCCGACCAGGGCACCGGCCTGGTGTTCTCGGTGTTCGTCGGCGGTCTCGACGAGCCGATCCGTGAGCACGCCCAGCGGCTGCACCGCCAGCTCGCCGACCCCGACAAGTCGGTGCTGATCGCGGTGTCGCCCAACCAGCGCCAGCTGGAGATCGTCACCGGTCGGCACGCCCGCAAGCGCATCCCCGACACGTACGCCAAGCTGGCCGCCCTCTCCATGGTCGGCGCGTTCAGCGGCGGCGACCTGGCCGGTGGCATCATCAACGGCCTCGACCAGCTCGCCAGCCACGCCGGCAAGGGCTGACCCAACCTCGTACGACGAAGCCCGGCCCGCTGAACGCGGGCCGGGCTTCGGTCTGCCTGCCGGGTCAGCTCTGCTGGGCGTCCTTCGCGCGCGCCCGGAGCGCCCGCACCACACCGTCGCGGCCCTCCGCGACCATCCGGCGCAGCGGACCGGGGTGCCCGTCCTCGGCCAGGAACGCGTCGCTGGCCGCCACCGTGTCGTCCTCCACCAGGTACATCGGGTACGCGAGCTGGGCGAACTCCTGCGCCGGCTCGCTGTCCCGGGTGGCCCACACCTGCGCGACGGTCGCGAAGTACCGCTCCCGGTACGGGGCGACCAGGTCCACCTGCGTCGGGTGCGCGAAGCCCTGCAACAGCGCCCGGTGCCGCCAGTTGGGCAGCGCGTCGGGGCCGGTCAGCAACTCCCACACGGCGGCCTTGTTCTCCGCCGTCGGCACCAACGCGTGCGCGTACGCGGCCTCCCGCTCGCCGCTTGCGGTACGGTCACCAGCCAGTTCCGCCTCGATCTCGGCCGGCTCGGCGGCGCCGTTAGCCACCAGTGCGCTGAGCACCGTCCACCGCAGCTCCGTGTCCACGGTCAGGCCCTCCGGCGCGCCGGAGCCGTCCAGCCAGCCGCGCAGCGTCGCCAGGTCGTCCTCGGAGCGGGCCGCCGAGGTGAACGCGCGCGCCCAGGCCAGCTGGAACCCGCTGCCCGGCTCGGCGGCGGCGAGCGCGTCACGGGCCGTACGGGCCAGGTCGGCCCAGCCGGTCGGCGCCCAGGCCGGGTCGGCGTACACGGTGAGCGCCGTGGTCGCCTGTCGCAGCGTGGCGGTGACCAGGTTGATGTCGGTCTCCGCGGGCAGCCCGCTCAGCGTCAGCGCCACGTAGTCGCGGGCGGACAGCTCCGCGTCGCGGATCATGTCCCACGCGGCGGTCCAGCACAGCGCGCGGGCCAGCGACGACTCGAAACCACCGATGTGCTGCACCACGTTCGCCATCGACCGCTCGTCGAGGCGCAGCTTGGTGTAGGTCAGGTCGTCGTCGTTGAGCAGCAGCACGTCGGCGGCGCGGACGCCACGCAGCTCGGGCAGCTCGGTCCGCTCGCCTGTCACGTCCACCTCGTACCGCTCGCGGCGGACCATCCGCCCGTCGGCCAGGTCGTACAGGCCCACACCGATCCGGTGCGTCCGCAGCGTCGGGTACCCGGACGGCGCCTCCTGGCGGACCGCCACCTGCTCGTACGGGCCGTCCACGCCGATGCTCACCTCCGGGCGCAACGTGTTGACCTGCGCGGTCTCCAGCCACTGCGCCGCGAACTTGCGCAACTCCCGGCCGGAGGCCGTCTCCAGCTCGCTGAGCAGGTCGTCGAAGGTGGCGTTGCCCCAGGCGTACTTGCCGAAGTACGCCCGCAGGCCGGCGACGAACGGCTCCTCACCCACGTACGCCACGAGCTGCTTGAGTACGCTCGCGCCCTTGGCGTAGGTGATGCCGTCGAAGTTGACCTCAACGGCCTCCATGTCCGGCATCTCGGTGTAGACCGGGTGGGTGGAGGAGAGCTGGTCCTGCCGGTAGCCCCAGTTCTTGCGGATGGACAGGAACGTCGTCCACGCCTCGGTGAACCGGGTGGCGTGGGTGTTGCACCAGTGGCTGGCCCACTCGGCGAACGACTCGTTCAGCCACAGGTCGTTCCACCAGCGCATGGTGACCAGGTCGCCGAACCACATGTGGGCCATCTCGTGCAGGATCGTGTTGGCCCGCTGCTCGTACTCGTAGTCGGTGACCTGCGAGCGGAACAGGTAGTGCGACTCGGCGTGCGTGACACAGCCGAAGTTCTCCATCGCGCCGGCGTTGAAGTCGGGCACCCAGAGCTGGTCGTACTTGGGCAGCGGGTAGCGCACCCCGAACTTCTCGTGGAAGAAGTCGAAGCCCTGCCTGGTGACCAGGAACAGGTCGTCGGAGTCCAGGTAGGACGCCATCGACGCACGGCAGAACAACCCCAGGTCGATGCCGTCGTGGGTGTCGCGCACCTCGTGGTACGGCCCGGCGCAGAGCGCCGTGATGTAGGTGCTCATCCGGGGCGACTCGGCGAAGTGGAGGGTCTTGAGCCCCTCACCGGCGGCGTCCTCGCTGCGCACCGGCATGTTGGACACCACCCGCCAGTGCGTCGGCACCGTCGCGTGCCAGGTGTAGACGCTCTTCAGGTCGGGCTGGTCGAAGCAGGCGAACACCCGCTGTGCGTCGGCCGTCTCGAACTGGCTGTAGAGGTACGTCTCGCCGTCCACCGGGTCGACGGTGCGGTGCAGCCCCTGCCCGCTTGTCGAGTAGGCGAAGTCGGCGTCGACCACGAGCGTGTTGTCGCTCTGCAACCCGGTGAGGGTCAGGCCCTTCTCGGCCGACCAGTCGGAGAGGTCGACCGGGGTGCCGTTCAGGGTGGCCGAGCGCACCGACTCGGCGGCCAGTTCGATGAACGTGCTCGCGCCGGGCTCGGCACAGCGGAACCGGACCTCGGTCGTGGACCGGAAGGTGCGGCCGTCGGCCGCCAACACGGCGGTCGACAGGTCCAGACTGATGTCGTACCCGGTCACATCGAGCAGATGTGACCGCTCGGTGGCCTCGACCTGCGTCAGGTTGCGCACTCCCGGCACTGTTCGTCTCCATCCCACATTTCGCCGTACGCCCGGCGGCGCCCGTCTGCCGCCCGCTGGTGGCGGCGGTCCGGATCCGAGTCTTCCATGACGGTGCGTCCGGCGGTGGCCGAGGTCACGGTCCCATTCGGGTGCCGACCGGTGGGGCACGGGGCGAAGATTCCCCCAGACGCCGGATCGCCGGCGCATGCACCCCGCCGCGAAGGGATCTCACAGTGACCGATCGCGTCACCGCCGACATGTGGTTCGACCCGGCCTGCCCGTGGGCGTGGATCACGTCCCGTTGGCTGCTCGAGGTCGAGCGGGTTCGTCAGGTGGACATCCGTTTCCACGTGATGAGCCTGGCCGTGCTCAACGACGGCCGAGACGAACTGCCCGAGGAGTACAAGGAGTTCCTGAAGACCGCCTGGGGGCCGGTGCGGATCTGCATCGCCGCCGAGCAGCGGTACGGGACCGACGTCCTGCGCCCGCTCTACACCGCGTTGGGCACCAGGATCCATCTCGGTAAGGAGGAGCGGGGACACGAGCTGTACGTGGCCGCGCTCACCGACGCCGGCCTGGACCCGGCGCTGGCCGAGGCCGCCGACGGCACGGAGTACGACGAGGCGCTGCGGGCCAGTCACGAGGCGGGCATGCGCCCGGTCGGGCAGGACGTGGGCACCCCCGTCGTGCACGCGCCCGGCCCCGACGGCAGCCCCGTGGCGTTCTTCGGTCCGGTGATCACGCCCGCTCCGAAGGGGGAGGCCGCCGGCCGGCTCTGGGACGGTGTCCTGCTGGTCGCCGGCACACCAGGCTTCTACGAGCTCAAGCGCACCCGCGAGCAGGGGCCGATCTTCGACTGATCCGCCTGTGACACGCGCCCCCGTCCGGACACCGTCGGCTGCCCGGGCGGGGGCGTGTCGTGTCGGACGCCTGGTGCGGCTGCGGGGGCCGGAGGCGGCCGCGGCGTCACCGGTGGGCGGGCGGCGTCGTTTCCCTCGGTGTCCGCCGCAGCGACCCGCAGGGCCGCACCCCGCAGCTCGTGGAGGCTTTCCCAATGGCCAAGCACCGTGCGTCCGGTGACGATCAGTTGACCCAGCAGGGGGTGATCGAGACTCCCGGTGCGGCCTACTGGTCGGTCGACGACTCCCGCTGGCCGGCGGTCCGTCCCGACCTACCCGCCGACGTGGTGGATCTGCTCGCGCCACCCATCGTGGTCGGCGTGGCCCGGGTTCCGGTGACCTCCCGCCTGACCCCGCCCGCCGACGACGCGTCGGCCGACGTGGCGGCGTCGCTCACGGCTCCCACGCCGCCCATGGCGCCGGTCCTCGCGTCCGTACCGCCGGCTCCGGTCCTGTCGTCGGCGGCCGCGCCGGCCGAACCCGCGCCGCCGCCACCCGCGCCGACGCCCCCGCGGCCGGTGCCGACGCCGCCGCTGAACCCGCGGCCCGTGCCCGCGCCGCCCCCGGAGCGTCCCGTGCCGGGGCCGCCCGCGTCACCCCGCCGCAACGCGGGCACCGGGCCGGCCACGACCGGCCGCAGGGGTAACGGCGGGCCCGCCGTGGCGGGCCGACACCGCCGGGGCACCTCGGGCCGCGCTGGCTGACCACCGCGCCGCCCTCGCGGGGCTTTCATCTGGTGGACGCTGCGCGGGTCCCCGTCGGCTCCGACGCGGTCGCCGGTAGCGTCAGCGGGCATGACGGTCGTGCACCCGATCAACCGGGCCTGGATCACCACTGGCGGCACTGGCGCGCAGAACTACGACGAGTTCGCCGACGACGCGGAGATCACCGCGATCATCGAGGCGAACCCGCACAGTGCCCTCGGCATCGAGATGCCGCACCGGGCGCCGGAGAGCGCGGGGAAGTCCTTCCTCGACGCCCTGCCGGACGCGGTGGCCCGCCTCACCGAGGCCAAGGCGGACGGCAGCTACACCCCCGCCGAGCAGGTGGTGGTGCTCTACCGGATCAGCGCCCCGGGCGAGTCCCCGGCGTACGGGCTGTTCGCGATGGTGGACACCGACCAGATCTCCACCCGGGCCGACGAGCCCGGCCTGGTCATCCGCAACGAGGACGTGTTCATCGCCAAGGTGCGCGAGCGGGTGGCGCTCGCCGAGGCGCTCGGTCACCTGCTCTCACCCGTACTCCTGCTCCAGACCGGGTGCGGTGACGAGCTGCACGCCGCGCTCGCGGCGGCGACCGACGCGGGCGGTGCGCCCGCCGCGACGGACACCGACCAGGCGGGGCGTACGCACGCCATCTGGCTGCTCGGCCCCGGCCCGGAACAGGACGCGCTCACCGCCCTGGCGGGCGGCGGTGAGCTGGTCGTCGCCGACGGCAACCACCGCAGCCTGGCCGCCCAGACCGGCGGGCTGCCGCGCTTTCTGGCGGTGGTGACCACCCCGGCGTCGGTGGCCATCCAGCCGTACAACAGGCTGGTCAGCGAGCTGACCACCACGCCGGCCGAGCTGCTGGACCGGTTGCGGGCGGCGGGCGCGCAGGTCGAGCCGATCGACGGCCCGGTCGAGGTCCCGACCGCCGGCGGCGTCGTCCACCTCCGGCTGGCCGAGCAGGGGTACGCGGTGCGTCTGCCTGCGGGCGCCGCCGGCCGCCTGGAGAACCTGGACCACGCCCTGGTCGAGCGGCTGCTGCTGCGGGACGCGCTGGGCCTGGACCCGGGCGACAAGCGGATCACCTACGTGGGTGGGGACTACCCGGCGAGCTGGCTCACCGGCGAGGTCGATGCGGGTCGGGCCGAGCTGGCCATCCTGATCGCCCCGGTGACCGTCGACGACTTCGTCGCGGTGAACCTGGCCCGGGAGAAGATGCCCCGTAAGAGCACCTGGTTCACCCCGAAGGCGCGCGGTGGCCTGGTGGTCGCCGAGCTGCCCCGCTGACGACCCGCCCACCCGGCCGTGTGACGAACCCGGCTCTCCGACGCCGCCCCCGCGACGTCGGAGAGCGCGGCCTGAGAGACTGCGCGGTATGCGCGTCTACCTGGGATCCGACCACGCCGGTTTCGAGTTGAAGGTGCACCTGGCCAACCACCTGGCCAAGCAGGGGTACGACGTCGTCGACGTCGGCCCGCACAGCTACGACCCGGACGACGACTACCCGGCGTTCTGCCTGCACACCGGTGACCGGGTGGTGGCCGACGGGGTCGGCCTGGGTGTGGTCATCGGTGGCTCCGGCAACGGTGAGCAGATCGCCGCGAACAAGGTCGCCGGGGTCCGTGCCGCGCTCGCCTGGAGCGTCGAGACCGCCCAGTTGGCCCGGCAGCACAACGACGCGAACGTGGTGGCGGTAGGCGCCCGTCAGCACACCCTGGACGAGGCCACAGGCATCGTCGAGGCGTTCCTGAACACGCCGTTCTCCGGCAACGACCGGCACGCCCGGCGGATCACCCAGGTGGCCGAGTACGAGCGGACCCGGCAGCTGCCCGACCTGCCCTGACACCGGGCGGGTCAGCGCGGCGAGCGGGGCAGGTCCTCGCGGGGCACCCAGTTGCGGCGGACGACAACCACCCGCGCCTCGGCCTCGGCCAGGTCGTCGTCGGTGGGTCGGGCCGCGTCCCGTGCCCGTAGTGCCGCGCTCAACCCCACCTGGGACGAGCCGGAGCCGACCAGCCCGCGCAGCCCTCGTTCGCCGTCGCGATCGTCACCGCCCTGGCCTCGACGCCGCGGCGGTGGCGGCTCGTCACCGTCGTGCACCCCGGCTGTGCTGGCGGTCGAGCCGTCGGCGCCCCGTCCACCCGGGTCGGGGTCGGAATGGTGGCGCAGGCGTCGCCGTCGCCGGTCCGGGTCACCCATCAGCCGACCGTACCCTGTCGGCCCCGGCTCGGACGGGGTCGGCGGGAGGGTTTGTCGGGTGGCTACCCTCGAATTCAGGCGGTGGTGGTGCCGTCGGTCAGGGGGAGGACGAGATGGCAGACCAGACGCAGCCGTGGGCGGAGCGGACCGTGGAGGTGCCACCGCAGGCCGGCGTCGGGGTCCCACCGCAGCGCGACGGTTTCCGGCGTGGGGTGGCCCCGGTGGGTCAGCCGCGCACACCGCGCACCGAACCGTTCCCGGTGGTCGGGCAGGAGCCGACAGGCACGGGCTGGCCGGGCGAGCCGGCGCCGCGCCGCCCGTTGAGCTGGCACCTGGCGCAGCTGCGCCGGGGCGGCGAGTGGAGTACGGCGGCCGGCCTGTTCGCGTTCGTGTGCTGGGGGATCTGGGCGCTCTCCGGTGGAGGTGACCTGTCCGGGCCGCTGCTGGTGCTCGTGTTGAGCCTGCTGGTGGCGGTCGGCCTGTTCGCGCTGTCGCGGCTCGTCGGCCGGGTGGTGCTGGAGCGTCAGCTGGGGCGGGTGCGGCGCAGCGCCCGAGGCGCGCACCTGGCGACCGCGATCTTCCTCGTCGGTCTCGGGGTGGCCTGGTTGCAGCAGACCGAGTGGGTCGTCTCGGCCTGGAACTGGATCTCCTCGAACTGATCACGAGGCGCGCACGGGCGGTCGGCCCGAGGCCGCCCGCCCGTGCACCCGGTCGTCTCCCCACCAGGCAGGGGTGCTGCTTACCCGGCCGGCCACGGTTCATCCGTGGCCGGCCGGTTCGTGTGCGTGCGGAGCGTCAGTGGCTGCCGCCGTGCCCCTCGGCGTCGGCCCTGGGGGAGGCGACCCGGGCGGCCGGGTCCTCGACGCCGGGCTCGCCGCCGTCCGGGGCGACCATCCCGTCGTAGTTGTAGAGCGGGCCACCGTCGTCGTGCTGCTTGGTGGTCTTGATGTAGCGGTGCATCATGCCGTCGATCTCCACCTCGACGAGGGCGTCGCCGCCGACGTCGAGGGTGCTGCCGTCACGAGGTCCGCCGATGAGGTGTGCCGTTGTCGTCGTGTCCATGCCGTAGCCGTACCCCGCCACCCGCAATCGGAAACGGGCCAAATGCGGCCATAGCCTCCGGTCGTCGTCGGCCCGGCGGTGGTGCCGCGCCCGTGGATCCGGGCGCGGCACCGTCGCGCGTCAGCCGGCGGCGGATTCGGCCGCGGCGTAGTCGCGGGCCACCCGGACCAGCTCGACGAGACCCCCCGCGTACTCCTGGGACTCGGCGTGCGCCTCGTCGAAGGGCGGCTGGAAGCCGACGCCCTCCCACTGGCCGGTCTCCGCGTTCCAGCGGTCGTTGCCGACCTCGAAGTCCCAGGCGAAGATGCCCAGCTCGTAGTAGAGCTGGTCGGCGGAGTTGCCGGCGGCGGAGTAGAGCACGTCGGCGACCGGGCCGGTCTGCGACGGCCAGGTCACTGTGCCGCGCTCCTGGGCGATGGCGCCGACGATCCGCCGGGCGCTGTTCAGGAACAGCGTCGACTCGTCGATCGACGGCCGGGGCAGGGTGACCCGCCCGTCGGCCCGGTACGCCCCGGGCGGCCACATGAAGTACCCGCCGTAGGAGTGCACGTTCATCGCGAACTTGATGTTCGGGTGGGCCTTCGCGAGCGCGACCACGTTGCGGCTCTCCGCCTCGGACAACTCCGAGGTGCCCGCGTACGTGCCGGACAGGCAGTTCGCGCTGGCACCCACATAGCCGTCGAAGTAGGACCCGACGGTGTAGTTGCGGTTGACGTCGACACCCCACGAGTTGCGGTTCTTCGGGTCGCGGGCCGCCCCGGTGCAGTGGTTGACCAGGTTCTTGCGCTGCATGTTGAAGTCGTTGAACGAGTAGTTCGCCCCGTCCGGGTTGACCGTCGGGATGACGAACACGTCGACCTGTTCCAGCAGCGCCCGGGTGGCCGGGTCGGTACGGGCGTTGGCCAGCATCCGCTCGGCGAACTCAAGCGTCACCAGCGGCGTGGCCCACTCCCGGGCGTGTTCCTGCGAGTACGCCAGCACACCGACGCGGGAGCCGTCCCGGTGTACGCCGAGGCGCAGCGCCTGCACCGTCCACGGCTTCGCCGGCACCTCGGTGCCCTGGAGGCCGTCGTCGAGCCGGGCGGGGCCGGCGACCGGCATCGGCAGACCCGTCGAGCCGTCCTCGACTGTGGCCCGGAACCGGTTCGGGTGCCGTGCGGTGATCGCCGCAGCGACCTCGTCGGTGGTGCTCACCGTCTTGCCGGCGGTGTCGGTGGCCAGTGAGACGGTGAGGACGCGATCGCGGTAGGTGACGGTGAGCGGCCGGTTCCGGCGGCCCGGGTCGACCGTCCGCACCTGCACGCCGTTCATGCCCTGGTCGCCGAAGCGCACCGACTCGACCACCACGGCGGCGACCGCCGGGTCCCCCAGGTACGCCACGGCGTTACGCCGGTACCCCTGGGTCTTGTTCGGCAGGTCGATCACGTCGACCAGGTCCCGGTACTGGCGGGCCAACCGCTTGATCCGCGCCTGCACGTCCACAGGCGTCAGGTACGCGTCGATGAAGTCCCTCTGGTAGCCGGCCGGCAGCGGAGGCGGGGTGGCGTTCGGCCAGAGCGACGGCGTGACGACCCGGCTGACCCCGCCGAGGCTGGACGTGGCGGTCAGCTGGACCGGCCGGCTCGGCACCGGCTGGGGAAGGTTGTAGTGGTACTGGTATTCGCCGGAGTCCTCGAAGCGGTACAGCGGGAACGAGCCGGTGGCCCCGTCGGCGGTCCGCCAGCTGACGGTGATCTCGACGTCCGGGTCGTCGGTGGCGGTGGTCGCGACCTGTGCCTGCAGGAACGTCTGCCCGGAGGCGGTCCACCAGTACGCCTGCTGCACCTGCAGCGTGTCCACTGCTGCGGCGGTGGTCGTCCGCTGGTCGGCGGCCGGGGCCCGCAGCCCGGCCCTGGTCCTTGTCTGCGCGGCGCGGACGCTGTCGGCGAAGTGCCGGCTGCCGTCCCCGGCGCGCTGCACGATCTGCACCGCCGTGGCGCCCTGCGCGGTCAGGTCGGCGAGTTGGGCGCCGGTCAGCACCAGGTCGGCGAGGATCCGGCTGTCCCGTGTCCGGGGCCGGTTGGCGAGATCGGCGCCGGTGGCGACGAGCCGGTCGAGCTGGGCCTGGTCGCGTAGTTGCACCCGGACCAGGGCGGTCTCGGTGGCGGTCAGGGTGATCGGGCTGGCCGGGGCGGCGGGTGCCGCCGATCCGGAGCCGGGATGGGACAGCACCGCGCTGATCAGGATCGCTGTGGTAGCGGCAGCTGTCCACCGTCGTCGGACGATCATGTGCCCTCCTGTGACGGACGTCGATGTGGCTTGGTCCTTACACCAGTCCATTGATCGGCATCTGTCAAGGAGTGTGGTTGGCGCGCTTTGGGCCGCCCTCCCGCAGTGGCGCGCGGAGGTCTACTCCACGTACGCCAGTTGGACGAGGGTGGTACGACGGCCGCGCCGCACCAGCCGTCCCCGCCCGGGCGGCTGGACGGAGAGGTGTGCCTGGGGCCAGAGCTGGCCCTCCTGCCGCTCGCCGGAGAGCAGCAGGCCGGCGCAGCCGACCTCCTTCATCCGCTGCGGCACCGGCTCGTGCACGGCCCGCCCCGCGCCTCCGCTGCGCCGTGCAAGCACGAGGTGGAAGCCGAGGTCCTTCGACTGCGGCAGGAACTCCAGGAACGGCGCCAACGGCCCGGCGCCGCCACCGGGCAGTAGGTCGTAGTCGTCGCACAGCACCACGATCTCCGGCCCCTTCCACCACGAGCGGTTCCGGAGCTGGTCGACGGTCAGGGTGTCCGGAGGAAGCCGTTTGCGCACCTCGCTGGCGACACCCTGCACGAGACCCGCGGCGGCGGTGGCGGTGCCGGCGTACGCGCCGAGATAGGCGTCGGGTACCGCGTCCAGCATGGTGCGCCGCAGGTCGATGACGGCGAAGACCACCTGGTCGTCGGTGAACTGCGTGGTCAGATCCCGGACCAGCAGGCGAAGCAGGGACGTCTTGCCGCTGGCCGAGTCGCCGAAGACGAGCAGGTGCGGATCGGTGCCGAACAGGTCGAGCAGGGTGGGCCGCAGCTCCGCCTCGTCGAGCCCGAGCCGGACCCGCCCGTCGGCGGGGAGCCCGCCGGACACCTCGGCGTACCCGATCATCGTCGGCAGCATCCGGATGGCCGGGGCCGACGGTCCGGTCCAGGCCGTCGCCACCCGGGACACCAGATCGTCAAGCCCCTTCGGCAGGGTGCCCACGTCGTCGCTGCCGTCGATCCGGGGCAGCGCGATGTGCGCGGTCAGGGCGTCCTGGGTCAGGCAGCGGCCCGGTGTGTCGGCGCGCAGGTTCTCGGCGGCCTGCCGCTTGATCGTCGAGTCCAGCGGGTCGTTCAACCGGAACTCGATCTTCGAGCCGATCACCGCCTGGAGCTGCATCCGCAGGTCCGACCACCGACCGGCAGTCAACACCAGGTGTACGGCGTAGCCGAGCCCACGGGCGCCGATGTCCTGTACGAGGTCGGCGAGATCCTCGAACTCCGCCTTGAGTACCGGATAGTTGTCGATCACCAGCACCACGTCGGCGGCGGGCAACTCGGGCAGCCGCCCCTCGCGGTGCATCCGCCGCATCGTGTCGATCGAGTCGATGCCGTGTGCGGCGAACAGCTCCTCCCGTTCGGTCATCAACATGCTGACCTCGGTCACCGTGCGGCGGATCCGGTCCGGGTCCAGCCGACCGGCCACCCCACCGACGTGCGGCAGCCCGGCCAGCGCGTTCAGCGCCCCGCCGCCCACGTCGACGCAGTAGAACGCGATGTCCTGCGGCGTGTGGGTCAGCGCGGCACCGGCCACCAGGCTGCGCAGCAGCGTCGACTTGCCTGTCTGCGGCGCGCCCAGGACGCAGACGTGCCCCCCGCCACCGGAGATGTCCAGCACGAACGGCTCCTGCTTCTGCTCGGTGGGCCGGTCGAGCAGGCCGAGCGGAATCCGCAGTTGTCCGCGTCGCTCCATCGGGGCCACCAGGCCGTACGCCGGATCGGTCTCCAACGGGCCGACGACGGCGTCCAGTGGCAGTGCGGCAGGCAGCGGCGGCAGCCAGATCCGGTGCGCCTGCCGCCCGTGGTCGCGCAGCCGGTTGACCACCACGTCCAGGGTGCTCGGCGCCGTGACGCTCTCGGTCTCCGCCGCCGATTCATCGGTCGTCAACAGTTTCGGCGGGTGCGGCGCCACGTTGTACATCAGGAACATCATCGGGTCGGGTGGGGCGTCCACCACCTCCTCGCCGGCCGGCGGCCGGTACGGGCCGGACACGTACGCCGCCTTGAACCGGTCGAAGACCGTGGTGTCGACCTTCAGGTACCCCGAACCGGGCAGGGGCGGCAGCCGGTACGCGTCGGGCACCCCCAGCACGGTGCGGCTCTCCTGCTCGTTGAAGGTGCGCAACCCCAGCCGGTACGACAGGAACGACTCCAGCCCGCGCAGCCGACCCTCCTCCAGCCGCTGCGAGGCGAGCATCTGGTGGATTCCGATCGACCTGCCGATCCGGCCGATCGCGATGAACAGCTCGATGAAGTCCGGTTTGGCGGTCAGCAGCTCGCTGAACTCGTCGATGATCACCATCAGGTTGGGCAGTGGAGGCAGCGGCCGACCGGCGTCGCGCCGCCTGTTGTACTCGGTGATGTTGGGCAGTTGGCCGGCGTCGAGCAGGATCTGCTGGCGGCGCTTCATCTCCCCCTGGATCGCGTCGTGCAGGCGGTCCACCAGCCCGGCGTCGTCCGACAGGTTCGAGATCATCGCCGAGGTGTGCGGCAGGTGTTCCAGCCCGGCGAAGGTGGCGCCGCCCTTGTAGTCGACCAGCACCAGGCTCAGCCGTTCGGGCGGGTGGGTCATCGCGAGGGTGAGCACCAGTGTCCGCAGGACCTCCGACTTGCCGGAGCCGGTCGCGCCGACGCAGAGCCCGTGCGGGCCCATGCCGCCCAGCGCGGCCTCCTTGAAGTCCAGGTGCACGGGGTTGCCGTCCGGGCCCAACCCGAACGGCACGGTGAGGAAGTCCGGAAGCATCCGGGGCGCCCACAGCGAGCGCACGTCGTAGCTCGCCTCGTCGACGATGCCGAGCAGGCCACGCAGGTCGACTGTCGCCTCCAGCGGGGCGTCGTCCACCGTTTCGGCCACCAGCCGCAGTGGCGAGACCCGTCGGGCCAGCAGCTCCATCTCCGCCAGGTCGAGCCGGTCGACAGTGCCGGCGGGCGCGCCGCGCAGCCGCTCGCGCTGGGCCAGGATCGCCGACGCCCGAGCATCGGTGACCTTCCGCAGGTCCTGCACTGTGACCCGGTCGTCCTCGCAGAGCACACGTACGTCCACATGGGACGGTTCGTGCTGCCGGTCGTCGACAAGCACCACCACCGCCATGCCCAGGTCTTCGGGGGCGATACCGGCTTCGAGGTGGCCGAGCGGGTCGGCACGCCCGGCCGAGATCTGGTCGACCACGACGACCAGCCGGCTGCCCCGGAACCGGTGCTGCGGGTCGCCCAGTCGCCGGGCCCGGCTGACCTCACCGACGCGCCGGGACAGCTCCGCGGTCAGCAGCGACGCCAGCGCCGACGGCTCGGAAGCCACCAGCCGCTGCGGGGCCGGGCCGTCGTACTCACTGGGGTGCAGGCAGTGCGGGAGCCACTTCAGCCAGTCGAACTCCAGCCCGGCGGTGCCGCCGAGGAGCCAGGCGAGGCGTACGTCATCCGGGGCGTGCAGGGTGGCGAGCTGCGCCACCAGTACCCGGATCAGGTTGCGGGTGGCGGCCGGGCTGCCGACCACCGAGACAACGCCGGTGACCGGCACCGCGATCGGCATGCCGTCGAGCAGCCGGTCCCGGTCGACCACCAGGCGTGCGGCGGCCAGGGTCACCGGGTCCAGATCGACGAGCGGATTGTTCTCGTCCGCCTGGAGGGTGACCCGGCGCCAGAGGCGATCCTGGCCGTGCCCGACACGCAGCACCAGGAAGTCCGGGTCGGTCAGCCGCCGCTCCCAGCGCCGGTGCGGGTCACGGAGAAGGTCCGGGAGCACCTCCGGGGCGGGGTGCCGGTGCTGGGCCGCGGCCCGCTGGGTGACCGCGTCCGCCCGGATCTGGTCGCGTACCCGGTCGATGTACTCCAGATAGCGCTGCCGTTGCCGACCGAAGCGTCGAGCCGCACCCGTGCGCTGGGTGACGTACGCGGCGATCCCTCCGAACACCGTGGCGATGAGCATGCCGAACCCGGCGATCATCATGATCGGGTTTTGGTTGGCCATCATCATGAGCAACATGCCGGCGCCGCCCATGATCGGGAGGAAGACCTGCATGATGCCCGCGAACCCGCCTCCACCGTCGGGCATCGCCGGTGGTGAGACCACGTCCAGCGCGGTCAACTCCGGCTCCGCTGGCGGAACCCGGGCCGGTCGGTGGATCACCCGCTGCGTCATCGCGACCCCTTCCGGGCCGGACCGGTCGGTGCTCCGGCCGGGTTACCGGTAGTGCTCCGACTGCCTAGAGTAGTACCGGTCGACACACTGAGCCGACCGCGCGGGGACGGAGAGTCATGGCAACCCGATTCACCCGAGTGACAGTGGTGGCCGGCGGGCGAAGCCTCGATATCAGCCTGCCCGCGGCCCGACCGGTGCTGGAGTTCGTGCCGCAGGTGTGCGAGCTGCTGTCGCTCAATCCCGAGGCCGCCGGGCGGTGGAAACTGTCCACGGTGGCCGCTGGCGGGTTGGACCCGCGCCGCTCCCTGGACGAGGCGGGCGTCATCGACGCCGAGACGCTCTACCTGACCCCACCCGAGCAGGCGCCCCTGCCGCCGTTGGTCGACGACGTGGTCGACGAGGTGCAGACCACCTTGGATGGCGATGGCAGCGAGTGGCGCGACACCGCCCGGGTGACGGGGAGCGCGGCACTGGCCGGTGTCGTGGTGCTGACCCTCACGTACGCGCTCACCACCATGCCGGTGCCGGTGGCCGCGGTCCCGGCCATGCTGTTCACGGTGGCCGCGATGGCGGTGCTGGCCGGCCGCCTGGTGGGCGCGTCCGGGGGCACGCTCCTGATCACCGCCGCGGTGCCGGCCTGGCTGGCCGCCGGCACTGCGGCGGCCCGAGCGGCCGATTGGCCCGGGCCGGCCTGGTACACCGCCGGTGCCCTCGGTGCAGGTCTCGGTGCCGCCCTGTTCGTCCTGGCGGGTGAGCGTTGGTACGGCGTCGCCGCCGGAGGGCTCGCGGTGACGGTGCTCGGCGGGCTCGGCACCGCGCTGCTCGCCGCCGGGCTCGAATCGCAGCAGGTGGCGGCGGTGGGGTCTGTCGTGGTCGTCTTCGCGGTGGGGCTGGCACCGCAGCTCGCGCTCGGCTCCGCACGCCTCGTCGACCTGCTGCGCCGACAGGAAGAGAGCCAGTGGGTCGGCCGGCATCTGGTCGCGGCGGCGGTTCGCCGGGGTCAGAGTGTGCTGTCCGGTGCCGTGGTCGGTGTCGCGCTCGCCGCCACCGCCGCCTGCGTGGTGCTGCTGACCGGCCCGGCCGGGGTCGGCGTGCTGCTCGGTGCGGTGCTGGGGCTGGTGTTCGCGCTGCGGTCGCGGGTCTTCACCCGCTTCGGTCAGGTGCTGCCCATGCTCGTCCCGCCGGTGACGGCGGCTGCCGTGGCGGTGCTCGGTGCCGTCCGGCTCACCGACGCCGACGAGGTGGTGCGGGCCTGGTTGGCCGTGGTCGGTGTCCTGGTGGTGGCGGGTGTGGTGCTCTGGGCCGGTCGTCCCCGCCTGGACGACGTCGGTGCGGCCCGGTTGCGGCAGCTCTTCGACCTGACCGAGGTGCTCGCGGTGGTCAGCCTCGCGCCGCTGGTGATCGCGGTCTTCGGTGGCTTCGACTGGGCGGCCGGCTGAGCCGAGGGCCGACCGCATCCGCTGATCAGCCGATCAGTGCGGTGCGGGGCGTGATCGCCGTGGCCGGTCCGCCCCGGTCTGCCGGCCCCGCCGTCAGCACGAGGACGGTGCGCGCCGCGTCCGACGCCGGCTGCGTGGCGGCGGGCGGGGCCAGCCCTCGCTTCTGGCGTTGCTGGGCGAGCAGCCCGCCGATGCTGGTGATCGCCCAGACCGCCACCAGCAGCAGGGCACCGACGACCAGGCTTGCGATCACCGTCGCGTAGGGACGGCGCAACTCGCGCGGGCCGCGCCGCGAACCGTGCAGGAGCGCTGCCTTGGCCGTGGCGGTCCGCAGTGCGTGCGCCTCGACCACCACCCGGTCCCGGAGGTCAGCCACGGCCGAGCCCAGCCCCGTCGTCGGTCATGGTCGCGACTGCCCGGCCGTCAGCCATGGTCGTCGTCCCGCTCGGCGTTTGTGGTCCGCTCGGCGTCGGTGGCCTGCCCGGCCTCGGTGGCGGCTGCCACGTCGTCCGGGTCGGCGGGCTTGATGCTCTGGGCCACCGCCACGATCACGTCGGTGAGCACCTGCTCCATCTCGGCGTGTGGTGTCGCGGCGCTGAGCACGGCCGTCCAGGTGGTGCCGGGCAGCGGCAGGAACAGCTGCAACACCATCGAGCGGACCCGGGTCAGGCCGCCCGGCGGCACGGTGGACGCCACATCGCGGTGCAGCACACCGGGCCCCACCGGAGTCTCGACCTCCTCCGTCGTGCCCGTGCGCGGCAGGGTCTGCCGGACCAGGGCGAGGCCGGCAGGCTGGGGCGCGGAGTTGAACCAGCCCAGGTGCAGCCCGGCGCTGCCGACGACACCGGTGGACATCCGCCCCAGCTGCACCAGACTCAGCGACGCGCCGGCGCGTTGACAGTCGGCGACGAGCTGCTCGACGAACTGAAGGACCTCCCGGCGCTCGGCGGCGCGTAGCCGTTGGCCGAAGAACCTGTCGTCGACCATCCGGGCGGCGCTGCGCTGCCAGGACTCCGGGTTGGTGTCGAGCAGCACCCAGTCGGTGGGGACCCCGATGAACCACGGAAAGTCCGGGTGCGGGGCATGGGGATTGAGCTTCAGGTCGTGGGCGGGCAGCGGATCGAGCATGGAGAGATCGCTCACGCGCCACCCCTACGATTCGGTCGGTCGTAGCGCGGCGGCCGTCTGGGTGTCGAAGTCGGAGACCATCTTGCCGATCGCGCTGGAGAGCCCGCCCCACTCGCCGATGTTGTTCATCAGCTCGAGCAGACTGGTTTTCCATTCGTCGCGAAAATCGGAGATCGCGCCCTGAATATCGGAATGATCATCGGTCAGTCCGGCGCAGTCGACCACCCCGCGATGGTCCGTCTGCAGTTGATCAGAAAGGGTGGTCAAATTTCCACCTAGGCTCACAAGCGTTGCGTAAGGATACTGAACGTACGTCATCCCGCCTCCCCGTCCTCGCCCAGCAAGGCTAACAACTCACGTCTATGCGGGGGGACCCCGATGACCCAGTACCGACAAATCGGCCGGACAATGGTCCGAGCCCTCGATCCCCGCATCACCGCGCAGGTGCGGGCCGAGCGCGAGCGCCGGGACATCCTCTCCGCCCGGCTCCGGCCGGGCGTGATCGCCGTGGTCGGGCCGGGCTCGGGCACCGGCCGCTCGACCGTTGCGGCACTGGTGACCTCGGCGCTGGCCCGCCACCAGGGCGCGGGAGTGCTCGCCGTGGACGCCGGCCACGGCGGCGGCCTGCACGCCCGGTTGGCGATCCGGTCCGATGGTTCGGCCGAGGTGGTGCTGGCCGGTCTCGGCCTGCGCGGCGACACCGCCGGCCGACGGCCAGCGGTGGGTCATCGGTGGCTGCGAGAGCACCTCGCGCTGGCCGAGCGGGCGATGCTGTTGGCCGGCCCTCCGGGTGACGGCGAGCGACCGGTGACGGCAGCCGAGTACGGCACGGTCTCGGCCGCCCTCAGTCGCTGGTTTCCGGTGCGGGTCGTTGACACCCCGCCGTTGACCAGCGATCCGGTCGTGCCGGCGGTGCTGGCCCAGGCCGATCGCGTGGTGCTCGTGGCCTCGAACGACGAGCGCGGTCCCCGGTGGCTGGCCGAATGTGGATCGTGGATTGCTCCTCTGCTGCGCAAGCCGTTCGCCCAGGTCGGCGTGCAGGTTCTGGTCAGCCGGGACGCACAGTCGGTCGTTCCCGCGGCGCGGCGTTCGGCGGGTGTGCCCGGTGACGTTCCGACCTTCGTGCTGCCGTTCGACCCGGCGCTGCGAGCCGCTGGTGCGCTGAAATGGGCTGATTTCGCGAACGGCACCCGGGAGATGACTCTCGATATAACCGCTCAGACTGTGCGAGATTTGCGACTGAGGTAACACCTGGGTCTTATCGCGCGTCTATGTTCGGATGACTGTGGTCGAGTCTACGGGAGGGGCCTGGGATGGGTGCAAAGTTTTCGATCACCGACAATGCGGTCAACCAACACTCGTCGAATCTGGACACTTCGGTCGCCGCGCTGAACAGTCAAGCGCGGTCGTTCATCAGCGCGATCGAGCCGCTGCCGGCGGTGTGGAAGGGCGCGGCGTTCCAGAGTTGGGACCAGCTGACGCAGCGGTGGAACACGGCGATGGCCGATCTCAACAAGGCATTGACCGACATCACGAGCCGGGTCGGTTCGGCGGGGCAGCTCTACGACACCTACCACTCGGAGCAGACCAGCCAGTTGCAGTCGACCATGGGGTCGGCCAACTGGGACGGCGCGAAGTTCCGCGGCTGACGGGGGGTTACGGGGATCATGGGCGACGTCTTCAGTTACGACGAGTCGACCGCCGGGTCGGCGCAGGGCGACATTGCTTCGGTCGCCAACGGGGTCCAGGCAAGTCTCGATGACCTGACCAACTTCGTCACCCGGGTGAAGGCCAACTGGGAGGGCGACGAGATGGAGATCTACAACGGCATCCAGATGCAGTGGAACACCGCGGCGGACACCGTTAAGCAGATCCTCGACTCCGTCAAGGGTGCCCTGGGTCAGACCACGACGTCCGTGCAGGAGATGCGCGGCCAGGTGCGAGGGACTCTGCAGGGCTGATCCATTCGTGCGGCCGTGTCCGGGCGTCGGTCGGGGTCCGGGCGCGTGGTACGTGGTGCCGGGCGGGGCGGCGCGCGAGCGGTCGTCCCGTGTCGGGGCTCAGTGAGTGGTTGCGGGCTCGTAGACGTGGACACGGGGAAGGTCCGGGCGGGATGGCTGAATTTCCGGCGCATCTGTTCAGGATGGACGGCGACCCGTCGGCGATCCGGTCGTCGGCGACGAGATGGCAGGGTTTCGGTTCCGCGGCCACTCAGGCTGCGGCGCAGATCACTGGCCTGGACACCAGCCAGTTCGTGGGGCCGGAAGCTGATCTGTTCCGGGAGGGGCTGAACGCCCAGATGCCCGGGCACCTCCGGATCACCGGTGACGCGTTCGGCAAGGTGTCGACCGGGTTGACGACCTTCGCGCTTGCGCTGTCGTCGTTGCAGGATCGAATGCGCCCGTTGGCGCAGCGCGCCCCGGGTCTGTGGGCGGCGTTGCAGGCGGCGCGGGGGCGGTCGGATCGGGCGAAGCAGGCTGATGAGCGTCACGAGCAGGAGGTCGCGGACCGGCCGTCGGAGGCGGCGGCGGAGCCGGACACCTACCGCTCCGACAGTGGGGCGGCGGGTGCGGCCCTGTCGCAGGCGCAGCGGGACTGGGACGAGTGTGTGGCGCAGGCGGGCGCGTTGCGAGGCGAGCTGTCCACGGCGGTGCGCGACTGCGTACGCGTGGTCAACGACGCGAAGGGTCTGCGGTTCAAGGAGAACCCGAAGTGGTGGGACCTGAAGGGTCAGTTCACCAACTTCGTTCGGGACAACCAGGAGTTGCTGGCGCAGCTCTCCGGCGCGCTGAAGATCGTCTCCCTGGTCGCGGGTCTACTCTCCTTCATTCCGATCCTCGCCCCGATCATGGGGCCGATCGCCATCGCGGCCGGCGCCGCCGCCCTGCTCATCGATGCCTCGCTCTACGCGGCCACCGGCAAGGGCAGTCTCACCAATCTGTTGATCGATACGGTGCTGACGGTCGTACCCATCGGCAGGCTCGCGATGCTCGGCAGACCGGTCCTGGCCCTCGCCAAGCGGGGATTGCCGGCTCTCGGTCGGGGCCTGACGAAGGCGCGCGCGGCGCTGCCGAGCATGCCCCGCCCGAGCATCCCCATGAGAGCCCGCAACTGCGCGGCTGACCCGATCGACGTGGCCAGCGGCGAGGTCGTGCTCACCCAGACCGACGTTGAGTTGCCCGGCCTGCTCGCGCTTGTCCTGCGCCGTAGTCACCTGTCGTCGTATCGAACTGGCCGGTGGTTCGGGCCGTCCTGGGCTTGCACCCTCGACCAGCGCCTCGAGGTCGACGATCAGGGGGTCTGCCTCGTCACCGAGGACGGCATGGTCCTCACCTACCCGACGCCCGCCGCTGGCGAAGCGCAGACCATGCCGGTGACGGGTCCGCGCTGGCCGCTCACCTCGACCCCTGATGGCTACCGCGTCGACCAGCCCGAGATTGGCCGGGCCCTGCACTTCCTGACGGTGCCCGACCAGCCTGTTCCGGAGGGCGAGGGCGAGCCCGTCCAGGTGCTGCCCCTGGTTGCCGTCACCGACCGCAACGGTCACCGGATCGACGTGGACTGGCGAGACGGTGCGGTCGCCGAGGTTCGGCACAGTGGTGGGTATCGGATCGCTGTGGACACCCTGCATGGGCAGGTGGCGGCGCTGAGCCTGCTGGACGCGGAGCCCTCGGGTGACGCCCGGACCCTGGTGCGGTTCGGCTACGACGAGGGCGGTCACCTCGCCGAGGTGATCAACTCGTCTGGTCTTGCGTTGCGGTTCGCCTACGACGACGAAGGCCGGTTGGTCCGCTGGCAGGACCGTAACGAGCAGGAGTACTCCTACACCTACGACGAGCAGGGCCGCTGCGTGGCCGCGACCGGCTCCGGCGGATACCTGTCCGCGCGGCTGCGTTATGACCCGGTCGGCCGGAAGACCGCGGTGGGCGACTCGCTCGGCCACACCACCGTCTACGAGCTGACCGAGCGCGGCCAGATCGAGCGGGTCACCGACCCGTTGGGCCATGCCACAACCTTCACCTGGGACCGGTTCGATCGGAAGCTGTCCGAGACCGATGCTCTCGGGCGGACCACTCGTTGGTCCTACGATGACGACGGCAACATGGTCGAGGTCACCCGCCCGGACGGTGCGCGGGCTGTTGCTGGCTACAACAAACTGCGCCAGCCCGTCGTCCTCACCGGCGTCGACGGTGCGGTCTGGCGGCGCGACTACGACGAGCGCGGCAACCTGACCATGGTTACCGACCCGACCGGCGCGCTCACCCGCTACCGGTATGACGAGGTCGGTCACCTCGCCGAGGTGACCGACGCGCTTGGCAACGCCCTGCGGGTGACCACCGATGCGACCGGGCTGATCAGCCAGCTCACCGACCCCACCGGCGCGGTGACCACCTACCAGCGTGACCGGGCGGGCCAGATTACGCAGGTCATCGACCCGGTCGGCGGCGTCACCCATTTCGGTTGGACCGCCGAGGGGCGGCTGGCCTGGCGGCGTACCCCGGACGGGGCGAGCGAGGAGTGGACCTACGACCCGGAAGGCAACCTGGTCACCCACACCGACCAGACCGGGGCAACCACCGAGTTCGAGATCGGCCACTTCGACCTTCCACTGGCGCGTAGCGGGCCGGACGGCGGCCGGTTGACCTTCGACTACGACACCGAGTTGCGCCTCACCACGGTCACGAACCCGCAGGGGCTCACGTGGTGCTACGACTACGACCCGGCCGGGCGGCTGGTCGCCGAGACCGACTTCAACGGCCGCGTACAGACGTACTCGTACGACGCCGCCGGCCAACTGGTCGTCCGGACCGACGGCGCCGGGGGGAGCATCGAGCTGGTCCGCGATCCTCTCGGCAACGTCGTCGAGAAGCGCACCGCCGAGGGCGTCACCACCTTCGGGTACGACCCGGTCGGCCGGTTGCTGCGGGCCAGCTCACCCGAGGTTGATCTCCACTTCGAACGGGACCCGCTGGGCCGCGTGCTCGCCGAGATCCGGGACGGTCATGAGGTCAGGTCGTGCTACGACGTGCTCGGCCGGCGGACGCTGCGGCGTACCCCGGCTGGGGTCGAAAGCGCCTGGGAGTACGACGCCGGTCAGCAGCCCACGGCGCTGCGCACCGGCGGCGTGACGGTCAGCTTCACCCACGACGCCGTCGGCCGGGAGACCCGAAGGGCGGTCGGCGGTCTCGCCCTCACCCAGAGCTGGGACGCCAACCATCGTCTGCTCTCCCAGATCCTCGTCGCCGCCACGGACAGTCCGACGGGGGTGCCGGAACTCCTCGCCCACCGGGCCTACCGGTATCGCCCCGACGGCTATCTGAGCGACATCGCCGACCAGCTCACCGGTGAGCGCCGGCTGGAGGTGGACCGGGCCGGCCGGATCACCGCCGTGCAGGCCGCCGACTGGACCGAGCGGTACGCCTACGACGCGGCTGGAAACGTCACCAGCGCGGTCTGGCCCGGTGCCACGGGCGCGGACGGCGATGGCGCCTGGGGCGAGCGTGAATACGCCGGCACTCTGATCCGTCGGGCCGGGCAGGTGCGCTACGAGCACGACTCAGCCGGTCGGGTCACGCTACGACAGGTCAAGCAGCGCTCTAGCAAGCCGTTGACCTGGCGCTACACCTGGGGCAGCGAGGACCGGCTGATCGCCGTCACTACACCGGACGGCACGAGCTGGCGTTATCGGTACGACGCACTCGGCCGCCGGGTCGCCAAGCAGCGCCTCGACGCCGGGGGCGGTGTGGTCGAACAGGTCGACTTCGCCTGGGACGGCCCACGCCTGATTGAGCAGACCCACCGCGGCGCAGGCGGAGGGCGGACCAGCACCTGGGAGTACACCCCCGGCACCTTCAGCCCCATCACCCAGATCGATGCGCAGGCTGAGCAGGGCGAAATCGACCGGCGCTTCTACGCGATCGTGACCGACCTGGTCGGCACGCCCACCGAGTTGGTCAGCCCGGATGGCGACGTCGCCTGGCAGCAGCGAACCACCATCTGGGGCGTCCCGACCCACGTCAGCGCCACTGGGGTCGACTGCCCGCTGCGCTTTCCCGGTCAGATCCACGACCCGGAAACCGGCGTCTCCTACAACCATCACCGCTACTACGATCCCGACGCCGCCCAGTACCTTTCCACCGACAAACTGGGAATCGGCGGAAGTCTCAACCCGCAAAGCTATGTCTTCAACCCACTGCAGTGGATCGACCCCCTGGGTCTGGTGCCCTGCCCTATTTACAGTGATGTCGTCAATGGTCGGGCGGGTGCAGCCTACGCGGAAGTCTCCCCCCAGACGCTCATCGACGCCGCTGCGGGGAGGATCGGCAGCGAGGCAGGACGGAGCATGCGTCCGGCAGGCTTCCTCGGAGGTGGGAGTGGCCATTCTCGCGGCCACCTGATTGGTAGGCAGTTCGGAGGCGACGGAAGAGATATCCGAAACCTCGTCACGCAGAGCGCGACTCAGAACAACGGGCCGATCGCCGACGTGGAGAACAGGATCGCCCAGCATGTCAGCAGCAGCCAGAACAGCGTTTTCATGAGCGTTACGCCAGTATACGAGAATGGTGGGGTCGTCCCTAGCCATGTAATCATTGAAGCGGTGGATGATTTCGGATGGTCGGTGTATGAAAAAGTGCGCAACATTTAGGATTTCTGGTGCATAGGCTGCCGGAGCTACTCGTCCTCTGTCCTCCTCCGACCGCAGTGGATCGATCCCATCGCGCGACGGTTGCCGAGGGTGTGGAGCTGCCCTCCAGTCATCGGCAGATGCTTGCGGTCTACGGGGCGGGCTGTTTCGACGAGTTCCTGTGGATCTATGGCGAGGGTGTCGAGCGCGAAGCCCTCAGCATCGAGGAAAACACCCGGGCCGCCCGATCGATACTGAGCAGAGGTCTTCCGGAGTCCCTGGCGGAGCATCTGTCGGGCCTTGACATCACTCCCGACCAGCTCGTGCAGTGGGGTGGGACCGACAACGGTGACCTCCTCCTCTGGATTCCGACGGGGCCGGTGGACGAGTGGCCAACCCTCGTTTTGGAGGCCGGTCGGCTGCGATTCTCGATCGTTAGCCTCGAATCCCCGAGTATGATTTTCGAGCTGCTGACGAAATCCCTGAAGATCCCGATCTTCCCCCCGGATTTTCCCAGCACCAACCCACAGTTCAGCCCCGACCCTTACCGCTGAATCAGGGTCGCTGGCCGGTAGGCCCCACATCCGGTCGGCGAGTCGGAAGATCAGAACGTAGCGCAGGCACTTGGCGAACCCGGCGGAGTTGGTTGGTGCCGCCGCCTGGCGACGTCATCCAGAGCACCACCTCGCACTCTGGCCTCTTCGGCGCCCCCACGGCGCCAACTCGTCGCCTAGTTGAGCGTCGCTGCCCGACACGGCGCTGCACTGACAGCTGTCGAGTGGCCCGACGGTCGGTGATCAGGCGTTGCGCAGCCTGAAAGGGTGGAGCGGGCGACGGGAATCGAACCCGCGTAGTCAGTTTGGAAGACTGAAGCTCTACCATTGAGCTACGCCCGCGTGCACCCCGCCGAAACGGGACGCGCCGACAGCGTACCCAATCCCGGCGCCGACCGCGCAGCCGCACCACGCACAGGCTGAGGATCCCCACAACATCAGGGATGTTGTGGCCTCGACGCGTCCGGAAGCAGCACTTTCCCCGAAGTTGCGCGGATCTCGAAGCCGGCGCGCGAGGGCGGGGCGACGCGCGAGGGCGGCGTTAGGGCAGGCTCGGGGGATTTGTCCGGGTGGGGGATGCCCCGGCACCTACTGAGGCACGTGGACGGCATAGACTGCACGTCGCCACGGGGTGTGGCGCAGCTTGGTAGCGCACTCGCTTTGGGAGCGAGGGGCCGTGGGTTCAAATCCCGCCACCCCGACTGTTGTCCGCGTCCGGTCGCCCCGGGCGCTAGCAGCCGGCCGCGCCGGCTCGCCTACACTCGATGGGCCGATCGAAGGCCCAGAATCACAACCCAGATCCGTCAAGGAGTACGCCTGTGAAGAGCACCGTCGAGACTCTGAGCCCGACGCGCGTGCGGCTCGCCATCGAGGTGCCGTTCGTCGAGCTCGAGCCGAGCCTCAAGAAGGCGTACCGGGAGATCGGTTCGCAGGTCCAGGTTCCCGGCTTCCGTCGGGGCAAGGTGCCGACCGCGGTGATCGACCAGCGGGTGGGCCGGGGGACCGTCCTCAACGAGGCGGTCCAGGACGCCATCCCGGAGAACATCATGGCCGCGGTACGCGAGCACGACCTGAAGACGCTGGGGCGTCCGGAGGTCGAGATCACCGAGTTCAACGACGGTGACTCGCTGAACTTCACCGCCGAGGTCGACGTCCGTCCGGAGATCACGCTGCCCGACGCGAGCACCATCGAGGTGACCGTCGACGAGCTGCAGATCGACGAGAGCGAGATCGACGAGCAGGTGAAGAACCTGCGGGAGCGGTTCGCCACCCTCAAGACGGTCGAGCGGGCCGCCGCCGAGGGCGACTACGTGCAGATCGACCTGAACGCCACGGTCGACGGCGAGGACGTGCCGGGCGGCCAGGCCAGCAACATCTCCCACGAGGTGGGCAGCAAGCAGCTCCTGCCGGGCCTGGACGAGGCCGTGGTGGGTCTCGCCGCCGGTGAGAGCACCACCTTCACCACCCAGCTGGTCGGCGGCGACTTCGCCGGCCGGGACGCCGAGGTGGCGGTGACCGTGCGCACGGTCAAGGAGAAGGAGCTGCCGGAGCTGAACGACGAGTTCGCGCAGATGGCCAGCGAGTTCGACACGATCGAGGAGCTGCGCGGCGACCTGCGGGCGCGGGTCACCCAGGGCAAGCAGGTCGAGCAGATCTACGCCGCCCGGGACAAGGCCCTGGCCCAGCTCGTCGAGGCCGCCGACGTGCCGGCGCCGGAGGGTGTCGTCCGCGAGGAGGTCGCCAGCCGCAAGCAGGCGATGGTCGACCAGCTCGAGCGGATCGGCGCCTCCCTGGAGGAGTACCTGGCCGCCGAGGAGAAGACCGAGGAGCAGATCGACACCGAGCTGACCGAGGCGGCGACCGAGGGCGTCAAGGTGCAGCTCCTGCTGGACACGCTCGCCGACGCGGAGGACGTGCAGGTCTCCGACGACGAGTTCGGGCACGAGATCGTGCACCGGGCGCAGCGCGCCGGCATGGCTCCGCAGCAGTACTACGACCAGCTGGTGCGCTCCGGCGCGGCCGCCGCGGTCTTCGGTGACGTGCGGCGGGGCAAGGCGCTCGCGGCCGTCATGGAGCGGATCACGATCAAGGACTCGGCCGGCAACGAGGTCACCCTGGACGCGCTGCGCGCCGCCAACGAGGCGGAGCACAACCACGAGCACTGATCGTCGGGTGCGGCCGCCGTCCGCCGCTGCGCGGTGGGCGGCGGCCGAATCCGTTCCGGGGTACGCCCGGACGCCCGCGCCGCGGGTGCGCCTGACACAGCTGCGCTGAGAGCGAACAGTGCCCCGACCGGGACTCTGCCGCCCCGCACAGCGGTTAGTGTCGGGAAAGACGGTACGGAGAGCGAAGGGCTGCCATGACCGACATGCACATCCCCAAGAAGTCGCTCCGGGCGATTGACGCGCGCGGTGGCGACTCCATTGGCAACCTCGACGACTCGGTCTACAACCGGTTGCTCAAGGAACGCATCATCTTCCTGGGCAGTGAGGTGACCGACCAGGTCGCCAACCGCATCTGCGCGCAGCTGCTGCTGCTCGCCGCGGAGGACCCGGACCGCGACATCAACCTGTGGATCAACTCGCCGGGTGGCTCGGTCTACTCCGGCATGGCGATCTACGACACCATGCAGTTCATCGACAACGACGTGTCGACCGTGGCGATGGGCATGGCGGCCTCGATGGGCCAGCTGCTGCTCTGCGCCGGCACCAAGGGCAAGCGGTACGCGCTGCCGCACGCCCGGATCATGATGCATCAGCCGTCCGGCGGTCTGGGCGGTACGGCGTCCGACATCGCCATCCAGGCGGAGCAGATGCTCTACACGAAGCGGATGTTCCAGGAGCGGGTCGCGCACCACACCGGCCAGAGCCAGTCGCAGATCGAGGCGGACTCGGACCGGGACCGTTGGTTCACCGCCCAGGAGGCCATGGACTACGGCTTCATCGACAAGGTGATCATCGGGGCCGCTCAGGTTCCGGATGGCGCCGGGACCCTGAGCTGAGGAGCTGACGATGACCGATCTGAGCTTGCCGCCCCAGTTCGCGGCCGTGCACAACCGCTACGTTCTGCCGTCGTTCGTCGAGCGCACGTCGTACGGGGTCAAGGAGTCGAACCCGTACAACAAGCTCTTCGAGGACCGGATCATCTTCCTCGGTGTGCAGGTGGACGACGCGTCGGCGAACGACGTGATGGCCCAGCTGCTCACGCTGGAGGGCACCGACCCGGACCGCGACATCATCATGTACATCAACTCGCCCGGTGGCTCGTTCACGGCCATGACGGCGATCTACGACACCATGCAGTACGTCCGTCCGGACATCTCGACGGTCTGCCTGGGGCAGGCCGCCAGCGCGGCGGCGGTGCTGCTGTCGGCGGGTACGCCTGGTAAGCGGATGGCTCTTCCGAACTCGCGGATCATCATCCACCAGCCGGCCACCGAGGGCGGCTACGGGCAGGGCTCGGACATCGAGATCCAGGCTCGGGAGATCCTGCGGATGCGGACGCAGCTGGAGGACATGCTGTCCCGCCACTGCAACCGCCCGATCGAGCAGGTCCGCAAGGACATCGACCGTGACAAGATCATGACGGCCGAGGAGTCCAAGGAGTACGGGCTGGTGGACACGATCCTGACCAGCCGCAAGAAGGGTCTGCTGGCGGCCAACGCGGCCAGCTGAATCAGTACCGGGTCAGGGGTTGGCCGGGGCGTTCGTTCCCGGCCGACCTCTGACACACCCGTTTTGGGGGTCGGAGAATGTCCCGCCAGCGGGTAACGTCGGGTCCGTACCGCTTCGCCGGTTGGGCCGGTGTGGCGAACCAAGCCGGGCGGCGCGCAGCGTCCGCAGGTCAGGGCCGGGTCTCCGGCCGATGAGTGCAGGGAGAACGTAGGTGGCACGGATCGGTGACGGCGGCGACCTACTGAAATGCTCCTTCTGCGGCAAGTCGCAGAAGCAGGTGAAGAAGCTCATCGCGGGCCCTGGGGTCTACATCTGCGACGAGTGCATCGATCTCTGCAACGAGATCATCGAAGAGGAGCTGGCCGAGTCCGGCGAGGTGAAGTGGGAAGAGCTTCCCAAGCCGATGGAGATCTGCCAGTTCCTCGACAACTACGTCGTCGGGCAGGATCAGGCCAAGAAGGCGCTCGCGGTGGCGGTCTACAACCACTACAAGCGCATCCAGGCCGAGGCGGCGGGTGCGCCGGGCTCCGGCAGTGACGCCGTCGAGCTGGCCAAGTCCAACATCCTGCTGCTCGGGCCGACGGGGTGCGGCAAGACCCACCTGGCGCAGACGCTCGCCCGGATGTTGAACGTCCCGTTCGCCATCGCGGACGCTACGGCGCTCACCGAGGCGGGCTACGTCGGTGAGGATGTGGAGAACATCCTCCTCAAGCTGATCCAGGCCGCGGACTACGACATCAAGCGCGCCGAGACCGGCATCATCTACATCGACGAGGTCGACAAGATCGCCCGTAAGTCGGAGAACCCGTCGATCACGCGGGACGTCTCCGGCGAGGGTGTGCAGCAGGCGCTGCTCAAGATGCTGGAAGGCACTGTGGCGAACGTGCCGCCGCAGGGCGGTCGTAAGCACCCGCACCAGGAGTTCATCCAGATCGACACCACGAACGTGCTGTTCATCTGTGGTGGTGCGTTCGCCGGTCTGGATCAGATCATCGAGTCCCGCACCGGCCAGGGCGGCACCGGTTTCGGCGCCCGGCTCCGGTCGGTGTCCGACCGGTCGACCGATGACATCTTCAGCCAGGTCATGCCGGAGGACATGCTCAAGTTCGGCCTGATCCCCGAGTTCGTCGGCCGGCTCCCGGTGATCACCAACGTGCGCAGCCTGGACCGCAGCGCCCTGGTGCGCATCCTCACCGAGCCGCGCAACGCGCTGGTGCGGCAGTACCAGCGGCTCTTCGAGCTGGACGGTGTCGAGCTGGAGTTCGACGAGCCGGCGTTGGAGGCGATCGCCGATCAGGCGATGCTGCGGGGCACCGGTGCCCGTGGTCTGCGGGCCATCATCGAGGAGGTTCTGCTCTCCGCGATGTTCGAGGTCCCGAGCAACCCGGACGCCGCCCGGGTGCTGATCACCCGCGAGGTGGTCCTGGAGAACGTCAACCCGACGATCGTTCCGCGCGAGTTCACCGGGCGTCGGGCCCGGCGGGACCGCGAGGAGAAGTCGGCCTGATCCTCCCCGTGTCACGCCGGTCGCTCACTCCTGACGCGGCCGGCGTGATCGCGTTCGGCGGTCCCACTCGCCCGACGGGGTGACGGTCACCATCATCAGCCGGGTCGGCTGGTCGGTGTCGTTGCGGTATCCGTGCTCGCGGTCGGCGTGAAATTCGATGGTCTCGCCGGCGCGGACGGGGTGGTCCTGCCCGTCGACCCGGACGACCACGGCGCCGTCCAGCACGTGCAGCACCTCCCGGGTGCCGCGCGGGTGGTCGAGGGAGCGGTGGGTCTCTCCGGGCGCCATCCGCCAGTCCCAGAGCTCGACGAGGTCCGGTTCGCCCAGTCCGCTCAACAGGTGGCCGGTGCCGCCGTGCTCGCCCTGCCAGAGCAGGGGCACCTCGGCGGCGGGGGTGATCTTCACGGTGTGTTCCTCGGCCGGTTCGAGCAGGTGGGCGATGTTGACGCCGAACGCGTCGGCGACCCGGCAGAGGGTGCCGACGCTCGGGTTGGTCCGGGCGCCCTCGATCTGTACGAGCATCCCCTTGCTCACTCCGGACCGGCCGGCCAGCTCCTCGAAGGACCAGCCTCGGGCGGCCCGTAGGTCGCGTACCTGCCGGGCGACCGCGGATGTCACCGCGCCCACCCGGTCGCCCCCGGTGTCGGTCATTAAACTATCCCCCACGGTCACTATTATGGTACGACAGACAGATGCTTCCCATTGTCCTCGCCGCAGTGTCCGCGATCGCGTTCGGTGCCGCCGACTTCTCCGGCGGGAAGGCCTCCCGCCGTGCCGACCCGATCGCCGTGACAGTGGTCTCCCAGCTCTTGAGCGTCCCGCTGCTGGTCGTCCTGGTGCTGCTGGTGCCCGGCACCCCGACGACCGGGGACATCGTCTGGGGGCTCGCCGCGGGGGTGGCAGGCGCGGCCGGGGTCATGCTCCTCTACCGCGCGCTCGCCGGCGGGATGATGGCCGTCGTCGCGCCGATCACCGCGATCACCGCCGCCGTGGTGCCGATCATCGCCGGCCTGTTCACGGCTACCTTCCCGGGCGGCCCGGCCCTGACCGGAGCGGGCCTCGCCGTGCTTGCCATCGCGCTTGTGAGCCTGGGGGAGGGTGGCGGCCGGCGAGCCGCTCCGACCCGGCTGGTCGGGCTCGCCCTCGCCGCCGGGGCGCTCTTCGGCGTCTTCTTCGTGCTCCTCGGCCAGGCCGACGAGAGCGCCGGCATGTGGCCGGTGGCGGCGTTGCGGGTCAGTTCGATAGCGTTCGGGCTCGCGCTGGCCGCGGGCACCGGCGTCCGCCTGCGGCTCGGCCGGCGCGTACTGGTCTGGGCGGCCGTCGCCGGCCTGCTCGACGGCGCCGCGAACGCGCTGTTCCTGGGTGCGGCGTCCCGAGGTCACCTGAGCATCATCGCGGCGATCGCCGCGCTCTATCCGGCGAGTACGGTGCTGCTCGCACTCGCCGTCGACAGGGAACGGCTCCGCCCGGTCCAGGTCGCCGGGCTCGGGTTCGCCGCCGGAGCGCTGGTGCTGGCGAGCATCTGACGCTGTCCCCATTGGCCCGTGCGGTCGTACCCTGGGCTCATGCGCGTCGCCGTCTGCCAGCTGAACGCCCGGGATGACCGCAAGGCCAACCTGGCCGCCGCGGAGGTCCTGCTGGAACGCGCCGCCGCCGGCGGCGCGGATCTCGCCGTCCTTCCGGAGTACGTCGACTATCTCGGCCCTGCCGCCGGGCTGCCGGAGCCCGAGCCGGTCGACGGCGAGGTGGGCAGCTTCTTCGCCGGGGTGGCCGGCCGGCTCGGCATGTGGGTGATCGCGGGCTCGTTCCACGAGGCCGGGCCGGACCCGGAGCGCACCTGGAACACCTCGCTGGTCTTCGACAGGGCCGGCAGCCTGGCCGCGAGCTACCGCAAGATCCACCTGTACGACGTGGAGATCCCGGGTCGGGTCTCCTACCGGGAGTCGGCGACCGTGGCACCCGGGACGCAGCCGGTGGTGGTCGACGTCGAGGGTCTGCGGGTGGGTCTGTCGATCTGTTACGACCTGCGCTTTCCGGAGCTGTACCGGGCACTGGCCACCGACGGCGGCGCCCAGCTGCTTGTGGTCCCGGCGGCGTTCATGATGCACACCGGCCGGGATCACTGGGAGGTCCTGTTGCGGGCCCGGGCGATCGAGAACCAGTGTTTCGTGGCGGCTGCCGGTCAGACCGGCGACCATGAGCCCGGCCGCACCTGTTTCGGGCGCAGCATGGTGGTCGACCCGTGGGGGACCGTCCTCACGCAACTGCCGGACGGGCCGGGGGTGGTGGCGGCCGACCTTGATCTCGACCGGCTCGCGGTCATCCGCAGTGAACTGCCCAGCCTGGCCAACCGCCGGCTCTGAGCCCTCAGCCCTCGAGCAGTACGCCAATCACCGCGAGCCCTGCGATGGCCGCGGCGGTGACCAGCAGCGCTGTGGTCATCCGCGATCGACCCCGTCGGGCCAGCCGCCCGACCGAGAGCACCAGGACGACAAGCACGACCGCGCCGATCACCACCTGCCAGAACGGCAGGAGGAGACCCAGCAGCGCCTCCTCGGCGACCACCGTGGTGCGAGGCCCGGAGTCATCCATGCCTGACACTCTGGCACGCCCGGCCGTCCCGCGTCGCCGGGTGGGCCGACGAGTCCTGCAGCGGGATCGCCCGAACCAGTGATGAACCCTGATTTGCCTTCTCCGGGCCGTCCGCGTAACTTTCTCTCTGCACGGGGGAGGCCGGACAAACCGGCCGAGAGCGGGCGCCAGGCTCGTGGCGGGAACGCCGAGCGAGACTGAGGATCGGGCGGTGCGGAACACCTCGGGTACGGGGTTGCGAACGCGAAGCCGACCGGGTAGAGTTCGGAAGCCGGCAGGAGCCGGGCGGAGAGCCGCGAAGCGGCGATCGGCCGGTCTGCGGCTTCCCACGACAGTAGCGACCGCCGGATACGGCGTGCGTCATCGTGGGCCCGGGCGAACAAGTATTGATCACCTCGGATACGAGGTTGACAATGAAAGTTCGACCAAGTAAGTTTGAGCGGTTGCCCCGAAACGGGTGCCACTGAGTGTGGTGTTTGGTTCGGTGTGTGGTTGTTCTTTGAGAACTCAACAGGGTGCTTGTAAAGCCAGTGCCAATTATGATTTATACCCCGGACTGGCCG
>NZ_JBIAYR010000007.1:0-221330 GCF_042898105.1 Micromonospora sp. NPDC000663
CCCGCATCCGCAGCGAACGACAACGACGCTGGGGCCAACCCGCCACCCGAGCAGCCTGACCCCAACACCGTCAACGTTCGTGGTCACGGCACTAGTCAGCGCACGGCCCCGTCGTCCACGGACGTCGGAAGACCTCGGTCACCCGCAAATGCGGACGGTCGCTAGTTAAGTAAGTACTCGCGATCCAACAGCCCAGGAAACCTAGCCACCCGTATGCAGACGCCTCACAGCGCCACGATCGCCGCAGTCTCCGCTGGTAACTCGATCCGGTCCCGCATCACCGTGACGCCCTCGCCCGTCGCTAGGAGCACCCGCCGCGCCACCCCAGGCAACGACACCCCCTGCCCCCGCCCAGCCAGGTTCGCGACAACAAGCGTTTCCCCCCGCCGCATCAGCAGGAACTGGTCCCCGTGCTGCACCGAAACCGCATGCAGCCGAGGATCCGACAGGTCAGGCACAGACCGCCGCAGCGCGATCAACCGCTGGTAGAAGGCCAGCATCGACGCATGCTCAGGCTTGTCCAGCTCCGCCCAGTCCAACCGCGACCGTACGAACGTCTGCGGGTCCTGAGGATCAGGCACGTCCCCCTCGGGCCACCCGTGTGAGGCGAACTCCCGCCGCCGCCCGGTCCGCACGGCGGATGCCAGCTCCGGCTCCGGGTGCGACGTGAAGAACTGCCAAGGCGTAGACGCAGCCCACTCCTCCCCCATGAACAGCATCGGAGTGAAGGGCGCGGTCAGCAGCAGCACCGCGCCAACCCGCAGCATGGCAGGTGAGAGAGAGGCCGATATCCGGTCACCGGTAGCCCGGTTCCCGATCTGATCATGGTTCTGCAAATACGCCACGAACCGGTGCCCGGGGGTCCGAGGGTCGACGGGCCGCCCATGGTGCCGGTTCCGGAAACTCGACCAGGTCCCCGCGTGGAAGAACCCGCCCGTCAGCACGTCCGACAGCGTCTCCAGGGAGCCGAAATCCCCGTAGTACCCCTGCCGTTCCCCCGTCAGCAACGTGTGCAGCGCGTGGTGGGCGTCGTCGTTCCACTGGGCGTGCAGCCCGAACCCACCCGCCTCCCGAGGCGTGATGAGCCGCGGGTCGTTCAGGTCAGACTCCGCGATCAGCGACAACGGCCGCCCCAGGTGCGTCGACAGCGACTCGACGGCGACAGCCAGCTCTTCCAAAATCGGCACCGCCCGCGAATCCGGCAGCGCGTGCACGGCGTCCAGGCGTAGCCCGTCGACGTGGTAGTCGCGTAGCCACATGAGCACGCTGTCGATGATGTAGCGGCGTACCTCGTCGGAGTGCGGGCCGTCCAGGTTGATCGAGCGCCCCCAACTGTTGCTCTGCTCGGCGAGGTAGGGGCCGAACCGTGGCGCGTAGGCCCCGGAGGGCCCGAAATGGTTGTAGACGACGTCGAGGATCACCCCCAGACCGCGAGCGTGCGCGGCGTCGACGAACCGCTTCAGGCCGTCCGGGCCGCCGTAGGGCTGGTGCGGGGCGTACCAGCAGACGCCGTCGTACCCCCAGTTGTGTTCGCCGTTGAAGGCATTGACCGGAAGCAGTTCGATCAGGTCGACGCCCAGCGAGACGAGGTGGTCGAGGCGGTCGATTGCCGCGTCGAAGGTGCCCTCGGGGGTGAAGGTGCCGATGTGCAGCTCGTAGAGGATGCTGCCGGGCAGTTGCCGCCCGGTCCACGCGCTGTCGGACCAGTCGAAGGCCGAGTGGTCGTAGAGCCGGCTCGGCCCGTGCACGCCCTCGGGCTGCCACGCCGAACGGGGGTCGGGCAGCGGGGTGTCGTCGTCGTCGAGCAGGAACGCGTAGTCGGGGCCGCCGTTGGGCACCTCGACCCGCCACCAGCCGTCGGCGGCGGCGCGCATCTCGTGGTCGCCGTCGCCGGGCAGGTGCAGGCGCACCCGTTCGGCGTCCGGCGCCCACACGGAGAACTCGGTCATGACGCAGCCTCCACGGAAGCGGTGGAAGGAGCCAGCAGAGCGACGGGATAGGTCGACAGGAGGTCGTCCAGAGGTGTCTCACCGCCACTGTAGACCCGGCCGGTGAACAGGTCCTTCACCTCGTGAACGGGGAGCGACAGAGCTGTGTCACACCAGCCACCGGCACGCGCCAGACCCAGCGGCAGGCGGGTCGCCACGGTGATCGCGCCTCCCCTGTCGAACGCCACCACGTGCCGGCCCACAGGCCCGTGCGCGGCCACCGGCCGGTAGGTGGTGAACAGCTCCGGGTGCGCCCGCCGCAACCGCAGCGTCCGCGACACGACGAGCAGCTTCGCCGCTCCGTCGGTGTCGACCGGGGGACGCCAGCCGCCGTCGAGGCGTGCCAGCATCTCCCGGCGTACGTCGAAGTCGACAGGCCGGCGATTGTCCGGGTCGACGAGGGAGTTGTCCCACAGCTCGGTGCCCTGGTAGGTGTCCGGCACCCCGGGCATGGTCAGCTGCACCAGCTTCTGCCCGAGGGAGTTGCACCACCCGGCGGGGGTGATGGCGGCGGCGAGTTCGGTCAGCTCGTCGTGCAGGCTCGGGTCGTCGTACATCAGGTCGATGACCGCGTGCATGGCCTGCTCGAAGACCGGGTCCGGGTCCGCCCAACTGGTCGAGGCCGCGGCCTCCCGGGCCGCCTTCTCGGCGTACGCGTGCAGCCGCTCCCGCTCGATCGGCCACGCCCCGACGGCGGTCTGCCAGAGCAGGTGGGCGAACGCCGGGTCGGGCAGCGGAGCGTACTCCATCCAGCTCTTGACCTGCTCCGCCCAACGGCCCGGCAGCTCGCTGAGCACGGCGAGTCGGGCGCGGATGTCCTCGCTGCGTTTGGTGTCGTGGGTGGAGAGGGTGGTCATGCTGTTGGGCCAGCGGACCTGCTGCGCGGTGGCGAAGCGGTGGAACTCCGCGGGTGGCACCCCGAAGCGGGTGGGGCTGTCGCCCACCTCGTTGAGCGCCACGAACCGGGTCCACCTGTAGAACGCGGTGTCCTCCACGCCCTTGGCCATCACCGCGCCGGTGAGCTGCGGAAACCGCATACCCAGCTCGTCGTCGGGGTCGCGCAGCCGGCGGGTCACCGCATCCAGGGCGGGGGCCAGGTCGGGGCGGCGTCGACCCGCCTCGGAGCGGGCGGCGGCGAGGTGCCGGGCACCGTGCGGCGGATAGCCCCGGTAGACGTCGAACGCGGCGGCCAGCTCGGCGAGCGCCGCGCGGGCCTGCTCGGTCGGCACCTCGGGGGCGAGGGCTGCCAACCGGGTCAGCTCGGCGGAGAGCAGCCGGGTCGCGGCGGCCAGTTTGGTGGAGTGGGTCAGGTCCTCCCAGGAGGTCTGCCGGCCGTTCAGCTGGGTGTCCAGGACTGTGAAGTCGCCCTCGGCGTCGATGTCGATGAAGAGCCCACCGGCCATCGCCAGGGCGTCGTAGCCGGTGGTGCCGTCCACAGGCCAGTCCGGCAGCTCCTCGCCGTACTCGAGGATCTTCTCCACCACGAGCCAGGCGTCCGGCGCGGCCTCGCGCAGCCGGGCCAGGTAGCCGGCCGGGTCGCGCAGCCCGTCCGGGTGGTCGACGCGGATGCCGTCGACCTCACCGTCCGCCGCCCAGCGCAGGACCAACTCGTGCACTGCCGCGAACACCGCCGGGTCCTCCACCCGCAGGCCCGCCAGGCCCGCGATGGCGAAGAACCGGCGGTACGTCAGCTCGGCGTCCCCGCGCCGCCAGGAGATCAACTCGTAGTGCTGCCTGTCGTGCACCTCCCGGGCGGTGCCGTCGCCGGTGCCGTCGGCGACCGGGAAGCGGTGCTCGTGGTAGCGCAGCTCCCCGTCGACGAGCTTCAGGTCGTCCAGGGCCGATTCGTCGTCGGCGAGCACCGGCAGCAGCAGCCGGCCCCGGTCCCAGTCGATGTCGAACCAGCCCGCGTACGACGAGTCGCGCCCCCGCCGCAGCACGTCCCACCACGCCGGGTTGGCCGGCGGTACGGCGACACCCGCGTGGTTGGGCACGATGTCGACGACCAGGCCCAGGCCCCTGTCGCGCAGCGCCCGCAGCAGCCGCTGCCGGGCCGCCTCACCGCCCAGCTCCGGGTTGACCGCCCGGTGGTCCACCACGTCGTAGCCGTGCTGGGAGCCGGGCGTGGCGGACAGCAGCGGGGCGGTGTAGAGGTGACTGACGCCGAGGTCGTCCAGGTAGTCGACGATCGCGGCGGTGGCGTCCAGGTCGAAGCCGGGGCGGACCTGCACCCGGTAGGTGGCCTTCGGAGGGGTGGCCGGCATGTCAGATCATCCTCTCCAGGACCACGAGCGAACGGTCCGGCACCCGGATGGTGCCGCCCGCGCTGATCACCGTGGCGTCGTCCGGTTCGGGGTCGGCGGTGCTGATCACCCGCTCCCACTTCTGCCCGTACTCGCTGCCCGGCATGGTGAAGTCCAGCGGCGCGTCGTGGGCGTTGAAGCAGAGCAGGAACGACGCGTCGTGGTGCTTCTGGCCGTACTGGCCGCGCTCGCGGATGCCCTCCCCGTTGACGAAGAGCGCCACCGAGCGGCCGAAGTCGTTGCCCCAGTCCTCGCCCGTCATCTCCCGCCCGTCCGGCGTGTGCCAGGCCAGGTCCGGCAGGGGCGCGTCGACGTCCCGTCCACCGACGGGCAGGCCGGTGAAGAACCGGCGGCGGCGGAACACCTGGTGCCGCTTGCGGAACGCGGTGAGCGTGCGGACGAACTCCAGCAGCTGCTCGTCGGCGTTGTCCCAGTCGACCCAGGACAACTCACTGTCCTGGCAGTAGACGTTGTTGTTGCCGCGCTGGGTGCGACCCAACTCGTCGCCGTGGCCGATCATCGGCACACCCTGCGACAGCATGAGGGTGGCCAGGAAGTTACGCCGCTGCTTGGCCCGCAGCGCCAGGACCGCCTCGTCGTCGGTGTCGCCCTCCACGCCGCAGTTCCACGACCGGTTGTGACTCTCGCCGTCCCGGTTGTCCTCGCCGTTGGCCTCGTTGTGCTTGTCGTTGTACGACACCAGGTCGTTGAGGGTGAACCCGTCGTGCACGGTGACGAAGTTGATGCTGTGGAACGGGCGCCGGCCGTCGTCCTGGTAGAGGTCCGCCGAGCCGGAGATGCGGGACGCGAACTCGGCGAGGGTGGCCGGCTCGCCGCGCCAGAAGTCCCGCACCGTGTCGCGGTACTTGCCGTTCCACTCCGTCCACAGCGGCGGGAAGTTGCCCACCTGGTACCCGCCGGGGCCGACGTCCCACGGCTCGGCGATCAGCTTGACCTGGCTGACCACCGGGTCCTGCTGCACCACCTCGAAGAACGTGGACAGCCGGTCCACCTCGTAGAACTCCCGCGCCAGGGTCGCCGCCAGGTCGAACCGGAACCCGTCGACGTGCATCTCGGTCACCCAGTACCGCAACGAATCCATGATCAGTTGCAGGGAGTGCGGGCTGCGCACGTTCAGACTGTTGCCGGTGCCCGTGTAGTCGACGAAGTAGCGGCGGTCCTCCTCGCTGAGCCGGTAGTAGCTCGGGGCGTCCACGCCCTTGAAGCTCAACGTCGGCCCGAGGTGGTTGCCCTCGGCCGTGTGGTTGTAGACCACGTCGAGGATGACCTCGATGCCCGCCGCGTGCAGCGCCTTGACCATGCCCCGGAACTCCTGCACCTGCTGCCCGAGGTGCCCCAACGCCGAGTAGCCGTGGTGCGGGGCGAAGAACCCGATGGTGTTGTAGCCCCAGTAGTTCCGCAGGCCCAGATCGTTCAGCCGGTGGTCGTGCACGAACTGGTGCACGGGCATCAGCTCGATCGCGGTCACCCCGAGCCGGGTCAGATAGTCGATCATCGGCGGGGAGGCGATACCCGCGTACGTGCCGCGCAGCTCCTCCGGGATGTCCGGGTGCCGCATGGTCAACCCGCGTACGTGGGCCTCGTAGATCACCGAGTGGTGGTACGGGGTGCGCGGCGGCTTGTCGTTGCCCCAGTCGAAGTACGGGTTCACCACCACCGACTTGGGCATGAACGGCGCCGAGTCAGTCTCGTTCATCCGCTCGGGCTCGCTCATGTCGTAGTCGTAGACCGCCGGGTCCCATGTCACGTCACCGTCGATGGCCTTCGCGTACGGGTCGAGCAGCAGCTTGTGCGGGTTGCAGCGCAGCCCGTTCGCCGGGTCGTACGGCCCGTACACCCGGTAGCCGTAGCGCTGCCCCGGCTCGATGCCCGGCAGGTACGCGTGCCAGACGTACGCGTCCACCTCCCGCAGCTCGACGCGGCGCTCCGCGCCGGTGTCCCACTCGTCGAAGAGGCACAACTCGATTCGCTCGGCCACCTCGGAGAAGATGGCGAAGTTGGTGCCCATCCCGTCGTACGTGGCGCCCAGGGGATACCGCTCGCCCGGCCAGACCTGCATGTCGCTCCCTTGAAGCACTGTCGTGTGCGCGCCGGGTATTGCCCTGCGCCCCGACGCGCCAATCCATCCTTTCAGTGCGATGGCCGAAATCCACCTGTCTGATGCGCGCTACACCCCTCGGGTGTCTTCCGTCACCATGGCGGCTCTGAAGGTGCGGTATCGCGCTCGATGCCCTTTGCTGGTCGGGGACACGCGCCCGCGCGCGCCCACTCGGCCCTCGGCCACCCCGACACCTCACGCTTCGCCGCCATCGACGCCGGCGCGCACCACCATGCATGGACGGAGATTGATGTGACGACCCTGCGGGTCGGCGAGCAGATCGCTGGCGCCACGGACCGGGCCCACCGGCCCACCCTCACCTCCCGGCCCGCGCAGCCCGGCCCGGCCGTGCCGCCGCAGCCCGGCCCGGGAGTTCCGCCGCAGACCCGTCGCATCCTGATGCTGTCCTGGGAGTACCCGCCGGTGCTCGTCGGCGGTCTCGGCCGCCACGTACACGCCCTCTCCGTCGCGCTCGCCGCCGCCGGCCACGAGGTCACAGTCGTCACCCGCCACAGCGACGGCGCACCCCTGGAGGAGTACGCCGACGGCGTACGCATCCTGCGCGCCCCCGAGGACCCGGTCACCTTCCCCCTGGCCACCAGCTCCCTGCTCGCCTGGACGATGGCCTTCAACCACACCCTCACCCGCACCGCCCTGCGCGCCACCGAAGCCGGCACGTACGACGTCATCCACGCCCACGACTGGCTCGTCGCCCACACCGCGATGACCCTGCGCGACCACCTGGACATCCCGCTCGTCACCACCATCCACGCCACCGAGGCGGGGCGGCACCAGGGCTGGCTGCCCGAGGAGATGAACCGCACCATCCACGGCGTCGAGCAGTGGCTCAGCGGTGAGTCCGGCCGGGTGATCGTCTGCTCCGGGTACATGCGCGACGAGGTCAACGCGCTGTTCGGCGTACCGGCCGGACGGGTCGACGTGGTCGCCAACGGCGTGGAGCCGCACCGCTGGCGGGTGCCGGCGCGCGCCGTGGCCGCCGCCCGCGCCCGGTTCGCCGGCGACGGCAAGCTTGTCACGTTCGCCGGCCGCCTCGTGTACGAGAAGGGCGTGCAGCACCTGATCGCCGCCCTGCCCCGGCTGCGCGAGCGCCACCCCGGCCTGCGTGCCGTGATCGCCGGCGACGGCCCGTACCGCGCCGAACTGGAGGCCGAGGTGCACCGCCGTGGCCTCGGCGGCATGGTCGTCATGCCGGGCTTCCTGGGCGGCACCGACCTGCCGGCGCTGATGGCCGCGTCCGACTGCTTCGCGGTGCCGAGCATCTACGAGCCGTTCGGCATGGTGGCCCTGGAGGGCGCCGCCGCCGGCGCGCCCCTCGCGGTGGCCGCGACAGGCGGCCTCGCGGAGATCATCGAGCCGGGGATGACGGGTACGACCTTCGCGCCGCACGACCCGGACGGGCTGAGCGACGCCGTGGACGCACTGCTGTCCGACCCCGACCACGCCCGCGTCATGGCCCGCCGCGCCCGTCGGATGGTTCACGACCAGTACGGCTGGTCGGCGATCGCCCAGCGCACCGCCGCCAGCTACGCCGCCGCCATCGCCACCGACGCGGCGTGCACCGCCGAGCGGGCCGAGCGGCGCATGTCCCAGGGGCGGGCCCTCCCGGCGCTGCCCGAGGGCAACCTGCTCGCCGCCGCCGGCCTGCGCTGACCCGCTCTTTGCTCGACTCGGTTTCCGTGAAGTCGGGGTGTCCCTGTGCCGGGGACACCCCGACTTCCCGTAGACCGAGTCGATCAAGCCGCGCTGGCCACGCCTCGCTCCTCAGCGCCGGCCGGTCGGGCCTGCCAGAATGTGCGGATGTCTCGTCCCGTTGACGCCCTCGATTCCGCCTTTCCGGTCGCCGCCTCCATCGCACTGGACCTGATCCGGCACCCCGAGGTGTCCGCGCAGTGGTCGAACCCGAGCGCCCTGCCGCACCTGTCCGTCGGTGGCCTGGCGTGCCACCTCGGGCGGCAGGCCGTACGCGCGGCGGAACTGCTGCCGACACCCGCCGACCTGCCCACGCTGGAGTCCGCCGACAACCACTACGAGCGGGCCGCCTGGGTCACCGAGGGCACTCCGGCCGCCGACGCGGTCGCCACGGGCTCGGACGAGGCCGACGCGCTGCGCGGCCCGGCAGACCTGCACGCCCGATCCGGCGAGGCGCTGGCGCAGGTCAGCGGCCTGCTGTCGCGGGGCGGCGCCCTCGACGTCGTGCCGATCCCGTGGCAGGGCTGGTCCCTGCGCCGCGCCGACTTCCTGCTCACGCGCCAACTGGAGATCGTCGTGCACTCGGACGACCTCGCGGTCAGCGTCGGCGTACCCACGCCCGAGTTCCCGGCGGAGGTCTTCGACCCCGTACGCGACCTGCTGGTCCGCCTGGCCGTCCGCCGGCACGGCCAGTCGGCGCTGATCGGGGCGCTCAGCCGCAGCGAGCGAGCCCGGGACATCTCCGCCTTCTGACCCTCGACGTCCGACGCGTCCCACACGCCGCCCCGCCCCGGGACCAGTGTCCCCGGCCCCTCCGGGTCCCTTATTCTCGTCCTGTCGACCTGCCCCAAGAATGGGGCGGCCACCGGAGGTCAGACGCTCGGACGCGTCACCGCAGCGCCGATCAGCGTCACCGATAAGCCCCGCGGGCCGGGACCGCCCCTCGATCGACTCCAGTTCGCCGAAATCGACAGGGACCGACCTTGATCGACTCCAGTTCGCCGAAATCGACAGGGACCGACCTTGATCGACTCCAGTTCGCCGAGATTGTGGTGTCCCGACGCCGTGGATACCGCGATATCGGCGGACTGGAGTCGATCATCGGTGTGGGTCCAGCCCGACCAACCCGCCAAGCCCTCCGTCAACGTGGCAGGCGGAATCGGGCGCTCGAAGCGCCCCGCCCGTCACGCCCCACCCCGCCACGCCTCGCCCCACCACGGAACACCTCGCCCCACCCCACCACGGAACGCCTCGCCCCATATCTGGGGCAGCTCGACAGGAGCCGAACCAGGGACTCGGGGTACCGGCGGGAGGGCCGCGGGCGGCCACGCCGCGAGGCCCGGCGGAAACCCCACGGACCGCCACGCGAGAGGGCGGGCGGGTACGGCGCAGGCCGCCGGCCCGGATCGGGTCGGCGGCCTGCACGCGGTGCGGGCGGTGCGGAAGAGCGGAGGTGCGCGGTGCGGAAGAGCGGAGGTCAGCGCTCGGCGAAGGGGAGGTAGTCCCGCTCGGCGGCGCCGACGTAGACCTGCCGCGGACGGCCGATCTTGGTCTCCGGGTCGCTGATCATCTCGCGCCACTGGGCGATCCAGCCGGGCAGCCGGCCGAGCGCGAACAGCACCGTGAACATCTTCGTGGGGAAGCCCATGGCCTTGTAGATCAGGCCGGTGTAGAAGTCCACGTTCGGGTAGAGCCGACGCGACACGAAGAAGTCGTCGGCGAGGGCGATCTCCTCCAGCTCCATGGCGATGTCCAGCAGCGGGTCCGGCTTGGCCATCCGGCCCAGCACGTCCTGCGCGGCCTTCTTGACGATCGCCGCCCGCGGGTCGTAGTTCTTGTAGACCCGGTGGCCGAAGCCCATCAGCTTGACGCCGTCCTCCTTGTTCTTGACCTTGCGGACAAAGGAGCGGACGTCGCCGTCACCGGCGTGGATCTGCTGGAGCATCTCCAGCACCGCCTGGTTGGCGCCACCGTGCAGCGGCCCGAACAGCGCGTTCACACCGGCGGACACCGAGGCGAACAGGTTGGCGTTGCTGGAACCCACAAGCCGCACGGTCGACGTGGAGCAGTTCTGCTCGTGGTCGGCGTGCAGGACGAACAGCATGTCCAGCACCTTCGACATCACCGGGTCGACCTCGTACGGCTCCGCCGGCACGCCGAAGGTCATCCGCAGCAGGTTGTCCACGTACCCCAGCGAGTTGTCCGGGTAGAGCAGCGGCTGCCCGATGGACTTCTTGTACGCGTACGAGGCGATGGTGGGGACCTTCGCCATCAGCCGGACCGTGGAGATCTCCACGTGCTCGGAGTCGAACGGGTCCAGGCTGTCCTGGTAGAAGGTCGACAGGGCGCTCACCGCCGAGGACAGCACCGCCATCGGGTGGGCGTCCCGGGGGAAGCCGTCGAAGAAGCGGCGCATCTCCTCGTGCAGCAGCGAGTGCCGCCGAATCCACTCGGTGAACTCGGTCAACTGCTGCTCGGTCGGCAACTCACCGTAGATGAGCAGGTACGAGACCTCCAGGAAGGAGGACTTCTCGGCCAGCTGCTCGATCGGGTATCCCCGGTAACGCAGGATCCCCGCGTCGCCGTCGATGTAGGTGATCGCGGATGAGGCAGCCGCGGTGTTGACGAAACCGGGGTCGTACGTCGTCATCCCGGTTTCCTTCAGCAGCTTGCTCACCCCGATACCGGCGGGGCCCTCGACCGCGGGATGTACCGGCATCGACAGCTGCCCACCGGGGTGATCGAGCTTGACTTCCGTCATGTGTTCCTCGCTTCGCCGGCAGATCTACGTTGAATTGCCTTCGCTTCTACCGTAATTGCGGCTCGGGGGACAACGCCCGCCGTGGTTCGGCGGTGAGGCCTGCGTCACCCGATTCCCGGCCGGATGGCCGGGAAACCACCATCCCGGCACGCGGGACCGGGTGCGCGACCCGCGTTCAGGACAGCGCGAGGCGTCGCAGCGTACCGTCCCGGGCGACCTGGTAGACGTCCAGCTGGTTGGTGCCGGCCCGGAACAGCCTGTCGTCGGTGAGCAGCGCGGCGAACCGGCGACCACCGGGGTCGGGCGGCACCACCGGGACGACCGCCCCGATCCTGCCGTTCACCGCCACCGCGAGCATCGTGCCGTCCGGTATCCGGTCGGGCACGTCACCCCAGACGAGCGCCGGCAGGGTGCCGGTGTCCGGGTCCATCGACCGGAACGCGGCCAGGTCGGCGACCCGCGCGTTGCCCTCCGTCGCGCCGGCCCGGACCTCGGTGCCCACCAGGGGGTGCGGGGCCGGCAGCGGCGGCGGGGCGGGCACCCCACCGGGGAAGGTGACAGGCTCACCGGGCCTGTCGTAGAAGTGCTTCGTGCCGTCGGTGCGCGGGGCCTGCCGGGCGGAGCGGCCGTCGACCCGCCAGGGCAGCTGGACGCCTGCCTCGTCGGCGACCGTCGGCAGCAGGTCGACGTGTTCCCAGTTGCGGTCGTCCACCCGGCCGGTCTGCTGCCGGGGCTCCTTGACGAACATCGGCACCCACGCCACCTCGCCCGCCGCCGCCTTGATCGCGTCCATGCCCCGCCCCTGGGCGCCCGGGCGGAAGCTCACCCCGTGGTCGGCTGTCACCACCACGAGAGCCTGGTCGTACAGGCCGCTGGCGCGCAGCGTCCGCAGCGTCTCGCCGATCAGCCGGTCGGTGTAGCCGAGCTGCGCGAGGTGACGTTGCCGGGCCAGGTCGATCCAGCCGGCGCCGTCGTTGGGCAGGTCCTCCGGGGCGTCGTAGCGCGCGCCGGACGGCAGGTACGCCCACGGCGAGTGCGGCATCAGCAGGTGCAGGAAGTGCAGCACGGGCCGGGATTGGGGTTTCAGCCCGGCCAGGAAACTGGTGAAGCGGGCGGGCTGGTTGTCGTCGAGGCTGTCCCAGCGGAACTTCGGGTCGGCCGGCACCGGCTCGGCGGCGTCCAGGCCCGCCTCGGCGCGGGTCCTCTCCCGGTAGGAGTCCTCCGGGTCGACAGCGCTCTCCGACGGCCCGGCGACCTGCCCGAGCAGCTTGCCCGTCTCGCGGACCAGCACGCCGAGGCCCTGCTCCGGCGCGACCGGCTGCTCGCAGCGGCTGGGCGGGCAGAGCCGGGTGATGCTCTCCTCGGCGCGGATGTCGTACAGGCCGCCGAAGGCGGTGAAGATGTTGTCCGGGTACTGCGAGTAGTGCGGGGCGACAGGCCGCGCCGGGTACTTCCCGGTGAGCATCGCCGGCAGCGCGTTGGGCGTCCAGCCGCTGACGCCTGTGGCGTTGCGGTACCAGGTCGAGGCGCCGGCCAGCTCGGCGAAGTTCGGGTAGCGGGCCGCGTCGATACGCCCGTCCGCGCCGAGCAGACTCACCAGCGGCAGCTCGTCGAGGATCAGCATGACCACTGGCGGGTGCACGCCCGTACCCTGCGCGGTGCCGGCCGCGCCGCCGTCGCCGCGCGGCAGCACCACAGCCGAGGCCGGTGAGACGAACAGGAACAGCGCCACGAAGGCCACCGGCCCGACGGCGGCCAGCCGCAGCACCCGGGCGGGCGCCCGCCACCGCCGGTGCGCGAGCGCGCCGGCCGCGCCGGCAAGCACGGCCACCACCAGCAGGGGTACGCCCCGAAGCGGTGTCAGGTGTCGGCCCACCTGTACGGCCAGGGCGGCCAGCAGCAGCCCGACCAGCCCGGTGTGGGTGACGGCGCGGGCGGTGCGGCCGGCGAGTCGACTGAGCGCGCCGAGCAGCGCCACCGGCACGGTGGGCACCACCGCCACCAGGGCGACCAGCAGCAGGATCTGCCCGGTGTCCGCGCGGTGGAACAGGAAGAAGTCGGGGCTGCGGCCCAGCACGTCCAGCAGCGGTTGGGTGACCACCAGCCCGACCAGCGCCACGACCTCCAGCAGGCGGCCCACCTCACCGCGCCAGCCCCGCTCCCACCGCCCGAGCGCCGGTTCAGCCACCCATCACCGCCCGGTAGAGGGTGCGGGTGCCCGAGGGCAGTTCCAGACGCTCGGTGATCCGGCCACGGGCGGCGAGCAGTGCCTCGAACGCGTCCCGCCGGTAGTCGGGGAACAGACCCTCGGGCTTGTTGGCGAGCAGCCGCCGGGCCATCAGGTCCTCGGGGTGGACGAACTCCACCACCACCGCCCCGCCCTGCGCGGTCAGCCCCGCCAGCCAGTCGACGATCTCCGGCAGCGGCACGTTGCGCCCGATCGCCAGGTGGTGCACCACCGCCAGGGCGAGCACCGCGTCGGCGTCGGCCCGTTCGGCGAAGCCGGCCCGCTCAACGCCCCGCCAGCCCCCGCCGGGTGACGGGTCGGCCAGGTCCAGCACCAGGGGCAGGACGCGCTGCTGGCCCTCGGCGCGCAGCGCCCGGTACAGGTCGTCGACGACCGCCGGGTCCTGCTCGACGGCGACCACGTAGTCGGCGTACGCGGCGGCCAGCCGGGAGTACCTGCCGTCGTTGGCACCCAGGTCGAGCACCAGGCGCGGCCTGGTGCCGGCGGTCAGCGCGGCGGTCACGAACTGTTCCTTGGCCGTCCGGTCCTGCGCCGAGTAGCCGCAGGTGCTCTGGTAGTCGGCCCAGTGACTGCCGGTCGGGCGGCGCTCCAGGCGGTGCAGCAGCTTCTCGATGCCGCGCACAGTGGACAGCAGCAGCTCGCGGGAGAAGCCGGCGGCGCGCAGCTGGGCGCGTACGTCGGTGGTGCTGGCGGCGGCGTTGCGGTGCTGCATGGCGCCGTGCAGGTGCAGGTGGGTCAGCACGCCGGGGCGCAGCCGACGGGTCCCGCCGAAGAGCGGGCGGAGCTGCTCGGCCTCGATGCCGTCGACCTGGGCGCGCAGCCACGGTTGGAAGTCCACGCCCAGGTGGGCGGTGAGCATCAGCGGGTAGAGCGCGGTCTGGCAGAACTGCCGGTAGCCGGCCCACGGTTCGCCGTCGCGTACCGGCTCGAACGAGCCGACGTCGATGAAGACCGGCTGCACGCCGTGCCACTGGAGGTTGTAGGCGGAGCCGTCCTTGGTGGTGAAGCCGTCGGCGAGCGCCGCGCCCAGGATCTCGGTGTGCAGCAGCGCGGCGTCACGCAGCATGGCGAAGGACCACTCGTACGGGTGGGAGACGAACGGGATCCGCTCGTGGCGCAGCACCGCCGCCCACGGCAGCCCGGCCGGCACCAGCGCCTGCGGGGCGTCCTCGGTGGCGCAGACCTTGCCCGCGGCGACGAGGGCGGGGAAGAACGCGCTGGCGGTGAGCGCCCGCCAGTGGTCGGCGGCCCGGGTGTCCAGCCCGCGCAGCACGTCGTCGCCGACGTGGAAGACCCGGTTGGCCGGGTCGCGGAAGGAGGCGGGCTCGGCCCGCACCCGGGTGGGTACGGGCGGCGTCGCCGGTACGGAGCGGGTCACCGCTGGTCGGTGGGCTGTCGACGGAACCTGTCGACAAGTCTCCGCCAGTAGAGCTTGGCGGCGACCGCGACGCCGGCGACGCCGCCCACGACCGCCTGCACGATCAGGCTGCCGGACCCCGCGTCCAGGTAGGCCAGATGGATCACCGATCGCTCCTTGTCCTCGCCCCGTGTCGACACCGGCGTCCCGGGCGTACAGCGGTGAGGCTTTTGACCCAGAAAGCCGGACTTCTGCCACCGTACGCCGATCGTCAGCACCGTCGCGGGCACATCGGCGTACTCCCAGCCTCAGCACAGAATGGGGTCGGGACGCCGGTCCGCGCCGGTACGCTGCGGACGTGCGCTGGACGATCGTGGACGCGCCGCTGGACTCCTCGGGCGCAGGGCGCGGCGAGGAGCGGGCCCCTGCGGCACTGCGCGACGCCGGCCTGCTGGACGCCCTCGCCGCCGACGACGGCGGCCGGGTCGACGAGGCGTGGTTGCGCGACCCGGTCCGGGACGCGGCGAGCGGCGTGATCGGCGCGGCCGGCCTGGTCGCCGCAGGCGCGGCCATCACCTCCCGGATCGTGGCGTTGATCGCCGACGGGCGGCGGCCGCTGGTGCTCGGCGGGGACTGCGCCATCCTGCCCGGCATCTGCCGCGCCCTGCCGCCCGCGACCGAGCTGTGGTTCGTCGACGCCCACCCGGACTTCCTCGACGGCGGGACGTCGCCGACCGGCGAGGCCGCCGACATGGACCTGTCGGTCGTCACCGGGCACGGCCCGGCCGCCGCGATCGGGTACGACGGCCCGCTGCTCGATCCCAGGCGGGTCCACCTGCTCGGGCACCGCCCGGCGGACGACGACAGTGGGCGGGTCGAGTCGTCCCGGATCGACCAAGCCATCCACCAGCTGCCCGCCGCCGCACTGCTCGACGAGGGTGCCGCGGCGGTGGGCGCCAGGCTTGCCGACGGCGGGGCCGGGCCGGCCTGGCTGCACCTCGACCTGGACGCGGTGGACCCGCGCGACCTGCCGGCGGTGACCTATCCCGAACCGGACGGGCTGCGCTGGCCTGACCTGATCGCGCTCGTCACTCCCCTGGCCCGCGCCGACCGGCTGCTCGGCATGAGCGTGACCGACCTGAACGTCGACGAGGACCCCGACGGGCGTCACACGCGACGCGTCATCGAGGCCCTCGCCGAGATGCTGGGCGGGTGAGCGGCAGGCGTCTCAGCTCCCGCGGTGGTGCATACCGAGGCGCAGCAGCACGAACCTCAGCACGGTGGCGGCCAGGTTCGCGGCCACCAGCACCGCCACCTCCACCGATCGGGCGGGCGAGACGGACACCGCGTGCAGCACGGCCAGCGAGCCGCTGGTCAGCGCGAGACCGAGCCCGAAGGCGAGCAGTCCCTGCGCGTGGTGCCGGCCGGCGTGCCGGCGCCCGCTGATGCCGAACGTCACCCGCCGGTTCGCTGCCGTGTTCGCCACGGCGGTCACCAGCAGCGCCAGCAGGTTCGCCGGTTGCGCGCCCAGCGCGCCCCGGGTGGCCACGAAGAGCAGCAGGTACGCGAACGTGCTGGCCACCCCGACGGCGGCGAACCGGACCAGCTGCCGGGGCAACCCGGCCGGCACCCGCGCGGGCGGCGCGGCCAGCGGTGCCCGGCCGAGCTGCGCCCGCAGGTCGGTCAGCGGCAGCGCTCCGGTCAGCAACGCCCGCCCCAGCCGGCCGATGCCGCGCAGGTCCGCCAGGGCGGTGGCGACGATGTCGACACGGCTGTCCGGGTCGTCGACCCAGTCCACCGGCACCTCGTGGATGCGCAGTCCCGCCCGCTGGGCGAGCACCAGCAGTTCGGTGTCGAAGAACCAGCCGGTGTCGCGTACCAGCGGGAGCAGCCGAGCGGCCACGTCGGCGCGGATCGCCTTGAACCCGCACTGCGCGTCGGAGAACCGCGCCGACAACGCCCCCCGCAACAGCAGGTTGTACGCCCGCGAGATGACCTCCCGCCTGGTCCCGCGCACCACCCGGGAGGTACGCGCCAGGCGGGTGCCGATCGCCAGATCGGAGTGCCCGGAGATCAGCGGCGCCACAAGCGGCAGCAGCGCCGCCAGGTCGGTGGACAGGTCCACGTCCATGTACGCGAGCACCGGCGCGGACGACGCCGACCAGGCGGCCGACAGCGCCAGGCCCCGGCCCTTGGCGTCGAGGTGCAGCACGTCGACGCCGGGCAGTTCGCAGGCGAGACCGTCGGCGACGTTCAGGGTGCCGTCGACGCTTGCGTTGTCGGCGATGGTGATCTGGAACGGGTACGGGAAGTGCTCGCTCAGGTGGGCGTGCAGCCGGCGTACGCACGGCCCGAGGTCGGTCTCCTCGTTGTAGACCGGGATCACCACGTCCAGCACGACGCCGGCGCCGGCGGGGCGGTTCCGGACGGCGGCGCGGGGACCGCTGACCGCGCTCACGACGCGGCCCCGCCGGTGCTCAGGTCGTAGACGGTGACCCCGTCCACGGTCTGCGGTGTGAAGGTCTCCTGGACCCAGGTGGAGATTTCCTGCGAGGCCGAGCTCCCGCCGTTGGCCCGGAAGCCACCGCCACCGACGAAGTAGTGGATCTTCCTGTCGGCGACGTGGCGCTGGAACTGCGCGAGGGTCGGTGACGGGTCGCTGCCGTTGAATCCGCCGATCGGCATCACCGGCTCGCCGGTGGCGAGCTGGTAGCCGGAGGCGTTGTTCGAGCCGATGGTCGCCGCCACCCAGGTGTAGGTGTCGCTGTCGCGCTCCAGCAGCTCACGCAGCGCGGCGCTGGGCTCGCGGGCGTCGAGCAGCCCGCCCATCCCCCCGGCTGCCTCGCGGCCCTGACCACCGCCGGGGAAGCCGGGCATCTGGCCGCCCTCGGGGAACCCGGGCATCTGACCGCCCCCGGGGAACCCGGGCATCTGACCACCGCCGGGGAAGCCGGGCATCTGACTACCGCCGGGGAACCCGGGCATCCGGCCACCGTCGCGGCCCCCTGGGTCGCGGCCGCCATCGTCCCGGCCCCCGCCGGGGAACTGGCCGCCGGCCGGTCGCCCGCCGGGGAAACCGCCGCGCCCGAAGGCGCCGGCCACGGACGGGCCGGCGCTCGGGATCGACCCGGTGTGCGGGGTCGCGGCGGTCTGGACCGCGTACGCCGCCGGACCGGCGAGGGCCGCCGCCACGCCCAGGCCCAGGACCACGGGCACGAACCGGCGGGGCAGCCGGGTGACGAGCAGGAGCAGCACCGCGCCGAGCAGGCCGGCGACGAGCACCACGACCCGCAGCCACGGGTACCAGTCGGGGCTGCGCCCGAGCAGCACCCACGCCCACCAGACGGTGACCGCGAGGGTGCCGGCGAGCGCCACCGTGGCGGCGAGTGGACGCCACCGCTGTGCGCGTGACCCGGGCACCGTGGCACCGTCCGGCGCGGGACGCGGGCGGCGTTGCCGCCAGAGCAGCGTCACACCGATGCCGACGAGCGCGCCGACGGCCGGGGCGAGCGCCACCGTGTAGTACGCGTGGAAGATGCCGGACATGAAGCTGAAGATCAGGCCGGTGACCAGCAGCCAGCCGCCCCAGAGCAGCAGCCCGGCCCGGGTCCGGTCGGTACGCGCCGCCCGCCCGGCCAGCACCAGCCCGGCGACGAGCATGATCAGCGCGGCCGGCAGCAGCCAGGAGACCTGACCGCCGATCTCGCCGTCGAACATCCGCAGCAGGCCGGTCTGCCCGGAGAACGGACCACCGCCTCCCCCGTCCATCCGGGGACCTGCGCCGCCGACGCTGCCGACCTCGTCACCGGTGATCCGGCCGAGGCCGTTGTAGCCGAGGGTCAGCTCCAGGATGCTGTTGCCCTGCGACCCGCCGATGTACGGCCGGGCGCTGGCCGGGACCAGCTCGACCAACGCCACCCACCAGCCTGCGGACACCAGCACCGCGAGGCCGGCCAGCAGCAGCTGCCGGACCCGCCGCCACAGTCCGGTCGGCGCGGCCAGCAGGTAGACCCCGGCGAAGACGGGCACCACGAGGAACGCCTGGAGCATCTTGGTCAGGAAGCCGAAGCCGACGAGCACGCCGACGAGCACCATCCACCGGGTGCTGGCCGTCTCCACCGCCCGCACGGTGGCGTACGCGCCGGCGACAAGCAGCAGGACCAGCAGCGCGTCGGGGTTGTTGAACCGGAACATCAGCGTCGCCACCGGAGTGACGGCGAGGACCGCACCCGCGACCAGGCCGGCGACCGGCCCGTACCAGCGCTGCACGGTCGCGTACAGCACGCCCACCGAGGCGACCCCGCACAGCGCCTGCGGGACGAGCATGGCCCAGCTGTTGAGCCCGAACAGGCGTACCGACAGGGCCATCAGCCACAGCGACGCGGGTGTCTTGTCGACGGTGATGGAGTTGGCAGCGTCCGACGAGCCGTAGAGGAACGCCTTCGCGCTCACCGAGCCGGCCTGCACCGCCGCCGCGTAGAACGAGTTGGCCCAGCCGGAGGCGCCCAGCCCCCAGATGTAGAGCACGGCGGTGGCGAGCAGCAGGGTCGCCAGCGCGGGCCGGGTCCAGGCCGGTGAGCGGCGCGTCGGCGGCGAGGGCTCGGCGGGGCGCGTCGCCGTTGGCGGCGGGCCCGGGTCGGCGGGCGTCGTCGGTAGGGCCTCGGTTCTGTCCATGGGCCCAGCCTTGGGCGCCGGGCTGGCGCGACGCCGTGCGCCGCCTATGCGTCGGCTGTGGGATTGGGCAGCCGGACGGTGAAGACGGTCCGTCCCGGGCGGCTGTGGACCGCGACAGTGCCGTGGTGGGCCTCCACGACCGCCGCGACGATCGCCAGGCCGAGGCCTGTGCTGCCGTGCTCCCGCGAGCGGGAGCTGTCGCCCCTGGCGAACCTTTCGAACATGGCCGGTCGCAGCTCCGCCGGCACTCCTGGCCCGTCGTCGGCGACGGCGAGCACCGCGTCGTTCCCGTCGACGCTCAGCGTGGTCGTCACAGTGGTGCCGGGTGGGGTGTGCACGCGGGCGTTGGCCAGCAGGTTCGCCACCACCTGGTGCAGCCGGGCCGCGTCGCCGGGCACCCGGATCACCACGTCGGGCAGGTCGAGCTGCCAGCGGTGCTCCGGGCCTGCCACGTGGGCGTCGCTGACCGCGTCGATCACCAGCGCGGTCACGTCGACCGGTTCGACGGCGAGCGGCCGGCCGGTGTCGAGGCGGGCCAGCAGCAGCAGGTCGTCGACGAGGCTGGTCATCCGGGTGCTCTCGGACTCGACGCGACGCAGCGCATGCGCCACGTCGGCCGGAACCTCGTCGCGGCCACGCCGGGCCACCTCGGCGTACCCGCGAATGGCCGCGAGGGGGGTACGCAGCTCGTGGCTGGCGTCGGCGACGAACTGGCGTACCCGGGTCTCGCTGGCCTGCCGGGCGGCGAGGGCGTCGGCGACGTGGCCCAGCATCCGGTTCAGCGCCGCGCCGACCTGGCCCACCTCGGTCCGCGCGTCGGTGTCCTCGGCCGGAACGCGGACCGCGAGGGCCACCTCGCCCCGGTCCAGCGGCAGCTCGGTGACCCGGGTCGCGGTGGTGGCCACCCGGTTCAGCGGGCGCAGCGTGGCCCGCACGATCAACGCGCCGGCGGCACCGGCGATGACCAGCCCGACGGCGGCCACCCCGGCCTGCGCGGCGGCAAGCGCCCAGACGGTCTCCTGGACGCCGGACAGCGGGATGGCGACGACGCGTACCCGGCCGTCCCAGTACTGCCGGGCCACGGCCCGGTAGTCACCGCGGGCGCCGAGGTCGACGGTGCGTGGCGTGGCCCCGACCGGCAGGTCCGCCAGGGCGGCGACCTCCCCGACCGGGACGACCTGCTCGTCGGGGAACGGGTCGTCGCTGGACGGGCTGTTGGTGAGGGTCCGCGCGCTCGTCACCCGGCCGTCGGTGATCACCGCGACCACCGTTCCGGACGGCGAGCCGGGTGGGATGGCCGGACCGCTGCCCGGGAAGGCCGGCCGCCCCGGACGGTCACCTCGCATCGCCGTCGCGGGCGAGAGTTGCGCGTCGAGCCGGTCGACCAGGAAGTGCCGCAACGCCACAGTGGTCAGCCCGCCGATGGCGACGCTGACCACGGCGAGCAGGGCGACAAGGGCGAACACCAGTCGGGTACGCAGGGACCGGCCGGCCAGCCACCGGCGGGCGGCGCGCACCGGGCGGCGGCTACTCGGCCGGCTTGAGGACATAACCCGCGCCGCGCAACGTGTGGATCATCGGGGCGCGCCCGGCGTCGATCTTCTTGCGCAGGTACGAGATGTACAGCTCGACCACGTTGGCCTGGCCGCCGAAGTCGTAGTTCCACACCCGGTCGAGGATCTGCGCCTTGCTGAGCACCCGGCGCGGGTTACGCATCAGGTAACGCAGCAGCTCGAACTCGGTAGCGGTGAGGGTGATCAACTGGTCGGCACGGCGTACCTCGTGGCTGTCCTCGTCGAGGCTCAGGTCACCGACGGTGAGCACCGCGTCCTCCCGGGCGGTGACCGCGAAGCCGGAGCGGCGCAGCAGCGCGCGCAGCCGGGCGATCACCTCCTCCAGGCTGAACGGCTTGGTGACGTAGTCGTCGCCTCCGACGGTCAGGCCGGCGATGCGTTCCTCGACGGCGTCGCGCGCGGTCAGGAAGAGCACCGGCACAGTCGGGGCGTGCTCGCGAAGCCGGCGCAACACTTGGAAGCCGTCCAGGTCGGGAAGCATCACGTCGAGCACCACGGCGTCCGGTTGGAACTGCCGCGCGGCGCTCAGCGCGGCCATGCCGTTGCCCGCGCTGCGTACCTGCCAGCCCTCGTAACGCAGCGCCATCGACAGCAGGTCGGTGAGCGTCGCCTCGTCGTCGACCACCAGCACCCGGACCGGCTCGCCGTCGGGGCGACGCAGCTCGATCCGGCCCTGCGCGACCTGCCCGTCCAGCACCATGCCCCCATCGTGGGCGGAGCACCTGTGCCGCGCCCCTGCGCCGCCTGTGCGCCAGCTGTGCGGCAGGCGCGCCTCACGGCCGGTTCACTCGGACACCCCGAACGCGTCGGTACGGACGAACCGCATGGTCCAGCCGCCCAGGCCGTCCGGCTTGTCGCGTTCGTAGAGGTGGTCGGGGCCGGGCTGGTTCGGGCCGGTGCCGTCGGGATGGCGCATGATCCACCGTTGCGGCGGGGTGCCGTCCGGGCCGGCCGGCACCTGCCGCACCAGGCCGTCCGCGGGCCCGTCGACGAAGCGTACGGTGACCTGGCCCATCGCGGCGTCCCCTCGGTGACCGCGCCGGCACGCTCAGTGAGCCGGCCCTGGCTCGCAAGCTACCGCACCGGTCGTCCGGCCGCAGTGAGGTACGGCGGGATCGGCCCCCCACGATTCCCGCGTCGGTTTGCCCAGCTCGGAGCCCGGGTACCGCGATCGGAGCACCCGCCGCCGGCGGGTCCGGGGCGAGGAGTGAGCGATGCGGACGCTGGGCGGGCGATACCGGCTCGAACAGCGCATCGGCGTCGGCGGGATGTCGGAGGTGTGGCGGGCCCACGACGAGGTCCTGGACCGGCCGGTCGCGGTGAAGCTGATCCTGCCCGGCCCGGACGGGCAGCACGGTCCGGTGGAACGGATCCGCGAGGAGGCCCGCTCGGCGGCCCGCCTGGTGCACCCCAACGTGGCGAGCGTGCACGACTTCGGCACCTCGTCCACACTGCCTGGTCGGGCGGTGCCGTACATCGTCATGGAACTCGCCGAGGGCGAGACGCTCGCCGCGCACCTGCGGTCCGGTCCGCTGGACTGGCGGATTTCCACCCGGGTGTGTGCTGAGGTCGCGGCGGCGCTGGCCGCCGCGCACGCCAGCGGCATCGTGCACCGGGACGTGAAACCGGCGAACGTCATGCTCACCCCGGCCGGCGTGAAGGTGCTCGACTTCGGCATCGCCACGCCCAGCGGCGCATCGGACCCGCTGCCGGCGGGAATGCTGATGGGCACACCTGCGTACCTGGCACCCGAGCAGCTCGACGGCGCGCCGGCCACCCCGGCGGCGGACATGTACGCGCTGGGGGTACTTCTCTACTACTGCCTCACCAGCCGCCTGCCGTACCTGGCGGACAGCACGAGCGAGCTGCTCGGCGCGCGTCGGAGCCGCCCGCCGGACCGGTTGCCCGAGATCGACGGGCTGCCGCCGGAGGTGGTGGAGCTGTGCCACTCCTGCCTGGCCCACGACCCGGCGCGACGCCCGACCAGCCTGGTCGCCGCGCTACTGCTCGCCGAGGCCGTGGACGCCCGGGTGTACGTGCCGATGCTGGTGCCGGCCCCCCGCGAACCGGCTCCGGTGTCGCCGTGGACCGAGCGCGCGGCGACGGAGGCCACCGAGGCCGTGGCGCTCACCGACGGGTGGGACGCCCGCTGACCGTCGCGCTCGCGGCGTTTCGGCGGCCCAGTGCCGGGTAGCCGGGCGGAGAGCGACGGGAGAAACGCGATGCCGGATCAGAGTTCCTGGCTGCGTGAGGCCACCGCGACCGCCGAGGGCGGTCACGTACGCACCGACGATGGCGGGCTCTCCACCGCGCTGGCGTCACCGCTGGCACCGCACTGCACCGGGCTGACCCCGGAGCAGCTGCTGGCGGCGGCCTTCGCGTCCTGCCTGCACCACGCGGCGGTGGAGGTGGCCGGGGAGATCACCGACGAGGCGCACACGGTCCAGGTGCGGGCGGAGGCGAAGCTGGGACGCGACAACGACGGCCGCTACCGGGCCGACGTGCACGCCGAGATCTCGTCGGCCGGTCTCAGCCGGGACCAGCTCGCGGACCTGGTCGAGTACGCCGACCGGCTCTGGCCCTTCTCCAGCGGCGACAACACCAGGCATCGGCTGACCGTCACGCCTGCGGAGAACGGCCGCCACTGACCCTCCGTCTGGGGCAGGTCGGCGTCAGACGTTCCGGCACGCCGCCCTCGCCCGTACGGGTGATGCCGCAGTGCGGCCCGATCGGGCGCGCGGGCTCGATCGGATGACCGCCTTCAGACGGCCAATCGGAAATAACCGTCTGGCCCGATCGGCGAGGTTCTGGCCTTGCTATGGCCTTCGCCCCTTATTGCGTCCGCGATCCGGGCAAATTGTGGCGCATGCCACCGTAAGTGCCGATGGCATCGGGCCCTGAGCTATCTAGCCTCGGCGGGTGCATCCCGACGACCCCTCCGACCAGAAGCTGACCGACGCGCGCCCGACCACCCTCTCGGGCGACGCCGCATCAACCGAACGGACGATCGGCCGTCACCGGGCCCCCGAACCGCCGCGGCGGAGCCTGCTGGGCTCCACGCCGGTCCGGGTCGCCCTGGCCACCGGTGTCACCTGCTGTCTCGGTCTGGCCGCCGTGGCCACCGCCCGCGGCGCCGAGGACGACAGCCGCCCCGTGGAGCCGCTCGCCGAGGCGGTCGCCGACCGCGCCGCCATCGCCGACGAACGCGCCTCCCGCTCGCTGGACCGGGACCTCGCCCCCGCCCGGGTCACCCCCAGCCCGGTGGCGACGCCCACCCCCAGCCGCGCCGCCGTCCGCAAGGCCCCGAAGAAGCCGGTCAAGCCCCGCCGGCCCCGCCCGGTCGCCGGCCTCGACCAGGCCCAGATGGACAACGCCAAAATCATCGTGGACGTCGGCCTGGAGATGAAGATGCCGCGCCGCGCCCTCGTGGTCGCGCTGGCCACGGCGATGCAGGAGAGCAACCTCTACAACCTGGCCAGCGACGTGCTGCCCGAGTCGGCGCAGTACCCGAACCAGGGCAGCGGCTCCGACCACGACTCGGTCGGCCTGTTCCAGCAGCGGCCCAGCAGCGGCTGGGGCACGGTGGCCGAGCTGATGCGCCCGTCGTACGCCGCCCGGGCCTTCTACTCGGCGCTCAACGAGATCCCCGGCTGGCAGGACATGAGCGTCACCGCCGCCGCCCAGTCGGTGCAGATCTCCGCCTACCCCGACGCGTACGCCCAGCACGAGGAGCGGGCCACCACCGTCGCGGCGGCCCTCACCGCGTGACCTGAGGAGCGCGCGCTACCGGGTCTGCTCCTCGCCCAGGCCACCGGCGGCCACACGGGTCGCCGGCACGCCCGTGCCGGCCGCCGCCGTCGCCGTGTCGGCGGGCACCGCCTCGGCGGCCATCTCACCGTCGACAGTCACCCCACTGAGGATCTCGTCGGCCCGCGCCACGCGCCGCCGTCGGGCGTGCAACGCCGCCTCGAACTCGCGGCGGGCCTGCACGGCCTCGGTGTACGCCCGCTCGCGCACCTGCCGCGCCTCCGCGCGGGCCTCGTCCAGCTCGGCGCGGGCCTGGGCCAGGATCTCGGCCGCCTCCCGACGCACCACGTCCTGGCTGCGCCGGGTCACCGCGGCGTCGCCCAGATCGAGCCGCTGGAGCAGGCCGCTGAGAAACGCCGCCTCCTCGCGGATCTCGTCCCACTCCCGGGCGGCCCCGGCGGCACACTCGGCCCGCGCGGCGAGTCGGGCCAACCGGACCCCCAGCTCGTCCAGGCAGGCATCCACCTGCCGCATGTCGTAACCGGTCTCAACGACGGAGAACCTCATCCTGTCGCCCCCCAGGCAGCTGCTGTTACTTCCCCACTGGATCCTCGACGGCGCCGGCAGCGGCCGAGGAGGTTCGGGAAAAATGTTCAGCATCCGAGGGCGCGGACGGCCCGACCCCGGTCTCAGGGGCGCTTGGGCAGGACCACCACCCGGCCGAAGAACTCGTCGATGCGGCGTACCACGTCGTTGAAGTCGTCGAGGTCGATCGGCTTTGTGACGTACGCGTTGGCCTGGAGCGTGTAGCTGCCGACGATGTCGGTGTCGGCGTTCGAGGTCGTCAGCACCACGATGGGGATGGTGCGCAGATCCTCGTCCTGCTTCACCGCGCCGAGCACCTGCCGCCCGTCCATCCGGGGCATGTTCAGGTCCAGCAGGATGACGTCGGGGCGTCGCGCCTGCTCGTGGCGGCCCTCGGCGCGCAGGAACTCCATCGCCTCCTCGCCGTCGCTGACCACGTCGATGACCTTTTCGACGTCCGAGTCCGCCAGCGCTTCCTCGATCATCAGCACGTCACCCGGGTCGTCGTCGACCACCAGGATGCGTACCGGCTGCGGGCTGTCTACGCCCATCACTACCTGCCTCGAGTCGACGGAGACGGGACCTGACGGTCACCGTGTTGGCGGGGAAATCTAGCCCATCAGGAGGCGCTGCGGGACGCCGGGTCGACAGTGTCCGGTTCGTAGCGCAACACGTCTGCCAGACCGGTGACCCGCAAAACACGCTCGACCCGACCGCGGGCGCCGGTGAGCCGCAACCAACCGCCCTGGGCGGCTGCCCGGTTGTCCCCCCTGACGAAGACGGCCATGCCTGTGGAGTCGCAGAACGTGAGGTCGGCGAGGTCGAGCAGCACCCGGCTCTCGCCCGCCTCGGTGAGCCTGTCGATCGCGGCGGTCAGCTCGGGGGCCGTGCTCAGGTCCAGTTCACCGGCGAGCTGCAGGCGAGCACCACCGCCGTCGCGCCCGGCGTACCTGACGCTGAACGTCACCGTTCTCCCCCTCGCTCCACCGGCTCCGGTGGGACGTTTGCAGTGCGGCAAGTATACGCAGAGGTAGGTCGGCGCCCGCAGGCCGCGGTGATCGACTCGGTTGTCGCCGGTAGGACGCTCAGGGCACGGCGTGCGAGTCCGGTGCGGCCGCGCCCGGCCGGCTCAGCGCCAGCGTGTGCGCCGCACGCGGGAAGTCCCGCAGGACAGCGGCGTAGTGCCCCAGGGTGAGGTCGACAGCGGCGGCCGGCACCCCCCGGCTCCCCAGGATCCCCACCAGCCACTCGACGAACCCGGTGAACAGAGACGGATCGTCCACGTACAGCGCGGCGGCCAGGAAGTCCACGATGTGGCCCAGGTCGCTGATCGTCGAGTCGAGCTGGGCGGCCGTGTAGCCCCCCACCGCCGGCACCCGCTCCCGCAGGTCGGCGAGTGCGCTGTCGATCAGCTCGCCCCGCCTGCGGACCAGACTCGCGTACTCGTCGTCGGCCAGGTGCGACAGCTCGGCCGGTGGGACCCGGCGCAGCGCGCGCTCGTCGGCGATCAGCTCGGCCGCCGCGGGCGCGCTCGGGGCCCACGCCGCGCCGAGCCGGGCGGCCCACCGCCCGTCCGGGCCGAAACCACGACCACCCACCACCACCGGTACGTCAGAGCGGCGGCACGCCTCGATCATCCGGTGGGCGTACGGCAGCCGCATCGGCAGCGCGCACGCCAGGGCGACCGCGTGCGCGTCGTGCCGGTGCAGGTACGACACGAGGTGCGCCGCCGGCACGCTGGCGCCCAGGAAGGTCACCTGCCAACCGCGCAGCCGCAGCACCTCGGCGACCAACCGGGGTGGCAGGGCGTGCCACTCCCCGTCCATGCAGGCCACCACGACGCGCCCACCGGTGGGGCGGGGGTTGGCGTGCGCGGCCACCGCCGCCACCACCCGTTCGCTGATGTGCGTGGCGGCGTGCTCCTGCGCCACGCTCCACTCGTTGCGCGCCCACCGCTCGCCCACCTCGGCCTGGGCGGGCGCGACCAGGTCGAGCAGTACCCGTTCGGCGGGCACGCCCGCGTCGAGCAGGGCGATCGCGACGTCGATGGCGGCGTACTCGTCGGCGTCGCTGAGACAGTCCAGGTAGCTGCGGTACGCGTCGGTCGGGTCGACGGCAGCCGTCGGAGCGCTCACGAGTCGGTCCCCCTCCGCGGTTCGGCGCTCACCGGCTCGGGCACCGAGTGCAGGTGCCGGGCGCTACGGCCGCCCGGACCGACCGCGCGCAACGCCAGCACCGCGATGTCGTCGTGGTCGCCGTGCCCCAGCCAGTCGCAGGTGACCTGCTCGACCCGCTCGGCCAGGGCGGGCGCCGGCATCCGCTGACAACCGGTCACGGCGGTGAGCAGCCGCTCCTGGCCGAACTGCTCGTCGCCCCGGCGACCACCACGGGCCTCGGTCACCCCGTCGCTGTAGAGCAGGCACGTTTCGCCGGGGGCCAGCCGGACGGTCACCTCGCCGACGCGCGGATCGGGCACCACCCCGATCAGCATGCCGCGCAGCGGCACGACCTCGACCTCACCCGAGGCGCGCAGCAGCAGCGGCGGCAGGTGCCCCCCGCCGGCCATGGTGAGGGTGAGGCCACCGTCGCGGTGCGGGCGGGCCACGCCGAGCACCATCGTGGCGAACCGGCCCTGACCGTGCGCCTGGGTCGTCTCCAGCAGGGCGTCGTTGAGCAGCCGCAGCAGTCGGCCCGGATTCGACTCCAACCGGTGCAGCGCCTGGAGGCACTGCCGCAGCTGGCCGGTGAAGACGGCCGCCTCGACACCCTTGCCGGACACGTCGCCGAGGAAGAACACCGAACCGCCATCGGGGAGCCGGTGCGACCCGTAGAAGTCGCCGCCGATGCGCAGCCCCGCCTGTGCCGGCCGGTACGCGGTGCCCCACTGCACACCGGCGGCCTCGGCCGGCTCCACCGGCAGCAGACTGGCCTGGAGGGTGTCGGCCACCTCCGCCTGGTCGCGGTAGAGCAGCGCGGTGGTCAACGCGGCGCCCGCGCGGGCCGCGAAAGCGCGGACCAGCTGCACGTCGTCCTCGTCGTACCAGCGGGTGTTGCGACGGGCCACCAGCAGCACGCCGGCCGGGGCGTCCCGGCCCGGCAGCGGAACGACCCGGGCGGTGCTCTCGGCGCCGCTGAGCCCGGGCAGCCAGCCCGCGTCGACCGCCTGCTCCACCAGCCAGTCCACCGCGTGCGGCTCCACCCCGCTCAGCCCGTCGGCGATGGCCGCCGGCAGGTCGGCGCCGGGGAGCACGCCGCTGTCCACCAGTGGCGTCTCGTCGTCGCCGCGGGACGCGCGCCACCAGCGGGCCCGACCTGCCCGCGGCGCGAGCACCAGCACGGCCACCTCCGCCAGGGTCGGCACGGCGAGACGGACGACCGCGGCGGCGGCCCGATCCGGATGCAGCGGATTGCCCAGCTTGTCGCCCACCACGGCCAGGAAGGCCGACCGAGCCCGCTCGGCCAGCAGCGCGTCGGCGCGGCTCGCGCTCTCGGTGACGTCCTCCACGTACCAGCAGCACCGGCCGCCGGACAGGGACACCCGGCGGGCGGTGAGCTGACGGCCGCCGTGAATGAAACGTGCCGGGCTGTCCTCGCTCAGACCGGTCACACCGGCGGCGGTGAGCTGCTCGCCGGGGACCACCTCGGGCAGCAGCCGCTCGGCCACCGGGCTGACGTGCCGCACGACGCCGTCGGCGTCACAGATCACCAGACCCTCGCGGAAGTGCTCGACGACCTCCGACCAGTCGGGCTCGGCCCGATCCCGGTCGGGAGCCAGCGGCGGCAGAACCGCAGGCTGGGGCGCGGCGTCGGCGGAGTACACCAACGCCCGGGTGACACTCGGCGTGGAGATCCGTCCGTCGCCCGGGTCGAAGCCCCTGACGTCGGAAGCAGTCACCAGCTGAGCCTCACTCCTCGTGGTCCACCGGACCCGCGCGGGGACCGGCGTCTGGGATCACCTGTCTCCCGACCACCCTACGCCGGCATGCCGAAAGCGGCACCTCGCGGCAGCTCGGTGGGCCCGGACCGCGTACCCGGCGGACCTCACGGGGCGTTGTTACGATCCTTTCCGAACCGGCCCGAGCGGCACCGGTGGAAGGGCGTGAACGTGCTATCCCCAGGGCGACGACCCGAGGCCACACCGCTGACAACATCCGTCGATCTGTCCGACCCCGACGGGCCTCTGATCCGGGTCGTCGGCGAGCTGGCGTACGCGACGTGCGCGCCGTTGCGCGACGAGGTCGACCGGGTGCTCGCCGACGCGCCACCGACCCTGGTACTGGACTTCGGCGACCTGCACTTCATCGACAGCACCGGCCTCGCCGTGATCGTGCACGCCTGGCGGGAGGGTCGGCACGTCGGCACCACGGTCCGGCTACGGGCCGTCCCCGCGTTCCTGGCCTCCATCCTCGACATCACAGGGGTGGCGGGGCTGCTGACCCGGCCCGCGCAGGCGCGACCGGGCGAGCAACGACCCGCGGCGACCGGCTGAGCGTTGGCGGACGCACCGCGACACGGGCCACGTGTCGGTCCCCCCGGCTTTGCGTTCGGGCCCCGGACTGGGACCATGGTGGGGTGCCCGACCAGCTGCTGACCATCGAGGTGACCCGGCCCGACGCCGGGCACGTCCAGCTGCGGCTGACCGGTGAGCTCGACTACGACACCGCACCCGAGCTGATCACGGCTGCGGCGCAGCTGAGCGACACGGGGGATGCGCGGCTGCTCATCGACCTGACCGCTGTGAGCCTCTGCGACTCCTCCGGGCTCAGCGCGCTGCTGGTGGTGCGCCGCGCCGCCGGAACGATCCGGTTGACAGGGGTCAGCCCACAGCTGCGGCAGATGCTCGACCGCACCGGCCTGACCGAGCTGCTCGCCATCGACCACGTCACGACCGTCGACCACGTCACGACCGACGCCGACGTTCGCTCCATCGGCTGAACCGGCCACCCCCCGGCCGGGGGGTGGCCCCCGACCCTGGGACCTGGGGTCGGGGGCCGGAGGAATGTCTAGGGAGCCGTCATGGGCTGGAGCCGGGGTCCGTCGTCACGGAGCGCGCCGAGCGGCGTCGCGTCGGCGTCCTCCGGAACACCCGAATCGGGCGTCTGGTACAGGTAGCGGACGAACTCCGCACCCGCCTCGTTGTCGTCCGCGCCGGGCCACTGGCCGATGCAGTCCATGCCGACCACCTCACGGCCGGACCCGTCGGACTCCTCCACCAGCGCCCACAGGCTCACCGGGTAGCACCTCGTGGCATCGGGCGTGAGCTGCCAGCGCGCGTACCAGCCGGGTCGTGCGGGGACGATCTCGACGATCCGCTTCATGACGACCTTCCTTCCGCGTGCCTCGGAAGAACTCCGGTCCTGAGCCGATCGTGCGGGCCGTGCGGGTGAGCGCCCCTCACCCGTGGCGGATGAAGCCCCTCGAGGCCCGGCCGGCCCACCCGGCGGCGTCCGTTTCGGCTCCCGGGACGGCGGGAAGGCGACGGACGCAGTCACGATCCCCAGCGGAAGGGGTGTCACGCCATGCGCAAGCAGATGGAGGGCGACAACCAGCGGCGCCGGGCACTGGCCCGGCAGGCCCGCGAACAGGGTCGCCAGCCCAGCGAGTTCGGCGCCAGTCTGAGCGCCTCCAAGCAGGTCAGCAGTCTCGACCAGGGCAAGAGGGCAGGGCCACCGCCGGCCGGCCGGCACAAGCAGGACTCCACGCGTGGTGGGCCCGCCCCGCCGACGCTCGGAACACCTGACAATCCGCGACCGCAACCGTCCCCGCCGGCCGGTGGGGCCGGAGTGAGCAGCGTGGGTTACCAGGACCTCGTCGGTGAGGTCGGGCGCCGGGCCGGTGTGGACTTCCAGACGGCCAAGGTCGGCGCCGAGGCGACAGTGCTGGTCCTGGCCTTCGCCCTGGAGGCCGCCGAGCGGCAGCGACTGCTCGCCGCGGTCCCGAACTCGCTGCACGACGTCCTGCCGGTCGACGGCATCGAGCGGCACCGCGACCTGCCCGGCTTCCTGGCCGAGGTGGGCCGCATCAGCGGCCGTACGCCGGAGCAGGCCCGCTACCAGGCGGAGGCGACCCTCACGGCGCTCGCCGACCAGGACGGCGACCTCGTCGAGTCGCTGCACGTACCGGACGGGCTGCGCGAGCTGCTGAACCCGCCGGAGGCCGGCGGCGGTCTCGTGGGCGCCTCCACCACCACGCCCACGCTGGACGCGGACCAGCTCCAGGCGGCGCTCGACGACCTGCCGTACTGGGCCGGTGACAGCGACGGACTGTACCGCGTGGTCGCCTTGCCGCCGGACAACCTGGACCGGGTGCTCGACCGGCTCGACCGGCTGCGTCAGGAGACCGGGCGCGGCCCGAGCATCGGGCGCCCCGGCGGCACGGCTGCCGTGCTGACCGTACGGACCAGCCAGGCCGACGGGGTGACGGCACTCGACGTGGACCTCGCCCACCGGATCGACGACGCGATCGACGAGGTGGGGGCCGGGATGGCCGGCTGACCGGCCATCGGCGCGGACGACGGCCGGCGGACGCGGGGCACGACCCGCTCCGCCGGCCCGCTCGGCTACCGTGCCGGTCATGAACCGCGCCGACCGGCTGGAACTGGTGACCGATCCGGTCCGCCGGACCGGGCGGACGCTGCTCTCGGCAGGCGTCGAGCAGTCGTACGTGGACGTCGAGGACCCGCGGCACCTGCACTTCGAGTACGTCCGGCGGATCGCCGCCGCGGCGGAGCTGGCGGCCCCGCGCGGCGTCCCGCTGGACGTCCTGCACCTGGGTGGCGGCGCGTTGACGCTGCCCCGCTGGCTGGCGGCGACCCGGCCCGGCTCGGCGCAGCGGGTCGTCGAACGGGACGCGGCGGTGGTCGAGCTGGTCGCCCGGGAGCTGCCACCACTGCCGCCCGAGGTGCGGGTGGAGGTCGCCGATGCCAGGGAGGCGGTCACCGCGACCCCGGCTGGCAGCTACGACCTGGTGATCGCCGACATCTACCGGGCGGCCCGGATGCCCCGGCACGTCCGTACCGTCGAGTTCGCGGCCGAGGTGGCGCGGACCCTGCGCCCGGACGGCCTCTACCTGGTGAACGTCACGGATCTGCCGCCGCTGGTCGGCACCCGCGTGCAGGTGGCGGTCCTGCGGGCGGTCTTCGGCGACGTGGGCGTGCTCGGCGACAGGCGGATGCTGCGTGGCCGCCGCTACGGCAACCTGGTGCTCGCCGCGACGCCCCGCCCCGGCGGGCTGCCGGTCGGCAGGCTCGCCGTGGCCGCCCTGCGCGATCCGGTGCCCGGCGGTCTGCTGCACGGCGCCGCGCTCGACACGTTCGTCGCGGGCGCCCGCCCCGCCGGCGACGGCGACACGCGCTGACCGACCGTCCGCAATCAGGTGTGGTGCCGGGTTTCCGACGGCCTGCGCGGGGAAGGCCCGGCGGGTGAGCGACGCCGACGTACGGGTGACCGCCCGCCGGACCCTGATCGTGATCGGTCTGGTGCTGACGACGGCGTTCGCGCTGGCCTTCGTGTACGCGACCCGCCGGGTGCTGGTGTGGGTCGTGGTGGCGGCCTTCTTCGCCGTCGCGCTCAAGCCCCTCGTCGACCGGGTGCAACGCCGACTCGTGCGGCGCCGGGCGCTCGCCACGCTGCTGGTGTTCCTCGCCGCGCTCGTTGTCGTGTCCGCCGTGGCCACTGTCATCCTGGTGCCGCTCCTGGACGAGTTGGGCCGGTTCGCCGACCGGGCTCCCGAGCTGCTGCGCGACGCCCGCGCCGGCCGGGGACCGCTGGGGCAGCTGCTGGAGCGCACAGGTGCCCGCCGGTACGCCTCCGCGCACTCCGACCAGTTGCGCGACCTCGGCACCCGGCTGCGCCAACCCGCGGTCGGGGTGCTGCGCGGCATCGTGGAGACGGTCGCCGGGCTGGTCACTGTCGTCGTGCTGGCGTACCTCATGGTGTTGGAATCGCCGCGGATCACCGGCGGCGTGCTCGCGGCGGCCGGGGACGGTGAGGGCGAGCGGCTGCGTCGGGTGGGGCGCGCCGTGTCGCGGACCGTGACCGGCTACCTCACCGGCAACCTGCTGATCAGCGTGATCTGCGGCGGGTTGACCTACCCGGTGCTGGCCCTCACCGGCGTGCCGTTCGCCGCGGTGATCGCCCTGCTGGTGGCGGTGGCCGACCTGATCCCGTTGGTCGGCGCCACCCTCGGCGCGGTGATCGCGGCCGGCGCCGGGTTCCTGCACTCCCCCACCGCCGGAGTGATCGTGCTTGTCTTCTTCGTGGTCTACCAACAGGTCGAGAACCACCTTCTCCAGCCGCTCATCCTGTCCCGCGCGGTCCGGCTCAACCCGCTGACCGTGCTGGTCAGCGTGCTGCTCGCGGCGGAGCTGGCCGGCCTGCTCGGCGCGTTGCTGGCCATCCCCGCAGCCGGCATCGTGCAGACCCTGCTGCGCGAGTACGGGCCGACCCGGCTGCGCCGGACCGCACCCCGCCCAGCCGTCCCGGAAGGACCGGACCGCCCGGGCCGCCCGGACCGCCCGGACCGCCCGGACCGCTCAGCGGCCCCGGGCCGCGACCTCGGGTGACGTGCTCTCCAACGGGACCGCGTTCGCCGGCACCAGGCCCAACTGGACCGCGGACCGGGTCAACGCGGCGTCCAGCACCCAGTCGGCGCCCACACGTGTGCGGTTTCCCGGCATCGCCATCAGGTGGTACGCCCGGGTCACCGCCTTGGCGGGCAATCCGGCCAGGTTGACGTGCAGCGGGTTCGCCGCCGCGTCCTTGCCGCCCAGGTCGACGACCCAACCCAGGTCGTGGTGCTTGTACGGCTTGCGCCTCCCGAAACCGTACGACGCGGCGATGTTGTGCGCGGCGAGCTTGCCCTGCCGCTGCGCGTGCTGGGCCGTCATCCCGCAGACCTGACCGGGGTTGGTGAGGTCCGGCACCGCGGCCGCGTCGCCGCAGGCGAACACCTCCGGATAGCCGGGGACGTTGAGGAACTCGTCGGTGACCAACCGGCCCCGGTCGGTACGCAGACCCAGCTCGTTGACGAACGGGTCGGGACGCACCCCGACACACCAGACGAGGGTGCAGGTCGGCACGTACTCGCCGTCGGTGAGCTTCACCCCGTCGCAGGTCGCCTCCGCCACCGAGGTCCCCATCCGGACGTCCACGCCCCGCCGGTTGAGCACCTTGTGCGAGGTCTCCGACATCCGCCTGTCCAGCTCCGGCAACACCCGGGGGGCGACGTCGAGCAGCATCCAGCGGGGGCGCACGGTCAGCCGGGGCCGCTGGGCGTGCAGCGCGTCGGTGAACAACTGCCCGTGCGCGGCGACCTCGGTGCCCGTGTAGCCCGCGCCGACCACCACGAACGTCGACCGGGCCAACTGCTCGGCCGGGTCCTCGGCCTGCTCGGCCAGCTCGACCTGCCGGACGATGTGGTCGTGCAGGTAGACCGCCTCGGGCAGCCCCCGGAAGCCGTGCGCGTACTCGGTGACCCCGGGGATGGGCAGCAGCTTGTTCACACTGCCCACGGCGAGCACCAGCCGGTCGTACGCCAGCCGGTTCTTCTCCCCCTCCGGCTGCGTGAAGCCCACCCACCGGTTCTGCAGGTCGACGTGGTCCGCTTCGCCGATCACCACACGTACGCCCTTGAGCGTCCCGGTCAGGGGCACGGCGATCCGCCGGGGCTCGACCACCCCGGCGGCCACCTCCGGCAGCAGCGGCAGGTACAGGAAGTAGTCGGTGGAGTTCAGCACCACGATCTCGGCCCGGTCCCGGGCGATCCGGCTCAACGTCTTCGCCGCGTGGTAACCGGCGAACCCGGCCCCCACGATCACCACACGAGGTTTCGTCATTGCGGGCCGTTTCCCGTCGAGGCCCCGGACAAACGTCAGCTCGCCTGGAGGCGTACGTGGCCGCGGCGGCCCACCGCCTCCACCTCCCACTCTTCGCCGAACGCGCGCACCCGCGAGGCGCTGATCCGGCCCAGGTTCTCGGGGATGTCCGGGTCGAGCACGAGCCGCCCGTCGACCGGGTTGACGCCGAGCATGGCGCGGACCAGGGCCAGTGGTGTGCCGGCCGCCCACGCCTGCGGGCTGCACGCCGTCGGGTACGGCACGGCGAACAGCAGCCGCTCCCGGTCGAAACCGCTCAGGGCCTCCGGCAGTCGGTGGCCGAACTGCTCGGCCGCCTCGAACATCGCCAGGCTGATCCGGTTCGACTCGGCCCGGTAGCCGTAGCGGGCCAGGCCCAGCGCGGCGATCGAGTTGTCGTGGGGCCAGACCGTGCCGAGGTGGTAGCCGAGGGCGTTGTAGAGCCGCTCCTCCCGAGACAGGGTGCGGATGCCCCAACCGGAGAACATGTCGCGCGACATGAGCTGGCGCACCACCGCGTCGGCCCGCTCCGGCGGCACGATCCCGCTCCACAGCAGGTGACCCATGTTCGACGTCTTGGAATCCACCCGGTTCTTGTCGCCGTCCAGGGCGACCGCGTAGTAGCCGCCCCGCTCCTCGATCCAGAAGTCCCGGTTGAACCGCTCGTGCAGGGTGTGTGCCTCGTCGCGCAGGCGACGCGCCAACGCGGGGTTGCCCAACGGCCCGTCGAACAACTCGGCCAACCGCAGTTTGGCGTCGTAGGTGTAGCCCTGCAGGTCGCAGGTGGCCAGCGGCAGCACGGGGATCCTGCCGTCGGCGAAGCAGACCCCGTCCGGCGAGTCCCGCCAGCACTGGTTGCCCAGGCCCTCCGGCGAGCGGGTGGCGTACTCGACGTAGCCGTCACCGTCCCGGTCGCCGTACTCGTCGATCCAGCGCAACGCGGCCAGCGCGTTGTCCCGCAGGTGCTTGACGGTCTCGTCGTCGCCGGTCCAGCGCCAGTACTCGGAGAGCAGGATCAGCCAGAGCTGAGTGGCGTCGGCGGTGCCGTAGTTCGGTCCATACGGTTTCTCGCCGCTGCGGGTCAACTCGCCACTGCGTACCTCGTGCAGGATCTTGCCGGGCTCCTCGTCGGTGAAGTCGTCACACGTCTCGCCCTGAAGGCGGGCCAGAGCCAGGAGCGCGCCCTTCGCCAGCGCGGGCCCCGCGACAAGCGTCTGGTACGCGGTGATCAACGTGTCCCGGCCGAAGACGGTGAGGAACCAGGGCAGCCCGGCACCGGGCAGCAGAATGCGCTGGCCCCTGACCTCCAGGTCGAGTCGCAGTGCCGCCAGGTCGTCGCGGGACTGGCGTACGGTGCGCTCCATCGGGGCGTTGTCGCTGCGCAGCACAGCCCGGTCCTCGGTCCACCGGCGCAGCGGGTCGTCGGCCCGGCCGTGGACGACGTCGGCGATGTCTCCCCGGACCGGCTCGACCACCCCCATCCCGGGCGGCAACGGCACATGCAGGTCGAGCTGCCACTCCTGGCGGGGGCTCAGGTCCAGCTCCCAGACCAGCTCGTCGCCCTCGACCCGGTCCGCCGGCGTCGCGCAGCACACCCGGGTCTGCGCCGAGAAGTCGCCCCGCCGGTAGGAGAAGCACAGCTCGGAGCCGTCGGCGGCGTGGTGCCGTGTGATCTCGGCGGAGCGGTCCCGGACCACCGACTTGACCTCGAACAGGTCGGCGAAGTCCACGTCGACGGCCAGCCGCAGCTCAACCCGGACCGGCTCCAGCCGGAATGAGACCACCTCCACGCGCTCGTGAAAGCCGTCGCCGACGTAGCGCAGCCGCCGCAGACCCAGACTGTTCGGCGGCAGCCCCGGCAGCTCAGGGTTGGTGAGCACGTACTGGGCCGAGTAGTGGTCGATGGTCTCGGCACGCAGCACGAGCAGCTCACCGCCGTTGACGGTCAGGCTCCAGCCGCTGATCAGGCGGGTGTCCAGGTGGACGAGCCCGCCGATGCTGCCCGGCGGCACATCCCCGGACGGGTTGGAGTACAGGAACGTGGGGCCGCTGAGCACGGCGAGGGAGTCGGGGCCCAGCTCGGGCGGTATGGCCCGCTGATCACCACCGTCCCCGTCCGCGACGAGCAGGCCGGGGGTGGGATCGGCAGGGGTCGCACGCACGGCAGCCATGAACCCACCGTAGGAGGATGGATCCGGAGCGTCATCACCCGGTTCGGGTGAAGCGCGGTCAGGAATCCTTGCCGTCCGGTGGCCGCTGCCACCGCACCGTGACCGTGAGCTGGCCCTGCACGCCGGTGCGGGCGATGACCGCGCCGGCCTCGGCAGTCAACTGCACCCCGAAAGAAATCTCGACCTCGTCGGGTCGGTGCGCCATCGACTGGAACTGACCCAGGGCGACGGAGGCGGCGTCGCGGACCTCGGTGAGCGCCCGGTCGAACGTCTCGCGCGCCTCCCGGACGACCTTGCCGGCGGCGCCAGCGTGCGTCACACCGGGCCGGCCGTCGACCTCCACCACCACCGAGCCGCCACCGTCGAGGTCGAACCTGCGCAGTTCGGTCATCGTGTCGTCCTTGTCAGTCGGTCGAGGGCGCTGCGGGTTCGCAGCCCAGATCCATGTACTCCGTCGGAGGCACCGAGCGCCGGACGGCGTCGAGTTCGGCCAGCAGCGCGTCCAGGCGGCCCGGGTCCTGGAGATAGACCAGGACTGCCCGCTCGAAGGCGGTGGCCATCGCCGTCGGCAGCAGATCCGATCCGTCCCGGCACAGCGTCCCGGTGCCCAGCCGGCCCGCGACCCTGGCGGCGACCGGGTCGGCGTCGTCGCCCGCCTGCGCGCGCCGGCTGAAGAACAACCCGTCGCTGGACTCCCGCCAGATCCGCTGCGCCGGCTCGGACGCCAGGTACGCCATGAGATCCCGGGCGGGCCCGGTGTCCCGGAACATGGCCGCGATGTCGTCGGACACCTCCTGCAGCGACGACGTGTCCGACGGACCGACCGGCGGCGTCGGGAAGAAGTCGACCCGGCCACCCCCGTCGGGCATCGCGTCGCGGTAGGCACGCAGCACGAACGAGGCCTGGTGGTCGAGGTAGCACGCCGGCGGCGCGGTGAGCAGGCCGCTGCCCGCGTCCGCCCACGTGGTGAAGAGACTCGCCCGCGCCGTCCCCGGTGACGACGACACGCCCAGCAGGTCACCCCACGCCACCCAGGCGTCGCGCACCGGCCCCGTACGCCAGGACAGCTCACCCCGGGTCCACCGCTCGTACGCCTCCTGCCCCGACTGGTGCAGCAGGATGTCCTCGATCCAGTCGGTGCCCGGCCAGCCGGACACCGGAGGTGAACTCATCCCCAGGCACCACGGCACCCGGCCCCCGGCCGCCACCTTCCGACTCTGGGTGACCAGCTCGGCCCAGGTCGCCGGCGGCTGCCGGTAGCCCGCAGCGGTCAGCGCACCCGGCTCGTACCAGAAGATGCTCTTGAGGTGGGTGGCGACGGCGACCGCGTAGGCACGTTGCGGGCCGACCGGTTCGGTCTTGCGGGCGAGACGGATCACCTGCGCGGCGGCGCCCGCGTCGCCCTCGACGATCTCGTCGAGCGGACGCAGCTGGTCCTCGTTGACGTAGCGCTGCACGTCGTTGAGGCGGGGCAGGACGGCGATGTCGGGCGGGCGGCCACGCTCGATGCCGGCCTGGAGCACCTGGCTGACGTCGCGGTGACCCTGGTAGTCGACGTGGATGCCGCTCTCGGCTTCGAAGCCGCGCAGGACGGCGTCGAAGGCGGCCCGCTCCGCGCCGGTCCACGAGGCGAGGACTGTCACCTCGCCGGCCGGCCCGTCGCCGGAGCACCCACTCAGGCCGGTGCCGGCCAGCAGCACGGTGACCAGCGCCAGCGCCGTCCACGAGCGGCGTCTGCGATCTCTCATGTCGACCGGTATCCGTATTCGGCCAGGCGGGGCTGGAACCCCGCGAGAATCAGCACCGCGATGCCGAGCGCCAGCAGGGGCAGGACGAACTCGACGGAGTTGCTGTCCGCGGCGCGGGCGGCGTGGGTAAGTGTGGTCTGCGCGGCGCGCGGCGGCGCGGGGGCCGCCGACGCGGACGGTGGCTGGGGCGCGGCGCCGGCGCGCAGACCCGCCACCGTACGGTCGCACCCGTCCGGGCACTGCCTGCGCACCTCCTCGGCGAGCCCGTCGGCGGCCTCCCGACGTACCTGGAGGAGCTGCCCCTGCCGGCTCTCCTGCACCGCCGCCACGTCGCGGCGGACCTGGTCGAGATCCGCCGCCGAGCGCAGGCTCAGCGAGGTGAGCGCGACCATCCCCAGGGTCGCCACGCTGGCCAGCAGGAGAGGCACGTTCACCGCCCGGCGGAAGCGGCGCGACAGGTAGATCTGCGTCGGCACCAGCAACGCGCCGAGGACGAGAAGCGGCAGCAGCCACACGGCCGGGGTCAGCCGGTGCGTCCAGCCGTTGTCCCGCTGCTCGTCCAGGACGGACACCTGCTTGGCCAGCAGGTCGTCGAGCAGACTCAGGATGTCGTCCATGAGGCTCGCCGCGTCCCGCAGCCACGCGGCGCCGCCGGCCGGCAGGCTGGCGTCGCGGTAGCTGGCGTCGGCACGCCCGATCAGACCTGTGTACGTGACAAGCAGCGCCTCGACCGTCTGGATGTCGCGGGTGCCGTCGTCCCCGGCGGCGTTGTTCTCGGCCACCAGCGTCAGGTACTGCCCGGCGCCGGCGATCTGGCGTTGGTAGTCCACCCCCGGGCCGCCGAGGAGCAGCCCACCGTCGGTCAGGTTGCGCACCGCCGCCGCGTGCGCGCTGCGCAGCGCGTGCTGCGCGTCGTGGACGGCGAGGATCGCCGGCACCGACCCCTCGGCCGCCGCGTCGGCGGTGCGGGCGACACCGAGGAACACCGCCAGGCAGGCGGCCAGGGCGACGGCCGTGGCCGCGAGCAGCGCCGCCCGCAGCCGCAGCAGGGTACGACGGGTGGTGCTGACCCGCCGCTGTCCGAGAGGGCTCACGACTGTCACGTCACCTCCTCGCCGTCCCGGCCCGGGTCGTCCAGTACGGCGTCGCACTGCTCGCAGTACACCGCGTCCGGCGGCGACAGGTGGCCACACGCGGCGCACAGCCGGTCCTCACCCACCGGGGCCACCGGGACCGGCTCGGGTGTGCCAGTCGCGTGCACGGTCTGGCTGGAGAGCAGCAGGCTGACGTTGACGTCGACCCTGCTCAGGTTGGGTTTGAGCCGGACCAGACCGTCGGGCTCCAGATCCACCAGGTACCGCAGCTGCTCCAGCGCCTTCTCGTCGTGGGCCAGCCGGGCCAGTTCCACCGCCCGCGTCCACCGGGCGTGGGCCTCCACCCGGTCCCCCCGGTCGTACGCGTCGCAGCCCGCGTTGATGGCCTGACGCACCTCCTCCTGCCCGGTCACGTGGGAGACATGGGGATCGAGGCGGGACGACTTGACCAGGTCGTCCGTCCAGTGCACGAGGACGGGGGCGGGGCCGGCCCGGACCTCCCCCTCGACGAGCAGGGTGACCCGGGCTGCCATCTGGTCCTCCTCCAGGTGCGCCACCGAGGGGTCGACGGTGAGGCAGAGGTGGTAGTCCCGCCGCTCCGCACCCCAGGACCCGGTGGCGACCTCGACCGTCCGGCCGTCGACCGTGTCGGCGTACCCGGTGAGGTCGGTGAGGGTGGGGCTGGCCTGTTTGACGAAGGCAACCGTCGAGTACGGCATGGTCTGCACCCGGATCCGCAGGTCGGGCAGCAGCTTGCCCAGCGCGGCGTCGATGGTCGCCCGGAACCCCGCCTCCAGCTCGGCCGGGCGACGCACCGCCTCGGCGGTGCCGCGCAGCACGCCGGCGATCCGCAACAGGTCCCGGGGATGCCACCCGTCGCCGATGCCCCTGGCGTCGCAGACGAACCGGCCGGCGCACGTGTCGAGCACCCGCTCCAGCTCCTGCGGTGTCTCGTGCTGGTTGATGCCGTCGGTCAGCAGCAGCACGTGGCAGATCGCCGACGGGTCGTCCGGCAGCAGGTCCCGGGCGGCGGCCAGCCAACTGCCCATCGCCGTGCCACCTCCCGGGCTGAGCCGGGACACCGCCGCCCGGGCCTGCGCCCTGGTCTCCGCCGACGCGGTCATCAGCCTGGACTCCGAGGGGAAGACCATCCGGGCCCGCTCGGTCCCCTCGACCACCGCGAACCGGACGCCGTCGGGCAGCACGTCGATGGCGGCGGCGGTGGCCCGCCGCGCCGCCGCGATCTTCGTCGGCGGGTTCGCCATCGAGCCGGAGCAGTCGATCACCAGCACCTCGACGAGCCGGCGCGGGTCCGCCCGGGCCGGCCCGACCGCCTCCGGGCCCGACGACTCCCCGACCACCGAGAGGATGGCGTGCATCTCGCGGCCATTCGCCGGCAGGTACTTGTTCTGGCTGACCTGAAGACTGAACTCCATGCCGGCGTCCACCGATTCATGCTCCGTTCCGGGTCGTCGTCGCGGTCACCATCGGGTGCGGGGCCGGACCGCGTTCGCCCGGTCGATGAGCACGTCGTGGTCGTCGGGGCGGTGCGCCTGCTGCCCCAACGCCCGGTACGAGCGCTCCAGCAGGACGCGTACCGCGCGTTCGGTAGGCGGCTCGCCCAGCACCGGGCTCGCGGCCAGCGCACCGGCGGCGCCCGAGCGCAGCAACTCCAACGCCGTCTCCCGGATCGCCGTGGTCAGTCGGTCCCGGGACTCGCCCTGCCGTTCCCCGCCGTCCAGGTGCAGCGTCGCCAGCCGCCCGACGGCCTGCTCCAGCTCGGCCGCGGTGGGCGGCCCACCTGCCAGCCGGGAGGACAGCACGCGCACCGCTGCGACCCCTGCCGCGTCGTGGTGTCGGGACAGCGGCGGGACCTCGTCGAGGATGGCGACAGCCCCGACGCGGTCGGTCGCCGCGAGCCGCAGCCGCGCCAACCCGAACGCGGCACTGGCCTGGAACGGGTCGCGCCGCCACACCGCCGCGTAGAAGCGGGAGGCCAGCACGGCGTCACCGGCCCGCTCCGCGCAGTAGCCCAGCCCGAGTTTCGGGGCGATCTCACCAGGGATGTCGCCGTACACCGCGTCGAACTGCCGCCGCGCCTCGGCGATCCGGTCGTCGGTCAGCGCCAGCAGCGCCTGGTGCCAGGCGATCCGCCAGTCCGCCTCGGCCCGCTCGCCGAGGATCATCCCCGCCTCGGACAACGCCTCGGCCGCCGACCGGCGGTCGTCCAACGCCAGGTACGCCCGGCAGCGGCCGAGTTCGACCTCCACCGACACCTGGCCCACCGTGGCGAGTTTGGCGAGCAGGCTGCGGGCGTCCGGTGCGCCGACTGCGGCGAGGTCGTCGGCGGCCGGATCATCCGGGTCGGGCCGGGGCGTGGGCAGGCCGAGGGCCACCACGTGGGCGGCGGGACGGCCGTCGTCGAGCAGCGTGGTGTCGGGGCCGTCGACCCAGGTGTGCAACGGCGGCACCAGCCCGAGGCCGGCGTCGAGCAGTTGCGCGGACGGCTGGAACAACGACACCGGCTCGGGTTGCCGCCGGTCCGGCTGGCCGGCCAGGATCTCGCGCAGCACCCCGAGCAGCTGCTCCGACATCTCGGCCGCCGAGGCGAACCGCCTGTCCCACTGCGGGTGCACGGCCCGGGCGACGAGCCGGCGGAAGGACTCGACGCCGAGCGCGTCGGCCGCCGCCCCCGGGGTGTCCGGTCCGGGCGTACGGTGCTCGAACAGCTCCGCAAGTGTCCGGCCGAGTGCGAACAGGTCGGAGCGGGGTGTGGCGCCCCGCGCCCGGAGTTCCTCGATGCCGACCAGGAAGTCGGCGGACCCGACGAGGTTCTCGTACGTGCCGTCGCTGCGGCGCACGCCACCCAGGTCGATCACCTTGATGCGGTCGGCCGTGCGCATCACGTTGTCGGGCTTCATGTCGGTGTAGAGCAGCCCGCGCCGGTGCAGGTAGTCCAGTGCGGCGAGGATCTCGTGGCCGTACGCGAGAATGTGGTCCAGCGGGAGCGCGACGTCGGGCTGCCGGGGGTCCCCCGCGGCCACCAGCAGCCGGCGCAGCGACATGCCGTCGAGATAGTCCATCACGATGTAGCCGGTCGGCCCGACGACCGGGTCGTCGTGGGTGGCGAAGTCGGTGCTGCGCACGATGTTCGGGTGGTCGAGCGTGTTGAGGAACTGCCGCTCCTGGATCGCGGCGGCGAGGGCTGCCTCGTCGTTGGCGTGCAGCACCCCCTTCAGCGCGACCTCCAGATTGTCCTGGTGGGTGTCGCGGGCCAGGTAGACCCACCCCTGGCCGCCGCGAGCCAGGCAGCGGACCACCTCGTAGCGGTCGGCGACGAGGTCACCGGGGCCCAGGCTGGGCAGGAAGCTGAACGGTGTCCGGCAGCGCGGGCAGAAGCCCCTGTCCAGACCGGGCCGGCCGCCCCGGCTGCGACCGACCGGGTGCCGACCCGGGCCGGGGCAGAAACGGGCCTCCTCCGGCACCCGTGGCGGTCGCGTCGCGTCCCCGTCGGTCGAGAAGGCCAGCACCGGCAGGGAGACAAGGCTGGCGACAGTCCAGTTGTCCCTGGTGCTCGCCAGGGGGATCACCGCCGACGCCGTGGCCCCGCCCGGACCTGCGGCGGGCAACGGCGCCAGGCCACAGACGTCGCAGTAGCCGGTGTCGTCGACGGTGCCGGCGCAGCCCGGCGTCCGGGTGCACGACGTCACGACACACCCCCTGCGCTGCGGACCCCGACCCCGTGCCGGACGGCGTCGGCATACCGGTGCACGGCCGCCGCGGCCGCCACCAGGTCGCAGAACCCGCCGGTGAGCTGCTCGTACGCCCGGCGGTAGAGCGGGCTCAGCGCCGCGTCCTCGTCGAGGCCGTGGTCGACGGCCATGGCGAGGAAACCGTCGAGGCGGCCGCGCAGCTCGGACCAGTCAGCCTCCATCGCGACGAGCCGTCGCCGGACCGCCTCGGCCTCGCGTACCGCGCGGTCGATGGCGCGTTCGGTAGACGCGAGCCGGTCGGCACGCGCCGACGGGTCGGCCATCGCGCGCAGCGCGGTCAGGCGAATGCGGAGCCTGGTCGAGCGCGACGGCACCGGCGGCGGGTCGGCGACAAGCGGGGCCACCGCGCGGTACGCCCTCTCGGCGGCGGCCTCGGTGGCGGCGAGGGTGGCGACGCGGCGCGCGAGCAGGGCGAGGCGCAACCCGACGGCCTCGCCCCGGAAGGTCAGCAGCACCCGCAGGTCCCGGGTGGCGGCCTGGTCGACAAGGGGCATCACGACGTCGGAGAGCAGCGTCTCGGGATCGCCGGCCTCGTCGATGTTGTCGATGATGGACGATCGTGGCGGCAGCGCGGCGGCGTGCCCGCCGGTGGCGTCGTCGGCCGCGCCGGTCCACTCGGCGATCCGCTGGGACACCGCCTCGGTCGCTCGGCCCGTGACGTCGACCGCCAGGTCGATGCTGCCCACCGGAGGCACGTCGGCGCGGTCGTCCGCAACTGTGGGCGCTGCGGTGGGGCGCAGCTCCCGGCTGGAGCGCACCGCGGCCCGGCGTACCGCCGCCGCCGACGCGGACTCCGAGTGGACGGTGACCACGATCAGCACGTTGGCGTCGAGCTGCCGCGTGAACAGGTCGGTGATCTGCCGGGCGACCGCCGGGTCCACCGGGAGGTGGTTGGCCGCCAGGAAGCCCCGGTCGACCGACGGCGTACCGGGGACCAGGTCGCCGAGCCGGGGCAGGTGGTGCAGGATCGTCTCGACCGGGATCATCCAGGACAGGCCGCTGGCCGGGGAGGTGCCGGCGCCCACCGGAGGCGCGTCCTGGCTGTCCCGGTACGTGCTGACCACCATCCCGACGACCGTCCTGGTGATGTCGTCGACCACCGCGGCGCCACTGAAGCCGGGGCTGATCTGGGGGCCGGTGGTGGCGGCGTCCATCTGGACCCGTTCCCGTCGCGTGCCCGACGGGCCGGCGAGCCGCGCCCGCACGTACAGGCCCTGCTCCAGAGTGTCCGGAAAGCCGCGGACCACCACGTGCCGGTCCCACAGTCGCATCCGGCGCAGCGGCGCGTACGGGCCGGGCGACATCGGTCGCGACAACTCCAGCAGGGCGACGTCGCCGCCGCCCTCGTCGGTGGGTGGCACCCAGCAGTCCATTAGGACACGCGCGGACAGGTGCGGTGAACCGGGCTGGCCGACCAGGTCGACGCCGATCGGCCCGGTCGGCGCGGCGTGCGGGTCGTCCGACGCGCCGGCGACGACGTGGGCGCAGGTCAGGATCTGACGCTCGTCGATCAGCATGCCCGCGCCCAGCACCTCGCCCCGGGGGCCACGGATGCGGACGGGCCACGGCTCGCTGCCATGCTCGACCGTCACCGTCACCTGTCCGAGAGTAATCGAGCCACGAAACCCCGAGTGCCCCGACCGATCGACGGATGTCGTTACAGTGTCGTGTCGCCGGCACTCCGGTCCGGCGCGGTGATTGCCCACCGCTCGTGGTCGCGCCACGCGCCGTCGATGAACAGGTAGTCCGGCGAGAAGCCCTCCAACCGGAACCCGAGCTTGCGGGCCACCCGGCGGGACGGCTCGTTGTCGGGTTGGATGTTCGCCTCCAGCCGGTGCAGCCCGACGGCGGTGAACGCGTGGTCGATCACCAGCGCGATGCCCGCCGAGGCGTGCCCGGTGCCGCTGTACGGCGCGAACGCCGCGTAGCCGAGGTAGCCGCCGCGCAGCGCGCCGAGCACGATTCCGCTGATGTTGACGTAGCCGGCGATCGCGCCGGTGGCCCGGTCGCAGATCAGGTAACCGGCGTTGTCCCGACGACGGATCTTGGCCAGGTAGCGGTCGTACTCTTCGGGGCTGCCCGGCGCGACGAGCCACGGGTGGTGCAGGCTCCGACTGCGCCGCGCGGCGGCGACGAATTCCTCGACGTCGGTGGGTCGGGGCCGCCGGATCGCGGCGGGACCACCGGTACGCAGGTATCTCACGGCCGACCACTCTGACCGACCTCACGGCCGTTGTGCAACCGGCCGGTGCGGGCGGTGGTCCCGTTCACGTCGCCGGGCCGCCTGTGCTCTCCCGGGGGAGCACGGTGTGCGGCGCGACGACAGCGGCGACCGCCGTGTGGGGCCTGTCGATCCGGGCGGTGAGGCGGGCCACGGCCTCCCGGGCGAGAAAACCGGTGTCGACGGCGACCGTGCTCAGGGTGGGCCGCGAGTAGCGCCCCTCCTCGATGTCGCCGACGCCGATCACCGCGACGTCGGCGGGGACACGCAGCCCCGCGTCGAAGGCGGCACGCATCGCGCCGATCGCGAGCGGGTCGGAGAGGCAGAAGATCGCGTCCGGGCGGTCCGGGCCGGCGAACAGGTCGCGTGCCGCGCGGTAGCCGTCGGCCCGGCGGCCGTGCCGGGCGGGCAGCAGGTGACCGGGCAGCGGCGTCAACCCGGCCGCGCGCAGCGCCCGGTGGTAGCCGGCCGTGCCGGGCCGCGGCACACCGCCGGGCTCCGAGGGGTACGCGCCGATCGCGGCGATCCTCCTGCGGCCGGTGCGCAGCAGGTGGGCTGTGGCGTCCTCGGCGGCCCCGGCGACGTCGACGCTCACCTGGTCGCACGACCCGTCGGAACTTCCGCCCCCGATCAGCACGACGGGACGGCCGGCGGCGGTAAGCGCCCGGGGCGCACCGACAAGCACCCCGTCCACGGGCATCGGGCAGGTGGTGTCCGCGCTCTCCTCGTCGTGCCCCCGCTCCACGACGAGCCGGTAGCCGCGCCGCCAGGCCGCGTCGACGACCTCGCGGGTGAGGTCGTCGGCGTACGGCAGGTCGGTGTCGGGCAGGACGAGGGCGAGGACGCCGACGCGCCCGGTGCGCAGGGTCCTGGCGAACGCGTTGGGCCGGTAGCCCAACTCGGCGACGGCGGCCTCGACGCGACTGCGCACGTCGGTGCTCACATGGGGGTAGCCGTTGACCACGTTGGAGACCGTCTTGACCGACACCCCGGCGAGCCGCGCCACGTCCCTGAGCGTGGAAGCCACGACCCGCCCTCCCCCCCACAACGTCACACCGGCAAAACGACTTCGCCGGTGTAGCTTCGACGGTCGCAGGCGATTTCACACCTGTCAAGGCGATACGGTGGTGTCACTGCGAGGGGGTGGCCGGTGGACGACGACGTCGCGGTGCCGGCTGCCGCCCGGCTCATCCGGGACTTCGTGAACACCTACGAACCGCAGATCGACGACGAGACGCTTACCAGCCCCGACCTGCTGCACGACTGGTTCGCCGAACGGCATCTGCTGCCGGTCGGCGTACACCTGGGGCCGGCCGACCTCGACGCGGCCGTGACGATCCGCGAGGGCCTGCGCGCGGTGCTGCTCGGCCACGCCGGCCACCGCGCCGACCCGGACGCGCTCGATCGCCTCAACCAGGCGCTGGCGGCGACGCCCGTCGCGCCGCGCTTCACCGCCGACGGCCACCGGCTGGTCGCCGTCGGCGACACCCCACTGGACCAGGCGGTCGCCGGGCTGGTCGACGCCATCGGTGAGTGCGCGGCGGACGGCTCCTGGCGGCGGCTCAAGGTCTGCGCCCGCGACACGTGCCGGTGGGCGTACTACGACGCCTCCCGCAACCAGGCCCGCCGGTGGTGCTCGATGGCCGGCTGCGGCAACTACGTCAAGATGCGGCGGGCGTACGCCGTCCGCACGGGTCGCGCACCGTCCTAGGCGGTACCGGGGTGGGTCAGCACCCGGAACTCGGTGCCGTCCGGGTCGGCCAGCACCACCGCGCCGTCGTGGTCGTCACCGAGCCGGTCGGCGCCGAGGGAGAGCAGCCGGTCGACCTCCGCCCGCGGGTCGTCGTCGGCGGCGAGGTCGAACGTCACCCGGTCCCGGCCGCCGTTCGGCATGTACGGCGGACCACCCCAGGTGATCTTCGGACCGCCCAGCGGAGACTGGATCGCGGTCTCCTCGTCCTGGTCCCAGACGAGCGGCCACCCGAGAGCCCCGCTCCAGAAGTACCCGACGGCCCGCGAACCGTCACAGGACAGGTCACCGAGGAACCCGCAGCCGGCCAGGAACGTGTTGCCCGGGCCGAGGACGCAGAACTCGTTGCCCTCGGGGTCGGCGAGCACCACATGGTCCTCCTCCGGGAGCTGACCGATGTCGATGTGCCGTGCGCCCAACTCCAGCGCCCTGGCGATCGTCTGCCGCTGGTGCTCCGGCGAGTCGCTCGTCAGTTCCAGGTGCGCCCGATTCTGGACGACCTTCGGCTCCGGCATGAGGGGAAAGCGGAGCCGGAAACCGGTGTCGTCGTCCGGCAGCACCATGACGCCGTGGTGTGGGTCGTCGACCAGTTCCCGACCCAGCATCCCGGACCAGAACCGCCCGACAGCAAGGGGTTCGTTCGCGCCGAAACGCACAGCGAAGAGGTGACTGGTCATGGCTGCGCTCAGCTCCGATCCGAGGACGGGAGGGCCGGCAGGCCCGGGGACCGGAGCCTATGAGCGGGCCGGGCCGGGCCGCACCCCGTTATTCGACTCGCCCGGCGACCGCGTCGGCGAGGCCCTCGTCGTCACGCTCGGGTCAGAGCGGCCCGGGGCGGGTCTGCTCCATCGGCATGGGGACCTGGAGGAAGGTGGTGCCGCGCATGTCCAGCCAGGCCCGGTCCGGCCCCCGGACCAGCCGCACCATCACCTCCTCGCAGGACGGGCAGCGCGCCACCAGGCCCGGGGCGTGCGAGTAGACGTGCAGGCTGGCCATCGAGCCGGTCATCCCGCAGTTCTCGCAGCGGCCCATCGCGGTGCTCAGGTCGACGGTGAACAGCTCACGCATCGGGCCGTCGAGCATGTTGCCGTCCAGGTACGACATCTCGGTCATCGGGTCTCCTTGAAGCTGCCTCGGGCGGACGGTCAGCCGGTGGGGCCGAAGCGTTCGGTCTTGACCTGCCTGGACGGATGGCCCAAGCCCACGAGCAGGTCGGCCACGGTCTCCACGAACGCCGTCGGGCCACACACGTAGGTGAGCGGTTGCAGGTCCGGCGGCCAGCCGTGGGTGTTCACGTCGGCGAGCCCGATCCGGTGCGGCTCGCCGCGCCATCCCTCGGGCGCCTCGCGCGTGTACACGTACGCCACATCCAGACCGAAGTCGTCGCGGACCCGGCGGCGCAGCTCGTCGGCGTAGATGACGTCGGTGGGCGTGCGCACCGAGTAGATCAGCCGGAACGGCACCTTGCTGCCGGTCGCCCGGCGCGCGCGGATCATCGCCATCAGCGGCACGATGCCGGAGCCGCCGGCGACCAGCTGCACCGGCGCGGTCTCCTCCGGCCGCCAGATGAACCAGCCGCCGAGCGGTCCGCGGACCTCCACCGGGTCACCCTCGCCGAAGACATCGATCAGGTACGGGGACACCTCGCCGTCGTGCACCCGCTGGATGGTCACCTCGATCCGCGGCCCGCCCGGGCCGTCCACCACCGGCCCGGCGATCGAGTACGACCGGGCCGCCTGGTAGCCGTCCGGGGCGGTCAACCGCAGGTCGACGTGCTGCCCGGGCAGGTGCCCCGACCAGTCCGGCACCTCCAGCACCAGCGTCTGCGCGGTAGGTGTCTCCACCCGCCGCTCCACCAGCCGGCCGACCTGCCAGCGGATCGGCGTGCGGGCCGGGGTGCCCGTCGCCACGGCGCGCTCAGTCACCCTGGTACCGCTGCTCGCGCCACGGGTCGCCGTAGTCGTGATAGCCGGCGGTCTCCCAGAAACCCGGCTCGTCCATCGTCTTGAGCCGGATGCCGCGCACCCACTTGGCGGACTTCCAGAAGTACAGGTGCGGCACCAGCAGACGCGCCGGGCCGCCGTGCTCGGCGGGCAGCGGCGCGCCGTCGAACGTGTGCGCCACCCAGGCCCGCCCGCCGCGCAGGTCGTCCAGCGGCAGGTTCGTGGTGTACCCGCCGTACGAGTGCGCGAGGGCGAAGTGCGCCCCGGTGTCCACCCCGTCGAGAAGCGTGTCCAGGGAGACGCCCTGCCACGTGGTGCCGAGCTTGGACCAGTGGGTGACGCAGTGGATGTCGACTGTCGGCGTCTCCTGCGGAAGCGCCATCAGCTCCTGCCACGACCACCGGAACTCGTTGCCGTTCTCGGCGGTGATGACGAACTCCCAGGTGTCCAGGGACACCCGGGGTGTGGGGCCGGCCGACAGCACCGGAAAGTCCTCGGTCAGGTACTGACCGGGTGGCAGGGCCGGCTCCTGTGATCGGGGCCGACCCTGAAAGCCCGGTGACACGATTCCCATTGCACAGTCGTACCATCCGCGCCGACCGGGGCGGGAGCTTTCCCGCGTACCCCCTCGTTGCCCCGGCGCGGCGCGGTCAGCGCCGTTCGGTGACGACCTCGCGGTCCTCGGGCACGCCGCCGCGGGTGGCGCGCAGGCTGGTGAGCGTGACCACCACCAGCACGCCGATGATCACGCCGAGCGAGGCAAGGGTGGGGATCTGCGGGACGCTCTCCCAGATGCCGTGTGCCCAGTGCAGGCCGAGCTTGAGGCCGATGAACGCCAGGATGATCGCCAGGCCGTAGCTGAGGTGCACCAGCCGGCTCAGCGCCGCGTGCAGGACGAAGTAGAGCGCCCGCAGGCCGAGCAGGGCGAACGCGTTGGTGGCGAAGACCAGGTACGGGTCCTCGGTGATGCCGTAGACCGCCGGCACGGAGTCGACGGCGAAGACGATGTCGGTGGCCAGCACCGCTACCACGACCAGGGCGAACGGGGTGAGTGCCCGCTTCGCGCCCTGCCGGACGGTCATCTTGGTGCCGTGGTACTCGTCGACCACCGGCATGATCCTGCGCAGCAGCTTCACCGAGCGCATCTTGTTGATGTCGACGTCCTGCTGGTGCCCGGACAGGGCGTCACGCAGCAGCTTCACCGCCGTGGCGATGAGGATGATCGCGAAGAGCAGGAACGCGAAGTCGAGGGTCTGCAGCGCCGCCGCGCCGAGGGCGATGAAGACCGCCCGCAGCACCAGCGCGCCGGCGATGCCGTAGAGCAGCACCCGCTGGGCGAGCACCGCCGGCACCGCGAACGCGGCGAGCAGCAGCATGAAGACGAAGAGGTTGTCGACCGAGAGCGACTTCTCGACCAGGTAGCCGGTGAGGTACTCCACGCCCTGCTGGGAGCCGTAGCGCGCCCAGATCCAGCCGCCGAACGCCAGCGGCAGCGCTATGTAGAACGCGGACCAGCCGAGCGCCTCCCGCATGGACACCTCGTGCGGGCGGCGCGTGACAAGGAAATCCAACACCAGCAGGAGCAGCACCCCGGCGATGGTCACCGCCCAGAGCGTGGGGGTGCCCACCGACGACAGCTCACTGGCGGCGGACAGGTACGACAATTCGGTCATGGGGCCTCCTCGAACACCGTGTCATGTTCGAGGTCTCCTTCACCCACCACCTGGTGGACAATCACCCGAGGCGCGCCCGGCGCGCCGTACTGACCGGAATGATTCGTGGGAAGTACTCCCCTCGCACGCACAAGGTTAGGCCAGGCTCATTCGCCGCGCCAAGCGGGACATCGGTGGTTGCCCTGGTAAACCGCTGTGTGTCCATCCTCAGGCGCGGCGCAGGGTCGCACCGGGGGCCATCGCCTGCTCCACCAGCCCCCGATAGTCGCGGGGCAGCTGGGTGGCCACGTCGTCGAACTCCCCACCGGTGATCGCCTCGCGCAGCGTCGTGAAGACCGCCCGCACGGCGTCCCGGGCGGCGGGCTCCTGCACATCGGCCCGCAACGCGACCCGCGCCACGAACTCGGCCGCACCGAACCGGTCCGCCTGCTCGGTGCTCGGGCTCGGCTTGAGCACCAGTTGCAGCGGCTGCGGCAGCTGCGCCGCCAGGTCCAGCACCTCGCCGCCGGTCAGCCGCTCACCGAACGTCTCCAACACCGCCCGGGTCAGCTCGACGGCCCGCTCGGACGACGTCGACGTGCGCTGGGAAACCTGGTCGATGAAGGTGTCGTAGTTCATCCCGTACTCCTCGGGTCGCGTCGGCGCCTGCGGATACCCGCCGCGGCGGGGTGGAAACGGCGCCGGATTTCCCGCCGGGGCGGGCGTGACGCGACGGCGGGCGGGTAACCGCCGCCGGTCGTGACCACATCGATGCCACGAGGGAGCCGCTGCCATGGCGAGCTACGCCGACGTCCTGCAGTACCTGTCGAGCCTGGACTACCCGGCCGAGAAGGACGACGTCGTCCGCGAGGCCGAACGCGAGGGCGCCCCGCCGGACGTCCTGAAGGCGTTGCGCGCCCTGCCGCCCGTGGACTACGCCAACGGCACCGAGGTGGCCCGGTCGGCGGGCATCGAGGCGGCCCCCGAGGTCGGCCCGTCGCAGCGGGCCGTGCAGGCCCGGGACAAGACGCACAACCGGGTCTCGCAGCACCTGCGCGGCATCTGACCCTGCGGTGACGGCCCCAACCCTGGTACGCGGGGCGTCCGGATGACCCGCACCGGCCCGCTGTCGCGCCCGCCGGACGGGCACACCCCGGCCGCCGTGCAACTGGTCCTGGTGGGGGTCGTCGGCATCGTCGTGGGTGCCGGCCTCGCGCTGGTGCTACCGCCGTCGCTCGCCCCGCTCGCCGGGTGGGACGCGGCCGCGCTGAGTTGGCTGGTGCTGGTGTGGTTCAAGATCTGGCCACTGGACGCGGGCCGTACGGCCGCGCTCGCCGTGCACGAGGACCCCAACCGGGCGATCCGCGACGTGCTGCTGCTCGTCGCCTGCTCGGCGAGCCTGCTGGCCGTGGGGCTGGTGGTGGCAAGCGCCCACGCGGCGCCCCCCGGCCTCGCCCGGGACCTGTACGGCGGACTGGGTGTGCTCAGCGTGCTGCTGTCCTGGTTGGTGGTGCACACCGTGTTCGCCGCCCGGTACGCCCGGATCTACTACACCGGCCCGGACGGCGGGGTGAACTTCAACCAGCACGAACCGCCGCGCTACTCCGACTTCGCGTACGTCGCGTTCACCATCGGGACCACGTTCCAGGTCTCCGACACGAACCTGACGAGCAACGAGATGCGGCGTACCGTCCTGCGGCACTCGATGCTGTCGTACCTGTTCGGCGCGTTCATCATCGCCGTCACGGTGAACCTGCTGGCGGGCCTCGCCCGCTGATCGCCGGGGCAGGCGGGCGCCCCCGGGTCACGAACCGCGACCGGGGGCGCCAAACCTGCCCAGGCGGTGCGCCGCGCCCGAACCGGATCGCGGCGACCAGGCGGTGGAGGCCCGCTCGAACCGAGCGGCCAGCACTGCCGGGTACAACCATACGACAGAACATCCTCCATACGGTCAGTCTTTGCGGAACTGTGGGCCAGCGCACGTCACGGCCGGCCGGTCAGCTCCCCGTACCGGTGCTCCAGATCCACCCGGGCCAGCGCCCCCACCAGCCACGCCAGGCGCTCCGACTCGCCGCTGGCCAGGCCCGCCAGATCGTCGGCGGAACGACCCAGCCCGAGCCGCCGCGCCGCAGCCAGCGCCCGTCGGTCCGCCACCGGTGCGACCTCCCGCCACAGCGCCTGCGCCTCCCGCAGGAACAGGTCGACGACCTGGTCGTCGACGCCGGGCAGGTCGGCCAGCAACGCCCGCTCCCGGGCCGGATCGTGGTGCGCCACCGACCGCAGCCGGCGCAGATCGCCCCGATACCGCTCGACGACCGCACGTGCCAGATCACCCAGTACGGCGGCCAGCGCGTCCACGTCGCCACGCTGACCGCTGTCGCGCAGCACCCGCACCCGGTCCTCGTGCAGCGAACGGGCCAGCCGGGCGGCGCTGTCCCAGCCCGCGTCGCGCAAGGCCCGCGCACCGTCCAACGCCCGCCGGAAGTCACCCCGACGGGCCAGCAGCACCGCCAGGTAGAGCACCTGGAACAGGCTCGCCGGGTTGTTCGTGACCCGGAAGCCGTACTCCTCGGCGAAGCCCCGCCCGCTGCCGGCGAGCCGGCGGGCCAGACGTTTCCGGTCCTCGACGGGAGTGATCAGAGTGGTCGGCATGCCGGCGACTACCCGCGCGGCGGCCTGCCACACGCCCCGCTCAGCCGTGCAGACCGCCGGTGCGGTCGCGGGCCTTGAGGCGGGTGGTGGGCAGAGCCGGCGCCGGCAGCGGCGGCGCCGGATCGTCGGCGACCACCCCGAACCGCCGGCCCGCCATCCAGTCCTCCCGGGCGGCGGCCACCTCCTCGTGCGAGCGGCCCACGAAGTTCCACCACATCACCAGGGGCTCGTCGAACGGGGTACCGCCCAACAGCAGCAGCCGTGCCCCCGCCCCACCGCGCACGGTCACCTCCCGCCGACCCGACCCGAGGTAGAGCAGCGCCCCCGGCTCGAACCCCACCCCGGCGGCCTCCGCCGACCCGGACATCGCCAACAGCGCGTACTCGAAGTCGGGCCGCAACGGCAGCGTGGTCGGCGCGGTGCCGCCCAGCTCCAGCTGCGCGCCGATCAGCGGGGTGTGCACGACCGCCGGTGACCGTTCGCCGGCCAGCTCCCCGACCAGCAAGGTGACGTCCAGCTCGCCGTCGCGCCAGCGCGGCAGGTCCGCGTGGTGGGCGAAGGCCGCCGCGCCGGCCCGCGCCGGATCCGGCAGCGCCACCCACAGCTGCACGCCGTGCATCACCGGCGGATGGACAGCCGGCGACCGCTCGGAGTGGGCGATGCCCTGCCCCGACGTCATCACGTTCAGCTGACCGGGCCGAATCGCCTGCACGCTGCCGAGGCTGTCCCGGTGGATGATCTCGCCGTCGAGCAGCCACGTCACCGTCTGCAGGCCGGTGTGCGGATGCGGCGGCACCTCCATGCCGGGCCGCTGCGCCACGTCGTCCGGGCCGAAGTGGTCGACGAAACACCACGCCCCGACCATACGGCGGGGACGCTGCGGCAACAGCCGGCGCACAGTCGTGTAGCGCCCGAGCGGCACGTCGTGGCCCGGCAGCAGCACGCTGCCCGGATCGGCGTCGGCAACGCCAGGTGGTCGGGTCTGCGCCAGCATCGATTCGGTACGCTCCACCGCCCGACTGTACGCGCACGCCCACCCGCGGCAGCGACGCTTCCCGTCGCCCGCCCGCGCCGGATCAGCCTTCGCCGGTGTCCACAGTCACGCTGTTCGCCCCCGCCACCAGGTCGAGGTAGAGCCGGTCGGTCGACCGGTCCCAGCCGGGCGCGCCCAGCAGCGAACCCGCGCCCACACCGTTCCACCGTTCGTCGCCCACCACCACCGAACCCGCGCCCGCGCCGACCCGCACCCGGACCGGAGGCGTACCCGGCACCCGCACGTCCAGCTGACTCGTACCGCCGCTCAGCCGTACGACCACTGTGCCGTCGATCACCGGCAGCAGGACCTCGGTGCGGCTCGACCCGCCGGCCAGTTCCACACCCAGCAGCCGGGCCCGCGTCAGGTCCACCACCTGCCCGCTCACCCCGCCGGTCAGCTTGAGACGCCACGCGACCCGCTCGTTGAGCAGCACCCGCACCGCCTTCACCCCGGACGCGCCGGTGCCCGCCAGGCCGAGGCGTACGGTCTCGCCCCGCATCTCCGGTCGCGCCGCGACGCCCTCACCGCTGATCCGGTAGAGGTCGTCGCCCAGCTCCGCCACCCGCAGGTCGAACGACGACACCCCGTCCACGAGCACGAAGGTGGCCCGCTGCCGCCCGGCCAGCGGCGCGGTCATCGTCTGCTCGGCGGCCCGCGCGGCACCCGAACCGTCCGGGCGGTTGCTGTCGGGGCGGTTGCTGTCGGGGCGGCTGCCGTCGGGGGCGCCCGTGTAGGCCTGACCGAGGCGGTGCGGGTCCGCGATGATGACGGCCACCGCCGCGGCACCGAGGATCAGCACGATCGCGGCAGCGGCCGCCAGCAGGCGCGCGCCCACCGACAAGCGGCCCGGTGCAGCAACGGGTCCCGGCTCGGCGGCCAACTGCCGCTCCGGGCGCTGTCCTGGCCCGCGCTCCCCTTCGCGCCCCGGCTGGTGCGCCGCCTGGTGCTCCGGCTGGTGCTCCGGTCGTACTGTTCCGCGCTCGGGTTGCTGCGCTGCCTCGTGCCCGTCCTCCGTGCCGTCACCCACTGCGGCCATGCGTCGTCCCTCCACCGGTCCCCCCCGGAAGGTACGTACCCGCGCGCCGACCGGATCACTCCGCGCCTGCCATGCCGCTCCGCCACGTCGTCCGAAGCGAATCCTGGACAGTTTCCGTTCGTGGTTGACGGGAACTGTCCACGATCTCGGCTGGACATGCCGATGGCCGGCACCCCAAGTGTGGGGGTGCCGGCCATCGGTTGTTTCACGGGGTCAGCTGTTCCAGTGCTGGGTGACGAGGTCGGTGGCCTGCTGTTCCCACTGGGCGTAGGCGTCCGGGTAGGCCGAGACCTGCACGGTCTGCGCGGCGTCGGTCAACGCCATGTCCTGCCACCCGTCGACCTGCTTCAAACCCTTGAGGAACGCGGTGGTGGAGTACTCGGGGTCAGTGATCTGCTCCGGCGTACCCCAACCACTGGACGGGCGCTGCTGGAACAGGCCCAGCGAGTCGTGGTCATTGCGGTCGCCGAGGTGCCCGAGGTTCTCCAGCTTCGACTCCTGCAGGCTCGTAGCGATCGAGATGACCGCGGCCCGCTCGGGCAGGCCGGCCTTCTTCGTCGCGGCGATGATCGCCTTGACATTCGCGCTCTGCTCGTCGTTCAGGGTGATGTGCGACTGCTCGCCCTGCGGCTTCGACGCGGCCACCTGCACCGCGGCGGGCTTGGCGTCCACGACCGGGGTCGCGGCGTGGGCGGCGACCGGGCCGGCGAAGACGCCACCGGCGAAGGCCAGACCAGCAACGGACAGCACACTCTTGCGCATGATCGTGTTCATGGGGGTAGCTCCTTCGGGGGTAGGAAACACCCGCGTGACAAGCCGGGTGTGAGCACCTCGTCCGGCGCTGCACAAAGTCGGGGGTCGGCGGCCTGCGAGCCGGGGGCTCACGGCGCCGGGGTCCGGGTGTAACCAACCGGGGGCCGGGGTCATTCCGGGGGTGGCCCATCCGGCGGCACCCACATCTCGGCGGTGCCCGGGGGTCTGCAACGACCGACGGACCGGGGTCATTCCGGGGCCGGCGGCACCGCATCGAGGCGGTGCCTGGGGGTCGGTGTAACGGCCGGCGGACCGGGGTCATTCCGGGGCCGGCGGCACCACATCGAGGCGGCGCCGGGGGGTCTGCAACGAGCGGGCCTGGCCGGGCATTCCAACCCGTGGTGGGGTGGGCCGAGTGGCCGTGGTCCTGCGATCGTCAGGGTGTGTAACGACCCCCGGCCGGCCACCATTCCGCCGCACCGGTGCGACCGGTCACCACCCACACGACCCCAGACCGGACAAACACCCCACCCGGACACACCGGGGCGGGGCAACCCGGGCGCTCAGGGCGATGATCCACTCCATATCGCCGATACGGCGGCATCCGCGACGCCGGGACACCGCCACCTCGGCGACCTGGCGTCGGTCATGAATCGGGCGGGGTGGGCGGGCCTCACCCCGCGAGGCGGGAGCGGACCTTTCTGGCGGAGGTGTCCAGGATCGTCTGCGCGTCGAGTCCCAGACTCTCGATCGCCACGAGCGCGGTGAGTGCCACGTCGGCCAACTCCGCCGCCACGTCCTCGCGGGTGTGGGTGACGCCTTTGCGCGGATTCTGTCCGAGCAGGCCGATCCAGGCGGCGGACGCCTCCCCCGCCTCCTCGGTCAGTTTGAGGATTCGGCAGGTCAGTTCCGTCTGCCCGGTGCCGTTCGCCGCGTCCAGCCAGCCGCGCATCGCTCGGACCGCGTCCCAGATCGAGTCGTCCACGGGAACCAGTCAACCCGACCGCTCGGCCCAGCCGCGTACCCGGGCCGGCGACGGAGGCGGGCACCCGTCCGGCCCGACCTGACCGGCCGGACAGTCGCGTCTGAGCGGCCGGTCAGCGTACCCATTGACTCCGGTCGACGGCGGTCCTAGGTTCAGGGCGCTACCGGCCGGTAGGCAACCGTCCCGCCTGGTCGCCCCCGCAGGCGACATCCGTCCGATGGGGAGCGCCGATGCTGTCCACACCCGTTCGTACCCTGCGCCGCATGGTCGCGGCCACCGCGACCCTCATTCTGGCCGTCGGGCTGGCCGGCGCCGCGCCGGCCGCCGCCTCCGGCCGCGATCCCGGGGGCGGCCAGCCGCTGCCCGGGTACACCATCGAGAACCCGCCACTGGCCCCGCTGGTCGTGGGCGGCCGGCCGACGACGGTACGCCAGGGCGTGCACCGCCACGCCGGGTACATCATCGAGGTCCCCGCCCGGTGGAACGGCGACCTGGTGCTGTGGGCGCACGGCTACCGCGGTCAGGGCACGGTGCTCTCGCCGGAGCCTCCCGCGTACGAGCTGCGCCAGCGCCTGCTGGAGCAGGGGTACGCGTGGGCGTCCTCGTCGTACGACCGCAACGGCTTCGACATCCGTTCCGGGGTGCTGGGCACCAGGGACCTGGCCGACCACTTCGGACGGACCGTCCGCAAGCCGCACCGCACCTACCTCGCCGGGGTGTCGATGGGCGGGTACGTCATCGGCCGTTCCCTGGAGCAGTACCCGGGCTTCTACGACGGCGCGCTGCCCATGTGCGGGGTGCTCGGCGACCAGACGCTGCTCGACTTCTACCTGGACTACAACCTGGTCGCGCAGGCCCTGGCCGAGGTGCCTGCCTATCCCACGCCGGCCGACTATGTGAGCAACGCGGTCCCGCGCATCCAGGTGGCGCTCGGCCTGGCCGGGCTGACCCCCACCGGGCCGGACACCACTACCGACCGGGGCAAGCAGCTGCGGGCCATCACGGTGAACCGTTCGGGCGGGCCGCGTCCGGGAGCCGACGCCGCGTTCGCGGTGTGGAAGGACTTCCTCTTCTCCATCAGCGTGCCCACCGGCAGCGGCAACTCCCCCGCCCAGCGGCCCGGGCAGCTGTCCACCAACCTGCTCACCCGCTACACCCCGAACAGTCCGGTGGACGTCAACGCCACAGTGCTGCGGGTCGCCCCGGAGAACGTCGTGCAGCGACTCCTGCCGACGCTTACCGAGGTGCCGCGGATCGCCGGCCGGCCCACCGCGCCGGTGCTCAGCCTGCACGGCCTCGGCGACCTGTTCGTGCCGTTCAGCATGGAGCAGGCGTACGCCACCGATGTGGCCCGCAACGGTCGCGGCCGGCTGGTGGTGCAGCGGGCCATCCGTGCCACGCAGCACTGCGAGTTCACCCCGGGCGAGGCGGGCGCCGCGTGGGACGACCTGGTGTCATGGGTACGCACCGGCAAGCGTCCGGCCGGTGACACCGTGACCGATCCGGCGGTGGTGGCCCGGGCCGACTACGGCTGCCGGTTCAGTGACCGGGCCGCGTACGCCGCAGGCGTCGGCACCCGCCGCCTCTACCCTGCCTGCTGAGTACGAGAGAACCGGCCGGCTCCCGTGCGGGGAGCCGGCCGGTTCTCGTATGCGCGTGTCACCAGAGCTGCTGGACGATGTCCGCCGCCTGCTCCTCCCACTGCGCGTACGCGTACGGGAAGGCGGAGACCTGCACGGTCTGCGCGGCGGTGGTCAGCGGCAGGTCCTGCCAGCCGCCCACGTTCTTGAGCGCGGTGAAGAACGCCGTGGCCGAGTACTCCGGGTCGGTGATCTGCTCGGGCGTGCCCCAACCGGACGACGGGCGCTGCTGGAACAGGCCCTGCGAGTCGTGGTCGTTGTACGCGCCGAGGTGGCCGAGGTTGTACAGCTTCGACTCCTGCAGCGAGGTGGCGACGCCGATCACGGCGCCCCGGTCACCGACGCCCGTCTTCTTGGCGGCGTCGACGATCGCCCGCGCGTTGTCGAGCTGCGCCTCGTCGAGCGGGATGCGCGACTGGGCGCCCTCGATGCCGTGCGGGATGAGCTGGTCCCGGCTGGGCTTGCCGGCCGGCGGCTTGCCGGTGGCGGAGCCGGTGGTCAGGCCCGACTCGACGGGCTGGTCCTCCTGCCGCGCAGAGGTGGCGGCCTTGCCGGTGGCGAGGTCGATGGCGGCGACGGCGCCCTGGTGCGGCCCTGAGGTGACCGGGGCGGCGGCCGCGGTGGGCGCGAGCGCCAGGCCGCCGAGGGCAGCCACACCCACCACGCTCAGCGCGGTCTTGCGGTACGAGTCCTTAGCGATGGCGGGGAGCCATCGAGTGAAGTCGACCTTCACGATGGTTGCCCTTTCGATCGTGCGGAGCGCTCCGGGGTGAACACTCCTCGGGAGATGACCGCGGAAAAGGGTTTGGGCTCCGGCGGTACGGGGGACACAACCAGCTTGGCGTGTCGGGCATTCCGGATATGCCCGAGCTGGCGCAGCATGCGGTCCCGGTCACCCGGGCGAACCGGACGATCGGTGTGGACGGGCTCTGGACCGGTCAGCCGGCGTGCGGCGTGCCGAACCGGACGAGAACGTGCCAGAGCTGCTTGAGATGCTGAAGGGTGTCCGCGATCGGGCCCCGGTCCGCCCAACGGGCCGGCTCGGTGACCGCCGACGCCGCGCCCCGGCCGATCAGCGCCGCGTCCACAGGTGCGCCCGGTCGGGCGAACTCGCGGTGCAGACGCGCCGCCAACACCGGGATCGCGGGGCCCCGGAAGTCCGGGTCGACCCGATCGACCGCGAGCCGGAAGCCGGCGTGCCACCGCAGCGGGAAACCGTACCGCCTGGCGATCTGTTCCAGCGCGACGCCGGGCGGGGTGCCGGCGAAGGACGGATCCGCCACCAGTTCCTCGACGTCCGTGGCGAGGTCCAGGGTGCCGTGGACCTGAGCCTCCACGTAGTCGTCGAGCGCGCGACCCGCCGTGGCCGGTGTGCCGGGCGCGTCCAGAACCGTTCGTACCAGGGTGCCGACGTCCGTTCCCGCGCGCCCCAGGCAGACCCCGGTGGCGGCGGTGGCGGTCAGCAACCCGGCGAGCACCGCCTCGAACGCGTCGGCGGTGCCCACCACACCCGGGCCGAGGTGGCTGTCGCCGAGGCAGAACGTGGCCCGGGACAGCACCGCCGGACGCAGCCGCAGATGGCAGGAGCCGAAGCGGGGGCAGGCGCCGTCCGGGTGGTCGAGAAGGTTCAGCCCGCCGTAGGTGGGCCGGTCCGCCGGCGTCACGCCGGGCCGCTGGTACACCCCGTCGAACATCCGCCGCTCCCAGCGGTCCCGGTCGCCGCCGGGGTACGGGCTGAGCCCGCCGTTGGAGATCCCTGTGACGAACTGACTGCGGTACACCCCGTCGTCGGCGAGGGCGGCGGCCACCGTCCGCCCGTCCGCGCCCAGCCGGTCCGGATGGAAGTTCACAGTGAGCCGGCCATGCCTGACGACCGAGGTCAGCACCTGCTCGGGCCGATGGTGGACGTCGGCGGCGGCGAGCTCCCGCACGATTGTGGCGAGCGCGGCGGGACGCTCGACCACGGCGAGCGACCGCACGTACGCGACGGCGGCCGCCTGCGCGGCCCGGCCGGTCGTGGCGTCGACCCCTCCCGAGTCAGTCGTCGCCGTGATCAGCCGTCCCCAGCTCCTCGAAGACCGTGATGTGCAGGTCGGCCGGGGCGTCGAGGCGGGAGTTGAGCGACTGCCAGGGGGTACGCGTCGGCGGCGCGACCTCGCTCGCGCCGGCGGCGACCAGTCGGGCGGTGGTCGCCTCGGCGTCGTCCACCTCGAAGGCCACCCGGATGCGCGGCGCCACCTGCCGGCCCACCTCGACCTCGTCGATCATGCGCTTCTGCGCCGGGTTGGCGATCTCCAGGGTGGCCCGGCCCGCGTCCAGGATCATCACCCGGGCGTCCCCCTCGCCGCTGAACGCCGCCTCCTCGCGCAGGCCCAGCGCGTCGCGGAAGAACGCCACGGCGGCGTCGTAATCGGCCGCCTCCACCACGAGGCGCAGCTGACGGACGGCGGGTACCTGGCGTTCGGCGGGCATGCGGGCGATCGTAACGCCGTAGGCTGACACCGTCCGGAAGGGAGTGCGGATGGCCGACGAACACCTCCTGCGAGCGGTCGGCCGGGTCCTCTCGCCGCTCACCGACGCGGCGACCGCGCCACGGCAGGGCGACGAGGGCGCGCCGGAGGCGTGGCTGGTCTTCGACCCGCAGGTCGAGCGCGCCGTGCGCGACGTGCGGGTCGGCGCCGACCTGCTGGTGCTGACCTGGCTGGACCGGGCGCGGCGGGACGTGCTGGCGGTGCGTCCGCGCGGCGACGAGAGCCGACCGGAGACGGGCGTGTTCAGCACCCGCTCGCCGCACCGGCCCAACCCGATCGGCCTGCACCGGGTGCGGGTGCTCGCCGTGGACGGGCTGCGCCTGCGGGTGGCCGACCTGGAGGCGCTCGACGGCACCCGATCCTGGACGTCAAGCCGGTGCTGGGCGCGGCCGACGAGCGCTGACGCGCCCGCCGGCACGCGTGGGGCTCAGTGGCCCCGGGCCAGCCACTCCGGCAGGTGCGGTGCCTCCGCGCCGATCGTGGTGTCGTCGCCGTGCCCCGGGTGCACGACGGTCTCCGCCGGCAGCGTGAGCAGGCGGGTACGGATCGACCTGACGATCGTGTCGAAGTCGCTGAACGAGCGCCCGGTCGCGCCCGGCCCACCGTTGAACAGCGTGTCGCCGGTGAACACCACGCCCAGGCCCGGGGCGTGGAAGCTGCACGCGCCGGGGCTGTGCCCTGGGGTGTGCAGCACCCGCAACGTGGTGCCGGCCACCTCGATCCCCTGCCCGTCGTGCAGCTCGCCGTGCGGCGGCAGGTACGGGTGGACCATGTCCCACAGCACCCGGTCGGCGGCGTGCAGCAGCACCGGCGCGCCGGTGGCCTCGGCCAGTTCGGGCGCCACCCGGACGTGGTCGTCGTGCGCGTGGGTGGCGAGGATGGCCCGGACCCGGCGGTCCCCCACCAGGGTGAGGATCGCCTCCACGTCGTGCGGCGCGTCAAGCACCACACATTCGCTGTCGTCGCCGACGACCCACACGTTGTTGTCCACGTCGAAGGTCTGGCCGTCGAGGGAGAACGTGCCGGCGGTGACCGTACGGTCGACCCGGGCGGTCATCAGAACACCACCACCGAACGCAGCACGTCACCGCCGTGCATCCGGGCGAACGCGTTCTCGACCTGGTCGAGTGCGATCTCCTCGGTGACGAAGGCGTCCAGGTCGAGTCGGCCCTGAAGGTACAGCTCGGTGAGCATCGGGAAGTCGCGGCTGGGCAGGCAGTCGCCGTACCAGCTGGACTTGAGGGCGCCGCCACGGCCGAAGACGTCGAGCAGCGGCAGCTCGACACGCATCTGCGGGGTCGGTACGCCGACGAGCACCACAGTGCCGGCCAGGTCCCGGGCGTAGAAGGCCTGCTTCCACGTCTCCGGGCGACCCACCGCGTCGATCACGACGTCGGCGCCGAAGCCACCGGTGGCGGCGCGGATCGCCTCGACCGGGTCGGTCTCGGAGGCGTTCACGGTGTGCGTGGCGCCGAACCTGCGGGCCCAGTCGAGCTTGCGGCTATCGGTGTCCACCGCGACGATCGTCGTGGCGCCCGCGAGGGCCGCGCCGGCGACCGCCGCGTCCCCGACGCCACCGCAGCCGATCACCGCGACCGAGTCGCCCCGGGTGACGTTGCCGGTGTTCATGGCGGCGCCCAGCCCGGCCATCACCCCGCAGCCGAGCAAACCCACGGCCGCCGGCCGCGCGGCCGGGTCCACCTTCGTGCACTGACCGGCGTGCACCAGGGTCTTCTCGGCGAACGCGCCGATGCCCAGCGCCGGGGTCAGCTCGGTGCCGTCGGTGAGGGTCATCCGCTGCGTGGCGTTGTGGGTGTCGAAGCAGTACCACGGCCGGCCGCGACGGCAGGCCCGGCACACCCCGCACACCGCGCGCCAGTTGAGCACCACGAAGTCACCGGGGGCGACGTCGGTGACGCCGGCGCCCACCTGCTCGACGATGCCCGCCGCCTCGTGACCGAGCAGGAACGGGTAGTCGTCGTTGATGCCGCCCTCGCGATAGTGCAGGTCGGTGTGGCAGACCCCGCAGGACTGGATCCGGACGACTGCCTCACCGGGGCCCGGATCGGGCACCACGATGGTGGTGACCTCGACCGGCGCTCCCTTGCTGCGGGAGATGACTCCCCGGACTTCCTGGCTCACGTGGCCTCCTGCTGGTGGTGTGCGGCGGGGCCGGCCGCCGGGTCAGCGGGTGCGCCGGGCTCGGCGGTGGGCCCTGGGGCGAACCTACCGCCACCACCACGACCAGCCCAGGCACCCCGGCGGGTTATCGCCGGCCGTCCCGGGTACGCCTGCCGCATTCGACCACGGCCATCGGGAGTGACAATGAAGCTCGCGCACCTGCCGCTGCGGGTCAGCATCGGCGCGTACATCCTCAACTCGGGTCTGGGTAAGCGGAATCTGGAGGGCGCCGCCGCGGAGGGCATGCACGGTATGGCGGTGGCCGCCATGCCCCAGCTCGGTCAGTTCGAGCCGGCGCGGTTCGCTAAGCTGCTGTCGTACTCGGAGATCGCCCTGGGGGCCGCGCTGCTCGCGCCGTTCGTCCCGGCGCCCCTGGTCGGGCTCGGCCTGACCGCGTTCGGCGCGGGGCTGGTGCAGCTGTACCTGAAGACACCGGGGATGCGGGAGCCGGGCAGCGTCCGCCCGACCCAGCAGGGCACCGGTCTCGCCAAGGACGTCTGGCTGGTCGGCGCGGGGCTGACCCTGGTGCTGGAGGGTCTGACCCACGGCCGTCGGCGACACTGACCGCACCCGCCGAGGAGCCGCGGTGACCAGGACCCCGTCGGTACGGCCGTTCTACCGGCCGATGCGGCCCCGCAGCCGGAACGAACCGAACCGGGCGGCAACCCCGCTGGAACTGTTCTTCGACCTGTGCTTCGTGGTGGCCGTGGCGCAGGCGGCCGGCAGCCTGCACCACGACGTCTCCGAGGGGCACCTCGTCCACGCGCTGACCAGCTACCTGATGGTCTTCTTCGCGATCTGGTGGTCGTGGATGAACTTCACCTGGTTCGCGTCGGCCTACGACACCGACGACGACGTCTACCGGATCACGACCCTCGTGCAGATCGCCGGCGCCCTGATCATCGCCGCCGGGGTGCCACGGGCCTTCAGCGACGGCGACTTCAGCGTCATCACGTACGGCTACGTGGTGATGCGGCTCGCGGCAGTCGTGCACTGGTCCCGGGCCGCCGGCGGTGACCCGGTGCACCGCCCGGCGGCCACGCGGTACGCCATCGGTGTCACAGTCGTCCAGCTCGGCTGGCTGCTGCGGCTGGCCCTGCCACAGGAGTGGGGCACCGCGTCGTTCCTGGTGCTGGCCCTGGCCGACCTGCTGGTGCCGGCGGTGGCCGAACGGCCGGGGATGACCCCCTGGCACCCCGGGCACATCACCGAACGGTACGGGCTGTTCACCCTCATCGTGCTCGGTGACGTGGTGCTGGCCACGTCGGTGGCCATCCAGACCGGAGTGGACGCGGGAGACCGCCAGCTCTGGACGCTGGCGGCGGCGGCAACGGTGATCGTGTTCGCACTGTGGTGGCTCTACTTCGACAGGCCCATCGAGGCGCCCGACCAACTGCCGTACTCGTTGGTCTGGGGCTATGGCCACTACCTGGTCTTCGCGGCGGTCGCGGCCGTCGGCGCCGGCCTGGGTGTGGCGGTCGACCACGAGCGGCACCTCGCGCACATCTCCAGCACCACCGCCGGGTACGCGCTCGCCGTCCCCGTCGCCGTCTTCCTGCTCACCATCTGGGTGCTGCACGTCCGTCGGCAACAGCACGGCGCGGTGGTCGTGGCGTTCCCGGTGGTGGCGCTGCTCGCGCTGCTCACGCCGCTAGGCCCGGCGCCGGTGTACGCGGTCGCGCTGCTGCTTGTGGCACTCGTGGCACTTACCGTGCTGCTGCGCCGCCGGGACGTGCTGCCCGCGCCGGCGGTGCCCGGCGTCGGTTCGGGATGATCCGACCGGTATGGACCCGGACGCGCCCGGCCGGCCTGCTGACGGGCGCGTCGGCCCGAAGGTGGGCAGAATTGCGACATGCTTCGCCGCCGATGGTTGCTGGCCGATCAACTCGGGCCGCACTTCCTCGACGACCCCGATCAGCCGGTGCTGCTGGTGGAGATCCGGGACCTGTTCCGCCGCCGGCCGATGCACCGGCAGAAGGCGCACCTGATCCTCTCCGCGCTGCGCCACCGTGCGGCCGAGCTGGGTGACCGGGCGCTGGTGCTGCGGACCGACACCTTCCGGGAGGCGCTGGCACAGGTCGGTGAGCCCCTGGAGGTGTGCCATCCGCACTCCCGGGCGGCGCTGCGCTTCGCCCGGTCGGTGCCGGAGCTGACCGTGCTGCCCCCGCGCGGCTTCGTCACCAGCCAGGCCGACTTCGCCGGTTGGGCCGACCGCACCCGGCGCGGTCCGCTGCGGATGGCCGACTTCTACCGGCACGCCCGCCGCCGGCACGACGTGCTGACCGCCCCGGCCGGCGGGGCCGCGGCGGCCCGGCGTACCCGCGCCGAGGACCACGGCGTGCCGACACCGCCACCCGTACCGCCGCCGATCGTCGAGGACGAGATCGACGCGCAGGTACGCCGCGACCTGGACCGGTGGGCCGCCGAGGGGGTGCGCTTCGTGGGCCGCGACGGCCCCCGCCGACACCCGGCCACGCACGCCGAGGCGCAGGCCCGCCTGGCGCACTTCCTGACCCACCGACTGCCGCAGTACGGCCGCTACGCCGACGTGATGAGCGTCGACGACCCGCTGCTGGCGCACTCCGCGCTCTCGTCCTCGTTCAATTTCGGGCTGCTCGACCCGGAGCTGGCGATCCGCGCCGCCGAACAGGCGTGGCGCAGCGGCGCGGCCCCACGGACGGCGGTTGAGCCGTTCATCAGGGGCCTGCTCGGCTGGCGGGAGTTCCTGTGGCAGTTGTACTGGTACTTCGAGCCGCCGTACCGGGGCGCGAACTGGCTGGGCGCGACCGAGCCGTTGCCGCAGTGGTTCGCCGAGCTGGACGCCGACGCGGTGGAGGCGCACTGCCTGGCGGACGTGCTCGCCGCCGTACGGGACCGGGCGTGGACCCACCACAGCCCCCGCCTGCTGGTGCTCGGCAACTACGCGTTGCAGCGCGGCTGGCGCCCGTCGGAGCTGGCGGACTGGTTCCAGCGGTGCTTCGTCGACGGCACCGACTGGGTGATGAACGCGACTGTCGTCGGGATGAGCCAGTACGCCGACCTGGCCCGCGTCGACACCCGCCCGTACGCGGTGGGCGGCACCGACATCGACGAGATCAGTGACTACTGCGCCGGGTGCCGCTACGTCCCCGAACGGGCCCTGGGCGACCTGGCCTGCCCGTACACCGGGGGTTTCGAGAGTTTCCTGCACCGCAACCGGGAGCGGTTGGTGGCCGATCCGCGGCTCGCCGCCGAGCTGGACAGCCGCGACGACCCGGAGCACCGCGAGGCGGTGCTGGCGCAGGAGGAGAAGCGGGGCAGCACGCCGCCGTGACGGGACCTGCCGTCACACCGCGTCGCGGGCGGTGTCGGCGGAGCGCTGCGCGGGCACGGGCGGGGCCGGCCGGACGACGCCCCGGTTGAGGCCGGTCACCAGCAGCCTGTTGTACGAGGCCGGCAGGACCCGGGCCAGCAGGTCGGGCACCTTCGCCGACCAGCCGATCAGCACGCGCCCCCGGCGCCGCTCGACGCCGCGCAGGATCACCTCGGCGGCCCGCTGCGGCGCGATGGTGAGCAGCTTCTCGAACTGGGCGCGGCCGGCGGCGTACTCCTCGTGCGAGACGCCGCTGCCGATCCGGGCGTTCTCGGTGATCCGGGTGCGGATGCCGCCGGGGTGCACCGACGTCACGCCGATGCCGTCGTCGACCAGTTCGTGGCGCAGCGCCTCGGTGAGGCCGCGCACCGCGAACTTGCTCGCCGCGTACGCGGTCTGCCCGGCTGGCGCGATCAGCCCGAACAGGCTGGAGATGTTCACCAGGTGCGCGCCGGGTTCCGCCTTGAGGGTGGGCAGCAGCGCGTGGGTCAGCTGCGCCACGGCCCGGAAGTTGACGTCGATGACCCAGCTGAACTCGTCGAACGTCACCTGGTCGAACCGGCCGCCGAGGCCGACGCCCGCGTTGTTCACCAGAAGCCGTACGCGGGGATGCCGCTGGCGGATCTCCTCGGCCACCGCGGCGGTGGCCGACGCGTCGGCGAGGTCCACGACGTGGGTGTGCACCAGCCGGCCCGGGTGTTCGGCGCGGATCGCCGCGGCGACCGCGTCCAACCGATCGGTGTCGCGGTCCAGCAGGACCAGGTCGCTGCCCCGGCGGACCAGCGCCTGCGCCAACGCCGCACCGATGCCGCTGGCCGCGCCTGTGACGACGGCTGTCGCGCCGGTGAACTCAAACCTCCGCACGGGTGCCCCTTTCCTGCCGGGTGGCGCGGGAGAACCGCACCCCCTCGTCGGTGAGCCGGCCGTGTCGCATCAGAAGCACGTCACGGGCGTAGTTCTGGTACAGCCGCCACGGCGCGTTCGCGCCCTGCCGGGGCAGCGCGTCGACGCTGCGCAGCACGTAGGAGGAGCGCAGGTCGATGAGCTGCACCCGCTCGTCGTCGGGCGGCGGGAGCGGAGTGACGACCTGCTGGCCGGTGCGGTCCAGGTGCCGCAGCAGCCGGCAGACGTAACCGGCGACCAGGTCGGCCTTCAACGTCCACGACGCATTGGTGTAGCCGAGGGTCAACGCGAAGTTCGGCACCCCGGAGAGCATCATGCCCTTGTAGGCGACGGTCTCGGCCAGGTCGACCTCGACACCGTCGACGCGCAGGGTCAGGCCGCCGATGGCCAGCAGGTTGAGCCCGGTGGCGGTGACCACGACGTCGGCGGGCAGCTCGGCGCCGGAGGTCAGCCGGACGCCGTGCGGCGTGAACGTGTCGATGGTGTCGGTGGCCACCGACGCCCGGCCCTGAGCCACGGCCGTGAACAGGTCGCCGTCGGGTGCCACGCAGAGCCGCTGGTCCCACGGGTCGTAGCGGGGTGAGAAGTGCCTGTCGACGTCGTACCCCACCGGGAGCCGGCCCGTCGTGGCCCGGCGCAGCATCCGCTTCACCAGCCGGGGCGCCCGCCGGCTGAGCTGGAAGGTGATCGTGGACATCAGCACGTTCTTCCAGCGCACCACCGGATACGCGGCAGTCGCCGGCAGGACGCGCCGCAGCGCGTCGGCCAGCCTGTCGCGCGAGGGCAGGGCCAGGACGTACGTGGGTGAACGCTGGAGCATCGTCACGTGGGCGGCCCGCTCGGCCATCGCCGGCACCAGTGTCACGGCGGTGGCGCCGCTGCCGATCACCACCACCCGCTTGTCGGCGTAGTCGAGGTCGTCGGGCCAGTGCTGCGGGTGCACCAGCCGCCCGGTGTACGCGTCGAGGCCGGGCAGCGGTGGGGTGTAACCCTCGTCGTAGCGGTAGTAACCGGTGCAGGCCAAGAGGAACGAGCAGGTCAGGACGACCGGCTCGCAGGTGTCGGTGCGCTCGGCGCGTACCGTCCAGCGGGCGGTGGCGCTGTCCCAGTCGGCCTGCGTCACGCGGTGGTGGAAGCGGATGTGCCGCTGCACGTCGTACTCGCGGGCGGTGTCCCGGACGTACTCCCGGATCGTCCCGCCGTCGGCGATGGCCTTCGGCGCGGTCCACGGCTTGAAGGAGTAGCCGAGGGTGAACATGTCCGAGTCACTCCGGATGCCCGGATAGCGGAACAGGTCCCAGGTGCCGCCGACGGCGTCGCGCGCCTCCAGCACCGCGTACGTCTTGTCGGGGCAGTCGCGGCGCAGGTGGCAGGCGGCGCCGATGCCGGACAGGCCGGCGCCGATGATCAGCACGTCGACGTGGTCGGAGGTCATGGGCGCTCCTGGATCCGGGGCGGTGGACGGACACTAACACCGCGCCCACCGCCCCGTCGCCGGGCCGAGTCAGTCGGCCGCCCGGCTGAACGTCATGATCCAGTTGGTTTCCCAGGTGCGCTCGCCGTCGACCGAGAACGCCTGCTCCCAGCGCGCGGTGCTCGCGCTGATGTCCGACCAGATGAACCGGCACCGGACCGGACGCCCCTCGTGCTGGTCGTCGGCGTGGAAGCGGCCCACCCCGTCGACGAAACGGCCCACCACCGGGGGTTGCTCCAACTCGCCGCGACCGCTGTTCATCCAGTAGATCGACCACTGCTCCGTGGCCGGGTCGAAGATCCGCAGCGTCGCGCCGGAGAAACCCTTCGTCGGGAAGGTGATCTCGTCGAAGTGGCCGCCGCCGGCGAAGAAGCCGTGCGCGACCGACACCCCCGGGAACTCCTCCCACTCGTCGGAGCCGACCAGCCGCTCGCGCAACCGGCGGTTGACCACGTTCCAGGTGCCCACGAAGAAGTCGAAGTCGCCCATCAGCGGCCCACCGGCCCGTCCGCTCGCGTGTCGCGCAGATAACCGGTCAGGTCGGGACGTTCCGGCGCGAGCATGTGGCGTACCCAGGCGGCCCGTTCGTGCTCGAACACCGCCAACTCCCAGACGCAGCCCACCGCGGGGCGGCGGAGCGTCACGAAGTTCGTCGAGTCCTGGTCCGGGCAGTCCAGCGCGGGCTGCCCGGCCGCCGCCACGCGCACCTCCACCGCGTTGTCCCACACCCAGGTGTACGCCAGCAGGTAGGCGCCCGTGTCCGCGCCCCGGTGCAGCACCACCCAGCCGGCGGCCGGGGTGCCGTCGTCCGGGACGTCGGCCAGCAGCGCGGGCAGCACGTCGTACGCGGCCTTCTCCACCTCCGGCTCGAGGGGCCGCTGCGGCTGGTCGATGTGATAGCGCTTGAGCTGCCGACCGTCCACGGTGACCGGTCCGGGTGCTCGCAGGTCCTTGTCGCGAAATGCCATGCCGGGACGGTAGGACCCCTTCCCTGACAGCTAGTGTCAGTGAAGTGCGGGCCAGTCGACTCCTCTCCGTCCTGCTGCTGCTCCAGGCGCACGGCCGGCTGACCGCCGCGCAGCTCGCCGAGCGGCTGTCCGTCTCCCCCCGCACCATCTACCGGGACGTCGAGTCGTTGCACGCCGCCGGCATCCCGCTGTACGGCGAGGCCGGGCACGCCGGCGGCTACCAGCTCGTCGACGGCTGGCGCACCCGGCTGACCGGTCTCACCGCCGAGGAGGCCGACCGGCTCTTCCTGGCCGGGCTGCCCGGCCCCGCCGACGAGCTGGGCTACGGCGACGTGGTGGCCGCACTGCGACTCAAACTGCACGCCGCGCTTCCGGCCCCGCTGCGCGACCGGGCCACCCAGCTCCAGCAACGCTTCCACCTGGACACGCCCGGCTGGTACGCCGACGGCGACACCTCACCCGAGCTGGCCCGCACCGCCGAGGCGGTGTGGCGCCAGCACCGCGTCGAGGTGCGCTACCGCAGCTGGAAGGGCGACGTGAGCCGGGTGCTGGAGCCGTACGGCCTGGTGCTCAAGGGCGGCCGGTGGTACGTGGTGGCCGCCCAGCCGGGCCGGGGTCGACCGGCGACCTACCGGGTCAACCAGATCCGAGCGCTGACCCCGCTGACAGAGGAGTTCGACAGGCCCGCCGACTTCGACCTGCCGTCCTGGTGGCGGGCGCACGTGGCCCGGTTCCGGGCGGAACTGCACCGCGACGAGGCCACAGTCCGGCTCTCCCCCGCCGGCCGGGAGCGGCTGCGGGAGATCGGCAGCGATCCGGTGGTGGCCGCCGTGGACGCCAGCGCCGGTCCGCCGGACGCCCGGGGCTGGGTGACAGCGGTGCTGCCGATCGAGTCGCTCACCCACGCCCACGGCGACCTGCTGCGCCTCGGCGCGGACGTGGAGGTGCTGACACCTGTCGCGCTCCGCGAGCGGCTCGCCGCCACGGCGGCGGGGCTGGCCGCCCTCTACGCACCGGCCCCGCAACCGGACACCCGGGGCGGTACGACACCCTGAGTACCGGCGCTCGTGGTGGCCGGTGGCACGGGTCTGGGAGAGTGTGTGCTCGTGGACGCGCTCTCGGTACGGGGACTCAGCCGTAACTTCGGCAACCTGGTGGTGCTCGACGACGTGAGCTTCACCCTCCCGCCCGGGCGGATCGCGGTGGTTCTCGGCCCCAACGGCAGCGGCAAGACCACCCTGCTGCGCTGCGTCGTCGGCGCCGACCGGCCGGACGCGGGCGAGGTGCGGGTGCACGGTTACCGGGCCGACGAGACCGACCCGCAGGTACGCGCGCTGATGGCCGCCGCCCTTGACGACATCGACTTCTTCCCCGACCTGTCAGTCGTCGAGCACCTGGAACTCGTCGCGTACGCCCACGGGGGCAGCGCCGAGCCGGTCGAGGAGGTCATCACCGAGCTGGGCCTGGTGCCGGCCCGCGACCAACTGCCGGTCACCCTGTCCAGCGGGCAGCGCCGACGGCTCGCCCTGGCGTCGTGCTTCGTCCGGCCCCGTCGGGTGCTCATCCTCGACGAGCCGGAGCAGCGCCTCGACGTCGCCGGCCGGCAGTGGCTCGCCGACCGGCTGCGCCGCGAGCGCGACGCCGGCACCACGGTGCTGCTGGCCTCGCACGACCCGGAACTGATCGACGCGGTCGTCGACGAGCGGATCGAGATCGGCAGGTGACCGCCCCGCCGGCCACCGTCGCCGAGGCGCCGGCCGGGCTGCCCACGGCCCGCCAGGTCCGTACCCACCTGCGTCGGGCCCGCCGCCGGCACCACGAGCACTCCCTCGGCGACGTGCTGGGCGACGCGTATGTCATCGTCCTGTTCGTCGGCATGTACGGCTGGTTCGCGATCAGCGCCGGCCGGAACATGCTGGCCTCCCCCACCGTGGGGCAGGCCGAGCCGGGCGTGCGGTGGTGGCTGGCCGTCGCCGCGCTCCTCACCGGCGCCGGGCTCGCGTGGCGAGGGCTGCGGGCGTTCGGCCCGCTGCTGGTCACCCCGGCCACCCAGAGCTGGGTGACGAGCGCACCTGTCGACAGGCGGGCCTGGCTGGCGCCGCGCCTCGCGGTCCTGCTGGCCGGCACCGCCGTCGGCACTGCGCTGCTCGGCGTGGCCGTGGCTGCGCTCGGCGGCGTCAGCGACCCGGCGGCGCTGGGCTGGGCGGCGGGCGCCGGCGCGGGCTGGGGTGCCGCCGCGCTGGCGCTGAGCGTCGTCGCCCAGAGCAGCCGGGCGGGTCGACGGTGGCCCACAGTGGCCGGAGCGGCCCCCATGGTGGCCGCCGCCGTGATCACCGCCCTCGTGGTGCTCACCGGTCGCCTCGGCGACGGGCTGCCCCGGCCGGAGTCGACGCCGACGATCGGCCTGGTCGCCCTCGGGGTGCCCCTCGCGGTGGTCGGCACGGTCCTCGCGGTACGGGCGCTACCCCGGGTCGACCGGGCCACCCTGACCACAGGCGCGCAGTTCGCCAACGCCGCCGCCACTGCCACCATCCTGCTCGACCCGAGCCTGCTCACCGGCCTGGTGGAGAGCCGCCGGTGGCGCCGGATCGGCCGGGTACGCAGCGGCCGTTTCCTGCCCGGCCCGGGCTGGTGGGCGCTGCTCCAGGCCGACGTACGCCGGCTGCGCCGCCACCCCAGCGCCCTGCTGATCTGGGCGGCCCTGATCGGGGTCCAGTACGCTGCCGCACTCGCCCTGCCCGGGCTGGCCGGCGCCGCGCAGGTGGTGTTCGCGTACCTCGCCGCCGCCCGGCTGACCGGCGGACTGCGGGCGATCAGCAGGTCGACCGGGCTGCGCCGGGCGCTCGGCGGCAGCGACGCCCTGTTGCGCGGCATCCACGTGGTGGTGCCGGCGCTCGGCGCGGGCCTGTGGTGGCTGGCGACCCTGCCGACGGTCGAGCCCGGGCCGGCGTGGCTCGCGCCGACCCTGGCGCTCGGCGTGGTGGCCGCCGCCTTCCGCGCCGCCACCCGCCCACCCATCGACTACGGCGGCGCGACGGTCAACACGCCGTTCGGCATGGTCCCTGTCGACCTGCTGCGGCAGGGCGCACGCGGGCCGGCGCTGCTCGCCGTGCTCGTCCTCGTCCAGCTGTTCCTGGGCTGACCGGGCGCTCGTCTCGCCCAGGGCGTGCCTGTCCTCAAGCCCTGGGCGGGCTCAGACGGTGTCGCCGGGAACGAGGTGGCGATATCCGGCGATCGTCTCGCCGAACCAGCCGGCGACGCTCGCCAGGCCGCGCTCGTTGAGCTGCGCGTCGTGGATCGGGTACGCCCGTTCGGCGCCCACCGCGTGGGCGAACCGGATCGCCTCGTCGAGCCGCATCCAGGACCCCTGCGCCGGGACGAGCAGGGTGTGCACCGGCTCGTCGGGCACGTGCAGCGAGTCGCCCGGGTGGTAGAGCCCGTCACCGATCAGGTAACCCAGGTTGGGGCAGTCGGGCTGACCCTCGTGGATGGTGGCGTGCCGGCCACCGTGGGCGCTGACCTCGAACCCGGCCGCAGTGAAGCGCTGCCCCACGCGGACTGGGGTCACCGGCAGCGGGGCTAGGTCGGGCAGGCGGGCGCCCTCGGGGACGTACACGGGGACACCGAGGCCGGCCAGCCGCAGCACGTCCACGTGGTCGGTGTGCTCGTGGGTGACCAGGACGGCGTCGGCCCCGGCCAGCGCCCGGGGCTCGCTCCAGGTGCCCGGGTCGACGACGAGCACCCCGCCGTCGTGCTCGACCCGGACGCAGGCGTGGGTGAATTTGGTGATCCGCATCCGACGACGGTACGTCGCGCCGCCCCGGGGTATCGCCCACCCATGCCTCAGCGATACGAGAACTACCCGAGGATCGCCGTGGTCACCGGCGCGGACTCCGGCATCGGCAAGGCCTGCGCGGTCGCCCTGGCGCGGGCCGGCTTCGACATCGGCATCACCTGGTACGGCGACCCGGACGGCGCCGAGCGGACCGCGACCGAGGTCCGCGCCACCGGTCGACGCTGCGAGGTGGCCGAGGTGGACCTGACCGGCCTACCGGACGCGGCCGAGGTGGTGGACGAGCTGGCCGACCGGCTGGGCGGCATCGGCGTGCTCGTCAACAACGCCGGCACCGGCGCCTCGACGCCGTTCGTCGACACGGGGTGGGAGCAGTGGCGCGAGGTGCTCGCCGTCGACCTCGACGCGCCGTTCCTCTGCGCGCAACGCGCCGCGCGACGGATGCGGGCTGCCGGCCTCGGCGGACGGATCATCAACATCACGAGCGTGCACGAGCACGCGCCCCGGGTGGGCTCCGCCGCGTACTGCGCCGCCAAGGGCGGGCTGGGCCTGCTGACCCGGGTGATGGCACAGGAGCTGGCCGCCGACGGGATCACCGTCAACGCGGTCGCCCCCGGTGAGATCGCCACGCCGATGACAGGTCAGGAGGACGTCGACCCGTTCACCGAGCGGAGGCCGGGCGTACCTGTGGGTCGGCCCGGTGACGCCCGGGAGGTCGCCGCCGTGGTCGCCCTGCTCGCCTCCCCCGCCGCCGCGTACGTCACCGGGGCGTCCTGGCCTGTCGACGGCGGCATGCTGCTGATGGGGCCGCAGGCCAACGCCCTTACCACCGACGACTGGCGCCAGGTCTGAGCGAACGGGCGGCAAGAGCCGGCGCGGCCGGTCGCGAAGGGGACAGCGGGCGGCAAAGCGGGCACGTATCCTCCGCATTCCGGTGATCGGCGGTGGCGCCGACCGACGGCGAAGGGGGAACCGGATGCCCGGGTGGGCTGGTCGGGGTGGCCGCCAACGACGTGCCCTGCTCGTCGGCGGGCCGCTGCTCGCGGTGGCCGTCGTGATGCTGCTGGCCGCCTGGCGCAGCACCGGATTCCTCAGTGACCTCCTGCTCAACCTGGGTGCCAGTGTGGTGCTCGCGGCCATCTCGTACGTCATCTTCGATCCGCTGTTCGAGGAGGCCCGCAAGGCGCGGGTGCAGGAGCACCTGAGGTTCGACCAGCAGGCCTTCGTCACACGACTGCACCGCTCCGCCCGTCGGGTACGCATCCTCGACACGTGGACGATCCTGCTGGAGCAGCGGCACCGCGAGGAGACCCTGACCGCGGTACGCGCGGCGCTCACCAACGGCGCCCAGGTGCAGTTGCTCCTGCTCGACCCGGACTGCACCGCCGCCCAGCAGCGCTCCGAGGAACTGGAGCGGCAGCGGGTGGACGTGCCGCGACAGATCCGTACCAATCTGCGCCACCTGGCCGCCTTCTCCGACACCCTTGACGCCCGGCTGCGACACCGGTTGCAGGTCCGGCTCTACGACGCGTCCCCGTCGATCCAGCTCTACCAGTGGGACGGGCGTGCCCTCATCTCGTTCTTCCCGATCGGGAAACTGTCGTTCAACGTGCCCCAGCTGGAGGTGGACATGGACAGCCCGTGGGGCGGGTTCGTGCACGCCCGGTTCGAGGAGCTGTGGGAGCACCAGCAGGCCACCCTGGACCTGGAGCGGTACCTGTCGGTGGCGGTCACACTGCGCCACGACGATCTGGACGTGGTCGAGGTGCGGGTGCCCTACGTGACGGTGGACGGGCAGCACTGGGTCGACTGCAGCGGCTTCCGGGTGACCGGGCCGCTTACCGTGCGGGCCGTGCTGCCGCCCCGCGCGCCGGGGGCGACCCCCGCGGTGTTCGCGCTGGCCGAGCCGGTGGACGGGGACCGTACGCCGGTCGCCGTCGTCGCACGGCAGTTCGACCAGAAGTACGGGCACGACGGCGGGGAACGGGCGATCCGCCGGCTGGTGCCGTCGCCTGGCGGTCCCCGTACGCCGGCGCCCCGCTCCTCGGCGGCCGGCGACACGCACGGACGGTGACCCCCGACCCGGTCGGACGGGTCGGCACGCGGGACAATCGGGGCACCCGCGTCCGTTGGCGAAAGGAACGTCCCCCGTGTCGTCCAGCCCCGCACCGCCGCCCGGCTCGGCGCAGTTGCGCGCCGACTGCGAGCGCTGCTTCGGGCTGTGCTGCGTGGTGCCCGCGTTCGCCAGGTCGGCTGACTTCGCCATCGACAAGCCCGCCGGGAAGGCCTGCCCCCACCTGGGCGCCGACCACCGCTGCGGCATCCACACCGAGCTGCGGCAGCGTGGCTTTCCCGGCTGCACGGTCTTCGACTGCTTCGGCGCCGGGCAGCAGGTCGCCCAGGTCACCTTCGGCGGGCGGGACTGGCGTGACGCACCGGAGACGCTGCCGGCGATGGCGGAGGCGTTCACCGTGCTGCGCCCGCTGCACGAGTTGCTCTGGTACCTCACCGAGGCGGTCGCGCTGCGCCCGCCGGCCGACCTGCGCGCCGAGCTGGACCGCGCCCGCGCCGAGATCGCGGCGCTCACTGCGGGAGACCCCGCGCGGCTTCGCGCGGTGGACGTCGCCGCGCAGCGGGAGCGGATCAACCCGCTGCTGTCGCGGGCCAGCGAGGCGGCGCGTTCCCCGGGCGGCCCGGACCACCGCGGCGCGCCCCTGCTCGGGGCCGACCTGCGCCGGGTCGACCTGCGCCGGGCCAACCTGCGCGGCGCGCTGCTGGTCGGCGCCGACCTGCGCGGCGTCGACCTGGGCCTGGCGGACGTGACAGGCGCGGACCTGCGCGGCGCCGACCTGCGGGGCGCGGACCTGCGCACGACCCTCTTCCTGCACCAGGCCCAGCTCGACGCCGCGCGGGGAGACGTCCGCACCGGGCTGCCGGCGACCCGCACCCGGCCGGCGCACTGGACGGCACTCGCGCTCACCCCGGTGGGCCAGGCGTCGCGGGCCGGCGGTCGCGGTCGACGGAGCCGGCACCGCTGAGCGCGAGGTTTCGGCCCTGACCACGCCGGGTAGCCACCGCCGACGCGGTACGGCATCGACGGGGGGCACGGCGTGGGCTACCGAAAGCGCGACGGTGAGCTGCCGGCTGACCCGGCACATGCCGAGGACGAGGCGGGCCAGGTGCCGTTGGTGCAGGTCGAGGCCGACACCGACGTCCCGCCGCCGGACGACACCGACGTCCCACCTGACATCGTGACCGAGGACAACAGCTCGGGCATGACCGGCGGTTCGTCCGGCAGCAGCGGAGGCGGGTCGAGCATGCCGGGGCATCCGGACGCGACGCGCTGAGGGCGGGTCCGGCGCGGTTTCAGCGGCTGGCCAGCGCGCCCCGCGCCTCGGTCATCCCCTTGTTGGCGAGCCGGTCGGCGCGCTCGTTCTCCGGGTGCCCGTTGTGCCCCTTGACCCACAGCCAGGTGACCTCGTGCCGCTCGCAGGCCGCCTCCAGCCGCTGCCACAGGTCGGCGTTCTTCACCGGCTGCTTCGCGGCGGTCAGCCACCCGTTGCGCTTCCACGACGCGAGCCAACTGGTGATGCCGTTACGCACGTACGTGCTGTCGGTGTGCAGCTCCACGGTGACCGGGCGGTTCAGGCTCTCCAACGCCTGGATGGCCGCCATCAGCTCCATCCGGTTGTTGGTGGTCGGGGTGGCCTCGCCGCCGCACAGCTCCCGCTCGTGGTCGCCGTAGCGCAGCAGAGCACCCCAGCCGCCGGGCCCCGGGTTGCCGCTGCACGCCCCGTCGGTCCAGATCTGTACGCCCCTGCCGGCCGCCGCGTCCACCATGCAGGCGAACCTACCGGGCGGCGACGCCACACCCGGCGCTCGGGGGGCCGCCGCGCCGGGCGGGCCCCTACGACCGGGCGACGATCGACCTGGCGCTGGACGGTGACCCGATGGAGGACCTGCGGGTGCTCGTCCGCGATGCGGTGGCCGCCCGGGGCTGACCTGCGCGGATCAGCTCGGCGGGGTCGTCGGCGCGCCGCCCACCACCGCCGCCGGGATGGCCGGCGCGGGCCGGGTCGGGCGCAGGCGGTCGCGCAGGCGGTGCGCCGCGTCGCCGGCCGTGGCGGTGATCATCGGCAGCAGCCGCGTGGAGTTCATGATCGCGATCTCCTCGGCCGGGGTGGTGACCCCGTCGAGGAAACGCAGCACCCGTTCGGCGGGGTTGCGGTCGAAGAGCCTGTCGAAGAACTCCGGCCCGCCGACCCCACCCCGGTCCAGCGCGCGCAGCGCCACCGCGTCCATCCAGCGGTGCCGGCGCGGGTACGCGGGCGCCGGCACCGGCGGGCCACCGGCGGCGAGCGCGCGGGCCACCTGGTCGGCCTGGCGGTACATGGCGGAGAAGGTGAACCCGGTGGACGGCCGGGTCGCGCCGCCGGCCGTGCCGAGGCGGACCACCCGGGGTGTCGGCCGGGCCGGGAACGGCGCGTCGGTCATCGGGATCACCCCGTTCTCCACCTCGCGTACCCGCAGCCCGGCCGGGTCCAACCCGAGCAGGTCCCGGTACGCGGCGAGCGCCGTGTCGTAGCCGGCGTCGGTGAGCAGTTCCGGGGAGAACTCGGTGTACTCGACAAGGGCGTAGCGGTCGCTGACCGGCAGCACGTACCCGAACGAGACGCCCCGGGGCGGCTGCGGGGTGCGGAAGTCCATCAGCACGGCCCGTTCCGGGTCGAAGACGGGCCGGTCGGCCTCCAGCCACCAGCCGCGGAAGTGCTGCAACCAGGTGGTGCGACCCGCGCGGGCAGGTGGGCGGGGGCGGGAGTCGAGCACCCAGCCGGCCCGTACGACCGACCCCTCGCCGGTGCGCACCACCACGCGGCTGCCGTCGTCGGTCACCGCCTGGGCGGGCGCGACGATCCGGGTGGCGCCCAGGCGGTGCTCGGCTTCGGCAGCCCGGTCGTAGACCGGGCCGGAGCGGAGCATGGCGTACCGCAGCGGGGTGAGGTCCAGGACGCGGCGCCGCGCGGGCGTGGCCACCTCGACCTGCTGCCAGCTCGCGCTGAGCAGCGGGTCCAGGTCGTCGTGCGGGCTGCCCCAGAACGCCCAGGTGCGGTCCTGACCGCGTCGGCGCACCGGGTCGACGACGGCGATCCGCAGGTCGCGGACGTGGTGCCGGTCCAGTGCGGCGAGCAGCAGCGACGCGGCGCCGCCGCCGCCGAGCAGCGCGAGGTCGACGTCGAGTGGCGCGGAGTCGGTCACCCGCACCACGCTGCCACACGGCCCCGCCCCGTTCCGCGCCGCATCCGGCACCGTCGGGACAGGCGACGCCATACCTCGCCATCGGCCCAGCGACGACAGCTTGCCCGCAGGAGACATCGACGGAGCACCGGTGCCGGTCGGCCCGTCCGGGCCTTTGGGCAGCTCTCCCCGCCTTCGGGTGGACACGTGACGGCAACGAGGATTTCTCATTTTCACCGGATCGAGGTCCCAACCCACCTAGTGTTGGGCACACCGGTGCTAGTCACGGAGTTGGCCACCCGAACGACGTCCCACGCAGTCAGCGGACGAAAAGTGAGGGAAGACGCGTATGAAGGTCTCAACAGCACTCTGCTCAGCGGCGCTCGGCGTGGGCCTCGGCACGCTCCTGCTGCCAGGCGCCGCGCTGGCCGACACCACCGTGTCACCGGCCACCACCCCGGTCGGTGGGACCGTCGTGCTCACCGCGACGACCTGCAACCCGAAGTCGGGTGACGCCCTCTTCCGCGTCACCGGCCCCAACCGCGACCAGAACGTCCGATCCACCACGGCCGCCGCCGGCGGCGGCCTGAGCGCCGAACTCTTCACCGCCGGGTTCACCCTGGGCACGTACACGGTGGCCGCCACCTGCGGCGACGGCAGCTCAGCCGGCAGCGCCACGTTCACCGTCACGCCGATCGGCGGCGCACCTGCCGGCTCCGGCGGCGACAGCCGCGACACGGGCGCCCTCGCCGCCGGCGGCACGCTGCTCGGCACCGCCCTGGCCGGCGCGGTGGTCCTGTTCCGCCGGCGCCGACCGGCGTCCGCCGTCGCCTGACCGGCGACCCGCTCCATCCCTGAGGACGGGTGCCCGTGCCGGTGACACCGGCGCGGGCACCCCGACGATCCCGTACGGAGGCACGCACGTGTGGTGGCGGCGGACCCTGCCGGCAATGGTCGCGGTGCTCGGCGTGACCGGGCTGGGGCTGGTCACCGTCGGCCTCACCGCCGACCCGGCGCGGCCACCACAGCCGCCGGCCCACGCGCCGACCCGCACCCACCCCGCACCGGACCTGCCGCCCCTGCCGCGCTCCGCGCCGGTCCGGGTGCGGATACCCGCCATCGACGTACGCGCCGAGATCGTCCCCGTCGGCGCGGACACCGCAGGGGTGCTGGAGGTGCCACCAGTGGACCGGCCCGGTCTCGCCGGCTGGTACCGGCACGGGGTCAGCCCCGGCGAGACCGGCAACGCCGTCCTGGTCGGACACGTCGACTCACCCGCCGGTCCGGCCGTCTTCTTCGACCTGGGTCGCCTGCGCGCCGGCCAGGAGATCGAGGTCACCAGGGCCGACGCACGGGTCACCACGTTCACTGTGGACGACGTGCGCGCGTACCCGAAGGACCGGTTCCCCACCGCGCTCGTCTACGGCCCGGCGGACGTCGCGGCCCTGCGTCTCATCACCTGCGGTGGGCGCTTCGACGCCGCCACCGGCAACTACGTGGACAACATCCTCGTCCTCGCCACCCGCACCGCCTGAGCCCTGCCGCCCGCCTGTCGCACGCCCGACCCCGCTGGGCAGAATGCGGTGACACCATCGGTGATCGGGGCGGTACGGCGGCGACGGGGGGACGCGGTGGCGGACGGGCGGACGGTACGGGACCGGGCCGGTCGGGGCGTACGCGCGCTGGCCCGTCGACTGCTCGGACGCGCCGAGGACGACTCCCCCACCCCGCGCAGGTCCAACCCGGACGCCGTGGTCGACTGCGCCGTCTACGTCAACGGACGACGGGAGCCCGGCCGCCCGCACTACGCCGACGCGTACGCCCGGGCCCGGCGCGGTCGTGACGCCTTCGTCTGGCTGGGCCTGCACGACCCGGGTCCGGCGGTGCTCGCCGCGGTGGGCCGGACCTTCGGCCTGGACGAGCTGACCGTCGAGCAGGCGCTCGCCGACGGGCACCGGCCGACCGTGCAGCCACATGGGCCGGTGACGTTGCTGGTGCTGCGCACCGCCGGGTACGTCGAGCACGACGAGCTGACCGACACCTCTGAGGTGATCGACACCGGCGACGTGATGGTGCTGCTCGGTGACCGGTTCGCCATCACCGTGCGGCACGGCGCCGCCGGGGCGCTGCGCAGCGTACGGGCCGACATCGAACGCCGACCGGCGCTGCTGGCCGCCGGCCCGTGGGCTGTCGCGTACGCGGTCTGCGCCCGGATGGTCGACTCCTACCTGGAGGTGGCCGGGCATGTGGAACGGGACCTGGAACGGGTCGAGGAGGCCGTGTTCGCCCGCGACCGCTCCGCCGACATCCAGCACATCTACCAGCTCAAGCGGGAGGTGGTGGAGTTCAAGAGGGCGGTCCTGCCGTTGCAGGCGCCGATGCGCACGCTGCTCACCCCGGACGGCCCCGCCGGCCCGCCGCGTACGCTGCACCGCTGGTTCGTGGACGTCGACGGTCGGTTGAGCCGCGCGGTCGACCGGGTGGCCGCGTACGACGACCTGCTCACCTCGATCGTCCAGTCCCGCCTGGCGCAGCTCGCGGTCGAGCAGAACAACGACATGCGCAAGATCGCGGCGTGGGCTGCCATCGCGGCGACCCAGACCGGCATCGCCGGCATCTACGGCATGAACTTCGAGCACATGCCGGAGCTGGCCTGGCGGTACGGCTACGCGGGCGCCGTGGCGCTGATGGCGGTGGCCGCCCTGGCCCTGTACCGCCTGTTCCGGCGCTCCGGCTGGCTCTGACGGCGGCGGCCCGCCGTGCTCACCGGTGGCGGGAGAGGAACGCGCGGATCCGGGCCCGGGGGGGGTGTCGGTCAGCTCCGGGCCGGTGCCTTGGCCAGCCCGCAGTCGACGAGGGTGACGCTGCCGTCGTCGTCGACGAAGGCGTACGAGTTGACTGCCGACCGGCCGACGGTGGGGATGCGCCAGACGTCAGGGGCGAGCGGCACGGCGGGCGAGCGCGTCATGCCGCGAGTCTAGGGACGAGCGTCAACCCCTCGGCCAGCGTCGGGGCCCGCGGACGGGTGCGGCAGGATGAGGGCGTGGGCAAGGGTGGTGCGCGGCGGCGGGCGAACGCGACGACGGGGCGGGCCTGCCCGTGCGGGTCGGGGCAGGCGTACGCGGACTGCTGCGCCCCGGTGCACGGCGGCGTGGCGCAGGCGCCGACTGCCGAGGCGTTGATGCGGTCCCGGTTCAGCGCCTTCGCCCTCGGCGACTCCGGCTACCTGCTGCGCAGCTGGCACTCCTCGACCCGGCCGGCCCTTCTCGACCTGGACCCGGGGCGGCGGTGGACCCGGCTGGAGATCGTCGACACCGAGCGGGGCGGCCTGCTGGACAGCGCCGGCACCGTGACGTTCCACGCCCACTACCGGGACGCGGGCCGGCCCGGCACGCTCACCGAGCACAGCCGGTTCGTCCGCGAGGACGGCCGGTGGGTCTACCTCGACGGCGACCAGCGCTGACGCCGCCCTCGGCGCGTCGAGGGCCGGGTCGGCGTCCCGCGCGGGAAGCTGACCGGAGCGCAGCGAGCTGAACGGAGACCTGCGATGACCATGACGTTCATCAACCTGGCGGTGAGCGACCTGACCCTCGCCGCCGAGTTCTACCGGGCGATCGGCTTCACCAGCGACCAGACCGCGCCGGCCGGTGACAGCATGATGCTCACCATCTCCGACACCACCCGGTTGATGCTGCACGTCCGCTCGGCCTTCGAGGCGTACACGGGGGTCGCCGCCACTGACACGGCGACCAGCCGGGAGGTCATCGTGGGGCTGTCGGCGCAGAGCCGCGAGCAGGTCGACGAGATGGTCGACCGGGTGGCGGTCGCCGGTGGGGAGCCGCTCGGCCCCGGGGTCGCCGACGGGCCGATGTACATGCGCGGTTTCCGGGACCTCGACGGCCACCAGTGGTCGTTCCTGCACATGGCGAGCTGAGCGTGCCGCCCGGCGGCGGCCGGGAGGGGCCGCCGCCGGGCGGCGTTCAGGTCGACCCGGGCGCGGCGGCGGCGACGGGCACTGCCGCCGAGCGCCGGCGGCGGCGCAGCAGGACCAGGGCCACGACGAGGTACGGCCCGGCCGTCACCGCGAAGGCCACCGCGTTGCCCAGTTCCGTGGCGAGAAGGCCGTAGACCGCGTACGTCCCGATGACCAGCAGGTCGGTGGCCATCCCGGCGAGCGACGTGACGGTGGCACGGCTGTCGCCGGTGATCCGGGCCTGGAGCCGCGCGTCGGCCAGCACGGTGGCCAGTTGCGCGGCTCCGAACGCCACCGCGAGCAGCACGAACCCGGCCGGGTGCCGGAGCAGGGCGCCCCCGGCCAGCGCGACACCGACCAGGCCCAGCAGCGCCGCGTAGCCCCGGCCGCCCCACCGCTCCCCCACCGGGGCGAGCAGGCCACCGATGGTGACCCCGGCCCAGAGCAGCAGGAGCAGCAGCGGCACGGCGCGCGCCCCGACGCCGGTGTCCAGGGCCAGCAGCGGGGTGTACTCGTCGAGGGCACCCCAGTCGGCGGCGACCACGGCGACCAGCAGCACGGCGGAGCGCACCGGCGGGCGGGTGCGGACCTGCGCCACCCCGGCGCGCAGGGTGTCCCACCAGCCCAGCTCACCGTCGTCGGGTGCGGTGGACTCCACCGCGGCGGGCGCGGCGCGGTGCTCCGGGAAGCGCGCGGCGACAGTCGTGGCGAGCAGGCAGGCCAGCACGCTCGCCGCACCCACCGCCGGGTAGCCGCCGGCGGCGAGCACCGGACCGGCGAGCACCCCGGAGAGCACCACTGCCAGCACGCCCGCCGTGCGGGCACGCCCCAGCACGCGCACGTACCGGTCGGCCGCGCCGAGCCGGTCCATCTCGGTCCAGACCAGCGCCTCCAGCGCGCCGGAGACCAACGCGCCGCCGGCCCCCCAGAGCAGGAACCCGACCGCGAACGCGGGGTACGACGGCAGCAGCACCCACAGCGCGTACCCGCCGGCGGTCACCAGCGGGGCGAGGCACAGCAGCAGCCGGCGGGACACCACGTCGGCCCACGCGCCGGAGGGCACCTCGAACAGGATGCCGGCCGCCGACCAGAGGACGAAGAGCGACGAGATCTGCCCCACCGACAGCCCGGTGTCGGCGAAGAACACCACGTACAGCGGATAGAGCAGGACGAGGTCACTGAGGAACGCGTACCCGTAGAGGGTTGTCGTCAGCCTGCGGAGCGCCGGGCCGGGCACGCGCGGGGTCGTGTGGATCATTTGGCCTTCCCGTGGGAGTGGAGACGGACACCGGACGTGCGGTGTCCGTGGCGGTCCACGGGATCGGCCTACGCCGCTGGATCAACATCGCCAGGTCATGTCGGCGATGCTAGACAAGCCTCCCGGCCCCGGCCAGCGTTTTGGCGTGGCGTACGACGAGGCGGGGCGGGATCCCGGAGGATCCCGCCCCGCTCGTGCCGCTGACGGTCAGCGCCTGTCGACCGGCGGGATGACCGTGGTGGCCTCGCTGTCGTCGCCGAGGCGCTGCTCCGGCACCGCGCGGTCGGTGCCACCCCGGACCACCTGGGTCGCCTCCGGGTCGACGCTCGCCACCTGCGTGACGTCCGGGTCGGCGGGGCGCACGACCACCTGGGTGGCCTCGGAGTCGGCCGACGGGCGTACCACCTGGGTGGCCTCGGAGTCGGCCGACGGGCGTACCACCTGGGTGGCCTCGGAGTCGACCGGCCGCGTCACGATCTGGGTCTCCTCCGGATCGCTCGCGGGTGCCGACGCGCGGGCCCGCTCGGCCTCGGCGTCGCGGCGGCCGGCCCGGTACGCGCGGGTGTGCGCGGCGATCTGCTGCGACTCCTGCTCCGCGCGGGTCAGCCAGGCCTCCCAGCGGCTCTGCATCGGACGGATCAGACCGCCACCCACGCCCACGACGAGGATGCCGCCGATCGTGGCCAGCACGGCGATCAGCACGGGGGTGGTGACCGCGGTGGCCACGCCGATCTGGTTCAGCGCGGCGATGACGCCGAGGCCGAGGATGAACACCGAGGCGATGGTGGCCAGCACCCGGCCGTACGACAGGCCGCCGAGCGCGCCGCTGATGAGGTCCTTCACGGCGTTGGCGATGGCCGCGGCGACCACGACGATGACGATCGCCACGAACGCGCGGGGCAGCCAGGAGATGACCGCGCCGAGCAGGTCGGAGATCGGGTTGGGGCCCCAGATGCCGAACGCGAGCTGGAGGGTGAACAGCAGCACCGCGTAGTAGGCGAGCTTCGCGACGATGTCGCTGGCGTCGTACCGGGATCGGCTCAACGCGCGGCGCACGCCGCCACGTTCGACGGCGCGGTCGAAGCCCACGCGTTCGAGGACCTTCTCCACGATCTTCAGCACGGCCTTGGCGATCAGCCATCCGGCCACCAGGATCGCCAGGAAGGCGACGGCCTTGGGCAGGAAGAGCATCACCGAGCGCAGGGCGTCGCCCACCGCGTCGCTGACGTTGTCACTCATCTGGTCATTCCTTCACGCGGGACAGCCGAACGGTCAGCCCGGACCTACCCCCGCGCACCGGCGGGGAAACGCCGCGCTGCGGTGGCACGGGGTCTGGCGCGGGGACAGCCTCGGCAATATTCTCCGGAGTGCGTGCGGCCACTGGAGCTACTTTTCATCCCCCCGCCGTCGGCCGCAGGAGGAGACTTTCATGCACGTCGACCACTCCGAAGTGGACCGCCGAACGCTGCTGCGGGCCGGTCTCGGCGCCGCCACGGTCGCCGTCGTCGGGAGCGAGCTGGCCTTTCCCGCCATGGCTCAGGCCGCTCCGGGCACCGATCTGGACTGGATCATCAGCTGTGACGAGTGGGCGGCGCGGCCGCCGAAGGACCCGCTGTCGGTAAGCGCCATTCCCACCAACAAGATCATCGTGCATCACATGGCGTTCCCGAACGTCACCGACTACTCCCGCGAGCAGGCGGTCAAGCTGGCCCACGACTGCCAGGACCTGCACATGGACGGCAACGGCTGGTCCGACACCGGCCAGCACTTCACGATCAGCCGGGGCGGCTACGTGCTGGAGGGCCGCCGGGGCAGCCTGGAACGCCTCGAAGCCGGCGACAGACAGATGATCTCCGCGCACTGCCCCGGCGAGAACGGTCGGGCCATCGGCATCGAGAACGAGGGCACCTACGTCACCGAGACGCCACCGGAGGCGCTCACCGACTCGCTTGTCAAGCTCTGCGTCGCCATCTGCCGCCAGTACGGTCTGCACGCGTACGACATCTTCGGACACTGGGACTTCCGCACCACCCAGTGCCCCGGCGCGGCCTTCTACAGGCAGTTCCCCGAGCTTCGCCGCCGGGTGCACACGGCCCTGGGCACCAAGCCCGGTGATGTGCCGGCGCGCCGCTGGCCGGACCTGTGGCGCTTCGTCAACTCCCCGTCGGTCCGGGTCGTGCAGCACCTGCTCGCCTTCCGGGGCTACGCGGTGACGGTCAGCGGCACGTTCGACGCCGCGACCGTGGCGGCCGTGCAGGACTGGCAGGCCCGCAACGGCATCGCCGTGGACGTGGACGCCACGCTCACCACGCCGACCTGGGAGACCCTGGCGCCGGAGCTGGACCAGCACGCCACCGGCGCGCCGGTCACCGCCGTGCAGGAGATCCTGGCCACCAAGGGGTACGCGGTCACCGTCACCGGCGCGTACGACCACGCCACCCGGGCGGCCGTGCAGGACCTCCAGGCGCTGCACAACCTGCCGCGCAACGGCAAGCTCAGCACGAGCACGTGGTGCGCGATCGTCGGCGGTACGGTCCGCCAGAGCCTGCGGCACCGCTGAGTCGAACGGCGGCGGTGCGGGGCACACCGCACCGCCGCCCAGCCCACACCCAGTCACGGGGCTGACCAGCACCGCGTCACTCTCGGGCCGGTTTGATCCGCCGCCCGGCCGGAAAGAGACCCGGGCATGACATGGGCCCGTCGAGCCGTACCCGCCGTCGCCGCCGCCATGGCGGCGCTCGCCGCGCGGGACCTCATCCAGCGCGACCACGCGCTGCTGCGCACCTTCCCGGTGGTCGGTCGCGCCCGATATCTGCTGGAGGCCATCGGGCCGGAGCTTCGGCAGTACATTGTGGCCGGCAACAACGAGGAGCGTCCGTTCACCCGCGACCAGCGCCGCTGGGTGTACGCGTCGGCGAAGCAGCAGAACAACTACTTCGGGTTCGGCACCGACAACGACATCGAGTACACCCCCGGCTATCCGATCATCAAGCACCGCACGTTCGGCCGGGCCGTGCCGCCGTCGACTCCGGGCGCTGGGCACGACGTGCGGCTGCCGTGCGCGAAGGTGCTCGGCGCGGCCCGGGGGCGCGCCCACGCGTTCCGGCCCGAGTCGGTGGTGAACATCTCCGGGATGAGCTTCGGTTCGCTCTCCGGCAACGCGATCACCGCGCTCAACAAGGGGGCGGCGCTGGCCGGTTGCCTCCAGAACACCGGCGAGGGCGGCCTGTCGCCGTACCACCGCAACGGCGGTGAACTGGTCTTCCAACTCGGTACGGCGTACTTCGGCTGCCGCGACGAGCACGGCCGGTTCAGCCTGGACCGGCTCAAGGACCTGGTCGCCGGCGCACCGGTGCGGGCGTTGGAGATCAAGCTCAGCCAGGGCGCCAAGCCGAGCCTCGGCGGGCTGCTGCCCGGCGCGAAGGTGTCCGCCGAGATCGCCGCGACCCGGGGCATCCCGGCCGGGCAGGACTGCGTCAGCCCGTCCCGGCACGCCGAGTTCTCCGACTGCGACAGCCTGCTCGACTGGGTGGAGTTGCTGGCCGCCGAGACGGGCCTGCCGGTCGGCATCAAGTCGGCGGTGGGCGACCTCGGCTTCTGGCAGCAACTGGCCACCCTGATGCGCGACACCGGCCGGGGCGTCGACTTCGTGACGATCGACGGCGGCGAGGGCGGTACCGGCGCCGCGCCGCTGATCTTCACCGACTCGGTGTCGCTCCCGTTCCAGCAGGGCTTCTCCCGGGTCTACAAGGTCTTCGCCGAGCACGACCTGCACGAGCAGGTGGTGTTCGTCGGCGCCGGCAAGCTCGGCCTGCCGGACAACGCCATCGTCGCCTTCGCGCTGGGCTGCGACATGGTCAACGTGGGTCGGGAGGCGATGCTCTCGATCGGCTGCATCCAGGCGCAGAAGTGCCACACCGACACCTGCCCCACCGGCGTCGCGACGCAGAACGCCTGGCTGGCCCGGGGCCTGGACCCGACCCTGAAGTCGGTCCGGGCGGCGAACTATCTGGCGACGCTGCGCCGCGACCTCACCAAGGTCGCCGAGGCGTGCGGCGTCGAACACCCGGGCCTGATCGACACCGACGCCGTGGAGATCCTAGACGGTCGCACCGGCTCCACCCCACTGCACGAGGTGTACGGCTACCGTCCGGGCTGGGGGCTGCCGTCGCCCGCCGACCAGGCCGAGATCATCCGACTGATGACCCCGGAGGTGCCGCAGGGTGGCAGCGCCCCACCGTCGGCCACCGCCGTCGGTTGACCTCCCGCCCCCGACCGCCCGGGGCGATAACCTCGTGCGGCCGGCGACCCCGCACGCCTATGGTGGCGCGATGCTGATCAGACGCGAGACACCCGCCGACGTGGACGCCGTCCGGGCGGTGCACGTCGCGGCCTTCGCCAAGGACGGTGTCGACGTACCCGTCGAGGCCACACTTGTCGACGCGCTGCGCGTGGACGAGAGCTGGGTGTCCGCGTACTCCCTGGTGGCTGTCGATTCGGACGGCCAGGTGGTGGGGCACGTGGTGGCCACCCGCGCCCGGGTGGCCGGTGCGCCGGTGGCGGTGGGCCTCGGGCCGCTGGGTGTGCTGCCCGGCTGGCAGCGGCGCGGGGTGGGCAGCGCCCTGATGCACGCGGTGCTCGGCGCGGCCGACGCGCGGGACGAGCCCCTGGTGGTGCTGCTCGGGCACCCCGACTACTACCCTCGCTTCGGGTTCCGGCCGGCTGTCGAGGTGGGCGTCACCCCGCCGCAGCCGTGGGGCCCGCAGTACTTCATGGCCCGCCCGTTGAGCGCGTGGCGCGACACGATCCGGGGCGAATTCCGCTACGCCCGCCCGTTCGACGACCTGTGATCCCGCCGCACGTCCGCCGCCGCCGCGCCACCGACCTGGACGGTTGTGTCGCGGTCCTCGCGGAGGTGCACCGGGTCGACGGGTACCCGATGAACTGGCCCGCCGACCCGCACCGGTGGTTGTGCGAGCCGCGACCGGCACGGGCCTGGGTCGCCGTCGCGCCGGACGCGACAATCGTGGGACATGTCGCGGTGCACAGGTTGTCCGAAACCGACCGGCCGACAGCCGAGGTGGCGCGCCTCTTCGTGGCGCCGGCCGTCCGCGGGCTGGCGCTCGGCGACGCGCTGCTGGCCCGCGCCCGACGGTGGGCGGACGAGCACGCGACGGACCTGGTGCTCGAGGTGGCCGTGCGGGACGCCGCTGCCGTCGCGCTCTACGAACGCACCGGGTGGCGGTGCACGGGCACCCACACGGCACCGTGGACCGCTCCGGACGGCGGCCCGGTGTCGTTGCGGGGGTTCACCGTCCGCGCCCGGCCCGCCCCGGACTGACCGGGCCCGGTTCGGCGGGCTCGGCCATCGCCGCCAGGCGGCGCGCCAGACCGGCGGCGGCGTCACGCAGTTCCGCGGGCTCCACCACCCGCACCTCGTACCTCAGGCGGGCGATGTGCGCGGCGAGCCAGTCCAGATCGTCGCCGCCGACGAGCAGCACACACCACCCGTCGCGGTCGTCCTCGACGCGGCCCACCTGCGGCGGCACCGACGCCCGCACCTGGTCGGGGTGGGCGCGTACCCGCACCCGGGCGACGTACCGGTACGGCGACCCGGTGACAGACCGCTGCACGAAGGCCACCGGGTCGGGATGCGCGCGGGGCCGGAAGCGCCAAGTCGTGGCCACCGCCGTACGCATCCGGTCCAGCCGGAACGTGCGCCAGTCGGCCCGGTCGACGTCCCAGGCCATCAGATACCACCGTCGGCCGGTGGTGACCATCCGGACCGGCTCGACCGTCCGCTCGCGCTCCCCGTCCCGTCCCGGGTAGCCGAACCGCACCCGCACCGCGTCGCGGCAGGCCCGCGCCAGCATCACCAGCAACTCCGCGTCGATCTCGACGACCGGCCCGATGAGGGTCTCCGTGGAGCCGTGCACCGCCCGCACCTCGGCGCGCAGCCGTGACGGCATCACCTGGTCGAGCTTGGCGAGGGCCCGCAGGGCCGCCTCGCCCGCCCCGGCGACCGTGCCGCCGGACGCCAGCCGCAGGGAGACGGCGGTCGCGATCGCCTCCTCGTCGTCCAGCAGCAACGGCGGCAGCCGGGTGCCCGCGCCGAGCTGATAGCCGCCACCGACACCTGACACCGCGCGCACCGGATACCCAAGCGTCCGCAGGCGTTGCACGTCGCGACGGACGCAGCGGTCGGTGACCCGCAGCTGCGCGGCGAGGTCGGCGGCCGTCCAGGTCGGTCGTCGTTGGAGCAGCGCCAACAACCGCAGAACCCGCTCGGTGGTCGCCTCGACACTCACCCGCCGATCGTTGCACGGATCGAGGAACGATCCTGTCCGTGATTTCCGGGAGGCTGGGACCATGACCGACGAGATCAGGGGAGCTGCCATGCCACGCGACGTGCAGATCACGTTCGACTGCGCCGACCCGGCCGCGCTGGCCAGGTTCTGGGCCGAGGCGCTCGGCTACCAGCTGCAGGACCCGCCCGGCGGCTTCGAGTCGTGGGAGCAGGCACTCGACGCGATGGGCGTGCCGCCGGAGAACCGCAACGACGCCTCGGCGGTGGTCGACCCCGAGGGCTCCCGACCACGGCTGTTCTTCCAGCGCGTACCCGAGGGCAAGCAGGTCAAGAATCGCGTCCACCTGGATGTGCGCGCGGCGCCGGGCCTCGCCGGCGACGAGCGGATGGCGGCCCTCGAAGCGGAGGCCGAACGGCTCGTCGCGTACGGCGCCATCCGGCTCGCCCGACACGAACCCGCTCCCCCGCTGGGCGCCGGCCACCTCGTCATGGCCGACCCCGAGGGCAACGAATTCTGCCTCGACTGATCGGCACGTGACCGCGTTCGCCCAGGTCACTGTCGTGGCGACAGGCGCCATGCGAACATGTGTACGTGTCGCCCGGGGCCACCATCCTGCACGCCGACCTGGACGCCTTCTACGCGTCGGTCGAGCAGCGCGACGACGCACGCCTGCGGGGACGCCCGGTGATCGTCGGCTGCGGGGTGGTGCTCGCGGCCAGCTACGAGGCGAAGGCGCGGGGCGTCCGCAGCGCCATGGGCGGTCAGCAGGCGCGCCGGCTGTGCCCCGACGCGATAGTGGTGCCGCCGCGCATGTCCGCGTACACGGTGGCGAGCCGGGCGGTGTTCGAGATCTTCCGGCGGACCACCCCGCTGGTCGAGGGGCTCTCCATCGACGAGGCGTTCCTGGACGTGGGCGGCCTGCGCCGCCTGGTCGGGCCCCCGGTCGATATCGCCGAGGGTCTGCGTCGGGAGGTCCGCGAGCAGGTCGGCCTGCCCATCACGGTGGGCGTGGCGCGGACGAAGTTCCTGGCGAAGGTGGCAAGTGGGGTGGCGAAACCGGACGGGCTGCTGGTGGTCGCACCCGACGGCGAACTGGCGTTCCTGCATCCGCTGCCGGTCGAGCGGCTCTGGGGTGTCGGTCCGATCACCGCTGCGAAGCTGCGCGAACGCCGGATCCGTACCGTCGGCGACGTGGCCCGGCTCGGTGAGGCGGCGCTGGTCTCGCTGCTCGGCGCGGGTGCGGGCCGGCACCTGCACGCTCTGGCCCACAACCGTGACCCCCGGCCGGTGCAGGTGGGCCGCAGGCGTGGGTCGATGGGCGCGCAGCACGCGCTGAGCCGAGCCCCGCACGCGGCGGCCGAGCTGGACGCGATCCTCGCCGGCCTGGTCGACCGGGTCACCAGACGGATGCGGGCCGCCGGACGGGCCGGACGCACGGTGGTGCTGCGGCTGCGCTTCGGCGACTACACGCGGGCCACCCGCTCGCACACGGTGGGCAAGGCGACCGCGGACACCACACAGGTGCTCGCCGCCGCACGGGCGCTGCTGCGGGCGACCCAGCCCGAGATCGACAGGCGGGGCGTGACCCTGATCGGCGTCTCGGTGGGCAACCTCGACGACAACCCGGTCCAGCCGGAGCTGCCCTTCCAACCCGACCCCGGCACCGACCTGGACGCGGCGGTCGACGCGGTCCGCGACCGGTTCGGATCGGCGGCCCTCACCCGGGCGGTGCTGCTCGGCCGCGATCCCGGCGTCGAGATGCCGCTATTGCCCGACTGATGGTCTCTTGGCGGCCGAGTTTCCTGCGATCGGCGACACATCACAGCAGGTCGGCGGTTTAGCCGACCGCCCACGGGTGACCCTTGAGGGGACCAGCCTGACGAGGGGGACCCACGATGTCCGACGACACCAGCAACCGACCGAGCCGTCGCGTCGAGCGTCCGCACGACGTGACCGACCCGCTGCTCTGGCAGCTCGCGGTCGACGTGCTGAGCGCCCACGAGCCGGACGACGAGGGGCACTGCCGCAATCTCCAGTGCGCCGGCCAGGGGTGGCCGTGCGAGGCCCGCACCGGCGCCGAGCACTCGCTGCGGCTGGCCCGCGGCGAGTCCACCTCGGTCGAGATGACTGTCGACGAGGTACGGGACGAGAGCCGCCCCGGCTGGCCCGGCGGGACCGCGCCGCGCTGGGGCCGCAACGCCGGGCCGCTGCCCGCGCAACAGCGGGAGCAGAAGGCATCCGCCACCGCGGCCTGACCGCGACCCGCGTCGTCACACACGAACGCTCGGCCGGTGACCCGGCCGTGCGTCGTGCGTCGTGCGTCGTGCGTCGTGCGTCGTGCGTCGTGCGTCGTGCGTCAGAGGCTGAGCCGCTGACCCGGGAAGATCAGACCCGGGTCGGCGCCGATCAGCTGCCGGTTGCGCTCGTACAGCGCCTGCCAGCCGCCGGTCGAGCGCTGGCGGTCGGCGATCTCCGACAGGGTGTCGCCCGGCTTGACGGTGTACGTCTCGCCGCCCGCCGCGGGCGCGGTGCGCTCGTGGTCGCGCGTCGCCGGCTTCTCGCCGCGCGACGGCCTGGGCTTCGAGGTCGACTCCGTCGACTTGGCCGACTCCGTCGACTTGGTTGACTTGGTCGACTTCGTCGACTTGCTGGCGGAGCCGCCCGACGAGCCGCCCTTCTTGCCGCAGGTCGGCCAGGCGCCGATGCCCTGCCCGTCGAGCACCTTCTCGGCGACGGCGATCTGCTCGCCGCGGCTGGCCAGGTCGGCGCGTGCGGCGTACTTCTTGCCGCCGTAACCGGCCCAGGTGCTCTGCGAGAACTGCAACCCACCGTAGTAGCCGTTACCGGTGTTGGTCTTCCAGTTGCCGCCGGACTCGCACTTGGCGATCGCGTCCCAGTTGACGCCGGCCTGCGCCGGGGCGGCCGGGCCGAAGAGGGCGACAGCACCGGTGACCGCGCCGACGGCAAGGGTGCCGACGGCGAGGCGGCGGGTGGTGACCCGTCGATGACGGGGCGTGTGAACAGACGTCATGAATATCCTCCACGCCGGCGAGGTGAGCTGTCGGGTTCGGGCCGAGGAGCCCGGCCGCGCGGTGGCGGCTTCACCCCGAGGTGCGTGCACCGGAAAACCTGGTTCCCCCGCTCCTGCCCGGTGGACTGGGTTCCGACGACCGGGGGCAGGATTTGGCGTTGCCGGCCGTGGTGTCCGCAGTGGCGAACCCGACCGACGTTAGGCACGGTCGGTGACGAACGCCCACTCGCTGTGAAGTTCTTCACCGGGCAGCGCTCCGCGTTGCGCCCACCGGTTGCGGGCCTCGCGACACTGTGCAGTGACCACGATGGACCGTTTGCGATCAGCGCTCGGGGCGGAGCCAGGCGACGATTCGACGCAGCAGCTCGACGTGGCCTGGCGACTCGTACGACCGGCCGTCGTGGCCGAGGGCGCTGTAGACGATCCGGCTGTCCCCTGCCGTGCGGGCCCAGACGAGCGGGTGGAAGACGCCGCCCTCCCGGTACCCGTAGAGCGGCTCGATGTGGACGCCGTCGACCCGTTCCAGGTCGGTGTAGCGCTCGTCGAAGACCTCGATGTCGCCGAGCCCCTCGGTGATCGGATGCGCGACGGCGGTCCGCCGGATGAGACTGGAACCGATCGGCGGATGGAACGAACGGCCGTGTTCCCAGGCGGCGCCGATGGTGGCACGCCAGCTCGGCACCCGGGGGAACGCGAGGGTCGCGCTGTGGACGGCGAGCAGATTGCCGCCGCCGGCCAGGAAGCCGTCGAGAACGAGCCCGAAGAGCGCGTCGTCGGGGACCGGGGAGGACCGGTCGGCGCTCGCGTTCACCACCAGCAGTCGGGCACCGTCGAGCGCGGTCGCGAGCCGGTCGACGGACGTCACGACGGCGGCACCACCGATGATGTCCGCGAGGATGGCGCTGGTCTCCGGCAACGGGTGCCAGCGGTCGCCGTGCGGCCCCTGGCCGCTGAAGATCACGGTGCCGACAGGCACGGGCCCTCCCGGAATCGACGTTCGGGCAGCGGTCAGGGTCGAGTACCGGCGGGGCCCCTGCCGGGTGCCCCGCCGGTCGGAGCGACTACAGGGTGCGGGCCAGCCGGTCGGCGAGCGTCCGGGTGAAGCGGGCCGGGTCGGCCAGTTCGCCGCCCTCGGCGAGCACCGCCAGGCCGTACAGCAGCTCGGCCGTCTCGGTCAGGGTCTCGGAGGAGTCGCCCTGCTCGTGGGCCTTGCGCAGCCCGGCGACCAGCGGATGACCCGGGTTGATCTCCAGGATCCGCTTGGTCGACGGAACCTCGTGCCCCATCGCCCGGTACATCTTCTCCAGCGTCGGGGTGAGATCGTGCGCGTCCCCGACGACGCAGGCCGGTGAGGTGGTCAGCCGCGACGACAGGCGGACCTCCCGGACACTGTCGGCGAGGGTGGTGCCCAGCCATTCGACGAGCGCGGCGAACTCCTGCCGCTGCTGTTCACGTTCGGTCTCGGCCTGCTGCTTCTCCTCGTCGGTGTCCAGGTCGACCTCGCCCTTGGCGATGGAGCGCAACTGCCGACCGTCGTAGGTGCCGACCCGCTCGACCCACACCTCGTCGACCGGATCGGTCAGGAGCAGCACCTCGTGGCCCTTGGCCCGGAACGCCTCCAGGTGCGGGGAGTTCTCAATGGTGGCCCGGGAGTCGCCTGTGGCGTACCAGATGTCGCTCTGGCCGTCCTTCATCCGCGAGACGTAGCCGGCGAGGTCGGTGGGCTCGGCCGGGTCGTTGGTGGACGCCACCGACAGGATCTCCAGCAGGGTCTCCCGGTTGTCGGTGTCGTCGATAAGCCCTTCCTTGACGACAGTGCCGAACTCGGTCCAGAAGGTGCGGTACCGCTCGGGGTGGTTGGCCTTGAGGTCCTTGACCGTGGCGAGGACCTTCTTGACCAGACGGCGGCGGACGATCTGGATCTGCCGGTCCTGTTGCAGGATCTCGCGGGAGATGTTCAGCGACAGGTCGTGCGCGTCGACCACCCCCTTGACGAAGCGCAGGTAGGTGGGGACCAGCGCCTCGCAGTCGTCCATGATGAACACGCGCTTGACGTAGAGCTGGACGCCGCGGCGGCCCTGCGGGGCGAACATGTCGAGCGGGGCGTGGCTGGGCAGGAACAGCAGCGCCTCGTACTCGAAGGTGCCCTCGCCCTTCATGTGCACGACCTCGAGGGGGTCGGCCCAGTCGTGGCTGACGTGCTTGTAGAACTCGTTGTACTCGGCGGCGTCGACCTCGTCGCGGGGCCGCGCCCAGAGCGCCTTCATCGAGTTGAGGGTCTGCACCTCGCTCGTGGCGTCCGCGCCGTCGGCGCCGGGGCGTTCGACGGTCATCCGGATGGGCCAGGCGATGAAGTCGGAGTAGCGCTTGACGATCTCGCGGAGGGTCCACTCGGAGGTGTAGTCGTGCAGGTTGTCCTCGGTGTCGGCGGGCTTGAGGTGCAGGGTGACAGACGTGCCCTGCGGCGCCTCGTCGACTCCCTCGACCGAGTACGTGCCCTCGCCTGCGGACTCCCAGCGGGTGCCGCCGGTCTCGCCGGCCTTGCGGGTGAGCAGGGTGACCCGGTCGGCGACCATGAACGCGGCGTAGAAGCCGACGCCGAACTGGCCGATCAGGTCCTGCGAGGCGCGCGCGTCGGCGGACTCGCGCAGCTGGCGCAGCAGCTCGGCGGTGCCCGACTTGGCGATGGTGCCGATGAGGCCGACCACCTCGTCGCGGGTCATCCCGATGCCGTTGTCCCGGACGGTGAGGGTGCGGGCGTCGCGGTCGACCTCGATGGTGACGTGCAGGTCGTCGGTGTCGGCGACGAGGTCCTTGTCGACCATGGTGGCCAGCCGCAGCTTGTCCAGCGCGTCGGACGCGTTCGAGATGAGTTCCCGCAGGAAGACGTCCTTGTTCGAGTAGATCGAGTGGACGACCAGTTGGAGGAGCTGACGCGCCTCGGCCTGGAACTCCAACGTCTCGGCCTGGTTGCTCACACCGTCTCCCTTCTGTCACGTGCGGAGGTTCGCGCAAAGGATACGAGTCGTCACCGGGTGGGCGGTGGGGACGTCCGGGTCGTATTCCCGATCCGGGCGCGCCCTCCTCGTGACGTAGGTGACTTTGGCTAGCAGAAGTCAGCACGGATAACCTGACGCCCATGAAGATCTCTGGAAGCACCGCCCTCGTCACCGGCGCCAACCGTGGCTTCGGCCGCCACCTCGCCGCCGAACTCGCCTCCCGGGGCGCCACCGTCTACGCCGCCGCCCGCAACCCCGACACCGTCGACCTGCCCGGCGTGACGCCGGTACGCCTCGACATCACCGACCCCGCCTCGGTGGCCGCCGCCGCCGAGCTGGCCGGCGACGTGAACCTGCTGATCAACAACGCGGGCATCGACACCCGGACCGACCTGCTCGACGGCGACCTGGACCTCGTCCGGCTGGAGCTGGAGACCCACTACGTCGGCACCCTGTCGACGATCCGGGCCTTCGCGCCGGTCATCGCCGGCAACGGCGGCGGGACGATCCTCAACGTGCTGAGCGTGCTGTCCTGGTTCGGCTCCCCGGCCCACCCGGCCTACAGCGTCGCCAAGTCCGCCGAATGGTCGATGACCAACGTGCTGCGCGTCCAACTCGCCGAGCGGGGCGTCCGCGTCGCCGGCCTGCACGTCGGCTACCTGGACACCGACATGGCCGCCACTGTCACCGGCCCGAAGTCCGACCCGGCCGCCATCGCCCGGATCGCCGTGGACGGCATCGAGGCCGACGCGTACGAGATCGTCGCCGACGACCTGAGCCGGCAGGTGCAGGCGGGGCTGGCCGGCGGCGTCGCCGCGCTCTACCCGCAGCTCCCCTGACCTCCGACGCGACGGGCCGCCGCCGGGTGTTCCCGACGGCGGCCCTGCCTCATGTCGGGTACGCGGTCAGCTCGCCTGCAACGTCACGTCGTCGATCACGAAGCTGGTCTGCAGTGAGGCGTCCTCGGTGCCGGTGAACGTCAGCGTCACGGTCTGCCCGGCGTACGCGGCCACGTTGAGCGTGCGCTGGACGTAGCTGGTCGAGGCGTTCAGATTCGAGTACGTCGCCAGCGTGGTCGAACCCATCCGCACGGTCAGCTTGTCGTACGCCGTGGACGTGGTGGTCTCGGCGGTGTCGATGCGCGTCCAGAACGACAGCGTGTAGCTGGAGCACCCGGCCGGCACGGTCACCGACTGGGACAGGGTCTCGGTGCGGGTGCTGCCGTACCCGTTGAGCCACGCCTTGTACGACCCGGTGCGGGCCGGCTTGCTGCTGGAGTTGGTGATCACCCCGGAGGACGCCGTCCACACCGTGGCGCCGCTCTCGAAGCCGCCGTTGCCGATCACCTGGGCGGCCGCGCAGCCGCCGGTGCCGGTCACGGTGAGGGTGAGGGTGGCGGTCCGGGTGACCGAGCCGGTCCCGGTCACCGTCACTGTGAAGGTGCCTGTAGCGGCGCTCGACGAAGCGGCAAGTGTCATCGTCGACGAGCCGCCGGAGGTCACCGAGGACGGGCTGAACGACACGCTCACCCCGCTGGGCGCCCCGGAGGCGGAGAGGCTCACCGACTGCGCCGAGCCGGCGGTGGTGGCGGTGGAGACCGTCGCGGTGGTGCTGGCGCCCCGGGCCACGGTGCGCGTGGTGGGGCTGACCGCGACGGAGAAGTCGTTGGTCGGGGTGCCGCCACCCACCGCGAGCTGCCACAGCGCGTACGCGACGCCGTCCGCCGCCCGGTTAAGCACCGTGGCGCTGACGTTGGCGGTGGTGTCACAGGACCGGTGGTAGCAGGGGTCGTACGCCGAGTTGGCGGTGCCTCCCCACTTGGCCGCCTGGGTGCTGGTCTTGCGGGCGCTGGCGCCCGCGGCGTAGCCGGAGGTGGGGATGCCTGCCTGCTGGAAGTAGTAGTCGTCGGAGCGGCCCTGCCCCTCGACGTTCTCCTCCGGTTGCAGGCCCAACGAGTCCCAGTACTCCTTCAGCGGCGCGGCGGTGGTCGAGCTGACCCGGTTGATGAAGTAGCCGCCGTTCGTCGAGCCGACCATGTCGAAGTTGTAGTAGCCCTTGATGTAGCCGCGCTGGGTGGCGCTCAGCGAGTTGACGTAGAAGCGGGAGCCGTTGAGCCCCTGCTCCTCGTCGGTCCACCAGGCGAACCGGACCTTCTTCGTCATCGTCGGGTTCTGCGCGGCCAGGACCAGCGCGTTCTCCAGCAGGGTGGCCGAGCCGGTGCCGTTGTCGTTGATGCCCGGGCCAGCCGAGACGCCGTCGAGGTGGGCACCGAACATGACCACCTGGTCGGTCGGGCCGCCGGGCCACTCCGCGATCAGGTTGTTCGAGGGGTACGTGCAGCTGGAGCAGTACTGCTCGCTGACCGTGTAGCCGGCCGACTGGAGCCTGCTCTTGACGTAGCTGAGCGAGGCGGTGTAGCCGGCCGAGCCGGCCCGCCGGTTGCCGCCGTTGCTGGAGGCGATGGAGTTGAACTGGGTCAGGTGGGCCTGGACGTTCGTGACGGAGATGTCAGGTGCGGCCAGGGCGGCGACGGACGCGGCGATCGGCCGGGCCAGCGTCGTCGTGGTGGTGGGCGACGCGGTCGCCGGCTGGGCGGCCATCGTCACCGTCATGGCGAACACGGCGAGCGCGGTTCCCGCGCTCAGCGTTCTGCCTCTCATGGGGGCTCCTCGGGGGTTGGAGAGATAACCGCGACACTGACAGATATCGATGTAGCGGGCATCGGTCGTTCGTCCGGAACCACCAGCGCCTCGACGGTAGGTGCCGGCGTCAGCACAGGTGAGTAGAGATGCCAGGATGGGTAGGTAACACCAGCAGGGGTCGACGGGCCCGGAACGGGGGGCTTGCGATGGGGCCGGGTCGAACGTGACACGACCCAGAACGGATCTCTTCACCGACGGCGGCGAGACCGGCCGACTCATGGCCGACCTCGACTGGGCCGGCACTCCGCTCGGACCGGTCAGCGGCTGGTCGCAGAGCCTGCGCGCCGGGGTCCGGGTGGTGCTCTCCTCCCGCTACCCGATGCTGCTGCTCTGGGGCGAGAGCTTCTCCCAGCTCTACAACGACGCGTACTCCGCGTTGATCGGCGACAAGCACCCCGCCGCGCTCGGCGGCGACGTACGCGTGACGCTTGCCGAGGGCTGGGACGTCCTCGCCCCGCTGATCGAGCAGGCAATGGCCACCGGGGTCGCCAGCTGGGTGCCCGCCCTGCGGTTGCTGCTGGATCGGGCCGGCTACCGCGAGGAGGCGTACTTCAGCGTCTCGCACGCCCCGGCCCGCGACGACGACGGCCGGACGGTCGGCGTGCTGACCGTGTGCAGCGAGGTCACCGAGCAGGTGGTCGGCGAACGGCGGCTGCGGCTGCTGCGCGACCTGTCCGTACGCGGCGACGGCCGGACCGTCGACGTGGACGCCACCTGCGCCCGCCTGATCTCCGCGATCGGCGGTCACCCGCTGGACGTGCCGTTCGCCGCGATCTACCTGCGCGACGGCGCGGTGCTGAGGCGTGCCGCATGCGTCGGCGGCGAAACGGACGACGCCACGGTGCCGCACGGGCTCCCGGACGCCGTACACCTGGACGAGCCGGGCCGGACCGGCCACGCCTGGGGGCTGCCGGACGCCGCCGAGGGCCGTCCGACCGAGGTGACCGGAATCGCCGAACGACTGAAGCTGCCCGGCGGCGCGTGGGACGACCCGGTACGCGCCGCGCTGGCGCTGCCGCTGCCCTCGGCCGACCAGGAGCAGCCGCTCGGCGTCCTGCTCGCCGGGGTCAGTCCCAGCCGCGGGCTGGACGAGTCGTACCGGTCCTTCTACCACCTGCTGGCCCAGCAGGTGTCCGTGGCCCTGCGGAACGCGCGGGAGTACGAGCAGGAACGTCGGCGGGCCGAGGCGCTGGCCGAGCTGGACCGGGTGAAGACCACCTTCTTCACGAACGTCAGCCACGAGTTCCGTACCCCGTTGACCCTCATGCTCGGGCCGCTCGGTGACGCGCTCACCGACGCCGCCGCGCCGCTCGCGCCGGTGCAGCGGGAACGGGTGGAGACCGCATGGCGCAACGCCACCCGGCTGTTGACCCTGGTCAACAGCCTGTTGACCTTCTCCAGCCTGGAGGCCGGGCGGGCCTCCAGCGAGGCCCGTGTGATCGACCTCGCGGCGCTCACCGCCGAGCTGGCAGGGGTTTTCCGGGCGGCCGTCGAGCGGGCCGGCCTGGTGCTGGAGGTCGACTGCCCACCCCTGCCCGGCCCCGTCACGGTGGACCCGGTCAACTGGGAACGGATCGTCACCAACCTGCTCTCCAACGCCCTCAAGTACACATTCATCGGGCGGATCCGGGTCGCGCTGGACGCCGACGACGAGGAGGTCCGGCTCACCGTCGCGGACACCGGCATCGGGATCGCCGAACAGGACCTGCCGAAACTCTTCGAACGGTTCCACCGGGTCCAGGACACCCGTTCACGCAGTCACGAGGGCACCGGGATCGGGCTGGCCCTGGTCCACGAGCTGGCCCGCCTGGAGGGCGGGCAGGTCCGGGTGACCAGCGAGGTCGGCGTCGGTACGACCTTCACGGTGGCGCTGCCCCGGTCTACCTCACGTCGTGCGGTGACCGGCCCACCGGCGAACGGTCGGGGTGACGCGGCCCGCGCGGCGGTCGCCGAGGCGATGGGCTGGCTGACCGACCCGGCCGACGAGGTGCGGGAGACCGCCGCGGCGTCCGGTCCGGCCACGGACGAGCTGGCCGGCGCGGACATCCTGCTGGCCGACGACAACAGCGACATGCGCGCGTACCTGAGTCGGCTGCTCACCGCCCAGGGCTGGCGGGTACGGGCGGTCAACGACGGCCGGCAGGCCCTTGACGCGATCCACCGCGATCGACCGGACGTGGTCCTCACCGACGTGATGATGCCGGTGCTCGACGGCTTCGACCTGGTCCGCCAACTGCGCGCCGACCCGGCGACCCGGACCCTGCCGGTGCTGGTGCTCTCCGCCCGCGCCGGCGAGGAGGCCAGCGTGGCCGGCCTGAGCCTCGGAGCCGACGACTACCTGGTGAAGCCGTTCGCCGCCGCCGAGCTGATCGCCCGGGTGCGGGCCGCCATCCGTCGGGCCCGGGCCGGCACGGCCACCGACCCGACCCCGGCCGGCGGTGTCACTCCGGCACCCGCCACCACCGGACCCGGCGAAGTCGTCACCGGGCTGCCGGCGCCGACAGTCGAACCGCAGCCGGCCGCGCCCGACGGCCCCGACCTGTCCGGCACCACCACCGGACCGGTCACCGGAGCACCGACGGATCCGGCCGGCGACGCGCTCGACGCCGGTTGGACGTACCCCTCGGCGCCCACCTCCGCCGCCGCGCTGCGCCGCGACGTACGGCTGGCGCTCGCCGATCTGGACGTCGGCCCGGACCTGCTGGAGGATCTGCTGCTCGCCGCGTCCGAGGCCATGAACAACGCCGTCGAGCACGCGCAGCGGCCCAGTCGCCCCGAGGTGCGGGTCCGGCTCCAGGTCGGCGGTGGCCTGATCCGGATCTCGGTCCGCGATTTCGGCACCTGGCGGGACCGCCGCCCGGCGATGGACCGGGGGCGCGGGGCGTTGCTGATGAACGCGTACGGCGACGTGCGGCTGGTCTCCACCGCCGAGGGGACGACGGTGACGATCGAGCGTCGGCTGGACGACCCGGCCTGAATGACAGACCCGTCAGAGGCGGCGACCGTCGCCGTCGCGGGCCACGATGCCGTCCAGCCGCTGCCCCGGGGCCAGCTCGGCCGGCTCGAACCAGAAGATGACCACCTGCTTGTCGAGACTCCACCGGGCCAGTCGGGCGTCGACCTGCCGGCCGGCGACGGTGCCGACGATCCGCTGGGCGGGGCCGACGAAGTAACCGAAGGCGGGCACCGGCGCGGCGGACGACCGCTCGTCGTACCCGATCTGGTGGAAGCCCGGACTGCGGTCGGCCCCCTCGACGTCGTTGACCAGGAAGTCCGTGGTCAGGGTGCCGTCCGGGGCGCGGCGCCCGGCGGCCAGCCCGATGGACACCCCGGGCTCCCCGGGCACCGACACCCTGACCATGTAGTACACCCGCTGGTGGGTGCCGTGCCAGACCCCACTGTCGACGGCCCGGCCCAACGGCTTCGGCGGTGGTGTCGACGGCGGCGGCGTGGGCTCCTGCGACCTCGGCGTCGGCGAGACGGCGGCCGGCGGCGGAGCGACGGCCACCGGCGGCGGACGGTCGACCGGCAGCGGCTCCCCCGGCCGCGGCCCGACCGCCACCATGACGACGACGGCGAGGGCGGTCGCCAGCGTCGCCGCTCCGGCTCCGGCGACCCGTCGACGGGTCCGCAACCGTCGTCCCTCCCGCATGACGGCGGCCAGGTCGAGGGTGACGGCGGGACGCTCGGTCGCCCGCATGGCGTCCCGGAGCCGGTCCAGCTCGGTCATCGCCGCACCTCCTGGTTGTCGACGGTCAACGGGCCGGCGGCGCGCAGCTTCTCCAGGGCCCGGGAGCTGGTGCTCTTGACCGTGCCCACGGAGATGGCGAGTTCCCTGGCCACCTGCGCCTCCGGAAGGTCGAAGTAGTAGCGGAGCACCACGATGGCCCGTTCACGGGGGCTCAACGCGCCGAGGATGGCGGTCAGCCAGCGCCGCGTGACCACCTCGTCGGCCACGTCGTCGCGCCGCTGCTCCGGGACCTGCTCGGTCGGATACTCCCGCAGTGGGCGCCGCCACCCGTCCACCAGATGGTTCACCAGGATGCGGCGGGCGTAGCCGTAGGCGTCGTCGTCGCGGATCCGGGACCAGGACGCGTACGTGCGGACCAGGGCGGTCTGCGCGGCGTCCTCGGCCCGGTGATGGTCTCCGGTCATCAGGAACGCGGCGTGCACCAGCCGCGCGGTAGCCGCCTGCGCGAACTCGACGAACTCCGCGTCACCCCGCGCCCTCCCCCGTGCCACACCGGTACCGACGGGCGGGGCCGCCGAAAAGTTGCGTCCGGACCGCCTCAACTTTTCGCCGCGATCACCCGTCTTCTCCCCCGCGCCGCCTCCGTGCGGCGCGCGAGGGGAGAGACATGTCGACGAAGGCTACCCGCCGTGGTCACGCCGCCTCCGCGGCGTTGCTGGTGGTGGCACTGCTCACCGGATGCGACCTGCCGGTCGCCGGTGCGAACGACCCGGCCCTGACCGGGCCTGCCACGACCGGCCCGGCGCTCGGCGGGCAGCCCGCCGCGGGACAGGTGCCGACCGGGCGGCCGGCTGCCGCCGCCGGGAGCGCCGGCGCCGCGGCCCCACCCGTCGTGGTCAGTTACCCCGGCACCGGCGGCAACCGCTGGACGACGGCGGCGGCCGAGACGACTGCCGGCGCCGGAGGCGATGGCCGCCTGCTGCGCTACCGGGTGCTTGTGGAGCGCGACATCCGGGGGCTTCCGGTGGCCGAGGTCGCGGCGTCGGTGTCGGCGACGCTCAACGACCCGCGCGGGTGGACGGCCGGCGGGAGATGGCGGCTGCGCCGGGTGGGCGCGGGCACCCCTGCCGACTTCACCATCTACCTGGCCACCCCCGGCACCCGCGACACGCTCTGCCAGGACGTGCCGGACGGCTACACGTCGTGCCGCAACGGCGACCGGGTGGTGCTCAACGTGGCCCGGTGGGTCAAGGCCGTGCCGGGTTACGGCGCGAACCTGGCCACCTACCGGCAGTACATGGTCAACCACGAGGTCGGTCACCGGCTCGGGCTGGGACACGAACGGTGCCCGGGGCGCGGGCGGGCGGCGCCGGTGATGCAGCAGCAGACGCTGGGCCTGCACGGCTGCACCGCCAACGCCTGGCCGTACCCGCACGGTTCGGACCGCTACACCGGGCCGGTGGGGGCGTACCGCGACGAGATCCCGCCGCCCGAGGGGGCGCGGCAGCGGCCGGCGCACTGAGCACCGCCGCTCAGGACCGGCGCCCGCGTTCCTGCTCGAGCCGCTCGTCGAGGCGACCCAGCTCGTAGATGGCGTTCAGGTTCGTCGGCAGCCGGCTGACATTGTCCGGCACCGGGCCGGGGTCCGGATCGAGATCGAGATCGAGATCGGGAGCGGGCGTGGGTGCGGGAGTGGGCGCGGGTGCGGGTGCGGGTGTCGGACCGGCCGCCACGACCACCGGGCGGCGGCGCCACAGCAGCAGCAGCGCGAGGACCCCGAAGGCGGCGGCGAGCACCAGGTAGTACGCGGGCGGCCAGCCGCCCCGGGTGGGGGTGCTGAACGTCGGCGGGGCGGCCGGAGCGGGCGCGTCGCCGGTGCGCAGCGGCACCGACGCCTCCCGGGGCCCTGGGCCGTTCGCGGGACGCTCGGGCGGGCCGGGCGCCGCTGACGCCCGAGGCGTCGACCTGGCCGGTGGGGTGCTCGCCGGCCCCGCCGGATCCGACCGGCCGGGCGCCGCCGACGTGCTCGGCGTGGGCGCCACGGTGGGAGCCGGTGTCGGGGACGTGCTCGGCGCCGAAGCGCCGCCCAGCAGGTCGTCGACGATCTGCCCGACGCCCCCGAGAAGGTCGCCGATCGGCCCCGAGGTGGCCGACGGGGACGGCGCGGGCGCCAGAGCGAGGGTCAGCACGAGGGCGACGACAGCAGGCATGGTCCACCTCGGATGTGTCGATGTGCCAGGCACGCTACCGCACAGTGGGTCACCTGTGGATGACACCCCGGCGTGGCGGTCGGGGACACTCGCCTCCCGACCACCGGAATCCACAGTGGTCAGACGGGCAGACCGTCGACCTGGGTGGAGATCCAGGATCTGATGGACGACAGATCCACGTAGATCGACGGGCCGGTGGCGCATGTAGCGGAAGCGTCATACCGGCGTCAGGTGGCGGCCGCATCGCCGGCGGCGACCAGCGCCTCGGCCGCGGTCGTGCGGGCGTAGAGGACGAAGCGGCCGACGCGGTGGGCCCCCACCAGGCCGGCCTCGCGCAGCGCGCCCAGGTGCTGTGACACGGTGCCCGGGGTGAGCCCGCAGCGCTCGGCCAGTTCCACGGTCGAGGTCGGGACCGCCAGTTCGTGGAGCAGGGCGGCCCGGGTGCGACCCAACACCCGGGCCAGCCCTCGCCCGCTCGGGGCCGGATCCCGTTCCCAGAGAGTGGCCACCGCCCGCGCCGGAAAGCGCAGCACCGGTTGTCCCGGAGAGCCGAAGTTGGACCACACCCGGCGGCCGATGAAGACCGACGGCACGAGCAGCAGGCCCCGACCGTCGAGTCGCACACTGCCGGCGACGACGATGTGCTCCACCTTCAGCGTGCCGGCCTCCAGCCGGACGAAGGGATCGAGCTGGTTGAGCAGGCCGTGCACCCCGTCGGTGGCCATCCGTTGTGCGCCGAGCAGCACTTCGCGCTCCAGCACGGTCCGCATCCGGGGCCAGTAGGGCGCGATGACCGCATCGGTGTACGCCCGAATCACCTCGGCCAGCCGGGCCAGGTGAGTTGGTGGATCGGCGTAGAGCGCCGCCAGAGCCGACGACCGGGGCGCTGGCAGCGTGTCGAGGCTGGCCCGCACCGCTTCGGGAGGTGTGGCGACGAGGGTCGCCAACTCGATGTCGAGGGTGGGCTGTGACGTGGTCGGTGGCGGGCAGATGAAGGTCGGGATGGCTGGTGTCGGCATCTGCACCAGGTCGGTGAACAACTGCCAGTCCACCTCGGCCAGACGCGGCCGGACCCGCTGGTGCCAGGCCAGGTGCTCCGGGAACTGATGCGGCCGCTTGATGATCCGCACACTGGCCACCGCCTCCCACAGCGGTGACACCGCGAATCGGGTCATCGCCAGGTCCCGCGCGTCCAGACCGACAAGCATCATCCGCGCCCCCGATCGATTCGGCGAGCATCAAATTTATCTGTCGAAAGGACTGCGACGGGCACCGTGGGCGGCATGACCACTGCCCCGACGGTGACCGCCGCACGCCAACGACCGGAGCCCTGGCCGCGATCCTTCCGCCTGCTCTACACGGCCTCCCTCATCGATGGCGTCGGCTTCCACGTCGGCCAGTTGGCCGTACCGGTGCTGGCCGTCTCCCTGCTGGCCGCCACTCCCGGTCAGGTTGGGACTCTCGCCGCTCTGAGCACCGCCGCCTTCCTGCTGATCGGCCTGCCGGCCGGCGTCTGGGTCGACCGGCTGCCCCGCCGTGCAGTGCTGATCATCGCGAATTTCACCCGGGCGGCACTTGTCGCATCCGTGCCGCTGGCCTGGTGGGCCGGCTGGTTGAGCATCCCGCAGCTCTATGTGGTGGTGCTGCTGACCGGAGTCGGCACCGTCTTCGCCGACGTCGCCGCGCAGAGCTACCTGCCCGACCTGGTCGGCCGAAAGCGGCTGGTGGCCGCCAACTCGCTGATGATGAGCACCGGCGCCACCATGCAGATCGCAGGAAGAGGGCTCGGCGGGCTGGTGGTGCAGGCGCTCACCGCGCCGGTCGCGATCGTGCTGGACGCGGTGAGCTTCGCCGTCTCCGGGACAGTCCTCACCCGGATCCGCCCCGAGGCACCCCGCCCTCCGAGGTCCCGTGCCACGGGCAGCTTTGCCCGGCAGCTCAGCGCCGGGGTCCGGCACGTGGCCGGCAACCCGCTGCTGCGCCCACTGGCCCTCTCGACCGCGGGCATCAACCTGACCATGCAGCTCACCACGACAATGCTGCCGGTCGTCTTCCTGCGCGAACTGGAGCTGGGCGCGGCCGTCCTCGGCGTCTTCCTGGGCGTCGGCGGGGTCGGTGCGCTGCTCGGCGCACTCAGCGCACGCTCCCTCGCCGACCGGATCGGTCACGGTCGCGCGCTCTGGCTGCCCGGTCTGCTCGTCGCCCCGCTCGGCGGGCTTGTCGCCCTGGTCCACACCGGACCGATGCTCTGGCTCGCCGGGATCGGCTGGATGGCCCTGGCCTGGCGGACGGGGGTCGGCAACGTCATCGGGGTGAGCCTGCGCCAGGGCGCCACCCCGGACGCGCTGCTCGGCCGGATGAACGCCACCTTCCGGTTCCTGCTCACCGGGGCGCTGACCGTCGGAGCGGTCGCCGCCGGCCTGCTCGGTCAGTACGCGGACGTCCGTACAGCGCTTGTGGTCGGCGCGGTCACCAACGGACTGACCTGGCTCCCGGTGTTCTGCTCACCACTGCGCACGCTGCACCGACCACCCGTGCCCGACTGACCGGCGCCGTCCACGTCACCACCATCGACCGCCGTTACGTGGCTGTTACGGCCCGGCGAAGTGGCCGTGCCGGGGCGGGACGACGGTCACGGCAGAGGGCCACCGGCAACGCCGCCGCGGCGTGGCCCCCGCACATCGGACGGAGGCACCACGATGAGGATCAGGAGCGCACTGACGGCGCTGGCGGTCGTGCTCGCCGGGCTGGTCGCCGGCGCCGGCAACGGCGCCGCAGCGACGAGCGCGTCGCCGTACTGCGGGCTCACCTGGGGCAGCGCGGAGAAGTCGGCCGGCACACTGAGCAGCGCCCCGCTGGTCGACGTACGGACCGGACGGCACGACTGCTACGACCGGGTGGTGTTCGAGTTCGCCGGCCCGGTCGACGGTTACACGGTCGGCTACGGCGAGACGTGGACCGAGGGCGAAGGGCTGGCGCTGTCGCCGTACACCGCCGGGGGCGCGCTGCTGCGGGTCTCGCTGCGGGCCCCCGCGTACGACGACTCGCACGTGGGCACCGTGCCCTACCGGGTCGGTGAGCACGCCGCGAACCTGCTGCGCTATTCGACACTGCGTGACGTCGTCTTCGGCGGCAGCTTCGAGGGCTACAGCACCTTCGCGGTGGGCGTACGCGCGCGGTTGCCGTTCCGCACGTTCGTCCTCGCTGGTCCGGGCGCGCACAGTCGGGTCGTCCTCGACGTGGCCCACCAGTGGTGATCGGTTCCCGACGTCGCGCGGTCCATCGGCGCTGGTACCGCACGTCGGCCGACGTGCGGTGCCAGCCGATCGGGCGCCTGTGGGCCACGCGGGCGGTCCTGCCAGGTGACCGGAATCCACCCTCTCAGAGCGTGCGCTGGTACTCCTCCCAGGTCCGCTTCGGGCTCACCGCCGGCCCGTCGTCGGCGGCCCGGTTGGCCAGGCCGTTACGACCGAGGTAGTAGTCGCCGGCCTGGTTCTGCGCACCTGTCGACTGGTCGGTGTCGGACAGCGCGATCGCGTGGATGTGGTAACCCCAGTCCCCCTGCTCCGGGGTCCGCAGCCACGCGGCGAAGCCCACCGTCCGCAGTCGCCGCAGCACATCCGTTCGCACGGCCGAGGAGAGACCGCTGACCGAGAGGTCGAGCGCGCCGCCGCCGTCGTGCGTGCCGGCGGACGCGCCCACACCGCTGCTGTATGAGCCCTGCGTGATGCCGAGCTGACGGCCGAGCAGGCGTTCGGCCTCGAGCAGCATCGACCTGGTGCGTGTGTTGACCTGCACACCGCGCAGGGTCACCACGCTGCCGGGTGAGATCGCCCTGACCACCGTGTAACGCCCCTCGCCGAGCGACCGCAGCGACGACGGGCCGGGCAGGCCCGTCGCGTCGAGACCTGTGTAGCCGAGGGACCGCTGGTAGGCCGCGTACGCGGCGATCGTGCTGGTGCCGAAGTGCCCGTCGACGTACGTCGACGACAGTAGCCCTCTCGCCACCAGCGCGCGCTCCACGAGCAGGACGCTGTCCTTCGCCCCCTCGGTCAGGGCGGTGTCCGGTCGACGCGGATCGATCTGCGCCGCCTTGATCAGCGCCTCCATGTCCAGCTGTGGCAACGCGGCCGAGGCCGAACTGGCCAGCGGTACGGCGCCGACGACCGCCGCGCCGGCAGCGACGAGCAGGTTTCGTCTCGTGAGCACGCTTCCTCCGTAAGATATTGACCAGTCTGCATGGCAGAGTGAAGCTAGTCTTCAATGCGGAGGCTGAGTTGTCACCCCGCCGGGGCGTACGAAATCCACGGGACCGCCTCCCGCCGAGCTCACGCCCAGCCGGATGCGGCGTGCCGCTCAACAGGCCGGCCGGGCTGTGGAGACCGACCGTTCCGCCAGGCTCCGCACCGTGGCGGCGGGTCTACGCTCGGCTGGTGGAGGGCCGCGTACTGGTGGTCGAGGACGACGCCTCCATCCGGGAGGTCACCGCCCTCGGTCTGCGCCGCGCCGGCTTCCGGGTCGACACCGCCGTCGACGGGAGGACCGCGCTGGCGGCGTGGCGGGCCGGGCCGGTCGACGTGATCGTGCTCGACGTCATGCTGCCCGGTCTCGACGGTCTGGAGGTCTGCCGGGAGATCCGGCGCACCAGCCAGGTGCCGATCCTGATGCTCACCGCGCGCACCGACAACCTCGACGTGGTCGTGGGGCTGGAGTGCGGCGCGGACGACTACCTGCGCAAGCCCTTCGACCTGCCCGAGCTGGTGGCGCGGGTCCGGTCGGTGCTGCGCCGGGCCAGCGCTCCGGTCACGTCGAGCACCATCGAGGTCGGCGGCCTGGAGATCGACCCGGGCGGCTTCGTGGTCCGGCGGCACGGCCGCGAGGTGGCGCTGACGGCCACCGAGTTCCGCCTGCTGCTGGAGCTGGCCCGCCGGCCCGGCCAGGTCTTCACCCGGGAGCTGCTGCTGGACCTGGTCTGGAACCACGGCTTCCTGGGCGACTCCCGCCTTGTCGACGTGGCGGTGCAGCGGTTACGCGCCAAGGTCGAGGATGACCCGGCGCACCCGAGGCTGGTGCGGACCGTGCGCGGCGCCGGCTACAAGCTGTCCACTGGTTGACGGGAGGTCGGCGATGGCCGGACGCGGGGTTTCCCCGGGCCGCCTGCGGCGCCGGCTGACGGTCGCGTTCGTCCTGGTCGCCGGGGTCTCCGCCGGCCTGCTCGCCGGAGGCACCGGGCTCCTGCTGCGACAGTCCTGGTGGGACGCCTCGCTGCACCAGGCCGCCGCCGACGCGCGCTACCAGCTCGTCCTGGCCGGGCAGTTCCTGCCGCTGACCGAGCAGCGCAGCACCGACCTGCTCACCAGCTTCGAGAGCAGCGGGCGGCACGTGGTGCTCGTCGACGGCTCGACCCGGCCGTCGCACCCCGCGTACGCCCCGACGTTGGGCGACCAGCTGCGGGCGGCGGTCGCGGCCGGGCACCTGGGCTACCAGCGTTCAACGCCGGCGCACCGCCCACGCCTGCTGGTGGTCGGCGGTCGCATCCCCGGCTCGACCGCCGAGTTGTACGTCCTCACCGACGAGGACGACGTCGCCGCCGACCTCGACCAGCTGCGGACCGCGCTGCTGGCCGGCTGGGTGCTGGTGGTACTGCTCGCCGCCGGGGTGGGGCACGCGCTGGCCCGCCGGACCCTGGAGCCGGTGGATCGGGCCAGCCGGGCCGCGCGGGCGCTCACCGAGGGTCTGCTCGCCACCCGGCTCCCGGTACGCGGGCGTGACGAGTTCAGCGACTGGGCGGCGTCGTTCAACGAGATGGCCGAGGCGCTGGAGTCGAAGATCGCCGCGCTGTCGGCGGCGCAGGCCCGGGAGCGGCGGTTCACCGCCGATGTCGCGCACGAGCTGCGTACCCCGGTGACCGCCCTGGTGGCGGCGGCCTCGCTGCTGGGCGAGCACCTGGACCGGCTGCCCGACGACGCCCGGCCGGCCGCGCGGCTGCTGGTCGGCGACGTGGTCCGGTTGCGCCGCCTGGTCGAGGACCTGATGGAGATCTCCCGGCTGGACGCCGGGCAGGAGCGGCCGAGCGTCGAGCCGGTGGACGCGCCGGCGCTGCTGCGCGGCATCGTCGCGGCGCGGGGCTGGACGCAGCGGGTGCTGGTCTCCGGCGACCCGGTCATGGTGCGCACCGACGCGCGCCGGCTGGAGCGGGTGCTCGCCAACCTGGTCGTGAACGCGGTCGAGCACGGCGGCGGCGCGATCACCGCGACCGTGACCGGCGCCAGTCCGCTCGTCGTCTTCGAGGTGACCGACGAGGGGCCGGGCATCCCGGCGGAGCACCTGACGCGCGTGTTCGACAGGTTCCACAAGGTCGACCCGTCGCGCTCCGCGCCCGGCAGCGGGCTGGGCCTGGCGATCGCCCGGGAACACGCCACCCTGCTCGGCGGCGTGCTGAGCGTCAGCAGCGAACCGGGCGCCGGCACCCGGTTCCGGTTGGAGCTGCCCGCCCACGTCGGCGACCCCGCGCACCGGCCCGACGGCGACCACGCCGGTCACCCGGCCGGTACGGCTCCCGGTGGTGCGGGGTGAGCCGGCCCCGCGCCGCCCGGCTGGCCGCACCGGTGCTCGTCGCCGCGCTGCTCGCGGGAGGGTGCGGCCCTGCGCGCTCCGGCGATCTCGGTCCGGCGCCCGTCGCGGGGCCGTCGAGCGCGCCACCGGTCCGGTCCCCGTCCCCGGAGCCCGTCCCGTCGCGGCAGGCGGCACCGTCGGCCACCGGCGGCCCGGTGCGCCCGTCGGCGCCGGCCGGCGTCCGGCAGCCGGCCACTGTGACTGTCGAGCTGTGGTTCGTCCGGTCCGGCCGGCTCGTGCCGACCCGGCGGACCCGGCCGGCCACCGTGGCGACGTCCCGGCTGGCGCTCACCGAACTGGCCGCCGGACCCACGCCGGCCGAGGCCGCAGCCGGGCTGACCACCCTGCTGTCCGCCGGTGTCGAGGTCACCCGGATCACCGACGGCGTGGCGGTGCTGCCGTCCGTCGCGTCCGCCGACGACCCGGCGGGGCGGCTGCGCGAGGCGCAGGTGGTGTGGACGCTCACCCAGTTCCCCACCGTGCGCCAGGTCCGCTTCGCCGACGGCGCCCCGAGGGGCCGGGCGGACTACCCAGGGGTGCTGCCACCGATCGTGGTCACCGCCCCCGGCGTCGGCGCCCGGGTCGATGCCCCGCTCACCGTCACCGGGACCGCCGACGTGTTCGAGGCCACTGTCAGCGTCCGGGTGCTCGACGCCGCCGGTCGGGAGGTGGCCACCGGCTTCGGCACCGCCAGCTGCGGCAGTGGCTGCCGGGGCACGTACCGCGTGGTGGTCGGCTGGCGCACGGCCCGGGAGCAGCGCGGGACCGTCGAGGTGTACGAGGTGTCCGCGCGCGACGGCAGCCGGATCAACACGGTGGCGGTGCCGGTGGTGCTCGCCCCCGGACCCTGATCGGCGAGAACGTCATCGTTTCGATACCAGGTGCGACGCAGATCATAAAAGCCTGCGCGAACGCCGATCGGCGCACTAGGGTCAGTACGACATCGTTTCATGGGGGTTCGGGGATGCTTGGCGGTCAGCAGGTGGGCGCGGGTGCCGGTGTGCCGGCAGCCCGGGCCGCACGGTGCTCCGACAGCGACCTGTTCGCAGTGGTCATCGACCTGCTGCGCGAGGTCGGCTTCGACCGGATGACGATCGACGCCGTCGCCGCCCGCGCCCACGTCAGCAAGGCGACCATCTACCGGCGCTGGGACGGCAAGGCCGAGCTGGTCGTCGCCGCCCTGGGCGGTCGCCAGGTGGCCGTACACAACCCGCCCGACACCGGTTCGCTGCGCGGCGACCTGATCGAGCTGCTGCGCGCCACCGCCGCGATCTGCGTGGCCGACTGCGACCTGATGCAGGCGTTGACCTTCGCCATGCGGACCAGTCCCGAGCTGGAACGCCTGGTCCGTCACCAGGTGCTGCCCGCAGGCAGGGTGGCCACCACAGCCATCCTGCTCCGTGCCGCCGCCCGGGGGGAGATCCCTCCCGAGGCCGGTGAACGGGAGCTGTTCCACGACCTGGCGCCCGCGCTCACCATGTCCCGGATCCTCGCGCACGGCCTGCCCGCCGATGACGCGTTCCTCACCCAGGTCGTCGACCAGGTGCTGATCCCGGTGCTCCGCTACCACCCCGATCGCCCGTCCCGGGCCTGATCCATCGACATCCGTAACACGAGAGGCTTCACCATGCCCGGAACCACCTCGACCGCCCCCGGCGCGCCCAGCGCCGGGACGTCGACAGGGGCGCCGCACCCGCGGCGCTGGATCGCGCTGGCGGTCATCGCGATCTCGCAGCTGATGGTGGTCCTCGACGCCACCATCGTGAACATCGCGCTGCCGCAGGCCCAGGCCGACCTGGGCATCAGCGACGCCAACCGGCAGTGGGTGGTCACCGCCTACACGCTGGCCTTCGGCGGGCTACTGCTGCTCGGTGGCCGAATCGCCGACTACTGGGGTCGCAAGCGCACCTTCCTGGTCGGCATGACCGGATTCGCGTTGGCGTCCGCGCTTGGCGGCCTGGCCACCACCGGCGGGATGCTCTTCGCCGCCCGCGCGTTGCAGGGCGCCTTCGGTGCGCTGCTCGCCCCGGCGGCGCTCGCCCTGCTCACCGTCCTGTTCACCGAGGCCACCGAGCGGGCCAAGGCCTTCGCGGTGTACGGCGCCATCGCCGGCGGCGGGTCGGCGGTCGGCCTGCTGCTCGGCGGGGTGCTCACCGAGTACGCCGACTGGCGCTGGTGCCTGCTGGTCAACATCCCGGTGGCGGCCCTCGCCATCGCCTTCGCGCTCCCGCTGGTGCCCGAGAGCAGGGCGCACGGCAACACCCGCTACGACGTGCCCGGCGCGATCGTGGTCACCGCCGGCCTGGTCTCCCTGGTCTACGGCTTCACCAAGGCCGCCGAGGACGGCTGGGACGCCACCGCGACGCTCGGTTTCATCGCCGCCGGCGTGCTGCTCCTGGCCGCCTTCGTGGTGATCGAGCTGCGCTCCAACCACCCGCTGTTGCCGCTGCGGATCATCCTGGACCGCAACCGGGGTGGCGCGTACCTCGCCTCGACGCTGATCGGCGCCGGCCTGTTCGGCGCGTTCCTCTTCCTGACCTTCTACTTCCAGGTCGTGTTGCAGTACAAGCCCCTCGAAGCCGGGCTGGCCTCGCTGCCGGTGACCGCCGGTGTGCTGATCGCGGCGGGTGGCGCCAGTCAGCTGATGCCCCGGGTGGGCGCCAAGCCGCTGATGGTCGGTGGTGCCGTGCTCGCCGCCGTGGCCATGCTGGCGCTGACCCGGATCGACGTGGACACGTCGTTCCTCACCCTGCTGCTGCCCGCCCAGGTCGTCCTCGGCATGGGTCTGGGCTTCACGTTCGTGCCGCTGTCCAGCCTCGCCCTCGTCGGGGTGCCCGAGCACGACGCCGGCGCGGCAAGCGCGACGCTGAACGCCACCCAGCAGATCGGTGGCTCGTTGGGCACCGCGCTGCTGAACACCATGTACACGAGCGCGGTCGCCGCGTACCTGGTCGGTCGGGTGCCGAACCCGGTCAACCAGATCGAGGCGCTGGTGCACGGCTACCGGGTGGCGTTCGCCTGGGGCGCGGCCCTGATCGTGCTCGCCGGGCTTGTCACGCTGGTCCTGGTCAAGGTGCGCAAGGAAGACATCCCGACCGGCAACACAGTGCACATGGGCTGATCCGAGCGCCGTCGCCGGCCGGACCGCTCCCGTCGGGGGTGGACCGGCCGGCGGCCCCGTCCGGTAGCGTCCCGATCACCGTCGAACGTCCGTTTGAGGAGACCCATGTCCACACCTGCCGACCGCATCATCACCGCTCTGCGCACGGGCCACGAGGAGCTTGCCGCGCTCGTCCGGGACCTCAAGGAAGACGACCTGCTCCGACCGTCGGGAGCGAGCGAGTGGCAGGTGTCCCAGGTGCTCAGTCACCTGGGCAGCGGCGCGGAGATCACCCTGGCGTCGTTGGACGCCGCCCGCACCGGCGCGCCCGGCCCGGACGGTGACTTCAACAAGGGCGTCTGGGCACGCTGGGACGCCATGGCGCCGGCCGAGCACGCCGCCGGCTTCCTCGCCGCCAACCAGCGGCTCGTCGAGGCGTACGAGGCGTTGGACGCCGAGACCCGCTCGACGCTGCGGATCGACCTCGGGTTCCTGCCCGAACCTGTGGACCTGGCCACCGCGGCCCGTTTCCGGCTCAGCGAGTTCGCCCTGCACCAGTGGGACGTCGAGGTGGCGTTCAACCCGTTCGCGGCGGTCACGCCGGAGGCGACGTCGCTGCTGCTCGACTAGATCGGCGGGATGCTGGCCTGGACCAGCCGGCCGCAGGAGCTGGCCGGCCGGGAGGCCACCCTGCTGCTGCGCCTGAGCGAGCCCGAGCGGACGTACGGGCTGCGGCTGGGCGAGACGGTCGCGCTTGTCGACGCGCCGGAGCAGCCCGACGGTGAGCTGACCGCCCCGGCCGAGGCGTGGCTGCGGCTGGCCACCGGGCGGCTGGGCCCGCAGCACACCCCGGACGGGGTGCGGGTGACCGGACCGGTGACCCTGGACGACCTGCGCCGCGTCTTCGCCGGGTTCTGACCGACAGCCGTGCGGGCCGGTCGACCCGGCCCGCACGGTTGCTCAGCCCTTCACGCAGACCACCTGCTTGAGGTGGGCGACCACCTCCACCAGGTCCTCCTGCTGGGCCATCACCTCGGTGATGTCCTTGTACGCGCCGGGGATCTCGTCGACCACCCCGGCGTCCTTGCGGCACTCCACACCTGCGGTCTGCGCGGCCAGGTCCTCGGTGCTGAACGTCCGCTTGGCCTGGGCCCGCGACATCCGCCGACCGGCCCCGTGCGAGGCCGAGCAGTACGCGTCCGGGTTACCCCGGCCCCGCACGATGTACGACCCGGTGCCCATCGACCCGGGGATGATGCCCAGGTCGCCCCGGCCGGCCCGGATCGCGCCCTTGCGGGTGACCAGCACCTCCACCCCGTCGTAGCTCTCCTCGGAGACGTAGTTGTGGTGGCAGGAGATGGGCTCGTCGTAGCCGACCTGCGGGAAGTGCTCACGCACCACGCCGCAGAGCAGGGCCAGCATGACTGCCCGGTTGCGCCGCGCGTACTCCTGCGCCCACCACAGGTCCCGGCGGTAGGCGTCCATCTCCGGCGTGCCGGCGAGGAACACCGCCAGGTCCCGGTCCGGCAGGTCGGCGTTGTGCGGCAGGCCCCGGGCCACCCCGATGTGCCGCTCGGCCAGCTCCTTGCCGATGTTGCGGGACCCGGAGTGCAGCATCAGCCAGACCCGCCCCTCGTCGGCGCCGCCCTGCTCCAGGCAGACCTCGATGAAGTGGTTGCCCCCACCGAGGGTGCCGAGCTGTCGCCGCGCCCGCGTCTCCAGCTGCGCCACCCGCCGGTCCAGGCCGGCGAACCGACCCCAGAAGTCGTCCCAGCCGCGCTGCTCCAGACCGCGGATGCGCCGCGTGTCTACCGAGTCCGTGCGCTGGGCGAAGCCGACCGGAATGGTGGCCTCGATCGCGGAGCGCAGCGTGGCCAGGTCGTCCGGCAGGTCGGCGGCGGTCAGCGAGGTCCGGACCGCAGACATTCCGCAGCCGATGTCGACGCCCACTGCGGCCGGCGAGACGGCCTGCCGCATGGCGATGACCGAGCCGACCGTCGCGCCCTTGCCGAAGTGCACGTCGGGCATGACGGCGACGCCCTGCACCCAGGGCAGCGCGCCGATGTTGCGCAGCTGCTTGGCGGCCTGCGGTTCGATGGCGTACGGGTCGGTCCAGACCCGGACGGGTGCCCGGGTGCCGGCGAGAGGGGTGAATCCCATCGTGGTCTCCTCGAGTCAGGCCGGCACCAATCGCTTAATGCTGACCAGAAATGATCGCGCGCCAGATGAAACCGGCGCGAAATTTCGGCGGATACGAAAGGGCCGCCAACCCGCAGGGGGTGGGCGGCCACGCCTGACGCGTGTGGCGTCAGCGAGGTCGCTGCCCTTGGTACCGGTCCTGGTTGCGGTCCCGCATGCACCGGCTGAGACACCGGTACGACGCGGCGGACGACAAGACGGCGCCGGCACCCGGCGCCCGCCGGGTGGCGTCGATGGTTGTCCGTTGCGACATGGCGTGCTCCCCCCGCGTGTGCTCGGTCGGCCGTACTCCGCATGACGGTAGGTGGGGCAGGAGGTGTCCGCAAAGGATATTGCGTCAGCGCGCCTTGCCGTGGCCTTGCCGTGGCCTGACCGCCTGGCCGTGGTGCGGCCTAGGCGGCCTTGTCCGGTCGGGGTGATCACTCTGGCGGCCTGTCGAGCTGCCCCGAATATGGGGCAGCGTTCGCACCGGGGGGCAGCGTGCCCACCTGGGGCAGCGTGCCCACCTGGGCAGCGTTCCCACCTGGGGCAGCGTGCCCACCTGGGGCCAGCATGAGGGGAAGCGCCGCCAACAACGGCCCGCGACGGCCCCGGCACCGCTCATGGTCGGCTGGTCCCGGTGCTGCGGGCCGGGCCGGGCTGGGCATGGCCGTGGTCGCGGTGTCGACGTGGGTTCTGCGGTGCGGACCGCACGCTCTCTTGCCTGCCCCGTTCGTGGGGCAGCTCTACAGGGCGCGGACCAGGGGGTGCGTCCCCGGCCGGCTGCCCAGCGGCGAGGCGGGGCTCAGGTGTCGTAGCAGCCGTCCCAGGGCGGGTCGAAGCCAGGTCGTCGGGGAGGAACTCGGCGTGGTCCCGCCGTCGTACTCGTGGGACCAGTCGACCAGCCCGAAGACGTGCCCGTCGGCCTCGACCTGGAAGAGCCCGATGGCGATGTCTCCGTAGGCGCGGCCGGGCAGCGCGTCGAGCCATTCGAGCAGGCGGGCCTCCGCCCGGTCGATGGAGCCCTGCTCGTCCGCACTGGTGCCGGCGAACCAGATGTCCGAGTCGGTGTGCACGCCGTCGGCGTCGAACCGGTGCAGCACGGCGTACCACCGCTTGTGGCGGTACCAGTCGTCTTCGGCTCCGGCACCGCCGGAGAGTGTCGCGGTGACGGAGCCGAAGAACTGGCCCGCGCAGCTACGACAGGGCCACCAGCCGGAAGGACTGGGCCGCGGTGCCGTTGCAGGTGTACTGGATGAGCTGGACGCCGTCCGCCATGGACGCCGCGGGCACGTCCAGGCACTTGCCGCTGTTGCGGTTGACCAGCCGGTAGTAGCCGCCGCCCTCGGATTCGGCCCGCCACTGCTGGTTGGTGCCGCCGCTGTACGACCAGAGTTGGATCGGCGCCGAGTCGGCGGTCGAGCGGTCGGTCACGTCGAGCGCCTGGGCGCTGTTGGTGCGGTTGTTGACCCGCAGGTAGTCGCCGCTTGTCGACACGAACTGGTACTGCTGGGCGGCGCTGCCGTTGCAGGCGTACTGCTGGATGGCGGTGCCGTTCGCGCTGCCGGCGGCCCGCGCGTCCACGCACTTGCCGCTGCCCCGGTTGACCACCGTGTGCCAGGCGGTCGGCGAGATGGGCCCGTCGCTCGGCGGGGGCGTGGTCGGGGGCACGGTGCTGGCGCCGGCGAGCCAGTGCAGCCCGTCGATCAGCAGCCGGTTCTGCTGCTCACTGTCGAACGTGGACGACAGCCCGGTGTTGGTGCTGTAGTTCATCGCGTTGTGGCCGAAGTTGGCGTACAGCATCTTGTACTGCCTGTTGCTCCAGACCAGCGGGTAGTAGCCGCCGTACCAGGACTGGTTGGGGTCGGTGCCGATCGGGAAGCTGGACGGGTCGACCGAGGCGAGGATGTCGATGTTCGGGTTCTGCCGCAGGTCGCTGCTCCAGGAGTACCACTCGCTGATCGACGACGGGAACGTCGCCGGGAGGTTGCGGGTGGCGGCGTGGGTGCGGTTGTCCGCGCGCATGGTGACCCGGGTCGGCCCCCAGGTGTTCGTCTGGAACGAGCCGGAGCCGAGGAACGTGTTGTAGTACCAGCTCCAGCTCGACGGGTTGTCGGTCCAGGCGCTGACGTGGAAGCCCATCCACGCCCCGCCGTTGCGCATGTACTGCTCGAACGCCTGTCGCTGCGCGGCGGGCGGTGCGTCGTCGAGGAACATGACGACCTTGTACTGGGCCAGGTTGGCGGCGTTCAGCAGGCTCCAGTTGGTGGTCGACTCCCAGGAGAAGCCGTACTGGGCGGCGGCCTGCGGGAACCATGCCCGGGCGTCCCTGTCGAAGTCGATGTGCGCGGCGTCCCAGGTGCCGTTGTAGAAGGCCAGGACCTTGAACGTCGGCGCGGCCTGCGCGCCGCGTGTCGCGGTGACCGCGACGCCGGCGGTCACCGCGACGACGAGGGCGACGAACACCGCGAGGATCCGTCCGGTACGGGCCGGAAGTTCTGCGATCACCTGATCGTCCCTTCGCTGGGGACGCGCGCCGCCGCGTCGACATGAACATCTGTTCACATTGTTTACAGATAGACGAAAGGTTATTCCTCTGACGTGATCGCGTCAATCGCCGTCGACTCGCCTGCCGGATCCTCTACTGGACCTGACCGTCGGGCGTCAGCCGACCGACGAGCGGGCGACCGGCGCGGCGAAGAACGTGTCCGGGTACGGCTCGTCACGCAGGCGGTAGTGCCACCACTCGCGGTCGTAGTTCACGAAACCGGCGTCGGTCATCAGCCGCCGCAGCAACAGGCGGTTCTCCCGGGGCGTGCCGGTGATGCGGGAGTCGGCGGTGTGCGCCCGGGGGTCGAAGCAGTCGAACCCCGTACCCATGTCGATGCTGTTGTCCTCGAAGCGCTGACCGCGCGGCGCGGTGCAGGCGACAAGCGGCTGCCCCGGCCGGTACGGGGGTTGGCTGGCGGCAGGCTCGTCGACAAGGGTCAGGTCGATGGTGCTGCCCCGGCTGTGGGCCGTTGGCGCTCCGACGTAGCCGTCGGCGAAGAGCCTGTCCTTGGCCACGTCCGGGTAGAACTCGGCCTTGGTCTGCTGCTCGCCGGGCCGCTTCGACCAGGCGACGAAGTCGTCCACGGCCGGCTGCGGACGGTAGCAGTCGTACACCTTGAGGCTGTGTCCGCCGGCCAGCGCGGCGTCCTGCGCCCGGCGCAACGCCTCGGCCGCCTGCCGGGTGAGCAGGCACAGTGGCTCGGTGTAGCCGGCGATCGGCCGGCCGACGAAGTTGTGCGCGGTGGCGTACCTGATGTCGGTCCGGATGCGCCTGTCGACGTCGGTCAGGACCACGAACCCGGGCAGCCGCTCGGCGGGCGTGGGCGTGGGGCTCGCACTCACCGCCGGGGTCGGCGGCGGCACGGCCGGCGCGGGGTGGGGCTCGGGCCGCGGGCAGCCGCCGAGCAGCGCGGCGAGCGCGAGCAGGACGCCGATGCGATGACGCACCAGTCCTGTCTATCAGCCCTGGTCAGGCCCCGCGCCTGATCAGCCGTCGAGCAGGTGCTCCCGCAGGAAGCGCAGCGCCGCCTCGTCGTCGTCGATGCCGCCACCCTCGTGACCGTTGTACCGCCACACCGACAGTTCGGTAGGCCCGGCGTGGGCGTTGACGGCCGCGTACACCGTCGACGGCGGCACGATGTCGTCCATCAACGCCACCGAGAACCGGGTCGGCCGGCGGCAGCGTCGCGCGAAGTTGACCCCGTCGACGTACGACAGGGTGGTCAACACCCGCTCCTCGGCGTCGCGGTGGATGGCCAGGTAGTCGCGGATCTCCCGGTACGGGCGGGCGTCGGTGACCACCACGGCACGCGGGACGTCGCAGAGGAACGGTACGAACGCGACAACCGCCCGCAGGCCGGGGGCCAGCGCACCGGCCGCCAGGGCCAAACCGCCGCCCTGGCTGTGCCCGAGCACCGCCACCCGGGTCGGGTCGACCACCGGCAGGGTCCGGACGGCGTCCACCGCCCGCACGGCGTCGGTGATCAGCCGGCGGTAGTAGTAGGTGCGCGGGTCGCCGATACCCCGGGTGGTCACCCCGGGCGCCTCCGGGCCGGCGGTGCCCGGGTCCGGGGTGTCGCCGCGGCTCCAGCCCGATCCCTGCCCCCGGGTGTCCATCTGCAGGTGCGCGTACCCGGCCGCCGCCCAGAGCAGGTTCTCCATCGGGTGCCCGCGTCCGCCGCCGTAGCCGGCGTACTGCACGACTGTCGGCAGCGCGGTCCCGGCCGCGCGCGGCACCCGCAGCCAGGCCCGGACCGGCTGGCCGGCGAAGCCCGCGAAGGTCACGTCGAGGACGTCGATGCCGGCCAGCCCGGTCTCCACCGGCTCGACCCGCACGGGCCACCCGGCGTCGCGTGCCTCGGTGAGCGTCGCGGCCCAGAACTGGTCGAAGTCCCCCGGGTCCCGGACCGCGCTGCGGTAACCGCGCAACTGGTCCTCGGGAAGGTCCGTGTACACGTGACGTCCTCTCGACGCTGCGTCGAACAGCCGCCCGGCGGCCCGGCGGAGCGAAAGGTGCCGAAAGACGTCCGGAAACCTTCCGCAACTCCGGGAACGCTAGAACCGACCTGGCATGTCGTCAACCCCCGCCGGTGAGGCAAGATGGCGCGAGGAACGGTGCACGCCGTTCCGGCACACACGGCGGCGACGGCTCTGCGGTCGCCTCCGGAGGCGGTGAAGGAGACGCGGGTGGGCGCGGACGACGGACGCAGGGTGACCATCACCGCGATCGCACGGGAGGCGGGCGTGTCGGTGCCGACCGTCTCGCGGGTGCTCAACGGACGCTCCGATGTGGCCCCCGACACCCGGGAACGGGTCGAGGAGCTGCTGCGCCACCACGGCTACCGGCGGCGCAGCAGCCGCAGCGTCCGCCGCGCCGGCCTCGTCGACCTGGTCTTCAACGACCTGGACAGCCCCTGGGCCGTGGAAATCATCAGGGGTGTCGAGGACGTCGGGCACGGCGCCGGCGTCGGCACCGTGGTCTCCGCGATCCACAGGCAGCCGACCGCCGCCCGGCAGTGGTTGCAGAACCTGCGCACCCGGGCCACCGACGGCGTCATCTTCGTGACCTCGCACCTGAGCCCACCGCTGCACGCGCAGCTGCGTCGCCTCAACGTGCCGGTGGTGGTCGTCGACCCGGCCGGCGTACCCGCCATGGACGTGCCGACGATCGGCGCCACGAACTGGTCCGGCGGGCTCGCCGCGACCGAGCACCTGCTGTCGATCGGGCACCGGCGCATCGGGTTCGTGGCCGGGCCGACGCACCTGTTGTGCAGCCGGGCCCGCCTCGACGGGTACCGGGCCGGGCTGGAGGCGGCGGGCATCCCGATCGACGACAAGCTGATCTACCCGGGTGACTTCTACCACGCCTCCGGGTTCTCCGGCGGAACGGCACTGCTGGACCTCGCCGACCCGCCGACAGGCATCTTCGCGGCGAGCGACCAGATGGCCTTCGGCGTCTACGAGGCCATCCGGCGGCGCGGGCTGCGGGTCCCCGACGACGTCAGCGTGGTCGGCTTCGACGACCTGCCTGAGGCGCGGTGGGCGTCCCCGCCGCTGACCACTGTGCGCCAACCGCTTGTCGAGATGGGCCGGCTGGCGGCACGGACGGTGCTGCGGCTGTCCCAGGGCGAGGGTATCGACTCGCCCCGGGTCGAGCTGGCCACCGAGCTGGTCGTAAGGGACAGCACCGCCGCGCCGCCGACCGGGTCGCCCGCCTCGGCGTGACGGCTGGAACCACCTCGGACGCTGGTCACGCCGTTACCGATCGGCTGCCGAAAATTCCGCCGGCCGGCGGAGCTGTGGATCACCGATGGCGCGGTGAGCGACCCGAGCCGCCCACCGCGCCTGTCGCTCAGTGGTGGTGGTGGTGCGAACGGACCGCCCGGCGGATGTCCACCGGCAACGCCGGCGCCCCGTCGACCGGGGCCGGGTCCTCGGCCGTCGGCGCCACTCCCCCGGCGGCGATCCGGTCCAGCGTGGCAAGCCCCGCCGCGTCGACCTCGCCGAAGATCGTGTAGTTCGGTCGCAGCGCCGAGTTGGCGTACACCAGGAAGAACTGGCTGCCGTTGGTGTCCGGCCCGGCGTTTGCCATGGCCAGCACGCCCCGGGCGTAGACCCGACGTTCCCCGGAGGGGTCGGTCGGCGCCGGCGGCAGGTCGGTAGGCAGTTCGTCGCGGTACCTGTAGCCCGGGCCGCCCTCGCCCGTACCGGACGGGTCGCCGCACTGCAGGACGCTGAGCGTCGGGTACGCGGTGAGCCGGTGACACGGGGTCCGGTCGTAGAAGCGCTTGCCCACCAGGTGCAGGAAGCTCTGCACGGTGCACGGGGCGGCCGACCGGTCCAGGGTCAACCCGATCGGCCCGTGGTTGGTCAACAATGTCACTCGGACGCTGCCCCGGGCCGGCGTACGCCGCGGGTCCGGTGGCAGCGGCACCGGACGGGCCGCCGGCTCGTCGGGCGTCTCGGTGTACGCGCACGGCCCGTGGGTGGTGCGCGGCGGACGGGTGGCGGCATCGGAGGCGGACACGGTCGCCGTGTCGGCCGGCGCGGCGGCGGACGCCACGGGCGGCGCCACGGCGACGCCCGCGACGAGCGTTCCGGCGAGCAGCGTCACCCCCGCGAGGCGGGTCAGCGCGCGCGCCGGCCGGCGGGGTGCCACCACCCCGGGGCGCGGTTCGAGTTCACTCGGCACAGGGATCCTCCTGGACTCGTGGTGCCAGAAAGACCGGAGTCTATGGACGTCGTGGCCTGTTGTCGATGCGTCAGGGCAGCCGACGGCGCCGGCGCCACAGCAGGCCGCCCAGCAGCACCAGCACCCCGGCGCCGCTGATCACGGTCACCGACCACAGCCACCCCGAGCCGGAGTGCGCCGGTCCGCTCGCCGCCGCCGGCCGCGGTCCGCCCGGTGCCGCCAACGCCGGCGCCGCCGACGGGGTGGCGGTCAACTCCCCCGGCTCGACGAGTCGACCGACGCTCGCGTCGCGGGGCACCGTGAAACCCCAGTCCAGCAGCGAGCCGCCCTGCTCCCAGCCGCGTTTCGGCGCCGACTCGGCACCCAGCAGGGTCACCACCAGCCGCCGGCCGCCCCGTTCGGCCGCGCCGACGTACGTGTGCCGGGCCAGATCCGTGAAGCCCGTCTTGCCGCCGAGCGCGCCCGGGTACCGGTAGATGAGCTGGTTCTCGTTCTGGATCAGGAAGCCCTTGGTCCGCTGCGCCGGCTGGGCCGGGATCGGGGCCTGTTCGGTGAGCGCGTACCGCCGGAACGCCGGCTGGGCGAAGCAGGCCCGGGCGATCAGCGCCAGGTCGTACGCGCTTGTGAACTGCCCCTTGCCGTCGAGCCCGGACGGGGTGACGGCGTGCGTCTGGAGGGCGCCGAGCCGGTGCGCCTCGTCGTTCATGGCGCGTACGCCGTCGGCCGCGCGGTCCGTTCCGCTGCCCAGCCGGGCCAGCGCGTTCGCGGCCTCGTTGCCGGAGTTGAGCAGCAGACCGAGCCAGATGGTCTCGATGGCGTACCGGCCGCCCTCGACGAGGCCGACGGCGGAGGAGCCGGGCTCGATGTTCATGTCCTCGTCGGTGACGGTGACCGTCTGCTTCGGATCCAGGCGGGGCATCATCGTGGCCGCCAGCAGGAGCTTCTGCACACTGGCCGGGGTGCCGTACTCGTGCGGGCCGCACCCGCCGAGCACCTGCCCGGTGTCCAGGTCGGCGACCAGCCAGGAGGTGGCGCTGACAGCCGGTGGCGTACCGGCGCCGGCCGGCACGACCAGCCCGTCGGTGGCCAGCCCCGCACCGCCGACCGTCCGCTGCGCGGGCACGGCGGGCGGGGGCGAGGGTCGGGGCGGCCGGGACATCGCGGGAGCCGCCGCCCGTGGGCACCGCACGGTCGCGGTGGCACCCGGGGCCGCGGCGGCCGGCGCGGGAGCGAGCAGGACGGCGGACGTGGTGGCCGCCAGCAGCGCAGCTCTCATGAGCCCGACCCTAGTCAACAAGATCGCCCGGCGGGACGGGTTGGGCTCGTTGCCGCAGGTAGTCGTGCAGCGCGGCGCTCCCCCGCAGGCGGCGCAGGCTGCGCGCGTGCAGGTCCTGTTCGCGGCGGGCCAGCTCGGCGCGGACCCGTTGGGCGCTGCCGGTGGTGCGCAGCTCCCCCAGCACCGCCTCGATGATCTCGAACGGGTACGCGCCCCGACGCAGGAGCGCGACGACCTGCGCGGCGCGCAGCTCGGCCTCGTCGTACACCCGGTAGTTGGTGCCCGGCGCGCGGGTCGGGCGCAGCAGGTCGCGCGCCTCCCACAGCCGCAGCTGGGAGGTCCGGACCCCGACCAGGGCGGCGACCTCGCCGATCCGGACGCCCCGGCGCGGCGCGGGCCGGGCCGCCGGAGCTGCGGCCAGCACGGTCTCGAACGCGCCGAGCACCCGGCGGATGTCGGCCCGCTCCCGGTCCAGTTCGGCGTGGCCGCCGTCGAGCGCCGCCAGGGCCGCCGGCAGGTCACCCGTGTGCACCGCCGCCATGATCTCCCGGGTACGACCCCAGCCGTGCCCCTCGGCGAGTCGCCGCGCCACGGTCAACGCCCGGGAGTGCTCGCTCGTGAAGATCCGGTAGCCGCTCGGGGTGCGCCGCACCGGCGGCAGCACTCCCTGCTCGACGTAGTTGCGCACCTGCTGCACCGAGATCCCGACGGTGGCGGCCAGGTCCACGGCACGCAGGCGGTCCTTCGGCCCGACGTCCACGTCGGCAACAGTAGTGGTTGACACGCGATTTGAGACTTCTCCGCCCTTTCCGCCATCGGGCACGCGGTAGCGGCCGTCAAAGCCTCTACATGGGGATGAATGAGACAATTTAATCCGTCAGATGCTCGGCGGGGACCGCCCCGCCACGATCTCTGAAGGGTCCGCATGTCGCAGCCAGCCTGGTCCGCCGCCGACAGCCACGACATGATCGAGGTACGTGGGGCGCGGGAGAACAACCTCGCAAACGTCTCGGTCGACATCCCCAAGCGCCGGTTGACCGTCTTCACAGGCGTCTCCGGCTCCGGCAAGTCCTCGCTGGTGTTCGGCACCATCGCCGCCGAGTCCCAGCGCATGATCAACGAGACCTACAGCGCGTTCCTCCAGTCGTTCATGCCGAACCTCAACCGCCCGGACGTCGACTCGCTGCGCAACCTCAGCGCCGCCATCGTCGTCGACCAGGAACGGATGGGCGTCAACTCCCGCTCCACCGTCGGCACCGCCACCGACGCGTACGCCATGCTGCGGATCCTCTTCAGCCGGCTCGGCCAGCCGCAGATCGGCGGGGCGGGGGCGTTCAGCTTCAACCTCCCCGAGGGCATGTGCCCGACCTGCGAAGGGCTGGGACGTGTCTCGGACCTCGACGTCAACGAGCTTGTCGACGTCGAGCGCTCCCTCAACGACGGCGCGATCACCGTTCCCAACTTCGCCGTCGACTCCTGGTACTGGCAGACCATCGTCGGCTCCGGCCTGTTCGACCCGGACGTCAAACTCCAGGACTACACCCCGGCACAGTGGGAGGACTTCCTCCACAAACCCGCCACGAAGATCAAGGTGGGCGGCAACAGCTGGACGTACGAGGGCCTGGCCGTCAAGGTCAAGCGGCTCTACCTGACCAAGGACCGCGAGTCGATGCAGGCGCACATCCGCGCCTTCGTCGACCGTGCGGTCACCTTCACCACCTGCGCCGACTGCGGCGGCACCCGCCTCAACGCGGCGGCCCTGTCCTCCCGGATCGCCGGACGCACCATCGCGGACTGCTCCGCCATGCAGATCAGCGACCTTGCCGCGTTCGTACGCGGCGTCGACGACCCGGGCGTCGCGCCGCTGATCGCCAACCTGCGGGACCTGCTCGACTCCCTCGTCGAGATCGGGCTGGGCTACCTCAGCCTGGACCGCGAGTCGGCCACCCTGTCCGGCGGTGAGGCGCAGCGGGTGAAGATGGTCAGGCACCTCGGGTCCAGCCTCTCCGACGTCACGTACGTCTTCGACGAACCCACCGTCGGCCTGCACCCGCACGACATCGCCCGGATGAACGACCTGCTGCTGCGGCTGCGCGACAAGGGCAACACCGTGCTGGTGGTCGAACACAAGCCGGAGACCATCGCCATCGCCGACCACGTGGTCGACCTCGGGCCCGGCGCCGGCACCAACGGTGGACGGATCTGCTTCACCGGCGACGTGCCAGGGCTGCGCCGCTCCGACACGCTCACCGGCCGGCACCTCGACCACCGGGTGACCCTGCGCGCCGCCGTACGCCCACCCACCGGGCAGCTCTCCATCAGGCACGCCGACCTGCACAACCTGCGCGACGTGGACGTCGACATCCCGCTCGGCGTGCTCACCGTCGTCACAGGTGTCGCCGGCTCCGGCAAGAGTTCCCTGATCCACGGGTCGCTGCGCCGCCGGTCCGGTGTGGTGATCGTCGACCAGTCCCCCATCCGCGGATCGCGGCGCAGCAACCCGGCCACCTACAGCGGGCTGCTCGACCCGATCCGTACCGCCTTCGCCAAGGCCAACGGCGTCAAGGCGGCACTGTTCAGTGCCAACTCCGAGGGCGCCTGCCCGGCCTGCAAGGGCATCGGGCTCATCTACACCGACCTGGCCATGATGGCCGGCGTGGCAAGCGTCTGCGAACGCTGCGAGGGGCGACGCTTCACCGACCAGGTGCTCACGTACACGCTGCGCGGCAAGAACATCAGCGAGGTGCTCGCCATGTCGGTCACCGAGGCGTACGACTTCTTCCCGCACCTCATCCTCGGACGGCTGGTCGACGTCGGGTTGGGCTACCTCAGCCTCGGCCAACCCCTGACCACCCTGTCCGGCGGGGAACGGCAACGACTCAAACTCGCCATCCACCTCGGCGAGAAGACCAGCACGTACGTCCTCGACGAGCCCACCACAGGCCTGCACCTGGCCGACGTCGACCAACTCCTGGCCCTGCTCGACCGCATGGTCGACGCCGGCAACACGGTCATCGTCATCGAGCACCACCAGGCGGTCATGGCACACGCGGACTGGCTCATCGACCTCGGCCCCGGCGCGGGGCACGACGGCGGGCGGGTCGTCTTCACCGGCACACCTACCGAGCTGGTCGCGCACGGAGACACCCTCACCGCGACCCACCTGCGCGAGTACGTCAACGAGCCCGCGCGGATCAGCCAAGGCTGACGGCGCGGGTTGGCGTCCGCCGGCACGCGGGGGCGGGGGCCGTGGGCGGCGCGGATGGGAGGGCGGCGCGGGCGGGCGTGGGCGCCGCGCGGCCGGCGGGGGTCAGGTGAAGCGCCGGTGACGGGTGTCAGGTGACGCGGCGGAGCCAGCGTCGCTGCCAGGGGGTCTCCACGGCCTTCGGGTGGTAGCCCGTGCGGACCCACGGCACCGCCCGTTCGACTGGCAGGCCGTCGAGGATCGCCAGCGCGGCCAACGCCGTTCCCGTCCGGCCCACTCCACCTCGGCAGGCCACTTCGACGCGTTCGCCGCCGTGTGCCCGGCGCAGGGCCTCCCGCAGGGCGTCGAGCGCATCGGCCCGGTCGAGCGGAACCCAGAAGTCGGGCCACCGGATCCGCCGGTGCGCCCACGCCGGCTCCGGGCCGGGGGCCAACAACAGGGCAAAGTCGGCAGACGAGGCCTCCGCCGCGATGCGGCGTCCGCGCACGCTCGCGCCACTCGGCAGTACGACGACACCCGACTGCCCGGACCAGGGCTGAACGACAGACACCTGAGCATTGTGCCGCGCCGGCCCGACGGCAGGTACGGACAGCGCCGCCCCCGGCCCGGGTGGGTCGGGGGCGGCGCAGGTGTCGGTGTGCAGGTCGCCTCTCGGCGAGTGGCGCGACGCGGCTCCAGCCGAACGGTGTTCCGCGACGGCAATATTAGGTGAGGCCCGGGGACACTGAGTCACACCGACACCCATCCACAACCCGCCAGCCCCGCCCACTGTTCCCGCCTCCAAGAAAATCTTGGACGGTTTCCGTTCGTGGCTGACGGGAACTGTCCACGATCTCGGCTGGACATGCCGATGGCCGGCACCCCGTTGCGGGGTGCCGGCCATCGGGTCGGGTCGTGCGGTGGGTCAGCTGTTCCAGTGCTGGGCCACGAGGTCGGTGGCCTGCTGTTCCCACTGGGCGTAGGCGTCCGGGTAGGCCGAGACCTGCACGGTCTGCGCGGCGTCGGTCAACGCCATGTCCTGCCACCCGTCGACCTGCTTGAGACCCTTGAGGAACGCGGTGGTGGAGTACTCGGGGTTGGTGATCTGCTCCGGCGTGCCCCAACCCGAGCTCGGGCGCTGCTGGAACAGGCCCAGCGAGTCGTGGTCGTTGCGGTCGCCGAGGTGCCCGAGGTTCTCCAGCTTCGACTCCTGCAGGCTCGTGGCGATGGAGATGACCGCGGCCCGCTCGGGCAGGCCGGCCTTCTTCGTCGCGGCGATGATCGCCTTGACGTTGGCGCTCTGCTCGTCGTTCAGGGTGATGTGCGACTGCTCGCCCTGCGGCTTCGACGCGGCCACCTGCACCGCGGCGGGCTTGGCGTCGACCGGGGTGGCGGCGTGGGCGGCGACGGGGCCGGCGAAGACGCCACCGGCGAAGGCCAGACCAGCAACGGACAGCACACTCTTGCGCATGATCGTGTTCATGGGGGTAGCTCCTTCGGGGGTAGGAAACACCCGCGTGACAAGCCGGGTGTGAGCACCTCGTCCGGCGCTGCACAAAGTCGGGGGGTCGGCGGCCAGCGAGCCGGGGGCTCACGGCGCCGGGGTCCGGGTGTAACGACCCGGGGGCCGGGGTCATTCCGGGGGGTGGGCCCATCCGGCGGCACCCACATCTCGGCGGTGCCCGGGGGTCGGTGTAACGATCGGCGGACCGGGGTCATTCCGGGGCCGGCGGCACCACATCGAGGCGGCGCCGGGGGGTCTGCAACGAGCGGGCCTGGCCGGGCATTCCAACCCGTGGTGGGGTGGGCCGAGTGGCCGTGGTCCTGCGATCGTCAGAGTATGTAACGACCCCCGGCCCGCCACGATTCCGCCGCACCGGTGCGACAGGTCACCACCCATACCACCCCAGACCGGACAAACACCCCAGCCGGACACGCCGGGCGGGGGCACCCCTGGCGCTCAGGGCGATGATTCACTCCATATCGCCGATACGGCGGCATCCGCGACGCCGGGACACCGCCAGCTCGCGATGTTGTTTCGATCAAGACCCGGCTGATCATGACGGAAGGAACCATTAGGGACAACGCGTCCTTCGGGGGCGAATTGGGCGTCCGGGCGGTCGCCGAAGCGGTCGATTGTCCGGACTCCGGGGGCCTGAAGCCGACCGGACAGGCGCGGCCGCAGCGCGCGCACCTCGGCCGACTGTCACGGATCGCCTGTCTAGCGGTCGTTGGCGGGCCACGAGCCGCTGCGGTAGAGAGTGCCGCGACCGCCCGGGTCGGGCACCCCGTTCGGCGAGCGCTGTTCGGGGGCGGTGGGTTCGGGGTTCCGTGCGGCGCGGCGGGCGCGAAGCACCCGGGATCCGACGAACCACGCGACGCCCGCCACACAGACCACGATGACCACCTTCTGGAGCGTGCCGACGTACCCCTCGACGAGGTGCCAGTTGTCGCCGAGCAGGTAGCCGGCGAGCACGAAGGTGGTGTTCCAGATCAGGCTGCCCAGCGTCGTGTAGAGCAGGAAGACAGGTACGGGCATCCGCTCCACCCCGGCCGGGATGGAGATCAGGCTCCGGAAGATCGGGATCATCCTGCCGAAGAAGACAGCCTTCACGCCGTGCCGCAGAAACCACGCCTCGGTCCGGTCCACGTCGCTGAGCTTGATCAGCGGCAGCCGGGCCGCGATGGCGCGCATCCGGTCGCGGCCCAGTGACGCGCCGATCAGGTAGAGCGCCAGCGCGCCCACCACCGAGCCGAGCGTGGTCCAGAAGATCGCACCGAACAGGCTGATCCGACCCTGCGCGGCGACGAACCCGGCCAGCGGCAGGATCACCTCGCTCGGGATCGGGGGGAACAGGTTCTCCAACGCCACCGCCAGGCCCGCCCCCGGGCCGCCGAGCCGTTCCACCAGGTCGCTGACGTAGCCGACGATGCCGCCCTGCGGCGGTTCCGCGGCGGCGGCAGGGGTTCCGGTGGCGAGCACGGCGTGCGACGTTCGAATCATGCCCACACGCTACGAACCGATCCTGAGAGCCAACCGAGAGGCCGCCGTACGCGCGGCCGACCGTACCCCGCTGCGGCTCGCGGCGGCGCAGCCATTGTGCGTACCCCTTGATGTCGCGGCCAACGCGCGGGCGCACGCCGACGCGGTCCGCGCGGCGCGTGCCCGGGTGGTGGTCTTTCCGGAGCTGTCGCTGACCGGGTACGAGTTGGACGCCCCTGTCGTGCCCACCGACGACCCACGGTTGGCGCCGCTGGTGCGGGCGTGCGCCGAGACGGGGGCGCTGGCGCTGGCGGGCGCTCCGGTCGTCGGTGACCACATCGGGGTGCTGGCCGTGACCGGTGACGGTGTGACAGTGGCGTACCGCAAGATGTGCCTGGGTGGCGCGGAGGCCCGCCGGTTCCGGCCGGGTGACACACCGGGGGTGCTCACTGTGGACGGATGGCGGCTGGGGCTTGCCGTCTGCAAGGACACAGGCGTCGCCGCGCACGCGCAGCGCACGGTCGCGCTCGGCATCGACGTGTACGCGGCGGGGGTGCTGGAGTCGGCATGCGATACCGCAGTGGTGGACCAGCGGGCCCACCGGATCGCCGTCACGCACCGGGTGTGGGTGGCGATGGCGAGCTTCGCCGGGTCGACAGGTGGCGACTACACGGAGGCGGCGGGGCGTTCCGGCGTCTGGACGCCACAGGGCGAGGTGTGCGCACGGGCAGGTACGGCACCTGGAGAACTGGTTCGAGTGAGCATCGACTGAACCCCGGTTAGGGTGGCGGGATGATCTCAGGACGGCTGGCGCAGCTGCGGCGATACCCGGTGAAGTCGTTGCTCGGCGAACGGATCCCGGCCGCCGAGGTCGGTGTGGCCGGCGTCGTGGGTGATCGTGCGCTGGCCCTGCTGGACCGGGCCAGCGGACGGGTCGCCAGCGCCAAGCAACCGCACCGCTGGCGTGACCTGCTCACCCTGCGGGCCACCGGCGGGGCGCCCGACCCGGTCCGGATCACCCTGCCCGACGGGCGACACCTGTCGGCCGCGGACCCCGCCGTCGACGAGGCGCTCAGCGCCGCGGCGGGCCACGAGGTGATCCTTGTCGACACCCTGCCGGAGGGTGCCACCCTGCTGCGGTCCCACCCGGACGCGGTGCTCGCCGCCGGCCTGACCGACGAGGTCCCGGCCGACGAGAGCCGCCTCGGGGCGGTGGCGCCCGGCACCTTCTTCGACTTCGCCCCCATCCACCTGGTCACCACAGCGACGCTGGACCGGATCGCCGGGAGCCTGCCGTCCGGGGCCGGCACTGTCGACCGTTACCGGCCCAACCTGGTGCTCGACATGGAGACGGAGGCCTTCGCCGAGAACGACTGGGTGGGCCGGGAGCTGCGTGTCGGCCCCGACCTGGCGCTCGCCGTGCTCGCTCCGACGCCGCGCTGCGCGGTGCCGACGCTCGCGCACGGGCCGCTGCCCCGCGAGGCCGAGGCGCTGCGGGCGCCCGCCCGACTCAACCGGGTCGAGCCGCTGCCCGGGATGGGCCCGCAGCCGTGCGTCGGCGCGTACGCCAGGGTGGTCCGCGCCGGTCGGGTGGCCGACGGCGACCGTGTCACGCTCGGGTGAGCGTGCCGTGGTTGCTCTCGACCGGCCGGCTTGGAATGCTTCCCTCATGACCGTTTTCCCGCCCACGTTCGCCGAGGATGTCGTCGGCCAGCCGGCGCAGGCGCAGTTCGAGGCGTTCATCGACGAGCACCGCACGGCGCTCGACGGTTACCTGGACGGGTTGACCGAGGAGCAGGCCCGCCGGTCGTTGGTGCCGTCGCGGACCACGCTGCTGGGTCTGGTGAAGCACGCGACGTTCGTCGAGAAGGTCTGGTTCGACGAGGCTGTCACCTGTCGCTCGCGAGCTGAGATCGGCATCCCGGCTACGCCCGACGAGTCGTTCGTCCTGGACGACGCCGACACGATCGCCACGATCCAGCGGGCACATCGCGAGGCGTGCGAGGCGTCCCGCCGCGCCACGGCGTCGCTCGGGCTGGACGACCTGCTCCGGGGCAACCGCCGTGGCCCGTTGCCGCTGCGCTGGGTCTATCTGCACGTGCTGCGCGAGCTGGCTCAGCACTGTGGGCACGCGGAGATCCTGCGCGAGCAGATCCTGAACGACTGACGGGTCGACTATGCCCGAGCTGGTCGTGCCCACCGTCGGTCTGCACGGCGCCTGGCTCGACGCACACGACGAGTGGGGTCCCGGCGTCCACGAGGACGGTTTCGGGTTGCGGCCGTCCGACGAGGTGCGCTCACCTGACGGATTCGCGGCCTGGGTACGCCGGCTGACCGGCCAGGCGGATCCGGCGACGCCGCTGGACGCCGGTCAGGCGCCGTGCACGCACCGGTGGATCGTCGAGGACGACCGCGTGCTCGGCGGGATCGCGCTGCGGCACGAGCTGCACGTCGCCGGTCACATCGGGTACGGCATCCGGCCGTCCGCGCGACGGCGAGGGCTGGCGACCTGGGCGCTGGGCCGGATGCTCGGCGAGGCGCGGACGCTCGGCCTGGACCGGGTGCTGATCGTCTGCGCGGCGGACAATGTGGCGTCGGCGCGGACGATCGAGCGTCACCGCGGCGTCCTGGAGGACGTCCGGGACACCGAGCTGGGCCCGGCCCGCCGGTACTGGGTCAGCCTCTAGGCCGGCCCGCCGATGCTGGATCGGCCTGTGGCCCACCCGCCGGTGTCACCGAAGCGGTGCAGGGCCCAGCGGGCCGGTGGCCAGGCGCTGGTGTCGTGGTCGGTGGTCCATTCGGTGATCGAGGCCGGCGCGATGACCAGGTCGAACCCCCGGTGCAGCGGCTGGGCGGCGAGCGCGTGGAAGGCGACCTCGACGGTCGCGGTGTGGCCGACGAGGACCACTGTGGAGCCCCGGTGCCGCTGCGCGATCTCCATGATCGCCCGGCTGATCCGGACGACCAGTTCGGCCCAGCTCTCGTTGCCGGTCTCGAACGGCCGGAACAGCCCCCCGCCCACCGCGGCGTGCTCGCTCCGGAAACGGGTGAGCGGCAGGCCGTCGGCGTACGGGGGCGTGTGCCAGGTGCACAGACCGCAGTCGGCCACGGCACGTAGGCCGAACGCCGCGGCGATCGGTTGCGCGGTCTCGACGGTCCGGCGCAGCACCGACGAGTAGACCGCCACCGGTCGGTCGACGGCGTGGTCCTCGGCGAGTCGTCGGGCGAGCCGGTGTGCCTGGTCGTGGCCGAGCGCGGTCAGCCCGCGACATCCGTGCGGTCCGCCAACGGTCCCGTCGACCTGGTGGACCGACTCACCATGACGCACGAAGATCAACCGTGTCCGCATCGGCCCATCATGCCAGTGAGACAGGCGGATGGATCAGTCGTCCGTACGGTCGGTGGAGAAGGTGCTCGCCTGACCGAGCAGTCTGTCGAGGTCGGCGGCCGTCCGCGCGGAGAGTCTGCCCCTGTCGACCAGCTCGGCGATGCGTTCGCGCAGGTCCGCGACGCGCTTGGCGCGGTCCCGGGACCGACGGTTGGCATCGGCGAGGTCGTCGCGCAGGTCCTCGGCCGTCCGGCGGTCGATCTCGCCGCGGGCCTGCGCCTCGGCGAGCGTCGCGGTGAACTCGTTTGTGACCTGGCGCAGGCTGACCGGCACCTGCTGACCGACCGTCGAGGGCGCGGCGCTGCTGGGGGCGGGGGACGCGGACGGCGGCGCCGGCGTCGGCGACTGGGTGCTGGGTCGGGGCGACGGGGTGTTGCTCGGCGGCGGGCCGGCGACCTGGGCGGGACGTTCGGGAGTGTCCAGGTTCTGGGCGAGCAGAGCGCCCCCGCCGACCAGCGCCGCAAGGCCGGCCGCGACCAGCACGGCGGCGCGCCTGCGAGAACGCCGGCGCGGTGGGGCCTCTACCGGTACGGGCTGGGGGCGGGCCGCCGAGCGGTCGATCAGCGTGGGCGGGTGGGCGCTGGGCAGGAGGCGCAGCAGCTCGGTAGGAGGCTCGACCGGCTGACCGGCTCCGAACCGGCGGGCCAGGTGCGCGGCGGACGGGCGGCGGGCCGGGTCGGCGGCGAGGCAGGCGACTGTCAGCTCGGCGATGTCGGAGGGCAGACCGGCCACCCGCAGCGGCGGCACCGGCGTGCCCCGCCGGTGCACGTCGAGGGCGTCCTCCCAGCTCTGCACGGGCAGCGGCGCCTGCCCGGTGAGGGTGCGGTAGAGCAGCGCGCCGAGGGCGTACACGTCGCTTGCCGGGTCGGGTGGGCCGGCGGTGAGGCGTTCCGGGGCGAAGTACGCGGGTGTGCCCATCAGCGGCTCGCCGGACTGGCTGTCGAGCCCGCCGAGCGCGGCGATGCCGAAGTCGAGCACCTTGGCGCCGGTGTCGGTGAGCATGACGTTGCCCGGCTTGACGTCCCGGTGCACCACCCCGATGCGGTGCGCGGCGGCCAGGGCGGCGGCGATCTGCCCGGCCACCCGGACCGCCTCGGGCCAGGGCAGCGGGCCGGTACGCAGCCGGTCGGCCAGGTTGTGCCCCTCGACCAGCTCCATGACCAGGTACGGGACGACGACGCCGCCGGCGAGTGTCGCTTCGGCGTAGTCGTACACCTGGGTGACGTGCGGGTGGGTCAGCCGGGCCGCGGCGCGGGCCTCGCGTTGGATGGTGGCCCGCAGTTGCGGGTCGGCGGCGAGTTGCCCGGCGAGCACCTTGATGGCGACCGGTCGGCCGAGCACCTCGTCGTCGGCCCGCCACACCTCGGACATGCCACCGAGACCGATCCGCTCGTGCAGTACGTAGCGGTCGTGGAGACGGAGGGTGGGCATGAAGGGCGACATGGCTTCACCAGTCTGCCTGGCGAGTTCCCACTCGACCACCCTGCGTGCCCGAGCCGGCACCCTTCGTCCCGCTCATGCCCAAATGGGCGGTGGTCAGGAGCAGCGGGGCACCGGTCGGGGCTGGATCCGGTCGGCGAGCCGGCGCAGGGCGACGGCTGTCGCCTGCCTGCTCGGGGCGAGCAGCGGCCGGCGGACGCGCTCGACCTGGACGGGGGCGTCCGGGCGGGCCGAGTTGACGTGGCGGCTCATGGCGTCGAGAGCGGTGACGTATCCGGTCGGGTATTCCATGATCAACTCCTCGGGACAGGTCCGGTGGAGGCCCGGACGACGAGTGCGGTGGGTAGCAGGACATGGCCGGCCGCGGCGTCCGCGGGCGGGTCGAGCAGCAGTTCGGCGGCGATGCGGCCCTTCTCCTTCGCCGGTTGCCGGACGGTGGTGAGGCCGGCCGCCGCGGCTTCGGGGACGTCGTCGAAGCCGGTCACCGACACCGGCGGGTGGGGGCCGCCGGGCCGCTGGGCCAGAACGTCCAGCACGCCGAGGGCGAGCACGTCGGAGCCGGCCAGCACGGCGGTCGGTGGTGCCGGTCCGTCGAACAGTCCGGCGACGGCGGCGGCCGCGGCCTGGCGGCTGTTGCCCGGGGCGTTGAGCAGGGTCAGGTCGGCCCAGTCGACGCCGACCTCGGCGAACGCGTCGGCGAAGCCGGTGAGCCGGCCCCGGGTCGTCGGGTGCCGCACCTCGTGCGCCCCGGACAGGGTGAGCGGCCCGGCCGGCGCGTCGGGCAGCACCCCGTCGGCGAGCAGGGCCACCCGGCGGTGGCCGAGACCTGCCACGTGCGCGGCGGCGCTGTACGCCGCGGCCCGTTCGTCGATGCCGACGAACCGCTCGTCCGCGCCGGCGTCGTCGCGGGGGGCGGTGCTGACGTACGGCAGCCCGCGCGCCCGGATGACGTCCAGGGCCCATTCCTCGTCGGCCACGCAGTAGACGCAGAAGCCGTCGACCGCGGCGTTCTCCACCGCCCGTCGGGCGTCGGTCTGGGCCTGGGGCAGCGGCACGAGCAGCATGCTGGTGCCGTGTCTTTCGGTCGCCTCCCCCACACCGGCGAGGAAGCGGACCGCGAACGGGTCGGTGAAGGCGTACGAGAGTTGGGAGGTGAACAGCACCCCGATGGAGCCGACGAAGCCACGCCGCAGCGATCGCGCGGTGGGGTTGGGGCCGGGGTAGCCGAGCTGGCGGGCGGCGTCCAGGATGCGCTCGCGCAGGGCGGCGGAGAGCTGGTCGGGGCGGCTGTACGCGTTGGACACGGTGCTGCGGGAGACGCCGACGGCGTCCGCCACGGCTTGCAGTGTTGGCTTCACCGGCACCCCTCTGTATCGATCCAGACTGTATCGATACAGAGACTAGCCCGACGAGTCGGCGACGGTCAATACGAAAGGCCCGCGAACGCTCAGTTGCCGCGGGCGGGCATCACGCCTGGTAGTGCTCCTCCAGCAGCCGCCCGAGGATCTCCGGCGTACGCTCCGGCGGCTCGGCCTCGACGCAGAGCCGCTCCATCGCGACGGCGTAATACTCCAGGTCGTCGCGCTTGTCGAGGTAGATCGCGCTCGTCAACTGTTCGATGTAGACGATGTCGGGCAGCTCCTGGTCACCGAAGCGCAGGATGGTGAAGGCGCCGCCGGCCGCGGCGTGCCCCCCGGCGGCGAACGGGATGACCTGGAGGCGGATGTGCGGTGACTTGGTCGCCTCGATGAGTGCGGTGAGCTGGCCGCGCATCACCTCGGCGCCGCCGATCGGCCGCCGCAGCGCCGCCTCGTCCACCACAGCCCAGAGCTGCGGCGGCTTGTCCCGCTGCAGCAACTGCTGGCGCTGCATCCGCAGCGACACCCGCCTGTCGATCTCGGCGGAGCCGGCGGAGCCGTGCCCGAGCAGGACGACCGCGCGAGCGTACTCCCGGGTCTGCAACAGCCCGGGGACGAACTGCACCTCGTAGCTGCGGATCAGCGCGGCCGCCGCCTCCAGGCCCAGATACGACTGGAACCAGCTGGGCAGCACGTCGCCGTAGCGGTGCCACCAGCCCGGGCTGTTGGCGTCCCGCGCGAGCTTGAGCAGCGCCTCGCGCTCACCCTCGTCGGTGACGCCATAGAGGGTGAGCAGGTCGGCCACGTCGCGTTCCTTGAAGCCGACGCGGCCCAGCTCCATCCGACTGATCTTGGATTCGGAGGACCTGATCTCCCAGCCGGCGCCTTCCCGGGTCACCCCGCTGGACTCCCGCAGACGGCGCAGTTGGGCGCCGAGCAGCATGCGCAGCACGGTGGGCCCGGTTGTCGGGCCTCCCTCGGCGGGAACCATCGTCACGTGCGGACCTCCGGATACCGACCTCGCGGACGGGAACCCGGCCCGACCGACGTGTAAGCATGCCATGGACCGACAGTGAGGTGAACTCCTCCGGACCGGTGATTCGGTCGGCCCGGCAGGGGCAGTCAGTTGATCAGATGGTCGAAGTCGCCGTCCCGCGCGCCGAGCACGAACGCGGCGATCTCGTCCACTGTGTAGATCAGCGCCGGCCCGTCCGGATGTCGGGAGTTGCGGACCGCGATGCCGGCTCCCCCGGGCAGTTCGGCGAGTTCGACACAGTTGCCGCTGGGGTTGCTGCGGCGGCTCTTCTGCCAGGTCAACGGGGGCAACTGATGGATCGGCACACCATTGGGTGGCTGCTGCATGAGGAAGTCTTTCTGCTCACGAGCCCGCCGGTGCCCGTGGGAGGAGCGGTGACGGCGAGGGGGTGCGGTAACGACGTCGGACAATTCTGCACGTGCATCTGCTATTGCATCTGCACCGGACGGCGAGCATGATAACGCACGTGAATGGTGCGCATCCGTTCACGTTGAGTAACCCTGGGCTGGGCAACCACCCGGGGGAAACGGGCCCGGCACGGTGTGCGCCGCGTCGGCCGGAGACTGGAGGCGGTCGCGCTGATGGGAGGGCTCCTGCCGGATCCGATGAGTGTCGCCTCCGGCATCTGCGCGGCGGGTGCGCTGCTCTCCTCCTGGCAGTTGCGCCGCAGGGCGGTGCGCGCCGAGGCCGAGATCGGCCACCTACAGGCCGAGTTGGCCGCCGAGCGGCACGCGGCAAGCCACGACCCGCTCACCGGCCTGCCCAACCGCCGCGCCTTCTACCGGCTCGCCGCCGCCCTGCTCACCGACGCGGCCGGGGAGCCGCTGATCGCCGTCGTGCTCGACCTGGACGACTTCAAGCAGATCAACGACAGGTACGGCCACGCGGCCGGCGACCAGGTGTTGATCAGCGTGGCCGAGCGGTTGGCCGGGTTCGCCGGCGACAACCTGGTCGCCCGCCTGGGCGGGGACGAGTTCGCCGGGCTGCTCGCCAGCCCCACCATCGACAGGCGGTGGATCGACCACGCCACGCGACGGCTCAGCGAGACCGTCGCCGCGCCGATCCGGCTGGCCGGGTGCAGCGTACGGGTGACCGCCTCGGTGGGGCTCGCGCCGGTGACCGGCCCGGCTCAGCTCACCGACGCCCTCAGTCGCGCCGACGCGGCCATGTACCAGGCGAAGAGCCTCGGCGGCGCCCGTTCACCCCGGCAGCTCGTCGACAGCGTCCCGCTGGCCGAGCACTGAGCTGCCACACCGGCGCGGTCACCGCCGGGCGAGGTCACGCAGCGCCGCCTCGGCGAGGGTGACCAGGCCGTTCGCCGACACCAGTCCCCGGACGATCCGGCGGGCGAAGGCCCGCTCGGCCTCGTCGGCGCCCGGATCCAGTGCCTGGCGGGTCCAGTCGCTGAGGTCGTCGAGCGCGCGGACCGCGAGGAACCAGGCGAGCCGCTTCGGGTCCGGTTCGGTCCCGCCGTAGCCGCCGAGCACCGCCTCCCGCTGCTCGGCGGTGACCGGCGCGAAGGCGAGCACCCCACCGGTGACGAACATCAGGTCGCACTCGGGTGGCGCGAGCACCGCGTCGTCCCAGTCGATCAGCCAGACCTGACCGTCCGGGCCGAGCAGCAGGTTGCCCAGGTGCGGATCGCCGTGGCAGACCACGGGCGTCCCCGGGGGCTGGTCGACGGCGAGGCGTTCGACGGCGCGGGTCAGCAGGGACACCCGGTCGGCCGCCGCCGACCAGACCGCCGCCAGGTCGGTGGCCACCGGATCCGGTGCCGGGTCGCGCAGCCGTCGGGCCACCGCCCGGGTCGCGGCCACGATCCGGGGGTACGCGGACCCGCCGCGCGGCAGCAGCCGCACCAGCTCGTCGGTGACCGGCACGGCGTGCACCGCCGCCAGCACCTCGCCGTAGGAGCGCCAGTGCGCCACGGTCATCGGAGCGTCGAGCGCCCGGGTGTCGGAGACCCACGGCACCACTGTGAGGCGGCGGCCGTCGCGGTCGGCCCACAGCCGCCCGTCCCGGGTACGCAGCGGCGCGGCTACGCCCGGCACGCCCTGCCCGGCGAGGTACGCGGACACCGCCAGCCCCGCCGAGGTGCCGCCCCCGCTGAGCTTCACGGCGTACCGGGTTCCGTCGACGGCCCGCGCCCGCCACAGCTGGGCGTACCGGTCGGCGCCGTGGGTGACCGCGTCCATCGTGGTCATGTCGAGGCCGAAGTCGGTACGGACCCATTCGGCCACCTCGGAGGACACGCCGACACCCTGCCACCGGATGGACGGCCGGCCCCACCGAATTACCGCTAGGGCAGCGGGGCGGCGGCGACCCTGACCGGATCGGCTCGGGTTGTGCCGCTTTCACCTGTCCGGGTGATTCGGCCCGCGTGATTCGGTCCGGCGCCCGGGTATGGGGTCACGGTGAGAGCGCCCGACGGCCGAGAGGAACAGACGTGGCGAGCATCCGCGCCCTCGTACTCAACTGCACCCTCAAGCCGTCGCCGGCGCCGTCGAGCGCCGAGCAGCTCGGCCGGGAGGTCCTGACCGAGCTTGCCACGCAGGGCGTGGACGGCGACCTGGTCCGGGTCGTCGACCACGATGTGCGTTTCGGGGTGTCCACCGACGAGGGGCACGGCGACGGCTGGCCCACGATCCGCGCCAAACTGCTGGCCGCGCAGATCCTCGTCATCGCCACGCCGATCTGGCTCGGTCAGCCGTCGAGCGTCTGCAAGATGGTCCTCGAACGCCTCGACGCCGAACTCTCCGAGACCGATGCCGAGGGCCGGCTCCTGACCTACGGCAAGGTGGGAGGCGTCGCCGTCGTGGGCAACGAGGACGGCGCGCACCACACCATCGGCCAGGTGCAGCAGGCGCTCAACGAGGTGGGCTTCACCTGCCCCGCCGCCGGCGCGACGTACTGGGTCGGCGAGGCACTGCACAAGGTGGACTACCGTGACGCCGGGCCAAAGGACGACACCACAGGCCGTACGACGAAGGCTCTCGCGCTGAACAGCGCGCACCTCGCACGGCTGCTCGCCGACCAGCCGTACCCGCCGCCGGACGCGCGCGGCGCAGCGGTCGGCCCGAGCCGCGAACCGGCCTGACGGAGGTCAGCGCCAGCCGTAGCCGGCACGCAGTGCCTGCCCGACCCGCTCGAACCGGGGCCGGTCCAGGATCGCGCCCTCGCGGCGGATGCTGTCCTCACGCATGGTGAGCACCCGGTCGAGCCGTACCCAGCTCGGCCTGTTGTCCCGGTCCCACTCGCCCGGGCCGAGCGCCAACCAGTGCCGCTGCCCGTCCCGTTCGCTCTGACTGGACAGCATCAACCCGAACAGCGTCCGACTGTGCCGACCGACCACGAGCACCGGCCGGTCCTTGCCCTGCCGGGGGTCGTCCTCGTACGGCACCCAGGTCCAGACGATCTCGCCGGGGTCGGCCTGGCCGTCCCGCTCCGGGGCGTAGGTCAGCTCCCGCCGCTGCAGGGCGCTGACCTGGCGACGGCGGGCCACCTGCGCCGGACCCGGCCCGGTACGGCGGGGCGACGGGATCGCCGCGCCGACCCGGGAGATGCGCGCCGCCACGTTCCTCAACAGTCCAGCCACGGCGGGCAGCCTACCGGCCCCGGCGGCGCACCGGCGCGGGCGGTGCTGCGGCAGACTGGCCCGATGAGCGAGCTGCCCGACGACCTGCCGATCCTCGAACGGCGTGCCGTGCGGGTGGTGGTCCTGGACGAGGGCGACCGGGTGCTGCTGTTCCACACCCGGGATCCGGACCATCCCCGGCTGGGCACCTGGTGGGAGCTGCCCGGCGGCGGCATGGACGCCGGGGAGACGTACCGCGACACGGCCGTGCGGGAGCTGCGCGAGGAGACCGGTCTCGTCGTTGCCGCCGACCAGATCGGCGAGCCGACCTGGCGGCGGCGGGCCAGCTTTCTGCACCGGCAGGTGCGGCACGTCCAGGACGAGGTTGTCGTCACCGTACGGCTGACCGGCCCCGGTCCGGATGTGGACGAGGCGCACCGGCTCGACTACGAGCTGGAGGACTACTTCGGCTTCCGCTGGTGGCCGCTGCCGGAGGTGGTGGCCAGCCGGGACCGCTTCTACCCGGGTCAACTCCCCCGGCTGATCACCGGTTTCCTGGCCGGAGAGGAGATCGACGAACCCTTCGAGCTGTGGTCGTGAGGCGGGCCGGCGGGCAGAGTGGGGGCATGACGACCCACCTGCACGGGCCGCTGGCCGCGTACGCCGGGCGGCTGCACACCACGATCGGCGACCGGCACCACGTCGCCTCGCCGCTCGGAGCCTGGCTGTTGCTCGCGCTGGCCGCCGCGACCGCACCCGACCGGGCCGAGGGGCCGCTGACCGAAGCCCTGGGCACCGACCTGGACACCGCCGCCACGATCGCCCGCGCGCTGCTGGACGCGCCGCACCCGCTTGTCGCGTCCGCCACCGCGCTCTGGCACCGGCCCGGCGAGGGCGACGGCGGGCCGGCCGACTGGCGGGCCGCCCTGCCCGCGACGACCGAGGTGGGCGTGCTGCCCGACCAGGCCGGGTTGGACGCCTGGGCGCGCGAGCACACGCTCGGCCTGATCGAGCGGTTCCCGCTGAACGTCGGGCCGGACGTGGTGCTGGCCCTCGCCAGCGCCCTGGCCACCCGCATCTCCTGGGCCGAGCCGTTCGACGTCGCCGACGCCCGCGCGCTCGGCGCGGACAGCCTCTGGGCACGCCAGCTGCGCCGCGCGCTGCGCACCCCCGAGCATGGCCACCGGTGCGCGATCGCCACGACCCCGGAGGCCGGTGACGTGATCACGCACGCCGCGTCGGCCCAGGTGGACGACGGCGCCGGCCTCGTCGTCCTGTCGGTGGCCGCCGCGCCGCAGGTGCCGCCGGCCGATGTGCTGGCCGCCGCGTACCGGATCAGCGCGGGCGCGGCCGACGGCGCGGCACCGGCCGGTCACCGCGCACTGTTCGACCTGCCGCTCGGCGATACTCCCCTGTGGACGATCCGTGAGGAGAGGGTACGGACCCGTGCGCGCGACGGCCGCGAGGAACGGCACACGGCGGTGCTGCCCTGCTGGTCGGCGCGCAGCGAGCACGACCTGGCCGGGCCGGCGCTCGGCTTCGCCGCCGCGTCGGCGACGCTGGCGAAGGCACTGGCCCTGCCGGTGCGGAACTTCGAGGCGCGGCAGGTGGCGATGGCGACGTTCGGGCGGTACGGCTTCGAGGCGGCTGCCGTCACCGGCATGTTCGGGCTGACGAGCCTGCCGCCGGAGGGCGTCCGCCGCACCGCCGAACTACGCTTCGGCCACCCGTACGCGGTGGTCGCCGTCGCCACCGACAGACGGTCCGACGGGACCACCGGCCCGTGGCACGGCGTGCCTGTCTTCTCCGCCTGGATCGCCGAGCCCGACGAACTACCCGACGCCGACGCCTGACCGCCGCGCTCTTGCGTGATCAGCTCAACATCGCCGATGTGGCGGTATCCGAGTGGCCCGGATACCGCCACATCAGCGATACGGAGTCGATCACCGGGGCTGCTGCTGGGCCAGACCTGCTTACGACCGCGCGGCGGTCGCGGTGACGAACGCCCGCCAGGAGGCCGGGGCGAACGCCAGGGTGCCGCCGTCGCGGTTCTTCGTGTCACGGACCAGGACGACGCCGGGCAAATTGTCGGCAACCTCGACGCAGTCACCGCCGTTGCTTCCGCTCTTGGTGCTCTTGCGCCACCGCGCGCCGGTCACGTCCATGATGCTGCCGCTTCTCTCAGGAGGTCCAGGGACCGCCCTCGGGGAAGGGCCTCGCCCCGGATGCGTTCCCATCGTCGCTCGAGGGTAGCAATTTCCGACGTCTGGTCGACTATTTGAGCCTGCGCCTGACTGTCCACATGACCCACGCGGGTGCCGTCTGGCAGCTCTGCGAGGGTGAACGGCCCGTTCAGTCCCGGGTAGGCGATCGCCTCGCTGGGCACGATGTGGAGTTGCACGCTCGGCAGATCGGCACAGGTGATGAGGTGAGCGAGCTGATCCGCCATGAGAGAGCGCCCTCCGGCGATACCGCGACGGATGATTCCCTCATCCAGCACCGCCACGAAAAGCGGCCCACGTTCACCGCTGAGGATCGCCTGCCGATCCATGCGAGCGGACACCAACTCGTCTACCTCTGTCGCTGTCAGCGCTTCCCAGGCGAGCGTGGCGCGGGCGTAGGCCTCGGTCTGGAGCAGGCCCGGCACCCAGGCGAGTTGGAACGCGCGCAGGGCGACCGCCTCGCGTTCGATGTCGACCCGCGGCCGGAACCAGACCGGCTCCCTGCGGTTGACGATGTCCGGCCACAGGTCGACCACGTCCTTGCGGAGGATCTTCGCCACCTCGGCACGATGTCGGGTCTGCGGGACACGTCCCGGGTTTGCCCAGCGGGCCACCGTCTTCGGGTGGATCCCCATGCGACAGGCGAGGCTCTCGGCCGTCTCGGAGGCTTCGGCGAGTGCCGCGACGAATGCATGGTTCATGCCCGCGTCCCTTCGGGAGCAAATGGAGCGTTCCGAAGAAATCATCTAACGCTGTGTGATTGTTCGACAACCCTCGGAAGGGTAGTCGGTGAGACGGCGCGAGCGGTGGAGGCGTACGAAGCCCGCCGAGCGCGTTCGTAGCGGGGGCCGGTCGACCCGACGGCGAGCACCGAGGCCGGGCCCCCTTCCAACACCGCACGCGAGGGGAATCCATGTCAGACGCACGCAGGAGGCCAGCCCCGGGAGCGGCGGGACGGGACGCGCAGGCGCAGGCGCAGGCGGGGACGATCCGGTCCGGCGACGTGCTGCGCCTGACCCGGGACGCGAGCCCGCAGTTCGTCAGGCCGATCACGGTGCGCGTGATCAGGGTACTGGCCGAGCGGCACACGTACCACGGTTGGGTCTGGATCGAGTGCTACGAGTTGGGCGCGACGGGGACGCGGTGGCCCGCCGGGAGTTGTACCTGATGCCCGCCGGCGCGCACCGGTTGCCCGGTCCGCCCGCGCCGCCGCGCCGCCGCCCCGCCGTACCCCGACGGGTGGCGGTGTGAGCCGCCGCCCGGACCACCTGCCCGCGCGGCCCACCTGGCGTTGCCGGGCGTGCGGAATCGCCTGGCCGTGCTCGCCGGCGAAGCTGCGCCTGCTCGCCGAGTACCGGAACGACCGGGCGGCTCTGCTGGTCCACCTGGCGGCGGTGGGCGTGGAAGCGGCAGTCGACCTCGGAGTGTCCGCATCGTCGGCCGGCCTGCGCGAACGATTCACCGGGTGGGCATCGGCCCGATGACCGCACGGGCGGTCCTGCGTGGGGTCACTCCCCGACGGACGGCGGAACGGCGGGGGTCACGCCGCCTTCCTGATCACGGGCCACGGCGTCCACCATCTGCCGGAACTCGCGCACCGTGACGGCCTCGCGCAGCGTCGCGAACACCGCCCCCGTGCCGGCCCGGGCGGTCGCCTCGTCGACACCCGCCCGATCGGCGACCCGTCGCAGGAACTCCGCAGGCCCGGCGGCGACGGCCGACGCGGCCGGCGCGCGGTCCGGGCCGCGCAGGTACGGATGGAGTTCGTCAGGGAGCTGACCGGCGGGGTCGTGGTTCCCGCCGCCGGTGACCCGTTCGGCCATCGTCTGGAGAACGGCACGCGCCACCACGGCAGCCTGCTCGGTCGGCAGCCCGGAGCGCCGGGACACCGCGTCGATGAAGCGGGGAAACCGCACGCCGCCCTCCTGTCCGCCACGGGTCCCGCGCTTACCCGGGCGCACGCTCGGCAAACGGCGCTCAGCGCAGCAGACCCGCCGTCCGCAGGTGCGCGAAGATGACCTGGTCGACCGGGGAGGTGCGGTGCCTGTCGGCGTACCCCAGCCAGGCCATCTCGGCGATCTCGGCGGCCGGCCGCAGGCGTCCCTCGTACCCGGCCCGGTAACAGGTCATCCGGACGGTGGTGCCGGCCGCGTGCCCGTGCGCCTGGGAGGTGAACGTGCCCAGGTGCACGGCGTCGCGTACGTCCACGGCGACGCTCAACTCCTCGTCGATCTCCCGGCGCAGGGTCTCCAGGTCGGTCTCCCCCGGCTCGCGCTTGCCGCCCGGCAGGTACCACACGTCCTTGCCCCGGGAGCGGGTGCTGAGCACCAGCCCGTCCCGTACGAGAATCCAGGCCACCTTGTCGACCTCGGCCATGCCGTCCCCTCCCCCGAGCGTTGGGGCGGGCACGCTATCACGGGCGGCGGGGCCGCTCAGCGCGCCGGCTCGTCGGCCAGCAGGTCGAGCAGCAGCGCGGCGGTCCACCCGAACGCCGGTGAGCCCAGCCCGACGCCCGTGTCGGGGTGGAAGTACTCGTGGCATCCGGCGCCGGCGACGAGGCCGATCATGGATTGGCGCAACCCGGCCGCCAGGTCCGGATGCCCGTGCGCGGCGAGCCCTCGACGTACCAGCCAGCCGACGTTCAGCCAGCTCGGCCCACGCCAGTAGCGAAGCGGCTCGAAGTCCGGCGCGGTGCGGTCGTGGCTGGGCAGCGGCCGGTCCATCCGCCTAGCGATCCCGAAGCGCGCCGAGGTCGCCTCGACGACGAGCGCGTCGACGTGCCGCGCCGGCAGGTCGGGCAGGATCAGCGGCGTCAGCCCCAGCACGGTCCGCGCGCCGAGCAGCCGGTCGGTGCGCAGGTCGCGGGGTTGGAACGTGCCGGTGCCCGGGTCGTACAGCCGGCGGACCAGCGCCTCGGTGATCCGGGCCGCGTGGACCCGGTGCGGCCCGGGGTCGGCGCCGGTCAGCACGGCGATCTCGGCGAGGGCGTGTTCGGCCCCGCCGTACGCCGCGTTGAACAGCGGGCACTCCACCAGGAACGGGTGGCGCTCGGCGAGGCCCCGGTCGGTGTAGCCGTGCTCCCGGTAGGCGGCGACGATCGCCAGGTACCGCGCGTAGTCCAGGTCCGTGGGGCGGTGCGCGGCGTCGGCGTGCGCGGTGTCGTGCCGACGGTACGCGCGCATGACCGCCGCCTCGGCCGGCACCGCCGCCATCGGCTCGTCCCAGGCCGGGCTGTTGTCCAGTCCGGACTCCCACGGGTGCACGACGCAGACCAGTCCGTCGCCCGCCACGTCCCGCCGTCCGGCCAGGTAGCGCTGCTGGGCGACGAGCGCCGGGTAGAGCCGGCGCAACGCGGCCAGGCTGGCCTGCCCGGGTGCCCGCCGGTACGCCAGCAACGCGGCGAGCGCGTGCACCGGCGGCTGGACCAGACCGGAGGTGTGCACGGCAGGCGCCCCCTCGGCGGTCGCCGAGCCCCACAGCTCCGGCCCCGGGAAGTACGAGCCGACGCGAAGCGCCGGGTTGAACACGATGTGCGGCACCCGCCCGTCGGCCCACTGCGCCCGGAACAGGCTGTCCAGCTCCGTCCAGGCCCGCTCGGGGCGGATCTGGGCCAGGCCGATCGCGATGAACGCGGAGTCCCAGCTCCACTGGTGCGGGTAGAGGGTGCGCGACGGCACGGTGTGGTCGTGTTCCCAGTTGGAGTCGAGCGTGTCGATGGCGAGCCGCCGCAGCCCGGCCAGGTCGGCGGGACCACCGGTACGGGCCACGGCGGTCCCGCCGACGCGTGCCGGCCCGACCTCGGCGCTCATGCGGCGGCCCGCCGGGGCAGCGCGTGCCGCAGCACCGTGGCGGCCTGTTGCAGGGCGCGGACCGGGTCACCGCGCAACCGGCACTCCAGGGCCAGCCAGCCCCGGTAGTCCAGCTCCAGCAGGGTCCGCATCAGCGCCGGCCAGTCCAGGTGCCCGGCACCGGGCTGGTACCTGTTGGAGTCGCTTACCTGCACGTGCCCGAGGTACGGCGCGGCGGCCCGCAGCGCCCGGTGCACGTCGTCCTCCTCGATGTTCATGTGGAAGGTGTCGGCGACCACCCGCACCGAGGGCAGCGCGAGCGCCGCGCACAGGGCGACCGCCTCGTCGAGCCGGTTGACCATGTGGTCCTCGTACCTGTTGAGGGGTTCCAGGAAGAGGGTGACCCCCTCGGCCCGGGCGTGCTCGCCCAGCTCGCCGAGCGCGTCGAGGAGGACCTGCCGGTCGCCGGCCGGCGGGCGGGGCGGCTCGAACGGCGGCAGCCGCCGGGAGAACATCCCCCAGGCGGCCGGGGTCATCACCCCGACGCCGCCCAGCTCGGCGATCACCGACAGTTGCGAGCGCAGGTTGCGCACGGCGTCGGCGGACCGGGCCCTGTCGAAGTCGCCGATGAAGTGGTCCATCTCGACGCAGACGGTGGGCATCACCACCCCGGCGGCGCGGGCCCGGCGCAGCTCCGGCAGCCGGCGGGCGAACGCGAGGTCGCCGCGTCCGCGCAGTTCGATGCCCTGGTAGCCGAGGGCTGACGCGAGGGCGTACTTCTGGATCAGGTTGGTGCCCGGCAGGAGTTGTTCCTGGCAGGCCAGCGCGATGGTGGTCATCTAGAACCTCAACACCACTTGGAGGACGTCACCGGCGCCGCGGTCGAGCAGCGCGAGGGCGTCGGCGACCGCGCTGGCGTCGACGATGTGGCTGACCAGCGGCAACGGGTCGACGCTGCGCTCAGCCACCAGGTCCATGAAGGTCTGCGCCACCCGGTCCCCGGTCCACCGGCCGGCCATGCTAGGCGCGGGGGTGGGGCCGGAGACCTGGGCGGCCACCAACTGGATGCGGTTGTGGTGGAACTCCTCGCCGAGGCCGAGCGCGTCGGCCTGGCCCTGGTAGAAGCCGGCGGCCACGACCCGGCCGGCGTGGGCGGTCGAGCGGATGGCCTCGTGCAGGGCCGGGTACGCCCCGGACAGCTCCAGGCAGACGTCCGCGCCCCGACCGCCGGTGGCCCCGCGCAGCACGGCGGCGGCCGACTCGACGCCGGCGTCCACGATGCTCCGCGCGCCGTAGCGGGCAGCGTGCTCCAGCCGGTCGGGCACCCGGTCGACGGCGACCACCCGGGCGCCGGAGAGCACGGCGAGTCGGGTGGCGAGCAGACCGATGACGCCCTGTCCGAACACACCCACCCAGTCGCCAAGGTGCAGGTCAGCGGCGAGCACGGCGGTCAGCGCGATGGCGCCGGGCCGGGCGAAGACGCCGGCGAGCGGGTCCAGCCCGGCGGGGAGCGGACGGACCGCGTCGGCGGCGAGCACCGCCTCGGCCCGGTGCCCCCAGATGCCCCACACGAGCTGCCCCGGGTGCCGGTCGGTGACCTCCGGCGACACCTCGACGACCTCGCCGACCTCCTCGTAGCCGAAGCCGACGAGCGGGTAGGGCACCGGCGTCTGTCGGGGGACGAACATCCGGGCGGCGTCGTCCCAGTCCTTGCTGAGTCGGGGGTTGCTGCCCCGGTAGAGGGTCAGCTCGGTGCCGGCGGAGATGCCCGAGTAGCAGGTGCGGACACGGACCTGGCCGGGGCCGAGCGGATCCGGGGGGCAGGGCTCGAGGCTGATCCGTCGAGGCCCGGCGAGAGAGACCACCCAGTTGCCCATGTGTCACATCCCGGTAGCACTGGGCTCCAGGATAGCAAAAATCGCTATATGTCTTGTCATTGATCTATCGAAGGTGTTGAATCCCGTATGTACCCTTCGAGAGGAGTGCCACCGATGTCAGCACCTCCGAGGCGGATACTCGCCACCACCCTGATCATGGCACTGACCGCGTCCACCCTGCTGGCCTGCGGAGATGACGGATCCGACAGCAACAGCAAAAAGATCACCGTTTGGAGTCTGGAGGACGTCGCCGACCGCGTCACCGCCACCAAGGCGATCATCGCGGACTTCACCGCGAAGACCGGGATCCAGGTCGACCTCGTGACTGTCAACGAGGACCAGTTCCCCTCTCTGATCGCCGCCAACGCCGCCGCCGGGGATCTGCCCGACGTCGTCGGCTCGGTCTCCCTGGCCGGCATCCGTACGCTCGCCGGCAACGAGCTGCTGCACGCCTCGGCGAACGCGGAGGTCGTCGACAAGCTGGGCCGGCAGACGTTCTCCCCCCGGGCCCTGGAGCTGACCGCCGACGACGGCAAGCAGCTCGCCGTACCCAGCGACGGGTGGGGGCAACTGCTCGTCTACCGAAAGGACCTGTTCGCCGCCGCCGGCCTCCCCACCCCCGACACGTACGAACGGATCACCGACGCCGCGGCGAAACTGAACACCGGCGGCGTGGCCGGGATCACCGCGGCCACCGCCCCCAGCGACGTGTTCACCCAGCAGACCTTCGAGCACCTGGCGCTTGCCAACGGCTGTCAGCTCACCGACGACTCCGGCAAGGTCACCCTGGACTCACAGCAGTGCGTCGAGGCGTTCCGCTTCTACGGCGACCTGATCCGCACCAGCTCGACCAAGGGCGCGCAGGACGTGGACACCACCCGGGCCACCTACTTCGCCGGCAAGGCGGCAATGGTGATCTGGTCGCCGTTCATCCTCGACGAACTGGCCGGGCTGCGCAGCGACGCCAAGCCGACCTGCCCGCAGTGCCAGGCCGACCCGACGTTCCTGGCGAAGAACAGCGGGTTCGTCACCGCCATCAAGGGGCCGAACGGCACCGAACCGGCCCAGTACGGCGAGATCAGCTCGTGGGCCGTGCTGGACGGCGCGGTGACCGACCCCGCGAAGTCCTTCGTGGAGTACATGCTCAGCGACGGCTACCCGCGCTGGTTCGGCATGTCCCCCGAAGGCCGCTTCCCGGTGCGCAAGGGCACCCCGGCCGAGCCGGAGGCGTACCTGACCGCCTGGAACACCAGCCAGGCCGGCGTGGACGCCAAGAAGCCCCTCGCCGACGTGTACGGCGACGAGGTGCTGGCCACCCTGCGCCGCAGCCCGGACACCTTCGGGCGGTGGGGGCTCACCCAGGGCCAGGGCAAGCTGGTCGGCGCCATGCTCGGAGAACTGCCGGTGCCCAAGGTGCTGGGCGACCTCATCGCCGGCAAGTCCGATCCGGCGGCCACCGCCGGACGGGCCAAGAAGGACGTCGACGCCATCAAGTCGGGCGTCAATTGACCACCACCGCGCCCGGCCCCGGCCGCTCCCCCACCCGGGAGCGGCCGGAGCCCCCACGGCGCCGACCACTGACCCTGCGCCGCCGCGAATCCCGTGCCGGGCTCGCGCTCGTCGCACCCACCCTGCTCGTCACCATCGCGGTCATCGGCATCCCGATCGTGTGGACAGTGGTGCTCGCCTTCCAGCGGGTCCGGCTCGCCACACTGCGCAAGACCGGCCTGTTCGGCGAGTTCACCATGGACAACATCGACCGGGTGCTGCACACCCCCGGCTTCGCCGACACGTTGTGGGTCACGCTGATCTACAGCATCGGCGGCACCGTCGGGTCGATCGCGCTCGGCCTCGTCGCCGCCCTGGTCGTCCGCCGGCCGTTCCGGGGCCGCACACTGGTCCGGGCGTCCATGCTGCTGCCGTACGTGGCGCCGGTGGTCGCTGTCACCTTCGTCTGGCAGGTGATGCTCGACCCGCAGCTCGGCATCGTCAACCACTGGGGTCAACGGCTGCTCGGCTGGGACGCCCCGGTGCCGTTCCTCACGCAGGAGTCGACAGCCCTGGCCACCGTGATCGCCTTCGAGGCGTGGCGGTACTTCCCTTTCGCGTTCCTGTTCCTGCTGGCCCGGCTCCAAGCGGTGCCCGGTGAGCTGGAGGAGGCCGCCCGGGTCGACGGCGCCACACCCACCCAGCGGTTCCGGCACATCCTGCTGCCGCAGCTGCTCCCGGTGATCGCCCTGCTGGGGGTGCTGCGCTTCATCATGACGTTCAACAAGTTCGACGACGTCTACCTGCTCACCGGCGGTTCGGCCGGCACCGAGGTGGTGAGCGTCCGGGTGTACGACTTTCTCACCGCGCGGACCGACATCGGCGCCGCCGCCGCGCAGGCGGTCGTCCTGGCCGTCGTCCTCATCGTGTTCGTGCTGATCTACCTGCGCTTCTTCGGACGGAGGGTGGGCTGATGGACCGCGACACCGTCGAGACGGTGAGCCTGCGCTGGCTGCGCCGCCTGGTGATCGCCGTGTTCCTGGTGGTCACCGTCTTTCCCTTCTACTACATGCTGGTCCTGTCGGTACGCCCCATCGAGCGGCTGCTGCTCGACCCCGGGGCGCTGGTGGTCGGCTTCGGTGAGCTGACCGTCGCCACGTACGCCGAGGTGCTCAAGGCCACCGCCGACGGCGGCCAGGGGTTCCTCACCTTCATCCGCAACAGCGGCCTGGTGGCCGTCGCGGCGACGGTGCTCACCCTCGTGGTGGCGATCCCCGGCGCGTACGCGGTGGCCCGGCTGCGGTTCTTCGGCCGGCGGCAGGTGGACTTCCTGTTCCTGGCGGTCTACCTGTTCCCGTCGATAGTCATCGCGATCCCGCTGTTCGTGGTCTTCACCCGGGCCGGTCTGCGCGGTTCGCTGTTCGGGCTGGTCCTGGTCTACATCTCGCAGACCCTGCCGGTCTCGGTCTACATGCTGAAGAACTACTTCGAGACCATCCCGGTCAGTCTGGAGGAGTCCGCAGCCATCGACGGGGCCGGTCGGCTCGGCATCATCCGCCGGGTCAGTCTGCCCCTGGCCATGCCGTCGATCATGGCGGTCGCGCTGTACGACTTCATGATCGCCTGGAACGAGTTCCTCTTCGCCCTGCTGTTCCTTGTCGACAAACCCGACAGGTGGACGGTGTCCCTGGGGCTGTCCCTGCTCGCCGACGGGGTGGAGGTGCCCAAGACGGTGCTGATGGCCGGATCGGTAGTCCTCACCCTGCCCATCGTGATCCTCTTCTTCGCCAGCGAACGGCTGCTCACCGAGGGGCTGACCAGCGGCGCGGAGAAGGGCTGACCCGTCCACAGGTAGCCGGGCCGGCTCCCCGGGCCGCCCGCCGCGCCCCCGCCGGCCCGGCTACCGTGACCGTATGGCCAACCCGACCCGCTGGGCGACCGACACCGGTCCGGAGCACTCGCAGTGGTACATCGACCGGTTCCGCAAGCTCGCCGCCGAGGGCGCGGACCTGGCCGGCGAGGCCCGTCTGGTGGACGCACTCGTCGCACCCGGGTCGCGCGTCCTCGACGCCGGCAGCGGCACCGGCCGGGTCGGCGCCGCGCTGGCCCAGCGCGGGCACACAGTCGTCGGCGTGGACGCCGATCCCGCGCTGGTGAAGGCCGCCCGCGCCGACTACCCCGGCCCGCACTGGCTCGTCGCCGACCTGGCCGAGCTGGACCTGCCCGCGCTGGGCGAGGCCGAGCCGTTCGACGCCGCCGTACTCGCCGGCAACGTCCTCGCGTTCGTCGCCGTCGGCACCGAACCGGAGGTGCTGCGCCGGCTCGCCGGGCACCTGCGCGCGGACGGCGTCCTGGCGGTCGGCTTCGGCACCGAACGCGGCTATCCGCTCACCGCGTTCGACGCCGACGCGGTCGCCGCCGGCCTGCGCCTGGAACACCGCTTCGCCACCTGGGACCTGCGGCCGTGGCGCGACGACGCGGACTTCGCGGTGAGCGTCCTGCGCCGCCCGGCCGACTGACCCCGCCCCGCCTCAGCCGGGGGCGGCGACCGCCCGCGCGGCCGCCGGGTCCAGGGTCGCGCCGGCCGGCACCAGGCTCACCAGGCCGGCCGGCAGCCGCACCGGACGCACGTCGCGGTAGCCGAGCATCGCGAGGACGCCGCGGTCGGCCACCACGTACCGCCGGCCCAGGTCGGTGACCACGGACACCGTGCCGCCGGACGCGCCGGGCGCCGCCGCCGCCTCGACCACCGCGCCCCGGCCCGGCTCCACCACCACGTGGTCGGCCAGGACCGCGCCGCCGGCCGGCGCGGTCCGTGGCACGGCCGCCAGGTCCGGCAGCGGTACGCCCCAGCGCACCTCGCCCACCCCGTCGTCGTCGCCGACGCGCGTGCAGAGGCCCGCGCCGTCGGCCGCGGCGAGCCGGGGCGGGACAGGTGGTGGGGCCGTCGGGCCGCTCGGGGTCAGGTCGGGCACCGTGGGCAGCGCGGCGAACTGCCCGAGCGTCATGGGCGCCGGCTCACCCTGGGCGGTGGTGGCCAGCAGCAGGCCGGCCTGCAACTCGGTGATCCCCGCCAACCCGGCGTCGAGCGCCACCGCGTACTGCCGACCGCCGCCGGAGTTGCGCACGAGGTAGACCTGGCCGACGCTGGCGCCCGGCACACCGGTGCTGGGCCGGCCCAGGTCGGGCAGGTCGAGCGGCGCCAGGTCGACGCCGGCGGGCAGGGCGTTGAGCAGGGCGGGCGCCACCGGCACCGCACGCGTACGGGTGGTGGCCAGGGCCGCCAGCACCCGGTTGGCGTCGCGGACCAGATAGCGCCGCTGGTGCCAGACCAGGTGCAGCCCCCCGTCGGGGTGGCGCAGCAGCAGCGCGTCGTCGCCAAGCGGCCACCCGCCGCCGGGCTCGGCGCCGATCAGCAGCGCGGAGCGGGGCCCCTCGCCGTCAGCACCGGCCGGGACCGCCGAGCAGACAGTCCACCCCGTCGTCGCCAGGCGGCCCGCGGCGGGCAGCGAGTCGGGTGCGTCGGCGATGCCCAACGGCAGCCCGCGCGGCACGCCGTCGATCGAACGCCGCGAGACGAGCACTGTCTTCGAGGTGTCCGCGCCGACGATCAGCAACGCCGAGGCGTAGTTGAGCACCGGGTGCAGCTTCTGCTCGCGGTAGACGAACCGGGCGCCGGACTCCTTCTCGACGATTACCGCGCCCGGGTCCCGCCACCCCTTGCCACCGCCGGCGAACAGACCGTACAACGCCGAGCCGCCCAGCCCGATCGCCGCGACCAGGACGCCGGCCAGGCCGGCGCCCGCCAGCCGTCGAAACGGCGACTGCGCGGGGTCGGTCTCCCGCATGACCAGGGCGGCGACCGCCCGCTGGACGCTGAACTGGTAGGAGTGCAGCTGGTCCTGCCGCGACGGCATGAGGCCCCTTCCCACTGGATCGGCCGGGCACAGGATATGCGGTGCGTCGATGTCCCGTGGACCCTGCGTTGCCGGCGCGGCCCCGACGGATACCATGCGGGGACGAATCTGGCGGCGAGAGGGCACCGTGGGCGCGCGTTTCGAGGAGCTGGCCTGGCGGGAGACTCCGATCGGCGAGATCAGCCTGCGTCGGCGTCTCGACCCGGCACTGCAGGTCGAGGTGTACGAGGTCAAGCTCGACGACGAGTACCTGATGTCCAGCCTCTTCCCGGTCGCGGAGATCGAGCTGGCCCGGCTGGGCCTCGCCGCGCTGACCGGCGACACCCTGGACGTGGTGGTCGGCGGCCTCGGTCTCGGTTACACGGCCAAGGCCGCGCTTGACGACCCGAGAGTCCGGTCGCTGCTGGTGGTCGAGGCGATCGAGGATGTCATCGACTGGCACCGGCGCGGGCTGCTGCCGTTCACCGCGGGGCTCGCGGAGGACCCGCGAACCCGCTTCGTCCAGGCCGACTTCTTCGCGGCGGTCGCCGGAGGCACCGGCTTCGACGCCGACGAGCCCGGCCGGCGGTTCGACGCCGTGCTGCTCGACGTCGACCACTCACCACGCAACGTGCTGCACCCCAGCCACGCCGACTTCTACACGCCGCAGGGCCTCCGCCGGCTGGCCGCGCTGCTGCGCCCGGAGGGGGTCTTCGCGCTGTGGTCGGACGACCCACCCGACGACGCGTTCACCGCGACTCTCGGCGAGGTGTTCGGCACCACGCAGGCGCACGTCGTACCGTTCGCCAACCCCCTCACGGGCGGCCAGTCCGCCAACACCGTCTACGTATCCCAGCCCTAACAGCGCCCCCGCGCCCCGCGCCCCGCGCCCCGCGCCGATCTTGCACTTTCGGTCGCCAATTCGCCCCTTTTGCCAGCTGTTGTCCCGGCAGTAAGTGCAAGATCGCGAAAGGGCGGCCGGGAGGGCGGGGTGGGGTTTGGGGTTTGTGGGGGCGGGAAGGTTCCGCTCCGGGGTCGTCGTGTCGAGCGGCCACCCGTCACGGGAGGTCGAGATGCGTGCCTTGCTCTGGGTCGTCGGCGTCGTCGCCGGTGTGCTGATCCTGCTCGGGCTGATCCTCGAGGCGGTTCGCTGGCTGGTCATCATCGGGCTGATCGCGCTCGTCGCGGTGATCGTGCTCGCCTTCGTCAAGGGACGGCAGGCGGTCCAGCACCAGACCCGTCGGCGTTGACGCGCCTCAGAACCACTCGGTACGCATGTCGAGGGCGGTGCGGTCCCGGCTGTCCAGGAGGTCGAACTGCGGGCCGGTACGGGGCAGCTCGACGGTGAGGAAGTAACGCGCGGCCTGCCGCTTGCCGGCGTGGAACGCGTCGCCGGCCTCCTCGGGTGGCAGCGCCAACCACTGCTCCAGCCACATCCACGCGATCACCACGTGCCCGACGGCCTCCAGGTAGGCGCTGGCGTTGGCCAGCGCGAGCACCGGGTCGCCATCCGCCCAGAGTCGACGCGTCACCGCGACCACCCGGTCCGCCGCGTCGGCGAGCCGGTCGGCCAGCTCGGCGGGCTCCCCTCCGGCCTTGCGGCACCGGGCCACGGTGTCCCCGATCTTCTCGGTCAGCAGCGACAGACCCGCGCCGTCACGCATGGTCATCTTGCGGCCGAGCAGGTCCAGCGCCTGGATGCCGTGGGTGCCCTCGTGGATGGGGTTGAGCCGGTTGTCCCGGTAGTGCTGCTCCACGTCGTGGTCGCGGGTGTAGCCGGCGCCGCCGAGCACCTGGATCGCCAGGTCGTTGGCGGCCAGGCACCACTGCGACGGCCAACTCTTGGTGATCGGGGTGAGCACCTCCAGCAGCAGGTGCGCCCGCTCACGGTCGGCGTCCGCCGGGGCGGTCTTCTCCTCGTCGAGCAGCCTCGCGCAGTAGAGCACCAGCGCGAGAGCCCCCTCCACGTAGCTCTTCTGCGCCAGCAGCATCCGTCGTACGTCGGGATGGTCGATGATCGGCACCTGCGGCGCGGCCGGGTCCTTGGCGCCCACCGGCCGGCCCTGCGGCCGTTCCCGGGCGTACGCGAGGCTCTTGAGGTAGCCGGTGTAGCCCAGCGCGGTCGCGCCGGCCCCCACGCCGATCCGGGCCTCGTTCATCATGTGGAACATCTGCGCCAGCCCCTGATGCGGGGCGCCGACGAGGTGGCCCACCGCCCCGGGCCGGCCGTCGGGAGTGTGCCGGCCGTCGCCGAAGCTCAGCAGGGTGTTGGTGGTACCCCGGAAGCCCATCTTGTGGTTGAGCCCGGCCAGCACCACGTCGTTGCGCTCGCCGAGCGACCCGTCCGTGCCGACCAGCACCTTGGGCACGATGAACAGCGAGATTCCCTTGACCCCGGGCGGCCCGCCGGGGATCCGGGCCAGCACCAGGTGGACGATGTTCTCGGCCAGCTCGTGGTCACCGCCGGAGATCCACATCTTGGTGCCGAAGAGCCGGTAGGTGCCGTCGTCCTGCGGCTCGGCACGGGTGGTGATGTCGGCGAGCGAACTGCCCGCGTGCGGCTCGGACAGGCACATGGTGCCGAAGAACCGGCCGTCCAGCATGGGCCGTACGTAGGTGTCCACCTGGTCGACGCTGCCGTACGTCAGCAGCAGGTTGGCGTTGCCGAGGGTGAGCATCGGGTACGCGGAGGTGGCCACGTTGGCGGCCTGGAACCAGGCGAAGCAGGCGGCGGCGACGGCGTGTGGCAGTTGCAGGCCGCCGACCGACTCGTCCAGCCCGGCGGTGAGCAGGCCGGTCTCGGCGAAGCTGTCCAGTGCCGCCCGGATCTGCGGGATGAGCCGCACCCGCTGCCCGTCGAAGGTGGGCTCGGTGAGGTCGGCAGCCCGGTTGTGCGGGGCGAACTGCTCGGTGGCCACCCGCTCGGCGAGGTCCAGCGCGTCGTCGAACGTCTCCCGGGAGTGCTCGGCGTAGCGGGGACGCTCGACGAGGTGGGCCACCCGCAGCCAGTCGTACAGCAGGAAGTCCAGGTCGCGGCGGGAGAGCAGGGTGGACGACACGGTACTCCTCAGCGGGCACGGGGCGGGTCGGCGCGGGCGACGGCCCGACATCGCCCCGGCCCATACTGGCGGATCGACCGGGCGCACACCACAGCCCGGCGACTCGGGGACGTGTCGTACCCGGTCACTAGGGTACGGCCCGTGAGCGCGCCCGGAGACGTCGACCCCGAGATCCTCGACCGGCTGCGTCCGATCTGCCGTGGGCTGCCGGAGACGTACGAGGAGCCGGCCTGGGTGGGCGTCCGCTGGCGGATCCGCAGACGGACCTTCGCCCACGTGCTCACCGTCGACCCGGCCCGGCAGGCGGTGCACGCGCGCGCGGCGGCGCTCGACCGGCCTGCCTGCCTGCTGGTCTTCCGGTCGCCACTCGACGAGATCGCCGGCCTCCTGGGCTGTGGGCACCCCTTCTACAAGCCGGACTGGGGCCGGGACGTGATGGGCATGGTCCTGTCCGACGACACCGACTGGGACGAGGTCGGCGAGCTGCTCACCGAGAGCTACTGCGTGCTGGCGCCCAAACGGCTCGCCGCCCTGGTCGACCGCCCGGTGTGAGAGCGGCAGGCGTTTCGCGGGTTCCGGCTCGGGGATACCGCGCCGATGGTGGTCGGTCCCGTCGGCCGCCGAGTCGAGACGCCGCCGAGTGGATGAGGAGCGGACCGGTGTCCCTGCTTCGCACCGAGGAGGATCCCCGGTTGACGTCGGTGCGCGCCGAGGACCGGGTGTGCACGGGGGTGACCACCCTGCGGGGTCGTGTGTTCCTGAGTTACCCGTCGGCGGACGGGCCGGGGGTGCAGGTGGCCGAGGCGCTGCCGGGCGGCGGTCGCCGGCCGTACCCGGACGCCGCGTGGAACCGGGTGGGCCAGTCGGCGGACGGCGCGTTCGTCCACGTCAACGGCCTGCGCGCCGGGCCGGACGGCAAGCTGTGGATCGTCGACTCGGGGGCGCCGCAGATCGGCGGGCGGCAGGTGCCCGGTGGAGCACGGCTGATCGTGGTCGACGTGGACGGCGACCGGGTGGAGCGGATCCACCGTCTCGACGAGGCGGTACGTCCCGACAGCTACGTGGACGACGTCCGGTTCCACCGTGGCACCGCGTACCTCACCGACGCGGGTGCGCCAGGCCTCATCGTGCTGGACCTCGACTCGGGCCGGTGCCGGCGGGTGTTGGACGGACATCCGAGCACGGTGGGCGGCACGCTTGTCGCCGACGGCCGGGCTTTGCGCGATCCCGCCGGTGCCGAGGTGCGCGTCCACGCCGACCAGCTGGAGGTGTCGCCGGACGGGCGGTGGCTGTACTACCAACCGGCATCCGGCGGCATGTCCCGGATCGGCATCCGATGGCTTAACGACCCGACTGTCTCCGCCGACGAGTTGGCCCGTCGGGTGGAGCCATGGTGCGCCACGCCCAGCACCGGCGGTACGGCGATCGACGCCGACGGCACCATCTACCTCAGCGACGTGGAACGCCGGCGCATCCTGGCACTGGCTCCCGACGGTGGTGTGCGTACGCTCGTCGACGACCCCCGTCTGTCCTGGGTGGACGCGATGTGGCTCGACGCCGACGGGCACCTGTGGATGCCGGCGGCCCAACTGCACCTGACCGCAGGGCTCAACGGTGGGCACGCGGCAGTCGACTATCCGGTCCGGATCTACCGGTTGCCTGTCGACGTCGGCCCACCGCCGCTGGACCACTGCTGAGCGACGGGTCGGGCGGGGCGGCGGAGTCGTCGATATCCTGCCTCGCATGCATCGAAGCCGTGTGTACGCGTTGCTCATCGACGCGCCGAAGGCGGAGGCGGCCCGGGCGGCGGAGTTCTGGTCCGCGGCCCTGGGTGTGCCCACCCGCACCCATCCCGAGGAGCCACAGTTCGTCGGTCTGCACGGGGCCCTGCCGGGGCTGGTCACCGCCGTTCAGGCGGTCGACGACGCGCCGCGCTACCACCTCGACATCGAGACCGACGACGTGGCGGCCGAGACCGCCCGGCTGATCGGTCTTGGCGCGACCGAGGTGACGCGGTGGCTGGAATGCCGGATCCTGCGGGCGCCCGGTGGCCACCTGCTGTGCGTGCTGCCGGTGGAGAGCCCACCGGAGGTCTTCGCGGCGCAGGCCCGAACCTGGTCCTGAACCGCCGTGCTGTCACAGGTCGACGCTAGGGTCCCCGCCATGGCTGAATTCGTTCTGGTGGCGGGGGCGTGGCTGGGCTCGTGGGCGTGGGACGAGGTGGCTCCGCAGCTGCGTGCGGCCGGGCACGGCGTCCATCCGCTGACCCTCTCCGGTCTGGCCGAGAGGCGGCACGCGCCCGCCGGGCAGCAGACCCACGTGCGGGACATCGTCGGTGAGATCGAGCGACGGGACCTGCGCGATGTGGTGCTGGTCGGGCACAGCTACTCGGGCATCCCGGTGGGGCAGGCCGCCGAGCGGATCGGCGACCGGCTGACCCGGGTGGTCTTCGTCGACGCGGAGGTGCCTGTCGACGGCCTGTCGTTCGCGTCCGGTTGGTGGCAGGGTCGGGAGGTGTTCGAGGCGTTGATCGCCGACAACGGCGGCTACTGGCCGCCGCCGGGCCCGGCCGAGTTCGACGGCCAGGGGCTCACCGACGAGCAGGTCGCCCGGCTCATCGGGGGCGCCACCCCGCACCCGGGGGCGTCGCTCACCGAGCCGGCGGTGCTCGACCGGCCGCTGGGCGAGCTGCCGGCGACGTACGTCAAGTGCCTGCTCGACGGCCCGGAGCCCAACGACACAGTCGCCGGCCTACTGACCAGCGAGCAGTGGCGTCTGGTCACGATGGACACCGGCCACTGGCCGATGTTCTCCCAGCCGGCCGAGTTGGCGCGGTTGCTGCTGGAGGCGGCCGGCTGACCGGCGGTCAGGTCGCCGCCTCGTCGAGGTTGGCGATGTGGCGTACCGGTGACGCGAGCAGCCAGAGCACGGCGAGCGTGCCGCCCAACCCGGCGACGGCCAGGGTCGGCCGTAGGCCGATGGTGGTGCCCAGCGCGCCGCCGACAAGCGCGCCCAGCGGCCGGATGCCGTAGTTGACGGCGCTGTACGCACCGGCCCGACGGCCACGCGCGTCGTCGGGCGTGACGGCGGCGATCAGGGCGTTGAGGTTGACGTCCATCAGCATCACCCCGACGCTGGATACCAGCTCGATGGCGGCCAGGGTGGCCACCTTCGCCCAGGTGGGGCCGGCGATCAGGGCGGTCAGCGCCAGCGGTGCGGGAAACAGCACCGCACCGATCATCGCGGTGCGGCCGAGCCCGATGGCGCGCGAGACCCGGGGGGCGAGCGCGGCGCCGGCCAGCCCGCCGAGCGCGCCAACACCCAAGGCGACGCCGATGGCGCCCGCCGACAGGTGCAGGTCGTTGCTGGCGTACAGCACCAGCAGCGCGGCGGTGATGAAGGTGAAGAAGTTGACGGTGGTGGTGCAGCCGAGCGCGGCGCGCAGCACCGGGTGGCGCAGCACCAGCACGAGCCCTTCGCGGACCAGCCGGAGGGTGGACGACTGACTCGGCGGTGGGGGCGACTCGGTGACCGGGATACGGCCGAGTAGCAGCGCCGAGCCGAGGAATGACACCGCGTCGACGACGATCGCCACCGGCGCGCTGAGCGCCTGGACCAGCCCACCGCCGACGGCCGGCCCGGCGATGAAGGACAGCGACCGGCTCATGCTCAGCTTGCTGTTCGCGTCCACGTACGCCGACCGGGGCACCAGCGCGACGAAGAACGCCTGGTGCGCCATGGCGAACAGCACCGCTCCGACGCCGGTGAGCAGCGCCACCAGGTAGAGCTGGGTGAGGGTGATCGCGTCGAACAGGTAGGCCACCGGCAGGCTGAACAGCACCGCCGCCCGGATCAGGTCCGCGATGATCAGGAGCCGCCGTTTGTGGGTGCGCTGGTCCACCCACGCGCCCAGGAACAGGCCCAGCAGGTTGGGCAGCCAGATCAACGCGGTGAGGACACTTACCTGCACGGGCGTCGCGGCGAGCAGGGTGACGGCGATCAACGGCAGGGCCAGTTCGCTGATCCGGTCACCGAACTGGGAGATCGTCTCGCCGATCCAGAAGGTGCGGAACCGCCTGTCACGGTGCAGGGCTGGCGGGGGCGCGGTGTCGACGGTGGTCATGACGCGGACCTGTCGTCGCCGGTCTCGGGCAGCAGGTAGCGCAACATCCGCACGGTCCGCGCGCCGTCCGGTGGCGTCTCGTCGTCCTCGCGCCGCACGTACGGGGCGAGCAACTCCTCGATGGCGCTCTCCAGCTCCCGTAGCTCGTCGGGGGTGGCGACGAACCGCGTGTTGGCGACCCCGGCCAGCCCCCGCCACTCGGCGTCCAGCCGGGGTTCCTCGTGCAGCAACCACTGCTGCGGCGTCTCGGCGTACCTGGCGAACATCTCGCCGCGCAGCTGCCGGCCGGCGGCCTGCCCCTCGGCGTCGTCCGGCAGGCTGAAACGGAAGCCGCGGGCGGCTGCCTGCCACCAGCGTTCCCGCTTGCTGGCGGTGCCCTCGGCGTCGGTGACCAGGCCGAACGTGGCGAGGTGCCGCAGGTGCCAGCTGACCACCGACGGGGTGGCGCCGACGTGCGGCGACAGCCCGGTGGCGGTGGCCGGGCCGTGCCGCTGGAGCCGGTCGAGAATGGCGAGCCGCACCGGATGGGCGAGCGCCCGCAGCGCCTGCGGCTCGGTGATCTCGAAATCCCCGTACGGGTTCTTGAGAGACATGTTTCGAAAGTAGTCTCTCACGTCATTCGAGGGCAAGCCCCCGGGGCGGTCAGCTCACCCCCAACCGGGCCAACGGCTCGACCAGCTCGCGCTCCTCGTAGCTCAGGTGCGACAGCAGGGTGTCGGTCAGCAGGTTCACCGCGGCGCGCAGCTCGGCCAGGCCGTCCGGCGCTCCGACGTACGCCACCAGGGCGCGATCGACCCCCTCCAGCACGTCGTGGATGACGTGGTGCTCCTGCTCCAGCCGGTCGATGACCGGACGCAGCCGGGGATCGGCCTGCCGCAGGCGCGGGAAGAGCGCCTGGTCCTCGATGGTGTGGTGGGTGGTGACGATGCGGCAGTACGACTCGCAGTACGCGCCGAGCGTCCACCGGTTCTGCCGCATGGTCATCGTGTTGATGTGGGAACGGGCGGCGCCGGCGTCGATCTCACCTGCCGCTACCTGCTCGATGAGATCGTGGATCTGGGCCAGCTCACCCCGCAGCCCGTCGTGCACCTGCACCAGGTGCTGGCCGTTCGCCTGCTCGTGCGCGGTGTAGGTGCGCGTCGGATCGGGCGCCGGTCCGGTCGGGCGGGCCGACTCGTCCCACACCTGGCGGTCACTGAGCCGCCGGCCGTCGTCGGGGGTCGGTACCACGGCGAAGGCGCCGGCGGTCACCCTCGCCCGCGCCGGAGGCGCCGCCGGCGCGACGGCCACCGGCGGCACCGCGGCGGGCACGTCGCCCCGCTCGCGCTCGGTGGCCACCAGCTCGCGGACGGCGGGCGCCACCTCGCCGGCGAACCGGCGCAGGTCGTCGGGGTCGTCGCTGGCGAGGATGAACGTGCTGACGCCGTCGCCCAGAGCCAGCTCGGCCAGCTCGCGCGCCCACTGCTCGGCGGGGCCGTTCAGCTGTCCGCGCCCGACCGTCGAGAACGTGCCGGAGATGTTGAGCAGCCGGCGCACGTCCCGGGGCGAGCGGCCCGCTTCGCGTGCGACGTCGTCGATGATGGCGTTGCCTTTGGCCAGGTCACCGGGCTGGAGGTAGCCCAGTGAGGGCAGCCAACCGTCGGCCCGGCGACCGGTGAGCGCCAGCATGCGCGGCTTGTACGCTCCCAGCCAGATCGGCACCGCGTGGGCGGGGGACGGCCCACGCTTGGCGCCTACCACCCGGTGGAACTCGCCGTCGACCCGGACGCCGCCGCGCGCCTCGGCGTCCCAGATCTGCCGGATGACCTCGATGCCCTCCTCCAGCGCCCGTACGCCCTCCCCGGCGGTCAGCCGTCGACCGCCCATCGCCTCGATGGCGTCCCAGAACGCGCCCGCGCCGAGACCCAGCGCGACCCGGCCGTCGGTGAGCAGGTCGAGGCTGGCGACGCTGCGGGCGAGCACCGCAGGTGGGCGCAGCGGCAGGTTCGTGACGTTCGCCGACAGCTGCACCCGATCGGTGCGGGCCGCCACGAAGCTCAGCAGCGTCCAGGTGTCGAGGAACCGTGGCTGGTACGGGTGGTCCTGGAAGGTCACGAGGTCGAGCCCGACCTGCTCGGCCAGGAGGGCGAGACCGACGGTGCGGTCCGGATCGTCGTTGCCGGGCGTGGTGAACGAGCCGAAGATCAGCTCGTGGCCGTAGTCGCTCATCTGCGAGCCTCCCGTTCCGCGCAATGCGTCATGCGCACAACCTTATGCCAGACAGAACATCTTCTGCCAACAAGGTATGCCGTGCTGCGCTATTGTCGTCCTATGACGGGTGCCACCGACCGGCCGGACCGGCCCGATCCGCTCGACGACGACCTGGGCTGGATGCTCGGGATCGTGTTCCGGGGCCACATCAAGGCGGCCGAGCACGCCCTGGCCGACTTCCCCGGTGGCCCGCGCGGCTACCAGGTGCTCACCGCCGCCGCCAACGGGCCGGCCCGCAACCAGGGCGCGATCGCCGAGGAACTCGGCATCGACCGCACGGTGCTCACGTACCTGATCGACGACCTGGAGCGGCCCGGGTTCGTCGCCCGACGGGCCGACCCGGCCGATCGACGCAGCCGGCTGGTGGACGTCACCGACACCGGCCGGGCGGCCTGGGAGCAGCGACGGCGGGCGCTGCGACAGGTCGAGGCACACCTGCTGGGGGCGCTCACGCCTGCCGAGTCGGCGACGCTGCGGGCCCTGCTGCAACGCGTCGCCTGCTCGACCCAGGCGACCGACCCGCTGCGGAACCTCTGCGAGGTGGTCGAGCAGGTGCGGCCAGACACGACCGAGCCACCGACCGGCGCGCGCCGGGCCGGCCGCCGCGCCAGCGCCTCCTGAGCACCAGCCGCCGGCGCCGGATACGGCACGGGTCCGCTGGCGCCGCCCGACAGTTGGTGCGTCGAGCGGCTCCGGCGGACCCGCTGTGCCTGCGGATCAGCGCACGTGCACGAAGACCGGGTTCGAGTAGAACCACAGATCGTCCCACGGGCTCTCCAGCCCGTCGGCGAGCGGCTCGGCCTCGTCGGTGCTGGTGCCGCGCACCCGCGCGTACGTGTCGGCCTCGACGTTGCGCAGGGTGTGCCTGATGACGTACTCGTCGCCCTGTCGACGCCAGTCGCGCGGGCCGAACCTGGCCACCACGCTCGTGGTGGGGTTGGTGTCGGCGTCCGGGTCGGCGCTCGGCCCGGTGATCTGACCGACGATCAGGTCGACCCGGCGGACCTCGGGGCGGTCCCCGTTGGCGTTCACGCCCCCCAGCGGGCGGAACCGGATCTCGATCTCGACGTCGGTGCGGCCGCGGCGGCTGAGGGTGATGGTTTCGCCCACCTCGGCCGTCCTCCCCTGCGACCTGGCTGTCACGTCGAGGCCGCGGATCAGGTCACCTGTGGTCACCCAGATCCGGCCGTTGCGCAGGCCGTCCATGATGTCGCCGTAGTCCTGACGGGCGTGCACGTAGGTCTTGCTGTACTCCCCCGGCCAGAAGTCCGAGCCGCCGCGCGTCCAGTGCACGTGCGAGTCCGACGTCGCGGTGATCCACCAGCGCCGGCCCTCACCGAGCAGCGAATCCCAGAGACCACCGACCCGCGCGGTCATCTGGTCGAAGCCGCCGTAGGTGGGGTGGTTGCCGTACCCGCCCCGCTTGCCCCCGTTGAGCGGACCCGCCTGGTGCCCGGGAGCCCCCTCGAAGCCGATGTAGACGTCCGGCGCGGCGTTGTTGCCGTTGCGGAACTCGCGTGGCGTGTCCTGGCCGTAGACGCCGAGACCGGGCGCCGAGCGGGACGCGTGGTGGGCGATCACGAGGGGCTTGTGCGGCATCCCCCGCGCGACCTTGAGGAACTCCACCATCCTGGCCTCGGTGTCGCGGGCCGGGTCGGTCGGGAACGCGTCGTACTTGGCGAACCGGCTCTCCAGCTCGAAGAGCTGCTTCGCCTCGTCGTCGTGGCGCGGGATCATCAGCGTGTGGTGGTCGAGCGACGGCGCGTCGAACTCCATGCCCCAGAACTGGAGCACCTCGGGGACCAGCTTGCGCGAGCGCAGCAGATCGGGGTACGCCTGCTCGATGTTCACCCTGGAATGCGTCGGTCCCCCATGGTCGGTGCACATGGCCCAGGTCAGGCCGAAGTTCTTGGCCATGATGGCGTTGGTGACGATCGGGTAGACGGCGTCCGCGCCCTTGTGGAAGACGATAGGGCTCTTCGTCGTGTCGAACTCGCCGCTGTACTCGGAGTGGACGTGGTGGTCGCCCGCACGCCACGACCGGTTCTTCGCGGCGCCCCTGTCGCTCGTGTCGCCGGCCGGCCGACGCTCCTCGTCGGCCCACGCCGCGCCGGCCCCCACCAGCGGGCTGGCCGCGGCAAGCGTCGCGCCGACGCCTGCGTACTTGACCAGCTTGCGCCGCGACAGCTGCGCGTGCTCGGCCTGTTCGGATTGCTTGTCTCTCACCTGAGAGCCTCTCCTCGATCAAGCGGATGCTCTTTCGATCAAGAAGCCTCGGAGAGGGTGATGAACAAGTGTTGTACGTGGCACGGGGCGACGATGAACTGATTCAGGGCACCTGCCGGTTGTCCGGCGCCGTCCGGGCCGACGACCGCTCGGCCGGCGCGGTGACCACCGACGGCGCGACGGCGACGCTGGGCAGCCCGGCCCGGCCGGTGACCGGAAGGACCAACTCGCTGCGACCCAGGTCGACCCGGACGGTGGCGTCGCGGTCGTCGGTCTCGGTGAAGTCCGGGTCGCTCTGACCGAGCACCAGGCCGAGCACGTGCCCGGCCGGCACCACCGCGTCGTACGCGTTCAACGGCACCGTCACCGTGTACCACCGGTCCGGGCGCAGCGGGCTGGTGAACCGCAGCGAGCGGTGGTGCGCGGCGTCGAGCCATCCCCGGGTCAGCACGGCGTGGTCGGTGACCGCGGTGATCTCCTCGGTGTCCCGGTAGCAGGCGTCGTCGGCGGCCGTCGACGCTCCCCAGCAGGACTCGGTGGTCAGCGTCCGCACGCCCTCGGAGCTGTCGTAGCGGATCCGCTCGGCGGTGCCGTAGTCGACGAGCCGGGCGGTCAGCTCGGTGGTCGGGCGGTCCACCCGGATCCGCAGCCGCACCGACGGGCTGCCGGAGATTCGCAGGGGTGCGGTGAGCGCACCGGAGAGGAACACCAGCCGGCCGGAGGCTGCGCTGTTCGGCTCGGCCACCAGTGCGTCCTCGGACAGCGACTCGTCGACGTACGCCCGCTCCCGACCCGGCCGCGCGCCGCGCCCGCCGAGCGTCCCGGTCACGCCGTCTCCGGCGCCGAGGGCGACCCGCACGTCCCGGGTGCCGGGGGCGGGCCAGTCCCGCTGGGTCGTCCAGGTGCCCGGGGCGGTCTCCAGGTCGACCCGGGGCTCGTCCATCACGCCGTTGCGCAGCCCCTGCAACCAGTAGTCGAACCAGCGGTGCAGCGTGCCGACCCACGCGCCGCGCCGGACGTCGAACGGGTCCTCGTGGCCGGCCTGGTAGAGCCAGAGCTTGCGGGGCACGCCCTGCTCGGCCAGCTCCTGCCACCAGCGGGCGAACTGGTTGGTCGTGACGTTCAGGTCGTTCACGCCGTGCGCCACGAACACGCTGGCCCGGACCCGCCCGGCCGAGGGCCGGTAGTCGCGCTGCGCCCAGAACCCGTTGCGGTCGCCGGTCTCCTCCGCGCTGTCCGACCGCAGTCGGGCCAGGACGTCGGCGCACGCCTGCTCGCCGCGCCCGTTGACGTACGAGTGCAGGTAGCCGGGGTAGTCGGCGGCGCGCAGGACACCGTTGTAACGCATGTAGTCGTACCAGCTGGAGATCGCCGAGATCGGCACGATCGTGGCCAGCCCCGGCACACCAGTGGCGGCGACCCCGTTGGCGACCGAGCCGTCCCACGACTTGCCGATCATGCCGACCCGTCCGGTGCTCCAGGCGGCGCTCACCTGCCGCCCGTCGGCGGCGTACGCGCGGGCGCGCCCGTTGAGCCAGTCCACCACTGCGGTGGCGCTGCCCACCTCGGCCGGGCCGCCGACGTCCTCGCAGCCGGTGGAGCGGGCGGTGCCGGCCAGGTCGGCGGCGACGAACGCGTACCCGCGCGGGACGAAGTAGTTGTCGTAGAACAGCGGAGCCTTGGCGATCACGCCTGCCGCGTCGTACGTCTTGCGTTCGCTCTCGTTGCCCCGACCGCAGCAGAGGTAGTAGGGCGACGCGTCCATGATGACCGGTACCCGGACCCCGGCGGTGGCCGCCTCGCGCGGTCGGACGACGTCGACGGCCACCCGGTCCCGTACGCCGTCGCCGTCGCTGTCGGCCCGTGTCTCGACCCAGACGCTCTCCCGGATGGCGTCGGCGTAGGAGTAGACGGGGACCGTCTCGGTGCCGACGACGTGCGGCGGGGACTGCCGGTGCCGGGTGGTCGGGTCGGCGGCCGCGGGTGCGGCGGGAGCGGCGAACAGCGCCGCGACCAGCAGGCCGGCCAGGATGCTGGCGACCCGGGCGCGGGTACGGGCGGTCGACATCGGTGTCCTCCCGGGGTGCGACGCGTGGATCACATTCCATCGCATCGATGTCCCTCTTGCCTAGTGCCGCGGCGGCGAGTCGTTGTCAGATCCGGGCGCGGGGCAGCCAGCCCAGGAACCGGAGCCGCGCCCGGGGCAGTGGCAGGGTCGGCAGATCCTCGGCTGCGGCGACGAGACAGGAACCGAGGTAGACGGCGAGGGAGGCGCGCGCCCCACCGAACTCGGCGAGCAGTTGACTCTGCTTGGTGGCGCAGGGCCACTCCCGACCGCAGCCCGTGCAGGTCCAGCTCGGCGGGTTGGGAAGGTGTTCGGGCAGCTTCGGTCGCTGGTACCGGCCCACGACGCTGTTGTCGGCGCGCACGTCCCGTCGCCGGGGAGCGGGGCCGGCGTTGCGGTGCGCGGGTGGCCGGGGCGCGGGCAGATAGCGCCGGACGGTGCCCAGGAGCACCCCGACGCGGATCAGGGCGTCGGGTCCCACGTGGTGGGCCAGCAACGCGGTGAGCAGGTAGTGCCCGAGCAGGTCGAAGGAGTCCCGGTTCAGCCGCAGGTCGCGGCACAGGTCGACGAACTCGGGTGTGGTCAGTGGCACCCGGTCGTCGAGAGCACGGCGGAGCACCTCGCGCAGCGCGACTCCCAGGTTCTCCAGGGCGTCGCCCTCGCCCAGTCCCAGGCTGTCCTCGTCCGCCACCCGCGCCAACGCCTCGCCCACCGCCAGTCGTACGACGCGATCCGGATCGCTTATGTCCAACGTCCACCCCCATCACGAGGCCGGATTCCCGGCAACGTTCCCGGACTCCGGTGCGGCGTCCGGGAGATCATTGACAAGATTTCGTCGCCGTGGGCGGGGCGACTAGGACAGCGGGCGCAGATCGCCGCGTGCGATAGCCGGAATGCGAAGTGGGCTCAGGAGTCGGCCAAAAGGTCGGCGACACGCCGCTGGCTACCGTATGGTGGAATTCCCATCAATGAATATGCGAATAGTTGGGAATCCTTAAAGCCCGGTCCAGTCCGACAACTCTCGACCGCCACCACCGCCGAACCGCCGGTCAGCACCGTGCCGCGACCCACCGGCCCGTGCGCCCGGACACGTCCCGACCACACCGCCGGCCCTGGTGGACCACCGGCGGGTCCTTCCCCGGACGGAGACAGCGGATGACGTCATCAGTGCAGACCCGAGGATTCGACAGCCGCGACCCGGCGGCCATCCACCGTTTCCTGGCCAGCACGTACGAGGCGGACCTGCGCATCCGCGCCGAGGAGACCGGATACCACCTCGTTCACCAGCGCGTCGACACCGGGCCGTTCGCCCTCGCCGCCACCGGCCAGACCGCGCATCTCGACATCGAGGTCGACGACATCGACGGGTTGGTCGTCTGCCGTAGCCGCACCGCCCTCATCGACCGCACCTGCGAGGGATCCACCCACCGGTTCGGTCCGGGTGACGTCTTTCTCACCACCCGGCCCGGCCGGCGGTTCAGCCTGCACTGGCAGCCTGGTCTGGTGGAACTCTGCGTCCTGGACCTCGCGGTGCTGACGCAGGTGGCGACCGCCGCACCGGGCCGGCGGCCCGGCCGGATCCGGTTCACCGACCTGGGCGCCGCAAACGCGCTCCTCGCCCGGCAGTGGCGAAAGACCACGAGCTACATCACCGACGTCGTCCTGAGCAACCCGAACTCCCGGGTTCAGCCGCTGGTGGTCGGCAACGCCGCGCGGATGCTCGCCGCGGCGGCGCTGGCGATCTTTCCCAACACGGCCTTCACCGACGAGACAGCCGCGGACCGCCGCGACGCCAGCACGGCCACCCTGCGCCGCGCCATCGCCTTCATGGAGGAGAACGCCGACCGGGACATCAGCGCGGCAGACATCGCCGGCGCCGCCGCCGTCTCCCTGCGGGCCGTGCAACTCGCGTTCCGCCGCCACCTCGGCACCACCCCGATGGCGTACCTGCGCGGGATCCGCCTCGACCGCGCCCACCACGACCTGGTCCGGGCCGACCCTCGACGGGAGACCGTGTCGGCGATCGCCAGCCGGTGGGGGTTCGCCAGCCACAGCAGGTTCACCGCCCGGTACCACGCCAGCTACGGCGTACCGCCCCGCGAGACGCTCCGCGCCTGAGACGGCTGCGGCACCCGCCTTGTGACACCGCCACGCACAGGCGACAATCGGCCCCGTGAAGCTCCCCTCGCGGGTCGCGGTGACGCTTGTGGGCCTGCTGATCCTCGCCGCGTGCGACACGGCGCCCGAACCGGCCGGCACACCGACGGGTGGCACCACACCTACCCCCACTCCCCCGGCCCCGTCCAGCGCGTCAGCCTCCCCTGTCGCCTTCGACAAGGCGCTGCACGACGAGTTGATCGCGATGCTGGAACGCGACCAGGCCGACCGCGAGGGCAGTCCGCAGGCCGAGTCCGACCAGGCGCGCACCGCCCGGCTCAAGGACATCGTCCGGGCCCACGGCTGGCCGACCTTCGCCCTGGTCGGCGAGGACGGCGGCAACGCCGCGTGGGCCATCGCCCAACACTCCGACCTGGATCCCGCGTTCCAGCAGGAGGCGCTGGACCTGTTACGCGCGGCCGTCGCCGCCGGCCAGGCGTCGCCGGGCAACCTCGCCTACCTCCACGACCGGGTCGCGACAGGCAGGGGCGAGCCGCAGGAGTACGGGACGCAGATCCGATGTGGACCCGACGGCCCCGTCCCGGCCACCCCGATCAGGGACGAGGCCGATGTCGAACGACGTCGCGCCGAGGCCGGCCTGCCCACGCTCGCGAGCTACCTGGCCGAGATGACCACGATCTGCGCGCAGGACACCAACTAGACAGGTGCCCGTTCCGCGCGCAGAGCCCGGGCGAGGCGGCCGACGGCCTCGTCCATGAGGTCGGGTGCGGCGGCGGCGTAGGTGAGGCGCAGGTGCGGTGCCGGGGGTTCGGCCGCGTACCAGGGGCGACCCGGAAAGACGACGACGCCCTCGGCGGCAGCGGCGGCGGCCACCGTCACGTCGTCGACGCCGTCGGGCAGGCGGATCCACAGGTGCAGGCCGCCACGCGGGACCGACTGCGGGCAGAGGCTGGGCAGGTGTCGCCGCAGCGCGGCCACCAACGCCTCGCGGCGCGTCCGGAGCGATGTGGCGAGGGTCCGACGGTGTCGCGACCACGCCGGGGAGGTGAGGAACTCCAACGCCGCCTGTTGTAGTGGACCTGCCACGAAGAGGTCGTCGAGCAGCCGTGCCGCCCGCAACCGGGCACCGGCCGGCCCGCGGGCGCCGATCGCCGCGACGCGCAGCCCGGGCGCTGTCGACTTGGTCAACGAACGCAGGTAGATGACGTGGCCGTCGGGGTCGTCGGCGGCCAGCGGCGGTGGGGCCGGACCGTCGATGGTGAGGTCGCGGGCGTAGTCGTCCTCGATCAGGAAGGCGCCGGCGTCGCGCACCGCGTCGGCGACCCGGACCCGGCGGTCAGCCGCGAGCGTCGCGCCGTGCGGGTTGGCGTGCAGCGGCTGGCAGTAGAAGAGCCGCGCGCCGGTGCGGGCGAACGCGGCGGCGAGGTGGTCGGGGCGTACCCCGTCGGCGTCCGCCGGCACGGGCACCACCCGGAGTCCGGCGGCTCGTGCGACGGCCAGCGCGCCCAGGTAGGTCGGGGACTCGACGAGCAGGGCGTCGCCGGGGGCGGTGAGCGCCCGCACCGCCGAGGACAGCGCGGCCTGCCCACCGGGGCAGATCACCATGTCCTCGGCCCGCAGCCCGGTCCCGGCCTCGCGGGCGAACCAGGCGCGCAGGTCCTCGCGCCCCTCGACCGGTCCGCGCTGCCAGGTGGCGGGCTGGCGGGCGGCGCGGGCGAGGGCGGCGCCCAACGCGGCGGCCGGCTGAAGGTCGGCGTCCAGGTAGCCGCCGGACAACGGGATCGCACCGTCGCGCGGTAGCGCCAGCAGTGCCTGCATCTCGCTCTCGCCGGACGGGCGGGGGCCGAGCGCGACCGTCTGCCAGGACAGGTCGGGTACGCGCCGCACGTCCGGCGCGGCGGCCACGAAGGTGCCTCTGCCGGGCCGCGCCTCGATCAGCCCTTCGGCCACCAACCGCCGGATGGCCTCGGCGACGGTGACAGGTGAGGCCTGGTGCCGGGCGGTCAACTCCCGGACTGAGGGCAGTCGGGCGCCCGGACCCGCGGCGGCCACCAGCACCCGCAGATCTTGGATAACGCGAGCGGCTGCGTTACCGTCTTCCATGAAGGACGATAGTAGCGCTACTACCGCCAGCACGGTAACAACGAGCCGGGCCGGCGGCTTCGCCCTCGGCGCGCTGGGTGTGCTCGGCTTCAGCCTCTCCCTGCCGGCGACCCGCCTGGCCGTCCAACAACTCGATCCGTGGTTCGTCGCCTTCGGACGCGCGGTCGGCGCGGGTCTGCTGGCCTGGGCGTACCTGCGTCTCACGGGCGCGCCACGGCCCTCGCGCGGCCAGTGGCGGCGGCTGGCGGTCGTGGCCCTGGGCGTCGTCGTCGGCTTCCCGTTGTTCACCTCGCTGGCGCTGCTCACCCAGACCTCGGCGCACGGCGCGGTCGTCATCGCCGCGCTGCCCGCGATGACCGCCGTGTTCGCGGTGCTGCGGGCGGGGGAACGCCCGCCGCGGCTGTTCTGGATCGCGAGCGCCGGCGGGCTGCTGGCGGTGCTGGCCTTCCTCGCCGCCAGCGGCGCGGTACGCGGCACGATCACCCTGCCCGACGTGTTCCTGCTCGCGGCGATCGTGCTCTGCGGCCTGGGCTACGCCGAGGGCGGCGCGCTGGCCCGCGATCTGGGCGGCGCCCGGACGATCTGCTGGGCGCTGCTGCTGTCGCTGCCCGTCACCGTGCCCGTTACTGTCGTCGCCGCGCTGGCCGACCGGCCGCACGCCGACACCGTCGGCTGGTCGGCGTTCGGCTACCTCACTGTCGTCTCGATGTTCCTGGGTTTCTTCGCCTGGTACGCGGGGCTGGCCCGGGGCGGCATCGCGCAGGTCGGTCAGGTCCAGCTCGCGCAGCCGGTACTCACCCTCGGGTGGTCGGCGCTGCTGCTGGGCGAGAACGTCACCCCCACCTCGATCGTGGCGGCGGTGATGGTGCTGGCGTGCGTCGTGTTGATCCAGCGCACCCGGCGGCCGGGGCCGGCGGTGCGACGGGAGCGGGCTGGCGTGCGTTAGGCCCGCTCGCGCTCGCGGGCCGTCTGCAACTCGGGCACCGAGGCCTCCAGCAGGTCCGCGAGGCCACGCAACTGTTCGGCGACGCGGGCGCCGAGGGGCGTCAGGGAGTATTCGACGCGCGGCGGGATCGCGGTGAGCACCTCGCGGGTGAGCATGCCGTCGCGTTCGAGCGTCTGCAGAGTCTGCGAGAGCATCCGTTCGCTGACCCCGTCGATGCGCCGCCGCAGCGCGTTGAACCGGTACCGGCCCTCGCCGAGGGCGAGCAGCGCGAGTGAGGCCCACTTCGAGGTCACGTCCTCGAAGGCAGCACGCGAGGTGCAGCCCCGCGCGAAGACATCGCTGACGAGTTCCTGGGTAGGCCCCGCCGGGTCGTGGGCCGGCTTGTCGTTCACCTCACCAGCCTACCCGACGCTTACACAATCATTCGTACTGTAGATTCGTAAGTGCTTGCCGATCATTACCGCCCCTTCGGAGGTCCCCATGCCCACCTATGCCGTCACCGGCGCCACCGGCCGGCTGGGCCGCCTGGTCATCGAGTGCCTGCTCGACACAGGCGTGCCCGCCACCGAGATCGCCGCCGTGGTCCGCGACACCGACAAGGCCGTCGACCTGGCCGCGCGCGGCGTCGAGATCCGACAGGCCGACTACGACGACCCGTCGACGCTGCCCGGCGCCGTGGCTGGCGTACGCCGCCTGCTGCTCATCTCCGGCGACACCCCCGGGCAGCGTGTCGCCCAGCACACCGCCGTCATCGACGCCGCCAGACTCGCCGGGGTCGAGCGCGTCGTCTACACGAGCATCCTGAAGGCCGACACGACCACGAACCCCCTGGCACCCGAGCACAAGGCGACCGAGGCGGTCCTCGCCGCGTCGGGCCTGCCGTACACGGCGCTGCGCAACAGCTGGTACACCGAGAACTACACCGACCAGCTACCGCAGTACCTCCAGAGCGGCGCCATCCTCGGAGCCACCGGCGGCGGCCGGGTCTCCGCCGCGACCCGGGCCGACTACGCGGCAGCCGCGGCCGCGGTGCTGACCCGCGACGAGGGCGGCACAGTCGTCTACGAACTGGGCGGCACGGCGTTCACCTTCGACGAACTGGCCGAGGCCGTCACCGAGGTCACCGGCACCACTGTCGTGCACCGGGACATGTCGGCCACCGACCTGGCCGCCACCCTGCAGAGCGTCGGGCTGGACGCCGGCACCGCCGGCTTCGTCGCCGCGCTCGACCACTCGATCGCCCTCGGCGAGCTGGCGACCGACAGCGACGACCTCAGCCGCCTGATCGGCCGGCCGAGCACCCCGCTGCGCGACGCCATCCGGGCCGCGCGGGGCTGACCGGCCGCGACGCCGAAGTAGCCGACCTCCACTGCGGCACAGCCCTCCGCGTCGCCGTCCGACGTCATGCCGGGTCGGTGAGCAGGCCACTCAGCATGCTGCGGAGCGTCCGCTCGAAGAGGTCCTCCGGGGGCGGCGGCGCGGAGGGTTGGCGGAGCGCCGCGACCAGATGCGGGTACGCCGCGAGGTCGACGCCCGCGAAACCGACCGCCCCGGAGGCGGCCTCGCTACGGGCGAACAGGGTCACCACGCCGGTCATCATGGCGATCGCCTCGAACTTGGCCGAGACGGCACAGGGCACCGGCTCCAGGACCCGGATGCAGTTGTCGAACCAGGCCAGGCCCTCGGGGCCGACACCGGAGCCGCGATGGATCACGTCCAGCAGCCACGGGTGGGCGCGGTGCAGCGCCAACTGCCGACGGGCCAGCAGCATCATCGTGTCCAGCCAGTCGCCCCGATCCTGCGGGTACGGCCGCATCTCCCCCACGACACGGTCGGTCATCAGGTCCAGCAGATCGTCGCGGGACGACAGGTAGCGGTAGAGCGATCCCGCGCCGGTGCCGAGTGCGGTGGCGACGGCACGCATCGACACCGCGGCGAGCCCTTCGGCGTCGGCCAGGGCGATGGCCGCCACGACGATGGCGTCCCGACTGTGGGCCGGCGCCGGTCCACGGCTGCCCCGTTCGGGCCGGGCCCAGACCGACTGCCGACCGTCGGCGGCAGGGTCGCCGGATTTCCTGGGTGCGTCGGTCACCGATCCACTGTAAACTGCAAACGTCGTTCGCAGTTTGCTGACACGGAGAGGCGGACCGATGACGGAGCGGATCAGGGCGCGCGACGGGCAGACCGTGGCGTTGCACTCCACGGGCGACGGCCCGGGGATCGTCCTCGTACACGGCGGCGGCGTCACCATCGACGTCTACCGCCGGCTGACCGCCGCCCTCGCCGACCGGTTCACCGTGCACCTCTACAACCGGCGGGGACGGGCCGACGCGCCACCCAGATCCGAGCCGTACACCGTCGGCCAGGAGATCGACGACCTCGCCACGGTGCTGGAAAACACCGGAGCCAGAAACGTCATCGGCCACAGTGCCGGCGGGTTCATCGCACTCGAGGGCGCACGTCATCTGCCGATCGACCGGCTCGCCCTCTACGACGCCGCCATCTCCGTCGACGGCGGCATGCCCTTCGCGTGGCTCGAGGCGGCACGCGCGGCGGCACGTGATGGCGACATCGCCAGGGGTCTCGCCATCACGACCGCCGGAATCAACCCGCAGATGGCGGCGGCGAGGCTTCCGCTCGCCGTCCGGGTGGCGATCATCCGCGCTTTCCTGCAGACCCCGATCGGCCGCATGATGGGCGATCTGCTGCCGATGACGCTGGACGAGACGGCCCTGATCCTGGCGCACGACGGGCCCGCCACGCGGTGGGCCGGGGTGACCGCGGAGGTGCTGCTGGCCTGCGGCGCCGACGGCCCGCCCTACTACGCCGACATGAACGAGGCGTTGGCCCGCGCACTGCCTCGCGCACGGGCGCTGACGATCCCCCGCAGCGGCCACGACGCCATCAACCGCGCACACCCGAGGATCGTCGAACCGCTCGTCGACTTCTTCGCCGCACCCGTGACGCCGGACCTGGCGGGCCATTCCTGAGCGGTCGCGCGCTCGCCGGGCGAGCTTGATCTTGGATAGGCTGCTCGCCATGCCCCCGCACCGCCGGCCCGCGCTGGCCGACGCCTGCGCGCGGCTCGCCCGGTCACGCCCCTTCGAGATCGTCATCGTCGTCGCCATCCTCGCCAACGGCGTCGTTCTCGGCCTGGAGACGTACGACGGTCTGATCCCCGCGAACGCGGCGCTGCACGGGCTGGAATGGCTCTTCCGCGCGGTCTTCGTTTTGGAGATCACCATCCGGCTGGCGGCCTACGGCCGCCGTCCGCAGGACTTCTTCAGGCACGGCTGGAACGTCTTCGACTTCCTCGTGATCGCGGCCATCTTCGTTCCGGGCCTGCACGGTGACTCGGCCCTGCTGCGCGTGGTCCGGGTTGCCCGGATGGTGCGGCTGGTGCGGTTCTCGCCGGGCCTGCGGACCATCGTCTCCGCCCTGTGGCGCAGCCTGCCGGGCGTCGCCGGATTCCTCGCCCTGGCCGTGGTGACGCTCTACGTGTACGGGATGGCCGGCTGGCTGATCTTCGGCGACCGCTATCCCGACGAGTACGGCGACATCGGCCGGTCGCTGCTGACGCTGTTCGTGCTGCTGTCGCTGGAGACCCTGCCCGACCTCATCGAGCAGGGACTGGCCATGTCGCCGTGGACGCTGCTCTACTACGTCAGCTACGTGATCATCACGGTCAACCTGCTCCTCAACATCCTCATCGCGGTCATCGTCAACTCGATGGAGGAGGCACGCCGGCTGGAGATGACCGAGCGGTTGGCCCCCGGCTACGACGAGGACGGCGACGGCGTCCCCGACGAGGTGGACCGCATCGCGCTCACCCAACGGCTGGACGACCTGCGGGCGGTCATCGCCGAGTTGGAACGGGAACTGCGGATCGACCGTGAGGACGGGCACGGCCGCCCCCATCGCGAGGACCTCCGCTCCCGAGGATGAGCGCGCACGGAGGTCCCGGTCGTCCGGCGTACCGTTGAACCACCATGAACAGCGAATCCAGCGCGATCCGCGCGGACCTGCTCCGGCGGCGCGACGAGACGGCCAGCCAGGCCACCGCGCTGGAGGGCGACCTGCGGAGCCTCTTCGAGGCGTCCCGGTCGTCGAACGCCGACGACGAGCACGACCCCGAGGGCAGCACTATCGCGTTCGAACGGGCCCAGCTCACCGCCGTCCTGGACGCGACACGTCGACGCCTGGCGGAACTGGACGTGGCGCTGAGCCGGGTCGACGCGGGCAACTACGGCGTGTGCGAACGGTGCTCCCGCCCCATCCCCGCCGAACGGCTCGCCGCCCGCCCGTCGGCGCGTACCTGTGTGGCGTGCGCCAGCCGACGGTGACCGCGCCGCCCGGGACGGACGTCAGCTGGCGCAGCAGCCGCCGCTCTGACCCGCGTCGAGCGCGACGAGCCTGAGCGGCGCGGACCGGAGGTCACCGGTGAGGCCGGCGGCCAGGCCACGGCCGGCCGGCTCGGGTTCTGCGGTCGACCCGCAGCCGTCGCCGGACGCCGCGTCGGCGGCGTTGCTGGTGCACACGCCGGTCTCGGGCAGGTCGAGCTGGACGTCACGGGCGGCGGCCCAGTCCCCGGCGAGGGCCGCGACCACGGAGCGGACCTGCTCGTAGCCGGTGGCCATGAGGAACGTCGGCGCCCGACCGTAGGACTTCATGCCGACCGCGTAGTAGCCCCTCTCCGGGTGGGCGAGTTCGTCGACGCCGTGCGGAGGAACCGTGCCGCAGGAATGCTCGTTCGGGTCGATCAGCGGCGCCAGGGCGCGGGTGGCGCCCAGGACCGGGTCCAGGTCCAGGCGCAGTTCCGAGGCGATGGAGTGGTCGGGGCGAAAGCCTGTGGCGGCGACGACACGGTCGACGGCCACCGCCTCCTCGCCACCGTCGGCATGCCGCACCACAACGACCACCCGGCCGTCGGCAGGGGTGAGGGCGTGCACCGAGAAACCGGTGAGCAGGCGGATCCGGTCGGCGTCGACATGGTGGCGCAGCCGCGATCCGAGCGCCCCGCGCGCCGGCAGGGCGTCGGCGTCCCCGCCGCCGTACGTCCGCGCGGGCGAGGTGGTGCGGATCGCCCAGGTCACCTCGGTACCGGGCGTGGCGGCGGCCAGCTCCGCCAGGGACAGCAGGGTGTTCGCCGCGGAGTGGCCGGCGCCGACGACGAGGGTGTGCCGGCCGGCGAAGCGGTCCCGATCGGCGCCGAGGACGTCCGGCAGCGCGTGCTCGAGGTATGCGGCGACGTCGGCCTCACCCCGGGCGGGCAGGCCTGACGCGCCGAGGACGTTGGGGGTGTCCCAGGTGCCGGAGGCGTCGATGACGGCGCGGGCCAGCAGCTCGGTGCCGTCGGTGAGGCGGACCAGGAACGGCGTGCGGTCGCGTCCGGCGGTGCGCAGCCGGTCCAGGCCGAGGCGGCTGATCGCCCCGACCCGGGCGCCGTACCGGACGTGCGGCTTGAGCTGGGGCAGCTCGGCGAGCGGTTGGAGGTAGTCGCCGACCAGCTCCGCGCCGGTGGGCAGGGCCTCCGGGTCGGGAGCGACCCAACCGGCCTCGTCGAGCAGCCGGCGGGCGGCCGGGTCGACGTTGTAGCGCCAGGGTGAGAAGACCCGCACGTGCCCCCACTGCCGTACGGCGGCGCCGGGGGTGTCGCCGGCCTCCAGGACGACGAAGGGCAGACCGCGTTCGTGCAGGTGGGCGGCGGCGGCCAGACCGGTCGGACCGGCGCCGACGACCACGACGGGAAGGCTGTCCAGGGCGTTCATCGGGTGACTCCTTGTCAGGTGATGGTGGGGCTGCGCCGCTCCAGCAGGACGACATCGCGCCAGCGGTCGTGGTGGCGGCCGACCCGTTCGCGGACCCCGATGACGCGGAACCCGGCCCGTTGGTGCAGGGCGAGGCTGGCGACGTTCTCCGGGAAGATCCCGGACTGGATCGTCCAGATGCCCGCGGCTTCGGTCGAGGTGATCAGGGTGTCGAGCAGCAGTCGGCCGACTCCGCGTCCCCGGGCTGCCGGGTCGACGTAGACGGAGTGCTCGACCACTCCGGAGTAGACCTGACGGGTCGACGTCGGCGAGACGGCGACCCAGCCGAGGATGGTCTCGCCGTCGACTGCCACGAATCGGTGCGCGGGCAGGCGGCTGGCGTCGAAGGCCGCCCAGGTCGGTGCCACGACCTCGAAGCTCGCGTCACCACCGTCGAGTCCGGCCTGGTAGATGGCAAGGACGCGGTCGGCGTCGCGGACGCTCATCGGACGTACGGTGAGGTCGGGCATCGGCGAGGCTCCGTTCTGGGTGCGGCTACCTGAGACACTGTCTCGACGTCTGTCGAATCAGACAGTTGCACGCTGATTAGATAACTGTCAACCTAGACGAATGTCGAAACAAGCGACCGTCGACGTGGCCTGCTGCCCCTCCCTGGCCGAACGGCGCCTACCGACCGAGGCCGCCGCCGCGCTCTCCCCCGCGTTCAAGGCCCTCGGCGACCCGGTCCGCCTTCAGCTGATGTCGATGATCGCCTCCGCCGAGGGCGGGGAGATCTGCGTCTGCGACCTCACCCCCGCCTTCGACCTCACCGGCCCCACCATCTCGCACCACCTGCGGACGCTGCGCGCCGCAGGGCTCGTCGACGCCGAGCGCCGGGGCACCTGGGTCTACTACCGCGCCCGCCCGGCGATCCTTCGCCAGCTCGCCGCCCTGCTCACGGTCCCGCAGGGCCGGTGAGCACCGCGTCGATTCCCCGGGCCGCCAGCGCCGACAGCGCGATTGTCCGGCGCCTCTCGCGACTCGACCGGCTGCTGCCGGTCTGGATGCGCACGCGGGTGGAGAAGCTGCTCGCCACGGATCGTCACCGACCGCCCGCAGCCCCGGCCGGCGGTGGTCAGCTCGTCCGCGCCCACCGCGACGCCCGCGACCGTGGTGTCACGCTCTGCCTCGCCGCGCCGTCCCGCTTCATCCGGACCGTCCTGCACACCATGCGCCTGGACGGCGTGTTTCCGGTCTTCGACAGGCGCGACGACGCTGTCGCCCATGTCAACCACCGGGAGACCGGCGCGCTCGCGGGATCCTGAGCGTCCTACGCCGCCAGGGCGGTCACCTGCTGGCCCAGGACGAGAACGCCCACCGCCAGGACGAACCAGCCGAAAGCCGGACGCAGGCGACGCTCCGGGACGCGGCGGGAGAGCCGGCTCCCCACGAGGCTGCCGGCGACCGCGGCGGCGGTGAGCGCGGCGGTGAGCGTCCAGTCGACCGCCACGGCGGCGAGGTGACCGACGAACCCGGCCAGGCTCTGCATCGCGATGACCGCCAGGGAGGTGCCGACCGCCACGGCCATCGGCAGACCGCCGAGCAGAGTCAGCGCGGGCACGACGAGGAACCCGCCGCCCGCGCCGACGAGACCGGCGACGACCCCGACCGCCGCGCCGACGGCAACTGCCCGCGACGGCGCCTGCCCTCGTCCGGCGTCGTCGCCGGGCTCGCCGTCACCGGCGCGGCGACCACGGATCATGCCGACGGCGGTGGCGAGCATCATCAGCGCGAACAGGACCACCAGCACCGTGCCCGGAACGACCGCCGCGAGGCGCCCACCCCCGTACGCGCCGGCCATCCCCGCCAGACCGAGGAGCAGGCCGGTACGCCAACGGACCCGCCGGGCCCACGCGTACGGCACCAGGGCCACCGCGCTCGTGACGCCGACGACGAACAGCGAGGTGGCGATGGCCTCGTCGACCGGCAGGCCGGTGACGTAGATCAGCAGCGGCACGGCGAGGATGGATCCGCCGCCGCCGAGCAGGCCCAGACTGACGCCGATGACCACGGCCAACGCGAGGGTCAGGACCAGAGAGGTCACGACCTGCTCGCGGCCGGACTCCGGTCGCGCAGGTGATCGACGACGGCGTCCAGGTCGCAGCGCGCACCCCTGTTGTAGGGCAGCTTGCTCAGCAGCATGCCCATCGCGCAGGTGTTGCTGATCGCGGCGAAGGTCAGGCCGGCGCCGACGAACGCGGCCACCCACTTGGCGCCCGGCAGCACCACCGACGCGAGGACGCTGAGCAGCACGATGGAGCCGGCGACGAGGCGTACCTGACGTTCCAGGTCCCAGCGGGCCCGACCCAGGTTGACTGGCGCGTTCGTGGCCTGCCAGGCGAGGATGCCGCCGGTGAGGACCTTCAGGTTCGGCAGACCGGCCTGGGCGAGGGCCTGTCCGGCCTGAGCGGCCCGGGCCCCGGAGCGGCAGACCAGCACCACGTCCTCGTCGAGGTGCCGACGCAGCTCGTCACGGTGCTCCCGGAGCAGGTCGAGGGGGACGTTGTAGGAGCCGGGGATGTGCGCGGACTCGAACTCCGCAGGCGTACGCACGTCAAGCACCCGGGGCGCATCGCCCGAGTCGAGAAGGTCGCGCAGGGCGGTCGCGTCCAGGCTGTGCGGGTGGGACGGGTTCATGTCTCCTCGTTCGGTTCAGGAATTCGTGGTCATGGCGACGCCGGCCTGCTCGGCCCGGCCGAACATGTCGTCGATCAGGACGACGTCGCGTCCGGTGTTGGCCAGCAGGGACGCGGCGGCCGCGGCCCGGTATCCGGAGCCGCAGTGCACCCAGACCGTCCCGGCGGGCACCTCGGCCAGGCGTCCGGGCAGGTCGGGCAGCGGGATGTGGACGGCGTCGGCCACGTGGCCCGCCCTCCACTCGTTCGTCATCCGCACATCGAGGACGACCCGCGGGTCGGGCAGCCCGGCCGGGGTGTTCCCGGTCTGGGCGGCGGCCAGCGCGTCGAAGTCGGCGACTGTCAGCTCACGCAGGTCGTCCCGGCTGGTGGCCCACTCGTCCGGTGCGCCTGTGGCGCGCGCGGCGGGCCTGTCGATGCCGATCCGGACGAGCTCGCGCTGGGCGTCGGCGACCTGCTCGGGTGTCTCGGCGAGCAGGGTGACCGGGACGCCCCAGTCGATCAGCCAGCCGAGCCAGGTCGACATCGGGCCGTCGAGGCCCAGGCTGACGGTTCCGGCGAGGTGCGCGGCGGCGTACGCCCTGCGGTGCCGCAGGTCGACCACCCACTCCCCCGCGTCGATCCGCTGCCGCAGCTCGGCGGCGTCGGCGCGCGCCACGGGGCTGAGGTCGACAGGTGCCGGGCCGGCCGCGTTGGCGACGCCCATGTGGGCGTAGTACGCCGGGTAGGCGTCGAGCCCGGCGAGGGTGTCGGTGACGAATTCGTCGGCGGCGAGCCGCAGCACCGGATTGGCCTGCTTCTCCCGACCGATAGTCGACTCGGGGGCATCGGCCTGGCTGGCGGAGCAGAAACTTCCGAAGCCGTGGGTGGGCCAGACCTGAGCGCCGTCGGGCAGCAGGTCGGCCAGGCGCCGGGCGGATGCGTACTGGTGGTGGGCGAGGGTGTGGGCGTGCTGCTGGCCGAGCAGGTCGGTGCGGCCGGTGGTACCGAACAGCAGCGACCCTCCGGTGAACACGCCGACCGGTGACCACCCGCCGTCGGTGGCGTCGTCGAGGACGTACGACAGGTGGTGGAAGGTGTGTCCGGGTGTGGCGGCGACGCGGATCCGCAGCGTCTCGGACACGGTGACGACGTCCCCGTCGGCCACCGCCCGGCGGTCGAAGGCCACCTCGTCGTCGGCGCACACCAGGTACTCGGCGCCGGTGAGCCGGGCGAGGTCCAGCCCGCCGGAGACGTAGTCGTTGTGCAGGTGCGTCTCGAGCACGTGCGTGACGCGTACCCCGAGCTTGCCGGCCAGCGCCAGCACCCGGTCGACGTCGCGCTGCGGGTCGACGACCACTGCCCGCTGGCCGTCGGTGGCCAGGTAGCTGCGGTCACCGAGTGGCGAGGTCGCGATGACGGACACCTGGACTGTCATGTGCGTACTCCTTCTTCAGACTCGAATACCCCCGGGGGTATAGGGAAGGCAGACGTCTGCGAGTGCACGACGCCTACCCGCCCACACCGGGATCACGCGGCGCGGGCAGCCGGTCACCCGCCAGAAGGCTCCTCAGACCCGGCGGCTCACGCCAGGGCGAGGAACAGCTTCTCCAGCTCCTCTTCGGTCATCTCGGGCTGATCGCCCCGATCGCGCGCGATGGCGCAGTGCCGCATGCCCGAAGCGATGATCTTGTAGCCGGCCCGGTCGATGGCCTTCGACACGGCGGCGAGCTGGGTCAGCGCCTCCCGGCAGTCCTGACCCTCCTCCATCATCTCGATCACCGCGTTCAGCTGCCCACGGGCTCGCTTGAGACGGGTCAGCGCCTCGCCTGTCATCTCGGGTCGAAGCTTCACGCTCGCCACCTCCTGCGCCGAACGATACCCCAGGGGGTATAAAGGCGGCCACCCGCAGTGACGGGTTCCACCCGTCAGCGCACCTCAGCGCCCACCGGCGGCCAGCTCCGCGAGCATCCCCTCGCAGCTGCGCACGACCACCTCCGCGCCACGGCGCTGGGCCAGCGGCAGCGCCGGGTCCTCCGCCCGGTCCCGCCACCGCCACTGCGCGTCGGCGGCGACCTCCCAGAGCCGCTGCACGGTCGCCTCGTGCTCGACACCGAGACGGGCGGCGAGCCCCACCCCGTCGCCACCGATCAGCCGCTGCGCCTCCGCGGCCAGCTCCGCGTCGAACCCGAGCCGGGTGTGCCGCAGCGCCACCAGCAGGCGCAACTCCCGGAACTCGTGGGCGCCGGCGAGGATCTGCTCGATCGTGGCGACCAGCTCGGCGGAGCCCCGGACCGGCTCGGCCCGGAGCAGGGCCTCCACGGCGGCCAGCGCCGACCGCGCCTTGAGCGTGTCGCGGCGGTCGATGAAGCAGCGGGTCACCGCCTCGCGCAGCTCGGTGAGGCCGCTGCGGCGGATGAGTTCGGCGGAGAGCTTCACCCGCGTGTCGAAGCCGGAGCGGACCAGGGTGGTCGCCAACCGGATCCCGAAGAGACCGAAACGGTCCAGCAGGGCCGTCCGCAGGTCCGGGTCCACGCGTACCGGCAGGTCGCCACGGAGGAAGCGGTCGGCGGAGAGCAGGTGGGTGTCCAACTCCGCGCGGGGGACCCCGGCCAGCGTCGCGAGGGCCCCGAAGTCCGACTCGCCGAGCATCCGGCCGGCCAGTCCGATCGACCCGCTGCACGCCACCACGTTCACCGCCAGCGCGCCCACCCGGGGATCGCGGTAGTGCCGTCGCGCCAACTGGCGAGCGGTGAGCAGCCCGTCGATCCGGCCACCGCCGGTCTCGTCCGCCCGGGACAACACCATGATCACGTTCACCGGGGCGGCTTGGCCGACGGCGCTCTCCCGGCCGGACTCCAGCACCCGCAGATCACTGTCGCGACCGTCGCGGGTCAGGAACAGCACCGCGTCCGCGTCGCGCAGCACCCGGTCCATCACCGACACGTGGCCCCGCTCACCGGCGCCGCTCAGCGCCGGGGTGTCGATCAACGTGATCTGCCGCAGCGCCCGCGTCGGCCACCGCACCACGACGTCACGCACCTCCCCCGCACCCCAGCCCAGATCCACACGCATCCCGGTCGCCGACTTGACCACTGTCAACTCCTGCGGGGGCTGACCGGCCGGGTACGCGGTGGCGCGCGGCGCGGGGGCGTCCTCGTACCATGTGAAGGCGCCGTCGGCTCCCTCGACAGGCGCGACCTCCTCACCCATCAGCGCGTTCAGCACCGTCGACTTGCCCGAACGCCAGGGGCCGGCGACCGCGATCCGCAGCGGCTCCTCCAGCCGGGCCACCTGGTGCCGCAACTGCCCGACGGCCCGCGGATTGGCCCGGTAGAGGTCGAGCGCCTGGTGCAGCAACCCCCACGCCGCCTCGTCCAGGCGTACGCCGACGGTCACGCCCGAGGCTCCAACAGCCCCGGGGTGGCACGGGCGCCGCTGAGCTGCTGGGCCTGCTCGTAGACGGCCGCCAACCGGGTCATCCTCAACCGGATCTCGCGCTGGCGCTGCTCACGCTGGGCCGCGTCGGTGTCGGCCTCCTGCTTGGCGCTGCGGAACGACTGCACGATGGCCTCCTGAAGCTCCTCGGTGAGCCCCGTGAAGTGATCCCGCAGCATCCGCTGTACCTGGCGTACGGCGTCGCGGCAGTCCCTGATGACGCGGACGAAGACGTCGTCCACGTGCCGCTGGATGGCCGTCTTCACCGTCGCCTGCCGACGACGCAGCAACTGCTTGCTCTCGTCGCGGATGCTCTTGCCGCCGAACAGCGCGCCGATCCCCACCGAGACCGGGTTGATCATCGGCATTCCGGCAAGCGTCGTCGCCAGACCGAACATCAGCATCCCGCCGTACGAGCCCTTCATGCCGGTGAACAGTTTCTGCCCTGTGGTGAACCGGTCGATCTTGGGCCGCTCCAGCTCCGGCAGCCGCTCGCCGATGTCGTCGGGCATCGTCATCGACCACGGCGGCAGCACGTCGTAGCCGTACCTGGCGAAGTTGGCGGCCACCCGACGGGCGATCCAGTCGCAGCGCTGGATCAGCCACTCGTGGTTCGCCTCCGCCGCCTCCACCAGGCTGCGCTCCAGCCAGTCCTGGAAGGTGTCCCAGGCGACCAGCGGATCGGCCGTGTCGAACGCGTCGTCCACCGCGCGCAGGATCTGCCGGGTCCGGTCGCGCAGGTCGTACTCGATGTCGGAGAGCAGGTCCGCGACCTCGTCGTTCAGGGTGTTCTGCCAGCGGGTGGAGCAGCGGCGCAGCTCGTCGACCTCACGCTGCGCCGCGTGCAGGCGGGAGATCGGCCCGGACTGCTCCTCGGCCTCCTGGGTCGCCAGCTCGGCGCGCAGCGGCGCCGCCAACTGCTCCACCACCGTCCGGGCCACCGCCTGCACCGCGCCACGGGCCAACTGGTCGGCCTTGCCGGACATGTCCCGGCGCAGCCGCGCGATGAGCGTGGGGAAGCCGGACTCTGCGTTCAGATCCCGGTCGTCGGCGGTGGCCGCGCGCAGCCGCAGCGTCGCCGAGACCGGGATCACCGGCGCGGGGATGCCGGCGTCGGCCAGGTGCTGGCGGTTGCGCTCGGCCACCGCTCGCCAGTCCGCGACGAGATCCGTCTTGCTCTGCACCACCACCACGTTCGGGTGCGAGCGCATGACGTGCAGCAGCATGTCCAGTTCGGTGACCGAGAGCTCCCGGGTCGAGTCGGAGACCAGCAGCACCGTGTCCGCGCGACCGGGCGAGGCGACCGGGCCCGCTCCGCCGACGGCGGCGACCTCGTCGGCGCCCGGAGTGTCCACGAGCACCAGTCCCGCGCCGAGCAGCGCGCGGGGCACCCCGATCTCGACGTACGCCGGACCGCCTCCGGACCGGCGCCCGACGGTGCCTGCCACACCCGCCGCGACCTGGTCCAGCGCCACCGGGGTCCGCTCGACGGCGATGACGGCGGCGCCACCGGCGCCTCGACCCGGGGGTGGCCCCTGGGCCACCGCGGCGTACGCGGCCTCGGCGTGCTGCACGACTGTCGGCAGGACCGTGGTACGCCCGTCGCCGACCGGGCAGGCGGGCGCGTTGATGATCGCGTTGATCAGCTGGCTCTTGCCCTGGTTGGGCTCGCCGATGACCAGGACGCGCAGTTTCGGGTCCAGCAGTTGGGCACGCTTCTGCCGCACCGTTTCGAGCAGGTCGTCTCGCCCGTGCGCGCTGCACGTACGGGCGATCTCGTCCAGGACGTCCAACCAGATCCCCGCCATCACCGCACCAAGTGTGCGGATTTCGGCTCAATTATCAAGAGGGACCGGTTGGGGAACTGGAGAAGGCCGGACCGCCCGAGACGGTCCGGCCTCCCGCTCCAGGTGGAACACCCCGTCAGAGCAGGCCCCCGGTGATGCCCAGCAGACCGTGGTCCGACGAGGCGGGCCCCCCGTCGTGCGTGTCGCCGAGCACACCGTCGGTGACACCGCCGGTCACGTCACCGACAGTGCCGGTGACGCCGGGGAGGAGACCCTCCACCTGGTGCGTCACGCCGCCCACAGTGGACGGGACGTCAAGGGGCGGGAGAACGCCGCCGACGGCGCCGCCGCCGTCGCCCAGGCCCAGCCCGCCGAGGGTGTCGCCGACACCCAGCGAGCCGACCACACCACCGAGGTGACCCTGGGTGCCGGGCAGGACGCCGCCGGTCAGGTCGCCGCCGAGCAGGCCGTGGTCGCCGGTGTCCAGCAGACCGCCGGTGTTGCCGACGGTGCCCGTGACATCGCCGAGGACCGGGTCGACGATGCCGTCGACCGGCTGCACCACGTCGGCGTCGAGGGTGTGCGCCACGTCGTTCACGCCGGTCAGGTCGGTGTCCAGACCGCTCGGGCCGACGCCCAGGCCGATCCCCGGCAGCACCGTGACCCCGGCCGCGACGGCGCTCGGGTCGACAGCGATGGCGCCCAGCACGCCTGCCTTGACGTCCAGGCCGCTGGGCGAGCTGGTGATGCTGATCTGCTGCGCCACGCTCTGCAACTGACCGACCACGTCGGTGGTGTCGGTCACCAGCGGGTCCAGGCCGAGCTGACCGGTGACCGGGGCGAGCGGCGCGAGGCCCTGACCCGGCGCGTAGTCGACCACGAGCGGGACGACGTCCTGCACGTCGGCGGCGGTGATGTCGCTGAGCCCGGCGGCGTGCAGCGCGCCCTCCGGGTCGAGGTCGAACGCCGACCGCGCGTCGGGGTTGGTCAGCAGGTCGAGCACGAAGTCGTGGAGGGTCTGTTGCGAGTCCATGTGCCGGTTCTCCTCGGATGTGGCGTCAGCGACCGTCTTGCGTCGACAGGAACGCTACGACCGGGGGCACCTCCGGACATCGGGGCTCGGCCCGCATCCGATCCCCTTGAACTAGGGGCTCCACCGCTTCGTACGTTAGGGGGACAGGGGGAAACCGTCCCGGCCAGATTAGGGTCCCGACCAGGGAGCGATCTCTGGTACGAACGTAGGAGCCCACGGGGGTTCGCCGGGGTTGGTCGTCGGCGCGAGCGCCCACCGGCCGGCCACCTCACGGGGAGAGAAGAGACGGATGCGGTACGTCCTGGGGATCGACATCGGAAGCACCAACACGGCCGCCGCCGTCGCACGGCGTAACGGCACGACCTGGACGCGTCCGGAACCCGTCGGGCTCGGCGCCGACTCGCCTCTCGTGCCGTCGGTGCTGTACCTGTCGGAGGACGGCTCGCTGCGCGTCGGGGAACCGCCGACCGACGACGGCAGCCGCACCACCAGGGACTTCGTCCGCCGGATCGGCGACGACGTGCCGCTGCTGCTCGGCGGCGAGGCGTGCGCGCCGCAGACGCTCACCGCGGAGCTGGCCGGGTGGGTGGTGGATCGGGTCCACGCCCTGGAGGGGGCACCGGCCGAGGCGATCGTTCTCAGTCACCCGGCCGGTTGGCGCCCGTACCGGCGGGATCTGCTGCACCGGGCGTTGTCCGACCTGGGCCTGCGTCACGTCACGCTGCTGCCCCGCACGGTGACGGTGGCGGAGAGCCACGCGGCCCGCGGGTTCGGCGGTACGACGGCAGCGGTCTACGCGCTGGGCGGCAACAGCTTCGAGGCGGCGCTGGTGCGGCGTACCCCGCGCGGCACGTACGAGGGTTTCGGCACCCCGCAGGGTCTCGACCCGATCGGCGGCGCCGACTTCGACGAGGCACTTGCCACGCACGTGCGTACGGTGCTGGCCCGGGAGTTGGCGGCCGGCGCGCGCCGGGGCACCCAGGCCGCCCTGCGCGGCCTGCGGGCGGAGTGCGCGCGTGTCAAGCGCGAGCTGACCGTCGACCTGACGGCCGACGTGGTGGTGAACCTGCCGGGCGGCCCGGCGCGGATTCCGGTGACCCGGGCGCAGTTCGAGGAGATGATCCGCCCGACGGTGCAGGCCACCGTCGACCTCCTGCTGCGGACGGTGCACGGCGCCGACCGGACGCCCGCGCAGCTCGACGCCGTCCTGCTGGCCGGCGGCTCCGCCCGCATCCCGCTCGTCGCCGAGCTGGTCGGGGCGGCTCTCGCGGTGCCCGTGGAGGTGCAGCCCGATTCGCAGTTGACCGCCGCGACCGGCGCGGCGATGGCCGCCTGCCAGGTCGTGTCGCCGCGCCGGCCCGCACCGGGCGGCGGCCCTGCTCCGGTACGCGAGCAGGCGGGCCAGGCCCGGGCCACCCTCCCGGTGCCGCGCCGCCCGCACCACGACACTCCCGTCCCGGCCGACCCACCTCCCCGTCCGCCGGTCCGGATCCCCCCACTGGACCTGCCGAAGGCGTCCCGTCTGGCGTTGACCCTCAGCCGGGGACGCGAAGGATGACCACAATGATCATGAATGACGTCGCCGAGTCCCGACTGCTGCTGGGCAGGGGGGCGGATTCCCTTCTGGACCTGGTCGGGCGAGACCCCCGGGGTCCGCTCGTCGTCGGGGTGAGCGGGCCGGGCGGGCACGGCAAGACCGCCCTGCTCGCCCAGGTGGCCCGCACGCGGCGGCAGGCCGGGTTCGCCGTCCGCACCGGCGCCCCCCAGCCGGGCGAGACCGTCGACCCGGACGCGCTGGTGCTCGTCGACGACGCGCACCTGCTCGACGACGCGCGCCTGGGCGTGCTGCTGCGCCTGGTGGCCGGCCGCCGGCACCGGCTCGTGGTGGCGTACCGCCCGTGGCCCCGGTCGGCGGCGCTCACCGACCTGGCGGACGTCCTGCGACGGGACGGGCAGGCGGTGCTGCTCGGCCCGTTCACCCGGGAGCTGACCGCGGCCTACCTCGCCGCCGTGCCCGAGCTGGGCGGGCGCAGCGACCTGGCCGACTTCGTGCACACGCAGACCGCCGGGGTGCCCCGGGACGTGGAGCGGATGGCCCGTGGTCTGGTCGGCGCGGACGCCCCGGCCGGCACCCCGGTGGAGGCACCCCGGTCGGTCGTGCTGGAGTTCGGGCCGGATCTGGAGGCGCAGCCCACCGCCGTGCGGCGTCTGCTGCTCGCGGTCGCGGCGGGCGTTCCCCTGCCGGTGAGCATGCTCGGCGCTCTGCTCGACAAGGAACCGGAGGCCGTGGACGAGCTGATCGCCGCGACCCGGGCGGCGGGGTTGATCGGCGCCGACGGCCGGCTCGCGCCGATCGTCCGGCGGGTCGTCACGGCGCTCAGCCCGGCCACCGACCGCGCCGCCGTGTGGCGCCGGCTCACCGAGTTGCAACTGGCCCGCGGCGGCGCGGTCCTGCCGCTGGTCCGTTCCCTGCGGGCGGTGGGCGCGCTCGCCGACTGCCCGGCCACGACCCTGACGGCCGCCGCCACGGAGGCGCTCGCCGACGAGCCGGCGTTCGCCGCCGACCTGTTCGCGGCGGCCACGGCCGCCGGCGCGCCGGCGAGCGCCAAGCAGGCGCTCGCCACGGCCCTCGCCGGCGACCTCGACGACGCGCTGCGACTGGCGGACCGGCTGCTGGCCACCGCCCCGCCGGCCGAACGCGCCGAGGCGGCAGTGGTGGCTGCGACCGCCCTGGCGCACCGGGGGCACGTCGGTCGCAGCGTGGAGCTGTACCGGTGGTCGGGCAGCGCCTCGTCGGTCGCGTTCGCCACCGTCGGCGGGCTGGCCGGCGGTGACCTGGCCGCCGCCGGCGAGGCGCCGGCGGGCGACCCGGCCGGCGAGCCACCCACGTTGCGGGCCAGCGCGGCCCGGCTGATGGCCGACGGGGTACGCGAGAGCGTCACCGGCCCACCGACCGCCGCCCTCTCCGCGCTCGTGCAGGCCGCGGCCCTGCTGGAGCCGGACGGCCGGGCGGCGCTCCTGCCGGACAGCCCGGCGGCGCTGGCCGCCCTGACCGCCGTGCACTGCGGTGAGCTGGAGATCGCCGAACGGGTGCTGCACCGGGCGCTGGCGGCCGGTGTCGGCGGCCCGTTGATGACCCGCCGGCACCGCCTGTTGCAGGCCTGGATCCTGATGGTCCGGGGTCAGACGGCCGCCGCCGCGGACCGTCTCGCCGCCACCACCGCCGACGGGCGCCCGCTGGAATCCCGCGATCTGCTCTTCGCCGCCGCGCTGCGGATGGGCATCGCCAGGCGCAACAGCGACCTCGGAGCGCTCAAGGGCGGATGGGAGCAGGCCCTGGAGGCGGTGGTGCGGCACCCCGTGGACCTGTTCACGTTGCTGCCGTTGGGTGAACTCGCCATCGCGGGCGCCCGCCTCGGCGACCTGGCCCGCCTGGAGCCGTACCTGCGCGAGGGCCGAAACCTGCTCAACAGGCTGGGCGATCCACCACTGTGGAGCGTCCCGCTGCACTGGAGCGGCCTGCACGCGGCGATCCTGGCCGACGAGCCGGCGGTCGCCGACGACCGGGTCGCCGCGCTGCTCGCCGCCGCCGGCCACAGCCGGTACGCCGCGGTCGTCGCCGCGGCGGCGGAGAGTTGGGTGGAGGTGCTGCGGGGCGCGGTCGACCCGGTGCGTGTGGAGGCCGCGGCCCGCGGGCTGCACGACACAGGCCTGTGGTGGGACGGCGCCCGGCTGGCCGGGCAGGCCGCGATCCGTACCGCCGACCGCAGGGCCATGACGACGCTGCTCGAATGCGCGCGGGCGTTGCAGGGCCGCCCGGCCGGCGTCGACGGCGGGCAGCGGCCGGCTACCGGCGAGGACGCCGCGCAGGTCGCCGACGCCATCGCCGGCCCCACCCGGCCGGGGCTCAGCGACCGCGAGTACGAGGTGGCCGAGCTGGTCCTGGCCGGGCTGACCTACCGGGAGATCGGCGACCGGCTCTTCATCTCGGCCAAGACCGTCGAGCACCACGTGGCCCGGATGCGCAGCAGGCTCAACTGCGCCAACCGCGCCGAACTCCTCGCGCTGCTGCGGACCGTCGTCGCCGACCGGGCCAGCACCACCGCCGGACAGCCGTGGCCACGGCGGTCGACCCGATGACCCGACCAGGGATCCGGGCCAGACTCGTCGCGCTGGCGGCCGTGCTGCTCACGCTGTGGTCGTACGCGGCCTACCTGACCGGTCAGGACGCGGTCGACCTGCTGCGGGTCCGGGCACTCGCCGAGACGCTGGGCCAGCCCATCGACCGGCTGGTCCTGGGTCTGCAGACCGAGCGCCGGTTGACCGTCGAGACGATCGCCGCGGCCGGGTCGGCGGATCCCGCGCTGGCGGCGGCACGTGGAGGGACCGACCGGGCGGCGGCCGAGGTTCGCGCCTTCGCCGAGGGCAACGACCTTCGACTGCTCACCGCAGGCGCCGTACGGGATCGGGCCGACCAGCTCATCCGGCGACTGAACGGCCTGGGCACCATCCGTTCCCAGGTGGACGCCGGGCGGCTCGACCGCTCCGGGGCCGTCGACGGGTACGACCAGCTCGTCGACGCCGCCTTCGCCGTGTACGGCCCGGAGTGGGGCGCGTACGAGAGCGGCCTGGCCGCCGACACCCGTACGGTGATCGCGCTGGCGCGGGCCCGTGAACTGCTCGCCCGCGAGGACACGCTTGTCAGCGCCGCGTTGGCCGGTGGACGGTTCGACCGCGACGAGCGGCGTGGACTTGTCGCGCTTGTGAACAACCAGCGGTACGCGCTCGGTGAGGCGGTCGCCGCTCTGCCGGCGCAGCAGCAGCGGCTGGCGGTCGGGCCGCCCTTCACCAACCTGCTAGCCCTGGAGGAGGCGCTGTCGCGGACGGACACCGCCACCCTCGTGGACGGGATCACCAGGGCGGGCTGGCGGGAGGCGGCCGACGGCGTCCTCGTCGCCCTGCACGAGCTGGTGACCGCGTCGGCCCGGGACAGTGTGGAGCGGGCCACGCCTGGCGCCGCGGTGCTCGTCGCCCGTACCGGCGCGGTGCTGGGCCTCGGGCTCATCGCGGTGCTCGCGGTCCTGCTGAGCTGGGTCGGCCTGCTGCGGCGACTAACCGAAGGACTGGCCCACTCCCCCGCCGACTCGGCGGCGCCACCTCCGGCGCCGATCGACCACGCGCCGGCTCCCGAGGCGCCGGCCCCCGACGGCGCCGCCGCCCGGGAACTGGTGCTGCGGTTGACCCGCCGCAACCAGGCGCTGCTGCGTGACCAGCTCAACCTGCTGGACACCCTGCAGCGGAGGGAGCGGTCCGCCGAGGAGACCGACGAACTGTTCCAGCTCGACCATCTCACCACCCGGGTCCGCCGCAACGTGGAGACGGTGATCGCCCTGGCCGGCGCGACGCCGGCCCGGCGCTGGCGGCGGCCGGTGCCGCTGCTCGACGTCGCGCGGGGCGCGGTCGCCGAGGTGGCCGACTACCACCGGGTCCTCATCGCGCCGCACTGGCCGTGGTCCCTCTCCGGCCCGGCCGTCACCGACGTCGTGCACCTGCTCGCCGAACTGGTCGAGAACGCCCTGTCCCACTCACCGCAGGACACCACGGTCCGGATCGCCGGTGAGCAGTGGCCGCAGGGCTGCGCCGTCCTGGTCGTCGACGACGGGCCAGGCCTCGACGCGGACGCGCTGGCCGACGCGAACCACCTGCTCGGCAACCCGCCGTCGGGCGACCCGCCCACCGGTCCGGCGGGCCTGTACACGGCCGCCGTGCTGGCCGCCCGCTGCGGCGCGCACGTGTCGCTGCGGCGCAGCCAGCGCGGCGGTACGGCAGCGGTGGTCCTCCTGCCCAACGGTCTGGTCACGGTGCGCGCCACCGGCGACGGGTCGGTGCCGCGGCATCTCGGCGCCGGGCACCCGCGCGGCGGGTTGGACCTGGACGGGGACCTGCCGATGCGGATCCGTCAACCCGGGCCGATCGGGCCCAACCCCGGCAGCGCCGGCCCCGACACCGTCGAGTTGCCGGTCGCGAGAGCAACAAGGAGACATCGATGACGCACGCAGTGGCGACCGGGGACAGCCTGACCGGTGCCCTGGACCGGCTGGTCGACCGGGTCCACGGCGCGGAGTTCGCCGTGGTGCTCTCCCCGGACGGTCTACCCCTGGGAGGTTCCCGCCACGTGGGCGCGAAGCTGGCCGAGCAGATCTCCGGAGTCGTCGCCGGCCTGCTGGCGTTGGGGCTGGCCGCCACCCGCACCTGCGACGCGGGTGGGCTGCGTCAGATCGTGGTGCAGATGTCGCGGGCGTTCCTGTTCGTCGCCACCATCCGCAACGGGACCATCCTGACGGTGCGGATCGCCGGGGACGACGCCGAGGTCGGCGACATGGCGTACGAGGTGGCGCTCTTCGTCGGCCAGGCCGAACGGCATCTGCCGGTCAGCCTGGAACCGGCCTCCTCGGTACGGAGCGGGGACGCTGGTGTCCACCAACGACTCCGCTGACGAGGCGTGGTACGACGACGACGCCGGGCCGGTGGCGCGGCCCTACACCATGACCGGTGGGCGTACGGCGCCCGAGCGCGGCCAGTTCGACCTCATCTCGCTTGTCGTCGCCAGGCGAGCGGCCACCCCGCGGACACCGCTCTTCCCCGAACAGGCGAGGATCGTGGAGTTGTGTCACCATCCAGTGTCGGTTGCCGAGGTCGGCGCCGAACTGGACCTGCCGTTGGGCACCGTCCGGGTGCTCCTCGGTGACCTGCTCACGGCCGGCCTGATCGAGACGCACGAACCGCCGACGCTGTCGGAGCTGCCGTCCGCGGAGCTGCTCGAGTCGATACTCGTCGGGCTCCGCGCTCTGTGAGCGACCGGACGGACCGCGGGCCGCGCGCCCGGTGACGATGTGAGGGGGAGAAAGGCAGTGCCGGCACCACCGCCACAGCCACGTCGTACCGTGGCGATCATTCTGCTGGACCGGGTCGTGGCGGTCGCCTCGGCCACACGGCGGGTGCTCACCGGTCGGAGCGACGTCTCGCGGGCCACCTGGGTCGCGGTGGTCTCGGCGGTCGGGGTGCTGGTCGCGACGACGGTGTCCGTTGTCGTGGTGCTGCGTACGCCGGAGAAGCTGGCGCCGGTGACCCTCAACCCGCCGCCGTCGGTCGACCAGGTCGGGACGCCGTCGGCAGGTACACCCCGGGCGCACGCCATCCCGGCGGCCACGACCGCGCCCGCGTCGCCGTCGGGCAGCCCGGCCGCGCCGCCCTCCGCAGGCCCCCCCACCGGCGCGCCGACGCCGTCGGCCGGGACGACGGCGCCGACGCCCGCCGCCCTGGGCGCGGAGTTCGCCATCGCGGACACCGCGCTGCTCAGTTACGGCGCCAGCGTGACGATCAGCAATCCCGGCCGGGTGCCGGTGCCGCAGTGGACGCTCGCCGTCACCCTGCCCCGTGAGTCACTGCGGGTCAGTCAGGTCGAGGGCGCGCGGGCCGTGCAGGACGGTGCGGTGTGGACGTTCGTGCCCGACGGCAGCGTGGGGAAGGTGCCCGCCGGCGCGTCGGTGCGTGTGACGTTCCGGGTGAACGGCGCCACGGTCGGCGCCTCCCCCACGGCCTGCACCATCGACGGGACGGCGTGCGCCGGCATGCCGGACTGAGCGCGTTCTCTCCACCTGACGTTCTCTACCGGCAGCTCGGCTTGCGGCATCCGCCGAGCAGCTACGCAGCTGTGGCAGCTGCCTTGGCGGCCTCGACCGCCGAAGTGAAGTCGGGGCCGGCACCGATTTGGGCGAGCATCACGTTCGTCGCGTTGTAACAGTTGAACCTCTCGATTTTTCCATCCCGGAGATACCAGAGGTCCGCCGCCGGCATGTCGATACGGTTACCGGTCGGACGGATGTCGCCGATCGGAGTCGGGAACGCACCGAGGTGTGTTGCCTGAATTCGTAGTTCGACCGCGACGACATCCCCGAGCGCACGCATCTCGATCAACTCCCGGTGGATGTCGGGGAAAATGCTGGCGAAGCCCGTCAGTGCCTGCGGAATATCGTCTCCGCGGAACGTCAGCGAATTGGGCACGTCGTTGAACGTTCCGTCCTCGGTGAACAGGGCGCGAAAGCCAGGTCCGTCGAGGACGCTTCCCTCCGCCAGCCGGTACGCCTCGCGAACAACCTCTTCGTTGGTCTCCACGGCCACTCTCCTCGGTGCTCGGTGTTGCTACAGGAAACTCCGACGCGGTCCCACTGATGCGCGCTCCCTGCACGCTAGCAAGTTTTTGACCGTATGGTCAATAATGTAAGCTCGCCCACGTGCCTCGTCCCCGCAAGTTTCGCGAGAGTGATGTCGTCAGCAGCGCCAGTGAGGTGTTCGCCGTGCACGGCCTCGCCGCTGCGACACTTGACGACCTGGTGCGGGCGACAGGCCTGGGGAAGCAGAGCTTGTACAACGCGTTCGGCGGGAAGCGGGAATTGTTTCTCCGGGCACTCTCGGAAGACCGGGAGGAGGCGACGCGCGCTGTCTCGGAGGCACTCGGCCACGACGACGCCTCGCCACTGGAACGAATCAGGGGTCACCTGCTCCGGATGGCGATCGAGTTCAGTAGCAGTGATCGGCGGGTCTCGCTCACCACGCGTGCGCTTGTCGAATCGACAGGTGCGGAGGATCCGCTCTCGACGGCCACGAAGGCCGGTATCGAACAGCTCGCGGGAGTCTATGCCCAGTGCCTGGAGCATGCGCGGGAGTACGGGGACATTCCGCACGACGCGAATGTGCAATCGCTGGCCGTCTACTTCGTGGCCGTCACCCGAGGGATGGAGTTGCTGGGCCGCGCCGGTGTCGGCCGCGGCGTACTCACCGCCGTGGCACTCGACTCGCTTCGCGTGCTCCACACTCAGCGGGCGGAAGAGCCGGGTGCCCGCCCGCCCGTGCGGGAGTGACCGCCGGCTGTCGCCCGTGGAGTGGGGCGGGAAGGCGTCCTTGACGAGCCAGCCGACGCCGATGCGGAGCCCCAGACAGGCGTGCATCGCGGCCCGAAGGCGCGGGGAGGGCTGCGGACGCCCGAGGATCGTGGGCAGCGCGGTGCCGCCGCGACTCCTGACCAGGAGCACCGCGGCGACGGCCAGGTTGACCACCGCCACAACCCCTCCCCGCCCCTGCGCCGCCCCTCAGAAATCGTCGTCGAAGGCCACCGCGCCGGTCACCCCCACCTGGTACGCGGACACCCGCCGCTCGAAGAAGTTCGACAGTTCCTGAACGTCCTGCAACTCCATGAAGGCGAACGGGTTGGCCGAGCCGTAGTGCGCGTCGATGCCGAGCTGGGCGAGGCGGCGGTCGGCGACGTGCTGGAGGTACTCCCGCATGTCGGTGAGCGTCAGACCGGGTACGCCCTGGCCGACCAGGTCCTCGGCGAACTGGACCTCGCACTCGACGGCCTCGGTGAGCATCTCACGGACCTGGTCTGCGAGGTCGTCGTCGAACAGGTCGGGTTCCTCGGCGCGTACGGTGTCGACGACGTCGAACGCGAAGGCCATGTGCATGGACTCGTCGCGGAACACCCAGTTGGTGCCCGAGGCCAGCCCGTGCAGCAGGCCCCGGGAGCGCAGGAAGTAGACGTACGCGAACGCGCCGTAGAAGAACAGCCCCTCTATGCAGGCGGCGAAGCAGATCAGGTTGAGCAGGAACGTCCGTCGGTCCTCACGGGTCCGCAGCTCGCGCAGATCGTGCAGGGAGTTGATCCACCGGAAGCAGAACTCGGCCTTGCGGCGGATGGAGGGGATGTTCTCGATGGCCGAGAAGGCCGCGAACCGCTCGGTCTCGTCGGGCACGTACGTGTCGAGCAGGTTCAGGTAGAACTGGACGTGCACCGCCTCCTCGAACAGTTGCCGGGACAGGTAGAGCCGACCCTCGGGGCTGTTGACGTGCTGATAGAGGTTGAGCACCAGGTTGTTGGCGACGATCGTGTCGCCGGTGGCGAAGAACGCCACCAGACGGCTCACCAGGTGCCGCTCGGCAGGTGAGAGCCTGTCCAGGTCGGCGAGGTCGGCGTGCAGGTCGACCTCCTCGACGGTCCAGGTGTTGCGGATGGCGTCGCGGAACCTGTCGAAGAAGTGCGGGTAGCGCATCGGGCGCAGGGTGAGATCCATCCCGGGGTCGAGCAGCATGTGCGTGGTCCTCGTGTCGGTGGTGCCGGGGTCGGTGGTGACGTCGGCGGCGGTCACTGGCAGGCCTCGCACGACTCGGGGTTCTCCAGCGAGCAGGCCAGCGCCTCGGCGTCGACAGCACCGACAGCACCGACAGCCACGGACGCGGCGGGCGCGACGACGGCCACTGTCGCCTGCTGGATCCTCGTGGCCGGGCGCGATCGCAGGTAGTACGTGGTCTTCAGGCCGGCCTTCCAGGCGTACAGGTACATCGAGGAGAGCTTGCCGATGGTCGGCGAGGCCAGGAACAGGTTCAGCGACTGCGACTGGTCGATGAACGGGGCCCGGGCGGCGGCGAGGTCGATCAACGCCCGCTGCGGCAGCTCCCAGGCGGTGCGGAACAGCTCCCGGACGCCGGCCGGCAGTTCGGCGATGTCCTGCACCGAGCCCTCGGCGCGCTTGATCGCCGAGCGGATCGGTTCGGTCCACAGGCCACGGGCCTTCAGCTCGCGGACCAGGGCGGTGTTGACCTGGAGGAACTCCCCCGACAGGGTCTCGCGCTTGAACAGGTTGGACACCTGCGGCTCGATGCACTCGTAGCAGCCGGCGATCGACGCGATGGTCGCCGTCGGGGCGACCGCCACCAGCAGCGAGTTGCGCAGCCCGTACGCCTCGACCCGCTCGCGAAGCGCGGCCCAACGCGCGGTCTGCGTACCCTCGACGCCCCACGGGTCGGGCTGCAACTGCCCGCGCGCGGCGCGGGTCTGGGCGTACGCCGGGTGCGCGCCGAAGCGGCGGGCCAGGTCGGCGGAGGTTTCCAGCGCGGTCAGGTACAGCTCCTCGCTGATCCGGGTGGACAGTTCCCGGGCGGCCGCGGAGTCGAACGGCAGCCGCAGGGCGAAGAACACGTCCTGAAGGCCCATCAGTCCGAGCCCGACGGGGCGCCAGCGCGGGTTGCTCGCCGCCGCCTGCGCTGTCGGGTAGTAGTTGATGTCGATGACCCGGTCGAGGAAGGTCACGGCGGTGCGTACCGTGGCGCGCAGCCGATCCCAGTCGAGGTCACCGTCGGCGAGGTGGGCGGCGAGGTTGACCGAGCCGAGGTTGCACACGGCGGTCTCGGCGTCGCTGGACACCTCGATGATCTCGGTGCACAGGTTGGACAGGTGCACCACGTTGCCGTCGTCGGCGGTCTGGTTGCACAGCCGGTTCGCGGCGTCCTTGAAGGTCATCCACCCGTTGCCGGTCTGGGCGAGGGTACGCATCATCGTCGCGTACAGCTCCCGCGCCGGCACCTGCCGCACGTAGCGGCCCTGCGCCTCGGCGGTCCGGTACGCGACGTCGAACCGCTCCCCCCACAGGTCGGGCAGCTCGGGCACCTCGTGCGGGTCGAACAGCGACCACATCCCGTCGGCCTCGACCCGGCGCATGAACTCGTCCGGGATCCAGTTGGCCAGGTTCAGGTTGTGGGTGCGCCTGGCGTCCTCGCCCGTGTTGTCGCGCAGGTGCAGGAACTCCTCGATGTCCGGGTGCCACGGCTCCAGGTAGACGCAGGCCGCGCCCTTGCGCCGGCCGCCCTGGTTGACTGCGGCGACGCTGGCGTCGAGGGTACGCAGCCACGGCACGATCCCGTTGGACTGCCCGTTGGTGCCGCGGATCAGCGCGCCCCGGGACCGGACCCGCGAGTACGCGATGCCGATACCGCCGGCGAACTTGGACAGGTTGGCGACCTGGGCGTACCGCTGGTAGATCGAATCCAGCTCGTCGCGCGGGGAGTCGACCAGGTAGCAGGAGGACATCTGGGTGTGCCGGGTGCCGGAGTTGAACAGCGTCGGCGAGCTGGGCAGGTAGGCCAGGCTGGACATCAGCCGGTAGAAGCCGACCGCCTCGTCGGGGGTGGTGGACAGGCCGCAGGCCACCCGCAGCAGCCAGTACTGCGGGGTCTCCAGCACCAGCCGGGTGCTCGGGTGGCGCAGCAGGTACCTGTCGTACACCGTGCGCAGGCCGAAGTACTCGAAGCGGCGGTCGCCGTCCGGGTCGACGGCGTCGTCGAGCGTCGCAGCGTGCGCGGCCACGAACGCGGCCGTGTCGTCGCCGATCAGGCCCTCGGCGTGACCGGTGCGGATGGCAGCGCTGAACGAGGTGACTCCCTGCCGGCGGACCTCCTTGTCGACGTACCCGGCCAGCAGTCGGGCGGCCAGGCGCGAGTACTGCGGCTCCTCGCCGATCATCTCGGCGGCGGTCTGGATGGAGAGCCGGTCCAGTTCCGCTGTCGTCGCGCCGTCGTACAGGCCGCTGATCGTGCGGGTCGCGACCCGCAGCGGGTCGACGTCGGTGAGGTCGTCGGACCACCGCTCGACGGCCCGGACGATCCTGTTGACGTCCACCGGTTCGGTGTTGCCGTCGCGCTTGCGGACCCGCATCTGCGCGCGGCACGGCGCCGTGTCGCTGGCGGTCGGGACTACCTCGGTGACTGTCACCACTCGCTCCTCGGAGTTCGAGACCTGATGGTCCGGACACGAGGAGACAGACACCGGCGGACGCCACGCCGGCACGGCGCGGGTCATGTGGCGTCGGCCGTCCCACGCGGCCTCGGACCGCCGTTCGCCCGGGTGCGGACGTACGGCGCGCTGGCAGGTCTTCGGACTCGCGGGCACGACCGGTCTCGCCGGTCTCCTACCGGCCGTCGCTTCCCAGGCGTTTGGTGGCCCAGTGCTGATGACGGCTGTCGTTCCCACTCACCGCTGCGGGACAGTCCCGGATTCCCACCGGGTTCCCTCTTGCCTCGACCACTCCGGATGAGCGGCCGAACCAGCTGCGCTCGACACCATATATAGGGACGCCGCGGTTGTCGCACCCCACATCTCGGTGTCGGGCGTGTCGGTGACTGCCGTCACGGCAGGCGTTCAGCTGGCGACGGCGATCGGCTCGGGGGTACGCGAGCGGCGCTCGACGGTGACGCTGACACCGGCCAGGCCCAACCCGAGGACGGCCAGGAGCACGCCGACCCAGGCCGGTGCGAGGTAGCCGAACCCGGCGGCGATGGCGACACTGCCCAGGGCCGCGCCGAGACTGTTCGCGATGTTCATCGCCGACTGGTTCATGGCCGCGCCCATGAGCTGGGCTCCCGGGGCGACGGTGATGAGGCGCGCCTGCAGGACCGGCCCGAGGTAGAGACTCGTCGCGCCGACCAGGAACGCCCCCACGAACAGGCCGACGGGGTTCGACGCGACGAGGCCGAAGACGGTGATACTCACGATCATCGAGACGAAGCCGACGATCATGCTGCGGCGCAGGTCCCGGTCCGCGAGCCAGCCGCCCAGCGCGTTGCCGACGGTCATGCCCAGGCCCACCGCGACGAGCGCCCACGGCACCGTCGCGGCGGCGAGGCCGGCGACGTCGGTGGTGACCGGGGCGATGTACGTGTTGACCGCGAAGAAGCCGGCGAACCCGACAGCCCCGGTGGCCGCGACGAGCCACACCTGCCGGGTCCGCAGGGCCCGCAGCTCGGCGGCCGGCGAGCTGTCCACCGCCGCGGCGACCTCCGGGACGACCGCGAGGACCGCCAGCAGGGTGAGCAGGAAGACCCCGGCGATGACCAGGTACGCGGTACGCCAGCCGGCCTCCTGCCCGAGCCGGGTGATCAAGGGTACGCCCACCACGTTGCTCACGGTCAACCCGCTGAGCACGGCGGCGAAGCCACGGGCCTCGTTGCCGGGTCCCAGCAGGGCCGCCGCGAGCAGACCAGCCGCCCCGAAGTACGCGCCGTGCGGCAGCGCCGCGACGAACCGCGCGACAAGCACCAGGTCGAACGTCGGGGCGGTCGCCGACGCGACGGTCCCGACGGCGAAGAGGACGAGCAGCCCGAGCACCAGCTTCTTGCGGGGCAGGCGCGCGCTCAGCGCGGCGATCAGCGGAGCGCCCACGACCACGCCTAGCGCGTACGCGGTGATCATCCAGCCGGCCCGGGCCACCGCGTCGGACGGCGACTGGGCGTACCGCTGCGGGAGCAGTCCCCGCGCGATGTCGGGCAGCAGGCCCATCGCCACGAACTCGGTCAGGCCTACCGCGACGCCGCCCAGGGCCAGGGCGGCCACCGCGGCGAGGCGTCGATTTCTGCTCAGTCCATCCACCGGGAAAATTTAGCAACAGCGTTGCGTAATAGGGTGGTGGGATGACGCGCACCACAGCCGACGTGACGTTCCTGCGCGGCTACAACCAGGCGCTGGTCATGGCGGTGGGGCGTTCCGTGCCGACATTCGAGCGGTCGACAGTCGTCACCGCCACCGGCCTGACCCCGCAGGCGGTTTCCAAGGTCATCGCCCGCCTGACCGCCGACGGGCTGATCCGGTCCGCTGGCGTGCGCCGTCCGGGCATCGGCAAGCCCGCCGTCGTCTACGAGCTGGTCCCCGACAGCCGGTACGCCATCGGCGCCCACGTCGCCCGGCGCACGCTGCGGCTGGTGCTCGTCGACCTGGCCGGCAAGGTGCACCACTCGGCGGTCAGCCCGCTCCCCCGCGACTTCACCCCCGAACACCTGCTGCACGCCCTGCGCGCCGGCATCGACGCGATCACCGCGGACTGGGAGCCGCGAGGCCGGCTCACAGGCGTCGGCATCGGCATGATCGGCCCACTGGACCACGAGAACGGCCTGGTCCGCGACGCCCACGGCCTGCGGCACTGGCACGACGTACCGCTGCGCAAGCTCGCGCAGGCGCACCTGGGCCTGCCGGTCCACCTGGACAAGGACGTCACCGCAGGGGTCACGGCCGAAGCGTGGCGGCGCGGCGGGACCTTCGGCGACGCGGTCCTCATCATGGTCGAGTCTGGCATCGGCGGCGGCTTCTGGCTGGGCGGCACTGCCCACCGGGGAGCGCACACCAACGCCGGCGAGTTCGGCCACACGGTCGTCGACCTCGACGGACCGCGCTGCGTGTGCGGACGCCACGGATGTCTGGAGATCGTGCACAACCGGGCCGCCGAGGCCGGCGACATCGCGCGGGCCGCCCGCGTCCTGGCCGTCGGCGTGGTCAACCTGCTCCAGACCCTCGACCTCGCCCACGTGGTGCTGGCGGGCGCCGACCTCCTGCGGCACCAGGACGCCTACCTCGCGGCGGTCGAGGAGGCGGTGCACACCCAGGTGCCCCGCGCGGACTGGCTGGTCACCGACGTCGCCCTGTCCAGCCTGGGCGCGGACGTGATCGCGGCGGGCGCGGCCATGCTGGTCCTCGACCGGCAGTACGGCGTACCGGGCCTCATCCCGCGCCAGGGCTGACCGGGAAGCCATCCCACCGGCTGGAAGGGAGCCCGGCAAACATCGGATGTCTGGGCCCAGGCGTTGATCGACATCGTTGACGGCCCTGATCGGGCGTCCGTACACTCCCAGGCATCATCCGATCTTTCGTTAGCCGGGCGAGGAGCGCATGCCGCAGATCACTGCCGTCACCGTCGAGGACGTCCGCTTCCCCACCTCCCTGACCGCTGACGGCTCCGACGCCATGAACAAGGACGGTGACTACTCGGCGGCGTACGTCGTCCTGCACACCGACGGTCTGGACAGCACGGGTGCGCCGCTCGCCGGTCACGGGCTGACCTTCACCATCGGGCGCGGCAACGACATCGTCGCCGCCGCGGCGGTCCACCAGGCCCGGCGCCTGGTCGGCCTGGACGTGACGACGATGGCGGCGGACATGGGGGCGGTCTACCGCCTGCTCACCTCCGACTCGCAGCTGCGCTGGCTCGGCCCGGAGAAAGGCGTCGTGCACCTGTCCCTCGCCGCCGTGTTGAACGCCTCCTGGGATCTGGTGGCCCGGCTCGCCGCCAAACCGCTGTGGCGCCTGCTCGTCGACATGTCCCCCGAGCAGCTCGTCGACATCGCGGACCTGCGTTACCTGTCCGACGCGCTGACCCGGGACGAGGCGCTCGCCATCCTGCGCGCCAAGGAGAGCACCAAGGCCGACCGCCTCGCCGAGCTGCGCCGCACCGGTTACCCCGCCTATACCACCTCGGCCGGCTGGCTCGGCTACGGCGACGACAAGCTGCGCCGGCTGTGCCAGGAGGCGGTGGACACCGGCTACGGGTACGTCAAGCTCAAGGTGGGCGCCAACCTCGACGACGACATCCGCCGGTGCACGATCGCCCGGGAGATCCTCGGCCCGGACCGCCACCTCATGATCGACGCCAACCAGGTGTGGGACGTAGGTCAGGCCATCGAGTGGGTGACGGCTCTCGCCCGGTTCAAGCCACTGTGGATCGAGGAACCCACCAGCCCCGACGACATCCTCGGCCACGCGGCCATCCGCCGTGCCGTCGCGCCCATCGGCGTCGCCACCGGCGAGCACTGCCACAACCGGGTGATGTTCAAGCAGCTGTTCCAGGCCGGGGCCATCGACTTCTGCCAGCTGGACACCGGCCGGCTGGCCAGCGTCAACGAGATCGTCGCCGTGCTGCTCCTCGCCGCGAAGTTCGGCGTCCCCGTGTGCCCGCACGCGGGGGGCGTCGGCCTGTGCGAGATGGTCCAGCACGTCTCGGTGCTCGACTACGTCGCGGTCTCCGGAGACCTCACCGGCCGGGTCACCGAGTTCGTCGACCACCTGCACGAGCACTTCACCGACCCGTGCGTCGTACGGGACACCGGTTCGGGCAGCGGTTACGTCCTGCCCGGGCAGCCCGGCTACTCCACCCGGATGCGTCAGGAGTCGATCGCGCTGTACCGGTTCCCCGACGGCCACTACTGGGCGGCGGCGGACCCGGCTACCGTGTCATCTCCGGAGCCGTACGTCATCGCGGGTGGGGCGGCCACCCCCGCCGGCCGTTAGGGGGTGTCGCGTCGTGTCCCGTACCGACGAGGTGGTGAACGGCATCAAGCGGATGATCCTCGAAGGGACGTTCAAGCCCGGGGATCGGCTGCCCGTCGAGAAGGACCTCGCCGAGTCGCTGGGCGTCTCACGGGGCTCGTTGCGCGAGGGGATGTCGGCCCTGTCGATCCTCGGCATCGTCAACATCCGGCAGGGCGACGGCACCTACATCACCAACCTGGACGCACCGCAGCTGCTGGCGCCGATGGGCTTCGTCGTGGACTTCCAGGGCCAGGGCGACCCGCGGCACATCCACACCGTCCGACGCCTGCTGGAGTGCGAGGCCGCAGGATTGGCGGCGACCAGGATCACCGACGAGGCCCTCGCCCAGGCGGGAGAACTGCTCGACGAGGCGGCCCGGATCGCCGGCCGGTTGCCGCAGGACCACGAACGCATAATGGAAATCGACATCGCCTTCCACCGGATCATCGCGGTGCACGCCGACAATCCGGTGCTCGTCGGCCTGATCGAGGCGTTCGCCGGGCGCACCCTGCGCGGGCGGCTCTGGCGCAGCCTGCACGAGGAGGGCGCGGACCGGCGTACCCACGACGAGCACGTGGCGATCCTGAAGGCCCTCGTGGCACGCGACCCCGAACGCGCCCGCACCCGGATGGCCAACCACCTGATCGGGGTGGAGGAGTCGTTGCAGGAGCTGCCCGACGACGCCGACACCAACGGCGAGGCCGCCGGCCCGTGACCGCCCGCCCTCACGCCCGCACGTCGAGCAGCCCCTCCTCGTACAGCGCCGTCCAGAGCTGATCCGGCACCTCGGCGGCCGAGCGGCGCAGGGTCTCGGTCACCTGCGCCTCGTCGCGCATGCCGACCACTGTCGAGACCACTGCCGGATGCCGGCGGACGAACGCCAACGCCGCCTCGGGCAGGGTGACGCCGTACGACTGGCACACCCGCGCTGTCCGGCGGGCCTGCTCGATCACCTCCGGCGGGGCCTGCTGGTAGTTGTAGACCGCGTCGGACGGCGGGGTGTCCCGGGCCAGCAGCCCGGAGTTGTAGACCCCGGCGATCACCACGCCGACCCGGCGGGCCCGCGCGGCGGGGAGCAGGTCGACAAGCGCGCCCTGCTCCAGCAGGGTGAACCGGCCGGCGCACATCACCACGTCGACGTCCGTCTCCGTCACGAACCGGGCGAGCATGGCGGACTGGTTCATCCCAGCGCCGATCGCGCCGATCACCCCCTGATCCCGCAGCTCCACCAGCGCCGGCACCGCCTCGTCCGCGGCCTGCTCCCAGTGCGCGTCCGGGTCGTGCAGGTACACGATGTCGATCCGGTCCAGGCCGGTACGCCGAAGGCTCGCCTCCAACGACCGGCGTACGCCGTCGCGGCTGAAGTCCCAGACCCGCCGGTGGTCGGCCGGGACCGCGAAGCCCTCCGGATCCAGCAGGTGCGCGGTCTCGGGCGACGGCACCAGCAGCCGGCCGACCTTCGTCGACACCACGTACTCGTCGCGTGGTCGGGAGCGCAGAGCCTCCCCCAGGCGTCGCTCGGACAGGCCGAGCCCGTAGTGCGGCGCCGTGTCGAAGTACCGGATGCCGCCGTTCCACGCGATGTCCACCGCCGCGGCGAAGTCCTCGTCGGACGTCGCCCGGTAGAGGTTGCCACCCTGCGCGGCGCCGAAGCCCAGCGCGGTGAGGTGCGGCGTGCGACAGGTCACCGGCCCACCCCGCCGCGGTCGGCCCCGACCGCCGTCACCGGTCCTCCCGTTCCGCACTCCCGGTCATCGCCGCCACCAGGTCGTCGGTGGTGACCTCGTCGGCGCGCAGCCGGGCGGCTCGCCGGCCCAGTCGCAGCACCTCGACCCGGTCGGCGATCTCCAGCACCTGGGGCATGTTGTGGCTCACCAGTACTACCGACATGCCGGCGTCCCGCGCCCGCCGGACGACGTCGAGCACCCGTCCGGTCTGGACGACCCCGAGTGCCGCGGTGGGCTCGTCGAGGATGACCACGTTCGTCGCCCAGATGATCGCCCGGGCCACCGCCACGCACTGCCGCTGCCCACCGGACAGCATGGCGATCGGGGTGGTGACCCGGGGGATCCGTACGCCCAGTTCGTCCAGGGCCGCGGCGGCGCCCTGCCGCATGGCCCGCTTGTCGAGCAGGCCGAGCCGCCCGAGTGGGCCGGAGCGCACGATCTCCCGTCCCAGGTACAGGTTGGCCGCCACGCTGAGGTCGTCGGCGACGGCGAGATCCTGGTAGACCGTCTCCACCCCCGCGCGACGCGCGTCGACAGGGGTCGAGAACCGCACCGGACGGCCACCCACCCGGATCTCGCCCTCGTCGGGCGGGTGCACACCGGACAGGGTCTTGATCAGTGTGCTCTTGCCGGCGCCGTTGTCACCGATCAGCGCGACGACCTCGCCCCGGTGGACCGTGAAGTCGGCGCCGCGCAGCGCCTCGACGTGCCCGAAACGCTTGACGATGCCCCGGGCCTCCAGGACCGGCGGTTCCCCGGCCGGTGGGCGTTCGTCGGCTTCGGCGGCGGCCGTCGGAGTCGTGGCCATCACTGCACCGGAGGGTTCGCGCAGCTGGGTTCGAGCACCGCCTTGGTCTCCGGCGAGTCGATGTTCTCCTTGGTGACGAACGTGACGCCGGTGTCGGCCGACGCAAGCGGCGCCTTGTCCCGCAGGTGCTTGACCATCTTGTCGACGCCGAAGTAGCCCATCTTGAAGGGGTTCTGCACGACAAGCGCCGAGATCTGGCCGTTGCGCAGGCCGGCGACCTCGTCGGGGGCGGCATCCCAGCCGATGATGACCACCTTGCCGGACTTGCCGGCGGCCCGGACGGCCTGCGCGGCGCCGAGCACGCTCGGCTCGTTGGCCGCGAAGATGCCAGCGAGGTTGGGGTTGGCGGTGAGGATGTTCTCGGTGACCCGCCGCGCCTCGTTGACGTCGCTGCGGCTGGGCTGCTGGCCGACCAGCTTGAGGTTGGGGAACTGGGCGAGGCCTGCCTTGAAACCCTCGACCCGCTCGGTGTTGGTCTGCGACCCGGGCTGGAACTCCACAAGCGCCACGTCGTGGTTGCCAGGGCCGAGTTCGCTGGCGAGCAACTTGGCGGCCTCGACGGCCGACGCCTTGTTGTCGGTGGCGAAGAGCGGCACCTCCGACGGCTGCGGGCTGGTGCCGGAGTCGATCATCGCGACCGGAATGTCGGCGCTGAGCGCCTGGTCGGTCGCCGGCGCCAACGCCTGCGAGTCGGTGGCCGCGTAGACGATCCCGTCGACCTTCTTGGTGACGAAGTTCTGGATCAGGTTGACCTGCCCCTCGACGTCGGTCTCGGTGGTCACCCCGTCCCACTGGACGGTGACGTTGCCGGCGCGCTGGGCGGCGCACTCGGCGCCCGCCTTGACCGTGTTCCAGTAGTCGGCGCCGACGGCCTTGGGCACCACGGCGAGCTTCAGTGGCCCGGCCGCGTCCCTGGTCGCGCCGTCGCCCCCGTCGCGGACCTCGACCCCGCCGCAGGCGCTGAGCAGCGCGGTCGCCGCGGCGGCGGCCAGCACGGCGCGGGTACGCGGAAGTCGGCCTCGGACCCGCCGGCTGGTGGTGGTGTGTGCCATGGTGTGTGTCCTTCCTCGTTCGGACTTCCGAAATGGCATGTCAACCGCGTGATTCCAGCCGCCGGCGGCGGAACTGGTCGAAGTAGACGGCGGCCCAGATGATCAGGCCGACGATCACCTGCTGGTAGTGGATGCTGATGTCGAGCAGCACGGCGCCGTTGCGCACCAGGGCGATGAGGAACGCGCCGATGATCGTCCCGACGATCCGGCCCTGCCCGCCGAACAGGCTGGCGCCGCCGATGACGGCGGCGGCGATGACGTCGAGCTCCAGCGAGATGCCGTAGTTGGGTTGACCGGAGTTGACGCGGGAGGCGGCGATCATGCCGCCGAGCCCGACCAGAACGCCCGCCAGCACGTACACCCCGGTGAGGTACCGACCGACCCGGATGCCCGAGCGGCGGGCCGCCTCCAGGTTGGAGCCCATCGCGTACGTGTACTGGCCGAAGCGGGTCTGGGAGAGCAGGAAGGCGACCCCGACCGCCACGAGCGCGGTGACCACCACGGCGAACGGGATGCCGATGATCTCGCCGTTGCCCAGCAGTTGGAAGGACCGGGGCAGCCCGTACACGCCTACCGCGCCGGTGATGATGAAGACCAGGCCGCGACCGACCGACATCGTTCCCAGTGTCGCGATGAACGGCGGAATCCGGGCCACGGTGATCAGCAGCCCGTTCACCAGCCCGGCCAGGGCGCCGACGCCGATCGCGACAGCCGTCGCGGCCCAGAGCGGGAAGCCGAGGTCACGTACGACCATCGCGCCGACGACGCCGGCGAGCGCGGCGACCGACCCCACCGACAGGTCGATGCCCTTGGTGATGATGACCATCGTCTGCGCGGCGGCGATGATGGCGATCACCGCCGTCTGCGCGCCGATGTTGAAGAGGTTGTCCGCCGTCAGGAAGTAGGGACTGGCGACGCTCAACGCGATGAACAGGACGACGAGCGCGGTGGCGGCGGTGAACTCGGAGACGGCGTGGGAGATCCGTTCCCGGAACCAGTCGCTGATCTCGCCGCGCTGCCTGCCGGCGGTTGCCTCGACGGTACTCATCGTCGGATCCGACCTCCCCAACCGTGGCGCCGGCACCCGACGGATCACCGCCGGTGAGCGGGCGCTTGTCAGAAACCGAGCCACCCCAGGGGAGAGCACGAGCGGCAGCCCGGATCACCCGTCGAGATAGGTCGGATGTTTCGATCGATCAGGCGTTACCATGCCATGTATTCACGTATGTTGCCAAGGTCTTACCGCCAGGTTTTGGCTCCGTTATTCGACAGGCGAGCCGCATACGTCTGATCAACCGGCACACGCCAGCACGGCCACGGCCCAGATTTGACCGCCGCCCAGCAGGGACATGCTATCGACCAGGCACGATGCCTCGGCGGGGCGTCGAGGACCGGGGTCGCCGGGGCGTACTCCCCCGACGCGGGCGGACGAGCGGCGGATCTCGCGGCGGCCCGCGAGATCCGCCGTGTCACGACGTGGGCAGTCGATACGCGCGACGAGCGGTCCGTCGCCAGATCGCCGCACGCTCGTCGTCGCCGAGCGGCTCCAGCAGGTCGGTGAGGGCCCCGATCCAGCGGAGATACGAGGAGGCGAGCAGGCACACCGGCCAGTCCGAACCGAACATCAGCCGGTCGGGCCCGAACACGTCGAGCGCGTGCTCGACGGCGGGTCGCAGATCGTCAGTCGTCCAGGACGGCCCGTCCACCTCGGTCACCAGGCCGGAGAGCTTCGCCGCCGTGTTGGGCTCGGCGGCGAGCGCGCCGAGGCTCCGGGGCCAGTCGCCGAGATCGCCACGCCCCAGCGCGGGCTTGCCGAGATGGTCCAGGACGAACCGCGTGTCGGGCAGGTCCCGCACCAGCCGGACGGCGGCGGGCAACTGGTGGTCGCGTACCAGCAGGTCGAAGGTGAGGCCTGCGGCGCCCACGGCCGCGATGCCCCGCCGGACGTCCGGACGGTCGAGGTACGCCGGATCGGGTTCGGACTGCACGAGGTGACGGATACCGACCAGGCGTTCCCCTCCACGGCCCGTCCGGAGCCGGTCGAGACGGTCGGCGACGTCGGCGGCGGTGAGGTCGACCCAGCCGACGACCCCGGTGATGAGGGGATCGGCGGCGGCGATGCCCAGCAGCTCCGGTGTCTCGGTGCGGGTCGCGACGGACTGCACGACGACGGTCTGGGTGACTCCGGCGGCGTGCGCGACCGGGGCGAGGTCCACCGGGGTGAAGTCGGCGTCGATCGCGGCCATGGTGTCCGGGTCGATCCAGGGCTGCGGGTGCCGCGCCCGGACCCAGAGGTGGTGGTGCGCGTCGACGATCTCCGGTCGCCCGACCGGCTCGCCGGGAGTCATCGGCTCCACCCTGACACGCTCACGTTCAACCCAGACCCCGCTCGTTCGGTTGACCCATGTTAGCGGTAACAGTTTCCCGTCAAGCATCATATCTTTGTGCCCCTTCAGGGAGCCGGCGGTCCAATGGGCACGGTGCCGACGGGCGGTTTTGGTAGGACGAATATCGACCGATCATCCACCTCGACGAGCGCCGGCCCGGTCGGCGCGGCCGGGCTCGCGGAGCCGGGTTGACCGCCCGGGGCGGCACCGATACCGTCGACCCACTATCTGCGGCGACGCGAGGGAAGCCGGTGTGAATCCGGCGCGGTCGCGCCACTGTGAGCGGTTCTCCAGCAGCACCGGAGCCCGCGAGCCAGGACGCTCGGTCGTCCGCAGCCTTGCGATGGGGACGCGTCATCCCCGGGGAGGTTCGTGTATTCATGTCCAGTTCCACGTCCAGCCAGCCGTTGGTTCATCCCGCTGGCACCGCGCGTCTGCTGTGGACGGTTTTGGCGACGGTCGCCGCGCTCGCCCTGCTGGCCTACCTCGTCGCCTTCGACCAGGGCGCCGTCTCGCGCAGTGGCATGTTCCTGCACGAGCTCATGCACGACGGCCGGCACCTGCTGGGCGTTCCGTGCCACTGACCACCACCACCGCTCCCCCGTTCGTCACCGTCCTCGCCCGCGGCCTGCTCGCCGGGCTGGTGGCCGGCCTGCTCGCGGGGGTGTTCGCGTACGTCGCGGGTGAACCGCACGTCGAGGCGGCAATCGCGATCGAGGAAGCGGCAGCGGCGCACGCCGAACCGGCTGCCGGCGGGCACGATCACGAGGACACCCTGGTCGGCCGGAACGGTCAGCGCGGAGGTCTCTTCCTGGCCACCGGCCTGTTCGGCGCCGCGATGGGTGGTCTGCTGGCCACGGCGTACGTCCTGCTGGCCCGCCGTCGGCGCGTCCACGACGACGGCCGCTCGGGGCTGCCACTGGCCGGCGCCGCGCTGCTCGGCGCGGTCATCGTGCCGTTCCTCAAATATCCGGCGAACCCACCGGCGGTGGGTGACCCGGCGACCATCAACCAGCGCACTGTCACCTACCTGCTGATGGTGGTGCTCGGCCTGGTGGCGGTCTGGGCGGGCTCGTTGGGCTACCGGGCGGTCGGCACGGACGCGCCGGGGCTGCGCGCCACTGCGGCAGTCGGTGGATTCCTGCTGGTCACCGTCGCGTCCTATGTGGTGATGCCGTCCTTCCAGGAGGTCCCGGCCGACTTCCCCGCGACCCTGCTGTGGGACTTCCGGCTGGCCTCGCTCGGCACCCAGGTGGTGCTCTGGACCGGGATCGGCCTGCTGTTCACGGCCCTGATGCGGCACGGCCAGCGCCGTCCCACGGGCGCGGCGCCGACCGGGTGACCACGACCAGCCTGCGGCTGGTCGCACACGCCCACACCGCCGCGCAACGGCGGGCCCGCTTCGGCGGCACGGACGACGCCCTGGACGAGGGCGGCCTACGCGCCGCTCTCGCCCTGGCCACCGCCGGGACCGGTCGCCGGGGGCAGCTGGGCGACGCCGACGTCTGTGTGTCCAGTCCGGCGGTCGCGGCCATCCAGACCGCGGGCGCGCTCGGCCTCGCGCCCACCGTCGAGGTCGCGTTGAGCGACTGCGACCACGGGCAATGGACCGGCAGGTCCCTCGACGAGGTCGCCGCCGAACGGCCCCTGGCGCTACGCGAGTGGCTGTCGGCACCGGAGGCGGCGCCCCACGGTGGCGAGTCGGTCGTCGCGCTGCGGGAGCGGGTCGGCCGCTGGTTGGACGGGCAACGCGGGAGCGGGCAGCGGATCATCGCGGTCACCCACCCGCTCGTCATCCGGGTCGCCGTCGTGCACGCCCTGGGGTTGCCGGTGGAGACGTACCGGCAGGTGGACGTCGAGCCGCTGGCGATCGTCCGACTCACCGACCACGGCCCGCGGTGGCACCTGCGACTGGCCGCCCGCTGACCCCGACCGGCCCGCCGCGCGACCTGGTCGACGCGCCGCTGCCCCGGGGCCGACCACTGCCAGCCGGCACGATCTCTCCGCCGCGCCCGCGTCGGGCGGACCGTGGTCACGGCCCGCCCGACGCGGCTGCGCTACCTGCGGCTCACCTCGCGGCGGTGACGGTGAACGGCCGGGACACCGTCGTCGCCGACGTGGCGCCGGTGAGCGTGACGCTTGTCGCGCCCGCCTTCGCCGTACCCGGAACGCTCACCGTCGCGCCGGCGAGCACACCGTCACCGTTCGCGCGTACGGTTCTGACCGCGAGGCCGTCGCCGACGGTGACGGTGACCGCCTCGTTGGGGGCGAACCCGGAACCGTCGAGCGTGATCGACGCCCCGCGCGGACCGGACGTGCTCAGCAACGCCACCCGCGGGCGGTAGGTCGGCGCCTGTGCCTCACCGGTGACCTGGACGGTCGCCGTCGCCGGTGTCCGCGAGGACGCGCCGGTGGCCGTCACGGCGTAGCGACCCGGCTGCGCGTCACCTGACGTCGGCACCGAGACCCGCACCGTCCCCGTCGCGGAGGCCGCGACGATCGTGCGCCGCGCCGGGTCCGTCCCGACGCTGACGGTCACCTGCTCGCCGGCGGCGAACCCGCTGCCGGCGACGGTGATCGCGTCCCCGGTGCCGACAGTCGCGGACGCGGCGAGCGCGATGGCCGGCCGTGCCCCGCCACGTGCCACGGTCACGGTGAAGCTCGCGGTGCCGCTCGAGCGGGTGTCCCACGCCGTGACCCGCACCGTGTAGGTGCCCTCGCGCGCGTAGGTGTGCTGACCGGTCATCGCACCCGACGCGTCGACAGTCACGTCGTCCGGAACCGTGCCGTCACCCCACTGGACCCGGGCCCGGTAGCCGGTGGCGCCGGGAACGCCGCCGGTCACCGAACCGAGTTTCGCCGCGAACGTCTGCCCGGCGGTGGCCGTCTGGGCGTTCGGCGCGACGGTCGTCAGGGCGGCGGCCGGCGTGCCGTCGTCGGCGACGGCGAACACGTGGATCCGGCCCGCCGAGCGCGGGTCGCCGGTCTGCGTCGGCAGGGTCACCGAGACCAGCGTCCTGCCCTGCGGGATCTGGTACGGCGCGGTGGCGAACAGGAACGGCTGGGCACCGTCCCGGCTCGTGCCACTGAGCCGGTACGCGGACCTGGCGACGACGACGTTGTCGTACGACGGGGTGCCGTTGGGGTTGCCGCCCAACGTCCAGTCACTCATCTGGATGGGGATGCTGGCGGTGCTGCCGTCGCTGAACGTCGCCGTGCCAGTGGTGCTCTGGTTGCCCTGCGTGCCGGCGCCGATGAACGAGATGGTCCGCGCGTCGGCCGGCAGGTCGAGGTCGATGGTCGCGCCGTTGCCCGTGGCGTTGTCCGGCTGCCCCGGCGGGATCACCGGCAACGTGAACCGCAGCTCGGTGCCCGGCACCTGCTGCCGCTCGCCCTGGGTCACGCCGGCCGCCGCCAGGGCGGCCCGCGAGTACGCCCACGACTTGGCGTCGCAGTCGGCCCCGAGGACTCCCTCGTCGCCGACGCAGACGCTGTCGAACGCCCCGGTCAGGCCGGATTTCGGGACGTACGCCACGTCGACGCCTACCGTCGCGGAACTCTGGCTGGCGCCGTCGGTCACCGTGACGTTCGCCTGGTGGTAGCCCGGCGTGGCGTACGTGTGCGAACCGCCGATCCGGTAGACGGCCCGGGAGCTGGGCGTCACGGTGCCCTCGGTGACAGGCGTGCCGTCACCCCAGTCGATGGTGGCCCGGTAGCCGCTTGCGGTGCCACCGGTGACGGTGGCCAGCGGCACCGAGACCGGTACGCCTGCCGTCGCCCGCACGCCATCCGCCGCGGTCACCGCGACGTCGCCGCCGGACAGGTCGAGGTCTCCCCCGGCGAGCAGCTCGATCTCGGCGAGGTTCGTCTGCGCGCCGCCGACGGTCCTGGTCACGACGAGCCGGAACTGCGCGAACCGTCCCGGCCTGTCGATGGTGTACGGGCGGGTCTGGTTACGCCACCGGAACACCTGACCGCTACGGGAGTCGACTGTGCTCCAGGTGATGCCGTCGTTGGAGCCCTGGAGGCGCCAGTCCGCCGGATCACCGGCGCCCGCCCCGGACGTGATGGTGTAGGACGTCGGCTTCTGCCGTCCGCCACGGAACGCCCAACTGATCTGCGGGGTGGCCGAGGCGAAGGTCAGCTGCGTGGTCGACGAGTCGTCGAACAGCTTCGCCGCGTCCTGCCCGCCGGTGGCGGTCGCGGTGCCGAGGCCGGGGCCTGTGGTGTCCTGCAACGGCTTCGGCGCGTCGTCGCCCCTGGTCAGCGACGGAGGGGCGTCGTTCTTCCCACTGCCCCAGGACGACGGGTTGGGGCCCATCTGGAAGTCGACGGTGCCGCCCCGGGCGAGGGTGGACACGTCCACCGACACGGCGCGCTGCTTCTTGCCGTTGACGCTCACGCCCTGCACGTACACGTTCCTGGTGCTGTTGTTCGGCGCGTTGACCACGATGTCACCGGCCGCGCGGTGGACGGTCATCCTGGTGAACTGCGGCGAGCCGATGGCCCACTGCGACGAGCCCGCCTGCAACGGGTAGATGCCCAGCGAGCTGAGGACGTACCACGCCGACATCTCGCCGTTGTCCTCGTCGCCCAGGTAGCCCTGGCCGATCTCGCTGCCCACGTAGAGCCGGCGCAGCAGCTCCCGCACGATCGACTGCGTCTTCGCCGGGGCACCGGCGACGTCGTACATGTACGGGATGTGGTGCGACGGCTGGTTGCTCATGCCGAGCTGACCCATCCGCACGGCCCGCGCCTCGAGCATCTCGTGGATGATCCCGCCGTACCCGCCGGGGCGGTCGGCGTTCTCCGGGGTGGCGAAGAACGTGTCGAGCTTGTCCCGCAGCGCCTTCTGACCGCCGTACAGGTTGGCCAGGCCCCGAGGGTCCTGCTGGGCGGTGAAGGCGAAGTTCCACCCGTTGGTCTCGGTGTAGACGCCACCCCAGTCCAGCGGGTCACCGGCGAGGAACGTGCCGGCGGCGTCGCGCCCCTGGAAGAGCTTCGTCTTCGGGTCGAACAGGTGCACGTAGTTACGCGCCCGCTCCAGGAAGTACCGCGACTCCTCGGTGAGCCGCTGGCGTTCCGACTTCGGCGTGGCGGGGTCCTTGGCCAGCGCGGCGGCCATGTTGCCGATGCCGTAGTCGTTGATGTAGCCCTCCAGCGCCCACGAAACCGACTCTCCGGTGGAGGTCGGCGTGTAGCCGAGGAACAGCGAGGTCTCGATGCCCTTGCGGCCGACCGCGCCGCGTCCGGACGCGACAGTCGCGTCCTTCACCGCCGCGTCGTACGCCGCGAGCGGGTCGGGCAGCTTGACCCCTGTGAGGTACGCCTGGGCGAGAGCGACGTTCGCGCTGGTGCCTGTCATCAGGTCGGCGTAGCCGGGGGACGACCACCTGGCGATCCAGCCGCCGTCGCGGTAGTGCTGGACGAACCCGTCGGCGATCCGGGCCGCCACATCCGGATAGAGCAGCGAGTAGGCGGGCCACACGGTCCGGTAGGTGTCCCAGAAACCGTTGTTGACGTAGATCTGCCCGTCGACGATCTTAGCGCCGGTCCGGGTGGCGGTGGACGTGCCGGTCGGCGCCGACACCGGGCTCGCGTACTGCCAGCGCGGCGCGGCGGCGGTGCCGGTGTTCTCCGACTGCGAGTTCGGGTACAGGTTCAGCCGGTACAGGTTGGAGTACATCGTCACCAGCTGCGTCTCGGTCGCGCCGCGTACCTCGACCCGGCCGAGCCGGTCCTTCCACGCCGCCGTGGCGGCGGCCTGGATCTGCTCGAAGCCGCGGCCGGTGACCTCCAGGTCACGGTTGCGCTGCGCCTGGTCGACGGAGAGGAACGACGTGGCGATCCGCATGGTCACCTGACGCTCGGCGGTCACGTCGAAGGTCGCGGACGTCGCGGACGTCGCCGTCGGCGCCCTGTCGAACGCGCCGGACACGAACATGCGGCTGCGGCCGGCCGACAGGCCACTGCCGTTGTCGACCCAGCCGGTGAACGTGCCGTCCGCGCCGATCGTGAACGTCCCGTTGTGGAACACGAGGCTGCCGTTCGGCTGCCCCGCCGGGAACGTGAACCGCATGATGCCGGCGTGGTCGGTAGGGACCATCTCGGCGGTCAGGCCGTTGCGCAGCGCGACCCGGTACAGGTCCGGCCGCGCCGTCTCGTCGTCGTGGCTGAAGGCCAGCGCCCGGCTGGACGGCGCACCGGTGAGCGGGCGGTCGCCGGCGACAGGCATCACCGACATCTGGTTCCGGTCACCCATCCACGGGCTCGGCTCGTGGGAGATCGCGAGGCCCTGCAACATCGGCAGGTTCTCCGCGTTGTTGACCCGGTGGTACTCGTACTCCCACGAGTCGGACGTCGCGTCGGTGACCGGGGTGAAGAAGTTGAAGCCGTTGGGCACAGCGGTGATCGGCAGGTTGTTGCCCCGCGAGAACCCGCCTGTGGAGTTGGTGCCACGCCGGGTGTCGACGTAGTTGGTCAGCCGCGAGCCGTCGATCGGCGCCGGCGAGGCGGTCACCGCGAGGTCGTCGAGCCACCCCTGGAAGCGGGTGACGCCGGAGGCCTGTGGATTGTCGTACGCGAGCAGGATGCGGTCGATCGTCCTGCCCCGCGCGACGGTGCCCAGGTCGGCCTGCACCGCGTTCCACTGGTCGGCGTAGAGCACCTTCGAGGCGCCCTGCCCGGTGGCGGTGAGCGGGTAGCCGTGCTGGTCCACCGCCGCGAGCCGGCTCAGGTAGCTGCCGTCGGTGAAGCGCAGGTCGACTGCGGCGTAGGTGGACGGGTACCTGGCGTCGCCGTTTGTGAACTCGGGGAAGATCTTGTAGGACAGCCGGGTCCGCGGGCCGACCGGGATGTCCACGTCGAACAGCAGGTTGGTGCCGTACGAGCGGCCGTCGCCCTCCGCGCCACCGGAGTAGCGCAGCGCGCCCAGCCCGGTGAACCCGACGCCCGGCTTCGTGGTGTAGCCGCCCTCCGGGCCGGCGCCGACCTCGGTGACCATCGGGGTGGCCGGTGGCCGGACGTCGGAGCCGTCGCTGATGTTCCAGTCGGCGAGTTGCACGAGCGTGTCACCGGAGTTCGCGGTGACGTTCAGGCGGTAGTAGCCGTACGCGGTGGTGTTGGTGAAGCTGTAGACCTTGGTGGCGAAGCGTCCGCCGAACGTCTGGCCGGTCCGCCGGTCCAGGTCGGTCCACGTGCTGCCGTCGGTCGAGCCCTGCACGACGAAGTCCCGGGGGTCCCGGCCGGGGGCGTCGTTCGCGGAGGTCAGCGAGTACCGCAGGACCGTCGCCGGCTTCGCCAGTCGGTAGGTCACCCAGCCGGTCTCGTCGAAGACCAGCCACTTGGTCGACGAGTCGTCGTCGCTGAGGTTGGCGGCGACCTCGTTCGGCGCGTTCTCACCGCTCGCGGTCACCGCGCTGACCTGGTCGAGCAGGCTGCCGGGCAGGGTGGTGGGGGTGCCGCTCAGGTTGCCCTGGACGGGTTTTCCGTTCGCGTCGACCTCCACTGTGCTCGCCGCGGGGCGGGGGTCGGTCGACTCGAACGAGGAACTGAAGGCGCCAGGTGGCGGAGGCGCGGCGCTGGCCAGGGGGGCGGCGACGAGTACTCCCACGGGCAGCAGGAGTGCGGTCGTCGCGGCGACCAGTCGGGGAGACAGGGGGCGCGCAGGGGGCATGCGCTCTCCTTTGGAGTCGGCCTGACATCGTTGTCATGGAACTCGTGACGATGAAGGCGAGGACTGTGGACTGCCGCTGATGGTTCCGGGCGGAGCACGGCGGTGTCAACGGGTTGATCGCCGCGAAACAGGCTGACGGCTTACCGGGGGGCCGAAGGTCCCGTCAACTGCGGTACGGCGGCACTGCTCGACGACTCCGACGAACTGTGGAATGAGGACGACATCGACGAACGAGAAAGGACGTGGACGCCATGACCGCCACACAGCTCCCCCGGACCGCGCAGCGCCACACCACGACGGGGCGCAACGGCACCCCGCTTGCCGCTCCCGCGAGCGTCCTCGCCACCACCGAGACCCCGGCCCGCAAGGCCACCCGGTACACCCTCGCCGGCCTGCGCATCGCCCTCGGCTGGATCTTCCTATGGGCGTTCATCGACAAGGTCTTCGGGCTCGGCTTCGCCACCAAGGCCGGGAACGGCTGGATCGACGGCGGCAGCCCCACCAAAGGGTTCCTCGGCAACGCCGTCGCCGGCCCCTTCGCCGACATCTACCGGAACTTCGCCGGCGCCGCCTGGGCGGACTGGCTCTTCATGACAGGTCTCGCCGCGATCGGCACGGCCCTGATCCTGGGCATCGGCATGCGGATCGCCGCGGTCGCCGGCGGGCTGCTGCTGGTCCTCATGTTCACCGCGGTACTCCCTCCGGAGAACAACCCGGTCATGGACGACCACCTGATCTACGCCGCCGTCCTCGCCGTCCTCGCCCTGACCGGCGCCGGCGACACCCTCGGCCTCGGCACGGTGTGGGCCCGGCTGCCCATCGTGCGGCGCCTGCCCTGGCTCAGGTGACCGACCCGGGCCGTCCATCAACGACAATCCCGAACAGCACTGTGGCGGGGGGGGGGGGGGGGCCCCCCCCCCCCCCCCCGCCGGGCGCCGCCGGGGGGGGGGGGGGCGGGACGCGACGAAGTAAGAAAAGAAGCCCGGGGGCCGGGGGAAACAAAAGCGGGGCGGCGCCGCGGGCC
>NZ_JBIAYR010000008.1:0-213926 GCF_042898105.1 Micromonospora sp. NPDC000663
GCCACCGCCACAGCCTGACCGCCGCGACGCCGCCCGGCCGACAGGCCGGACGGCGTGTCATCCAACACCGTGAACGTTCGTGGTCACGGCACTAGACCTGATCGACGACCTGCGAGGCGTCGTGGTGACCGCGGATGCATTGCACTGCCAGCGTGAGCACGTCGCCTACCTCGACCGACGCGGCGCGCACTGGATCCTCACCGTCAAGGGCAACCAGCCCGGCCTGCACCAGCAACTGGCCGGCCTGCCCTGGCGGCTGGTGTCCGACGATGACCGCGACACTGCACGTGGGCACGGACGTCGGGAGATCCGCACCCTGAAGGTCCTGTCAGTCTCCTCCGGCATCGAGTTTCCCGGCGCAAGCCAGGCCATCCAGATCCGGCGCCGCCGACGCCGTCTCGACGAGCCGAAACGCTTCACCACCCAGACCGTCTACGCGATCACCGACCTCCAAGCCCATCAAGCCAAACCCATGCACCTCGCCGGCTGGATACGCAGACACTGGACCATCGAGAACAAAACCCACTGGGTCCGCGACGTCACCTACGACGAAGACCGCTCCCAGATCCGCACCGGCACCGGCCCCCAGGTCATGGCCACCATCCGCAACGCCGCCATCGGCGCCCTGCGCCTGGCCGGCGTCACCAACATCGCCGCCGCCAACCGCCACCACGCCCGCGACGCCAAACGACCACTGGCCCTACTCGGCATCACCTAACGACTTTGCCGGGACCCTGGGACTCGAACGACTTCGGCCGGGTCTTCGTCCATTTCAGGTGAAAATAGCTGCTGTCGCGTCTCGGCCCGGACTGGCGACCTTGTTGATGATGGTGTCGTCCGGACCGAGTTGTCGCCCGTCGTCGGATCGGACCTCCAGGGCGCGCAGCGGGTGCCCGTGCTGGCGGTCGATCATTTCCGAGTGCGGTTCGCCCGGCTCGAAGCAGTGGGTCTCGCCCCACTGCCGTAGTGCCACGATGACCGGAAAGAGGCCCTTGCCCTTCTCAGTCAGCGCGTACTCGTGGTAGCTGCCACCGTCCGTGGCCTCGACGATCTCGATCACGCCGCTGGCGACCAGGGTCCGCAGGCGGGCGGCGAGGATGTTCTTCGCCACCCCGAGGCTGCGCTGGAATTCGCCGAAGCGGCGGCTGCCGTCGAACGCGTCGCGCACGATGAGCAGCGACCACCAGTCCCCGATCGCGTCGACTGACCGGGCCACCGGGCACTCGGCGTCGTCGAAGCGGGTCCGTTTCACCATCGTGCTCTCCTCGTCACATGTCGGTTGCAACATGCTACCGCCCTCCCGTACCGTGCCCTGGTGGCAACATGCAACCATGACCCGGGGATGGGCCTGGCCGGCGCCGACCGGACGAGAAGCCGAGCGGCGTCGCCCCCTGGGCTGTCCGGGTGGCTCACCCTGCTCTTCGCCGTCGCCGCCGGGGCGACGGTGGCAAACGTCTACTTCGCGCAACCACTGCTGGTGACCATCGGCCGGGAGTTCGCGCTCAGCCCGGCGACCGTGGGCATCGTGGTGACCATCACCCAACTCGGTTACGGGCTCGGCCTGTTCCTCGTCGTCCCGCTCGGTGACCTGGTGGACCGGCGGCGGCTGGTCGTGACACAGCTGCTGCTCTTGGCCGGCGCGCTGGCCGTGGTCGGTACCGCCGGCACGTCGCTGGTTCTGCTCGCCGGCATCGCCACGGTGGGACTGCTCGCGGTGGTGACCCAGTCGATGGTGGCGTACGCCGCCGCGCTGGCGGGACCGGCCAACCGCGGTCGGATCGTCGGCCTGGTGACCAGCGGGGTGGTGATCGGCATCCTGTTCGCCCGGACGGTGTCCGGCATCCTGGCGGACCTCGCCGGCTGGCGGTCGGTCTACCTCGTCTCCGCCGCGTTGACCGTGACGATCGCGGGGCTCCTGTACCGGGTACTGCCGTACCACCCGCCGGCCCGCAACCGCCTCCGGTACGGCAGGCTGCTCCGCTCGACCGTGTCACTGTTCACCGAGGAACCCCTGTTCCGCGTCCGTGCCCTGCTCGCCCTGCTCATCTTCGCCGCGTTCAGCGTCCTGTGGAGCGGGGTCGCGCTGCCGCTCAGCGCACCGCCGCTGTCGCTGTCGCACAGCGCGATCGGCGCCTTCGGGCTTGCCGGGGTGGCGGGTGCGTTGGCGGCGGCTCCCGCGGGTCGGCTGAACGATCGTGGCCTGGCCGGGTGGACCACCGGCGTCGCTCTCGTCCTGCTCGTCCTGTCCTGGTTGCCGATCGGGCTCACCCGACAGTCGCTGTGGGCGCTGGCGATCGGCGCGGTCCTGCTCGACCTCGCCGTGCAGGCGGTCCATGTCACCAACCAGTCCGTCATCTACGAGTTGCGGCCGGACGCCGGCAGCCGGCTGATTGGCGGCTACATGGTCTTCTACTCGATCGGCAGCGGCGCCGGGGGGATCGCTTCGACCGCCGTGTACGCGCGGGCCGGCTGGGGTGGCGTGTGCGTGCTGGGGGCGGGGATCAGCGCACTCGCGTTCCTGCTCTGGGCGGTGACCCTACCCCGGGTGCGGCTGAAAAAATCGATCCATTGACATGCATGACATGTGCGCCTTGACGACTCGTTGACCCAATGTGCGGGGCTCGGAAGTGGGACAACGTTTGATTCAAATGCTGCAGGTTCTCGGTTGAGATGTCGGCCCGCAGCTCGTTGACCTGGGACCACTGGGTAATCTGCACCTACCAAGTGCCTTCCGCGCAAGGAACTGCGAACGACTCGACACCGGACAGTTTCCTTACGTGGCAGGCGCTTCGCCGCCTCCACCGAGCCTTCTCAACCCTCAAGATCACCGCCGCCGTGAAAGTCCGAGGTTAATGTACGGTCCGCCCTCGCCGCGCAGCGGCTGGATCGGATCCGTGAAAAGACTCGCCGCCGCCTCCATCGTCCACTCGTCGAGGCGATGCTCGTCGCTTAGTGCTTCTCGCCGCTAGTTCGTCAGGGGTTACGCGGCATCGGATATGGGTGGCATGGCGAGGCGTTTGCGGACCGATCGAGTCGATCTTCACGTGATTCGACGAGCAGCGTGCAGGCGCTGGCGTAGCGGGGTCTAGAGCGACTCGGGCGAGCCTGCCACGACTGTCAAACTCAGTACTCGCAACGATTGACGCTGAGCAGCACTATGTTTCCGCTCTGTGGCGGGCGAAGACCACGGTCGTGTGTGGCACGCCGTCCGGCTTCGTCACCGTTCGGCTGTCGATCCGCTGGAACCCGCTCTTCTCGGCGACCCTCACCGAGGCCAGGTTCGCCTCGTCAGCCTCGAGGAGGAGCTGGGTCAGCCCGACCTCGCCAAATGCCCACGCTGCGAGCAGTTGGACGGCGCGGGGCGCGATGCCGCGGCCACGACTACCGGGGAACACGCTGTAGGCGATGGTGGCCACGTTGTCATCTCGGAATTGCAGATTGATGATCCCGACGGGCTCGTCCGTCACGGCGTCCGCGATCACGAGCGGAGTCGCTCTGCCGCTGCGCCACGCCTCCTCGACACGAGCCATGCTCGTCCTGCGGGCCTCATCATCCATCGGCTCGTCGTCCAGCCAACGACGCGTCTCAGGGTCGTGGCTAGCCGCAGCGATGGCGTCCAGATCAGCAGCATGACGCACCCGCACCGCGACGACGCCGTCGACGAATGGCGCGGCCGGCGGCTTTATGGGTGTCGAACGCGCCATGACTTGATCATAGTGATCCGAGGCTGTGGGTAGGGGCGTGGTCGGCAAGGCGTTTGAGGAGTGCGTCGAGGTCCCTCTTCGTGTAGCGCCAGTTGAACGGGCGGCCGGCGAGGTTGTAGTGGTCGTGGAACGCGTCCAACCGGTTCTCGACGTCGGTCAGGTCGTAGAAGTCATTGGGCGTGACGACCTTGCGCTGCACGATCGAGAAGTAGATCTCGATCTGGTTCAACCAGCTGGCGTGCAGCGGGGTGTGCACCACGGTCGCGTTGGACCACGCGGCGCTCATGCGATCGATCGACGCCTGGCCACGGTGGGAGGAGCCGTTGTCGACGATCCAGAACACCCTGCGCGCCGAGGCGTAGGGCTCACGGGTCATGACCTGCTCGACAAGGCGCGCGAACGGGGCCAGCCCGGTAGTCGGTTCGCAGCGGCCGTAGACCTTCCCGCAGTGAACGTCGAGTGCCGCCAGGTAGGCCAGGGCTCCACCGCGGTCGTACTCGTGCTCCACGCGCATCAGCCTCGACCGGCCCGGGGGCAGGGTCGGATGGCAGCGGCAGCGGGCCTGGATGGAGGTCTTCTCGTCCGCGCTGATCACGAACTCGCCGGCACCCAGCGCCCGGCCCTGCCACAGGCGCGCATACAGGTCGAGCACCACATCGGCCTTCGCAGCGAAGTCCGGATCACGCGGAAAGATCCACGACCGAAACCGCCACGGCTTGATCGCATCAGCGGCCAGCCAGCGGGCCACGGTCGAGGCGGACACGTCGCCGACGACGCCCGCGGTGACCGCCTCGCCGGCCAGCTCGGCCGCGCTCCAGCGTGACAGCGGCACCCCACGGTCGGCAGGCAGTTCACAGGCCAAGGCCTTGACCTGCGCCTGCTGGGCCGGGGTGAACAGTGGCGGCCGCCCCGACCTGGGCGCGTCGCGCAGTCCGTCCATCCGCTGGGTGTAGAACCGGCTGCGCCACTTGCGTGCCGTGTCGACGTGCATCCCCAACTGGACGGCGATCGCGGTGTTCGTGTCGCCGTCGGCGGCGGCCAGCACGATCCGTGCCCGGGTCACCATCCGGTACGCGGCCGAAGGCCGCCGGGCCAGGGCCCGCAGCGCGGCGTGCTCATCAGGGGCGAGGACGATTACATAGGGGCTCATCGAGGGCATCGGCATGTTCTGCCACCCGGCACGCCGCGACGGTGGCACCGACACGCCGTACCGGGTGCGGCACCATGACTACCGTGGCCAAAGCCCCGCCCGAATCGACCAAGACCTCGCTACGCCAGCGCCTGGCCGCGCATGCCCGAAGCCACTGGCCCGCGCTGGCCGCCCTCGACGTGCGCTACCACGGCAGCTTCGCCTACGTCACCGGCCGGCTACCCGACGGCACTACGCTGCCGCTGTGCCGCCTGCCCTACGCCGGCTACGCCAACCTGTGGGGCTTCGCGATCTACCTGGCCAGCAAAGACGGCTACGAAGACTCCTTCCTGCCCAGCGGCCGCACGGCAGGCACGGCAGAAGAAGCCCTCGACTGCGCCTGCGGTCTCTATCTCGACGACTCGATGCTCTGACCTGCCCCCGACGAACTAACGGTGAGCAGCACTTAGCGTCCGCAACGCGTCAAGCAGGCGGTACAGCTGGTCGTCCTCGCCGTCGTCCGTGGGCTCCGTGGGCCTGGCCTCGACGCGGGCCAGTGCGCGGATCGCGGCTTCGGAAGCGGCACCCCAGTCACCGTCGTGATAGGAGCAGCATCCGCGGCCGCGGCGCCTCGGTGCCACTTGACGGCCGACACGCCGCCACCACGGCGCTCCCGATGGCATGCAGGGCGGATCGCCGTGCAGATCGGGTCGGGGGAGGCCGACCACTGCGGCGACTGCGTACCGCATCCGGCCCTCCTGCGGCCGCGCTGGCTCGATGTAGCCGTCTCCGCGCGACACGTCGACCGGACCCCCGACCAGCACGCGCAGCTCTGCCTCGCTTAGCCGCGGCCCCCACCTCGGCGCACCCACCGTGTGGGGGCCAGCGGCGGTAAATCCATAGTGCATCAACCCAAGGTCCTTGCTATCGAGCAGCTGATGCGCGATAAAGATCGGCGGATCCTGCTCATCCGGGCAGTGCCGCTGCCAGATCGCCGCGACAAACCGCTCCGCCCCGTTCATCAAAGCCGCGCCCTCGCGGTCAGTCTGCGTCGCCAACGCGACCGGTCGCACGCCGCTCCGGGCGAATAGCTGGAGCCGGAAGCTTGAGTTCCCCACCCGGAACATGTGCTCGTCGACCGTACGGTCGCGGACACCCGCCTGCTCGCGCAGCAGCGGCAGGTCACGTATCGGACCCTCAGGCACCTCCGCTTGATTCATGTCTATAACGGTAAGCCGTCCCCTCGACGATCGGTCTCCATGCCGGCGCAGTCCGTGGGAACGTTCCACGGGCATGCATATCAACCTTGGCGAGCGCACCGCTGGCGCCACACCTTGCGGTCGCAGATCGGATGGAGACCCGTTTCTGAGCGCATCGCGCGTGAGGCTGTCTGCCGGTGCCTGCTCTTGTTAAGCAACGCGCCGGGCAAGGGGCGCGCCGAGACAGAGTCCCGAGCGCGTACCTTGCTGGCTGTCCGGCCGGGCACCGGCGCGTGCGAGAGGGGCGACGATGAGCGAAACCGATACCGTAACCATCGCGGGAGTGCCGGTGCGCTACCACGACGAGTACGAGCTAAGCGTAGAGAGCGACTACGAGCAGGTACATCAAGACCATAAGCATGACAACGAGCACCTAGAAGGGCTCGACCGCGAGCCGGGCACCACTACCGCGCTGTACGCCGTGGCTAGTGCTCGCTACCTGGCGGAAAAGGCCGGGACGTTGAGCGACGCGCTGCGCGAGCCGTACGCGCTGCGGACCACTCGGGACGTCGACGCGGTGGTGGCAGCGCTCGGGCAGCACATCGATGCCCTCGCTGGCGTCGCCGAGGGGCTGGGCGTATGGCTCGACGCGGCGCATCAGCGCGGCGAGCTCGCCGGCGAGCCGGACGCCGCACGAGCAGAGTTGAACGAGGCAGCCGACCTTCTGCGAGACGCCAAGCTGCCTTTGCACAGGGTGGCTGCGCCGGATGACCGTAGTCCTGCGCTCGATATGGACACCCTGATCTTGGGGGTCGTAGAGCACCTACGATCCCGTGGTATCGAGGTTACCGACGTGCATGTCTTCGAATCGGAGACCCGTTGGGGGTTGGGAAGAGACCGACACCTGTCCCTGAGCAGCGAGGCCAGCTGGCAACTACTCTTCCCGACCGAAAGCGGGTCAACTTGGAAGCCTGTCTCATTCGGGCTGTACTGCTGGTACGCGCATCCGGAGCAGATCGCCGAACTGGTCGCCAGGACTCTGGCCGACGCGGAGGGGTGACGGAGGAACACAGCCTGGGCATACACGGGAACATCTGCAGTTCCCCGCCCAACTAGGCGGTTCGGGCCACCGTCAGTCGGCACCGATAGAGCGGCGCTGCTCGCACGGGGGAACGAGCAGCGCCGTCCCATCGACGATACTTCACCCCCGGTAGAACCGCTGCCCTCGAAAGAAGCGGCCAGTCCCATGCGAAGACGCCCCGACAGCCCCAGCACTCGGGCTCCCCATGGCGGCCAACTAACATGTCGTCGAACCTCTAGCGTGCGTCACGCCAACCGGACTCCGGCAGAGTCGCGGAGTCAACCGGACTTCGACGGGGTGGCCGCGTCTCGGTTGGCGCTGGTCATCCGCTCCCTGAACCGCCTCCTGTCCGGTCGTCCTTTCCCATGACAATCGTCGGCCGACTGCTACCATCGGAACCTCTTCGGCCTCACACCGCGTTCGCGGCGTGAGGTTGGGAACGTTGGTTGTTTCACGCGGCCGGGGGGTTGCCACTTCGTTCGTTCGCGGACGTTGTTCCCCCGGCCGTTCCAGCCGCTGGCCACTCGCGGGCAGGAACAGACATGGAGATCCGGTACATCGGTGGCCGACCACACACCGACATTGCCGGCGCAGCCGAGCTGACCCGCCGGTCCGAGGCGACCGTCCGACTCAAGACATCGCCAAAGCAGCGGGAGCAGGATTCCGGCTGGCCCGCGCCGGTTAAGCAGGACAAGAAGTCATGGTTTCCCGTCGATGAGCTGGAAAACGTCCGAGACATCCTCCTGCCGCAGATCGTCGAGGCGGGGCAAGCACGCGTTCACTGCGTCGACCTCGTCGGCGATCCAGAGGCACTGATCTCCGCGACCGAGTTTCGGAAGATTCTCGGCATCAGCCAAGGGACATGGGACTACTACGTCGGCCTCAGCAGGGCGGCGTGGGACCGCGGCGAGGATGGCTACCTTCCCCGGTTTGACGTCGAAGAGCCGGCCCCCGCACAGGGAATGATCCGATACTGGAAACGCCACCGAGTGCAGGCGTGGATCAACAGTAGGACGGGGAAGGTTCAGCGCCCCGAAGGGTACGGAGCAAGCCAGTCCCCAGGGCCGGAAGCAACGGCGTCCGCCCCTACTTCCGGCCACTAGCCCCGGACACAGCCCTCGTCGTCTCTGCGTCTCGAATCGGCCTCCGGCCGATGGCCTCCCGCCGGGTCAGCGTCCCGCCGCTGAACCGCGGCGCCTCGCCGGCGAGGCAGGCTCCGGGATGAGTCAGGGCAGCGTCGATTCTTCCCGGCGGCCTGCCCCAAGGGACAACCATGTTCGGGGGTGAGTCGCAAACCCACACCCCGGGCTTGCGACTCACCCCCGAACATGGTGGATCGAAGATCAGGCCGCCGGGAAGAATCTTCAACCTCGCGCACGGATGCGCGAAACGCGTCCCAAGAAACCGACCCGAATGACACGGACTCCAGGAAGCATGTATCATTAAATACATTGGTTATTCAGAGTGCCGCGCATTGGGTGGCGCGGGGGCCTAGGAACCCACACCACCGAATTTACCCAACAAAAAGGTGACCCCATGCAGCTCGTGCACGTTCAGTTTCCACGCCGCCAATCCGAGGTGCATCGCAACGACTGTACAAAGCCCCGCACTAAGCGTTATCGGCGACCGACCATCATTCGGAACACCTACGACGTCGCCACTCGCCGCGACCTCATCCTTGCCCTCCACCCGGAGACGGAGCCCACAAACTGGCACCAACACCTCGACTCCCTTGACCTCACCTGCTGGTGCATGTGCGTCGTACGAAGCGAGCCCTACACGAAAGCACAGTTGATGACGCTGGGTCGCTACAGCCTCCACAACGGCGTGTCTGAGGCGTTACGCGATCTCACGCTTAGTCAAATCCGTAACAGCGAACTGGCGGACCTCGCCGCAGAGGCCAACGACACCGCGCTCATCGGTGTTCTTGAGACCATCCAGGCGGCAACCGCCACTCTGCGACACGCGCAGATGCAACTCATTCCGGATCACCCGCGCCCCCTCCCGCCAACCGCCACCACCGGGCACAACGCCGCCGCCACCCAGAATCCCATTCGAGAGAACGGCCCCAACTAGACACAAAGGACCGCATCATGTATCATTAAATACATGAGGGAGGGGCGGCAACCCCCGACCGAATACCAACGATTCCCGACCGAAGGAAATCACCGTGAGTGGAACGCTCGACACCATTCCCCTGACCGCCCGACACGCAAGCCTGGCCGATCTGAACGCCATCCTCAACGCTCAGCACAGCCACAAGCTCGACATCGTCGCCGGCACCGGAATGCTGCGCGCCGAAGCCGGCCATCTTCGCATCACGGGCGCAGAGCCGATCCTCACCGACACCGGCGTCACCCCCGCCGATGGGCTGTACCTGCCCACCGAAATCGGCGACGCTGGAATCGGCGAAAAGCTCGGCATCCCCACCGCCTACCTGCGCAAGACCCGCGCCCAGGCCCTGCACCTCTACGACGATAACGTCAACGGCTGGTTTGATCTCCAGCACGGCAAGCGATACCTCGCCCGCTGCCTGTCAGACGGCAACGGCGGCGGAATCCTGCGCGCCTTCCTCAGCGACGGATACAAGATCATTGACCACCTCGACGTGCTGATGTCGGTGTTGTCCGGCATCCGGGAGTCCGGGTTGCGGGTGGAACTCGCGTGCGACCTGAGCGAGCGACGCATGGTCGTTCGGGTCCACTCCGAGGCCATCAGGTCTCTCGCCCCTGCCCTGCTGCGCAACTACCGCAGCCCTTTCAATGGGGCAACCGGCGCGGACAACCCGACCGTCTTCGCCGGGCTCGTCTTCACCAACAGCGAAACCGGCTCCGGCGCGATGACCGTTACCCCGCGCATCGTCGTCCAGGTGTGCGACAACGGCGTCACCATCACCAAGGACGCGCTGCGCTCCGTGCACCTCGGCGCGAAGATGGACGAGGGCACGATCCGGTGGAGCAACGACACCCACGAGGCAAACCTCAGTCTCATCGGCAAGCAGGCCCGCGACGCGGTACGCCGCTTTCTCGACGTCCGTTACGTCCGCCGCAAGATCGAGGAGCTTGAAGAGAAGGCGGGCCGGCGGATCCCCGACCCCGACACCACCATTCGGGTTGTCGGGCAGCGGCTGCGGTTCACCGAGGATGAGCAGCGGCTGATCCTGAACCACTTCATCGACGGCGGGGACCGCACCGCCGGAGGAATGCTGCACGCGGTCACCAGCGCGGCGCAGACGCTCAGCGACCCCGACGCCGCGTTCGACATGGAAAGCGTCGGCGTACGCGCCATGGAGATCGCGGCCACGGTCTGACCGGCCCGCCGGGTGCCGCTCCGCCGGCACCCGGCCCCCCGGCCGCGCCCGCTCATCGCCGGCTCGTCCGTGCTCTCGGGTCCGCACCCGTACGCGGGTTTCCCGCGTGCCGCCTCGCAATGTCCCTCCACCCCTTGATGGAGCAACCATGCCTATGTTCATCGGGCTGCCTCACGGTGTGTCGCTACCCCGCAACCTCCCCGAGCCCGACGCTCGGCACCTCGTATCCGTTCTCGCCCGCACCTTCCGTTGGACCGGCCCCCTGTTCGGCCGCATCGAGGTTGAGGCATACCTCCAAGCCCAGGCCGACGACCCGGCCAGCCTCCCTAGCCCGGCGCTGAGCGACGACGACTGGCAGCGCGTACAGGCGACTGCCGCGTGGAGGAGCCTTCCCGCCGCTGCCCACCGTGCGATCGCCACGGCGGACATCATCGGTCGCGCCCTTCGGCAAGCGGGCCGGTGTTGCGCTGACTGCGACATCCTCATTTCCGGTCCGCCGACCGCCAACTGGGGTCTATGCCCGATCTGCTTGAACCGCGCGGAGATCACCGATCTGCAGTGTCGGCCGTGCCCGGCAGGCGACGGCGCGAGCCCGCACCGCTGGGATGACGGCACATGCGCTGGCTGCACGATGCCGTCCCCGCCCAGCCGCCCGCACCTCACCGCCCTGCCGACAGCGGCCTGACCGATCGAACGCCGTTCCTTGACAACTCCACAGCGCTCGGCGCGCAGCCCGCCACCGCCGCTACCGACAACAATCCCGCAAGCCCCGGCGCGCTCTGGACGGCAACCCCAGACGCGACCGGACAACCAACACACCCACAGCCCGAAGGGAGCACGAACCGTGCTTACGGAAACCGAAATCGCACAGCAGCTCGATCCGCCGGTTGAGACCGAGGCCCCGAACAGCCCCCAAGACGCCGCATCCCTGACCGAAGCCGACGGAGCAACCGCTACCGATGTGGGCGTCGAGGAAACCGACGAGGCCCAGGAAGTACCCGCCCTGCCCGGCCGGCATTGCATGGTCAGGGTCAAGAACATCCAGCCGAACCCCGGCAACGCCCGCGATGATGCGCAGGCCCTGCCCGGCATCGTGCAGAACCTGCACCAGGACGGCGTTCGCGGCCTCCTCTCACCTCTCATCGTCGTCCCGCTCGGACCGGACGAGGACGGCCCGTATCTGATCATCGACGGCGAGCAGCGTTACCGGTCCGCCGTCGAAGCAGACCAGGAGTGGATCCCGGTCATCGTGCGCGAGGACCTGGCCGCGAACCGCGAGCAAATCATCAGCATGCTTCGGCAGGTTCACCGTACGGAACTCACCGCAACTCAGCAGGCCCGAGCCATCGAACAACTCGCCCTCGACGGCATGAGCGACAAGGACATCGCCGAGCGCACCGGCTACCAACCGGAGCACGTCAAGGCCGGTCGGCAACTCGCCACCCTGGACAAGCGCACCGCCGAGCGCACGCAGACCCTCGGCCTGGACCTCACTCAGGTCGCCGCGCTCGCGGAGTTCGCCGACGAACCCAACCGCGTCGAAAGACTGCTAGAGGAGGCCGAAGAAGGTCCGTTCGCGTTCGCCCGTGCGGTAGAGCACTATCGCGGCGCCCGCGCCGCCATCGCCGCAGAGGCGGCCCGCCGCGCCGAACTCGCCACCGCCGGGGTGACGCTGCTGTCCGAACACCCTCGGTACAACGACCCCAAGATCAAGGAGATTACCGACCTGCGCGACGCCGAGGGCAACCGCGTCGACGCCGAGGCGCACAGCGACTGCCCGGGGCACGCTGTTCGGCTGTTCCTCGCCTACGGCGACCGGCTGTCGGAGACGAGCTACTGCACCGACTGGCGCAAATACGGCCATGCCCTTCCCGCCCACGCTGTCACCTCCGCTCGCAGCGGTCCCATGACCGAGGAGGAGAAGGCGGAACGGCGGCTGGTCATCGGGAACAACAAGGCCATGGAGATCGCCAACAAGGTCCGCCGCGAATGGCTGGCCACGTTCCTGACCGCCAAGACCCCTCCCAAGGGCACGGCAAAGCTGATCGCGGACATGCTGGCCGACTCCGGTTACATCCTTTCCACCTGGGTCAATGGCGGCCGGAAAATGCTCGACGACCTTCTGTCGCCGGGCAAGGCCAAGCGTCCCGGCACCAAGCGCGTTCCGGCCCGGGGCGTCAGCGACGGCCGCTACACCGTCATCTCACTCGCGGCCATCGCCGCCGCCAACGAAAGCGGCATCACCCGATCCTCGTGGCGGGCACCCGACCCGGCGGTCGCCAAGTGGTTGCAATGGTGCGTCGCTAATGGCTTCCAGGTCGGCGAGGTCGAACAGCTCATCATCGACGGCGTAGCTAATGGCTTCCAGGTCGGCGAGGTCGAACAGCTCATCATCGACGGCGTAGCTAACCGCACGAAGCAGCGCGCCGGCCTCAGCGTCGTCGCCGCCCCAGAGCCCGACGAACTGCTGATCGAAGGCGACGCCGACACCATCGACACCACCACCAGCGCGGACGGACCGGACGAAGGGCCGACCCGCGCCCTCCGAGACGACAGCGACCAGCCCTCGGGGTCCGAGCTGGAAAGCACGCTCGCCGCATAAGCCTGCCGGTCGGGGGCCATACCAGGCCCCCGACCGGCACGGCCACCAACACCGCAACGGCCGCGCCGACACCCCTGGTCGTTCGTCGCGTCACCGAGCACCGCCAAACCTGACGCGCGGTGACGGAACCGGGGCGCATCGAGCGCACCGGCTCCGACGAGGGGCGCTCACGCGCCGCCCCCTCGCCTCCCCCGGCTCGGCGCTCACCCGCCGTCCGACCGGCACGCAAAGACCACATCACCACAGGCCACGCTCCGAACGGACCGCCATGCCCTCAAGAACTCCACCCTCGCTCCCTGGATCGGGCAGCTCTGCCGACCGCCTGCACGTTGTCCAATACTCCGGAGGCATCGCAAGCTGGGCCGCCGCGCAACGTGTCGCCGCCCAACACGGCACCGACCGACTGGTCTTACTCTTCGCTGACGTCCTCACCGAAGACCCTGACCTGTATCGCTGGCTGGACGACAGCAGCGCCCAGCTCGGTGTTCCCATCACTCGCGTTGCTGACGGCCGCACCCCCTGGCAGCTCTTCCAGGACGTGCGCTACCTCGGCAACAGCCGCGTCGCGCCCTGCACTCTCGCCCTGAAAATCCGACCGTGCCGCCAGTGGCTCGAAACCCACACAGACCCGGACTCCACCACCCTGTACATCGGACTCGACGCCTCACCCCGCGACCGGCGGCGCTCCCCCGCCATCGCCGCCGGCTGGAATCCCTGGGCGACTAGCTTCCCCCTGCTGGACCCGCCGCACCTGAGCAAAGACGACTTGTTGGCCTGGGCGCGTCGACTCGGGCTACGCCCACCGCGGCTGTACGACCTCGGGCTACCGCACAACAACTGCGGCGGGGCCTGCGTCCGGGCCGGCAAGAACCACTGGACGCGGCTGCTGCAGGTCCTCCCTGACCATTACGCTGCCGCCGAAGCGGCTGAGGCCCAGCTACGCGAGCAGCTCGGCGATGTCGCCATCCTCACCGAGCAGCGCCAACGGCAACGCCACCGGCTCACCCTGTCCGAGTTACACCACCGACTCACACCCGGCCGACAGCCATGACCGTCCCATTGCCGCATCGCAAACGACGACGGGAAGTGCCAGCGCTGGTGTCACCGCCGGAGGTGTCAGCAGCACTGCACGCATCCGGTCGACGCCGGCTGCCGCCGGTCCGGCCCGTGCCCCTTCCGGTTGCCGGACCCAGCTTTCTACCTCGGTCCGCGCCGGTCCCGACCGTTGCTCCCGCAGGCACCGGCCGCCCCGGCCGCTCGCTACGCTCGCAACCAGCCGCAACGGCCTGCCAGCTTCGCCGTCCGCCCTCCCGACGCCGCTGGGCCATCGAGCAGAGCCGCCCTACAACCGCCGCCCGTGCCTGGACACCAGCACGCCAAGCGGGTATAGTAATAGTTGTTCGGATGGGGAGGCGAACCCTCACCGGAACCCACACACCTGCCCCAAGGAGCCGGACATGCTGCCCACCCCCCTCACCGACTCCGAGCGTGCGACGGCACGTCACCTGCCGCTGTGCGGTCACTGGCAGTGCGCCGCAACACGGCCCCAGCCACTCGACGCACGGGCGGACGTGGTGTTGATCCGCGACTGCGCCGGCCGGCAGCACCTGTTCCGCGACGGTACCGCCAACGGCCTGGTCCTCACGGTCGATGGCGACCAGTGGTCGCTGACCCGCGAGCGGTACGCCCACGTCACCTCGGCCGACGGCGAGAGCTGGGAACTGGTTGCCGAGTCGACCCCGGTGTGCGTCGGGGGCTGGCAGGCATCGCGACGCGAGTACGTGGCGCGGCACCTGCCGAGCGGGCGGATCATTGCGCGCTGGGACACGCAGTACGGGCTGCTCGCCCGGACCGCCCGCCGCTACCTTCGCCTCGCCGCTCGCGGGCCATCGAGCCAGTGACGCCCGCCGGCCGAACGTCACCAGACCACACGACGTTACCGCTCCCACCACCGCACGTCGGCGGGTACGGCAACGGCCGGGGGGTTAGTTTGGCGAACTCCCCCCGGCCGCCTGGTGCCGACGCCACACAGGCCCCCAAAGGCCCATACGCCGAGCACGTGCCGCCCATCCTACGACACCCATCACCGGCCACCGGAGCAGGAAAGTGATCAACGTACGTGTCGGGCGGCTCGCGCAGCCCCTACGGCCGCCCAGCCGGTCGATGCGGCATCATCGGCGCATGCCCACCCGCAATCCCGACGACAGCAGCCGCGTAGGCCGCGCCCAGGCCGCAGCGATGCTCGGCATCTCCCTTAGCCACCTGGACAAGCTCTACGGCGAGCGGGCCACCAACGGCTTTCCCGAACGCGTCGACGGCACCAAATGGCTCGCTGAAAGCATCGCCTCCTACCAGCTGCCCCGAGTCAGAGCCCGACGCGCCGCGAGCGCCGCCGTAGACCGCAGCGGCGATCCCGACGAGCTCGTGAACAGCGCCACCGTCGCGCGCATGCTGGGCTACCGAAGCGCCGATTCGCTGCAAGGACAGAACCGAATCTGGCCGCTCCTGATTGAGCGTGTCGACGACGAATCCCTCACCCCAACCGGCCGTAAGCGCCGGCGTTGGAAGCGCCGCACGGTGTGGGACATCGCCGACAGCCGCACCGGGCAAGGCGCACCCCACACCGGCCGCCCTCGCGCCACGCCGCAGGGCCACCCTGACCGCTCCGGTGATCCCGATGACCTCGTCGGCGCCCCCGAGGCCGCACGGGTCCTGGGATACAACAGCCCGAACGCCCTGCCCGACGACGTGCTTCGCCAAGCCGACGAAGACAACGTCGGCCCCAGAGGCCGCCACCGCCGCAGATGGAAGCGCGCGACGCTGTGGGCGATCCTCGATCAAGCAGAGCAGCGCCGGTAGCTCTTCCCGGAACTCGAATCCGGCAACACCCACGCCAATCGTCGGGTGCTGCCGGGTTTCAGGCCCGGTCCTAGCGGACCGGAAACCGGAAGCGGCCTGCGGCCGCACTGCTCAAAACCCCTTCTCCTTCGGTGGGGGCCGAACAGGCTAGCGACGTGCTCGCTCCGGTCAAGTCCGGCCGCGGCTCGCAAAACATCATGCACACCCCGCATGATCTTTTCCTCGAAACCCCGCGCCCGAACTTGACCTCCACTGCGCGCGCCGCGGGTCGAGTGAACTCGCCCCCACCGCCGGAAGAAGTGGGGGACGCGCCACGACCGCGCCCCGCACGGTGGTCGGCGTACCCGCCGGCATCCACTTCTCAAGATCACAGAATCCGATGTCCGAACAGGCCAAACAGGGTAGCCACGAGACGTTAAACCGGGTAGAGTAATAGTTGTTCGGAGGGGACGGCGAACCCCCACCGCACACCACACAAACCCCCAACCCAAGGAGACGCATGGGTATCCATGACCACCCCCTGCCGATGGCCGACAGGTACGGTTGCAGAATCTGCGGCCGATCCCTGACGGCCGTTACCACCAGGGACGAGGTTTTTTTCCTCCACCCTGGCCGCAGCTTCGAGGACCACGATCCGGACCCCGTCCCGCTGACGCAACTTGCCAATTGGCAGCCCGTGTGCGACTTCTGCTCGGCACCGCGTCCCGTGGCAACCTTCGCCTTCGAAAACGTCGACCTGGCGGTTTCAACCGACCGCGCCGACGCGCAGTTGCACAACTTCGGCAACAAGTGGGACGCGTGCGAGCCGTGCGCGCGCCTGGTCGAGCAGCGCAACCCCGAAGGTCTCACCCAACGCGCCTACAAGCGCTTTAGCCGCCGAGACGGAACCATCTCGGTGCAAGTCCTGCGCACCATGCACCGGGCGTTGTTCACCGCGACGCCCATCACGCCCGCCCGGCAGCCGATGGCAGCGGCCGACCGCGCCACTCATCACGGTGGTGCAGGCAGCGCCGAGGCGGTCCCCGCTCCCGAGGTTCGATCACTCCGCCCACAGATGCTGCCGAAGGTGCGAGACAGGCTCGTGCGCTTCTGGCGGAACGCTGGCCCGAAACACCTACTTGACGCGCTCGCCCGAGGCGAGACGTACAAGGTCCCCGGACACATGCTGCCTGGCGCTCCCCTGGACGCGCCCGCCGTCATCGTTGACCGCCACAATCCCGAACTGCTGCGGCAGCATTGCGCCCTCATGGCCAACCACGTCGAAAACGCGCGCATCTTCTGGATCGACCCCGACTTCACCGCCCTGGCCGCGCACGCTGCGCGCGACCTCCCCGACGTTCGCATTGAGCAGGTCGAGATGCCTGCCCCTGACGGACTGCTCATCTGGCACACGCCCGTATACCAGCCGATCGAACCGATTAGCGGCATGGTGGTACCGGTCGTCGCCGCGCAATGGGGGCCCGTTCCCGGCGGTGTCTGGGTCTCGTTCTACGGCCCAGCCGATCTCGTCATGCAACGCCAGCGGCTCACGGAACCCGAGTTGCAGAAGTTCCGCGAGGATATCGGCTGGCTAGTGCCCGCGAGTACCGGCGTAGGGCTGCGTTTTGGCCAGCCCTACACGCCCGCCAGCGAACAGACCCGCATCATGCTGTGCTCCCTGATCGCCACATGGATCCTCATCACGCAGCCCGACGCGGAGATCACCGACGAGCCAGCCGACAAGGCAACCCGCAAGGCGTACCAACGCGCCAACCGGCCCGCCCCACTCGTACGACTCGTGCGGCTGCGCCGCAAGCAGCAGGCACGACGCGACGCCACCGACGACGCGCCGACGCGCGTCTACAGCCGCCGGTGGTGGGTCAGGGGGTTCTACCGGGAACAGCCCTACGGCCCCGGCCGCGCTCTGCGCCGCCGCACTTACGTACGCCCGCACATCAAGGGGCCGGACGACGCGCCGCTCATTCTGAACCAACAGGTACACGTGCTCGGTAACCCCAGTAACCAGAACGAGCAGTGACAAGCGCCCGGGGGAGTCGCCGCACGCGACTCCGCCGGGTGCCCCACTCCTTCTCAGTCCTTCCGAGTAGACACCCGACAGGTAACCGGGTATAGTAATAGTTGTTCAGGTGGGACGGCGAACCCCACCAGGACAGCCACCAAACCCCAAGGAGATTTCTCGTGAGTAGGCATCAGCTCGACGCCCTCCCCGACCGGGACGGCTACATCGTGGTTGTGGGGTGGGATCGCCCGCTACGCAGCTACTTCGCCCAGGTGATCAATGAGGGCGAGCTGAACGAGGACAACCCCGACTACATGCCGCTGTGGCTCGGGGTGGAAACGCGCATCACCGACCCTGCCACCATCATCGAGGCAGTGCGCCCTTACGCCGTCATCCCCGACACGCTGCGCGCCGACCTTGAGGCGGATCGCGTCTGGGAGGGAACCCGAGAGCAGCCGGGATCGGCACACACGCTGCCAGCGATTCCCGGACCGGCCCCGCTCGAAGCGACGGGCACCCTGATTTACCTAAGCGGCGGCGGAACCCCGGCAAGCTGCGACCTTCGGGTGTTTCGCACCGGCATCTTCTCGGTCGCGGTTGTCGTCACCACAACCACCCCCGGGCGGACGCGGGCCACGGACGACGCCGCCACGATCCACGCCCTGCTACTCATCACCTTCAGCGGGCAACACGTCGAGCACATCGAGCACACACCGGACGAGACCGGCGGGGTCTTTCACGCGTTCAGCGTCGCCTACGACGGCACCACGACCCGCACGGCGGTCCCGCTCGACAACATGTCGCGCCGCTTCGGCGCGGACATCACCGGATAGGCCGGGCGACGCCCACCCCCAGCCCATTCGTCGGTGCCGGCCGGGCACACCGGCCGGCACCACCACAGCCAGAAAGACTGCTCATGCCCGAGATCCCCATTCCCGTTCGGCTGCGACACCGCCCCACCGTCGGCGGCCTGGTCGTACCGTGGATCACCGTTCAGATGCCCGACGGCCGTTACCGCTTCGGAGCGATCGACGCCGCCCGGCTACAAGCCGCCTTCATCGACCAACTCTGCCAGATCTGCGGTGAGCAGATGGTCCGGCTGTGTGTCTTCGCCATGCGGACCATCGACTTTGAACGGCTCATCAGCACCGAACCCGCCATGCACCCCGAGTGCGCTCACTACAGCGTGACCGCGTGCCCCATGATCGCGGGCCACATGACCCACTACCGCGCCCAGGCGTCGGACGCCGCCACATCTGGCGGCGACCCGCACGGGGCTCGCCCCGGACACAGAGCCCACGAATGGCGCTTACTGTGGACGACCGGCTATCGCACGGCTTTGGACCCCCGGACCCGGACCCCTGCGGCCGAAATACCCATTGAACTCTTGCAGCGGGTACAGCGGATCAGGCCGCCCGCTCCGGACCAGTAGCTAACGTCGCCTGACGGCGGCCCGCACTGGGCCGCCGTCAGGTGCCGCCGGGTTTCAGGCCCGGTCCTAGCGGACCGGAAACCGGAAGCGGCCTGCGGCCGCACTGCTCAAAACCCCTTCTCCTTCGGTGGGGGCCGAACAGGCTAGCGACGTGCTCGCTCCGGTCAAGTCCGGCCGCGGCTCGCAAAACATCATGCACACCCCGCATGATCTTTTCCTCGAAACCCCGCGCCCGAACTTGACCTCCACTGCGCGCGCCGCGGGTCGAGTGAACTCGCCCCCACCGCCGGAAGAAGTGGGGGACGCGCCACGACCGCGCCCCGCACGGTGGTCGGCGTACCCGCCGGCATCCACTTCTCAAGATCACAGAATCCGATGTCCGAACAGGCCAAACAGGGTAGCCACGAGACGTTAAACCGGGTAGAGTAATAGTTGTTCGGAGGGGACGGCGAACCCCCACCGCACACCACACAAACCCCCAACCCAAGGAGACGCATGAGCACCGCATCCACGCTCCTGCTCGCAACCACCACCGCGTCGTGCATCGCGCTTCTCGCGCGCAACAGGAAGCTCCGCACCGATCTCGTCACCGCCCGCTACGAGGCCCACCACGACGCCCTGACCGGACTGCCGAACCGCCGCGCACTGCTCGTGCACCTTGACTACCTGCTCGCCGACCGAACCCGCCCGGTAGCCGTGACCCTTCTCGACCTCAACCGCTTCAAGGAGATCAACGACGAGCACGGCCACACCGCCGGGGACCTCGTGCTCTGCCGGGTAGCAGACACCCTGACGGCGCTCAACCTCTCACGGGCAATGGTCGGGCGGATGGGAGGCGACGAGTTCATGATCATCACCGATGACGGCATGTACACCGCCCGAAACAACGCCGAGGCCGCCACCCGGGCGCTCGACGCGGCAACCGTCACTCTCGGCGCAACACAGTTCGGCTGCTATGCGAGCCTCGGGCTCGCCCTCGCGGACCACAACGACGTCACCGCCGTCGACCTGATCCGGCGGGCAGACGCCGCCATGTACGCGGCCAAGCGACGCGGCGGAGGCGTCAAGGAGTGGCACCAGAACATCGGCGCGACCGTCACGGCAACGCTCCCGATGCAGCGCCGCCGCTACCGCTTCTAGCCCACCCCTGGGTGGCCCGGAACCCCGGACAGTTCCGGGCCACCCAGATAGACACAACACCCGGAACCGGGTATAGTAATAGCTGTTCGACAGGGACGGCGAACCCCTAACGGACACCCACCAAACCCCATGCGAGGAGTCCCACGATGTCCACGCTGACTGCTCCCACCGTCGCGCTCCCGGCCCTTCCCGCCGACCCCCACACGCGACACGTCCTGCACCTGCTCGACGCGGCCCGCCGCCGCATGGCACAGGTCATCACCTTTCTGCACCTGTGCGAGCACGCCCCAGCGTGGCCCACGACACCCACCCACAGCACCGCCGCCGCCATCGAACTACGCGCGGCCACCGTCGCCCTGATCAAGTACGCCCGCCGACACCAGTGCCACGCCTGCAACGCCGGCCGGATGCGCGCCACGCTGCTACTGGCCGCCTTGCTGCTCGACCTCTGGCAGAACGGCAAGCACCACGTACAGCGCCCCGACGTGTACCCCGTCACGCTCGCCCATCGCGCTGGACGGCTGTTCGGAGACACCGCCGGATGGGTCACCACCGGCGAGCCCGGCCGCCTGCTCGGTCAGCACCTCTAACCCGCGCATCGCCCGGCCGCCGACAAGGCGGCCGGGCGACCGCACCGCAGACGTCCCCGACGCGCATCGAGCGCGCCGCCGCCGGCGTCCGCACCCGTCGCCCGCTGCCGTACCCCACAGCGCAAACCCACCCAGCACACGAGAGGCACCAGCATGAGTCTGACCCGCCCCGAACTCGTCATGATCGCCCACGCCTGCGACGACTGGGCACCCAACTACTACAGCAGTCCAATGGGCGGAGGTAAGAACGAAGCCGCACGTCACATCGCAGACGGCCACCTTCAAACGCTGACCGACAAGTACGGCCGCTCCACAATTTGGGACGCCGTAGCTGCTCACCTCGACGCTAACCCCGACACGCTAACCGCGCCTCGCGTCACCTTCGCTGAGCGCGTCAACCGCGAGGCCGCCCGCATAGCACGGGCTGACGCCTACCTACGCGCCGCATTTCACCACCACAAGGCCGCCGAGCCATACGAAGCGCTCGCGCTCATCGATCGCGCGGAACTGGCCGCGCCCACCTTCAAGGACTTCACCCAGTACCGCCGCGCCGTGCACAGGAAGCTACCGCCGGCAGCCCCGACCGACCTCACCGGCACCGGCCTGCGCCACCGCACCACGCTCCCGCTAATCGACCCGCACCCCGGGCCGCCCGTCATGTTCCACGGCAGCCAGACCCGAGGATGGGTCTACCCCGGCCATCTGGTCATCCAAGGAAACTGGCCCGCCGCCATCCCCGAGCACTGCGCCGCCACTGACGACGAACTCATGGAATGGGTAGGCGAAGGGACGGTTCGGGTCTGCACCGGATGCGGACTCGACTGGACCTAACCACGCACCCGCAACGCTGGCCGGTTCGGGCATTCGCCCGAACCGGCCAGCCTCACCACTTCAGGACGGAGCGCCGCGCGCGACATCACCAGCCGAAGCCGGCCCCGCATTTCCGGGCACAGGGACAGCCGTACGCCGACGACGAGGCACCACCTCGCCCAACTCAGCAAGCCGAGCCCGCACCGCAGCCCCATCCGCGCCACGCCGATACGCACGCACCCGCGCCAGGTCCACCCCGGTCAGGTCCGCCGCTAGGCGGTCATCGCGCAGCAAGGTCGCCAGGACCGCCACGGCCAACCCATGCGCCGCCGCAGCCGCGCCGACCTCCTGATCCAGCCGCGCGACAGCCTCACGCCGACGCCGCTGAGCGTCCTGGACCGTCCCGGCAGCCTTCTCGACCGCCCGCACCGCGCGCAGCTCCAATTCCTGCCGCCGCCGCAGCGCCAAAGTCGCATCATTCCCCGTTTTACTCGCCATTCCCCGACCGTAGCGACCGCTCCCGGCAGCTCACCAGATCACACGCCACACCAATTCGCCTGTTCGTTCGATGCTGGCCGCAATTCGTCATCTTCCCCGGCCGACCGTTCATCCTCAGCCACGCACTCTGTGGCCTGCCTAAACGGCTACCGCATCGTTTCTTGCTCGCTTACGGGGGACACACCCCCTTGCATTCTCCGGCACTGTTCGAATAGTTGATCTTCTACGGTCGAGACATGTTGTCCGTCACGCGCATCTCGCCCGGCGACGGCTACCGCTACCTCATCGAGCAGGTCGCCGCCGGCCGCCATGACCTGCGCCCACTGGGCGATGGGGGGCCGACGCCCTACTACATCAACCACACCGCGCGAGGGGAGAGCCCTGGCTGGTGGGCCGGCGACGGCGCCGCCGTCCTTGGCGTCGGCGGCTGGGTCAACGAACGGCAAATGCGGTATCTCATCGGCCAAGGACGGCACCCGAGCGCCGGTTATCGGCTCGGGCAGAAATGGCGGATCTACACGCCGATGACCGACGAGTACCGCGAGAAGGCAGTCCAGCGGGCCCTGGCCCACTTGCCCGCCGATGCCACTGTGGAGCAGCGCGACAAGGTATGGCACGACATCATGAACGCGCCCGAGCGGCGTGCCGTATCCGCATACGACGTCACTGTCTCCCCGGTTAAGTCCGTATCGCTCTTGTGGGCGTTCGGCGACGACGCGGTCAAGCAGGACGTCGTGGCTGCCCATCACGCCGGTGTGCGGTCGTTGCTCGATCATCTCCAGCGCCACGGTGCGTTCGCCCGCGCTGGCGCGGGCGGTGTCCGGCAACTCGACACCGCGGGTTTGGCGGCGCTGGTCTTCGACCACCGGATGAGCCGCGAGCGTGACCCGCAGCTGCATTCGCACGTCGTCGTCTCCAGCAAGGTCAAGACGGTGACCCCGGACGGCGATCCGCAGTGGCTGGCCCTCGACGGCAAGGCCTTCTACCGCGCTTCGATCGGCGCCCGGGTCGCGTACGAACGCGCGGTGGAAGTCGAACTTCACCGCCGCCTCGGGGTGAGCTTCGCCCCGCGGGATGACTCCGGGATTCGCGAGATCGGCGGTTTCAGCGAGGCCTCGCTGCGCCACTACGGCAAGCGGCGGGGCGCGATCACCGAGGAGATGAACCGCCGCGTCGACCGGCAGGGCCCGGCAACCCGATCAGTGGCCGCGCAGTGGCGGCGCCGCGCGCAGGACGCGACGTTGCGGACCCGCCGGCCGCACAAGGGCGCCGAGTCCACCCACCAGGCCGTACAACGCTGGCAGGCCGAGGACCGCGCCGCACGACTCGACACCACCGGGCAAGTACGTGCCGTCCTCACCGGTGCTGCCCGTAATGACACCGCCGTCACCGCGCGGCGGGTGCTTCGCCGCGCGTACCGACTACACCCCGGCGGCGTCGACGAAACCGCTCTCCATGCGGTCGCCGCGCAGCTCGGTGTCCCCACCGCCGATCACGACCGCGTCGTCGACGCGGCCGTGCGTGCCGACGTGCGCCTTGCGCTCGCTCGCGCCGTGCGCACCCTCGGCCAGGAGCGGGCCGTGTTCGGCCGCGAACACCTCGAACTGGCCATCGGCCGAGTCCTCGACATCACTCCCGGCCAGTCACCACAGGCCGACTGGCAACGGGTGCAGAACCTCGCCGGGAAAGCCATCACCGAAGGTCTGGGCGGGCTGCGCGTTCTCACACCGCCAGCGCTCGTGCAGTGGGGACCGAGCCTGCTGCGCGGCAGCGACCGGCACAGCGAATACACCCGGCACCGCGAACTGCAGATGACCACCCACACGGTCCTCGCCGCCGAGAAGGAAGTCCTCACCTACGCCGGCCGCCGCGGAGCCATCCCCGCCCCAGAGGCAGCAATCACCTCCGCGACAGCGACCCTGCGGTTGTCTCCCGAGCAGGAGACGGCGCTGCGCTGGCTCGTCGGCGACGACCGGCGGGTCACCGGCGTTGTCGGGCCCGCCGGCACCGGCAAGACCTACCTGCAACGAGCCGTCGTCACCGCCGCCCGCGAGACCGGTGTGCCGGTGATCGGCCTCACCGTCGGACAGTCCGCAGCCCAGCTGCTCGCCGACGCCACCGCCGCGCCCGGACAGGCGCTGCGGACCGAGAACATCGCCCGATGGCTACACGCCCAACACCGGCCGCCACCCGGCACCACCGCCGCCGACTGGCAGTTCCGACCCGGGCAATGGGTCATCATCGACGAGGCATCACAGGTCTCCAGCCACGACCTCGCCCGCCTCGTCACCCACCTCGACAAGGTCAACGGCAAACTCATCCTCGTCGGTGACCCCGAACAGATTTCCGCGATCGGGCCCGGCGGCCTGTTCCGCTACCTCCAGAGCCTCGGCACCACCACCCACCTCTCCCAGGTCCGCCGGTTCACCCAGCCGTGGGAAGGAGCAGCGTCGCTGCGGCTGCGCGGCGGCGACCTCACCGTCCTGGCCGAATACGACCGCCGAGGACGCCTCATCGGCGGTCACCGCCAGCACCTCATCGGCCAGATGCTCGACCGGTGGGCCGCCGACATGACCACCGAGCACCGCAGCATGATCCTCGTCGAAACCGCCGACGAAGCCGCCGACATCGCCCGCCGCGCCCGCGACATCCTCATCCACGCCGGCCTCGTCCAAGCGGGGCCCGCCGTGCGGCTGCGCGACGGCAACTCAGCCGGCGTCGGCGACATCATCGTCACCCGCCGCAACGACCGACGTATCAGCGCCGGCGGCACGTACGTCGCGAACCGCGACCAATGGCGCGTCGACGCCATCACCAGCACGGGCCAGGTGCAGGTCACCAACCTGCGCACCACCGCGACCGCCATGCTGCCCGCCGCGTACGTCGCACAGCACGTCCAACTCGCCTACGCCCTCACCGTCGACTCCGTCCAAGGCCAGACCGTGCACACCGCCCGCGCGCTCGTCGACGACAACACCTCCCTGGCCCGCCTCTACGTCATGCTCACCCGCGGAACCAGCCTCAACGAGGCGTACGTCGTCACCGACGACGTACGCCTTGAAGGAACCCCGCCGCAGCCGCCCACTGCCCGCGTCGCGGTCCTGGCCGACATCATGCGTCGCGCCACACCCGACCGCTCCGCCACCGAAACCGAACAGCACCTCTGGGCCGACGTCGACGCGCTGCACACCTGGACACCGATCTACGACGACCTGTCCGCCCGCGCCCGCATCCCCCAATACCTCGCCATCGTCCGGCAGATCAGCGGCCCGCAGCTGGCCGACCGGCTCGCCCAAGACCTCGCGCTGCCCGCGCTCATCGCCCGCCTCACCACCCTGCGCGAAGCCGGCCACGACCCCACCGACGTGCTGCGCCGCGCCATCCGACCCCGCGAAATTGACTCCGCCGACGACATCGCCGCAGTGCTGTCCTGGCGCATCGACCGCATCATCGGCCGCGCCACCGCCGACCCCACCATCGCCACCACACCAGAGCTCGCCGCGACCTACACCGACCGCATGCCCACCGACCTCACCGGCGACATCGGAGACGCCCTGCGCCAGGTCGCCGGCATCTGCGACCGCCGCGTCCGCGCCCTGGCCGACATCGCCGCCGAACAGCAGCCCGCCTGGGCCCGCACTCTAGGCGACGTCCCCAGCGACGCGGCCGGCCGCGACCAATGGCTAGCCCGCGCCGAGGTCGTTACCACCTACCGGGACCGGTACCAGCTCACTAGCGACCACCCGATCGGACCGGAGCCCTCCAGCGGTGACATCGCCCGCTGGAACGCTTGGCACCGCGCCCGCGTCGTCCTCGGCGCCGCCACCCTCGCCGGCCGCCTCACCACCACCGACGACCAAGAACTCGCGCGACTCATCACCGCGCAACGCACCGCCGACGCCGCCGCGCCGCCCTACGTCGCCGACCAGCTGCGCGACGCGCACCTCACCCTCACCGACGCCGAGCAGCACCACCACGACCTCTCACTCCTCCTCACCGCCGTCGACGCCGCCGGCCAACGCGCCGCCGCCCACGCCCGGCAACTGCGCCCCCGCTGGTGGCAACGCGGGCCATCGCGCACCCGGATCCTCACCGCCCAACGCGCAACCCAACAACGGGTCGATGCCGCCACCGGCCGGGCCGCCAGTTTGGGCGCGGAGCTGGCCACCTTGCGCGAGGTCATCGACCAGCACCAGGCGCGGGTCGGTGACCTTGAGTCCCGGCACCGCACATGGAGTCGCTGGTACACCAGCGCCCTGCCCAGCCGCTACGCCGGACTCGCCGCCGCAGCCGAACAAGCCCGCCGCACCACCACCCGCCGGACCACCCTGGCCGACGCCGTCGCCACCACCACCGCGCGGGTCCGGGCCATCGACGAAACTCGGCCGCATCCGCACACCACACCCATCGCCGAGGGCCTGCCCCAGCACGCCACCGCCGCCCGGGAACACACCACCGCCCCCGACCTGGGGACCTCAGAGCAAGCGGAGATTGACTGATGGCCACTCACCCAAGCGCGTTCGTCGACGAGTCCTGGTTTCAGCAACGCAACTCACCGGGCGCCTACCTGATAGCCGCCGTCATCATCGACCACGACACCGTCCCCGACGCTGAGACCGCCGCGAAAGAAGCCACCGGCATCCACGACGGCTACCACTCCACGGCGCTGTACCACCGCGGGCACGTCGGCGTGATCGAAGCGATGCTCGACGTTGTCGCCGAACACGCCGGCTGGTCCGTCGTCTCCGCCCAAGTACCCATCAACCCAGGCAACCTGGCCGCCGTACCGAACAACCCACGCCACCTACACGCACACCTAGAGGGCCAACGCGAACACGCCCGACAGCTCAGCCTGGAGCGGCTCCTGCGCCACCTCAACGGGCAGCGAGTCCGCGACGTATACCTGGAAACGCGGGGCAGTCCCGCAGAGTGGCGCGACGCCCGGGAAACCGGCAGCCGGCTGCCCAGCATCGACCGCAACGACATCCGGGCCTACCGCCGACTCCTCGACCAAGGGGCCATCAGCCACCGCATGCGACTCATCCACGTCGAAGGCCGAAACGACCCCGGACTCTGGATGGCCGACGCCGTCGCATGGTCCGCAGGCCGCGCCATCCGCACCGACGAACCGCAATGGTGGAACCGAATCAGCGACGTCGCCACCATCCTCGAAGCCAGCACCGGCGCCGAACTTCACCTAAACGCGAGTGGGGCCGCTCCACCAGATGGCGAACGCGACCCCCACAACCTGAGCCAAAGAGCCCAGACCATGTCCTCACCCGCATTGTACTCCGCCTCGCCAGCCGATCACCAGGTCGGCGCAATCCTGAACAGCCTTATCACGCAAGCCGAGCACGCAAGGGCACCTGCTAACCAACTGACCCGTGAAGTGCTCGGCTACGTCCAGCAGATCGCCAAGCGCGTCGAACAAATCAGCGACACCGTCAACCACATCCTTCCGCGACCAGCCAGCGAATCCGCACGGCCACCCGCTCCCCGCGCCGAGGGCGCCGAACAGAACGATGTCGGCGTGTCGCACCATCGCGAGATTGACGATTGATTTCAGCTGCTCAAGCCGACCGCCGCGCGCAGGTCGACCGGCCATGGGTGGCTGCTCGACTGCCGCCGTGCGCATTGACCAGACGACCGCTCTCAAAGCAACTCACAGGCGGTGCGGAGCATCAGCTGCTTGCTGACAATGCCTAACCTCGGGCGGCCTCCGAGTCCAGATGCAAACGACCGCGCCAGAGAGCGCTCGACGGGTCGACAACATCCGAACATTCAACGTAACGACCGCCGGCCAGCGGCGGAACAAAGCCACCGACTGCCTTCGCATACCGCTCTCCCTCAAGAGTGCGCGACGCAGAGTGCCGAGGCTGGAAGGCCCAATGCTCGGTGTCCGCGGTGTCACACGCGAGAGACCACAGCGAGCGGGCGACACCTAACCTGCGGAAGCCCTCGACCGTGAACACGTCAAGAACGGACCCGGCCGGCAGGCCGCCAGGGACGGCAAGCGCAGGCTTCGCTGCTGCCGACAGTCGAAGGTGCGCGATCCGCGCCACATCCGCCAAGGCCACGAACCGGACCTCAACCGGGTGTTGTGGGCCGTCGAGGATCTCCGCGGTCAGCACCATGCCCACTCCACCGATCCGCACCCGAGCTTGCGCCTCAAGCCCTCGCCATGGCACGGGCGCTACTGCAGACGAAGGATCCATGCACCGACTTTCGATCAAGGTTTCGACAGTGGCCTGCGGTCGGCTGACAGTCGCCGCGCGCATGGTGCTAACCGACGTCCGGCGGGCTGACGACACCTCCAACCTGGAAGCGCCCTCGACACGGCTCGCTGAAGGCGGCCACGCTGCGGAGAATGGCCCTTACCTTCGTCTCGCCAGCGGCAACGTCACCGGTTCGCCGCAGCAGTTCGGCCAATTCCTTCGCGCTCCTGTCGCTCTGAGGGCTTCGCGCCAAGTGGTGAAGACACGCTCTGGTCAACGTAGCTGCAGGGTTGCGGTCCTCCGTGATCTCGGTCCAGGCTGGCTGGACTGGCAGGAGCGTTGCGAACTGACGCTTCGCGTCCTCCCGGTGCGCCAAGACCTCAGCCACGGCCGCAGAGACGCGCGACAGGCCCGTGCCCAACACCGTCTGCAACCTGCGCCGGGTCTCCGGTGCAACGAAGTAGCGGATCGTGCCGGCCGTAGCCAATGCACCGACCAAGAGCCACGGCCAAGGCACCCGCCGCGCCGTGGCGAAGACTCCATGGAACAAGCCCTCGGCTGCCAGACCGAGAAGTGCGTTGAGTGCGCCAATCAGCCCTCCGAGGGGGCCGAGATCGCCCACGGCACGCAACTCGTTCAGCCACTGTGCGTGGGCCAGATGGTCGTGCTGTTCGCCGTACACGGCTCGCAGTGGCGCTCTGTCTCTGCTCAACAGCGCCGCATTGAGCAGGATCGCCAAGGTCGCGGTGGGGACGTCATCGGGGTCGCAGTAGTCGCCGACGTGGGAGGGCTGAGCCAGGATGTCCAGACGCCGTTGCTCGACAGCGGTCGTCAACCCATCGGGTACCTGAACACACCGCAACAACGGCGCCACGTCGCCGCGCCAGGCCGCACGAACCGCAGCAGGTTCGAGCCTCTTCTGGGCCGACCACCTTTCAAGGTGCTTTTCGACCTCCTCCACAACGTGCGTCGCGCAGAAGAGGCGCAACACGCCGCTGTTGGCGGCGTTTAGCATGAGCGTGCGGCCCTTGCCGGCGGCCACTCGTAGCAGGTCGTCGCGCAGAGCATTGGCATCGACCACGACCGGGAAGACCTCGGGCAGCATGGCCGGTGCGAACCTACCGCGCTCGTCGGGGGTGCTCACCGGGCTCGCCGAGTTTCTGTGGTGAGCCTGTCTGAGAATCATGCGGACAGCATCGCCGTGCGCCACGGGGTGTGGATCGGCTGGCGTAGCAATCACTGCCCCAGCACCTCGCCGGAGTTGCGGGAAGCTCGCCGAGACTGCCTCGGCGTCGACTTGAGAGCAGAGTTCATGCCGTCATCCTTCCGTCGGTGACAACCGGATTCACGCCGCACGGCAACGCGCGACAGCACCGAGCGGCAACCCTGCGAGTCCTCGCCCCGGCACGACGCTGCCCACACCGCGCTTTCAGCCCGCAAGCCGTCTGCGGGCGGGTCGCGTGGCGGTGGACGGCGACTGCGTTGGTGACCGGGCTGCCCTGGACCGCAGCCCTCTCACGGACGCCGCTGGCTAAGCTCCTCCGACCGACATCGAGCGCAACTGTTCACCAATAAGACGACGATGCACGGCTGGCACAACACCATCTCGAAGGTTCTCGACAAGCAGCCGCTCATGGCCGATCACGTGCACCAGAGCCGCTGCAAGTCCTGCCGCCACTGGCTCTACCTCCAGCGCTCGCTGAATGACGGCAGCGTCCTCCGGCCTGCCGCCGTTCGCGGCGATGTGGCGAAGCGCAGCGGCGGCGGCGTGCAATAGGTCCGCTTCTTCGCCGGTACATGGATTAGTGAGGATTTCGACTTCGAAGTCTTCCCAACCCCTCGCCGGGTCGGGCTGGAGCACCGCGTCCGGGTGCCTCCTAACACCAGCGAGGCCGCGCACGCTGCTGTGCGCGCGGATCTCTTCGACGATCGCCGGAACCAGCTGTTGAAGTGCCGCTGCCGTCTCTCGCGTCGTGGACGTCCCTACCAGCGAGGCCCGCAGTCCCTCTGCCACTGCCGCGCGCTGGTCGTCGCCCGTGCTAGCGAAGCGCACCAGACATTTGGTGATCGGAGAGAGATCTGGCGGGTTGGGCTCTGTCAGAACCTTCAAACCGTGTGCGACGAGCCGGTCGCGCCACCTGGGGTAGGAGCGGGCCATGCCGTCGTCGATGATGTCCAGCGCAAGCCGCGGACCGATGGGTACGGCCTGGCCGAGGCGGTAGTCGGCGTCCTGGTCGTCGATGGTCTCGACGAGACGGACCAGGGCGTCGTGTTGATGCGGCTGAGGAGTGGAGAAGAGCTGGCCCGCTGCGAACAGCCAGGTGTTCCGCCAGTACGGGCTGGCGGCCGAGGAGCGGAGGCGTTGAAGGACGTCGTCGAGCAGCCCCGTGGTCAGGTGCATGGCTGCCATGAGTTCTTGCAGGGAGCGGACATCGAAGCCGTAACCCTCCGTGCCGCGAGGCGCGATCAGGACCAGCCGTTTGGTGGCGGCGTCGAAGATCTTGTCGAGCAGGGGGGCGTCTTTGCCCGATGGCTTGAACCCTGCTTCGTCGAGGACCTGCCACGCGATCTGCCGCAGCTCGGCTGCCGTGAGGCTGGCGTAGGAACGGTCGCCCGTCTCGGCGCGCACCTGCAGCTCGAAGCCAACCCGCTCGTGTAGTTGCTGGATCTGCTGGCCGAACTCCTGCAGCATCCTGTGCAACCCACCCGGCTTATCACGTTCTCGCCTAAAGACGGCGTCATAGTAGCCGCGGAAGAGGCTGTAGCGGTCAGGAGCCAGCTGGCCGGCGCCATCGATGATGATGGTCAGGATCAGGACTTGCAGCGGGGTCCTCAGCAGATGTTGTAGCGCCTCGTCCTCCGCGGCCTTATACAGGCGTGTGAGCACTCGTTCGATGCGGTCGAGGTCCGTGCGAAGGCGCACCTTGGTCGCGAGCTTGCCGTAGCGGACGGCCTCGGGTAGTTCGAGGAAGTCGAGGTCGATCCGTTCGAAGTGCGCTGGTGCGATGTTCTCGGTGTAGCCGACCGGGCGAGTGGTGAGAACAACCAGCACGTCGCAGTTGTCGGCCTCAGCGGTGTTGACGAACTCGGTGACGCGCTCGATTAGGCGCTTGCGCACGGCCGGTTCGGTGACTTCGTCCAAGCCGTCTAGGACGAGCAGCCAAGGCCACTTCTGCATCCAGGTTTTCAGCGCCCACGGCTTAACCTCTCCCATATCGGAGCGGCGCGAAACCTTGTGGGCGATCCACCGAAGCAGAGTCGAGTCGTCGCTGAGTCCTCCTTCCTGGGCGTACAGGGCCAGGTCGACGCGCATCGGCCATCGGCGGTTCTTTGGCAGCTCACGGCCAAAGCGCTTCAGGGCTGCCGCAGTGCCCCTGATGACGTCGCGGTGCCCGTCGCTGAGGTCGTCGGCTTGTTCGAGCAAGGCCGCTCGGAACACCTGGACGAGGAACTTGGAAATCGTCGTCTTGCCGTTGCCGGGCGCGCCGGTGACGATCAAGTGCCGGGGCGCCTCCTGGGTGGTGACGCCGGGAGCGAGCACATGTTCGGCGCGGTCGAGCACGTACTGCACCACGCTTGCACGCCGCGCGCCAGCGGCGAAGGTGATGGGCAGGTCGATGGCCACCTCGTGGACGGGAATCCCCTGACCGTCACCACTGCCCGCCTCGTCGAAGTAGATGAAACCCTCGCCCATGAGCGTGGTCTTGGCGTGCTCCCGGAGCCCTTCTTCGAGGTCCTTCGGCGGCACGCTGTCGGTGAGCTGTGCCAACGCGGCGAACACGTCGCCGGCGGTGAGGAACCCCGGAAACGCATTGCGGACGCCCGGGTGCACCCTGAGCATGGCCTGGATCTGGTTGCCGTCCCAGATACGCACCTTCTTGATGCGCTTCAGCCTCGCCAGGCGCGCAATCCGCTCCTTTATGGCTTCGGAATCGACCTCCCGACTGTTGTCGGCGAGGCGCTCCAGATAGCGCTTGACGTTCTCGTTGAGAAAGTCATGGCCGCCGACCTGCGGAAACGGCGTGAGCATCACGTTCGTGATGATGATCAGAAAATCGGGAACCGGATTGCGATCTCCGTAGGGGTTGGCCCAGTCATCGAGCTCGTCGCGGACGTGCCCCCACAGCCAGACCGCATTCTCTTTGTGGCTGGCCGAGCGGGTAGCCCGATGCTTCACCTGCAGGACGGTGTACCCCTCCCACACCTCGGCAGGCTGATCCTCCGTCGGCTTCCAGATGAGCGGACCCCGGTGGTACAGGTCCCGCCCCCCGTCCCGGCCCGAGCCCATCACCTGGACACCCGGTCCGAAGGAAGCGACCGCCAGGCTCGCCGCAAGGTCCTGGAAGCCTGTTGGACCCAACTTCTCCAAGTCGTCGCTCACATCACACCTTCTCGACCACCCTGTAACCCTGAGCAGGCTGCCTCAGTCCCGGAGGCAGCCTACGCGGGCAGTGCGCCAGGCCAGGCAGCCGCCGGTCCTCGCCCTCCTGCTCCGCCGAAGTGTTACCGAAAACCCGAACCCCGGTAAGCCCACCCAGCAGTGAAGTTTCCACAGCAGAGGGAGCCGGCAGCAGTGCCAGCTCTCAACCCATCACAGAGACAATCAGCAACTCCGCCCCTACCCTGCGACAGCAATGGGTGCCAGGGGACACCACTACTTCTATGCTCCAACACCCTGAATTCGGTTAACCAGCGCGCTTGCCACACCAAGCCTTTTACAATTGACCCAAACGGGTTACTCTGCAGTACCGTTAGGACTTGGATCGGCTTAGAGGAGCAGTAACGTGGCTCGGCGAATCATTCATAAACTGCTCGACGACCTGACCGGTGGAGACGCCGACGAGACTGTCACGTTTGCCCTTGACGGGGTCCAGTACGAGATCGACCTGTCAGACGCCAACGCCAAGCAGCTGCGTGACGTCCTCGCCCCTTACGTGAGCAAAGGCAGCAAGATCGGCCGGGCAGTCTCGGTCGGCGACGGCCGGCGGGCCACCCGGGCCGCGGCAGGCGCGAACGGGGGACGACGGGGAGCCAACACCACCGATCCGGAGCAGAACCGAGCGATCCGGGACTGGGCGAAAAAGGCCGGGAAGAACATCTCCGACCGTGGGCGGATCCCGGTAGAAATCGTTGACCAGTATCACGCGCAAGCAGGCCGCTGACCTCACACCGTGACCGCAAAGGCGTGACCAACGGCGCGCAGCAACTCGGCACGCCAATCGGCGAGCAGTGTTCACGGAGCGCCGCAGCGTCCAGCGCCAGGCCATGTGCCCCCTCGATCAGGGGTGAGGGCTCTCCTCACTCGTTCCGCTGCGGTAGTCCGTCCATCGGGGTCGCCTCTACGCGTGGGGGCCGAGTTCGGCCAGCGCGGTGCGGAGCATGATGCCTTAGTCACCGTCGGCGACGGGGCCGCACGGCGTGCGGTCCCCTGCCCGCCCCTAATCCTCAAAACTCCCGCGTCGAGCAACGTTGAAGCCGACGATTGCAAGGTGTGGGAGAAGGTCGAGGTACCGTGCGTAGGTGGTCCGGCGGATGGCCGGTCTCTTCGCGTACCGCTCGATGACGATGGTCTTCCCCCTGCCCAGATAGACCAAAGCTGGCTGTGGGTGGAGTACGGAAGCGAGCTGTTCGACCTCGACACGAACGGACAGTACGAGCTGGAGTCGGTCGCCGGCCATGGTCCGCCGTGGGTCTACGCCTGGGTCAGCCAGCCACTTGGACGAGCGCCTGCGACTTCGTCGTGAGAAGTGCCGGGACCGCGCTCGCGCCGGGTCATCAGCACGATGCCGACTCCGATCCCGGTAATCGTGACGATCAGCCACGGGGCGCAGGATCCTACGGAGGGGCGAGACGGCATCTCGCCGGTGTTTTTGCAGTGCGTAGAGCCCGAGGTAACGCACGATAGCTCAGTCTGCCCGCTGTGGCTCTCGCAGCACCGCTCGTGCTCCAGCCGCCGCCAGCGCCGGCATCGCCGCGACGATGGCGAGAGCAGCATGCAGCCCTAACGGCAGCCATAAGGCCGAACACGTCGCCGCGCCCAACGCGCCTCCTACGAAGAACATGAGATTCAGCAAGCCGAGCGCGCCACCTCGTTGCCGAGGATCGACGCGAGCCGTGATGGCGGCAGTCACGCTCGTTTGCGCGATGGCCAAGGCGGCGAAGCCGGCAGTCGTTGCGAGCATCAGCGTTGCGGGGCGCCGGTCCGCGGCGGCGAACAGCATGCTGGCACTAAACACCATGGGTGCGGCGACCAATACCCGGCGCCGGGTCAGATCACCCGCTGCGTAGCCGGCAACGCGGGCTGCCACTGAAGCCACGATCGCCCCCGGCAAGAGCATCAGACCGATGCTCCGAGCGCTGTATCCGCTGGAGGTGAGCAGCTGCGGGACGGCGTACACGCAGGCGAACATCCCACCGTAGATGCCAGCGCCGCTCAGACCGGCGAAGAGGAACCGCCGCTGGCTAATCACCTCGGGGATGAAGCCGTTGGGGTGTCGCCCGCGATGCTGATGGAGAAGGAACGCGAGTACGCAGGTTCCCGCCATAAGACCGGCAGCGGACAGCGGCGTGAAGTGCAACGTGGCGGACTGAATTGTCAGGAGCAGCCCTGCCGCGGTGAGTGCCAGCAAGGCTGCACCCATCCAGTCGACCCGGGTCGGCATTGCCTGTCGGGATTGGGCGAGCGGCCAGCACAGAGGGATGGCGGTAAGTGACAGCGCGGGAAGGACGAGAGCTGCTCTCCATGACGCGGTGACGGCCAGTGCCCCGGCAAGCGGTGCGGTGGCAGATGACAGGGCCATGGCGGCACCCAGCCGGGCCAGCACCGCCGTCCGCTGTGCTGACGGCCGGCCGGCGGCGAGCGTCAGGGCGGTGGCGGTCATGGCTCCCGATCCCATAGCGAGTACGCCTCGGCCTCCTACAGCCACGATGAGAACGGTCGCGAGCGCGCAGATCGTCCCACCCACCGCCAGCAACACCGCCCCAATGCTGAGTACGCGCCGGGGGCCCCAGATGTCGGTGGCCCGCCCGGCGACGGCGGCGCCGACGCCGAGGCCGAGAGCGTGGATAGTCAGGATCCATACGGCCGTTGCCGGCGCGGAGTGCAGCCCTTTGGCGGCGACGGGCAGGGCGACGGCCGCGGCGCTAACGCCGTAGATCGCCGGCCCGTAGAGGAACCCCAGGCGCCAGCCCGCACTGGTCGCGTAGGCGGCAGTGGGTTCGACTGTGGTGGCCATCAGAGGACTCCTTTGCCAAACGCTGGGCAGGAGACGGCGACGCCGGCCAGGGAAGTGCCGGCGCCGCCGCCGACCGTCACCGCTTCCTTGCGCGACGGCTTCGGGTGGACGCAAATCTCCCGGCACCCGGATTGAGGACGTCGTACGACCGGCGAGGCTGCACATCCATCACCGCCATCCGCCGTGACGGTGTGGCCGCGGTGGGCCGGGCCGGCTGCGTTCGGGCCGGCAGATGGCGCGGGGCAGGATGACGTCGCCGCCAGATCAGGGCAGCGGCAGCGACGGCCGCCGGGAGGACCACCAATGGGCCACCACATAGGGCGACCCCGCCAACGACAGCCGCGCCGATGGCCGCGCCGCCGCGGATCAGTGGTGAGCCGAGGAGCCGTACCGCTGCGGCAAGCCCCAGCAGGGTGACTGATGCCACCAAAACTGAGAACACGCGCATCAGCAGGTCCACGTCGACAACCGTCGGTACGGCCAGCGCCGCGACAGCGACCAACACCGCGCCGCCTGCCTGGACCGCGAGGCTGCGCCGGGGAACACCGTCGACGCCGGTGACGGCGAACCACCCCGGAAAAGCGCCGTCGCGACCCAAGGCCGCGCCGGCGCGGGCCGCAGCGGCGATGAACGTAAAGCACGCACCGAAGGTCAGCAGCAGTGCGCAGAACGCAGCCGCCGCCGTTGAGCCGACACCAGCCTGCGGGCCGAGTAGTCGCAGCAGTGGCACCTCGCTCTGACCACCGGACGCGCCGAGCACGCCGACGGTACAGATTGCCAGTCCGGCGTAGAGCAACGCGATGATGCTCAGGCTCCCGGCAGCCACAATCGGTAGTTGGCGGCGAGGGTGCGCGAATTCACCAGCCAAATGAGCGGCGGCTTCCCACCCACAGATCGCGACGAAGAGCACCGCAGCGGCGCTACCGATACCCGCGACGCCGTGCGGAGCGAACGGAGTGAACCGGCTGGCGTCGAGGTGCGGCACCGACACGAGGATCACCGTGGCCAGCAGCGCGCAAAGGCCACCGGTGAGCGCTAGGTGCAGGCGGCCGGACAGGTGCAGCCCGACGAGATTCATCGCGTATGCCGCCGCGAGCATGCCGGCGGCGATCCCTGCCGCTCCGCCTGGGCCGACGCCCAGCACAGTGGCGGCGTACCGCGTGCCCGCCATCGCGCCGGCGACCATGCCCATCGGCACGGCCGTGAAGAACCACCATCCAACAACTGCTCCGGCCGTCGGGCCGAATGCCCGTCGGGTGAAGGTCGCCACCCCACCGGCGTCGGGGTAGCGGATACCGAGGGCGGCGAACGCCGCCGCGATCGGTACCGACACGGCCAGCATGGCGGCCCAGGCCAGCAGCGACGCCGGGCCGGCGGCGTTCATGGCCAGCGCGGGTAGGACGAGAACGCCGGGCCCGAGCACCGCCCCGACGTACAGGGCGGTGCCGCGGGCTACGCCGATGCGCCCGGTCACCGGGTCGCGTCCGGTTGGGTGGCGTCGTCCTGCCGGGATCGGGTGGCGAGGGACCGCAGAACCCTGGCCAGGCTGTCTCCCGACGGCATACCGGGCTCGCTGAACAGGCGTGCTTGTTCGGCTTCGACGGGGCCCTGAACTCGGCGGGCCAGTTCCATGCCGGCTTGAGTTGGGCGAAGGACCACCCGCCGCCGGTCATCCTCTTGGAGGTCCCGGCGTACCAACCCGCGGTCGACGAGCGACACGAGCGCGTTGGTCAAGGTGGCCTTGGCGATGCCAACCTCGGCGGCGGCCGTGCGGGTTTCGACCGCGCGGCGCGCACACACCAACACGAGCACGTCGTAGGTGGTCCAGGTCAGTCCCTCGTCGCGCAGTACGTCGCGTTCCACTTGGGCGCGCAGGGTGTTGGCGGTGCGTACCAGCTGCGCGAGCGGCCCTGGCCGCGGTGGCGGCATCCGGGCGGCGTTGACCGGTGGTCGGTAGATGCCCGCGACTCGACGTGGCCGGCGGTCCGTGGTGGCGCTCATTGCATCCACCTGCGGTGTGCTGGGCGCCGGTTGGGCTTGCGGTTGCGGCGTTGGCCGAACTGCCCGCCGCGGTCCTGCGGCGGCGGCGGTTGCGGCGCCGGCCGGCGCGGACGCTCGGTGTCTTCATCCTCGTCGTACATGTCTTCCCCCCGTGCTGTTGGATCACCTACCTGCCGCCTCCGACCAAGGCCTCACCCCCTCTGCTCGCCGAGCGGGGCGCCGCGTTGGCGCATGAATTCGACCGGGTCGGTGGAGTTGGAGTTGTCCAGGTCGCATCGCGATCCCGAACACACCCGTTGGTGGGTTTGGAAGTGCAGGTGCGGGCCCGAGGAGTGGCCGCTGGTGCCGACCAGCCCAAGCCGCTGACCGGCCTGCACGGTGTCGCCCTCACTGACGTCGGGCCGGCGGACCATGTGGCAGTAGCGCGTGCCATAACCGTCGGCGTGCACCAGGTCGACGTACCAGCCGCAGCCCTTGGTGGTGGGGCTGCCGTCGACGTCACAGTTGCCGGTGCTCGAGTCGCAGCCCGCCCACACCACTCGCCCAGCGCTGGCCGCGTGGATGACCGTGTTACGGGCCGCGCCCATGTCGACTCCGGCGTGGAGCCTGCCGTCGCGCGGTCCGTAGTCGCTACCCACTGCGGCGCGCAGCGGCGCCGTCCACCCTGACGCCGTGACCGTCACCGGATCTGGCGAGCACTCGGCGAGGCTGGCCCCGGGTAGGTCGGCGATCGTCGCGACGCCAATGACCGCAGCGACGACCTGCTCGGCGTCGTCTTCATACGTGCCGTAGCGGTCGGGGAACGCGGAGACCTGAACGCGTTGCGCGGCGACGGTCAGCGGCAGGCTTTCCCACCGGGCGATGCGCTGCAGCTTCGTGTAGAACTTCGTGGCGGCGTAGACCGGGTCGATGATCTGCGCAGGTGTGCCCCACCCCTGGCTGGGACGCTGTTGGAACAACCCGAGGGAGTCGCGGTCACCCCCGTTCAGGTTGTGCAGACTCGACTCGACCATGGCCGTAGCCACGGCGATGACCCACCCGCGGGCCGGCACGCCATTCGCCCGCCCCACGGCAACGATCTGCGCGGCGTTGCCGACCTGCTCGGCGTCCCACCGTCCTACCGCGTCGACGGCCCCGATGGTCGAACGCAAGGGGCCGGTGGCGGCACACGCCGACGCCGGCGCGGGGTTGTTGAGCACCGCCGCCACGGGCAGCCCACACAGCAGCAAAGCGGCCGCTATCGCCACGCCGAGCCCGATCCATCCGCGGTTCACCGCGCCGCAGCCTCCTCGCGGACGGCGAGCGTGGCCACCAGCCACCGGGCGTCGCTGCGCACACAGACCACCCGCAACACCCCGGCGTCGGTGCTGACATCGACGTCGACACGCTGCGCCGTAGCCGCCGCCGCCCGGCCCACGCCAGTAACCCGGGTGGCGGGCACGTTGGCCGGATCCACCGTCGCGAGCAGATCGGCGTAGGCGGGAACGGCGTAGGGACGCACTCCTGCCAGCCAGCTTTCGGGGGGCAGGTCAGGGCGGGCCCAGGCCCGCACGAACCGCAGCGCGGCGGTCACCGCCGCTGGATCGGCCGTGCCTGGCGTGGACGGCAGGACGCCGTCGGGATCGGCGGCCAGCGTTTCGGCCGGCACCGCACCTTCGAGTTTGGGGCCGGTGGCAGGCGTACTGCTGCTCGGAGCGGGACCGCTCCCGGCACAGGCGCCGAGCAGCAGGGTGGCAGCTCCCGCGATGGCCGTCGTGACGAAACGTGGTGTCACTGCTGCTCCTCGGGCGGGACCGGCTCGGCTGGCGACCGAAGCGCGGCGTTCAGTTGCTGTCCCAGCAGGCGCACCTGGTGGTGGATCTCCACGAGCTGCGGGCGCGCTTGCGGCTGGCCAGCCACGACCTCGACCAGAGCGTCGATGTCGTGGCGCAGCTGCTCTAGACCGACGCCGATGCGGGCTAGCGGAGCGCTGGCGGTGCGCACGGTGACGCTCATTCGCCGACGTCGCGGGTGTAGTCCCCGTCGAGGTGTCCGTCGCTGGCCCAGTCCAGCTCCGTCTCGCGGCGCGTCATCTCGTCCAACTCTGTCCATTGCTGCCTGTCCTCCTGTTGGTCGTCGCGCCGGTTGTGGCGCGCGTCGTGTATCTCGGCGATGTAGTCCTGGAGCGAGTCGACGCCCTCGCGCAGCCCGAACAGTGCGGCCTCGAAGCGTTGCCAGTCCCAGGGGTTGGTGACCTCTGCCGGCTGAGTCATGTCGTCCCTCCTGCTGAGCGCGCCGGCGCCGCACGCTGCCGCGCGGCGATGTCGCCGGTGACGGCCTGTTCGGCGTCGTCGGGCCACGGTGCGGACCAGACGGCGTCGGCGCTGCGGGGTGTGTGGTGCCCGTGCCGACAGCGGGTGTTGTCCCACGCCTGCCACCGGTGCCGGGCCCGGTGCAGCGCCTCATGCCATCGCAGCGGCGCGTCCGGGTCGGCTTTGCCGGAGTACGCGTGGTGCCAGGACACGCTCAGCGCGGTCAGCTCCTCTACCAGGGCCGGGTGTGCTGGCCAGCACGCGCCGAGGTCCTGGGCCAGGCCGTAGCGGTCGACGAGCCACCGCGTCCAGGCGATCAGCCACGCCCACAGTTGACGCGCGGCATCGGCGTCCAAGTCCCGCCAGCAGTGGCCCGTCGGCGCCCACGCCGTGTCACCGTCGATCGCCTCGACGCGTTCGCCGAGCGCCACGTGCGCCTCGGCGAGGCGTTCTACGCTGACCCGCAGCGAGTCGATGAGCTCGGCAAGCTCAGCGATCGCCCGCTGCTCGCCCGACGCCTCGGCCGGGACATCGAACAGGAACGCGCGGTCGGTCATCAGCGTTGCCGCCCTTCGAGTCGGGCGGTGAACGCGGCCTGCGCGGTCTTGAAACGATGGGCGTCGGGGCGCTCCCACCACGCCGGTTGCACGACTTCGACTGGGGGCATGTTGCCGAGCAGCACCAGGGCGTGGCCGGTCGGCAGGGTTCGCAGCTCGGCGAGGTCGAGCAGGTTCTCCCGGCGGGCGTTCTCCTGCACGCTGGCGCGTCCGCCGCCCCAGGACGCGGCCGACGACAGCTCCTGCACCTGCCCGAGCAGTGACTGCGCGTCTTTGAGAGCCGCCACGTCCTGCGTGCCGCCCATCACGAAGCGGGCGTTCGCACCGTCGCGCAGGGCCTGCCCACCGTCGCGGCCCCACCGCTCCTCTAATTGGTGGGTGTTCTGGCAAGAGATCGACAAGGCGATACCGGCGCCACCGCCCTCGGATGCCAGTGCGGGCAGCGACGGCAACGGCGCGATATTCGTGATCTCGTCGCCGATCAGGTACAGGCAGGGCTCGACCCGGCCGCCCGGTGCGACGAAGGAGCGTTGCAGGGTGCGGTAGATGATGTCCTCGGCGATCGCGCTGAACAGCGGCGCGACCAGCGACTGCCCGCTGCGGGTGCCGACCAGATAAAGGGTGCCGGACTCATCCAGCCACTGCTCGGGCTGGAACTGCTCGCCGCGCGGCGGGGAGCAGGCGCGCAAGATCCGGGCGTTGCTGAACGGATCCAGCGCTCCGAAGACGACAGACTGGATACTCTCGCGGCCACGGCCCGTGGACTCGCGGTGGAATGCCAGCCGGTCGGCCCACGCCGTCTGCTGGTGATGGCGCAGGATCCGCTCGGCCCGTGGGTCGCTGGGGTTGGCCGCCCAACTGGCCACGTCGGTCAGGGTGGCCTTTTCATCAAGAGCGGCGGCGTGCAGCAGACCGCGGATGATCGATGCCGCCTGATCCTGGAAGTATTGACCGTTCTCCACGTCGCCCTTGAGGCCGGCACCAGCGGCGAAGCCCTTCGCGCGCAGCGCCGCGATGTCGGGATCGTGCGCCCCCTCGATCGGTGACCACCGCAGCCGGGGCAGTCCAGGCACCTGCCCCTGCGGTTCGAAAATCCATGTCGGACCGACCTCGGCGCGCAGGTCGTAGGTGACCGCCGCGACGTCGAGGCGGGTGGAGGTGGAGATGACTGCACCTCGGGCGTCCGCTACCCGGGGGACGATGTAGCGCGACGTCTTGTTGGCGAACCGGGCGGCGCCGGCGAGGAGTTCGGTGTACTCGTTGGCGAGGTACAGCGGTTCCCCGGTCAGCGCGTGATGCCCCAAGAACCGCGCCACCTCCAGAGGGTCCTTGCGGCGCTGAGTTTTCGAGTGCAGAGCCTCGGGGCGGTCGGTCGCCCGGATGGTCAGGCCAGGCCGAAGGACGTCGACGCGTCGAAGCACCGCCGATGCGGTTACTACCCGGTCGAGGTCCTTTCGGCTGGCGAACCCTCGCCGCTGCACCCGCCGCTGTATGACCCGGACCGCCGGCATGCCGAGACCGGCGAAGGCTCCAATGAAGAGGCCGAACCACAGCGCGTACAGCAGCGCGGTCGGGGGCAGGTCCGCCTGGGCGGCAGTGGGCCATGCCGCCGCCGGGTCGCCGCCGTTGAGGATCATCCGCCCGGCAATGCCGGGCGCGTCCTCAGGCGAGGTGTCCGGCCACGTGGCGTGGGTGAGCACGCCACCGACCTGTCCGGCCAGCCACAGGGTGAAGGTGCCCAGCAGCGTGCAGAACACGGCAAGGCCCAGCAGCGTCAGCCGGGCCAGGATGTCGGCGCGGGGCATGCCTCGGCGCGGCAGCCGGCTTCCGGGGGACATCAGCGAGCCGGCCATCAGCGCACCTGCCCCACCGCGGCGGACTCCCGCGCCTCGTACTCGGAGTCGGTCAACTCCCGCAGTTCGTTCTCGGGGTTGTCGCGCATCCGGCTATCGGTGTCGACCATGGCCTGCTCGACGCTGGAGAGTTGGTGCTTGACGACGTAGGAGCGCAGCCCGACCTTCCACAGCCCGACGCCGCGGCGCAGGTGCAGCAGCAGATTCGTCTCCGTGTCGGTGGTGCCGAGGAATTCGCGGGCGGCGTCCAGCGAGCCCGGCGCCTGCCGGTAAGAGACCCGCACACCGGTGTCCTCGATGAGGCCCCGGGCGATGCGGACCTGCTCGGAGTCGGCGCTGCCACTGGCCGCCAAGTCCGAGAATCGGTGAAACGCCAGGATGTTCTCCGTGCCCAGCGCCCGGGCCAACTTCAGTTGCTCGCGCATCCGCCGTATCAGGCCAAGGTGACGGGTGACCAACGCGAACTCGTCGTACAGGCACACCCTCGGCGGGGCGTCGGGGCGGGTAAGCTCTGCTTCCAGCCACGACTGGGCGCAGGTCATCGCCATCGCCGTCATCTGATCCGAGGTCCGCACCGCCCGCAGGTCAAGGATTGCCCCCGGCTGCTCGAAGTCCACCGTCAGAGTCGCTGCGGTTGGTGCGTCGAAAATCCCGCCGAGGACGCCGGTGATCAGCCGCTCCAACGCGAGACGGACCCGGCGGCTGTCGGCGGCGAACTGGTCGACGTCGTAGTTCACCCCAGCGAGGCGGTGCGCCCACGACTGCGGGTCACCCATCGCAGCGAGGACCAGCGACAAGGTCGGGGTGGCCAGCCGTTCGGCGCTGGTGCTGCCGTCGCTGTGGGTCACAGCGTCGAGGGCGTATTCGATCAGCGAGCGCTCCGCCTCAGTCAGGGCACCGCCGAGTTGAATCTCGAGGAGCCCTTCGAGCAGCAGCAGCCGGCGGGCCCGCTGGATCTGCAGCCACTCCGGCTCGGCCTGCCCCGGCTGGCGGCGGATGCCCGCGAGGGGGTTCATCACGACACCCGCGCCGGGGCCGACGCGCACCGGCTGGATCCCAGCGGCTTGGGCGAGGGCGTCGTACTCGCCCTTGACGTCGACGACGAAGAATCGGGTGCCAAACGGGATTCCCCGGAACGCGATGCTCTTGAGCAGCGACGACTTCGCCGAGCCGATCTCGCCGGTGACCACCATGTTCGGTGCGCTGAGCAGCCCGGCTCGGTACAGCTCCCGCATGGAGAATACGAATCCGGTCCGGGAGTACACCTCCTGGCCGATCAGCGGTCCGTCCACCCCGAGGCCGGGATCGGCGACGAACGGGTACACGCTGCACAGCTGCGCGCTGGTGGTCACCAGCGGCGGTAGCCGCAGCCGCCAGAACGCCCGCCCGGCGGCCCGACCCAGAGCGCCGCGCCCATCAACCGGCGGGGCGCCCAGCAGCCGCTCCGACATCCGCCGAAGAGCGCGCCGTTCACGTTCCAGGTCCGCCTCGGCCGCCGCAAGATCCCGCCGGTCCGCGGACTGTGCGATGCGGTGTGCGAGAGATCCTTCTCGTCGCACCCGTGCGCGGCTCACGCAAACCACCCCCGCATCGGCTTGAGCCCACGGGCCAAGGGAAGCGCCCCGGCTACGAAACCCTGGTCCTGCTCGCCGTAGAGCACCACCGCCTGGCAGCCGGTGCGGCCCAGCACCCGTTTGATCGCGCGCACGTCATAGCGGAGTTGCTCTTCACTGTCGGCGGTGACGGTGACGACGATCGCGTAGCGGTAGCGCACGTGCCCGGCCGCCTGCTCCCGGTCGACCTGCTCCACCGAGCGGGCCTCCTCGTCCTCCCGGGCGGTGCGCACCAGACGCATCTTGCGTTTGGTGATCTCGTCGCCGGCGCGGGCGACCTTGTCCCGGCGGGTCGCCAACTGGGCCAGCTGCGCGGGTACCGACTCGGCGATGACCGTCACCGCGCGTCGACCGACGGTGCGCGTGAACAGGGCGGTCATCCACGTCATCGCGACCGGCTGACGCGGCATCTCGTAGACCCACAGGCTCTGGGAGAACCCGGAATCGTGGCGGTAGGACGACCAGCCGATATTTTCCGCCGCGATCGGCCCGGCCATATGCGGCGCCACCCCGGGCGTGGTCGAGCCCCGCATGTCCACGTGCGGCTGGTCCTCGGGGTCGAACTGCGTGCGCAGCACCGCCGCATACTCACGGGGCGTCAACCAGCCGACGGTGTCGACGCCGGCCTCCGCGACCGCGGCCTGCACCCCGCCGAGCTTGTCGAGCACCACGGTGGCGATGGCCGCGTCGGTGCCGCCCGCGTCGGTGATCTCCGCCGATAGCTTCTTGGTGTCGAACACGACGCTCAGGTACACCTCGTGGCGCTGCGTCGACGGAGCCGCCGCGGCGGTCAGTTCCGCCAGCGATCGGTACGCGCGAGTGTCGGTGTCGACCGCTTTTTGCACCAGGTACCGCTGCGCCCGGTTGCCGGAGTCCGGAACCGCACGGGCCGTCAGCGCCCACCTGGCCAAACCACTGTCGGCGTACTCGGTGCCGAGCAGGTTCAGCACGTCCGCCCACGCGGCCAGGCGCTGCTGTTGCACCGACGTGTCAGCCAGGACCAGGTTGCTGCCCGCGCAGAGCAGGGACGCCGTGACGGTGTTCTCACGGCGGTGGTGCAGCAGCCCCACCTCGGTCAATCCGTCGGCGGCTACCGCCGGCAACCAGCGGTAGCCGGCGGCCGGACCGGGCAGATGCAGATGCGTGCTGCCGGGGGTAGCGGCGAAGGCACCACCGCGATAGCGGTCCTGCCGGGCGGCGCGCTGGGCGAGGGCCCCGGCGACGATGGGCGTCCACTCGGTTACACGCCGCCCGCGCAGCCGCAGCAGGCCCACCGTAAGCAGGAGCAGCGCCGCGAGCACCATGCCCCCGGCAGCGCCCTGCCGGCCGGTCGCGAGCAGGTTCGCGGCGACAACCAGGCAGATCACGCCGGCGACAGCCGTGCCGATCTGCCCCGCCGAGAAGCCCATGATCGAGCCACGCGTGGACCGCGGCGGAAACTGGAACTGGGTCACCTGGACTCCTCACCTAGACCGGGACGATGGGTACTTCGGCGGCGCCACCCGCGGCGGCACCTCCCGCGCGACCTGCCCCGGCGCCGGAGGCGGCACCACCCTGCGAAGGCTGGCCTGAGCTGGACGGCCCGCCTGAGCCGGCTGCTGGACTGTGCCCGGACGTCTCTGGCGTCGGAGCCGGCGGGGACGGCGCGTTGGCGGCAGAAGGTGCACCGGTCGGGGTGGTAGCGCCCCCACCGCTCGGGGTCTGCGGGGCGTCCTCGCCCTGCGAGCTGCCGGCTGCCGCGCCGGTGGCCTTCTCTCCGATGGCGTTCGGTGTGACCGGCAGCGCGGGCTGCCCGCTGGTGTCGCCGGGCGCGGTGAGCTGTCCCTCCGCCACATCGTGTTGAGCGGTGCGGGAATCGCGCTCGATCCCCTCAGCTTCTTGACTGTTCTCTCCGCCGTCGTTTTCAGCTCCCGGTTCACCGCTCGGCTTTCCGACCTGGTCGCCGTCGCCGCTTCCTTGCAGCGCTTCCACCGCCTCGGGAACGGCGCTGGGCCGCGTGCCGAGCGGGCCAGCACCGCTGGTGGGGTTTGTCGGGATCGCGTCGGCGTTGCCCTGCATCAGAGATGCGGCGTCCGGGCCGCCACCGCTGTCGCCTCCACCGCTGAGAGGATCGGCCAGACGGCGGGCGGCGGCATCCATACCGACCGCGCCAGCGGCGGAGGTCAGGAAACCCCTGGCGTCGACGTCAGCCAGGTAGCCGTCCCACATGCTCGTCAACCGCAGCAGAATCCACGGCGCGAGCACCATCAGGATGATCATGAACATGCCGCGCAGCACATTGAGGACGTTGTCGCTCTCGTAAGTGCTGCGCGTGCCGTAGATCCACAGGGCGGCGATGAAGAACTTCGAGCTGGCCAGGGCGTTGCAGGTCCAGAACCACCTACGACCCCACGAGCGGGTCTCGGCCATCACCTGACCGGTCATAGCCATCGCCCCGAACAACGCTGCCCCGGCGGCCAGCAGGGAGCGGAACAACAGCATCACGAATACCAATATCAGCCCGACCACGCTGATCACCGCGACGACGAAGGCCAGCAGGATCGTGCCGGTGTCCGCGGTCAGCGCGTTGAGCGCGTCCACCCACATGCTCGGCTGCCAGTCGCGTTCCTGATTGCGGGCGATCAGCGCCACCGTCGCCTCGTCCCACGCTGCCATCAGGATGTAGGCGATGCCGCCGGCGAAGGCGATCCCGAACATCGCGCGCACCAACCCGCCGAGGGTGGCCAGGGGCCCGGGGCCGTTCATGCGCAATCCGTTGATCGCCGTGGAGATGAGGAAGATGAGCAGCACCATCAAGATCAGGACGCCGGAGATGTCGTTGTAGACGTGGTAGAACGGCTCGTCTGGCACGGCGGAGGACTGCTCGAACACCACCTCGGCCAGCTTGCTCAACGCCCAGGCGAAACCTGCCACGGCGATGTCGGCCAAGCCTTCGAACCCGGACCGAGCGATGTCCTTGGCCTTCTCGTCGACTCTGCAGCTCACACTGAGCTTGCAGCCCTCGGGCTTGACCGACGAGAACGGCAGCAGCGACGCACGCAACGCGTCGCATCGATTTTTCTTGGCAGTCCACCGGTCGGCGTTTTCCGCATCCTCGGCGGCGCTGTCGGCGAACCGCTCGCACCTCACCGGCGAGGCGCCGTCTTTCGGAGACTGATCGTCGAGCACCGACGCCGTATCCGCCGGCGGCGGTGACTGCAGCGTGAGCGACACCGCGTCGCAGCGTTCCTGCTCCACAGCGCCGACAGCCTTACCGCAGTCGGTGATCCACCCGTCGCCGGACTCCCATTCGGCCCAGGGCAGGCACCAGTTCACCTGCGGTCTCGCCTGCTCCTGGCCAGGCCCTGACAGCTGCCCGTCAGACGACGGCGCTGGGCACGGTTTGGCCGGGGCGGACGGAGCCGGCGTGGAGGCGGGTGCTGCCATAGCAGGTTGCGCTGGCGATACCGCGCCGACCAAGGAGGCCAGCACGCCGATCGCCACGCCGATCCCCTGCCGGCAAGCGTTGACCCAGGACATGAGATTAGACCGTCCCCGGCACCCACGAGCGGGTGCTGAGCACGTCGAGTAGCGGTTGAGTGTCGCGCGGACCGCCGTCGCGTCGGGTGCCGCGCTGATCAGGCGGGGGTACCGGCGCCGGCCGTTGCGCGGCCACCACACGCCAACGGTCGAGGGTCCAGCGCACCGTCACCGACTGCACGTACCAGCCACCCGCCAAACCCGTCTCCGGGCCGGCGACCACTCCATCGGTCGGTGACCCGCTGAGCGCGCAGAGCAGCAACCGCGCCGTGACCTCGGTGCCCTGCTGCACCTGTGCGTCTACGTCCGCGTTGGGCACCCACACCCGGGCAGCAACGGTCTGGGAGATCCCTTCACCGTCGGCCGGCGGTGAGCTGGCGCCCATCATTTCGGCCAGCGCCGTGCCCGAACCGTCGACTGCGATCGTGTCGATCAGCGCATGCCGCTCGATGTCAGGGCGGCCCGCCGCGGCGGGCACCGCCACCACGTACGCTGCCGCCGCGTCACCGGCGCCGCGAGGCGTGTCAGCGAAGCCAACCGGCACTCCCCGGACGAGACGGTCGCCGTAGCGCTCAGGCGCAGTCCGCTCGGGCGCACTCCGCTCGGGTGCGCTCGCGCGGCCCGCAACGAAGACCGCCGCTCCTGCAACCACCGCGCAGAGAAGCAGCGAAGCTGCGGCCGATCCACGTCCGCCGTCGGTTGGTTTGTAAGTTGCTCCCCGCACGCGGGGCACCCCCTAAATCTCGCTCAGCAGGAAGCCGATGATCGATGTCGCCGAACCCACGACGATCGCCACGAGACCGGCCTTCCACATCATCGACTTGCCTCGATCGCTGATGATGTGCGCGCCGAAGATCGGTCCGATGCCGAACGCAATCGCGCCGGCCGCGAGACCGGCCACGGCGGAGATCACGCCGAGGAACAGCGCGGCGTTTGCAAGCTTGTAGAACAGGTCCGAACGCGGCACCGCCGCCGGGTCAGGGCTGATCCGACCGAAGTCGAAGCCCCCCGACGGCGACGGCGTCGGCGTCGGGTCCGGTGCCAAGGCGGCCACCACCGAAGGCACCCGCACCGTCATCACGGCAGCTATCCAATGCACGAACACAATCAATTCCTCCCCGTGCGAAGTCGCCGTCCTCAGGCGACAAAAGCCCCCTCGTGTGATGGGCCAGGATCAGCGGGGCAGTGTTCGACGACGATCAAGGCGATCTCGGTCAACGCGGTCCGCGTGGCCTTACTCAAGGACCGCGGATCGAGTGGGTCAGGGCGTGCGAGCACCGGATCAAAGGGCACCCGGACGAGATGCGTCGCCGCCTTTCGCGCCAGGTGCTCGACCGCGCGAACCTCTCGGGCGGTGGAGTGTGTGGTCGTCATGACCACCACCACCGCGGACTCCGCCACCTGATCGAGTCCCGCAGCGCGAAGATGCGCCAGCAACCGCATGGTGTGCTGCAACGCATCAACGGTCGCGCGGGTCACCAACACCGGCACTGTCGACCAGCCCAACGCCCGCCACGTCGGCGTGTTGTCCGCTGCGGGGAGATCCAGCAACGCCATGGCGTAGACCGACCGCAGATGGCCGATCACACCGAACGTCTCCGGCCAGGTGGTTGGGCGCCGCTGCGCCGTCATCTTGCTCTCACCGACCAGAACGCGTAGGCCAGTCGGCCCTTGCTGCATCAACCCTTCAGCGACCAGAGGGTCAGCCAACCGCTCCTCCGCTTCCGCCGCATCCCACGTTGATGCGGAGTTGCTCCGGGCCACACGATGGCCGAGCCCACCCCACGCACGCCCGGTCGCGTCCATCGCCACGACCGGAGCAGGGCTGGCAAGCGCCAGCACACCACCGAGCGCCGCCGTGAGCGTCGAACGACCAACACCGCCGTCCGCAGACGACAGGGCCACCAAGGGACACCCCGCCCGCAACGACGCCGCACGCAGCCACAGCGACTCCACCTGACTGCCGCCGCCGAACTCGCGGGGAATCTCCCGCGGAGCCTGCTCCGCTGCCCGCGACCACCACAGGCCGCTCTCCGCAGCCGCAGCTGGCACGACAGATCGGCCGGGTCCGCCTGGCGGAGCGGGTGATGCCCGCTCCGCCAGCGCCCCCCACTCGCCGGTCTCCGGCACCTCCGAAGAGGTCCCGGAGCCGGCGAGGTGGCCTGATCGGTCAGTCGATAAATCTGACACGTCCGCCTCCCCCCCGAGGGCTTGCCGCACAGCACTGGCCAGCGACGGCAGGACGCTGCCGCGAGCCGGTCCCCCGTTACTGTCACGACCTGGACGTCGACCACACGATCAGGCCAAATCAGAGTCCGCATCGCCATGAGGCGTCACGTCCTCACGAACGCATCACGAGCCTCGCGACCCCCTCCGTGGAGGCCGACCGATGCGCTACCCTCAACCAACCAAAGTTGGCGTGAGACCAACTTTGTGTGGATCGGGCACTGAGAGTCAAGCACAGATCACGGCAGGGTTCCACACAAACTTGGGTTCGGACCAACTTTAGTTGGAGTCGGGGGACCGCGATGCGACAAAACGAGACGCCACCCAGTGGCCCGAGCCCTGCGCTGATCAGCGAGCGGCTCCAGGAGCTGTACGTCAAGCACCGCCCGAACCACGTCTATACCGACGCCGAGGTGGCCGACGCGCTCAAAGCCAAGGGGCTCCGCATCTCGGCGGAGAACATCCGCAAGCTCCGAATCGGAGCGCACGGCAACCCCACAGCCTCGACGCTGACGGCCCTGGCCGACTTCTTCGGCGTCGGTGCAGGCTACTTCCTTGACCCGGCACCGGTCAGCGCGAAGGTCCAAGTGATGACGCGCTCCATCGAGCAACTATCCGACGGAGCAAGGGAAGGCATCGACGCCATCATCCAAAGCACCCTGAGGATGGAGCAAGCCGCGCGAGAGGCCGCCCAACTCGCCGCGGAACAAGCCCGGCGAGACACACAGTGAATATCGATGCCCAAGATGCCATGCCGGCAGGAAGGTTCGCCGCGACCTGGCTCAGATCGTCTTGGACGATGCGAATCGTCAAATGGTCACCGGCGTGCAGCTCCAATTCGGCGAGGAGCTTGGCGCTGCTATCGACCGCGAAGATGCTCGGATAACAGATCCTAGACAAAGCATCGGGCCCGGTCATCGGCAGCCAGGGACGGGGCGCTGTGTCGGGTCGCCGACAGCCGAGCGGTGGCCGGTGCAGCGCGGACTGGCGCGGGCGGAGCTGGGAGCCGCAGACGGCCGGTGGCGCTGTCGCATCGGGCCGATCACCGTGTCGGCTTGACGCTACGCATGCTCTAAAGTGCATTGCGTAACGACATGGTGAGGCTGGATGGGGGACTGTGGATCCGAGGCGCAGGTTCAACCCGACCGAACGCGCCGCTCTCTACCTGGCGGCCGACGGCAAGTGCATCGACTGCGGCACCGACCTGGCCGGCGGCTTCCACGCCGACCACCAGGATCCGCACTCGCGCGGCGGCTCTACCGACGTCATCAACGGGCAGGCACTCTGCCCCGCCTGCAACCTGCGAAAGGGAGCCACCGTGTCGAATCTGCGCCTGTGGCAAGAGTCGGCGATGAATAAGTTTTACGCCGTCAACCAACGGGACTTTCTGGTGTGCGCCACCCCCGGCGCCGGCAAGACACGGTTCGCGTTGACGCTCGCCAAGCGGCTCCTCACCGAGGGCGCGGTGCAGCGGATCGCGGTGGTCGTGCCGACCGACGCGCTGCGGCAACAGTGGGCCGACGCCGCCGGGCAGGCCGGCATCTCCCTGATGCCGGTCGGTGACTTCGCCGACTACGCCAAGCCCGGCTACCAGGGCTGTGTGGCCACATACGCGCAGGTCGCCCGCGGGAAGGGCGCCGACATGCTCCGCCACGCCACGCGAAACGCTACCTTCGCAATCCTGGACGAGATCCACCACGCCGGTGACAACAGGTCGTGGGGTGATGGGCTCAAGACCGCCGTGGAGCACGCAACATACCGGCTCGCGTTGACAGGTACGCCGTGGCGCGCGGATCCGACGTCCCCGATCCCGTTCGTAAACTACGACGACAACGGCACCGTGCAGGTCGACTACGGCTACGAGTACGGGGCGGCCGTCGCCGACGGGGTGTGCCGGCGCATCGAGTTCCACGCCTACGACGGGGAGGCGCGGTGGATTGACTGCGGCGTCGTGGAGACGGCCGAACTGGGCGCGAACCTCGGGGAAGAGGATGTTTCCGCCGCCCTCGACGTGGTGTACCACCCCGAGCGAGAGTGGATGCCCGTCCTACTGCGCAAGGCAAGCGAAGCGTTAGACGAAGTGCGGCGGGAGATTCCCGACGCTGCGGGTCTGATCGTCGCCGAGCGGCAATATTACGCCCGCGCGTACGCGGCCCTGCTCAAGAGCATCACCGGCAGAGACCCCGTGGTGGTCGTCTCGGACGATCCCGAGGCGAAAGCCGCCATCGACCGGTTCCGGGACAGCCGCGACCCATGGATCATCGCGGTGAAGATGGTATCCGAAGGCGTCGACATCCCCCGCCTAGCGGTCGGCGTATACGCCACGAAAACCCGCACCCCCCTCTTCTTCCGCCAGGTTGTCGGCCGCTTCGTGCGCGTGCGCCCAGACGAGGAATTCAACGCCCGTCTGTTCATCCCCGCTGTGCCCACGCTCATGAACCACGCCCGGGAGATCGAGCAGGAGCTGCGGCACCAGCTCGAAGCCGATCGCGTGCAGGAGGAGCGCGCTCGCGCGGAGGCCGGCGAGAGCGCCAACCAGGGCACGCTGGACTTCCGAGAGCCGCTGTCAGCGTCGGAGGCCAGGTTCGACCGTGCGATCCTCGGGGGGCAAGAAGCCGGCGCGGTGAAGGTAGAGGCCGCGCAGGCCGAATGCCGCAAGCTCGGCATCCCTACCCAGTTCGCGATGAACCTTTTGCCCCTGCTCGACCGCATGCAGGAGGCGGCATCGGCGGGTGTCGCCGCCGCAGCCGGCAATCCGCGCATCGAGGAGCCTCGGCACCGACGTGAGCGTGTCCTGCGTGGGGAGATCGACACCATCGTGGGTAAGGTGTCATACCGCACCGGCAAGGAAAAGCGGGAAATAAACGCGGAGCTGCTGCGCCGCGGATTCCCGTCCCGCAACAAGGCCAGCGTCGAGCAGTTGGAGCAGATACGCAACGAGCTCGCCCGCTGGCTGGGCATGTAATGGCCGACAGCCTGCGACGCAACGCCCACGTGGTTGAGGCGCTGGGGTCGGCGCTGCGTCAAGGTGAGCACGCCATCGGCACCGTACCGGCACTGGTAAAGCGGGTGCTCACCGAAGAGTCGTGGCGGGAGTTCGTAACCCAGCGCGGCGACCACGTGCTCCACGACCGGTTCGTGGACTTCGTTGTCACCCCTCCGCTGGCTGGTCTCGGTACGACCATCGACCTCATCCGTCGGGTGATATCCGCCGACGTCGAGGCGCTCGACATGCTCGATCGGACCCTTCAGGCAGCCTCACAGCCCGGCCGGCGCAATGACCTCGTCAATAATGTAGACGAGGTACCCCGACCACGGGGCACCAGCAAGGAAAACGCCCTGCGTCGGCTCCGCAAGGACGCACCCGACCTACACGCCGAGGTGCTGGCCGGGACACTGTCCAGCCACGCCGCGATGGTGAAGGCCGGGTTTACCGCCCGCCGCTTCACCGTCGAAGTTCGAACCCCCGAAACGATGGCGGCGACGCTGCGCCGGCAACTCCCAGCCGACCTTCTGGCGCAAGTCATCGCCGAACTAAACCGCGAGTAGCCGCATCGCCGCGCCGAGCCCGGCGGCGCGAGGGCCCCCGCAGCGTCCCGACTCGTGAAAGGGTGGGCGGCTCGCTGGCCACAGTTTGCCTGCTGGTCACCCCAAATTCGAGCACCAGGCAGCGCACACCGAACGCGTCCTGCCGGTGAACGTAGGCGATTCGCTGCCTCGCCGAGCTGGCCGTCCACCTCCGCAACACGTCTGAGATCGTCTTCGCGCAGCCACCGCCAGATCCGAACGGTGGCCGCACCTCGTCTGCCCGACCCCCACCAGCATGATCTCAAACGGCGGCTGCCGTACTACCCGTCTGTAATTGGTCAACCTGCTTGAATTACGAACCGAAGCAACCAATGGTGGGCGCATCTCCACGTACGCCAAAGCCGCAGGTCACCGTCGCCGCCGACGCCTCAAAGGCGCAAGACAAGCAGGTGCATGCCTGGTCAAAGCTCAGGTTCATCGCTAGCGTCACGAGGCTCCGACGCCATACGGCGTCAAGAGCCACCGGTGAACGCCACGGCCGGAAGGGGCGTATTGCATGGTAGATCGATGGGCCGTAGAGCGTGCAGTTCGAGACGCTGACTGCCCCCTTAGCCCTTCCGGGCGCCACCTTATCCTGACGCTCTTGACTTGGACCGATACCGCAACCGCAGTGATCCCTCCGCAATTCTCGCCGAGCTTGACAGACCTCGAACGTGCGACAGGCTTGGCCCGCTCCACAATCGGAGTCTGGCTGAACCGACTTGAGAAATTGGGCTGGGTCATCCGGTTCAGACCCAAAGTGGAAGACGCTCGCCGCAAAAAGGCACGGACCGCCTATCGCCTTCGAGTTCCCACGGGGGCAGGGGTTGGTACGACCACGGCACCACCGCTAGTCCGGCAGCCGGACAGATCTAGTACGGCTGCCGGACTGGATCCAAACAACAAACATCGTCCCACCGCGCGAAGCTCATCGAACACCCGCCCGAGTCACTCCTACACTCCAGGAGCCAATGGCTACTGCTCTTATCCCGATTGCGGCAAGTCCGCGCCGCTTCACTGAACGGATGAAACGGTCGTTCGGAGCACCGCCAAGGCGGACGCTAATGACAGGGCGTCCAATTAGCGGTCGAGGCCGCGCGGCGGACCGGGCGCACGGCGAGACACTTGCATCTCCATGCCGGCGACAGATCCCGCGGTGGGGTCCAGCCCCCAAGACCGGGCCCCACCAGACGACTAAGTTAGAGGGTGCGGCTCATTGGTAAGCGCTGACAGAGCAGCGGCGATTTCCTGCGGGGTTGCTTTCACGTAGGTGGCTGTAGTGCCAGCGTCGCCGCCACTCTCCGAATGACCGGCGTACGCTCGCGCGATAGCGTAGCCAAAGTTCCTTTCCACCCATGTCAAAGTAGTGTGACGTAACCAGTGGGTACTGATCTGTTGCACGCGGACCCACGGCAGGTGCTCGCCGATGCGTACCCACAGATGGTCGTAACGCCGGCGCGTGATCGGAGCGCCGTCCCGATAGCGCAGCAGGTGCCCCGCCTCCGTAGCGCCCCGCTCCTCAGCATGGCGCTGCAGGTATCTCATCAGCGTGGGGGAAACTGGTTGCCAACGCACTGAGTCCCCCTTCTCTCGAAGCAGAATCAAACATTGGTCCGGGTCAAGGTCAACCGGACGAAGTGCCAGAGCTCCACCGCGCCGACACGCCGTTTCGGTGTGCAGCCGCAAGAGCAAGGTGTCGAGGGCCGGATCGTTACCTGTGCTGGCCGCAACCTCGTTTATCTCGGCCAGCCGCGTGTCCGCCACCGCCCGACGCGTGCTTGGTAGACGCCGCGGCTTTGCCACCTTCAGAGCAGGGTTGTCAGCCTCTGCGATGAAACCATCGGCTACTGCCCTTTTGTAGAGACACCGCAAGGCGGCAATCAGGTGCTCCGCCGCGCTTCGGCCTCCGCGGGAATTCCGCCGAGCCACAACGTGCGTCTTGACGTACTCCGCCAACTTCTCAATTTCCGACGGCGTGGGCTCGTCGAGCCTGCGCTGCCCCCAGTGTTCCACCAAACGGTTCCAGTAGGAGCCATAGGCACGTTTCGTTCCTTCCGAGACTGCAGCCGCCACCACAGGAACGTATTCGGCGAAGGTCGGCGACGGAGGCCGAGCCACGGCGGCCTCCAGAAGGTCGGCAGGCGAGATGCCCATCCGAGCAAGAAGGAGCCGAGCCGCTGCCACCTCAGCTTGACTCGCCGATGCGTCACTCATGCTCGCCCCCGAAGACCGCATCGTGAGCCTGCCCGATCATCTCGTCGATCTTTGCCGGCGGATGAACCACCAGGCGGTTGCTGGCTGGTTCAGCCACGATAAGTACGCGGTCGCCGGCGGCAAGGCCGCACCATTGACGGACCACTGCCGGCAGTCGGATGTGGCCTTCCTTCGTTACCTTGAAGACGCCTTGCTCGTCAGCTGATACGACGATCAGCCCTCGACGCTCCCGAATGCTCAGTCGTAATCCGGGGGTCCACTGGAGTTCCTTCATCGCGCACCGGTCGGCGATCCGACCACGCGAGTCGAGCGTCGCCACACCATAGACAGCTGCGCTGCTTCGCGTGGCGGCAAGGCTCGGAAGTGGTAGCGGAGGACGCCTCATGGCCGTCGAGGGGGACCCAGCAGCAACGCGCACGCCAGGTGCCAGACCGGGCAGAGCAACGGCGGGAATCACTGACGAGCCGCCGCGCGTCATCGCGGAGCTCGCCCGGCGCTGGTCACTGAGAGTAGCGCCAGACGCGGTGTCGGATGAGTTTCGGCGGTGGTCAAGCATCCTTGACCACCGCTACGTCTACGTCGCACATATGAGACGTACTGGTGTCCGAGGGGGGACTTGAACCCCCACGCCCTATACGGGCACTAGCACCTCAAGCTAGCGCGTCTGCCATTCCGCCACCCGGACCTACACGTTCAGCCTACCTCGCCGGCCTGGATGATCTTTCATCGGAAGGCCGGCCCAGCGGGCCGCACGGGGAGTTACTGTACACGCCGCTCGTGGATCATGCACATCGCCGTGCACCCGCCTCGTCCAGGCTCTCCCGCCGCTGCTCAGATGGGCTCGCGGGAGGCCACCGACGCCGTCCGCAGCCGTGTCCGGGTAGCGGTCGGCGCCCCTCTGCCGGCAGCATTGGCACGTGCCCCATCCCTCTCCCCTGGCGGCCGCCCAGCACCGGGCCCTCGCCCTGCGTGCCGCGGGCGATCTGAGCGCCGCCCGGCAGTTGCTGGCTGAGGCCGTCGAATCGGCGCGCCCGATGTTCGGCGAGGACCACCCGGAGATGCTGCACACCGCGCATCTGCTGGCCCGCCTGCACCGTGAGGCGGACGACCCGCTCGCGGCCCGCCGGGTGTTGGAGGAGGCGTTCGCGGCGGGCGAGCGGCGGTGGGAGCACTCCGACCCGATGCTGCTCGCCCTCGCGTTCGAGCTGGCCGAGGTGGCCGAGGAACTGGGCAACCGGCACGAGGCCCGCCGCAACTACGCCCGGGTGGCCACTGCCGGGCCCGCCGCGCTCGGTGAGCACCACCCGGCGGTACGTGCCGCCCGCGCCTACCTCGGCGACGCCGCCCCCGCGTCGGCGACGGGCACGGTCCGGGCGGAGACAGGCAGCCAGTCGGCGCTCTCCGGTCCGACGCTGTCCCTGGCGACCTTGGCCGCGATGCGGCCGGCGGCGGGCGGTGCCCCCGGGCCCGCGTCACAGTGGGCTCCCCCGCAGCCGCCGGCTACGTCCCCACCGACACCTCCGGGGGTACGCGCACCCGCCGCGCCCGCCGCCCGTACCGGCGCCGCCGCGCCACTGGCATCCGCACCGGTCCAGCCGCCACCCGCCTCGCCCGCCCCGGCCCCGACCACCACGCCAGCGCAGCGCAACGCCCCGGCACAGACCACCATGCCAGCGCAGCGCTCCGCCCCTGGGCAGACCCTCACACCGGCACAGCCCACGGCACCGGCGCAGCCCCGGTCCGCCCCGCTCCCGCAGCAACCAACCGCGCCCGCGCTGCCGCCGCGTCAACGCGTCCACGAGACTCCTCCCGGGCCGCCGCCGGCGGCTGGACCGGCGACTCCGGCCCATGTCGGAGGCCAGGCAACGCAGCCAACGGGCCAGCCGCCCGCGCACCGGCCGTCCGGACCGGCCCTCCCGCCACGCCAGCGCACAGCGGAACCCGCGCCCCGCCCAGCCGTCGGCGCGCCGCCCGGGCCGTCGACCCCACCGGCACCCAATTCGGTCGCCGTACCGCCGGAACCGGCACCCCGTTGGGACAACCCGACGGTCCAGGTACGGCAGATCGAACCGCTACTCGCCGAGGAGGCCGCCCGTACCGCAGCCAGGCCCGGCGGGCCGAGCGGATCAGACACGGGTGGACCCGTCAGCGGAAGCGAATCCGACAGGACGCAGCACGCGGCCGGACCAGTGCGGCCGGCCAGCGGAGCACCCTCCCCCACGGTCGGCACTCCGCCCGCCTTCCCGCAACCGACCTCCGCGCCACCGGCCCATCCGGTGTCCGGTCCACCCGCGCAGACCTATCCCGTCTCCGGGCCGCCCGGCCAGGGGCAGCCCTACCCGGTGTCCGCGCCGCCCGGCTACGGACCCGTGTCCGGGCCGCCGTACCAGCACCCCATCTCGGCGCCGCCGGTGAGCGCCCCTCCCGTACCTCCGTGGGGGTTGACCGCACCGTCGTGGAGCGGCGGCGGCACGGCGACGCAGGTCCAGGCCCCGGTGAGCGCCGCTCCGGCGGACACCGACGTGGGCGGACCAGCCGCCGGAGGTGGGGACGTGTCACCACCTCACCCGGCCGACGTCGCGATGTCCGACGCGACTGTCGTGATGCCGGCGGTCCAGCCGGCGAGTAGCGGACCGCCCGGGGGCGACATCCGGGCGAACACGCCTGCCGAGCAGCACCCGTACCCCGTCCAGGAGCCGTACCAGCCGTACCGGCAGGGGTACGCCGATGAGGGTGGCGGGGCGACGGGCCGGAACCGGGCGACTCTGATCGGCGCGGTCGTGGCGAGCGGGGTGGCAGCGGTGGCGCTGGCCGGCCTGGGTGCGGTGGTGTTGACGCGCGACGACCCGACCCCGGCCGGGACCGGGGCGCCCGCGCCGACGGTGGCGGTGACGGCGAGCGGGCCGCCGCCGGGTGACCTCAAGCTTCGCGACGACTCGGTCACGATCACGCTGAGCTGGACGGACCCGACCGGCGGGACGGTGCCGTTCATGGTGGCCGGCGGCCGGGCCGGGTCGGCGTTGGGGGTGATGGCCACGGTGGACCCGGGCCGGACCAGCTACACGGTAAACGGGCTGAGCCCGCGGGTGGACTACTGCTTCACGGTGCTGGCGGTCTACTCCACTGACAACTTCGCGACCTCGGGGCAGGTGTGCACGACGCGGGAACGATCGACGCCCCCGAGCTGACCTGGTCGTCCACACCGCACACGCTGGGTATCCACAGAGGTGACGGTGCGGGTTCCCCCCGCCCCGGCCGGGCCATATGATGGCACCCGGCTCAGGGGAGGGGTTGCCGCGAGGCGCGCCACCTGCCACGACTCAGGGGAGGCAGCCGGCTGTGGCCAGCATCGACGACGCCGTGCGGACCGACGCCCCCCGCTCCCGGTCCCGGCTGCGCGGTGGGCTGGTGACCGTCGGCACGGTGACGGCGCTGTTGGCGGCCATGGGGTTGACCGTCCTCGGGTTGGGGGCGGCGGACAACGCGGTGGCCAACTACGACGCGAGTTCCTGGCTGTGGAGCGCGGCGCGCGGGGAGCTGGCCCGGGTCAACGGGGTCACGGCCCGGGTCGACACCCGCACCGAGGTCGCGGGCACGCGCCGGCACCCGATGCAGGTCACCCAGACCGATCGGCTGCTGATCCTGCGTGACCTGCAGAGCGGGCAGGTCAGTTCACTTGACCTGGCCACCCTGCAACTCACCGCGACGACCCCGACCACCCCCGGCCTCGGCGTGAGTGTGGCTCTGCACGAGGACGCGGCGTTCGTCGTCGACGCCGTGCAGGGCATCGTCCGGCAGCTCGATCCGCGTTCGTTGACGCCTGTCGGCGAGCCGGTGCGCTATCCCCCGGGCATCACCGGCGGCACGTTCGACGGCGAGGGGCGACTGTGGATCGCGGTGCCCAGCGAGGGCACCGTGTCGGCGGTGACCGCCGCGAAGTTGCCGTCCGCGGCGGCGTCGGGCACGCCGGCCGGCGGCGGGCTCAGCCCGGAGCGGGTCGAGACGTACGACGTCGCGGAGCCCAGCCACGAGCTTGTCGTCTCCACCCTGGACGACGGGGTGGCGGTGCTCGACCGTACGGCCGGCAAGCTGGTGCGGGTGCGGCGCGGTGAGGTGCGCCCGACGTCGTTGACGCTGCCCGGGCCGGCGGCGCTGCCCGCTCGCACCAGCGGGTCGCGCGTCCCGGTCACCGTGACCGGGGACCGGCGGGTGCTGGTGGTGGGTGAGGGTGGACAGGAGCGAGAGTTCACGGTCCCGGGCAGTGGTGACCGACTCAGCCCGGCGGTGGCGTGGGCGGACCGTTTCTACTGCGCCGACGAGGCCACCGGCACGATCTACTCCTTCGACGCCGGCGGCCAACTGGTCGACACCATCCGTGGCCGGGCGAACGGGCCGCTGGAGCTGGAGGTCCGCGAGAACCACCTGTTCATCAACTCCCCCGACGCGTCGACCGCCCGGGTGGTGGACGACAAGCACCAGGTGCGCGAGGTCGACAAGTACGCCAACGACGTGCTCGGCGGTGACCCGCCGCCCGTCCCTCCGCCGCCGCCCCCGCCGAAAAAGCCCCGGGTGGGCAAGCCGAGCGCGCCGCGCAGTGTCACAGCCGCCGCCGGCAACGCCCAGGCCCGGGTGAGCTGGCGGCCGGCCGCCGCGAACGGCGCCGAGATCATGAAGTACGTGGTGGAGGGTGCCGGCCAGCGCCTGGAGGTGGGTGCCAACCAGCGTGCCGTGGAGGTCAAGGGCCTGACCAACGGTGAGACGTACCGGTTCGCGGTGCACGCCGTCAACGCCAAGGGTGAGGGCCCCTCGCGCAGCAGCAATCCGGTGACCCCGACCGCCGCCGTGCCCGACCCGCCGGCCAGCGTCACCGCGCAGGCGCGGCCGGACGGCACGGTGGTGGTGAAGTGGCCTGCGGCGAACGGGCAGGGCAACAAGATCGCGAAGTACGCGGTGACGGCCAGCTCGGCGGGTACGAACGCGCCGGCTGGTGAGTCGACGAAGACCGAGCTGGTGGTGCCCGCCGGGGAGCTGGAGTTCGGCACCCAGTACGCGTTCACGGTGGTGGCGGTCAACAGCAGGGGCGCCGGTTCGGCGGCCTCGCCTGTCAGCAACACGGTGGTGCCGTTCGCGGCCCCGGGCAAGCCGCTCGACCTGCGCGCCGGTACGGTCGCCGACCAGCCGGGCGCGGTCAGCGTGCAGTGGGCGCCGGCGCAGGCGAACGGCCGTCCGGTGACGAAGTACCTGGTGGACGTCGGCGGGCGGGTCAGCGAGGCGACGGACACCAGTGCCACTGTCACCGGGCTGGGCAACGGCCAGAACGTCGCGGTGAAGGTGAAGGCGGTAAACGAGGCGGGGCCCGGCCCGGAGGCCACCACGACGGCGCGTACGGTCGCCGAGCCGAGGGTCACGGTGACCGGCTCGTCGGCGACCGCCACGTCGGCGACCGTGACGTTCACTGTGGACGCGGGCGGCGGAAGGGCAACCTGCTCGGTGAGTACGCCTGGGGAGCCGGCGAAGGCCGGGGCGTGTTCCAGCATCACGGTCCCGGGGCTGACACCTGGCACGAAGTACACGTTCACGGTGACGGCGAGCAACGCCGCCGGTAAGGGCACGGCCACGAGGGCGCAGCAGACCGAGCCGCTGTACGGCATCGCCACCTGCAACAACGGCCCGGACGGCGACCAGCGTACCTACTGCAACAGCGACGTCGACGGTCGAAACGGCAACGAGATCTTCTCGGTTCCCCGGCAGGACAACGACAAGCAGGTGGGCTGGGCCAAGCCGGGTCGCCGGCTCCAGGCGTACTGCAAGAAGTCTGGCGAGGACGTCGACTCGTGGATCTACAACAACCAGAAGCGCAGCACCTGGTGGGTGCAGGTCAACTACGACGGGAAGAACTACATTCCCTGGGCCTGGCTCAACCTGGAGGGCGGCGACAACATCAACGTCCTGCCCACCTGCTGAGCCACCAGCCAAGGAGCACCGCCGACCGTGAACATTCACGAGCCGCTCACCCAGCCGGAGGTGCAGGGCTTCGCCTCCCTGGCCGCCCGGCTGGCCGAGAACGTCAACGCGGTGGTGCTCGGCAAACCGCAGGTGGTGCGGCTGGCGTTGACGGCGCTGTTCGCGCAGGGTCACGTGCTGCTGGAGGACGTGCCCGGGGTCGGTAAGACGACACTGGCGCGGGCCATCGCCGCCACCGTGAAGGGTGAGTGGCGGCGCATCCAGTTCACGCCCGACCTGCTCCCCTCGGACGTGTCCGGCGTGACCATCTTCAACCAGGCGAGCAGGGACTTCGAGTTCCATCCGGGGCCGGTCTTCGCCAACATCGTCATAGCCGACGAGATCAACAGGGCGTCGCCGAAGACCCAGTCGGCGCTGCTGGAGGTGATGGAGGAGCGCACGGTCACGGTGGACGGTGTCCGGCATCCGGTGCCGTCTCCGTTCCTCGTGGTGGCCACCCAGAACCCGGTGGAGATGGACGGCACGTACCGGCTGCCCGAGGCGCAGTTGGACCGGTTCCTGGTGAAGCTCTCCGTCGGCTATCCGGACGAGGCGGTCGAGGTGGAGGTGCTGCGCGGCGCGACCGTGCGGTCCCCGGAGGCGCTCGCCCCGGTCACCGACACGACGACAGTCGGGGAGATGGTCCGGATGGCCCGTCGGGTGCACATCGCCGAGCCGCTCTACGCGTACGCGGTCCGGTTGGCTGCCGCCACACGTACCCACCCGCAGGTGCGGGTCGGTGTCAGTCCCCGGGGGGTCATCGCGTTGACCCGTGCGGCGTGCGCGTACGCGCTCATCGACGGGCGGGGCTGGATCATGCCGGAGGACCTGAAGGCGCTCGCCGAGGCGGTGTTCGCGCACCGGCTGCTGCTCACCCCGGACGCCCAGGTGCGCGGGGTGACCGCGGCGGAGGTGCTGCGCCAGGCCATCGCGTCGGTGCCGGTCCCGCTGCCGTCGGGGCAGCCGGCGCCGGTGCAGGGCTGACCGGCAGCAGCGGTATGGGGATCACCGCCCGAGGGGTCGGGCTGCTCGTCGCCGCCGTCGTCCTGCTGGGTGTGGGCTTCCGGTTCGCGTACCCCGAGTTGACGCTGCTCGGCGCGGCGGCCGGCGCGGCGGTCGGCTACGCGGCGCTTGTCGCGGCCTGGCGGCCCCGGCTGACGGTGACGCGGCGTGCCGACCCGGACCGGGTGGCCCGGGGCGAGCCGGCGAGCATGACGGTGACGGTCCGCAACACGGGGCGGTTGCGGTCGGCGAACCTGCTGGCCGAGGACCGGTGCGGGAAGCGGTCGGTGCCGGTGCCGCTGCTGCGGGTGCGGCCGGGTCGGGACACCGAGGTCCGGTACGAGGTGCCGACCGACCGCCGGGGGGTGGTGCCGGTGGGGCCGCTGCGGGTGACGCGGCGTGACCCGTTGGGGCTTGTGGCGTTGGCCCGCCCGTACGGCGAGACGACCCCGGTGTGGGTGCACCCGCGCATCCATCCGTTGACCGCGGTGCCGACCGGCGCGGGGCGCAGCCTCGACGGCCGGGTCGACGGGGTGCCGCACGGGTCGATCACCTTCGACTCGTTGCGGGAGTACGTGGTGGGTGACGAGTTGCGCCGCGTGCACTGGCGGACCAGCGCCCGCGTCGGTGAGCTGATGGTCCGGGAGAACGTGGACACCAGCCTGCCGCGTCTGGTCGTCCTGCTGGACAACCGGGCGGTCGCGCATCCGCAGCGGGTGGACGGTGTGGCGGAGTCGTTCGAGTCGGCCTGCGAGGCGGCGGCGTCGGTGGTCACCGCCGCGCACCGCGCCGACCTGCCGGTGCTGTTGCTGCTGGTCGGCCCGGAACTGGTCGAGCGCGGGGACGGCGACGCGGACGCCTCGCCCGCCCCGTTGGACCGGCTCGCCGCCGCCGGGTTCTGCGATGACGCTGACGCGCTGCGCGCGGCCACCACCCGGCTGCGCCAGGACCGGCTCGGTGACACGCTCATCGTGCTGACCGGGCCGGGTGGTCGGGACGAGCTGGGGCATGTCGGCGCGCTGCGCGGGGCGTATCCGTCGGTGGTGGTCGGGGTGTTCGGCGCGGCCGAGCCGACGCCTCCGGGCGCGGCGGGCCTGGTGGTGGTCGACGCGGCCGACGGCGCGCAGTTCGCCGCCGAGTGGGACGGGGTGCGCCGGTGGTGACCCGTCTCGCGGGGGCGCTCCGGGCCGCCGTGGTCCCGCTGGCGCTGCTCGGGCTGACCGCGCTCGCCGGGGTGGTGCTCGGCCGGGTGTACGCGGGTGACCTGCTCACCCGGCTGGTCATCGGCGCGGCGGTCGGGTCGGTGCTGGTGAGCGTGGCCGCCCGACGGCTGCCGTCGTGGCTGGTGGCGCCGGTGTCGGTGGCCGCGATGGCCGGGTGGACGCTGCTGTCGCTGCGGCTGGCGGCGTCGCGCGCCGACCTGCCGGGCAGCCTGCTGGAGGTCACCTCGGACGCCGCGCGCAACGGCATCCCCCGGCTGCTCACCGCGATGATCCCGGTGGAGCCCACACCGGACACGGTGCTGGTGCCGGTGGTCGCCGCCTGGCTGGCCGGGCTGGCCGGTGCGGAGGTGGCGTTGCGTACCGGTCGGGTGCTGCTGGGCTACCTGCCAGCGGCCGGGCTGTACGCAGCCGCCATCTACGTGGTCGGCCCGAACGCCGAACCGGCGGTGGGGCCGACGCTGGCGTTCGTCGCGGTAGCGGCGGTCGGTCTGGCGGTTCCGGCGGGCGTGGCACCGGCCAGCGGCGATCCGAGCGCCGACCTGACCCCCGGGGTACGCGCGGCGGTGCGACTGCGCCTCGCCGTCACCTCGGCGCTGGGAGTGGCCCTGGTGCTCGGGCTCGTGGCGCTGCTCGGCCCGGTGGTCGCCGCGCAGGTCGACGGCCGGCCGGTGGACCCGCGCCGGTACGTGGAGCCGCCGCAGGTGCAGTCACTCGACGAGAACCCGCTGATCCGGATCTCCGGTTGGGCGTTGCACCCGGAGCAGAAGCTCCTCGACGTGAGCACGGTGCCGTCCGACGAACCGGCCGGGGATGCCGGGCCGGCCGCGGACGGAGGCGACAGCCCGCGGATCCGGCTGGCGGTGCTCAGCGACTACGACGGGGTTACCTGGCGGGTCGGCGCGACGTACCGCAACGCGGGGCGGATCCTGCCGGCCACCACGCCGGCGGCCGACAACACGGTGCAGACCGTCAGGCAGCAGATCACGGTGGCGGACCTGAGCGGTCGGCTGCTGCCCGCCGTGGCGACGCCGCGCGAGGTCAGTGGCGCGCGGGTGGCGTACGACCCGGCGACCGGGACGATGATCCGGCCGGAGGGGTTGACGCCGGGGCTGCGCTACACGGTGACCTCGGTGCGGGAACGGCCGGACACCAACCTGCTCACCACCGCGAACGTGCCCGCCGGTGACGAGGTGGCCCGGGTGCTGCGGGTCGCCGACGGCGTACCCGACACGCTGCGCAGGCTCGCCACCCAACTCGCCGAGGACAACGGCGCCCCGTACGCACGCGCGTCGGCGATCGAGCAGTTCCTGGCCGAGCACTACCGGGTGGTGGCCGACGCGCCGAGCGGGCACGCGTACCCGAATCTGGGTTTCTTCCTCTTCGGACCGCGCAACGCCGGTGGCCAGGAGGGCACGTCGGAGCAGTTCGCGGCGGCGTTCGCGGTGCTCGGTCGACTCAGCGGCCTGCCCACCCGGGTGGTGGTGGGCTTCCGGTCGGGCGGGCAGGGGACGGTACGGGCCGGTGACGCGTACGCCTGGCCGGAGGTGCTCTTCGACGGGCTGGGCTGGGTGCCGTTCGACCCGCTGCCCCGCCCGAACGAGGAGCCGAGGCCTGTGGAGGAGGACTTCCGACCGACACCTGAGGACCCGCCGCCTTCGGAGGCGCCGGCGCCCACCGCGGAGCCGACCGCGTCGCCGGAGCCGGTGGCCGCCCCGGGCGGGCCGCCCGCGCCAGGCGGGGTGTCCACGCCGGTTCTGGTCGCCGGTGGCAGCGGTGGCCTGCTGCTGGTGGTGGGGGCTCTCCTGCTCACCCTGTTGGCGATGCGCCGCTCCCTCACCCGCAACCGGCTCGTCCGGGGCGACCCCGGCCAGCGCGTCGCCGGCGCCTGGCGGGAGGTCACCGACGCGCTGCGGCTGGCCGGGCGACCGGTCGGCGACGATCTGGCGGCCACCGAGGTCGCCGGGCACGCCCGCCAGGCCCTCGCCGACGCGCGGGCCCGCCACACCGGCGGCGGGCCGTCCGCCCCGGACGGTGTCGCGGGTACGGGCGACGGCGCGGCGGCCGTCGGGAACCCGGACGGCGTCGACGAGTTGGCGGTCCTGCTCAACGAGGTGGGTTTCGCCCCCGGCGCCGTGACGCCCGCCCAGGCGGGCCGGGCCGCCGAGATGGCCACCGCCTACGTGGCGACCCTGCGGTCCGCCCGCCCCTGGTGGCGTCGCCTCCTCTGGTCCGTCCACCCGGCCCCCCTACGCCGGGCCGGCCGACCCCCGCGCTGAGCAAGACCTGTTCGGGGTCGCGCCGACGCCTGCGGGTCGCCAGGCGCAGCCGCTCCGATCAGGCGCTCAGGCGGCGGACCAGTTTGCGCATGCCGGCCTGCCAGCCGTCCGGGTCCTCGGCGCGGCGGCGCGCGTAGTCGGCGACCTCCGGGTGCGGCAGGATGAGGAACCGCTCCTCGGCGAGCCCGGCGACCGCGGCGTCGGCGACCTGATCCGGGGTCAGCACCGCGCCGGACGCGGCGATCACCCGAGCGCCCAGGTGACCCTCGACGATGCCCTCGGCGAGCATCGGCGTGTCCACGCCCTGCGGGCACAGCGCGCTGACCCGGATGCCCCGGTCCCGGTAGGTGATTGCCAGCCACTCGGCGAACCCCACCGAGGCGTGTTTCGTCGCGGTGTACGCGGCGTCGCCCACCGCCGTCAGCACGCCCGCCGCCGAGCACGTGTGCAGCAGGTGCCCGCCGCCCCGGGCGAGCATCCCGGGCAGCACCGCACGGGCCGAGTAGACGTGGGCGAGCACGTTGACCCGCCACGCCCGGTCCCAGCCGGCGTCGTCGACCTCCACTCCCCCGCCTGTGGTCACGCCCGCGTTGGCGCAGAACAGGTCGATCCGGCCGTAGCGCTCCTCGGTGTCGGCGACCAGGTCGCGGACCTGCTCCTCGTCGGTGACGTCGAGGGCGATGGGGTGCGCGACAGGGCCGATGCCCTCGGCCACCGCGTCCGCCGCCTCGGCGTCCAGGTCGGCTACCACCACCGCGGCGGCGCCCTCGGCGGCGAAGCGGCGCGACAGGGCCGCTCCGATGCCGCCGGCGCCGCCGGTGACCACCACGATCCGGTCGGTGAGGTTCACGCGGAGGCTCCTGCCGTGTCCGTGCCCAGCTGGGCGATGAGGGTGAGCAGCGCCGTCGCGCCGCCGGCGGTCACCTCCGGGGTGGGCAGCAGCGCGAGCACCGGTACGTCCACGCCGGCGTCGGCGTAGCGGCGCACCTGGGCACGACACCGATCCGGAGTGCCGTGCAGCACCAACGCGTCGACCACCTCGTCCGGTACCGAAGCGCTGGCTCCGCGCCGGTCACCGGCGGCCCACGCCTGCCACATCGGCGCCAGCACCTCGTCGCGGCCCAGCCAGCGGTGGAACTCGGCGTACGCGGGGACGGTGAGGTAGCTGGTGATCAGCCGGCGGCCCAGCGCACGGGCGTACGTGGCGTCCTCGGTGGGGCACACGAAGATCCGGGCGGCCACCTCGAAGCCAGCGCGGCGCTCACCCAGCTCGCCGAGGGCGCGTGGCACGTCGTCGGCGCTGAGCCAGTTGAGGATGACCCCGTCGGCCTCGGCGCCGGCCAGCCGGAGCATCCCGGGACGCAGTGCGGCGAGCACGATCGGCGGCGGCACGGCGGGCGGCCGTTCGAGGGTGAACCGCCGCACGGTGAAGGTGTCGTAGACCTCGTCGACGGTCTCGCCGCGCAGTGCGGCGCGCAGGAAGCGCAGGACGTCCCGGGTACGCCGGAACGGCTCGTCGAAGCGCAGCGCGTTCCAGTCCCGTACGAGCACCGGCGAGGACGCGCCGATGCCGAGCGCGAACCGGCCCGGCGCGGCCTCGGCAAGCGCCGCGGCGCTCATCGCGAGCAGGCCCGGGCCTCTGGTGAACACCGGGGCGATGGCGGTGCCCAACCGCAGCCGAGGCTGCCAGGCGGCGGCGAGCGCCAGCGGGGTGAACGCGTCGGCCCCGGCGACCTCGGACGACCACACGTCGGTGAACCCGGCCCGGTCGAGGGCCGTGTAGGCGGCCTCGTGGTCGCTCAGTGCGAGCCCGCCGAACGGCACGGTCATGCCCCATCGATTCGTCACCGATCGATCGTGCCCGTTGACGGGGTGCCCGAGCAAGATCTTCGTACTGGGCAGAATCGCCGGTTTCCGGCTGTCGCATCCGAGAAGGGTGCTACGACTTCGAGGTGGAACGGACCACCGGCGCAGGCCGCTGACCATGGGTTCCAGGGCGGCGGGCCGCCTGGAGCCGGTCCCGGCGGCGGCTGCGCCGGGCCGGGCCACCTTCCTTGAACTCTTCTTCGACCTGGCGTACGTCTTCGCGCTCACCCGGATCTCCGCGCGGACGTTCGAGGACCTGACCGGCGCGCCGGCCCGTGAGCACAGTTGGGCGGCGGTCACCGGAGGCGGCAAGACGCTGCTGTTGCTGCTGGCGCCCTGGTCCGTCTGGCAGGGCACGGCGTGGACGACGAGCAGGTACGACCCGTGCAAGATCCCACTCCAGACGGTCGTCCTGACCGCGCTGGTCTCCGGGATGGTGATGGGTGTGGCGATCCCGCGGGCGTTCAGCCAGGCCGGCCTGATGTTCGCGGTGGCGTACGTGGTGGCGCAGGTGTCCCGGCCGGTGATCCTGTCGCTGGCGCTGGGCCCGCACCCGTATCGCCGGCTGAAGGTCCGCATGGCGGTGATCTTCGCGTTCACCGGGGTGTTGTGGATCGGTGGGGCGATGTTGCCGACCAACCCGCAGGTGGTGCTCTGGGCGGCGGCGCTCGCCATCGAGTATGTGGCCGCGCGGTGCGGCTGGCCGGTGCCGGGGCTGGGTAGGTCGACGATGTCGAAGTGGGAGATCGCCGGAGAGCATCTGGCCGAGCGGTACCAGCAGTTCTTCCTCGTCGCGCTGGGCGAGACGATCCTGGTGGCCGGCTTCGCGTACAGCAGCGGGGCGTACGAGGCGGGGCACGCGTGGGCGTTCGGGCTGGCCCTTGCCACGTCGATCCTGCTGTGGCGGATCTACGTCCAGCGCGCCGGTCAGATCCTGGGTGAGGCGGTGGTGAAGGCCCGACATCCCGCCACCATCGGCCGCTCGGCCGCCGACACCCACCTGGTCATGTGGTCGGCCTCTCCGCCACCGCGATCGGCTACGAGCTGCTCATCGAGCATCCGGTGGACCGGTTTCCGGCGGCGTGGCTGGCCCTGGTGCTCGGTGGACCGGCGCTGTTCATGGCCGGCCGCGCCCGCTTCGAGTACGAGGTGTTCGGCAGGGTCTCCCGGTCCCGGTGGATCGCCATCCTGGTCCTGGTGGCGGCGGCCGTGCCGCTGCGGTACGTGCCCGGGCTCGCCGCCGCCGCCGTCGCGGTGCTGGCGCTCGGCGCCGTCGCGGTCGCCGACGCCCGCCGGGCACGCGGCGCCCCGCCGGAGCCCGCCGCGCCACCGTTCTGACCCATCGGCGTACGGCACTGCCCGCGCGGTGCGGCCGGCTAATCTCGGCGGGTGACCTTCTCCCTCGTCGCCCGCTCCACCGACGGCCGCCTGCACGGTGTCGTCGTGGCCAGCAAGTTCCTCGCCGCCGGGGCGCTGGTGCCCGCGGCGGCGGCCGAGGTCGGCGCGCTGGCCGCCCAGGCGCACGTCAACCTGGCCTACCGTCCCCAGGGGCTGGCCCTGCTGCGCACCGGGGTGGCCGCCGCCGACGTGGTGGCCGGCCTGACCGCCGCCGACCCCGAACGGGAGCACCGGCAGCTCGGGGTGGTGGCCGCCACCGGTCCGGGCGCGAGTTGGACAGGGTCGGCCTGCCATCCGTGGGCCGGCGGGCGGACCGGCGACGGCTGGGCCGCGCAGGGCAACATCCTCACCGGCCCGGAGGTGGTCGACGCGTTGGCCGACGCGTGGCTGGCCGGGTCGACGCTGCCGTTCGCCGAGCGGCTGGTCGCCGCGCTGCGCGCCGGTGACGAGGCCGGCGGGGACCGGCGGGGCCGGCAGAGCGCCGGGCTACTGGTGGTCGAGCGCGGCGGCGGGTACGGCGGCGGCAGCGACGTGCTCGTCGACCTGCGGGTGGACGACCACCCCGACCCGATCACCGAGCTGGGTCGACTGCTGACCGTGCACACCATGCTGTTCAGCCGGCCCGACCCGGCCACCCTGCTGGACCTGAGCGGCGCGGTCGCCGAGGAGGTGGCCGCGTTGCTCGGCGCGCTCGGCCACCCGGTGGCCGGGGAGGGGCCCGAGGAGGCCCTGAACTCCTGGGCGGGGCTGGAAAATCTGGAGGAGCGGCTGGTGCCGGGGCGGATCGACCCGGTGGTGCTGACGCACCTGCGCCGCGTCGCGCCGCACGTCCCCGCCCCCCGCTCCGCGAGCTGACCTCGCGCCCCGGTCGAGGGTTCAGCCCTTGACCCTGGGGACGAGGCGGTGCACGACGGTCAGCACCAGCGCCATCACCACGGCCATCGTGCCGGCGATGCCGGCGGCGCTGCCCGCGTACCCGACGAAGAGTGGACGGCGGCTCAGCTCGTCCGGCCCGGTGCCGCGCAGGTCGACGAGCCAGGACAGCGCCAGCCCGCAGGCGATCAGGGCGAGGACACCTGCCACGCCGAGCACCAGCGCGGCGATCCGGTGCGCGTCGCCGGGGGCGACCTCGGCCTGTTCCCGCTGGGTGACGAGTAGGAGCAGACCGGCCAGAGCCGCCCACACCCCCACCACCAGGTACGCGGCGACCGCGTCGCTGGGCCGGTGCCAGCCGGCGGAGAGGGTGGCCACCCCGGCGAGGGCGGCGTAGCCGGCGCCGAGGAAGGCGCCCACCGCGCGCACCTTGCGGGGCAGGACGAGTACCAGCGCGACCGCCACCGACGCGGCCACCGCCGTGTGTCCACTGGGCAGGCTGTTGCCGACGGCGGCCCGCTCCGGGTCGACGCCGTAGTCCGGCCGGTTCAGCCCGTACTTGAGCAGTTGGGTGGAGACGTTCGCGCCGGCGATCAGCAGCGTCGCGGTGATGGCCAGCGCGATCCGCCCCCGGATGAGGGCGATGAACCCGATCACGGCGGTGGCTGCCACCAGGGACACCACAGACATCGCGTTGAGGATCCGGTCGACGGGGCCGTCGATGCGGTCCTGCCCGATCCGGTTGCCGGTCAGGGCGACCGTGTCCACCCACTGGCCGATCTCGGTGTGCACGGCCACCCGCCAGACGGCGAGGAAGGCGGCCGCCTGGACGAGGGCCAGTACGACCAACCAGACCGCAGTCCAACCCCGTGCCGTCGCGCGCATCCGCACACCGTAGCGGCAGGGGTCGGCCGGCCGATCGGTGGCCCGCCGCCTGTCGATGGTTAGGTTGGGCGCGGGTGAGGAGGTGGCGGTGGGCGACACACCGGAGCGCGACGCGGGCCAGGTGGAACGCGGCGATCGGCGGCCGGTCGGCGACGGGCCGGGTGGCGGTCCGGCGCGGGCCGAGTCGCTGGCGGACCTGCTGGGCGGCCGGAGCGGGGCCGTCGACGCCACGCTGCCGCCGCTGGCGTTCGCGGCGGGTTGGCTGCTCGGCGGCGAGTCTTTGTGGGCCGGGGTGGGCGCGGCGCTTGCCGTCGGCGCGACGGTGGCAGGCGTACGGCTGCGTCGGGGTGACCAGCCGCGCTCGGTGCTGATCGGCCTTCTGGCGGTCTGCGTCGCGGCGCTGATCGCGGTGCGGACGGGCCGGGCGGAGAACTTCTTTCTCATCCAGTTGCTCTCCAACGCCGCGAGCGCGCTGGTGTGGACGGTGAGCATCGTGGTGCGCTGGCCGCTGCTCGGGGTGCTGGTCGGCGCGGTGCTCGGTCAGCGGACCCGGTGGCGTCGTGACCCGGCGCTGCTGCGCGGGTACGGCCGGGCCAGTTGGGTCTGGACGGCGACGTACCTGCTGCGGGTGGCGGTGTTCGTGCCGCTGTACCTGGGCGGGCAGGTCCTCGGGCTGGTGGTGGCGCGGGTGGCGCTGACGTGGCCGCTTGTCGCGGCGGCGCTCGCGGTGAGTTGGCTGGTGCTGCGCCGGTCGTTGCCGGCCGGGCATCCGGGGTTGCGGCATCCGGTCACCGGTGAGCCTTCCGGCGGGTGAGCCGGGCGCCGGTCCGGGGCAAAAAGTGGAGAGGCCGCCACGGGGGGAGCGGCCTCTCCGGTGACGTACGTTACTCCGTCACAGTCCTTTGTGTGATCCCGCCAGGGCCCGAATTTCTGGGCTTTTTCGCGGCTTCCTCCAGTCCGGGCGGGTGGGGTGAGCCGGCCGATCCGCTGCGTTGTCCGGAGGGCCGGCCCACCCCGGCCTGACCGTGGGTGTCAGGCCGTCCGCCGGCCGGGTCCCATCGTTCCCCCGGACCCGGCCGAACCCCCGGGGTGGGCGGGGGCGCCACCCACCCCGGGTCGTTGTCAGCCGTTCGGGAACAGGTTGCCGTAGTCGGCGTACGCCATGGCGACGTCGGCCTGCGCCCAGAAGCGGTGGTAGTTGAACGTGGGTTCCGGGCCGCCGTCCAGGTACGCCTGCACCTTGGGCCAGTCCGGGTCGTTCTTGTAGAAGGAACGGATGTCCAGGAAGCTCTTGCCCGCGGCGATGGCGTCGCCGTTCGGCATCTTCCCGGTCCAGCCCGACGGGACGTAGAGGCCCTGCCCGGTGGACGCGTCGTAGGTGTCGTCGAAGCGCCGGTAGTCACCCCGCGACTCGGTGGTGGAGACACCCTTGGCGTCGCTGGCGGCGGACAGCGCGTCGAGCAGACCCTTCGCGGTGTCCTTGGCAGCCGTGTTGCCCGACTTGGCCGCGTACGCGATGAGGGTACGGGCGTAGGCGGCGGTGACGCCGACGTCCTGACCCTTGACCGTGACCTCGACGTGCAGGTTGGTGTTGGGCTGTGGGCTGGACGGGTTCCAGGTGGTCGGCTGGCCGGTCCACTTCATGTCCGACGGGATCGACCAGTTGGTGCCGAGGGTGGTGTTGGCGATCGCCCACGGCACCCACTTGTCCAGCAGCGCCTTTGCCTTCGCGTTGCCGGTCTGCAGGTACAGCTCGGCGATCCGCTGCATCGACCACGCCTGCATGCCGAACCACTGGTTCGACGGCGGGTCGTTGTAGACCGGGTCGACGTCGTAGAACATGCCGTAGAAGGTGCTGGTGCCGGCCGGCGGCTGGGCGTAGCTGCCGTCCCAGCTGTTGGTGGCGCCACCGGCGATGCCGCCCTCGGCGGACTGGAGCCAGGTGTAGAACTCCAGCTGCCGCTCGAAGCTCTTGGTCCAGTCGGCGACGGCTGTCGCCGACTGCGGCTTCAGCTCGGGGGTGTTGGTCAGCGCCCAGGCCGCGAACGGGTTCTGGTAGCCGAAGTGGTTGTGGCTGGAGCCGATCCGCCAGGACCAGTTCTGGCTGGTGTCGTACGCGCCACCCCAGGCGTAGTACCAGGACAGCAGGTAGTGCGCCGAGTCCTTGCCGCTGCCGGCGGCGCAGGTGCTGGCCCCGACGCAGTTGCCGATCTTCTTGAAGTACTTGTCGAACATGGCGTACCGCAGGTAGTCGCCCATCTTGGCGGCCTTGGCCACGGTGGCGGCGACGTCGGCCTGCTTGTTCTGCTCCTTGGCCCAGGTCAGCGCCCAGTACGCGGCCTGCACGGCGCGGGCGTCGGCGTCCGGGGCGTTCGTGTACTTCCACTGCTTGGCGGGGGCGCCGGTGTCCTTGACGAAGAGGTCGAGGTAGCCGTACTGACCGCCGTGCTTGAAGGTGTCGCAGGACGGCTGCGGGACGGTCTCCCACACCGATTCCTGCGTACCCCGCTGGAAGGTGTTGATGTAGGCCGGCTTGGTGGTGCCGTCGCCGCAGCGGCCGAAGCCGTAGGTGTTGTCGACGTCCATCAGCCAGTGCATGCCGTAGATGTCACCGGTGCCGTAGGTGGACTGGAGCTCCGAGCGGAGCGGGTCCTGACCGACCGGGACGTTCGGGTTCAGCGCCGAGGGGTACTGGCTGGGCAGGTTGTACTCCGCGGCGTACTGCGGGGTGCCGGCGGAGCCAGCGGTCGGCTGGTCGGCGTGGGTCGGGATGATGTACTTCTCCATCACCGTCCACGCGTTGTTGAACGGGGCCCAGTTCTGGGTGACCCGGCCGTAGTAGGCCTCCAGCCACAGCCAGAAGCTGAACGCCTCGGAGGTGGTCTCGTGGCCGTGGTCCGGCGCCTCGACGATCAGCGTCTCGACCGAGTGGTAGGGCACGCCCTCGGGGCTGAAGTAGCCCGAGTTCTTGATCTTGCCGTACTGGTCGAGGAACTTCTTGATGTAGGCGTTGTCGCCGCCGCCGGGGGTGTCGTTGTCGATCTCGGTGGCGGCGACCGCCAGCGAGGCGAGGCCGGTGGCGGAGGCGGTGATGGTGGCGGCGCCGCCCGCGGTGTCGCTGTCCTCCGCCGCGGCGACCGTGACGGTGACCCCGGTGTTCCAGTTGCTGGGCGTCAGCGTGACGGTGGCCGGCGAGACCGTGACATCGGTGTCGCCGGTGCGGGTGAGGGTGACCGGCACGTTGGCCGTCGGCGCGGAGCTGAGCTTCAGGTTGAAGGTGGCGGTGCCACCCTCGCTGACGCTCACCGCGGACGGGGTGGCGACAAGCGTCGGGCCGGTGGCGGCGCCGACTGTGAACGACTTCTCGTCGACACCGATGCCGTTGGCGTTGTCGTACGCCTTGGCCTGGACGGTGTAGCTGCCGGCCGGCAGGTCCTCCTGTGTGTACGCGTACGGCGCGGAGGTGTCGGTGTTGATCAGCAGGCCGTTGCGGTAGAACTCGACCTTGCTGATCGTCCCGTCCGGGTCGCTCGCGGTGGCGGTCAGCGGCACGTCGGCGGGTGCGGTGAACGGCCCGGACGGCACGCCGAGGGAGACCGTCGGCGGCTGGTTGGCCGCGGTGCCGTTGCAGGTGGTCCCGTTCAGGGTGAACGAGGTGGGCTTCGGGTTGCTGCCCGTGTGGGAGCCGTTGAAGCCGATGGTGGTGGACGCCCCGGTGCCGAGGTTGCCGTTGTACGACTCGTTTGTCGCGGTGACCTCGCTGCCGGTCTGGCTGAACCTGGCCGACCAACCCTGGGTGACCCGCTGGCCGCTGTTCGGGAAGGTCCACTTGAGGGTCCAGTTGCTGACCGCGTCGCCCAGGTTCTTGATTGTGACGTTCGCGGTGAAGCCGTTGTTCCAGTCGTTCGTCGCGTAGACCACGTCGCAGGCGGGTGCGGCCTGCGCGGCGCCGGCGGGCAGGGTCACCCCGCCGACGGCGAGCGCGACGGCGGCGATGATCGCCACGCGGCGGCGTCGTGCCAGTTGTCTCATGTGCGCGGTGTCTCCTCGGGCCAGGCCGGGATGGTCCCGGCGGGGCGCCTGCCCGCGAGGGTGGTGGTCGCGGGGGATTCGAGGCGCCGGGAAGGTGGTCTCCCCCGGGCCCGGCCGGGGTACGGCGGTGTGGCCGGCACGGGAGGGGTCCCGTCGGCCGCATTCGGGTGCCGTGACCGGATGTCGTGCTGCCGGCTGCCCTCGGCGGACCCGCGCTCACGCGATGTGGCTCCTGTCGCGTCGAATCGACAGTGTGCCATGGAAGCGCTCCCACGACAAGCGGAGAGCGGGACGAATCAGGTCCTTGTTTCGATCTCGTTTTGGGTCTTTCACAAAGGCGTGACGGGCGTTACAGTCGCAACATCGGTCGATGGGAGCGCTTCCATCGACAAGGTTCCAAAAAGAAGATCGCCGGGACCGTCTCCGGACGGACCCGGGGAATCAACCCGAAGGCCGACGGCGGGCCAGCCCGGACGCCGCCGTCAGCCATCGTCCCGCCACACGGAGGGAGGTGGAACCAGAGCCACTCGCGTGGCCCGGCTCCCGCGCGACACGCACGGCAGGACCCAAATTCCGCCCGTGTGTGTGCAGTTACGGTGGGGACGGGGGTTGCCCTCCCCCGTCCCCACACTAAACCCCCGTACACGATGGGAAAAGAGGCCGACGGGACAGGCGCACGGCGCCGCCCGGTCGGCCTCGTTCGCTGTCCGGGGCCCTCACCCGCCTCAACCCGACAGCGTCGGCCGCCAGGACGGCCGGCTGACCGGGAGGGCCGCCCCTGACCTATCCTGGGAGCGCTCCCGAATCTCGGCGGTGGCCCCGTATCCACGAGGAGAATCCATGTCGATACCCACCGGGCCCGCCGGCCCGCTGCGCTTCCCCGACGACTTCGGATGGGGCGCGGCCACCTCCGCGTACCAGATTGAGGGCGCCGCCAAGGAGGACGGCCGCGGCGAGTCGATCTGGGACACGTTCAGCCACGCCCCCGGGCGCACCCGCAACGGCGACACCGGCGACGTCGCCGCCGACCACTACCACAGGTACGCCGAAGACCTCGACCTGATGCGCGACCTCGGGCTGCGCAGCTACCGCTTCTCCATCTCCTGGCCCCGGATCCAGCCCGACGGCACCGGCGCCCCCAACCAGCGTGGTCTCGACTTCTACAGGCGCCTCCTGGACGGTCTGCACGACCGCGGCATCGCCCCGATGGCCACCCTGTTCCACTGGGACCTGCCGCAGGCGTTACAGGACGCCGACGGGTGGGAGTCGCGCGACACCGCCCTGCGCTTCGCCGACTACGCCGACGCGGTCTTCACCGCCCTCGGCGACCGGGTGCCGGCCTGGCTCACCATCAACGAGCCCAAGACGGTGGTGCAGAACGGCTACCTCATCGGCCACCACGCCCCCGGCCGACAGGACCCGGACGCCGCCTACCTGGTCGCCCACCACCTCCAACTCGCCCACGGGCTCGCCGTACGCGCGCTGCGCGCCGCCGACGGCACCGCCCGGATCGGCCCCGCGCTCAACCTGCACCCCTGCTACCCCGCCGACGACTCACCGCAGGCGGCCGCCGCCGCCCGGCTGTACGACGGCTACGAGAACCGCCTCTACCTCGACTCCCTGCTCAAGGGCAGCTACCCCGAGGACGTCCTGGCCGACCTGGGCCCCGGGAGTCGGATGGTCCGCGGCATCCGCGACGGCGACCTCGCGGTGATCTCCTCGCCCGTCGACCTGCTGGCCGTGCAGTACTACACGCCCATCTACGTCACCGCCGACGGCGGCACCGAACACCGCTGGCCGACCTCCGAGGCCCAGTGGCAGCAGATCTACCCCGACGGGATGTACGACATCCTGACCCGGGTCACCCGCGACTACGGCCCCATCCCGCTGACCGTCACCGAGAACGGCCTGCCCACCCCCGACACCCTGGCCGCCGACGACACAATCGACGACGCCGGCCGAATCAGCTTCCTGCGCGACCACCTGGCCGCCGCGCACCGCGCCATCACCGACGGGGTGCCGCTGGAGAGCTTCCACGTCTGGTCGATGCTCGACAACTTCGAGTGGGACGAGGGGTACGACCAGCGCTGGGGGCTCGTCTACGTGGACTACCCGAGCCAGCGGCGGGTGCTCAAGCGCAGCGCCCACTGGTATCGGTCGGTCATCGCCGACGGCGGCTTCTGAAGGCAGGCAACCCGGACGGACGGCCGGGCCCGGACGGCTCGGCTCCGGCGCAGAGCCGTGACCGTCCGGGCAGCGGTCGACCCTCGTCAGCGCGGCAGCGCCTGCTGCAACTCCGCCCGCAGCGCCGGCGTCAGCATCTCCCCAGCCTGCTTGGCCAGCCGGGCCATCTCATAGCCCACCACGCCGATGTCCGCGTCACCGGCGGCGAGGGTGGCCAGGATCGACCCGTCCCGCACCTGCATCACCAGGAAGTAGCCCCGCCCCATCTCGACCACCGTCTGCTTGACGACGTCGCCGTCGAACATCTGGGCCGCGCCCGCGGTGATGCTCATCAGCCCGGAGGTCACCGCGGCGAGCTTGTCGGCGTGATCGCGCGGCAGGTGGTCGGAGATCGCCACCAGCAGCCCATCGGAGGAGACCACCACCGCGTGCGCCACACCCGGCACCCGCTCCGCGAAGGCGCTCACCAGCCAGCTCAGGTCCCGCGCCTCCTGGCTCAACGTCGTCACTGTCGTCGTCCCCCTTCGTCGTGCCCCCTGGACGGTGGCACGGGTATCTCAGTGGTGTCCTCGGCCTCGGCACGCCGTACCCCGCTGTAGAGCCGGGAAAGCATGCCGCCTACCGCGTCCGGGTCCAGGTCGTCACGCGCCGGGGCCGATTCGGGTCGGGCCGGGCGGGTGACCGCGGAGAGCTGCGCCATGGGCACCCGCATCGGCAGGCCCCGTTCGTTCGTGCCGGCGGTCACCGGAGTGGCCGGCGGCACGGCCGGCCCGGGCGACACCGGCGTCGACGGACCCTCGCGGGACCACCAGCCTCCCCCGGCGCCCGACGCGGCGACGGGGGTGAGCACGTCCTCGGCCCGTACCGGCACCGGTCGGGCCTGACGTGGCACGGCTGTCGCCGGCGGGCGGCCGGCCACCGGCAGGTCCAGCGACGCCATGACCGGCGCCGGGGCCGCCTGCTGCCGCTGCACACCCACCCCCCGGGCTGCGCCCGCGGCCACCATCCGGGCCGGCGCCGGCGGATCCAGCTCCACCCCGCCCGCCGGCGCCAGCAACGCGGCAGGCAACGCGAGCCTGGCGACCAGGCCGCTCTGCCCCCCGTCGAGCCGCACCCGCACACCCAGACGGGCCGCCAGGTGACTCACCACGAACAGGCCCATCCGCTCGACCGCCGCGACGTCCGCGGCCGGCGGGGTGGCCAGCACCTCGTTCGCCTCGGCCAGCGCCGCCGGGCTCATGCCCAGGCCACGGTCGACGATCTCGATCAGCGCGCCGGCGGCCTCCAGCCGCACGTCCACCACGACCACCGTGTCCGGGCGGGAGAAGGCCGTGGCGTTCTCCAGCAGCTCCGCGAGCATGTGCACCAGCTCACCGACGGCGTGACCGACCACGTGCACGTTCCCCACCGGCTCGATCCGCACCCGCCGGTACTGCTCGATCTCGGCGGCGGCGGCGAGCAGCACCGCGCCCAGGCCGACCGGCCGGTTCCAGCGGCGGGTGGAGTCGGTGCCGGCCAGCACCAGCAGGCTCTCGTCGTTACGGCGCATACGCGCGGCAAGGTGGTCCAGTTTGAACAGGTTCTCCAGCTGGTCCGGGTCGCTCTCCTCGCGTTCCAGGTCGTCCAGCAGCTCCAGCTGGCGCTCCACGAGCACCTGGCTGCGCCGGGCCAGGTTGACGAACATCGCGTTGACGTTGCGGCGCATCATGGCCTGCTCGACGGCGACCGTGACCGCGCTGCGGTGCACCGCCACGAACGCCTCCGCCAGCTCACCGATCTCGTCGAGGGACCGGACCACCGCCGGCGCGACGTCGATGGGCGGCACGCCTCCGGTGACGGTACGCAGCCGGTCCAGCGCGTCCGGCAGCTCGACCTGCGCGATCCGCAACGCCTGGCTACGCAGCAGCCGCATCGACCGGGCTACCGACCGCCCGACCAGCAGCGAGATCAGCAGGGCGACAAGCAGCACCGCGACGATCCCGCCGACGACCAGCAGGGTGGCCCGCAGCTGCCCGGAGCTGGCCTCGTCGGCCTGCCGGACGGCGTCGTCCAGCACCCCGGCCTCGACCTGTCGCAGCAGCTCCTGACGCTGCTCGCTGGCCGACCACCACTGCTCCGACGGCAGCACGTCAGGCGCGGCGCTCCCGTCGGGGAGGCTGCGCTCCTCCAACTGGGTGGCGACCACGAACACCGGATCCACGGACGTCTCGTCGTACCGGCGGATCTGGTCGGTGGTCGCGGCCACCCGGAACGCGCCGAGGGCGGTCAACTGCTGGGCGCGCAGGTCGGCGAGGATCACCCGGTCCTCGGTGCCGTACCTGCCGGCGCGGGACGCGGCGTACAGCTGCGACCTGACCCGGGAGGACAGCTCCTTGACCCGGGCCAGCTGCACGTAGCGCAGCACCGCGTCGTTCAACGCCGCCTGCCCCTGCCCCGGCGTCGGCTCGGCGAGCAGGTCGAGCAGCGCGCCCACGGCCCGGTGGTAGTTGCTCAGGATGGTGTCGTTGCTGAGCACCGCCGGCGGGATCGCCGGACGGATGTCGATCACCTGGTCGTACGCCTCCTGCGCCTCGGAGAAGGCCACCCGCCAGGACGCGTCGGCGTCGGCGAGCGGCTGTGCCGCCCGGCTCAGGTCGGCCATCGCCCGGTCGGCGGCCGTCTGCAGGGGCTTGAGCGTGGAGGCCGCTGCCTCCCGGTCGGCGCCCCGGCGCAGCTCGCCCAGCTCCCCCGCCGTACGGTCGCGTTCCTGCTGGAGCTGGTGCACCGCCGCGGTGATCTGCCTGCCGATGCCCACCTGCCGGGCGAAGTCGTTCAACGCCGTCGTCCGCCCCACAAGCGTGCTGGTCTGCACACCGGCGAGCACCAGGAACGCCACCGACGGCACCACCAGCACGGTCGCCAGCTTGGTGCTCATCCGCCAGTCCCGCAGACGGAACGGGGACCGGCGTCGATGGGGAACGACGCGGACGTCGAAGCGACGCCGGCGATGGTTCGACACCGTGCCGTTCGCCGGGTCGGGACCTGCCGCCACCCTGCCTCCTCCGTCCTACCGCGTCCACCGCGGTCCGGGGAGCGCAGTCCATCCAACCAGGCTCGGGAGCGCTGTCAACGGCCCGAACGAGGCAGGAGTTCAGGAAGGATACTGCGGGTGGGACCCTCCTGCCGTCGTCGGTGACGCCAGTTCGTCCATCCGGCCGATGTCGGCGAGCTCCACCGCGTCCCCGAAGCGGCCCAGCGCCACCAACGCCGCTCCGGTGGCGCCGATCTCCGGGTTGCGTTGGTGCGACACCGGTCGCGGTGCGAGCGCCGCGGCGAACGCCTGCCGCCACCACACCGACGCGGCCACCGCGCCCCCGCCGAGCACCACCTCGACCGGTTTGTCGATCGTGGACTCCAGCACTGTCAGGTCGTCCGCGACCAGTTCGCACAGCCCCCGCATCAGGCTGGCCAGGATGTCCACGCCTCTGGTGCTGAAGCTGAGCCCGCGCAGCTCACCGGAGCCCGCCGGGGCCAGGCCGGGGGGCCTGTCGCCGCCGAAACGCGGGTCGGCCGGCCGGGCGCCACCGGGCGGCACCAGAGCCAGCGCCGCGTCCAGCTCCGCGCCCCGGGGCAGCCGCAGCTCCCGGTCGGCCCAGGCGAACAGGTTGCCGCCGCTGGAGTACGCCGCGCCGGTCACCACGTGGTCGTGGTCGACCCGGTAGCGCCAGAGCTGTTCGGGCAGCCGGGGCAGCGGCTCACCGGCGGGGACCCGCTGCATCAGTCGTACCGCCGCGGAGGTGCCCACGGTCACCGCGGCCCGGCTCGGGTCGACGCAGCCCGAGCCGACGTTCGAGGCCGCGCCGTCGCCCACCGGCGGTGACCACCGCGCAGCCGCCAGTTGGGGCCAGCGGCGGGCCATCTCGGCCCGCAGGCGACCGTGCCAGTCCAGCTCGCCCAGCGGCGGCAGGTCCTGCGGCCGCGCCCCGGCCAGCGCCAGAGCCTCCTCGTCCCACCGCAGACTCCGCAGGTCCAGCAGGCCGGTGCCGGAGGCCTGGGAGACCGACATGGGCGCCGTCTCCAGCAGCTCGCCCAGCACGTACTCGGGCAGCCCGACGAACCGGGCGATCGGGGTGCCGGACCGCTCCCGCAGCCAGGGCAGCCGCACCGACCAGTAGGAGCGGTGCCACCAGCAGCCGGTGCGCTGGTGGAAGTCGTCCGCGTCGGCCGGCCCGGTCGCCCCGTCGGCAGGCGTCGGCCGGGTGTCCAGCCAGGTGACCACAGGTCCCAGCGGGGTGCCGTCGCGGTCCAGCGGGAGCACCGAGTGCCACTGGGCGGAGACCGCCACGAGATCGACGTCGCGCAGGTGGCCGCCGTCGGCCAGCTCGTCGAGGCACTCGATCAGGCAGGCGAGATAGCCCGGACCGGAGACCGTGCCGGTGCCGTCGTCGCCGATGGTGAGGCTGACCTTGCGCCGGGCCAGCGCACCGGGCAGCGGCAGGGTGTCGGCGTCCAGCACCAGCCCGCGTACCGAGGAGGTGCCCAGGTCGAGCGCGAGAATGTTCATCGCCGGTCAAGTTACCCGGTGCCAACGCGACCGCGGGCTTGTAGGGTGGATCCATGCTCGCGCATCCGACCTGCTGGTGGCCCGCCGACCCGGCGGGCACCCTCCGCGCGTAGCTCCATCCACGCGGCCGCCACTTGAGGCGACCGCCGGATCTCCGGCCCCGGACGGCCGCCCCGAACGGCGGCGCCCCGGCCTGACGGAGACTCCGATGACCCACCTGACCGACCTGCTCGCCGCCGTGACCCGTGGCGCCGATCCGGGCCCCTTCGCGCTGCTGCGGCGCGACGGCGCGGACGAGCTGGAGCTGTTCACCGGCACCGTCGACACCGTCGACCGGCTGGCGGACATTCCCCTGCCGCAGGGCATGCCCGGGGCGCGGACGCTGGCCGTGGTGCCGTTCCGGCAGATCGCCGAACGCGGCTTCGCCTGCGTCGACGACGGCGCCCCGCTGGAGTGCCTCCAGGTCAGCGAGCACCACCGGATCCCGCTGGCCGACGTCCTGGCCGACCTGCCCGACGAGGCGGTCCGCGCGGTCGACGCCTCGTTCGACGTCACCGACGAGGAGTACGCGCGGATCGTCGGCCGGGTGCTGGCCGAGGAGATCGGGCGCGGCGAGGGCGCCAACTTCGTCATCCACCGCACCCTGCACGCCACGGTGCAGGGCCCGCCGCTGGTGGCCGCGTTTGCCGCGCTGCGCCGGCTGCTGGTCGCCGAACGCGGCGCGTACTGGACGTTCGTGGTGCACACCGGCACCCGGACGCTTGTCGGCGCCAGCCCCGAACGGCACGTCAGCGTCGACGACGGGCTCGTCATGATGAACCCGATCAGCGGCACCTTCCGGCCCCCCGGCGGCGTGCCCGACCGGGCGGCGCTGCTGCGCTTCCTCGCCGACCCCAAGGAGGTCGAGGAGCTGTACATGGTCCTCGACGAGGAGCTGAAGATGATGGCCACCGTGGCCGAGCACGGCGGCCAGGTCATCGGCCCGTACCTCAAGGAGATGTCGCACCTCGCGCACACCGAGTACCTGCTCGCCGGGCGCGGCACCCGCGACGTGCGGGAGGTGCTGCGCGAGACGATGTTCGCGCCGACAGTGACCGGAAGCCCGATGGAGAACGCCTGCCGGGTGATCGCCCGCCACGAGCGTCGCGGCCGGGGCTACTACGCGGGCGTCCTGGCCCTGCTCGGTCACGACGAGGCCGGCCGGCAGACGCTCGACGCGCCCATCCTCATCCGTACCGCCGAGATCTCCCCCGCCGGCGAGCTGCGGGTGCCGGTCGGCGCCACCCTGGTCCGGCACTCGACGGCGGCCGGTGAGGTGGCCGAGACGCACGCCAAGGCCGCCGGGGTGCTGGCCGCGCTCGGTCTCGGGCCGGCGGCGCCCGCCGGCGACCGGGGGGCGGTCGCGCGGCTTGCCGACGACCCGGCGGTACGCGACGCGCTTGCCGCTCGTAACGCGCCGCTGGCCCGGTTCTGGCTGGACCAGCGGTCGCCGGACGCACCCGGACTGCCGGGGCTGGCAGGGCGCCGGGCGTTGATCGTGGACGCCGAGGACACCTTCACCGGCATGCTGGCCCACCAGCTGGGCGCGTTGGGTCTCACCGTCACCCTGCGGCCGTGGCACGCCGGCGGCCCGGTCGACGACTACGACCTGGTGGTGGCCGGCCCCGGACCGGGCGACCCGGGCAGCCCGGACGAGCCGAAGATGGTGGCGCTGCGGGAGCTGCTGGCCGGGCTGCTCGCCGAGGGCCGGCCGACCCTCGCGGTCTGCCTCGGCCATCAGGTGCTTGCCGGGCTGCTGGGTCTGCCGCTGCACCGCAGGGACGCGCCCTACCAGGGGTTGCAGCGGGAGGTGTCGCTGTTCGGCCAGAGCCGCCGGGTGGGTTTCTACTCGACGTTCACCGCCCAGGCGCAGGCGGACCGGCTGGACACCGCGTACGGGCCGGTCGAGCTGGCCCGGGACGTACGCGACGGTGCCGTGCACGCGCTGCGCGGGCAGGGTTTCGCGGGGGTGCAGTTCCACCCGGAGTCGGTGCTGAGCCCGGACGGCCTCACCGTCCTGGCCGAACTGCTGGGCGGTCTGCTGCCGGCGAACCGGCCGGACGAGCTGCCCACGGCCGGCGGTCGGGCGTAGTCAGCGCTCCGGGCGGGTACGGCTGGGTGGCCGGCGGCGCGGACGGGTCGAGAGCCCCCGTCCGCGTCGCCGGTCCTCGGCCGTGGTCAGCCGGCTGCCAGGCCCGCCTTCAGCGCGGCTCCCATCTGGACGGCGCGGCGTGCGGTGAGCGCGCACGCCCCCAGCGCGACGGCGTCCGGGGCGACTTCCCCGTTGTTGCTCGTGTGCGACGGGCCGTACGGGTTGCCGGCGATGAACTGGCTGGTGTCGGTGTAGCCGGGGGTGACCACGACGCCACCCCAGTGGTAGAAGACGTTGAAGAGCGAGGTGAGCGTGGTCTCCTGGCCGCCGTGCGAGGTCGCCGTCGAGGTGAAGGCGGAGTAGACCTTGTTGGCCAGCGCGCCCTGCGCCCAGAGGGGTCCGGTGGTGTCGATGAACTGCTTCAGCTGGGCGGCCACCATGCCGTACCGGGTGGGCGCGCCGAGGATCACCACGTCGGCCCAGGCCAGGTCGTCGACCATCGCCTCGGGCACGTCCTGGGTCTCCAGGTGGTGCGCCTGCCAGCCGGAGTTGGAGCGGATCGCCTCGTCCGGCGCCAGCTCGCGCACCTTGCGCAGGCGCACCTCGGCACCGGCGTCCCCGGCGGCCTCACACACCGCCTGCGCCATCTGGTAGGTGATGCCGGTGGCGCTGTAGTAGATCACCGCTACCTTGGTCTGGGCAGCCATCAGATGTTCCCCTTCTCGTCCGGTTTCAGCTCCCGCGACTACCCGTGACCCGGGCCGACAAACGCCACCGGGGAGCTGCCGCCCGCACGACGGGCTCAAGTTTTCCGCAAGTTCCCGGTCATGGGTGCCTGGCGCCCGTCGCGGACAGCGATCCTGATGTCACCGGTGCCGACGGAAGCCATCCGCCGCCCCGCACCGGGAGCCTGAACGGGGGATCGCGCTCCGCCAGCAACGACGCTGGCGCAGCGCGATCAGGGGACGGCACGGGCCCGTCCGCTCAGCGGACCAGGGCCACCATCAGCCGTTCCAGCTCGGCCGCCGGGTCGGCGGTGAGCCCGGTGTGCACCGGCCCCGTCTGGATCATCGTGCTGCGGGGGGCGACCAGCCAGTGGAACCGCTCGCCCAGTCGCATCCGGGTCGCCGGCCCGTCACCGGAACATGTCCGGTCCCACGAGTCGAGCACCGCCGCCACTGCCGGCAGGTCGACGTCGGGCGCCAGCGCTTCGACCCGGTCGACGTCCAGATGGGTACGCGCGGACAGGAAGTCGCGCTGCTGGCAGTAGAGCAGCACGCCGACGTTGATCTGCTCGCCGCGCTCGATGCGGGGCACCAGCCGGATCAGCGCGTACTCGAAGGGATGCCTCACGCCACGCCCCCTGTCGGCAGCCAGTCCGCCGGCCGGGCGACGCGGCGGGACAGGTGCGCCACGTACGCGGCCCGCGCCTCGTCGGCGGAGTCGAAGTCGGCGGCGGTCAGCCACTGCGCCGGCACCAGGGCCAGCACCTCGGTGAGCAGTTCCGGGGTGACCTGCGGGGCCAGTTCGGCGTCGGCGTCCGCGAGCCGGTCGGCGTACGGCGCGAGCACGTGGTCGTCGGCCCGGTAGGCCCGGTGCACGGCGGCTTCGGCGCGGGGCCAGTTGTGGTGGAAGTACAGGGCCGCGCCGTGGTCGATGAGCCACAGCTCCCGATGCCAGACGAGCAGGTTCGGGTTGCGCCAGCTCCGGTCGACGTTCTCCACGTACGCGTCGAACCACAGCACCCGCGACGCGAGCATCGGATCGACGGGGTGTGCGACGGGGTCGAAGCCCAGCGCCCCGGGCAGGAAGTCCATCCCCAGGTTGGCGCCGCCGCTGTTGCGCAGCAGCTCCTGCACCTCCTGGTCGGGCTCGGCCCGCCCGATGACCGGGTCGATGTCGAGCACGACCAGCGGTGGTACGCGCAGCTCCAGCCGGCGGGCCAGCTCACCGCAGATCACCTCGGCGACGAGTGCCTTGGGCCCCTGCCCGGCGCCGGAGAACTTCGCCACGTACGTGCCGAGGTCGTCGGCCTCGACGACGCCCGGGAGCGAGCCGCCCTCGCGCAGCGGGGTGGCGTAGCGGATCGCGGTCACCTGGCGGAGCACGCCGCCCACACTACTGTGATCTCCGAGGGTGCCCGCCGGGAGTGCCGACACGTGTCACCGTGGTTGCGCCAGGCCCCGCAGGAGCAGGGCGACCAGGCGTCGGGGGTCGTAGCGGGGGTCCTTGTCGCCGCCGATGCAGAGGTTGCCGATGCCGCGCATCAGTTCGAGCGCGCCGGTGCCGGGTGTGATCTCGCCGGCGTCGACGGCGGCGTCGAGCAACTGCGCGCAGACGGGCACCAGGTTGTCGAGGAAGTAGGTGTGCAGGGCGTCGAAGCCGCCGGTGTCCGATTGCAGCGCGTTGGCGAGGCCGTGTTTCGTGACCAGGAAGTCGATGAAGAGGTCGACCCACTGCCGCAGCGCGGCGAACGGGGAGTCGGCGCTGGCCAGCAGCGCGGGGCCGGCGTCGGCGCAGGCCTGCACCTGGTGCCGGTAGACGGCGACGACGAGGTCCGCCCGGGTCGGGAAGTGCCGGTAGATCGTGCCGATGCCGACTCCGGCCCGGGCCGCGATCTCGCGGATCGGGGCTTCGACGCCGGAGGTGACGAACACCGCGGCGGCGGCGGTGAGCAGCGCCTGCTGGTTGCGTACCGCATCGGCCCTCTTGCCTCGGGCTGGCACCTGCGGGGACTGGCTCGTCGCCGACACCGGTTCTCCTTCACACGGACGGTTGGCAAATCGGATCAGTGTTCCGTATAGTTCTAGCGGAACGACGATCCGCTTTGACTGTAGCGGAAGCAGGAAGCGTCCTGCCCGGCCCCACCGCGCCGGCTCCGCACCAACAGCCCGGGAAGGCATCACCATCATGAACGCACCCACTCTCGTCGCCGACACCAGCAACGCCCCGGTCCTGTCCGTCAGCCCGATCGTGCTGCCGGCTCCCGGCCGCGCCGTGGACCTGCAGGTACGCGTCTCCGCACCGATGGCAGGCAGTGACTTGCCGATCATCCTGCTCTCGCACGGCCACGGGCAGTCGAACAACCTCTCCTCGCTCAACGGCTACGGGCCGCTGGCCAACTACTGGGCGGCGCACGGCTTCGTGGTTATCCAGCCGACCCACCTGGACTCGAAGACCCTGAGCCTCGATCCCGCCGACCCGGAGGCCCCGCTCTACTGGCGGTCACGGGCCGAGGACATGACACGCATCCTCGACCACCTCGACGCCATCGAGGCCGCCGCTCCGCAGCTTCACGGTCGCCTGGACCGGAGCAGGGTGGCCGTGGCCGGGCACTCGATGGGCGGACACACCGCGAGCCTGCTGCTGGGAGCGCGACCCACCGACCCCCGGGACGGGACGCCTCTGAACCTGGCCGAGCCCCGGATCCGGGCGGGGGTGCTCCTCGCCGCGCCCGGTCGGGGCGGGGACGCGCTCACCGAGTACGCGAAAGGCTTCTCGTTCTTCCAGAGCACGGACTTCTCCACGATGACGACACCGGCGCTCGTCGTCGCCGGTGACAGGGACGCCTCCGAGCACCTGACGGTCCAGGGTCCGCAGTGGCACGCCGACCCGTACGTCCTCTCCCCCGTCCCCAAGTCTCTCCTGACCCTCTTAGACGCCGAGCACGGTCTCGGCGGGATCTCCGGCTACGACGCCGCCGAGACCACTGACGAGAACCCGCGGCGGGTGGCGGCGGTCCAGGCGCTCACCTGGGCCTACCTGCGCAGCGCGCTCTACCGGGAGGATTCCGCGTGGCAGACGACGTGCGCGGAGCTGACCTCCGGAGCCGAGGCGGTCGGACGGGTCGAGTCCAAGTAGGCCCGGTCGGGGGCCACGGCACGCCGTGGCCCCCGACCATCGGGCCCCACTGTCAGTCGAGCTTGTCGCGCAGGTCGTCGACCTGCTGCTGGAGACGGTCCACCGCGCCCTCGTTGTTGACGAAGGTGGTGATGCCCGCGGCGAGACCCAGGCCGATGAGCACCGCGAGGATGCTCAACACCAGGCCGCCGATGGCCACGCCCCGACCGGTCACCCCGGGCCGTTGGCTCATCTTCAGTCCGACGATGCCGAGAATGATCCCGATGATGCCCAGCACCAGCCCGATCCAGGCCAGGATCGCGGTCAGGACGCTGAGCAGGCCGGCGACGCCGAAGACCAGAGCGAAGGTGGCGGCCGCGCTCGTCTTCGCGCGGGCGTCCCCCCGATGGGTCCGGGACCCGGCCGATGTGCCGGCACCCCGGGCCGGCTCACTTGCGGCGGTCATGAGACTCCCTTCCGCACGCGCGGCGCGCGTACTTCCGGGCGGCCGCTTTCCCACGTCGACCGCTGTTACGCCTCCCGCCTGCACGATGTGTCGGTGCCGCCGCCTAGGCTGGCGGCCCGGCCACCGGAGAGGGGCGTGGCGATGCCTGCCGACCTCAGCGCCGCCGAAGCGCTGGCACTGCGGATGACAAGCCTGCTGCTGCGTCCGCATCCCGGCGGCCAGCCGGGCACCGTCGCCGAGGTGGTCGAGTGGTTCGGCGCGATGCAGGCCCAGGACCTGGCCAGCGGGTTGTGGTCGCTGGGCGCCCGACTGCCCGGTTCCCGCCTGACCGACGTGCAGGAGGCGCTGGAGCGGCGCGAGGCGCTGCGCACCTGGCCGATGCGGGGCACCGTGCACCTCGTCCCACCCGCCGACGCGCGCTGGATGCTGGAGGTGACAGGCGTCCGCTCGCTGGCCGGCGCGGCGACCCGCCGGGCACAACTCGGTCTCACCGACGTCGACGCCGATCGGGCGGTGGACGTCCTCGGCGCCGCGTTGGCCGGGGGCGGCCGACTCACCCGGTCGCAGTGCCTGGCCACCCTGCGGGAGGCGGGGCTGGGCACCGACGGGCAGCGCGGCTACCACCTGCTGTGGTTCGCGAGCGTACGAGGGGTGACCTGCGTGGCCCCGAACGTCGGCACCGAGCAGACCTTCGCGCTGCTCGACGAGTGGGCGCCCGCGCCACGCCAACTGGACCGGGACGAGGCCCTCGCGGTGCTGGCCCACCGCTACGTCCGGGGGCACGGCCCGGTCACCGACCGCGAGTTCGCGGGCTGGACCGGCCTCACCCTGACCGACGCGCGACGCGGCCTGACCGCCGCCGGCGACGCGCTGAGCACGGTACGGGTCGACGGCCAGCCGATGTACGTGGACGCGGCGCTCGCCGACGCGCCGCGCACCCCACTGGACGAGATGCGGGCGCTGCCCGGGTTCGACGAGTACCTGCTCGGCTACCGGGACCGCACGCTGATGCTCGATGCCGCCCACCTGGCCGCCGTCGTGCCGGGCAACAACGGGATCTTCCAGGCCACGGTGGTCCACGCCGGTCGGGTGGTGGGTGTGTGGAAGCGTCGGATCGGCAGGTCCACGGTCACCGTGACGATCCAGCCGCTGACGCCCATGACCGCCCCGGCGCGCACCCGGGTGGAGCACGCCCTGGGCCGGTACGCCGACTTCCTCGGTCTGCCGCCCCGCTTCGACTGGCAGGCCTGACCGACAAGCGCGCCGGTCGTGGCGTGGCGCCGCTCAGCGCGCCGGCCGGGGCCGGGCCTCGGTCAGCAACGCGGCGATCCGGGCCACCCGGGGGTCGGAGCGGATCTGCGCCACGGTGGCCGGCAGCGGCAGTCGCCAGTTCGGATACTCGTCGACAGTGCCTGGCATGTTGGGCTGGCGCACCTCGCCCAGCACGTCGTAGAGGGACACACCGAGCAGTCGGGACGGGCTGGCGGCGAGGGCGGCGTGCATCGCCACAACAGCCTCCTCGCCGTCGGGCGACAACTCGCCGTCCGGCAGCAGACCCTCGGCGCGCAGCATCGTCAGCAACAGCTCCCGCTCCTCGGCAGCCCGCGTCCGCTCGACAACCGTGTCGGTGCTGAGCAGCTTCAACTCGTCTCGTACCCGCACGTGCTCGCCGGTGAGGAATCCGGGTGCGGTAGGCAGGTCGTGGGTGGAGATGGTGGCGAGCGCGTTGCGGGGCCACCGGCTCGGCGGGACGAAGTCGCCCTCGTCGTCGCGGGCGAACCACAGCACTGTCGAGCCGAGCATGTTGCGCTCCCGCAGGCCCCGGGTCACCGCCGGCTGGACGGTGCCCAGGTCCTCGCCGACGACCACCGCGCCGGCCCGGTGCGCCTCCAGCGCGAGGATGCCAAGCATCGCCTCGGCGTCGTAGCGCACGTAGGTGCCGTCGGCCGCGCCGCCGCCCGGCGGCACCCACCACAGTCGCCACAGCCCGGCGACGTGGTCGACACGCAGGCCACCGGCGTGCCGCAGGGCCCGGCGCAGCATGTCCCGGTAGGCCGCGTACCCGGTGGCGGCGAGCCGGTCCGGTCGCCACGCGGCGAGCCCCCAGTCCTGCCCGAGCTGGTTGAAGTCGTCCGGTGGGGCGCCGACGCGTACGCCCTGGGCCAGCACGTCGGCGAGCTGCCAGCCGTCCGCGCCACCCGGGTCGATGCCGACGGCGAGGTCGTGCACCACGCCGACAGGCATCCCGGCCGAATGGGCCGCCGCCGTGACCGCGTCGAGCTGCTCGTCGCACAGGTGTTGCAGCCAGGCGTGGAACGCCACCCGGTCGGCGAGCTGGCGGCGCTGCTCGGCGACCGCCGCCGAGTCGGGGTGGTGCAACTCGGCCGGCCAGGCCCGCCAGTCGTTGCCGTGCCGCTCGGCCAGCGCGCACCAGGTGGCGAACGACGCGAGCGCCGGGTCCGCGTCGAGGTCCACCGGTTGGGCGTACGGGTGCAGCAGCTCCAGGGCGCGCCGTTTGGCGGCCCACACCTCGTCGTAGTCGATCAGGTCGCCACGATCGGGGCGGAGGGCGTCGACGATCGCCCGGGTCGGCGGGTCCGCCGACCGGTACGCGGCGGTGGCGCCGACGCGCAGGTAGAGCGGGTTGACGAACCGCCTACTGGCAGGTGAATACGGTGAGGCGGCGACCGGGTGCGACGGGCCGACGGCGTGCAGCGGGTTGAGCAGCACCAGCCCCGCGCCGTTGGCGCCGGCCCAGCCGGTGAACTCGCCGAGGTCGCCGAGGTCGCCCATGCCCCAGGAGTGTTCCGAGGTGAGCGCGTAGAGCTGGAGCATCCAACCCCAGGTGGGGGGCGGCTCCGGCAGCCGTCGGGGCACCACGACGAGCGTCACCTCACGCCCGTCGCAGGCCAGCCGGTGCCAGCCCAGCGGCAGGTCCCCCGGCAGCTCGGCGTCGACCGCCCGGCGGCCCCCGTCCTCAAGGGTCACCACGCCGGGGCCGGGTAGCGCCCGGGTGGCGCCGTGGGTGAGCACCACTGTCGGCGGCAGCGCGGCCTTGTCGACGGCGCGTGCGGCGGCGAGCGCGTCGGCGATGGCGGCCGGGCTCGTGGCGTCCACACCGAGCAGACCGAGGACACCCACGACGGTCTCCGGGGCGACCTCGACGCGGCGGTGCCGCCAGTCCTCGTACCAGGTGGACACGCCGTGCGCGTTGGCCAGCGTGGCCAGTCGTCGGTTCATCCGTCCCCCGCTTCACGACGCGACCTGCGACCACCTTGCCACGACCGGGCACGCGGCGCAGGACACGCCGGGGCCGGCGGGCGAAACCCGCCGGCCCCGTCGCGGTGGACGCGGTCAGTCGGCGAGCGCGCCGGCCGCCCGGCCCTCGTGCAGGGTCAGGTTGCGGCCGGTGCTCGGGTCGAACAGGTGGATCTTCTCCAGGTTGAACCAGACCCGGCGGGTCTGCCCCTCGGTGACCGGGGACTCGGCGGACAGCCGGGTGACGAGGTTGCCGCCGGCGCCGGCGAAGTCGGCAGCGCCCGCGTCGGCTGCCAGCTCCTCCAGCTCGGCGGCGCTGGCCTTCTCCCCCTCCACCGTGAAGTAGACGTACTTGTCCGAGCCCATCGACTCCACGATGTCGGCGGGCGCCTCGAACTCCAGGCCCCGCCGGCGGGTGTCGTCGTCGACCAGTTCGGCGTCCTCGAAGTGCTCGGGGCGGATGCCGAGAATCAGCTCGCGGGGCGCGTCGGCGGCCTCCAGCTCGCGGCGTACCCGGTCGCCGAGCGGCACGTCACCCAGCGCCGTGTGCAGGCTGCCCTCCTGCACGGCGGCGTGCAGGAAGTTCATCGACGGTGAGCCGATGAAGCCGGCCACGAAGAGGTTGCGCGGGTGGTCGTACAGCTCCTGCGGCGGGCCCACCTGCTGCACCGCGCCGCCCCGCATGATCACGACCCGGTCGCCGAGGGTCATCGCCTCGGTCTGGTCATGGGTCACGTAGACGGTGGTCGTGCCGAGCTGCTTCTGGAGCCGGGACACCACGGTGCGCATCTGCACCCGCAGCTTGGCGTCGAGGTTGGACAGCGGCTCGTCCATCAGGAACGCCTTGGGCTGGCGGACGATCGCCCGGCCCATCGCCACCCGCTGCCGCTGCCCACCGGAGAGGTTGGCCGGCTTGCGGTCCAGCAGGGGCGTCAGCTCCAGGACCTTCGCCGCCTCGTCGACCTTCTGGTTGATCGTCTCCTTGTCCAGCTTCGCCAGCCGCAGGGGGAACGCCATGTTCTCCCGCACCGTCATGTTCGGGTACAGGGCGTACGACTGGAACACCATGGCGATGTCCCGGTCCCGGGGAGCCTTGTCGTTGACCCGCTGGCCGCCGATCCGCAGCTCGCCGGAGCTGATGTCCTCCAGACCGGCGATCATGTTGAGGGTGGTGGACTTGCCGCAGCCCGAGGGGCCGACCAGGATCACGAACTCGCCGTCAGCGATCTCCAGGTCGACGTCCTGCACGGCGACGGTCCCGTCCGGGAACTTCTTGCTCACCTTGTCGAGCACGATGTCAGCCATGACTACTCACCTATCCCTTGACTGCGCCGGAGGTCAGGCCGGACACGATGCGGCGCTGGAAGAAGAGGACGAACAGGATGATCGGAACGGTGATCACCACGGCGGCGGCGCAGATCGCCCCGGTGGGGTCCTCGAACTGCGACGCGCCTGTGAAGAACGACAGCGCGGCCGGCACCGTGCGGGACCGCTCGGTGGAGGTCAGCGAGATGGCGAACAGGAAGTCGTTCCAGCAGAAGATGAACACCAGGATCGCGGTGGTGAACAGGCCGGGTGCGGCCAGCGGGGCGATCACCCGGCGGAACGCCTGGGCCTGGGTGGCGCCGTCCATCTTCGCGGCCTTCTCCAGGTCCCACGGGATCTGCTTGAAGAACGCCGACAGCGTGTAGATCGCCAGCGGCAACGCGAACGTGATGTACGGCAGGATCAGGCCCGGCCAGGTGTCGAAGATCTTGAGCTGACGCTCGATCTCGAACAGCGGTGACACGAGCGACACCTGCGGGAACATCGCGATCAGCAGGGACACGCCGACCAGCAGACGCTTGCCGGGGAAGTCCAGCCGGCTGATCGCGTACGCGGCCATCGCGCCGAGCACCACCGCGATGAGCGTGGCGATCAGGGCGATTCCGATCGAGTTGATCAGCGCCCGGACGAACTGGTCGGTGTCGAAGATCGTCTTGTAGTTGTCGAGCGTCCACTCCCGGGGGATGAACTTCCCGTCGGTGAGGGTGGCCGGCGTCTTGAACGACAGCGAGGCGATCCACAGGACGGGGACCAGCGCGAAGACGACCACGAGGACGTCCAGCAGACCCCAGCGCAGCTTCGCCCGCGTGGTGGTTTCGACAGCCATCTCAGCGCCTCTCCCCGTCGTCGCTGCCGGGGGCAGCGGTACCGAACAACTTCACGAAGACGAAGGCGATGATCGCCACGGTGATGAAGATCAGCACCGACATCGTCGAGCCGATGCCCAGGTTCAGACCCCGGATCAGGTTGTTGTAGGCGAGCATCGACACCGACGAGGTCTCGTTGCCGCCGGCGGTCAGCACGAAGATGTTGTCGAAGACGCGGAACGCGTCGAGGGTGCGGAACAGCAGCGCGACGAGGATCGCCGGCTTCATCACCGGCAGCATCACCTTGGTGAACTTCTGCCAGGCGGTCGCCCCGTCGGTGGAGGCGGCCTTGAGCAGGTCCTCTGGGACCAGCGCCAGCCCGGCCATCAGCAGCAGCGCCATGAACGGGGTGGTCTTCCAGATCTCGGCGAGCATGATGATCGCCAGGGAGCTGGCCCTCTCGGTGAGCGGCGCGCCGTCGCTGAACAGGTCGGCCAGGTAGCCGGTGCCGGGCGTCCAGGCGTACCGCCAGGAGAACGCGGCGACGACTGTGACGATGCCGTACGGGATGAGCGCCGAGGTTCGCACCAGGCCACGTCCGACAAGTGTGCGGTGCATGATGATCGCCAGCCCCATGCCGAGGACCAGTTCCACGGCCACCGTGACCACGGTGATCAGCGCGGTCACCCCGAACGCGGTCCACCAGAACTCGTTGGTGAGCACGGTGACGTAGTTCTCCAGCCCGATGAACTCGCGCTGGTCGGGAAAGCGCAGGTCGTAGCGCTGCAACGACAGCCAGACCGAGTAGATGATCGGGTACGCCGTGACCGCCACCATCACCAGCGCGGCCGGTGCGCAGAGCAGCCAGCCGAGCCTGCGTTCGGCCTTCTTGTTCTCGCTCAGCGGCGCCTTTCGGCGTCCGCCGCCGCGCTGGGCGGGGACGGTGGCCTGCCGTTCGGTCTCCGCGACGGCGGTGTCCGTACCGGTTGGCGTGGCGTTGATGCTCACGGCAGGACCCCCTTGGACTGGAGGGCGTCGGCGATGGCGTCGCGCAGCTCGTCGGCGGTCTGTTGCGGACGGATCGCCGACGGCGGGGACAGGATCGCCGACATGACTGTGGAGATGCTCTGGTAGGCGGGGGTCAACGGCCGCGTCGCCGGCTCCTTCAGCTCCTCCAGGATGGTGTCCTTCATCGGGTACGCCTCGGTCATCTCCGGGTCGTCGAAGACCGCCTCGATTGTCGGCGGCACGCCGTCGTTGATGGCGGAGAACTTCTGGTGCTCGGCGCTGCGCAGGCACCGGGCCGCCTCGAACGACAGGTCCGGGTGCTTGGAGTACGAGCTGACGGCCAGGTTCACGCCGCCGATGGTGACCTTGCTGGGGGTGCCTTCGTCGACGCCTGGCACGCGGGCCCAGCCGACCTGCTTGGCCAGGTCCGGGTTGGCCTCCTGAAGGGCCGGATAGACGAACGGCCAGTTCACCTGGAACGCGCCGGCGCCGGACTGGAACTCCAACCGGACCGGGTCCTCGGTGGCGTTGCTGAACGACGGCGAGGTCACGCCCGACGTGGCGAACCGCTGCAACTGCTCCAGCGCCCGGACGGTGCCCTCGTCCATCACGGCCTGCTTGCCGTCGTCGGAGAGGATCTTCCCGCCGGCGCTCTCGGCCAGGGTGTTGTAGAGCACGACCAGTCCCTCGTACTGGGCGCCCATGGTCAGCACCTGGTGCGGCTTGCCCTGGTCCTTGAGCTGCTGGGCCGCGCTGATCATCTGGTCCCAGGTGGTGGGCGGCTGCGGCACCAGGTCCTTGCGGTACCAGAGCAGCTGCACGTTCGTGTTCTTCGGCGCGGCGAAGAGCTTGTCCTCGTAGCGGGCGGTGTCCAGCGGCCCGGCGAGAGTGCCCTGCTCGACCTCGGCCTTGTCCTGGCCGGTCCACTCCCGGATCCAGTCGGCGCTGGCGAACTCCTGGGTCCAGGTGACGTCGAGACCCAGGACGTCCATCCCTGGGTCCTCGGCGGCCAGCCGGCGCACCATCTGCACCCGCTGGTCGTCGGCCTGACGCGGCAGCACCATGTATTCGATCTTGTATCGACCCTGGGCCTGCGCGTTGCAGTCGTCGACGACCTTCTGCAGGTTCTGCTCCGGCGGGTAGTACAGGTTGATCGTCGGCGTACCGCCGCTGTCGTCGCCGCCGCACGCCGCCAGCGGCGCGACAAGCGCCAGCGCGGCGGCCGCCGCCCCCAGCCGGACAACCGGCCGCCGTCGGTGTCGAGCCGCTTCGGGGTCTGTCATCGCCCTCCCCCTCTCTTCGGCGAAAGACCGGGGAGGGCATCCGTGCCCCGGCGCACGGCGAGCCGTTCCAAGCCCGGGAGCTGCGAAAACGCCAGGCTCAGATGCTCTGTGCGGCTACACTGCCCCACCGGTGAAGTCGCGAAACCTACGCCGGGCACGCATCGCGCGTCACCGCGTGACGGGCGCCGTAAGGCGCGGGCGGCGCCGCGTGTCGACCTCCTGACAGGTACGCTCCGCGCCGGGCATGCTGGGACGGTGATCGCACGCTTCAAGGACCTCTGCCTCGATGCCGCCGACCCGCTGGCCCTCGGCGGCTTCTGGGCGCGGATGCTCAACGGCGACGTGGCCGATGCCGGCGACGGCGACACCCGGGTCGATCCCCGCTCCGCCCGCTCCGGCGCCGAGTCGATCTGGGTGAACCGGGTGCCCGAGCCGCGGGTCGGCAAGACCCGCGTACACCTGGATCTGCGGTTGGCCGACGCGGGCCCGGCGGCGCTGCTCGCGGACGGCGCCCGACTGGTCGCCGAGCCGTCCGGCGAGGCGGCCTGGTGGGTGCTGGCCGACCCGGAGGGCAACGAGTTCTGCGCGTTCGGAGCCCGCGAGGGCACCCGACCCGGCCCGTTCGAGCTGGTCGTCGACTCGACCGACCCGGTTGCGCAGGCGACCTGGTGGGCCGGCGTGACAGGCGGCACCGTCGAGCACGACTCGAGCGCCTCGTCGGTGCTCGGCGCGGCCGGGTTCCCGTGGGACTACTGGGTGTTCGTCGCGGTCCCCGAGCCCAAGGCGGTCAAGAACCGGATGCACTGGGACGTCGAGATGGTCGATGAGGAGCCGACCGGGCTGCTCGACGCGGGCGCGACGCTGCTACGCGAACCGATCGACGAGGCCCGCTGGTGGGTGCTGGCCGACCCGGAGGGCAACGAGTTCTGCGCCTTCGCGCCGCGCCCAACCGGGTGAACGACCGACTACCCAGCGCGGGCGGCGTCCGCTAGCGTTTTCCCCAGCGCCGCAGCCGGCGCGTTCGCCGCCGCCGTCGACACGCCTCCGGCCGACCCCAGCCTGCCCGATCGGTTGGTAATCGCGGGTTCGTCGCACCGCCGCTCCCCCGGTTCGGCAGGATCGTCCCAACGAGGAGGTGCCGTCGTGCAGGACACCCGCGCTCTCGCCCTGACGTTCGAGGTGAGCGGCCTGCCACCGGTCAAGACCGAAGCGTTGTCCATCTTCGCCGCCGGGCACCGGCAGGCGACGAGGGTCCGCACCCTGCTCCAGGCCGCCCTGACGGCGGCCCAGCGCACCGGCTGGACGCCGTTGCCCGGGCCCGTCGAGGTCGATCTGGTGCTGCGCTGCCCGCCCGGGCACCGCACGTCCGACGCCAGCACACTGCTCGGCGGGGTCTGTGCGGTGTTGCAGGACAAGAAGCGCGTGTCGAGCATCGGCCTGGCCCACCTCGGCGTCCTGGTGGACGTCGCCCTCTACGACGACGACAGGCAGATCCGCAGGTTGTCGTACCACGAGGAGCCGGCGGAGGACTTCTCGTACCAGGTGCGGGTCGCCGCCGTACCGACAGGGGTTTGACCGACGTCCGCGATGGGGTATCGCGGACGCCGACGAAGGGAGCACCGATGTCGGAGCCACATGTCACGCTCGACCCGCGCGGGCTCGACCCCGTGCAGCAGAAGCTGCGCGGCCCGCTGGAGGATCAGCTGACCTCGGCGCTCCAGGCTGCCATCGACCGGGTCCGCGGCGACTACGCCGGCGAGCCGGTCGAGCAGGTCTGCCAGCGGCTGCTGGACGAGACGCGGTCCGGGCTGCACCCCGACATCGCGGCCGGGTTCAACCCGGACATGGACGAGTTCTGCCGGGTGGCGGTGGCGATCGTCCGCGGCGACGGCTCCTGAGCGCGGGGCCCCGCGGTCAGTACCGGCCGATCTGGCCGTACGGGCCGAGCATGATCCGCGGTGACAGCGCCGGGTCCAGCCAGGCCAGCACATTGACGAGGTGGTCGTGTGCGAGGGCGACGCAGCCGGCGGTCGCGTTACCGCCGCTGGTGCTGAACTCGTGCAGGAAGATGCCGCTGCCCGCGTTCGGGATCGGCGTCGGCACGTTCGGCGGCATGTTGTAGGTGATCACCGCGAAGTGCGTGTACGCGGGAACCTCCTGCCACAGCGCCTCGCTGGCCCCACCGGGGTTGGTCGAGCTGTGCTGGAAGGTGTTGTACAGCGGGGACGACGGGTTCTCGTTCCACCAGTCGCCGCTGACCAACCGGTGGTACGGATACCGCACGCCGGGGTTCGCGGCGATGCCGTACATGGTGGGGCCGATCGAATAGACACCGGTGGGGGTGGTGGGCACGCCCTCCACGTGGTTGTCGCTGAACCCCTGGGAGCCGATCCGGGCCGGCATCGGCGCGGCGGCTGGCTGCCAGCTGCGGTTGACCCGCACGTACGTCTCAAGGGTGGCGTACGTGGTGGTGTAGTTGGTGGCGCTGACGATGATCGCCTGCCGGGTCTGGGCCGGCAGGATGGCCAGCCGAGCGGCCAGCCGGTGGTTCGGCGGGGTCGAAGTGGGCAGCGAGGCCAGCCCCACGGCCGGCGTCGACGGTCCGCCCGCGCCGAGCGCGGGGATCGTCGGGGCGACAGCCGCCGGCAGCGCCAGACCCGCCGCACCGAGCAGGAGATTTCTGCGTTTCATGCCGCCCATCCTGACAACTGACTGGTCTGTTGGTCTGCCCCGTGACAGGCGGCGGTCGGATCAGGACCGGGTCCGCAACTACCCGGCCCTGACCCTCGGCTGCCCGGCTTGGGAGCGGACAGCTCCGGCACCCTGCCGCGCGGGCGTGGCACGACGCCACACGCGGGTGACCGGCGATCCGGCCGCCGTGCACTCAGCTCCACGGTGCCCCCGCCGAACGCCGCCGCGCCCCCGGCACACCCCGAAGGACCGTGAGCGCCGGCCCAGGTTAGGCGGGCTCCGGCGGCCCGGACAAGGCTCGTCGGACGCCAGGCGGCGTGACTGATCTCAAGGTGAAAAACAGGCATGTCGGCGTAACGCGACAATGATCTAGGGCGCTGTTCGGGTGCGGGACCGTCAGAAGTGCCGCAGCAGGTCCCGGAACGCGGCGAGCCGCAGCACGCCACCGTCGGTCGGGTCCAGTTCGTCGTCCTCCAGCACCCACGTGTTCTCGTTCGGGATGAACACCGCGTTCAACCCGGCCGCCCGGGCCGGCAGGATGTCCGACCTCGGCGAGTTGCCGATCATCCAGGCACTGCCGGGTGTGAAGCCGTGCTCCCGGGCCAGCCACCGGTACGTGTCGGCGTTCTTCTCCGCGACGATGTGCGCCGCGGAGAAGTGGTGCAGCAGGCCGCAGGCGTCCAGTTTGCGCTGCTGCTCCGACCGGTCCCCTTTGGTCAGCAGCAGCAACTCGTGCCGGCCGGCCAGCTCGTCGAGCGCGTCGGCCACCCCCGGCATCAGCTCCACCCGGTGCTCGACGAGCGCCCGGGCCAGCCGGTCGATGTCCTGACGTTCGGCGTCGGTGGCCGGTCGCTCACGCAGCCGCTCCAGGCAGTCCGCGAGGCTGCGCAGGAAGACCTTGCTGCCGTACCCGTGCGCCACCGTGTTCGCGCGCTCGATGTCGTCGAGGACGGCCCGCAGTTGCGCCCGGTCCAGAGTGGGATGATCGAGCCAGTCCAGGAAGTCGTCGATCACCCGCTCGAAGACGACGTTGTTCTCCCACAGGGTGTCGTCCGCGTCGAAGATCAGCACCTGCGCCCCTCGACGGGCCGTCCCGTCCACCGTCATGCCGCCCCCCTCGCGATCATGCGCACTGCGGTCCGGAACTCTAGGGCATGTCGGCCGACGCACCCAGTGAGTTCCCGCCCGCCGGGCAGGGCCACCGCAGCAACCGTTCGGCGATCATCGCCTCCCGCTCCTCCTGCCCCTCGGGTCGCAGCCGGCCGCCCCGGGTGAGCATCACCACGCCGTGCAGGAGGCTCCAGCCCACCTCGGCGAGGGTGTCCGGATCCCGCCCCTCGGCGAGCGGAGCCAGGGCCGCCCGCAGCTCCGTGAAGACCGCGCGCGGCGCGGCTGGCACACCATCGACGCCGAGGGCCAGGTCGGGGGTCAGCGCGAGCATCGCGTCGTAGACCTCCGGATTCGCGTACGCGAAGTCGAGGTACGCGGCGGCGACCGACGGCCAGGCCCCCTCGGGTCCGTCTGTGGCATCCGCGTGCGCCTCGGCGAGATCGGCGGCCAGATCGGCGAAGGCGCACACCGCGACGGCCGCGAGCAGCGCCTCCAGATCGGCGAAGTGCCGATAGATGTCCCCGATGTCGATTTCGGCCCGCTCGGACAGCCGGCGGGTGCTCACCCCCGCCCAGCCCTCCGTCTCGGCCAACTCTCGCGCGACCCTGACGATGAGGTCGCGCCGGTCCTGTTCGGTGGCCTTCTCGGCAGGTCCGGACACGCTCACGAGCGTAAGGGCGAACACCGCACGCAGTCGCCCGGTGACGGATTGGTGACTGTCCGCGTGTGGATTTTGCCGTCCGGTCAGGGGCGCGCCCAGCGACGTAACGCCGTCGCGTGCCGCATGTGCGACAGCTTCTCGGGGTTGCGGACAGCGTAGAGCCCGCTGACCAGGCCGTCGTCGATGCGCAGTGTCAGGACGGTGTCGAGTTCGCCGTCGATCCGGACGATCAGCGCCGGATAACCGTTGACCTGGGCCGGATGCAGGGACAGTGCGGCGACCTCGACCTTGCGGGACGCCATCAGACGGGCCACCTTGTCCGCCCCGACAATGGGTCGCAGCACGGCCTGCTTGATGCCACCGCCGTCGCCGAGCAGAACGACATCCGGTGCCAGGATGTCGAGCAGACCCTGGACGGGGTTGTCCGATCCGGGCGCCGTTGACGAGGCGCACTGATGGTCGACCGCCGGCCGACGTCTTCAGCATTACGGGCGTCGAACCGACGGAAAGTCCTGCCGCTCAACTCGGACATTCGGGGTTGAGCGGCAGTCACCGATTTCAGTCAACCTCGATTTCGATCGCGCTCCTCCGCTCCCCGCAGGATCGCCGTGTTTTCTTCGGCTCGGAAGCTCGCTGTGGCCCGCCGGCAGTCGGCGGGCCACAGCGTTCGGGATTATTTACTTGTGATAAGCGAGAACAGCGGAGTTGCGCCTCGCAGTGGTTACTTAATCAGCGCTTCCAATCAGCGGCCAGTTGGTCTGCAAGCTCCAGCATTTCCTCGTCACTGAGCGGGGGAATGATGTAACCACTGGACCTGACGTGCGAGAGGAAATCCGCTGATAGTTCAACGTGATGTCTTCTCAGGTAATGCGCAAGGTCATAGCGCCACACCCAAGCCCCGTCGCTGATCCACGAGGAACACCCTGAAGCCTCCTCGTAACCGTACTCTCCAGTGATGACGTCTGGCCCACCCTCCATGACCGGAATGATCATGTGGCCAGAATCCAGGTACTGCAGAATCCTCTCTTCGTCTGCCTCCCCGACGGCGCGCACCGATGCGTGGATGCTGGGCTCGCCCGTCTCCCCAGCTCGCTTCGGGTCCAGCTCCGGAAAAAATCCGACCTTCTTCAGCACCTCAACCTCCGACGATGGGCAGGAACATGCGCCAGTAACCGCCATTGTCGACTACGGTTCCACCTCCACGAACACCGCGTACGCGGTCCGTCGCGCCACGGGTCGGAACGCCCAGCAAGTTCGCCATCTCCTGGGCGAAGCCTGAACTTCCCGCGTGACACACCAGAAGCCTGCACGTCTGTCCGGTGAAGGACGGGTTCGACCGAACCAAGTCCGCGATCTGGCCTGCCTCTACGGGGCTGTTGCCGATGATCGCCCGGCCGTCCGTGGCACCATGGTGGATCACATCGTGTTCACCCTCGTTGACCAGCCCGCGAGCATTCGCGGTGGTCGCCTTGTCACTGCCAATCGCGGTATAGGTCTTGCCGTAAGTAGCTGGCAGACCGTTCTCGAACGGGGCAGCCGCCTCTGCACCCATTGCCGGGACGCGAGAACCGCGTCCGGCAACTCCAGCTTTACTTGCAGCACCACCCTTGGACGCTCCGCCGCCGAGGAACAGCGTAGTCAGGTCAAAGACAGCGCGGCCTGCCGCATGAGCATCGTTGCCGTTCTTGATGTCCTCCTCGTAGGGCTGCTTCACCGCGTTCCATAGTTGGCTGGGGTTCTTGACCGCGTCGCCGCGTGCCTCCGCCCGTGCCTTCGTCTCGTTGCGGGTCTCCTCGGACACGAAGGGGCTGCTGCCGATGAACACGTCGTAGCCGAGTTGACCCAGGCCGCTGGCCGTGTCCTTGGCCCCTCCGCCGAACCCACTGCCGAAGTCCACGAGGTTCTTGCCGAAATCGCTGAGCCACGAGTGACCGTCGATCTCGATAGCGCTGATGGGGTTACCGCCGCCGAAGGCGTACCGGTTGCCGGTGAACGGGCTGGTTCCCAGTCTCATGTCCGCGAGGGCGCCGTTGTAGCTGTCCCGGGACAGGAACCTGTTCAGACCTGGGCTGTAGTCGCGGAAGCCCATGTCGTAGTTGCCGGATGCCTGGTCCCACCGCTTGGCGTTGTACCGGTACGCGTTGTACGGCTCCTTCGTCGGGTCCGCCGTGTCCGGCTTGTCGATGCCCGTGAACTGGGCGTCGTCGTTCTTGCCGTAGGCCGTGTAGCCGTAGGTCGCCTTGGTGTCCCCGGCCTTGTCGGTGACCGTCTCTACGTCGGTGTGCGGGTTGTAGCCGTAGTAGCCGTCCTCGGTGGTGCCGTCGGCGTTGTGAGTGATCTGCGACAGGCGCTGACCCCACGGCGAGTACTGGTACGACTTGGTCAGCTTCCCGGCGACCTCCTCGTCCAGGACCTCGCCCGACAGGCCGAGATAGTTGAACGTGGTGGTCTTGGCCTTGGCACCGCCGGCGTCCGTGGTCTTGGTCGTCGTGCGGTCCATCGGGTCGAAGGTGTACTTCGTCGTCGAGGTGCTGGTGCCGTTGTTCTTACGGTTCTCGACGATGTGGTCGAACCCGTCGTACACGTTCCGCTCGATCACCGTCCCGGCGGCGGTGATGGTGTCCAGGCGGCCGAAGGGGTCGTAGTTGTACGACGCCTTCGCACCCCCGGTCACCGCGGTCAGCAGCCGGTTGCGCTCATAGTTGAACGTGGTCGGCGTGCCCTTCACCGTCTGACTGGTGACGTTGTTGTTCGCGTCGTGCACGTAGGTTTCCGTGCCGGCGCCGTCACCGGTCTTCGTCAGCGAGGCCAACCGGTCTCGGGGGTCGTAGGTGAAGTCGCTGGTGGTGGTCAGATAGGCGCCGTGGTTGTCGGCGTTCATCTTCTTCGTGACGTCGTGTGAGCGGTTGCCGTTGAGGTCGTAGTCGAGGGTCGACTCGGAGACCAGGGTCGTCCCGTTGGCCTTTTTCTCCGTCTGGGACTTCAACCGCCCGTCGAGGAAGTACGTGTAGTCGACGGTGTTGCCGTTGGCCTTGACCTCCTTGAGCTTCTCGGCCCGGTCGGTGTAGGTGTACGTCGTCACCTTCGCCGACGTGTCGGCGGCCGACTTGCCGTTGGTCACCTTCGACACCAGGTCACGCTCGTCGTACGCGTAGGACGCGTACTGCTTGTCGTGGGTCGTGGTCAGCGGCGCGCTGTTCTCGTTGTAGCTGAACGACGTCGAGTTCACCACCGCGCCCGACTTCGACTCGGTGACCTTCTCAACCTGGTTCAGCTTCGTGTACGTCACCGCGTAGCTGTTGACCCGGGCACCCGGGGAGGCGTCCGTGATCGTGGTCAGGTTGCTGTTGGCGTCGTACCGGTAGCTGTAGTCGTGCTTCTCGTTGTCGACGTCGGTGGAGTTGTCCCGGACCAGCTTTACCGCGTCCGCGACGACAGTGCCGGTGGCCTGGTCCGACAGCGTCACCTTCTGGGCGTTGCCCTCGGCGAAGCTGTAGGAGCCCAGGCTCACCCACGTGCCGGCGCTGGCGGTCTGGTTGACCGTCTTCACCGTCGGGCCGGCGCTGGAGGTGACCGTGTACTTCGCGTCGGTCGCCGCCCCGGACACAGTCGGGAAGCGGGCGTACACCTCATAGCTGCCCGCCTGGGGCACGTTCAACTGCCAGGTGAACACGTTGGTGCCCGTGCCGGCCGCGTGGGTGGCGTAGTCAATGCCGTACCTGTTGGTGGCCGTGTTGGCCGTCGGCCAGGTGCCCGTCGCGCTCGTGTTGTTGAACTCGGAGTTGTCGACCAGGACCACGTGCTTGCCCACCGGCACACCGTCGTCCGAGCGGGACTTCAGCTTTCCGTCCGGGAAGTACGACCAGCCCATGGTCCGGTTCGAGGAGCCGCCGGCGGACGTGAGAGTCCGGGCCGTCTGCGCGCCCAGCGCGTCGTAGTCGTACGAGGTGACGATGTCCCACGGGTCCGAGGAGGACTTCGTCCACCCGTTGTCGTAGTAGCTGTAGGTGGTGTCGTTGCGCACCGACTGCCCCGCCGACGGCGGCGCGGACAACGTCGCCAACCGGCCCACCTCGTCGTACGTGTAGGTGGTCTTGTCGGCAGTGGTGTAGCGGGCGTCGTCCTTGTCGTACGCCGAGTGGGTCTCCTTGACCCGGTTCAGCTCGTCGTAGACCGTGACCTGGGCGAAGTCGTCCGGGTCGTCGCTGGTCGCCACGCCCCGCGGGCTGATGACCTTTGTCGTGTTGCCGACCTTGTCGTACTCGTACTTCGTGATCCGGTACGAGATGGTGCCGGAGACGTTCTTGTACGGCACCTTGACCTCGGTCGGCTTGCCCCGCCGGTCGAGGGACACCAGCGTGGTGTTGCCGAGCTGGTCGGTGCTGCCGGTGACCAGGCCGTCCTTGTCGTAGGTGCTGCTGGTGAACTTGCCCAGCGCGTCCGTGGTCTTCGTGACCCGGTGCGCGAGGTCGTACGCCATCGTCGACGTGTAGTCGAGGGTGTCGGTCGTCGCGTTCTTACGCGGGTCCACCACCTTCTGCACGTTGCCGACGTTGTCGTACTGGTAGGTGATCTTGTCGCCCTTGGCGTTCGTAACCGAAACCAGCTGGTAAATCTCGTCGTACGCGTTCGTCGTCCGGTAGTCGGCCGGGTTCGCCCCGGGGAGATTGCCCTTCGGCTCGGTGGTGGTGCGCAGGTTGCCGACCTTGTCGTACGTGAACGACGTCATGCGCTCCGGGTCGCCGGCCACGTCGATCGGCGCCTTGGTCCAGGTGAGTTGGTCGGCGGCGTCGTAGGAGGCCGTGGAGACGGCCCCGTTCGGCGCAATCGACTGGGTGACGTTGTCGTTCGCGTCGTACGTCGGCGCCGGAGTGGTGATGAACAGCCCGCCGGCCTGGTCCTTCGGCGTCTTGCTGACCAATGGACGGCCGAAGGTGTCGTACGTCTGGGTGATGTCCTTGCCCCGCGCGTCGGTGACCTTGGTGACCTGGCCGCGGACGTCGTAGACGAAGGTGGTCGCCCTGGTCAGGGCGTCCGTGATCGTCTGCGGGTAGCCGTTGGCGTCGTACCGGCTGTACTTGGTGCTGTGTTCGTTGGCGTCCTTGGCGACGTCGAGCTGTCCCCAGGCGTCGTAGGTGTTGGTGGTGGTGCTGCCCGCCGGGTCGGTGACGCTCGCCAGGTCACCGTCGGGCTCGTAGGCGAAGATCCACTTCCGGCCTTCCGGGCTGGTCTTCTCGGTGAGGTCGGCGACGTAGCCGTTGAGCTGACGTTGGTAGGTCAGCACCGTGCCCGCCGTGCCGTTCTTGACCGCCTCGGCGTCCCTGATCTCCGTCGGGTAACCGGTCTTGGCGTCGTACGCCCAGGTCGACACGGCCTGGTTGTCCTCGGTGAGCTTTGTGACGTTGTGGTCGCCGTCCCACTCGAGCTTGGTGGTCTGGTTCTTCGCGTTTGTGGTCTCGATCGGCCGGCCGTAGCCGTCCTGGAGGTAGACGGTGGAGTGGTTCTCCGCGTCGGTGACCGTCGTGCGGATGTTGCTGGTGGCATCCGGGTCGACGTAGGCGAACTGGGTCAGGTTGGTCTTGTCGATCCGGTCGGTGTAGTTCTTCGTCCGCCAGTGCCACGTCGGGTCGTCGCCGGCGGACGGCGAGAAGTACTGCAACTCGGTGGCGTTGCCGCGCGGGTCGGTGACCTTGACGAGCTTGACGTTCTTGTTGCCCTGGGTCATGTCGTAGGCGAACTTGAACGTCTTCGGCGCGCCCATGGTGCCGCTCGAGCCGTACCCGTCGACCATCTCGCCGAGCAGACCCTTGTCTGTGTAGGTGAAGGTCATCTTCCGACCGGAGATGTCGGTGATCTGCGAGATGTGGTCGATGATCTTCGGGTTGGTCAGGTTTGTCGCCCCGGACACCCGGGCCCAGGTGGTGTCGTTGATGTAGTCGAAGGTCTGACCCTTGGCGTAATAGTCAATCGTCAGGGTCTTCCGGCCGGCCGCGTCGGTGATGTACCGGAGGAACTTGGTCGGCTTGTTGTTCGACTTCCGCTCCTCGTAGGTGAACGTCATCGTGTTGCCGTTCTTGTCCACCGTGCTGGTGAGGAAGCCCTCGCAGTCGTACCAGAACTGTGTGCGGTCGGGCTTGGTCAGCCGCCAGGCCTTCGGCTGCTGGGTGTTCGGCTTGCAGTCCGAGGTGGTGATCTTCTCCAGGTAGAGGTGCACGCCCTTCGGGCTCTTCCACGTGGAGGTCGTCGAGTCCCAGGTGAACCAGTGGCTGGTGCCGTCACCATCGGTCATGGTGATCTTGGTGGGGTTCGGGTTGGGGTGGAAGTCCAGCGGGCTGCCGAGGCGCATCAGCGACGAGGCCTGCAACGACCAGCCGTACCCGGCGACGGTGTCGGAGGTGTCCAACGAGTTGTAGGACATCCGGACGAACGTCGACAGGCCCCGCGACGGGTTGCTCAACGCGTCGTACGACCACACCGTGTTGCCGGAGAACAGGTTGTTCATCAGGGTGCCGCCGGCACCTGTGTTCTTCCCCACGTACGAGTAGAACTTCTCCAGACCGAGCTGATCGGAGGTCGGCTCCACCACCGCCACGTTCTGCGCCAGGGCCGCGATCGGCGCGACCTGTGAGAGCCACTGCTGGGTCAGCTTGTTGCGCAACTGCCAGTTCAGCACGTAGTCGGTGCGCCTGTTGCCCTCGGCGGTGCTGGCAGGGGTCTTCACCTGCGCGGTCAGGTCCACGGTGCCGCCGGCCGGGATGTCCGCCGGCAGCGGGGTGGCGACCATCGCGTTGGCGTCGGTCACCGCCTCACCGTTGGCCCGGGTCCACTGGTACGCCAGCTCCCAGTCGCTGGTCTTCCAGGTCGCCTGGGTCGGGTTGGACACCGACACCGGGGCGGTGTAGGTCGACGCCGGGGCCAGGTTCGTCGGCGTCCTGGCGGCGTAGTAGGTCGACTCGGGGGTCTGCTCCAGGTAGGTGACCTCCAACGTCGGCTCGAAGATCGAGTCCTCGGCCTCGGAGGCGAGCATCATCGCCCGAGCGTTCTGGTTGACCTCGTCGCGCATTCGCAGCAGCAGGCCGTTGTTGGTGCTGGGCGTGGAGACCCAGCCCTTCACCGGCGTGGTGACGTCCCAGGTCTCCCACTCGGGGTCGTTGGTGAAGCCGTTGAAGCCGGCCTTCCACGACGTGTCGAAGTCACCGCCGGCCGTGGTCCACGCGTTGGTGCCGTCGTAGGTGTTCCAGGTCGCGGAACTCTCGGTGAAGCTCCGGTTGAGCTTGTAGACGTCGACGTACTGGGACTGGTCCGTGCCCGGCTGGAGGGAGACGTTCCACATCCGCAGTTGGGCGCCGGTGACCTGGGCGTTGGTCGGGACCGCCCCGGCCAGGGAGGACCACTTCACCACGCCACGGGTCACGCCGTAGGTGGGCGAGTTGTTGCCCACGCCGACGTACGGGTCACCGTCGTAGACGTTGACGTTGGTGGTCGGCAGCTTCTTCGACAGGGTGGTGTCGGTGACCCCGGTCCGGAAGATCTTGGTGATCTGCCCGGCCTTGGGCAGCATGGCCGGCGCCGTCGGTCCCGCGACGAGCTGCCCGTCTGCCGTCTTGGCCACCACCATGTAGTAGTAGAACTGCCGGTCCATCGGGTTCGTCTTGTCCGCCGGCGTCGGCGTGGCAGTCGTGTCCTGGAAGGACAGCGTGCTCGTCGAGACCGGAGCGATCAGCGTCGCCGCGCTCGGGGTGTAGGTCTGGTTGGGGCTGCGGTGCACCTGGTACTCGACGACATCGTCGGCGGTGCCGGTCTGCCCGTCCGGGTCCTTGTACTTCGGCCAGTCCAGCACCGCGCCGGTCGACGTGATCGTGGTCGGCGGGTTCACCGCCACGCCGGGCCGGCCGTAGGTGACGACGAGCTTCGGCAGGTTGTAGTCCCGCCTGTCGTTCATGTAGTTGTACTCGGAGGCCTCGAAGATCGCGCCGCCCTGCTTAGCCAGCGACTCGTTCTTGGCCTTCAGCATCACGCCGTAGTTGGGCTGGGTGCCGCTCGCCCACTGCTGAACGAGGCCGCGTACCGGGAACGACAGCCAGGTGCTGGAGTGCGACGCCTCCTTGAGCGCGCCGTTCTTGCTGAACCGCACGGCGTCGGCGATGACTGCCTTGTTGGCCTGGTCACCGAGCACGACCTTGCCGGTGGTGCCGGCGTCGAACTGGTAGAAGCCCAGGGTGGTCCATCCGCCCGTACCGGTCGGCGTCCGCTGGTCGACCGGCACGGTCTTGCTGCCGCCCTTGTGGTAGACGGTGTACGGTGCCGCGTCCGCCCGGTCGGAGGCGCCCACATAGTGCGCCTCGACCTTGTACTCGCCCGCCTCGGTGATCGTCGGCGTGTACGTGTACGTGTCCCCGGTGGTCGCGTCGCCGTTGGTCCGGTAGTCCTTGCCCACCGCGTACGCGGTGAGGTTGCTGGTGGAGGCGGTCCAGGTGCCCTTGGCCGTGGCGTTGGTGTCGCCGTCGTCCACGGTGACGATGGTGCCGGGCAGCGCGGTGTCACCGGCCGTCTTCATCAGGTTCCAGGTCGCCGAGCCCTCGGTCCAGCTCGACTTGACCCGCTGGACCTCCATCGGCACGTCGTTGGCGTAGATGCCGTCCAGGCTCTGGTCGTAGTAGACCATCACCTCGGCGTCGTCGATCGTCGTGTTCGCCGGGATCTGGCCCACGTCGAACTTCAGCAGCGAACGCCAGGTCGCATCGTTGCCGGTGCCCACCTTGAGCTGGTATTCGGTGGCGAAGTTCCGGTCGGGCTCGCCCGAAGAGATCTGCGCGTCCTGGCCGTCGGACGGCACCGGCTGGATCTTGATGGTCGGGTCGATCACCACCGGGTACGTCCGGGCCTTGTCGCGCAGCCACGAGGCGTCCGCCGAGACGGTCACAGTGGTCTGGCCGTACGTCTGCTGGACCCGTTGGCTGACCGCGGTGCTGTGGACCGGGGTCTTGGCGCTGTCGTACATGTAGGGCGGCGGCATGACCAGTTCCGGATCACCGCCGTCGGGCCTGACGAACGCGATGGAGCCGTCCGCCCGCTGCTGCGCCACCAAACCCTTGGTGTCGAGCGTGAAGGTGTACGACACCGGGCCGTTCGGGGCCTGGCGCAGGACGATCTTCTCCTTCAGCGCGCCGGCGGTGACGTCGTAGACGAGGTCCGCCCCACCGGCCAGGCCGGGGTAGGTGACCGTCGAGCCGTCGACAGTCGGCGCGGCGGCCTTGGCGCCACCGGCCAGACCGAGCTCGATCGCGCGGCCGTCCCGCTCGAAGCGCACCAGGTTGTCGCTCTTGGCGCCGAACTGGCTGGTGAAGCTGTTTGTGGTGTTGGCCGCGACGAAGCCACCCGCGTTGACGGGCCTGACCTTCGTGTCGATCGGCTGCCACTGACCCTTGGCGTCCCGGTAGTTCACCGGCAGCGCCGAGAGTTCGGCCTGGAGCCGTCCGTCGGAGAGCTGGAAGACCCGCCCGTTGGCGGTCCGCCGGTTCGGGACCTCCCGCACCCGCTTCGGCGCCGGCAGCTTCTTCGCCGCCGGGGGCTGCTCGTTCACGGACAGCCCGGCGCTGACCACCTCCGGCTCCGCGCCGCGCGGGCCGCCGTTCACCATCTGCCGGGCCGCCCCGCCCAGCCGGGACAGCAGGCCCTCGTCGTCCTTCGCGTCGGCCACCTGAGGGGCGCGCTCGGGAGTGCGGTCCGGTAGGACCTCCATCCCGCCCAACGTGGCCACCATGACCAGCGCCAGTCCCCCGATCAGGGGACCTCGTGATCGTCGTTTCACCCGTAACCCTCCGCCCGTTCGTGTGCACAACGGGTGAAGGCTAGAAACGAGGAATACTCAGCCGGCTATCTCCCAGATACCTTCAAGGTTTGCCGTGCCACCCACTGTGGAGCAGCGCGAACGCACTGGCCCGCCGGCCGCATACCGCGCGCATACTTCGCGGCGACGCCTCCGTGGAGCACGATCAGTGGCACCGCCCGGTTCAGGCCGCCGCCGGCGGATGCACCCGTCGCTTGGTCAGTGGGCGCATCGGCGTGGGCGGCAGCGCCAGTTCGGCGGCGTAGTCGCGGACCAGGGCGGGCAGTGTGTAGCGGCCAGCGGCGCAATGGACGAGGTACGCGTCGACCAGGCCCTCCAGGGCGCGGCGCAACCGCTGGTTGGAGACCCCGAGGTGCGCCGCGGCCCAGTCCAGCAGGGCCGGGTGGTCCGGCTGGGTGGCGAGGAACTCGAGGAGCCGCCCCGCCACCTCGTCATCGGATCGGACCGCCGCCACACCGGCGGCGAGGCTCGCCCGCACCGAAAGATCCTCATAGGCCAGCAGGTCCAACCGGTCCGACCCGTCGCGCAACTGCGTGACCAGACCGGCCACCGGCATTGCCGGATACCCGGCCAGGCGACTGCCCGCGATCCGCAGCGCCAGGACCGACCCGGCGCAGAGCCGTGCCAGCTCCACGGTGGCCGCCGGGTCGGCGACCAGCCGCTCCGGACCCGCGAACGCGGCCAGCAGGTCGCGCGCCGGAACCCCGTCGAGCGGGTGCAGCGTCACCCGGCGTACGCCGTCCAGGCTGCTGAGGTGCCGCTGACCGACGACGATGAGGGCCGGACCGGGGCCGGCTGGCAGCAGCGGTCGCACCTGGGCCGCCCGGGTGACCCCGTCGACGACCAGCAGCAACCGCCGCCTCGCCACGAGGGAGCGGAACCAGCCGGCCCGCTCGTCGGTGTTGGCCGGTACCTCGGCCGGGGCGACGCCGAGCGCGCGCAACACCCGGGCCAGCACCTCGCCCGGAGTCATCGCGGTGTCGTAGCCGAGGTCGACGAAGACCTGCCCGTCCGGGAAGTCACAGGCGACGGTGTGCGCCGCGCGTACCGCAAGCGCGGTCTTGCCGCTGCCCGCCGCGCCCGCGACGACCACGGCGGCCGGCGTCGCGGCAGTGAGCGCGGCCACGACCTCGGCCGTCTCCCGGGCACGGCCCACGAACGTCGCCGGAGTGGCGGGAAGTTCGCGGGGCACCGCCCACCCGGGGGCGGCTTGTGTCGGCGCGGATGGCGCCAGGACGGTCGGCACGGCCACCGGGACGTACGCCAGCTCCGGTGCCCGGTCGAGCATCGCACGGTGCAGGCCGACCAGCTCCTCGCCGGGTTCGATACCGAGTTGCTCGTGCAGGGTCGCGCGGGCGTGCCGGAAGACGGTGAGTGCGGCAGGCACGTCCCCACAGCGGTAGAGCGACAGCATCAGCTGCCCCCAGGCCCGCTCCCGCAGGGGATGAGTGGCGAGGTGTCCCCGCAGTTCGGGCAGCAGGTGACCGTGCTGCCCGGCGGCCAGCCGCGCTTCGGCCAACTCCTCGAACACCTGGAGCCGCTGTTCGTCAAGGCTGGTCCACCGGTTGTCCAGCGCGGTACCCCGGGGCAGACCGTCACCGGCGGGGCCGCGCCAGCAGGCCAGGGCGGCACTGAACGTGGCGATGGCGTCGGCGGGCTCGACGGCGGCCAGGGCACGCCCCTCCCCGGCCAGCCGCTGGAACTCGGCGACGTCCAGCTCGCCCGGCGCCAGCCGCAGCTCGTACGCGTTGGGTCGGGCGACCAGGCGGTCCCCCAGTGTGCGGCGCAGCACCGCGGCGTGGGTCCGCAGGTTCGCCACGGCGGACGTCGGCGGGGTTTCCGGCCAGACCATCTCCGCCAGTCGGAACAGCGAGACGACATGGTTCGCTTCGATGGCCAGGCCGGCGAGGACCGCTCGCCGCTTCGCCGCGCCGGGTGTGACGGTCTGACCGTCGACACACAGCTCCACAGTGCCCAAAAGCCTGATCTGTAGTTGCATCGCGCCGCTCCCCCGTTGAACTTGAGCGGGCTCAGGCTAGGTGGAGGTCACGCACGTAACAACAGGGAAACGACTGCTCACGAGCGTGACGAATATCAATGCTCTCGAGCGGTGTGTCCACGTAACGGGGGCGCGATCGCGAGCGCTTTCAGCGGCGCAGGGTGAGGATCAGGTCGGCGACCAGTGCCGTCCAACCCGTCTGGTGCCAGGCGCCCAGCCCGGCCCCGTTGTCACCGTGAAAGTACTCGGGGAAGGCGACCAGGTCCCGCCAGTCCGGGTGGGTCTGGAAGATGCGGCACGCGCCGTAGATCGGCCGTCTCCCCCAGTCGTCCTGGGTGAACAGAGAGATCAGTCGGGCGGAGAGGTCGTCGGCGATCTCGTCCAACGTCCGCTTCACACCGGAGCGGGTCGGATACTCCACCTGGAGGTCGTCGCCGAAGAACGCCGCGTAGTCGCGCAACGCGCTGATCAGCAGGAAGTTCGTCGGCATCCAGATCGGGCCGCGCCAGTTGGAGTTGCCGCCGAACAGGCCGCTCGTCGACTCGGCCGGCTCGTACCCGACCGAGAACTCCTGCCCGCCGAGGGTGACCGAGAACGGCTTGTCCAGGTGGGCGCGGGACAGCGTACGCAGGCCGAACTCGGAGAGGAACTCGTCGGAGTCGAGCATCCGGGCGAGCAGCCGGACCATCTGCTCCGGGCCGACCATGGACAGCAGCCGTTGCTGCCGGCCGTCGGGGCCGAGCCGGCGGGTGCCGATCACCTGGGCGTACTCGGGGCGGTTGGTGAGGAACCAGCGCAGCCGGGCCCCGAGTTCCGGTAGGCGGTGCAGGGTCCTCGCGGTGAGCCGGGTGGTGGCGGCCAGCGGCAGCAGGCCGACCACCGAGCGGACCTTCAGCGGCACCTTCGTGCCGTCGGCGAGGCGCAGCACGTCGTAGAAGAAGGCGTCCTCGTCGTCCCAGAGCCCCTGCTCGTACGCGGCGGCGGCAATGTACGCGAAGTGCTCGAAGAACTTGGTGGCGGTGTCCACCCAGGTCCGGTCGTGTTCGGCCAGGACGATCGCCATGTCCAGCAGGTTGAGCGCGTACATGGCCATCCAGCCGGTGCCGTCGGACTGCTCCAGCACACCTGCCACCGGCAGCGCCGCCGAACGGTCGAACGGCCCGACGTTGTCAAGCCCGAGGAAGCCGCCCTCGAACACGTTGTTGCCGCCGGTGTCCTTGCGGTTGACCCACCAGGTGAAGTTGAGCAGCAGCTTGTGCATCACCCGGCCCAGGAACTCGAAGTCCCGTCCGCCGTCGATCTCGAACACCTTCAGCGCCGCCCAGGCGTGCACCGGCGGGTTCACGTCGCCGAACGCCCACTCGTACGCAGGGATCTGCCCGTTGGGGTGCAGGTACCACTCGCGCAGCAGGAGCAGCAGTTGGTCCTTGGCGAAGCCCGGGTCGACGCGGGCGATGCTGACGCAGTGGAAGGCCAGGTCCCAGGCCGCGTACCAGGGGTACTCCCACGGGTCGGGCATGGAGATCACGTCGAAGCTGGTCATGTGCCACCAGGCGCTGTTGCGCCCGTGCCGGCGACCGGCCGGCGGGGGCGACGAGCCCGGATCGCCCTCCAGCCAGCGTTTGACGTCGAAGTGGTAGAACTGCTTGCCCCACATCAGCCCGGCGATCGCCTGCCGGGCGACAAGCGCCTCGTCGGGCGTGGCGGCCGGCGGGATCACCCCGGCGAAGAAGCGGTTCGCCTCGGCCCGTCGGGCCCACACCACGGCCTCGAACCCCGCGCCGAGGTCGGCCGGGGGCGGCGGGGCGGCGGCCGGCGGGGACGCGGTACGGGTCAGCCGCAACCGGATCTGCCGCTGCCCGCCGGCCGGCACGTCGAGCACGTAGTGCAATGCGCCCTTGGTGCCCTCCCGGGCCGGGTTGACAGTGGCCGCGCCGTTGACCACGTGGTCGTTGATGCCGTCCTTCGGGTACGGCGACCGGCCGGGCAGCCCCCAGAGCCGTTCGGCGTTGGTGTCGTTGTCGCAGAGCAGCGGCACCGGGTCACCGTCGCCCTCCAGCAGCAGCTGGCCGAACACCCGGTGATCACCGACCAGCCGGGCGCCCTCGCCGGTCAGCCGAGGAATCCGGTCCCCGCCGGGCAGGCCCCAGGACCAGGTGTTGCGGAACCACAGGGTGGGCAGCACGTGCAGGGTGGCCGCCCGGTCCCCCCGGTTCGCCACGGTGATCACCATGCACAGGTCGGTGGGGGACGCCTTGGCGTAGTCGACCGTCACCGCCCAGTACCTGTCGTCGTCGAAGATCCCGGTGTCCACCAGCTCGTACTCGGTGTCGTCCCGGCCGCGCAGCGCGTTCACCGCGACGAGTTCGTCGTACGGGAAGGCGGCCTGCGGGTAGTGGTAGCGCCAGCGCATCCACGAGTGGGTGGGGGTGCTGTCGAGGTACCACCAGTACTCCTTCACGTCCTCCCCGTGGTTGCCGCCGTCGCCACCGAGGCCGAACATCCGCTCCTTGAGGATCGGGTCGTTGCCGTTCCAGAGCGCGAGGGCGAACGCGAATGTCTGCCGTTCGTCGCAGACGCCCGCCATCCCGTCTTCGTTCCACCGGTAGGCTCTGGACCGCGCATGGTCGTGTGGGAAGTAGTCCCAGGCCGTACCGTGCTCGCTGTAGTCCTCCCGTACCGTCCCCCACGCCCGTTCGGACAGATAGGGACCCCATGCGCGCCAGTCCTGCTCACCCGAGTCGGCCTGGGCGAGCCGGAGCCGCTCAGCGTCGGGTGGCGAGGCGTCGGAGGACGATCGGTCAGTGATCACGTGCACATCTTTGACGCCGCCGCGGTACTTGACCACAGCGGCCATTCTCGTCGTGGCGTGTTACACCCCGCCGCCGGTGGAGGAAAGTTGATCGACATTCGGTTCGGCCCGCAGGTCTGCGGCGATCTGGGCAGCGCGGCGAGCCGGGAATGGCTGGTGCCCGACGGTGTCGGCGGGTACGCCATGGGCACCGTCGCCGGGCTGCGCACCCGTCGCTACCACGGTCTGCTGGTGGTGCCCGGCGAAACCCCGGCGTCCCGCCGGGTGGGACTGGTGAGCCTGGACCCGGCGGTCACCCTGCCGTCCGGCGCAAGGGTGCGGCTCGGCGCGCACGAGTGGTCCTCCGGCGTCGTCGATCCGCGCGGGTTCGAGCTGCTGGAACGCTTCGACCTGGTCGACGGCCTGCCCCGGTGGCGGTGGCGGATCGGCGCCGTGGTGATCGAACGCGAGCTGGCCATGCTGCCGGGTCGGTCCTGCGTGGCGGTGGTGCACCGGCTGATCGCCGGTGGGCCGGTCCGGCTGGAGCTGTCCGCCGCCTGCACCTGGCGGGACGCGCACGGCGAACGGCGCGCCGACGGCCCGACCCCGCAGGTCGAGACGGTGGCCGACGGGGCGGTGGTCGAGGGCGCGTACCGGCTGGCCGGCCCGGGCTGGGCGCCGGAGGGGCAGTGGTGGCTGGGCGTGCACCACCGCGAGGAGGCCGGCCGGGGTCTGCACCCGGACGAGGACCTCTGGTACGCGGGACGCTTCACCGGTGAACTGGAACGCCCCGGCGACACGGTGTCGGTACGCGCCTGGGCGGGTCGGCTCGACGAGGACCCGCCGCCCGCGGAGGACATCGTGGCGACGGCCCGGCGGCGCAACCGGCAGGTGGTGGCGACGGCCCAGCCCGCCGACCCGGTCGATGCCACCCTGGCGCTTGCCGCCGACGCGTTCGTGGTGCGGCCCAGCGGCGGCACGGTCGACGTGGTCGCCGGCTACCCGTGGTTCGGGGCGTGGTCGAGGGACACGATGATCTCGTACGAGGGGTTGTTCCTCTGCACCAACCGCGCCGAGTTGGGAAGGGCTCTGCTGCGGTCGTACGCGGCGACGCTTTCCGAGGGGATGCTGGCCAACACGGCCGACACCGGGCGGGTGGAGTACAACACGGTCGACGGCACGCTGTGGTTCCTGCACGCGGTGAGCCGGCACGTGACGGTCACCGGCGACACCGACCTCGGTGACGAGCTGCTGCCTGCGCTGCGGACTGTCGTCGACGCGCACGTGGCCGGCACCCGCTACGGGATCGCCGTCGACCCGGCCGACGGGCTGCTCGCCCAGGGTGCCCCGGGCACCGCCCTGACCTGGATGGACGCCCGGGTGTACGGGGTGCCTGTCACCCCGCGTACCGGTAAGCCGGTCGAGGTCAACGCACTGTGGATCAACGGGTTGGCCGGGCTCGCGGAGCTGACCGAGCTGGCCGGGCAGGACGCGGCCGAGCTGTGGCGGCGGCACGGGCAGGCGGTGGCCTCGTTCCGGGACCGTTTCCCCGCCCCGACCGGCTGGCTGCACGACGTGCTGGACGCGCCCGCGCCGGCGTACCCGCTGGGTGGCGCCGCCCTGCACGACGACGACGCGCTGCGCCCGAACCAGCTGCTGGCGTGGTCGTTGCCGTTCGCGCCGCTGGAGCCCGACGAGCAGACGCTGCGGCGGGTGGCGGCGGGGCTGCTCACCCCGCTCGGGCCGCGCAGTCTCGCCCCGGATTCGCCCGAGTTCGTGGGCCGGCACCAGGGCGGTCCCGCCGAGCGGGACGGCGGTTACCACCAGGGCACGGTGTGGCCATGGCTGCTCGGCCCGTACGTGGACGCGTGCCGCCGGAGCAAGATGTCGGTCGATGACGTGTTCGTCGGCATTGAGTCCCATCTGACCGAATATGGGCTAGGATCGGTAAGCGAGACGGCCGACGGTCTCGCGCCGCACTCCGCGACCGGCTGCCCCTTCCAGGCATGGTCGGTGGCCGAGCTGCTGCGGGTACGCCGAAAGGGCCAGTAGCGCTTTACACGACCGCAACGGCGGTGTCGCCGCTGGTTATCTCGGCGCCGGCAGGATTGGCCCCGATCCAGACGCGACGGCGACACCGACTCCGGTGTCGGTCGGCGCGCGCCCGGGGACAACTCAAAGGGGGCCGCATGTCACCCGAAGCCCACGTGATCGACATCCACCCCGTCCGACGCCTGCGGGTGCTGATGCTGTCCTGGGAGTACCCGCCGGTGCTCGTCGGCGGTCTCGGCCGCCACGTACACGCCCTCTCGGTCGCCCTCGCCGCCGCCGGCCACGAGGTCACAGTCGTCACCCGCCACAGCGACGGCGCACCCCTGGAGGAGTACGCCGACGGCGTCCGCATCCTGCGCGCCCCCGAGGACCCGGTCACCTTCCCCCTGGCCACCAGCTCCCTGCTCGCCTGGACGATGGCCTTCAACCACACCCTCACCCGCACCGCCCTGCGCGCCACCGAAGCCGGCACGTACGACGTCATCCACGCCCACGACTGGCTCGTCGCCCACACCGCCGTCACCCTCGCCGAGCACCTCGACCTGCCCCTGGTCACCACCATCCACGCCACCGAGGCCGGACGGCACCAGGGCTGGCTGCCCGAGGAGATGAACCGCACCATCCACGGCGTCGAACACTGGCTCAGCGGCTCGTCCACCCGCGTGATCACCTGCTCGGGGTACATGCGCGACCAGGTCACCACCCTGTTCGACCTGCCGGCCGCGCTTGTCGACGTGGTGCCCAACGGCGTCGACGACCGCGCCTGGCGGGCACGTCCGCGCGCGGTCGCCTCGGCCCGCGCCCGGTTCGCCGGCAGCGGCCCGCTGGTGGGATACGCCGGGCGGCTGGTCTACGAGAAGGGCGTCCAGCACCTCGTGCACGCGGTGCCCCGGCTGCGCGAGGAGCATCCCGGGCTGCGGGTGGTGATCGCGGGCGACGGCCCGTACCGCGCCGAACTGGAGGCGCAGGCCCGCCGCCTGGCGCTCAGCTCGACGGTCCGCTTCACCGGCTTCCTCGACGCCACCCAGCTGCCCGCCGTGCTCGGCGCCACCGACGCGACGGTGGTGCCCAGCCTCTACGAGCCGTTCGGCATGGTGGCGCTGGAGGCGGCGGCGGCCGGCGCGCCCCTGGCCGTGGCCCGCACGGGCGGCCTCGCCGAGATCGTCGAGCCCGGCGTGACGGGTGTGACGTTCCCGCACAGCGACCCGGACGCGCTCGCCGGTGCGGTCGGTCAGCTCCTCGGCGACGAGATCTTCGCCCGTCGGGTGGCCCGCCGGGCCCGCACCATGGTCGGCCAACGGTACGGCTGGGCCACGATCGCGGCGCGCACCGCCGCCAGCTACGCCGGCGCCCGTCGGGAGCACGGCCCTCTCCAGGCCCGGCGTGCCGCCGCCCGGCTGGCTGGCGGACGTACCCGGATCGCCATTCCGGAGGGCAATCTGCTCGCTGCCGTCGACCACGCCGCCTGCTGAGGTTACGTAAGATGACCTATAGGTGACTTCCGATCCGCTGGTTAGGGTGTAGCCCGGACAGCGGCCGAGGAGGAGCGTGCGCAGGTGCTGATCGCTGGTCGGTACCGGCTGCTCGACCTGGTCGGTCGCGGGGGCATGGGTCGGGTGTGGCGGGCCCGCGACGAGATGCTGCACCGCGAGGTAGCGGTCAAGGAGGTCGTGCCGCCGAGCTGGCTGGCCGACCACGAGCGGGCGGAGCTGCGCTCGCGCACCCTGCGGGAGGCGCGGGCGGCGGCCCGGCTCGTCCACCCCGCCGTGGTGCGGCTGTACGACGTCGTGCCGGTCGAGGACAGCCCCTGGATCGTGATGGAGTACGTCCCGTCGCGCACCCTGCAGGACGTCCTGGACGCCGAGGGGCCGCTGGAGCCGGCCCCGGCGGCCCAGATCGGCCTGGCGCTACTCGGCGCGCTGCACGCCGCGCACACGGCCGGGGTGCTGCACCGCGACATCAAGCCGCAGAACGTGCTCATGGCGCACGACGGTCGGGTGATGCTCACCGACTTCGGGCTGGCCACCTTCGACGGCGGGGACGGCGCGATGACCCGCCCCGGGATGGTGCTCGGCTCCCCGCAGTACGTCGCTCCGGAGCGGGCCGCCGAGGGGGTGTCCACGGTGGCCGCCGACCTGTGGTCGCTCGGGGCCACCCTGCACGCGGCAGTCGAGGGCCGCTCCCCGTACGCCCGCAGCACCGCGATGGCCACCCTGAGCGCGCTTGCCGCCGGACCGCCGGACCCGGCCCCGCACGCCGGGCCGCTCGCACCTGTGCTCGCCGGCCTGTTGAGCCGCGACCCGCGTGAGCGTCTCGACCACGAAGCGGCCCGCCGGCTGCTCACGAGCGCGGCGGGCGGCCACACCGATGCGCCTGTGGCGTCCGACGGGCCCGACCCGCGCGCGGCGTCCGCCCGCGACGAGCCGGCGCCCGACGGCCGGTCCGCCGATGCCGACGAACCGGCCGCCGACCAGGAGGCCACCCTCCCGCTGTCCGAGCCCGACGGGTCCGACATCGACCCGGCAGACCCCGTCTCCCCCGCCGCTCCGGCTCGTCGGCGCGGCGCGCTGATCGCGGTGGCGTTGTTGGTGGCAGCCGCCGCCGGCGTGGGCACGGCGTTGGCCGTCACCGCTGACCAGCCCCGCGACACCGCCGGCCAACCCACGGCGTCGCCGTCGAGCCGTCCCCCGGACGGGCCGGGCGGCCCGGGTCGCGGCCCCGACCGGCCCGGCCCACCGCCGGTGGGGCGGGGGGACGTAGCACCGCCGCCGTTCGAGTGTGTCCGCCCGTACGTGACGGGCGCGCCGGTGCTGGCCGGCGCGCCGCTGCCCGGCGAACGGCTCCGGCCGCCACCCGGCTGGGTCTGGCACGCCGACACCACAGGCTTCCGGGTCTCCGTACCGGCGACCTGGTACTACTCCCGCGACGGCGCGGTCGCCTGCTTCCAGGACCCGGCGACCGGCCGGGCCTTCAGCGTCGCCGCGGGCGACGGCACCGATCCGCTGGTCCGGCTGCGTGCGACACGCGACGCGGCGGCCGGGGCCGGGGCCTTGCCGGGGTACGACGAGATCCGGCTCGCCGTGATCGACGGCGGCGCGGAGTGGGAGTGCCGCTGGTCGGCGCCGTACGGCGCGTGGCTGCACGCCCGGCAACAGGCCGTCACGGCCGGCCGTTGGACGCTGGGTTGGATCACCGACGACAGGGACTGGATCGGGGCCGGCAGAGACTGGACGACAGTCCGAAACAGTTTCCGACCACCCCCCTGACCTGCACCGTGTGGTCATTATCCCGACCACCGTCCGGCGTGGACCGAGACCGGTCAGCGGATGAGAAAACCCGCTTTGGTGGTTATCGTGTAACTCGGGGTGACCGAGGGGGAACGAACCGTGCAGCAGTTGCTGATCGCGGGTCGGTACCGGCTGCTCGACCTGGTCGGCACCGGCGGGATGGGTCGGGTGTGGCTGGCTCGCGACGAGATGCTGCACCGTGACGTCGCGGTGAAGGAGGTCGTGCCGCCGTCCTGGCTGGCCGAGGCCGAGCGTGAGCAGGTGCGGCTGCGGACGCTGCGCGAGGCGCGTACCGCCGCCCGGCTCAACCACCCGAACGTGGTCCGGATCTACGACGTCGTGCACGACCGGGAGAGCCCCTGGATCGTGATGGAGTACGTGCCGTCCCGCTCGGTGCAGCAGATCCTCGGCGCCGAGGGGCCGCTGAGTCCGCACCGTACCGCCCGGATCGGGTTGGCGGTGCTCGCCGCCCTGCGGGCCGCGCACGCCGCCGGGGTGCTGCACCGCGACGTGAAGCCGCACAACGTGCTGGTGGCCGACGACGGGCGGGTGGTACTCACCGACTTCGGGCTGGCCACCTTCGACGGCGGTGACGGGTCGATGACCGGCCCGGGAACTGTGCTCGGCTCACCGCAGTTCGTCGCCCCGGAGCGGGCCCGCGAAGGGGTGTCGGATCCGCGTACCGACCTGTGGTCGCTGGGCGCGACGCTGTACGCGACGGTGGAGGGGCACTCGCCGTACGCCCGGTCGAGCGCGATGGCCACGCTCAGCGCGCTGGCCACCGAACCACCGGATCCGATGCGTCGGGCCGGGCCGCTGCGACCGGTCCTGACCGGTCTGTTGCAGCGTGATCCCTGGCGGCGGTTGACCGCCGCCGAGGCGGAGCCGTTGCTGCGCCGGGCAGCGGCCGACCCGGACGAGCCCGCCGCCGGGACGGCCCCCTCCTCGGCGGTGGCGGCGGTGCGCAGCGCGAGCCGGAACCTGGCCCACACCCCCCTCGGCCCGCTCGGCGGTCCCGCGCCGCCGACCGCCCGACCGAGGGGCCGGCCCGTCGGCCGGCGTCGACTGCTCATCGGCCTGGCGGGCGCGGCAAGCGCGCTGGCCATCGCGGGTGGCGTCACGGCGGTGCTGGCGACCCGGGACACCGAGCGGACACCGCCGTCCGGCTCCGGGGGCGGCGCGGCCACCGCCCGGCCGGCCGCATTCGTCTGTTCGACGCCTCCTCCCCCGACGGCGACTCCTGTGGTGTCGTCGTCGCCGGCCGCCGACGGACGGTACGGGCTGCGTGAGGGCTGGACCTGGCATGACGACCCGACCGGGTTCCGGATCGCCGCGCCCGTGGGCTGGGCGCGCTGGAACGAGGGTGCGGCGACCTGCTTCCGCGAGGCCGACGGGGCCCGGGTGCTCAGCGTCGAGGCGGGACCGCCGCGGGACGACCCGCTGGCGTACTGGAAGGCCGAGGAGGCTCGGCTCACCCGTGGCGACGCGTTGCCGGGCTACCGCAGGGTGGACATCTCGGCGATGGACATCTTCGAGGGCGGGGCCGTGTGGGAGTGCGGCTGGGAGAACGCGGTGGGCGAGCAGGTGCACGGTTTTCGCCTGCTGGCCAACACGTCGGCCGATCGTTCCTACACCGTCTCGTGGTTGACAAAAGAGTTCGACTGGCAGGTCAACGCGGCATACTTGCCGATGATCCGGCAGAGCTTCACCCCCGCTCTCTGACATGGTCCTTTGTGGACCGTCCGGGTGATGCCCCTGCGGCGCCGACGCTGACTACAGTGGCGTAGTTTTGGCGCTCAAGATCCCTGGGGAGGGTGAGCCGAGATGATGGGACCGTCGCATGCGCTGTCCGGCGCGGCGGTGTGGCTGGCCGGGTCCTGGGCACTGGACCACTTCGCCGACTACCACCAGTCACCGCTCGCGTTGGCGGTGGGCACCGCGGTCTGCGCGGGTGGCGCCCTCTTTCCCGACCTCGACATGTCGGGCAAGGTGACGAGGAACCAGGGCGGGGCCACCGTGGCCCGTACCTTCGGGGTCTTCTCGCTCTTCGCCGCCGAGGTGATGGAGAAGATCTCCCTCGGGGTCTACTACGCCACGAAACTCAGCAAGGATCCACGCCGCAACAACGGCCACCGGACGCTCACCCACACGCTCCCGTTCACGGTCCTCGTCGGATGGGGCACCACGGCGCTGTGCGCCGCGTACGGCAAGTGGGCGGTGATCACCATCCTGTTCTTCATGTTCGGCCTGGCCCTGCGCGGGTTGTTCGACGAGTGGGCCGAGCGGGCCGGCTGGGTGATCATCACTCTCGCGTCGGCGGGGGCGGCCTGGTTCACCTTCGCGAACCTCCCGGGCGGGCGCGGCTATCCCCTGATCGGCACGGCCCTGGGGGTGGGCTGTTTCGTGCACATCCTCGGCGACATGATCACCCGAGCGGGTGTGCCGATCCTGTGGCCCATCCCGATCAAGCGGCGCATGTGGACGATGATCGGCCTGCCGAACAGCATCGCCCTGCGTACCGGCAGCAAGGCCGAGGTGGTCGTGCTGCGTGCCGTGCTGACCGTCGTGGCGGTGCTCGCCACCACCGGCCTGATCGCGCCCTCGGTGCTGCAACGGTTCAACATCGAGATATGACCGGACCGGCGGAGCAGTCCCCGCCCGAGGCCGACCGGCAGGTGCCTGACATCTGGCGGGCGCTGGGGCTGCCGGGGCTCGCCGACGTGCACGTGCACTTCCTGCCGCCGCGCCTGCTGCGCCGGGTGTGGGCGTACTTCGACGCGGCCGGTCCCCTGGTCGGCACCGAGTGGCCGATCCGCTACAGGTGGAGCGACGCCGAGCGGGTCGCGCACCTGCGCCGGCTCGGCGTGCGGGCGTTCAGCGCCCTGGCGTACGCGCACCGGCCGGGCATGGCGGCGGACCTCAACCGATGGACGCTGGAGTTCGCCCGGGACACCCCGGGCTGCCTGGCCTCGGCCACGTTCTTCCCCGAGCCGGACGCCGTCGGGTACGTCGAGGCGGCCCTCGCCGAGGGCGCCCGACTGTTCAAGGTCCACCTTCAGGTGGGTGGGTTCGCGCCGACGGATCCGCTGTTGGATCCGGTCTGGGGGTTGCTTGCCGACGCGGCGGTGCCGGTGGTGGTGCACGCCGGGCACGCCCCGGTGGGGACCACGCACACCGGGCCGGACCCGTTCGCCGCCCTGCTCGCCCGTCACCCCCGACTGAGCGCCGTGGTGGCCCACCTCGGGGCCCCCGACTACCGGGCGTTCCTCGACCTGGCGGAGGCGTACGAGCGGGTCCGGTTGGACACGACCATGGCGTTCACCCCGTTCTTCGACCGGTTCGTTCCGTTCCCCGCCGACGAGCTGCCCCGGCTACGCGAGCTGGGTCTGGCCGGCAAGGTGCTGTTGGGCAGCGACTTCCCCAACATCCCCTACCCGTACGCCGACCAACTGGCCGGGCTGGTCCGGCTGGACCTCGGCGACGACTGGCTGCGGGCGGTCTGCTGGGACAGCGCCGCGGCCCTGTTCGACCTGCGCTGACGACGCGTCACCAGGCCGCGCCCCCGGGATCGCGCCCCGATCCTGTCCGGGCCGCCCGGCGCGAGCGTTACGACTTCTTTTCGACATCGGCTATTGACGTCCCCGTAACGGGTGGCCTAGCGTCCTGTCGAACCGCTTCGTCGAAACGCTTCGACGCAGGTTCGGTAGCGATCCCACGCCTGGCCGGAGGAGGTGCGCGTGGCCACCATGCACGACGTCGCCCGCCTCGCCCGGGTCTCGGTCAGCACCGTGTCGTACGTGCTCACCGGCGCCCGCCCGATCTCCCAGGCCACCCGGGACAAGGTGCTCGCCGCCATGGAGGAGCTGCACTACCAGCCCAACGCGATGGCCCGCGGCCTGGCCAGCCGGCGCAGCCGGATCCTGGGCCTGCTGATGCCGATGGACGAGCGTGGCCTGGGCGCCACCGAGACGGCCTTCGTCACCGGCGCCGCCGCCGCGGCCAGCGCCGCCGGCTACCACCTGGTGCTCTCCCCGGTCGGCGGCGGTGACCTCGACGACCTGCGTCGGCTCGCCACCCAGCGGATGCTCGACGGCGTCGTGCTGATGGAGGTGCAGCTCGCCGACGAGCGGGTCACCGTGCTCCAGGAGGCGGACGTGCCGCTGGTCCTGATCGGGCGCACCGGCGACACCAGCGGTCTCTCCTACGTCGACATCGACTTCGAGCAGACCGTGCGGGAGGCCGTCGGGCACCTGGTCGGCCTGGGGCACCGACGGATCGTCTACGTCAACCACTCCGCCGCCACGCTGGCCACCGGCTACGGCCCCGCGCTGCGCACCCGGGACGCCTTCGTCTCGGCGATGACCGACCACGGCCTGGAGCCGGTGATGATCGCCGCCGAGGACAGCGCCGCGGGCGGGCGGGCCGCCCTGGCCGCCGCGTTCGCGCAGGCCCCGGAGCTGACCGCCGTACTGGCCATGAACGAGACCGCGATCTTCGGCATCCTCGGCGAGCTGACCGGCCGGGGACTGTCGGTGCCCGACGACGTCTCGGTCGTCTCGATGGTCACCTCACCGCAGGTCGCCGAACTGGCCACCCCGGCGCTGACCGCGATGACGTCACCCGGGTCGGCGCTGGGCCGGATCGCGATCGAGGCGCTGCTGCGCCACCTGGACGGCCCCGGCGGCACCGCGCGCCATCAGCAACTGCTGCCGTGCGCGCTGGAGATCCGGGGCTCGACCGCCGCACCACGGAGCCGCCAGCTCATGGGCGCCGACAAGTGAAAACAGCCCGCCGCCGCGCTGCAACGCGACGACGGGCCTCATCGAGGTACCGCTAGATACTCAACGAGGAGGATAGCAATGCAGCGATTCCGCCGGATCGTCGCCGCGATCGCCCTGGCGGCGACCGCGACGACCGCCGTGGCCGCGTGCGGCGGTGGTGACAGCGAGGACGACAGCGGGGCGAAGACCCTCAAGCTCTGGCACTACGAGAGCGAGAACAGCGCCATGGGGGTCGGCTGGGACCGGGCCATCGAGATCTTCAAGGCCGAGCACCCGGGCGTCGAGGTGCGCTTCGAGCGCAAGGCGTTCGAGCAGATCCAGCAGAACGCCGGCATGATCATCAACTCGTCCGAGGGCCCGGACATCATGGAGTACAACAAGGGCAACGCCACCGCCGGCCTGCTGTCCTCCCAGGGCCTGCTCACCGACCTGAGCGCCGAGGCCGACAAGCGCGGCTGGGCCGGCAAGCTCAGCCCCAGCCTGCAGACCACCGCCCGGTACAGCGACAAGGGCGTGATGGGATCGGGCAACTGGTTCGGTGTGCCGAACTACGGCGAGTACGTCACTGTCTACTACAACAAGGACCTGTTCCAGCGCAACGGCGTCAAGGTGCCGACCACCATGGCGGAGATGACCGCCGCGATGGACACGTTCGTCGGCAAGGGCATCACCCCGCTGGGCATGGCCGGCGCCGAGTACCCGGCCGGGCAGCTCTTCTACCAGCTGGCCCTGTCCAAGGCCGACAGGCAGTTCGTCGACAACTACCAGCTCTACAAGAACCCCGTCGACTTCAAGGCCGACCCGCTCAAGTACGGCGCGGACACCTTCGCCGACTGGGTGCGCAAGGGCTACGTCGCCAAGGACTCGGCGAGCCTCAAGGCCGAGGACATGGGCACCGCGTTCATCGCCGGCAAGACGCCGATGATCGTCTCGGGCAGCTGGTGGTACGGCCGGTTCAAGACCGAGATGAAGGCCAACTGGGACACGTTCCTCTTCCCGGGCAACACCCTGCACGCCGGCTCCTCCGGCAACCTCTGGGTGGTCCCGACGAACAGCAAGGCCAAGAGCCTGGCGTACGACTTCATCGACATCACCCTGCGTCCGGAGATCCAGGACCTGATCGGCAACAACGGTGGTGTCCCGGTCGCCGGTGACCCCGCGAAGATCAGCGACCCGAAGGACCGCAAGCTGATCGAGGACTTCAACACGGTCAGCAAGCAGGACGGCCTCGCCTTCTACCCGGACTGGCCGGTGCCGGGCTACTACGACGTGCTGGTCGGCGGTTTCCAGGGCCTGATCAACGGGTCCAAGGCCCCGGACCAGGTACTCGACACGATCGCCAAGCCGTACGCCGATGGCGTCAAGGAGATCACCGGCAAGTGACACGGCGAGCGGCGGGCGCGACAGGTACGACCGGCGCGCCCGCCCGCCCCGCCGGGAAGGATCTTCCATGGCAGTCTCCGAGACCGTCGCCGCCACACAGCCGTCGGCGACTTCCACCCCGCCCCCGCCCCGCCGCAGACCTCGCGGCCGCGACGCGGCGTACTGGCTCTACCTGCTCCCCGGAGCGGTGCTGTTCATCCTGGTCATCGGCGCGCCGCTGGTCGGCACCGGCTACCTGTCGCTGACCAAGTGGTCGGGGATCGGCGACCCGACGTTCGTGGGCCTGGACAACTACCAGCAGCTGCTGCACGACGAGGTGTTCTGGGCGTCGTTCCGCAACACCGTCTGGATGATCATCGCGATGGTCGTGGTCCCAACGGCGCTCGGGCTGCTGCTCGCCGCCGTGCTCTTCGACGTCATCGGACGCCGCTTCAAGCCCCGCACGGCCGCCGCGCTGCGGGCCGCGTTCTACCTCCCGCAGGTGCTGCCCGTCGTGGTGGCCGGCATCGTCTGGGGCTGGATCCTGCGCCCCGACGGCGCGTTCAACAGCCTGCTCGACGCGGTCGGCCTGGGCGCGCTGCGTCACGACTGGCTCGGCGATCCGGGCACCGCGCTGCCGGCCGTGATGGCCGTGATGATCTGGGTGCAGATCGGCTACCCCGTTGTCGTCTTCATGGCGGCGCTGCAACGGGTCGACCCCGAGCTGTACGAGGCGGCCGAGGTCGACGGCGCGAACTGGCTGCACCGGTTCCGGGCCATCACCCTGCCGCAGATCCGGCCGGAGACCTTCGTGGTGGCCCTGACCTGCACCATCGCCGCGCTGAAGGTGTTCGGGCCGATCTTCGCCCTGACCCGGGGCGGCCCGGAGAACGCCACGAACGTGCCGTCGTACTTCGCCTACTACACGTTCTTCAAGAAGCTCCAGGTCGGCTACGGTTCCGCGATCTCCACGGTGCTCACGGTGATCATCGTGCTGGTGGCAGTGCTCTTCATCTGGATGCAGGCCCGCAGCGAGCGCCGCGACCGGGGGTTCTGAGATGGCGGTCATGATCACCGAAACGCCCGCGTCGGCCGGCCGGCCGGTCCGCGACCGGCACCACCGCGGCGCGAGCCGCTGGGTGGTGCTCGCCCTGGTCACCGTCGGCGCGCTCGTCATGCTCGTGCCGTTCGCGTTCATGCTGCTCAACGCGTTCAAGTCACCCGGCGACTACTCCTCGGGCGGGCCACTGAGCTGGCCTGGCGAGTTCTACACCAAGGGTCTGCGCACGTACTGGACCACTGTGAACTTCCCGCTCAAGCTCTGGAACTCCACGCTCATCGCCGGGTCCGTGGCGGTCCTCGGCGTGGCCGTCTCCCTGCTCAACGCGTACGCGCTGGGCATCGGCCGGGTCCGTGGACGGCTCTGGATCGTCGGGCTGTTCCTGCTGGCCAACATGCTGCCGCAGGAGGCGCTGATCTACCCGCTGTACTACGGGGCGAAGGAGATCGGCCTCTACAACACCCAACTCTCGGTGATCATCATCTTCACCGTGATCCAGAGCGCGTTCGGCACGTACCTGCTGGCCTCGGTCATGGGGACGTTCCCGCGCTCGCTGCTGGAGGCGGCCGCGCTCGACGGCGCCGGCAAGTGGACCGTGCTGTGGCGGGTGGTCTTCCCCAACCTGCGACCCACCCTCGCCGTACTGCTCATCTTCTTCTTCATCTGGACCTGGAACGAGTTCCTCATCCCGCTGGTCATGCTCATCGACAACCAGACGCAGACCATCCCGGTCGCGCTCGCGTCGTTGCAGGGTGACCGCCTGATGGACGCTCCGACCACGAACGCCGGCTCGCTGATCAGCCTGGTGCCGGCCATCCTCTTCTTCCTCATCTTCCAGCGCACCCTCGCGCGCGGCATCACGGCAGGAGCCGAGAAGTGAAGTTCACCGACGGGTACTGGCAACTGCGCCCCGGTGTCAGTGTCCTGCGACCCGGCACCGTCGAGTCGGTCGAGCCGGACGACCGCGGATTCACAGTCTTCGCGCCGGCCGGTCGGATCACCGGACGCGGCGACACCCTCAACCGGCCCGTCGTCACCGTCCGGTTCTTCACCCCCGCCCCCGGCGTCGTCGGAGTCACCATCGCCCACCACACCGGCGGGCTGCCCCGCGAGCCGCACTTCGGGTTGACCACCGACGACGCGCACCCGGTCACCGTCGACGTCACGGGCCTCAGCGCGACACTGACCACAGCTGACCTCACCGCACGCGTCGCGCTCATCGACGGCTGGCGGGTCGAGTTCCTGCACGGCGACCGGCTCATCACCGCGTCCACCGGGCGCAGCATCGGCGTCGTCACCGACGCCGAGGGCCGCCGGCACGTCCACGAGCGGCTCGCGCTGGGCGTCGGCGAGACGGTGTACGGGCTGGGCGAGCGCTTCGGCCCGTTCGTCAAGAACGGCCAGACCGTCGACATCTGGAACGCCGACGGCGGCACGGCCAGCGAGCAGGCGTACAAGAACGTGCCGTTCTACCTCAGCAGCGCCGGTTACGGGGTGTTCGTCGACCACCCGGAGCACGTGTCGTTCGAGGTCGGCTCGGAAGTCGTCGCCCAGACCCAGTTCAGCGTCGAGGGGCAGACCCTCACCTACTACGTCATCGACGGGCCCACCCCGAAGGACGTGCTGCGCCGCTACACGGCGCTGACCGGCCGCCCCGCCCGGGTGCCCGCCTGGTCGTACGGGCTGTGGCTGTCCACGTCGTTCACCACCTCGTACGACGAGAAGACGGTTACCGAGTTCGTCGACGGGATGGCCGAGCGAGGGCTGCCGCTGTCGGTGTTCCACTTCGACTGCTTCTGGATGCGCCAGTTCCACTGGGTCGACTTCGTCTGGGACCCGGCGACCTTCCCCGACCCGGAGGGGATGCTGCGCCGGCTGCACGAGCGCGACCTGAAGGTGTGCGTCTGGATCAACCCGTACATCGCCCAGCGCTCCTACCTGTTCGAGGAGGGCCGCGAGGCCGGCTACCTGGTCCGCAACCCGGACGGTTCGGTCTGGCAGTGGGACAAGTGGCAGGCCGGCATGGCGCTCGTCGACTTCACCAACCCGGACGCCGTGCGCTGGTTCACCGGCAAGCTCAAGGCGCTGCTGGACATGGGCGTCGACTGCTTCAAGACCGACTTCGGCGAGCGCATCCCGACCGACGTGGTCTGGCACGACGGCTCGGACCCGCAGCGGATGCACAACTACTACTCGTACCTCTACAACAAGGCGGTCTTCGAGCTGCTGGAGTCCGAGCGGGGAGAGGGCGAGGCGGTGCTGTTCGCCCGCTCGGCCACCGCCGGCGGGCAGCAGTTCCCGGTGCACTGGGGCGGCGACTGCGAGTCGACGTTCGTCGCCATGGCCGAGTCGCTGCGCGGCGGACTGTCCCTGGCCGCGTCCGGTTTCGGCTACTGGAGCCACGACATCGGCGGTTTCGAGGGCACCCCCGACCCGGCCGTATTCAAGCGGTGGGTCGCGTTCGGGCTCCTCTCCTCGCACTCGCGGCTGCACGGCTCCGGCTCGTACCGGGTGCCGTGGGAGTTCGACGACGAGGCCGTGGACGTGCTGCGGCACTTCACGCAGCTCAAGCTCAGCCTGATGCCGTACCTCGCGGCCGCCGCCCAGGAGGCGCAGCGCGACGGTACGCCGATGATGCGCCCGATGATCGTGGAGTTCCCGGACGACCCGGCCACCGCGTACCTGGACCGGCAGTACATGCTCGGCTCCGACGTGCTTGTCGCGCCGGTGCTCAGCGCCGACGGGGAGGTCACCTACTACGTGCCCGCCGGCACGTGGACGCACCTGCTCACCGGCGCGCAGGTAACCGGGCCGGCGTGGGTGACCGAGAAGCACGGGTACGACAGCCTGCCGGTGCTCGCCCGCCCCGGCGCGGTCATCCCGTTCGGCTCCCGCACCGACCGACCGGACTACGAGTGGGCGGACGACGTGCGGCTGCGGCTCTACGCACCGGCGCGAGGGCAGCGGACCCGGGTGCGGGTACCGTCTCCCGGGCACGGTCCGGGCGCCGAGTTCGAGGTGCGCTACGACGGTGTGGCGGCCAGCGCCGAACTGGTCACCGGCGCCTCGACGGGCTACATCTGCGAGATCCAGGGGACAGAACGATGACGCAACACCACTTCCCGGAGAGCTTCCTGTGGGGGTCGGCGACCGCCGCGTACCAGATCGAGGGCGCCGCGACCGAGGACGGCCGCGGACCGTCCATCTGGGACACGTACAGCCACACACCCGGGCGGACGCTCAACGGTGACACCGGTGACGTGGCCGCCGACCACTACCACCTGTGGCAGCAGGACCTGGACCACATCGCCGAGCTGGGGCTGGGCGCGTACCGGTTCTCCGTCTCCTGGCCCCGGGTCCAGCCGGGCGGGTCGGGCCGGTTCAACCAGGCAGGCATCGACTTCTACTCCCGCCTCGTGGACGGTCTGCTGGAGCGGGGCGTCCGCCCGGTGGCCACCATGTACCACTGGGACCTGCCGCAGGAGCTGGAGGACGCCGGCGGCTGGGCGGTACGGGACACGGCGCTGCGCTTCCAGGAGTACGCGGCAGGCATCGTGGGCGCGCTGGGCGACCGGGTGCACACCTGGACCACGCTCAACGAGCCGTGGTGCTCCGCGTACCTGGGCTACGCCTCCGGCGTACACGCGCCGGGCCGGACCGAACCGGCGGCGGCGCTGGCCGCGGTGCACCACCTCAACCTCGCCCACGGCCTGGCCGGACGGGTGGTTCGGGAGGTGGCCCCCGCCGCCGAGCTGTCGGTGACGCTGAACCTGCACGTCATCCGGCCGGCCTCGGACTCCGAGGCGGACCGCGATGCGGTACGGCGGATCGACGCCCTGGCCAACCGGGCGTTCCTCGGCCCGATGCTGGACGGGGAGTACCCGGCCGACCTGCTCGCCGACACCGCGCCGGTCACCGACTGGTCGTTCGTCCGCGAGGGCGACGAGAAGCTGATCGCGGTGCCGCTGGACGTGCTCGGAGTGAACTACTACTCCAGCACGCTCGTCCGGGCCTGGGACGGGGTGTCGGCGCGTTCCGACGCGGACGGGCACGGCGCCTCCACCTCGACGCCCTGGGTCGCCGCCGAGCACGTCGACTTCCTGCCGCAGCCCGGCCCGTACACGGCCATGGGGTGGAACATCGACCCGCCGGCCCTGACCGAGCTGCTGCTGCGTCTGCACCGGGAGTACCCGAGCCAGCCGATGATGATCACCGAGAACGGCGCGGCCTTCGACGACGTGGTGTCGGCCGACGGCCGGATCCACGACGACCGGCGCATCGACTACCTGCGCCGGCACATCGGCGCGATGGCCGACGCCCGGGCGCAGGGCGCGGACGTCCGTGGCTACTTCGTCTGGTCGCTGCTGGACAACTTCGAGTGGGGCTACGGCTACGACCGCCGCTTCGGGATCATCCGCGTCGACTACGACACCCAGGTCCGCACCTGGAAGGACAGCGCCCACTGGTACCAGCACCTGGCCACCACCGGCGAGCTGGCCTGACCAGAGAAACCCGCCCCCACCCACGCGCCGATCTTGCACTTCCTGCCGGGGCATAACGTGCATTGCACACATAAGAGCGACAGAAACCGCAAGATCGGCGTGGCGTGGGGTGGGGTGGGGTGGTGGGGTGGGGTCTGATCGCTACCGCTAGACGCCCACGCGCTGCGGTGGGACGGTCAGGCCGTACAGCGCCATCAGCTCCGGGGTGTCGACCCGGCTGCCGTCGGCCACCGAGTCGCAGGCGATGTCGACGATCTGGTCCTTGTGCGCCAGCAGGTACGGGCGTGCGCCCACGTCGGCGCTGGCCAGCGTGGCGATGCCGGGCCAGTGCCGACGGCCGAACAGCATCGGGTAACCGCGCAACCCGTCGTAGGTGGCGCAGACAAGCACGTCCGGGTACGGCAGCGCGGCCACCCGGCGGACCGCCGCGGCGGTCAGGCCCGGCATGTCGACAGGGACCACCACCACCGCCTCGATCCCGTCGTCGTCCATGGCGGCCAGGCCGGCCCGGATGGACGAACCGACCCCGGTGCCCCACGCTTTGTTGATCACAACGGTGGCCCTGCCCAGGTCCGCGGTTTCCCGGACCTGATCGGCGGCGGCACCCAGCACGACCACGATCTGCTCGCAGCCCGCCTCGGTCATCGTGTCGATCATCTGGTTGACCAGTGGCTTCTCACCCTGGTGCAGCAGGGCCTCGGGACCACCGATCCGTCGTCCCCCGCCTGCGGCGATGATCATTGCTGCGATCCGGTTCAGCTGCGCCCCCTCCAGCACGGCACCGACCGTGACCGGTCGGCCCCTCCTACGGACACTGCAACGAGGACGGCGGCTCGCGGGTGGCGGGGCGAAAAGGAGAAATAGTGCAACCGTTACGCATCGGAGCCCACCACCGTCGAGGACGCGATGCCGGACCGGCGATCACTGACGGGTCGGCGCCGACCGGTCAGGCCGCGTCCGCGTAACAGTCGACGATGGACAGATCCAGCGGAAAACGGACAGGTGTGGCACCGAACAGCAGCGCCGACGCCCGCTCCCCCGCCCGGCTGACCGCCTCGGCGACGTCGGCGGCCTCGCCCGCCGGGGCGTGCACGACCACCTCGTCGTGCTGGAAGAACACCAGCTCGGCGGTGCTGCCGGCCAGCTCCGTCCGCAGGGTCGCCAACAACGTCGACGCCCACTCCGCGGCGGTGGCCTGGATGACGAAGTTGCGGGTGAACCGCCCCCTCGACCGGGCGGCCCGCGCCCGAGGACCCTGCGGATCTGCCGCCGCGTCCGGATCGAGCGGCGCGTCGTCGGAGTCACCGAACCCGTACGTGCCCGGCGGGCACGTACGCCCGAGCCAGGACCGCACCAACCCACCCGCCTCACCAGTGCGCGCCGCCGCCTCGACGAAGCCGAACGCCGTCGGGTAGCTGCGCTTCAGCACCGCCAACGCGGGCACCGCCGCCCCGCCGGTCTGCCCGTACATCGCACCGAGCAGCGCCACCTTGGCTCGCGCCCGGTCACCGCCGAACGAGTCACGGGCGAGCGCGGCGTAGAGATCGCCGGCCCCGCCCGCCGCCGCCAGCCGGGCGTCGCCGGAGACCGCCGCCAGCACACGCGGCTCCAACTGACCGGCGTCGGCGACCACCAGCCGCCAGCCCGGGTCGGCCACCACCGCCCGGCGGATCACCTTCGGGATCTGCAACGCGCCGCCGCCCCGGGTCGCCCAGCGGCCGGAGACCACTCCGCCCGGCACGTACTCCGGCTGGAACCGCCCGTCGCGCACCCACTGCTCACGCCACGACCAGCCATGCGCCGTCCAGATTCGGTACAGCTCCTTGTATTCGAGAACCAACGGCACCGCCGGATGGTCCACACCGCGCAGCACCCAGGCCCGGGTGTTGGGCAGCTCCACGCCGACCCGCGCGAACGCCTTCAACAGCTCCGCCGGGGAATCGGCGTGCAGCCGGCGTACGCCGAATGCGTCGGCGATCCGGGAAGCCAGGTCGGCCAACCGGCGCGGCGGCCCACCCACCGGGGACGGCTCGCCCAGCAGCTCGGCGAGGATCGCGTCGTGCACCTCGGCCCGCCAGGGCAGCCCCGCGGCGCCCATCTCCACGGCGACCAACGCGCCGGCCGACTCGGCGGCCACCAGCAGCCGGAACCGGCCCGGGTGCTCGGTCGTGGCGACCCGGGCGAGCTGGTCGGCGTACACCTGGGTCAGTGCCTCGATGCCCGGGCCCGGCGGGCCGGGCAGCGCGTCGAAGAGCGCGCCCTGGCCGTGCCCGGGCGGCGCGGCGGCGCGCGGCGGCGGGTCGGGTGGCACCGGGCCGCCGCTCAGTCGGGCCCAGGCGGCGGCAAGCGAGCGGGGCTCCCCCCAACGGCCGGCGTGCCCGAGCAGCAACGCCTCGGTCAGCTCCACATCATGGCACCGCTCGACGCGCACGCCGGCCCGCAGCAGCGCCGGGTAGATCGCGCCGGCGGTGGCCCAGACCCAGCGCGGATGCTCGGCGGCCTCCCGTGTTGCCACCGCCGCCGCGAGGTCGCTGACGGTCTCGACCGGGCCGGCGGGCCGGCCGGCGGCGTCGAGCGGACGCAGCTCTCCCCCGCCCCGCTCGCCCGCCACCACCGCCACCAGCACGAATGTGATTCTGCCTTCCCCCTGCGACAGGAAAACGGGTCGGTGGGTCGACCGGACGCTCGGTAGCGTGTTCGGGTGCCCCCGCCGATCCCGCACTCCGAGCCCGGCACTCCCGACACTCGCGGTCCGATGCGGTACCTGTGGTGGCTGGTCCGCTGCCAGCCCGGGCGCGTGCTGCGTGGCAGCGTGCTCGGCACGGCCTGGATGGTCGGGCTGGCGGCCCGGCCCTACCTGATCTCCCGGGCCGTCGACGACGGGCTGCGCGCCGGTGACACACGCGCCCTGGTCCTCTGGGTCGCGGCGATCATCCTGGCAGGAATGGGCCTGTCGTACCTGGGCATCATGCGGCACCGCACGATGACCTTCATCCGGGAGGACGCCAAGGCCCGCTCGGCGGAGGTCCTGCTGCGTCACCTGTCCCGGGTCGGGGCGGCGCTGCCACGCCGGACCGCCGCCGGTGAGGTGGCCACCGTCGGTGGCTCCGACATCGACTGGTCGGCGCAGGTGCTCACGCTGACCGGGCCGGGAGTCGGCGCGGTCGTCGCGTACGGAGTCGTCGCCGTGCTGCTCTGGTCGATCTCCCCGGTGCTCGCGCTCTGCGTGCTGGTGGGAGTGCCGGCGGTCGGGCTGGTCGTCGGCCCGCTGCTGCGCCGGCTCGAACGGGCCGAATCGGCCTACCGCAGGCAGCAGGGCGCGCTCACGGCCCGCTCCGGCGACATCGTGGCCGGGCTGCGGGTGCTCGCCGGGGTGGGCGGCCGGGACCTCTTCGCCCGCCGGTACGCGGACCGCTCGCAGGACCTGCGCGCCGAGGGGTACCGGGTCGGTGCCGTGGTGAGCTGGATCGACGCGGCGACTGTCGCCATCCCCGGATTGTTCCTGGCGGCGGTGGTGTGGTTGACGGCCCGGATGGCGGTCGACGGCACCGTCACGGTCGGCGAACTGGTCGCCGTCTACGGCTACGTGGCCAGCCTGATCGTGCCGGTCTGGTTCCTGCTGGAGGGCAGTTACGAGCTGATCCGGGGTCGGGTCGCCGCCCGACGGATCGCCGACCTGCTCAACGTGCCACCTGACGACGTGGGCGGGCCGGGTCGCCGGTGGCCGGGCACCGTGCCGGACGCGCGCCACCCCGAGGGCGTGGCCGCGCCGGCCGGCCCCGCCGACCTGCACGACCCGGTGACCGGGCTGACCGTACGCGCCGGCCGGCTGACCGGTGTGGCCTGCGACGACCCGGCCGCGGCGGTGGCGCTTGCCGACCGGCTCGGCCGGTACGTCGCCGGCGACACCACCTGGGGCGGCGTGCCGCTGAGCGGGATCGCCCTGGACGAGGTCCGCGCCCGGATCCTGGTCGCCGACCACGACTCGTACCTCTTCGCCGGGACCCTGCGGGACGTCCTGCGCCCCGGTGCCGACGACGAACGGATCGGCGCGGCCCTGCGGACCGCCTCGGCGCAGGACGTCGTGGACGCCCTGCCGGCCGGGCTGGACACTCCGCTGGACGCCCGGGCCCGGACACTCTCCGGGGGTCAGCGCCAACGGGTACGCCTGGCCCGCGCGCTCCTGGCCGAGCCGGAGGTGCTGATCCTCGTCGACCCGACCTCGGCGGTGGACGCGCACACCGAGGCGCGGATCGCCGAGCGGCTGCGGACCGCGCGGGCCGGGCGGACCACGCTTGTGCTCGCCACGTCGCCGCTGCTGCTCGGCCGGGCCGACGAGGTCGCGTATCTGAGCGGGGGCCGGATCAGCGCCGTCGGCACCCACACCGACCTGCTCGACCGGGATCCGGACTACCGGCACCTGGTGGCCCGGGGCAGCGACGACCCCGACGCCGAGCGGCCCGCCGGCGCCGAGGAGGCGTACCGGTGAGCCGTCTGCCGGTCGCGGACCGCGGCACCGTACGACTGGCGCTACGGGACATGATCAGCCGGCACCGCCGGGCCGTCGCTGTCGTGCTGGCGCTGCACAGCGCCGCCGCGGTCGCCGGGCTCGCCCCGCCGTGGTTGCTGGGCACCATCGTCGACCGGGTCACCGCCGGGGCGGGCGTGGCCACTGTGGACCGGCTGGCGCTGGCCATCGCCGGCTGCGTCGTGGTCAGCGCGTTGCTCGCCCGGTTCGCCCAGTACGCCGGTCACCGCTTCGGTGAGCGGGCCGTCGCCGAGCTGCGCGAGCAGTTCGTCAGCCGGACGCTCGGGCTGCCGGTCTCGGTCGTCGAGCGCGCCGGTTCCGGCGACCTGGCGACCCGCAGCTCGGTCGACGTGGCGACGGTCGGGACGACGGTCCGCGACGTGGTGCCCACAATCGTCATCGCTTCGGTGCAGCTGACGTTGCTGTTCGGCGCGGTGTTCCTGCTGCACCCGGTGCTCGGGCTCGCCGCGCTCGCCGGGATGCCCTCGATCGTGGCGGTGACCAGGTGGTATCTGCGCCGGGCCAGCTCGGCGTACCTCGCCGAGGGGGCGGCGGTCGCAGAGTTGACCGAGACGCTGACGAGCACCGCCGACGGCGCCCGTACGGTGGAGGCGCTACGGCTGACCGACGACCGCATCCGGCACGGCACCACACGCGTCACCCGGGTGTGGCGAGCCCGACGGGCGACCCTGGCGCTGCGGACCGTCTTCTTCTCGGTGGTGGAGGCCAGCTATCCGCTGCCGGTCGCCCTGGTCCTGCTCGTCGGCGGCTACCTGCTCACCCGGGACATGGTCTCGCTCGGCGCGGTGGTGGCCGCCGCGCTCTACCTGCAACAGGCCATCGAGCCGCTGGACCGGCTGTTGCAGTGGACCGAGCAGGCGCAGCGCGGCTTCGCGTCGTACGCCCGGGTGCTGGGCGTGGGCCTGGTTCCGCCGGAGCCGTCCGGCAGCGCGGCCAGCTCGCGTGGCGAACGGCTCGTCGTGCGCGGTGCGCGGTTCTCCTACTCCGACGGGCACGACGTGCTGCACGGCATCGACCTGGAGGTGCGACCCGGTGAGCGACTCGCCGTGGTCGGGCCGTCCGGCGCCGGCAAGTCGACACTGGCCCGGCTGCTGGCCGGGATCGACGCGCCACGGCGCGGCGTCGTCAGCATCGGCGGCTGCCCGATCACCGACCTCGACCCCGCCGAACGCCGACGGCGGATCGCCCTTGTCACGCAGGAGCACCACGTCTTCATCGGCTCGGTCCGCGACAACCTGTCGTTCGCCGCACCCGACGCGACTGACGACCAGATGCTCGCGGCGCTGCGCACGGTGGGCGCCGACTGGTACGCCGAGCTGCCCGACGGGCTGGACACCGCGCTCGGCGACGGCGCCCGGCAGCTCGGCCCGGCGGAGGCACAGCAACTGGCCCTGGCCCGGCTGGTGCTCGCCGACCCGCACACGCTGATCCTGGACGAGGCCACCGCCGCGCTCGACCCGAGCACCGCCCGGCGTACCGAGCGGGCCCTGGCCGCCGTGCTCGTCGGGCGGACCGTCATCGCGATCGCGCACCGGCTCAACACCGCGCACGACGCCGACCGGGTCGCCGTCCTGGCCGACGGCCGGATCACCGAGATCGGCAGCCACGATGATCTCGTGGCTGCCGACGGGGCGTACGCGGCACTCTGGCACTCCTGGCACACGCAGGCCGACGAGCGCCCGAGGTGACCGGGGTTACTTCACCGCGCCGGAGGTGAGGCCGGCCTGGATCTGGCGTTGGAAGACCGCGTACACGATGATCATCGGCAGGATGGCGATGGTCAGCGCGGCGAACAGCCCGGACCAGTCGGCCTCGTAGCCGGCGTTGACCGAGATGTCGGCGATGCCCTGGGTGAGCACCCACTTGTCCTTGGCGTTGGAGAGCAGCACCAACGGCAACTGGTACTGCGCCCACTGGCCGATGATGTTGAAGATCGCCACGCTGATCAGGCCCGGCTTGGCCATCGGCATCATCACCTGGAAGAACAGCCGGGTGTGCCCGCAGCCGTCGATCATCCCCGCCTCGGCCACCGACGACGGCAGCGTCTTGAAGAACGCGGCCAGGAAGAACACGGTGAACGGCAGCGAGTAGGCGATGTAGACGAGCACCACACCTGTGTGGGTGTCCAGCAGGCCCAGGTTCTTCACCACGAAGAAGAGCGGCACCAGGGCCAGGAAGACGGGGAACGCCAACCCGGACACGAACAGGTAGTAGATCGCCCGGTTGCCCCAGAACTTGTACCGGGCCAGCACGTACGCGGCCATCGAGCCGAGCAGCATGGTGCCGAACGTGCTGCACGACACCACGATCACGCTGTTGAGGAAGTACCGTCCGACGTTCGCCTTGGTCCAGGCCCGGCCGAAGTTCTCCCAGCGCAGCTCCGCCGGCAGCGTCCACGGACTGCTGAAGATCTCGCTGGTGTTCTTGAACGCGGCGAGGAAGGTCCAGAGGATCGGCACGATCACGATCACCGCCCACACGGCGAGCGCGACGTGCCCCAGGCCCGCGAAGAGCCGTACCTCCGAGCGGGGGCCCTTGCGCCCCCGCCCGGTCGGGGCGGACGGGTCACCGGTCTTCGGCGGCAGGGCCGCCGGGGTCGGCGGCAGCGTCGACTGCGGATTCATCAGTACTCCACGCTTTCCCGCTTGCTGAGCCGCAGCGTCAACGCCGCGAACGTGAGGGTGAGGAAGAACAGCGCCACGCCCATCGCCGAGGCGTAGCCGTACTTCGAGTAGACGAACGCGTTGCGGTAGATCTCCATGGCCAGGACTGTGGTGGCGCCGTCCGGACCGCCACCGTCCACCGAGAGCACCGCCACGATGGCGAACGCGTCGAACGCCGCGATACCGAGATACACCCAGGCCACCTGGAGGGTGTCCCACAGCAGCGGCAGGGTGACCCGGAAGAACAGGGTCACCTTCGTCGCCCCGTCCATCTCGGCGGCCTCGTAGATCTCGCCCGGAATGGAGGCCATCCCGGCCGAGAAGAGCACCACGTAGAAGCCGACCGCCTGCCAGACCAGAACCGCGAGGATCGACCACAGGGCCAGGTTCGGCTTGACCAGGAAGAGGATCGGCTCCATGCCGAACTTCATCAGCACGCCGTTGATCAGGCCGGACTCGTTCGGCCGGTACACCATCTGGAACAGCACCGCGATGATGGCCACCGCCAGGACCTGGGGGAAGAAGAACACCACCCGGTAGAACTTCGACCCCCAGACCCCCTGGCGTTGACCACCACTGCTCTTGCCGCCCACGTTCAGCAGGAACGCGAAGAACAAGGCGATGGCGATGGTGATCAGCGGCAGGGCAAGCAGCAGTACGCCGTGGTGCTGGACCGCCTTCCAGAAGGCCCCGTCGTCGAGCAACCTCCGGTAGTTGTCGAAGCCCACCCACTGCGGGGCGGACAGGCCCCGCCAGTTGGTCATCGAGATCTGGAACGCCTGCGCGTACGGCCAGATCACGAATGTCACGTACAGCGCGACCGGGGCGAACAGGAACCCGACCACGAATGGATACTTGCCGTGCCGCATGACCCCTACGCTCCGATCAGCGCTTGAACTTGGTGACGGAGGAATCCTTCTTGATCGCGTCGGCGCGCTTCTGGATGCGTTCCACGAAGGCGTCCGCCTTGATCCGGCCGAACATCAGCTCGTTGGTGGCGGTGCGCGCCTCCGTGTCGAGTTCCTTGTACCAGTTGTCGAACAGCATGTTGAACACGTCGTTGCCGGCCGCCTTCAGCGCCGCCTGCGCGCTGGCCACGCCGGGCGGGAACTGGAAGCCCTCGCTGCCGGCCGGGACCACCGTGGCCGCGCCGACGGTCTCGGTGAAGCCCCGGGCGCCCGACTTGGAGAGCATCTGGCGCATGTACTCCATGCCGCCGCGTGGGTTCTTGCTCTTGGACGAGACGAAGTAGCCCTCGCCACCGGCAGCCCGGATGGCCGTCGCGGGCAGCTTGTCCGACGCGGTCAGGCTGGGCACCGGCATGAGCTGGTAGGTGAAGCCCGCCGGCGTGTCCTTCTTCTGCTCGTTCTCCAGCCAGTCGCCGGACGGGTAGAAGGCGACCTTGCCCTGGTTCTGCCGCAGCTGTACGTCGGTGTGCTTGAGCCCCTCGAAGCTCTTGTCCGAGTACTTCGCGCCGATCTCGGCCCACGCCTCGGCGGCCTGCTTGACGGCGTCCTGCTTCCAGGCGCCGTCCTCCAGGTTGTCGATGTTCTTCAGCACGTCCGCGCCGCCGATCTTCGCGGCCTGGCTGAGGATCACGTTCCACTGGTAGTAGGCCGCGTTCGCCCCGGCGTAGCCGTACGGGGTGATGCCCTTGGCCTTGATCTGCTCGCAGAGCGCCTTGAACTGCTCGAAGTTGGTCGGCGCGGTCCAGCCGTTGTCCTTGAAGAGCTTGCCGGAGTACCAGATGCCGTAGACCGTCGAGACGTAGTACAGGACGAACGGCTTGCGCTGCCCGTCGGCGGTGTTGAACATGCCCTGTTCGACGATGCCCGGGATGACGGTGTCGCGGACCTTCTTGCTCGGGTCGTCGACCGACGGCGCGTCCCACAGCTCGGTGAGGTCCTGGAGCTGGCCGTCGTTGACGAGCGCGCCGAAGTCGAGGAACTTCTCACCCGAGTTGTTCACGAACTCCGGCGGGTTGCCGGAGGCGAACCGGGGCTGGAGCACGGTGGAGACCGCCTGGGTCGCCTGGTGCTTCACCTCGGACTTCGGGAACGCCTTCTTGTACAGCGGCTCGTGCACGTCGGTGGCGTACTTCTCGCCGTAACCGCCGTTGAAGATGACCACCTCGATCGGGGCGTCCTCCTTCACGCCCAGCGGGTTCTTCTCGCTCTTGGTGCCGCCGGCGACCTGCTCGTTGTCGCCGTCGCTCCCGCTGGTGGCGCAGGCCCCCAGCAGGCCGATGGCCGGAGTGGCGAGCACACCCACGGCGGCGGCGCGGCGCAGCACCGTGCGGCGGTCGAGCGCGGCCGGGTGTTCGGGGGTAATCGACATCGTCGTCTCTCCTTGTGGAATTTCGGGTCAGGCGGTGCGCCGGAGACGCCCGGCGTACCGCGACTCGAGGGCGATGTTGTGCTCGTCCCCGCCGGGGACGTTGGCGGAGAGGTAGATAGGGGGCACCTCTCCGGCCTGGTGGAACCGTCGTACGACCTCCGCGGTCAGCAACTGCGCCAGCAGCGCCGTGGTGACCGAGGAGACCGCACAGACCGCGCCGCCGCCCTCGAGCGGCAGCAGTGCATCGCCGTACGGCGCGCCGTTGTCCAGCACGACGTCGGCGAGGTCGGCGAGCCGTTGACCGGACGGGTGCCGTGGGGCGACCCGTGCGGTGTGCTCGACGGAGGTGACCGCGATCAACGGGTGACCGCGCTCGGTGACCAGCGCCGCCAGCTCGACCACCGAGCCGTTGATGCCGGACTGGGACGCCACCACGAACACGTCGCGCGGCTGCGGCGCCGCGAGCGCGTAGATCTGGTGGGCGATCGAGGGGTCGCGTTCCAGCTTGGGGTCGGCGAGCACGTCGCGCGGAGCGTCACCGTGCACCACGAGGTCCCGTACCGAGAGCCGGTTGGTGGGGACAAGCCCACCGGCGCGGGCGACGAGTTCGGCGGCGAACGCCTCGGAGTGTCCGGCGCCGAAGGCCTGGAGCACACCGCCGGCGCGCAGGCTCTCGGCGATCAGGTCGGCGGCCCGGGTGAGCCCGTCGGCCTGCGAGTCGAGCAGCCGGTCGAGCACCGGGCGGACCGCGTCCGCGTACCCCTGGGCGCTGATCATGAGCTGGCTCCCTTCGCGGCCTTGTGCCCGTCGACTGCCTGCGCGGTGCGCTGGAAGGCCGCGTGGGCGCGGTCGTGGGTGCGCTGCGCGACGGCGATGTAGAGCAGGTCGAGCACCACCAGCTGGGGGTGCCGGGCGGAGAGCGCGTCCGGCCGGAAGGTCGTCGCCTGGCTGGCGGTGAGCAGCACGATGTCGGCCAGCTCGGCCAGCGGCGAGCGGGGGAAGCCGGTGAGGGCGATCGTGGTGGCGCCCCGGCTACCGGCCTCGGCGAGCATCTCGATGGTCTCGCGGGTCTGCCCGGTGTGCGAGATGCCCAGGGCCACGTCTCCGGCGCGCAGCAGCGCGGCGCTGGCCAGGCCCTCGTGCACGTCGTTCCACGCCCACGCGGCCACCCCGATGCGGTGCAGGCTGAACTGCATCTCCTCGCCGACCAGCGCACTGCCGCTGGCGCCGAAGATGTTCACCCGACTCGCGCCGGCGATCGCCACGGCGGCCCGTTCCACCTCGGCGAGGTCGAGCAGCGCGGCGGTGTCGTGCATGGCGCGGGTGTCCGCGGCCATGATCTGGTCGAGCACGCGGGCCAGCGGGTCGCTCGGCTGAATCTCGCGTCCGATGTCGACGGTCCATCCGGCGGAGCGTGCCCGGCCCGTCTCGGAGGCGATGCCGAGGCGCAGGTCGGCGTACCCCTCGAAGCCCATCGCCCGGCAGAAGCGGGTGATGGTCGCGGGTGAGGTGCCACTGCGTTCGGCCAGCTCCACGATTGTGGAGCGGGCTGCGGCCTCCGGGTCGCTGAGCACGTGCTCGGCGACGCGACGCAGCGCCCCGGTCAGCTCGGCGAGCCCGTTGCGGACGCGAGCCAGTACCCCGTCCGAGGCCGACCCGGGCGTGCCCCGCCGGTCGAACGCGTCGGCGTCGACCACCGCGGTCCCCGCGGCGGTGTCCACCTCGTGATCAACCATTGACGCCTCACCATCCGAAAGGACTGTTAACTGATAGTGGTAAAATTTCTTACTGCAGGCCCCTCCGTGTCAAGACCGTGGGAGAAGTTTTCAAACTGTTACCTGGCGCACAGCCCCTCCCGCACGCCGGACCTTGCCCGACGCGAGCGGGCCGACCAGCATGAACAGGCCCATCGCCGCGCAGCGCAAGGAGGCCCGTGCCGATGTCCGACACCGTCGTGGTCGGCCTCGACGTCGGCGGTACGTCCACCCGGGCGACCGCCCTGACCCTCACCGGTGAACGCCTCGGCACCGGACGCGCCGGCGGTGGCAACCCCACCAGCCACGGCGCCGAACGGGCCGCCGCCGAGCTGCTGACCGCGCTGCGAGGCGCGCTGCACGGCGTCGACCCGAATCGGGTGGCCGCCGGCACCATCGGGCTGGCCGGAGCCGCCCGACTACTCGCCGACCCGACCGGACGCGCCGCCTTCGACCGCGCCTGGCACGACGCCGGCCTGCGCTGCCCGTACGCCGTGCACGGCGACGCCCTCGTCGCGTACGCCTCCGGCACCGCCGAGCCCGACGGGACGGTCCTCATCGCCGGCACCGGGGCGATCACCGCCAAGGTCCGCGACCTGCGACTGGACCGCGTCGCCGACGGTCACGGGTGGCTGCTCGGCGACGCCGGGTCCGGTTTCTGGCTCGGCCGCGAGGCGGTTCGCCGGCTCCTCGCCGACCTCGACGCCGGCCACACGCCGGGCGCGCTGGCCACGGCGGTACTCACCGAACTGATGGGCAGCGCCGACATCGCCCCACGCCCCCGCGACACGGTCGACGCCACCATCCAGGCGGTCACCCGACGACCCCCCGTCGAGTTGGCCCGGCTCGCGCCACTCGTGGTCACCGCCGCCGCCGACGGCGAACCGATCGCCACCGCACTCATCGCCGAGGCCGCCGCGCACCTGGCGTCCAGTGTCAGCCGGATCCGCGCGGCCGGAGCCGACACACCCGTCGTGCTGGGCGGCGGACTGCTCACCGCTGACACCCCGCTCGCCACCGCCGTCCGGGCCGAGATCAGCCGGCACTGGCCGCACGCGCCGCTGCGTACCGCCGGCGACGGGGCCGCCGCCGCAGCCTGGCTCGCCGCCCGCGACCTGACCGAGCTGACCGACCCGGCCGCCCTGCACGCCCGCCTCTTCCCCACCGCCCCCTGACCCCGCCACGCGGCGCGACCCGCGCACTGTCGGGGAGACAGCTGTCCCGGGGCGCGTTGAGGCAGCAGTTTCCCTGAAGTTGCGCGGATCGTTAGCCGGGGGCCGAGGGCCGGGGAGGCGCGGCAGGCGTCTCTGATCGGGTTCGGTCGGGGCTACTTGAGCTGGCCGGCGGTCAGGCCGGTCTGGACCTGGCGCTGGAAGGCCACGTAGATCGCGAGCACCGGCAGCACCGCGATGCTCAGCCCGGCGAAGAGCCGCGCGTAGTCGCCCGCGTAACCCTGGCTGACCGACAACGCGAACAGTCCCTGGGCGAGCATCCACTTGGACTCGTCGCCCTGCATGAGCACCTGCGGCAGCAGGAACTGGTTCCAGTGACTGAGGAAATTGAAGATCGCTACGCTGATCAGTCCCGGACGCGCCATCGGCAGCATGACCCGGAAGAAGAGCCGGAAGTGACCGCAGCCGTCGACCATCGCGGCCTCCGCCACCGAGGTCGGCAGGGTCCGGAAGAACGCGGTCAGGAAGAACACGGTGAACGGCAGCGAGTAGGCCGCGTACACGAGGATGAGCCCGACCCAGGTGTTGAACAGGCCGGCGTTGCGGACCACGAAGAAGAGCGGCACCAGGGCGAGGAACACCGGGAACATCAGTCCGCCCACGAACAGGTAGTAGACGAACTGCCGGCCCCGGAACTCGTACCGGGCGAAGACGTACGCGGCGGTGGCGCCCATCAGCATGGTGAGGCTCACCGAGCCGGTGACCACCACGAGGCTGTTGAGGAAGTACCTGCCGATGTGCGCGCCGGTCCAGGCCCGCGCCCAGTTGTCCCAGTGCAGCGCCCCGGGCAGCCCCCACGGGTCGGCCAGGATCTCGCCGTTGGTCTTGAACGAGCTGAGGAACATCCACAGCAGCGGCAGGACGGTGAGCAGGCCCCAGATCAGCAGGAAGCCGTGCGACAGGGTGTTGGCGACGCCCAGTTCCCGGCGTACGGGACGGTCCCGCCGAGCGGTAGGGGTCGGTGCGGTCGCGGCGGGCTTGTCCAGTGTGGTCACGAGTACTCGATCCGTTCGCGCCGGCCGATCCGCAGCGACAGCACGGCAACCGAGAGGGTCAGGAAGAACATCACCACGCCGATCGCCGAGGCGTAGCCGAACTTGGTCTCGCTGCCGAAGGCGGTGTCGTACATCCGTACGCCGATCACGTCGGTGGAGAAGTTCGGCCCACCGTTCGTCATGAGCTGCACGAGGATGAACCCGTCGAGGGCGAAGATGGCCAGGTAGACCCAGGCGACCTGCACGGTGTCCCAGAGCAGCGGCAGGGTGACCCGGCGCAGGGTGGTGAACCGGGACGCGCCGTCGAGCAGCACCGCCTCGTAGATCTCCTTCGGCACCGCGGACATGGCCGCGCCGAACAGCACCACGTAGAAGCCGACGTTGCTCCACACCATCACCGCGAGGACGCACCAGAAGGCTGTCGCCGGGTCGCCGAGCCAGGTCGGCGAGGGCAGGCCGAGGCCGTGCAGTGCGCTGGTGAGCAGGCCCTTGTTGGGGTGGTAGACCTCCTTCCACAGCAGCGCGATGATCACCACGGAGAGCACCTGCGGGAAGAAGTACACGGTGCGGTAGAACGCGCCGCCGCGTACCCCGGTGACTCCGGCGCGGCCCTTGCGTCCGCCCATGGCGAGCATGGTGGCGAAGAACAGCCCGAGCACGATTGTCAGCACGGGCACCAGGGCCAGCAGGATGCCGTTGTTCTTCAGCGCGTTCCAGACGTAGTCGTCGCGCCACAGGGCCTTGAAGTTCGCCAGACCGACCGGGTTGGCGTCGGCGGAGTAGCCGAGCCAGTCGGTGGTGGAGATCTGGAACGCCTGAAGGTACGGCGAGACGACGAAGAACACGTACAGCAGCACCGGCGGCACCAGGAACGTGACGATCAGCGGCCACTTGCCATGTCTCACGAGAAGGACCTCTCCGAGGGAATACGGCCGGTGGGGGTGGTCGTCTCCCCCACCGGCCGGGCGGTCAGGCCGCTCGCTTGTACTTCTTGATCGAGCTGTCCTGGGCGATCGAGTCGGCGCCCTTCTGGCACTGGTCGAGGAACTCCGCAGGGCCGATCCGGCCGCTGAAGAACTCGCCGCACGCGGCGTCGACGAGGTTGCGCTCCAGCTTGCGGTAGTAGTTGTTGTAGACCCAGTTGAAGCCGTTGGCGCCTGACGCGTCGAGCGCCTTGACCACTGTGTTCAGCCCGTACGGCAGGTCCGCGCCCTCGCTGGCGCCGGCGACGACGGTGAGGCTGGAGACCTTCTTCGTGAAGTCCTGCGCACCCTTGCGGGACAGCATGGTGCGGAAGTACTCGAGCCCGCCGGCGAGGTTGCGGGCCTTGGCGGGCACCATGAACGGCTCGCCCGCAGTGCCCCGGATCGCCTCGAACGGCAGCTTGTCGCCGCTGCCCAGGCTCGGCGTGGGCGCGATGGTCATGTTGAAGCCGGCCGGGGTGACGTCCTTCTGCTCGCTCTCCAGCCAGGATCCGCAGGAGATGAAGGCGGCCTTGCCCTGGCACCAGGCGGTCTGCGACTGCTTGTGGTCCAGGCCGGAGGAGCCGTCGAGGATGTACTTGTCCTTGACGATCTGGTGCCACGCGTCGGCGGCGGTGCGCATCGAGTCGGACTTCCAGGCGTTCGGCTCCAGGTTGTCGATGGCGGTGGCCACCGACGGGCCGCCGAGCTTGATCGCGGTGGAGATCAGCGGCCAGCTCATGTAGCGCGGGTGCAGGCCGGCGTACGTCCAGGGGGCGATGCCGGCGGCCTTGATCTGCTTGCACAGGGCGATGTGGTCGTCCCAGGTCTTGGCGTACGTCCAGCCACGGTCGGTGAGCAGCTTGTTGGAGTACCAGATGCCGTACGCGGTGTAGGTGTAGTTCATCACCAGGAACTTGCCGTCGTACGAACCGATCTCGACCGCGCCGGGCAGCAGGGTCTCCCGGACCGTCTTGCCGGGGACGTCGAGGCTCGGCGCGTCGAGCAGTTCGCCGAGGTCGGCGATGGCGTTCTGGCTGACCAGGCCGTTGAAGTCGATCTGGCCGGCACCGGAGTTGTTGACCACGTCGGGCGGGGTGCCGTCGACGAAACGTGGCTGGAGGGTCTTGCTGATCTCCTGGGTGGCGGAATGCTTGATCTTCGCCTTCGGGTACTTCTCGGTGTACATGGCCTCGTGGGCCTTGGCGTACTCCTCGCCGAAGCCGCCGCCGAAGATCACCACCTCGAGCGGGGCGTCCTCCTTCACGCCGAGCGGGTTCTCGGCGCTCTTGGTGCCCTTGTAGGTTTCGGCATCGCCCTTGTCGGCGCCGCCGGTCGCGCAACCGGTCAGCAGACCGGCGGCGGGGGTGGCCAGCAGACCGGCGGCGGCGCTACGCCGCAGGATGTCACGCCTGTTCATGGGTTCTCCTCGGGTCGGGTCGGGCGGTCGCCGCGAAGGGGGAAGGCGTCCGTCGCACGAGGCGCGCGGGGGATGTGTTGCTTGTCTTCATTTCATTTAAAGTTGCTGAAGAATTTCTACGGCAGGAGCGCGCCGCTTTCAAGCCCCGGCGTCCGAACCGTTATCACCCTCGGACGGACTCCGGTGGCATAGCCTCGGGCCATGCGCCGTCTGCGGCAGCTCGCCGCCGGTACGCCGGCTGCCCGGGAACGCATCGTCGACCTGCTCCGCGCCCTGGCGATCATCATGGTCGTCCTCGGACACTGGACGGTCGCCGCCATCGGGTACGACGCCGCGGGCCGGCCGACCGCTCACTCCGCTCTAGACGAGCTGACCTGGGCGTACCCACTGACCTGGGTGGCCCAGGTGATGCCGGTCTTCTTCCTGGTCGGCGGGTACGCCAACGCGGCCTCGCTGACCGCCCGCCGGGCGCGTGGCGGCGACGCCACCGGCTGGTTGCTGAACCGCAGCGCGCGACTGCTGCGGCCCACCAGCGCGCTCCTGCTGGTGCTCGCCTGCGGCGCGCTGGTGGCCCGGCTGGCCGGCGCCGGGGCCGAGCAGATCCGCACCGTCGTCTGGTTCGCCACCATCCCGCTCTGGTTCCTCGCCGCCTACCTGCTGGTGGTGCCGCTGACCCCGGTGATGTACGCGCTGCACCGGCGCTTCGGCGTGCTCGTGCCGCTGGGGCTGGCCGCCCTGGTCGCCGCCGGTGACCTGGGCCGGCTCCGCGGACCGGACGAGTTGGCCTACGGCAACTACCTCTTCGGCTGGCTGGCCGTGCACCAGCTCGGCTTCGCCTGGCACGACGCGCGCGCCGCGCGCAAGGACGACCATGACGCGCGCACCGCGCGCAAGGACGACCATGACGCGCGGGCCAACTGGGTGGGCGACCGGCGGGTCGGGTGGCCGCTGCTGCTCGGTGGGCTGGGCGTCGCGCTGCTGCTGACCGCCGCCGGGCCGTACCCGGTCAGCATGCTCAACGTGCCCGGCGTGCGGCTGGACAACGCCGCACCGCCGAGCCTGGCGCTGCTCGCCCTGGCCACCGCGCAGTTCGGGCTGATCCTGCTGCTGCGCGAACGGGCGGAACGGTGGCTGCACCGGCCCCGCCCCTGGCAGGCCGTGATCGCGGTGAACGCGGTGGTCCTGACCGTGTTCCTCTGGCACCTGACCGCCGCGATCCTGCTGGTCGGCGCGCTCGACGCGGTGCGGGTGCTGCCGACGCCGCCGGTGGGCTCGGCCGCCTGGCTGGCCTGGCGGGTGCCCTGGGTGCTGCTGCTGTCGGTCGTGCTGGCCGCGCTGGTCGCCGTCTTCGGAAGAATCGAGGAGGGCACCAGCCGCCGCGAGCCACCGGCCGGGCGGCCGGCCGCCGGCTGGCGGGCGACCGCGCGGACGCTGCTCACCGCCGGCGGCTTCGCCGCGGTGGTGGTCGGCCTGGTGGTCAACAGCGAGGCCCCGAAGACCGCACCCGAGCCGCTGGGGGTGCCCGTCGCGGCCCTGGTGGCCTACCTGGTCGGGGCGGGCACCCTGCGGCTGCTCAGGTCTGGGTGGGGAAGCCGAGGTTGACCCCACCGTGCCGGGGATCGAGCCACCGGCTGGTGACCACCTTGCCCCGGGTGAAGAACCGCACCCCGTCCTCGCCGTGCGCGTGCAGGTCACCGAAGAGCGACGACTTCCAGCCGCCGAACGAGTGGTACGCCATCGGCACCGGGATCGGCACGTTGATCCCGACCATGCCCACCTCCACCTCGTGCTGGTAGCGCCGGCCCGCGCCGCCGTCGTTCGTGAAGATCGCCGTGCCGTTGCCGTACGGGCTGGCGTTGACCAGCTCCACCGCCTCGTCGTACGAGTCGACCCGGACCACGCTGAGCACCGGACCGAAGATCTCGTCGGTGTAGATCGACATGTCGGTGGTCACCCGGTCGAACAGCGTAGGGCCCAGCCAGAAGCCGTCCGGGTCGCCGTCCGGCGTCACGTCCCGCCCGTCCACCACCGGCACCGCGCCGGCGGCCACCCCGGCGTCCACGTAGGAACGCACAGTCGCGGCGTGCGCGGCGGTGACCAGCGGACCCATGTCGCAGCCCCGCCGTCCGTCGCCGGTGCGCAGACCGGCCATCCGCGCGGCGATCCGCTCGACGAGCGCGTCCGCGACCGGCTCCACGGCCACCAGCACCGAGATGGCCATGCACCGCTCCCCCGCCGAGCCGAACCCGGCGTTGACCGCCGCGTCGGCGGCCAGGTCCAGGTCGGCGTCGGGCAGCACCACCATGTGGTTCTTCGCGCCGCCGAGCGCCTGCACCCGCTTACCGGCCGCGGTGCCGCGCTGGTAGACGTACCTGGCGATCGGGGTGGAGCCGACGAACGACACCGACCGCACCTCCGGGTGGTCCAGCAGCGCGTCGACGGCCTCGGAGTCACCGTTGACCACGTTGAGCACCCCGTCGGGCAGACCAGCCTCGGCGAACCACTCGGCCAGCAGCAGCGCCGCGCTCGGGTCCTTCTCGCTCGGCTTGAGCACCACCGCGTTGCCGCAGGCCACCGCCACCGGCACGAACCACAGCGGCACCATCACCGGGAAGTTGAACGGCGAGATCACCGCCACCACCCCGAGCGGTTGCCGGATGGTGTACGAGTCGACCTCGGTGGACACGTTCTCGCTGAACGCCCCGCGCAGCGCCGACGGCAGACCGCAGGCGTACTCGATGACCTCCAGGCCGCGCTGCACCTCGCCGGCGGCGTCGGCGAGCACCTTGCCGTGCTCGGCGGTGATCGCCTCGGCGAGCCGGTCGCGGCGAGCGTGTACCAGCTCGCGGAACGCGAACAGCACCGCCGACCGCCTGGCCAATGACGCGTCCCGCCAGGTCCGCGCCGCGCGGGCCGCGGCCTGCACCGCGACGTCCACGTCCGCGGCGGAGGCCAGCTCCACCTCGGCGGTACGCCTACCGGTCGCCGGGTCGAACACGTCGCCACGCCGCTCGGACGTGCCGCCGACCCGCTTGCCGTCGATGAAGTGTCCGATGCTCATGCCGCCACCCCCGCCGACGAGCGGATCGCGTCGACGAGGATCGCCAGGCCCTCGCGGGCCTCCTCCTCGGTAAGCGTCAACGGTGGACCCATCCGCAGCACGTTGCCGTACAGGCCGCCCTTGCCGGCGAGCAGGCCACCGGAACGGCACGCCTCGAAGACCTGGTTGGTCAACGCCGGGTCGGGCTCGCTGGTGCCCGGCCTGACGAACTCGACGCCGAGCATCAGCCCCTTTCCGCGTACCTCGGCGACGCAGTCGAGACCGCCCACGGCGGACCGCAGGCCGTCGGCGAGGATCGCGCCGACGCGTGCCGCGTTCGCCTGGAGGTCGTGCGCGAGCAGGTAGTCGAGCACCGCGTTGCCGGCCGCCGTGGAGATCGGGTTGCCGCCGAACGTGGAGAAGCTGATCGCCGGCACGGCCTCGAGCACCTCGGCGCGGCCGACCACCCCGGCCAGGGCGAACCCGTTGCCGATGCCCTTGGCGAAGGTGAGCAGGTCCGGGGTGACGCCGTGCGCCTGGTAACCCCAGAAGTGCTCCCCGGTACGCCCCCAGCCGGTCTGCACCTCGTCGGCGATGAACAGGATGCCGTGCTTGTCGAGGACCTTCTTCCACCCGGCGAAGAGCCCGTCCGGCGGATGCACGAAACCGCCGACGCCCTGGATCGGCTCGGCGATCAGCGCGGCCACGTCACCTGTGGTCTGGGTGGCCAGCACCTCACGCAGGTCCTCCACCGCCGCGTCGACCTGCTCCTCGGCGCTCAACCGCGCCAGCAGACCGCGCACCCGGTCACCCGAGTGCAGCCAGGCCACCTGGAGCGGGTTGAGGGCGCTGGCCGACCAGTTGCGGTTGCCGGTGACACCCATGGCCGCGTACGACCGGCCGTGATAGCTGTTGCGCACGGCCAGGATCTGGTGCGAACGGCGGTGGTTGGTGGCGACAAGCAGCGCGGCCTCGTTCGCCTCGGTGCCGGAGTTGGTGAAGAACACCCGGGCGTCCGGGATGCCGGACCGCTGCGCGATCTTCTCGGCCAGCTCCACCTGCTGGCGGATCAGGTAGAGCGTCGAGCTGTGCACGATGCCGGTGGCGAGCTGGCGCTCGACCGCCTCCCGGATCTCCGGGATGTCGTACCCGATCATGTTGGTGAGCACCCCGCCGAAGAAGTCCAGGTAGCTGCGCCCCTGGGCGTCGACGACCCGGCGGCCCGAGCCGGAGACCAGCTCGATCGGCTCGGCGTAGTACAGCGGCATCCAGGACGGGAGCACGGCCCGGTGCCGGGCCAGCAGGTCGTCGGTCATCGTGGGCACCCTTCAGCGGCGTTCGTGGATACCGCACGCTCCCACCACCACGCCGGCATGGACAACTGCCACTGTGTAGCGCAGGGAGCGTCCGCTCCTGACAGTGCGTCAGCCCGCTCGTGGCGGTCGACCGCGCGCCGGGCGCTCCGGTCGGTACGATCCGGCGGTGCCCGAACTCCCCGCCCCGCCAGCGTCCGGGTCGGTGCGCACCGGGCCGGTGCCCGTCGGGCCGGACGTGCCGCTGCCCGCCGGAGCCCCGGATACGCCCACGATGATCGACGGGATCGCCGGCTGGGTCGGCGCCGACCCGCTGCGCCGGTTGGTCGCCCGCTTCGGCGGCACCTGGCCGGGCGGCGACCTCGCCGACATTCTCCGGTTCCTCGACGACTTCTCCGGCGTCCACTGGGACTTCCGCGGCGGCCGCGAGAGGCCCGACGCCCGGGAGCCGGCACTCGACCCGGACACCGCCGAGCTGGTACGCGTCACCGCCGCCGCGCTCGGGCTCGTCCGACCCGTGCCGCCGGCCCGGCCCGCGTACGCCCACCTGGTGGTGCTGGGCGGTCTGGCGCACGCCTGCCTGCGCCGCGTCGCGTACGCCGTGCACCTGCTGCGCGAGGGGCTGCGGGTGACCGGAGAGGTGGCGGTGCTGGGCAGCTTCCGGCCGCTCTCCGAGCTGGAACGCCTGACGCTGGCCGAGGCGGGGGTGCCCGACTGCGCGACGGAGGTGGACGCCCTGGACGCGGCGGTCCGGCTGGCATCGGGGATGGGCGCGCCGGCCCTGCGCGACGGGGTCGACGCGGGTCACCCGCACCACTCCTGGTCGTCGCGCACCTATCTGCCGGCCGGTCTGCCGCCGGTGCGGGTGCTGGCGGCGCCGTCGAGCGAGCCGCATCGGCGGCGCGCGCACACCGCGGACACCCAGCGGTTCTGGGCCGGGCACGTCCAGCTCGCCACCGACGACGCGGTGCTGCTGGTGACCGCGCCGATCTACGTGCCGTTCCAGCACTGCGACGCGCTGCGCACCCTGGCCCTGCCGTACGGCTGCGGGATCGACACCGTCGGGGTGGACTCCACTCTGCCCGACCTGGCCCGGCTGCCGGAGCCGACGCTCAGCCCCGGCCGCTACCTGCAGGAGATCCGCTCGGCCGTCCGGTCGATGCGCGCCCTGCACGCGGCGCTGGTCGCCGGCTGACCCGCGCGACGTCGAGGGCCGGCGCACGGCGGATCGCCGCGCACCGGCCCCGGTGCGACGTAATCAGTTCACGTAGACGGTGGCGTTGCCCTTGGTGCTGTCACGCACCGGCGAGTACGTCGCCGAGAAGTACGCGGTGCCGAAGCAGAGGGACGGGCCGGAGAACTTGGTGAACGGCTGGTTGGTGAAGGTGATCGAGTTGGCGGCGTTGGCCGCCACGCCGGTGAGGCTGTTGGTGCTGGTCCGGTAGACGCAGGTGATCGCGCCGAGCAGCGAGTTCAGCACGACGGTGCTCTGGACCGGCGCCGCCGCGGTGCCGGAGATCGTGACCACGCCGGCGCTGGTGACGGAGGTGGCGTACGGCAGGTTGTTGAGGGCGATGCTCTGCACCCCGGTGGTGCCGAACACGTTGGTCGTGCAGGTGCCGAAGCTCTGGGCGGTGAGGCTCTCGGTGGCGGTGCCCGGGGCGGTCGGGTTGGTGAGCACCTTGGCGCTGAAGCTTGACGCGGCGCACTTGATGCCGGTGGTGCCCGAGGTCGAGTTGTAGAAGGTGGCGTTGGTGCCGGTCTTGAGGCTGGCCTGGATGACGTCGTTGACGGCGACAGCGGTGCCGCCGGCCGTGGGGTAGGTCAGGACGTTGCCGGCGAGCGCTGCCGACGGGTCGGCGGAGGCTGGCGTGCCGGCCAGGAGGCCGGTGAGCAGCGCGAGGGCGACGAGGCCCCCGCCGATCTTTCCGTACCTGGGCATGGTGCTTCCTTCCGGTGGTGGGACGGGAACGAGCGGACCGCACAGGCGGTCACCGCCGGGCGGGTACGTCCGGGCGGCGAGTGTGGCCGTCCGTGGTGGACGGCGGTGGTGGAGGTGCCGGGCGACCGTCGGGTCGACCGCGGATGACGGAAGGCGCCGCGGGGTCAGCGGGCGGCTCGGCGTGGTGCACTGCGGCGGAGCCGCGTCACCTGCGCCTTTCCGGCATTGGGAGAGCGTTCGTGTTCGGCGATAATGACAGCCATCGAGCCCTCCTTCGACGAGTCGGGGTGACCATCCGAGAGATCACCAATGGTGACGGGGAGCGAACTGAGCGTGAGGAAAGTTATAAACCCCGGAGGGTCGCAAAGTCAACGAATCAACGGAGGTCAATGAGTTGACCACGCAGAGCCACCCCCCGCCGGCGCCGGCACCCCTGCCCGGCGCGCGCCCGGGCCGCGACCCGGACCGCGCGATCAAGCGCGGCCCGCGACGGGTCTCCGCGGAGGTCGTGGCCGCCACCCAACGTGACCGCCTCTTCGACGGGCTCGTGCACGAGGTGGCGACGAAGGGCTACGACAACGCCCGGGTCAGCGACATCTGCCACGCCGCAGGCGTGACCCGGCCAGCCTTCTACGCCCTGTTCACCGGCAAGGAGGACGCCTTTCTCGCCGCGTACCGGCACGGGATCGCCGTGGTGTCGCAGCTGATGGAGAGCGCCTACCGCGAGGCCGGCCCGGCCTGGCCGGACGCGGCACGCGCCGCGCTGCGCACCCTGCTGGAGGTGCTGGCGAGCGTGCCGGCGTTCGCCCGGATGGCGCTCGTCGAGGTGGACGCGGCAGGGCCCGACGCCCGCCGCGAGCGCGACGCGCTGCTCGCCAGCTTCCGCCGGTTCTTCGCCGACGCCGGGCCGGGGCCGACGCTCGCCGACGTGGGCCGCGACGAGCTGGTGTCCACGGTGGTCGGTGGCATCTACGCCACGGTCCGCGGCCGGGTGGCGCGGGGTCGGGCGGCGGAGTTGCCGCAACTGCTGCCGGTGCTCACCTACGCGGCCACGGCGCCGTTCCTGGGCACCGAGGGTGCGATTCAGGCGACCCGGCCGATACGGCCGGACGACGGTCCGAGTACGACCGCACCCTGCGCACCGATCCACCAGTCTTGATCACACGGTCGGAAACCGCAGCGGTTTTTCACTTTGGCCACATTTAACAAATACCGTCCAAATGGCCGCCACACGCCGTTGACCTCCCCTTTACTCAGCGGTAACTTCGGCTCTGCGCCTACCGGGCGCAGGCCACGGATGCAATTCCCATTGTCGGGGATGAATTGATCTTAAGGGGAGCCGCCATGTCGGAGGAAACCACACCAATCGCAGCAGGCCCGCCGCGCAGTGGCGTGCGCTGGCGCCGGTTCGCCGCCACGTTCGGCATCGTCGTGGCGGGCGCCGCCGGCATGATCATGCTCACCGCCCAGGGCGTGCTGGGCGCGCAGTTCGCCATCTCGGGCATGCCGTTCACCGTCACGGCCGACAGGCTCACCGGCACCGGGTTCGAGCAGTTCGCCACCCTCGACCAGATGATCCCGGACAGCCCCAACCAGGGCGACACCGGCGGACAGGTCCTGGTGATGGTCTCGGCGATCGACAAGGCGGAGCTGACCAACCTCTGCCAGAGCATCAACCTCGGTGGCATCTTCCTGAAGATCACCGCCGGCGGCGGCGACCGACCGGTCACCGCCCGGACCCTTGTGGTGGACGGCGACGAGGTCGCCGGCGACGCCGCCTTCCGCAACATCGACGTCGGGCAGGACGCCAGCACCCTGGACAAGGTGCCCGGCGTGAAGGGCAACCCCGGCGTCTTCTCGCAGCAGGCCGACTCGGTCGTCATCGAGAACCTGCGGCAGAACAACTACGCCACCACGGCGGCCGTCTTCAACCTGCCCAACCTGCGCATGGCGTTCACCTCCGACGGGTGCTGACGTGAGCGCCGAACGACACCAGGCGGCGTCTGCCGTCCGCGGATCCCGCGGGCGGTGGCGCCGCTGGCGGCGGGCCCGCCCATTCACCGCCGCCGTGCTGATCGCCCTCGGGGGCCTGGAGATGCTGGCGACCCTGCGCGCGCCGCTCGGAGTGCTGCTGCACATCGGCCCGCAGGGGCTCGCCGCGTACCTGGTACCCGCCATCCTCGTCATCTGCGGGGTGCTGCTGATCACCACCCCGCAGCAGCGGGTCTTCTACGCCGTGGTCTCGCTGGTGCTCGGCCTGGTCTCCTGGTTGACCTCGAACCTGGGCGGCTTCGTGGTCGGGATGCTGCTGGCCCTGACCGGCGGGGCACTCGCCTTCGCCTGGACCCCGGACAAGGACGGCCACCCCACCGGCGCCGGGACGGAACCCACGTCGCCCGAGAACGACGACGTGGACGAGGACGACACCGCGCTGCTGCCCGGGATGCCGTCACCGGACCCCAGCCCGGTCGACCGGGCCTGAGTCAACGGGCGGTGTCGGCGACCGCCTGCGCGAACACCTCGGAGCGGTGCTCGAAGTTGCGGAACCGCCCGTAGCTCGGCGCTGCCGGGGAGAGCAGCACGACACCGCCCGCGGGCGTCAGCTTGCGCGCCAGCCCGACCGCTGCCACCAGATCCTCGGCGACCTCGGTACGCACCATCGGCAGCCCGGCCAGCGCCTCGATGATCCGGGGGCCGCTGTCCGGGATGCCGATGACCGTGATCTCCCGCTCCGCCAAGTGCTCGGCCAGCGGCGTGTAGTCCAGGCCCCTGTCGTTACCGCCGACGATCACGGTCAACGGCCGCCCGTCGTACGCGTCGATGGCGTGCATGGCCGCGTACGGGCTGGTGGCCAGGGTGTCGTCGACGAACGTCAACCCCGACGGGTCGGTGATCTCGGTGAGCCGGTGGGCCAGCCCCTGGAACTCGGCGACGGCGATGGCGAGGCTGTCCTTCTCGGCCACCACGTCGACGCCGAGCGCGTCGAGCACGGCGAGGGCGACGCACAGATTGCCCTCGTTGTGCCGGCCGACAAGCGGCAGCACGGCGCGCGGGAACAGCGGCTGGTCGCCGACATGGAACCACTGCGTGCCGTCGGCACCTGTGGCGACGTGGGTGGTGTCCGGACGGCCGGCCCGCACCGCCGGCAGATCCCCCAGCTCGGCGGCGAGCCGGGGATCGCCGCCGTTCACCACGATCGTCTGCGGATCATGGGCGAGCAGGTTGAGCTTGTCCCGGTAGTACTCGCGTTCCCCGCCGTGCGCGTCCAGGTGCTCGGGGAACAACGCGGTGACCACCGCCACCCGGGGCGAGTCGGTCAGGTCGCTGCACTGGTAGCTGGACAGCTCCAGCACGTACAGCTCGGACTCGGGCAGATCGAGGGTGGGCACGCCGATGTTGCCGCCGAAGACGTTCGGCCGGCCCATCGCGGTGAGCAGGTGGCTGATCAGGCTGGAGGTGGTGCTCTTGCCCTTGCTGCCGGTGACCCCGACGGTGCGCGCGGCGTGGTCGGCCATCCAGAGCGCCGTGCCCTGGGTGACAGGTACGCCGTGCCGGCGCAGCTCGACCAGCCACGGGTGGGTCTGCGGCACACCTGGCGAGCGGACCACCACGTCGGCGGCGGCGAGCCGTTCGAAGCCCGCCTCGCCGGTGACCAGCGGCGCCGCCTCGGCCAGCGGGCCGTCCCAGGGCAGCGACAGGAAGTTCGCGCTGTCGTCGACGGCGACCAGGTCGGCGGGGCCGTGCGCGGCGATCGCTGTCACAGCGGCCCGGCCCTCCCGGCCGGTCCCCCAGACGGCGACGCTACGTCCGCGCAGGTCAGACAGGCGCACGGGACTCTCCTCGGGATTACGGCGGCGGTTGGGCAGGCCCGGTCCGGACACGGCCGGACGAACCAGGGCCTAGTATGGCGTGTGCCCAACGAGCAGCTCCGGCGGATGGACGCCTTCACCTTCCCGTCCTACTCGATCGACTTCGCGACCGGCGAGGTGTTGTTCGACTACGCGCTGACCGGCCCCGGCGGCGAGCAGCGGTTCACCGAGGTGATCACCCTCCCGCTCCCGGCGGAACCGCCGTCGGACGAGACGGTGGCCACCCTCAACCGGGTGCTGGAGGTGCTGCACCTGGTCGCCGGGGTCAGCTACTACAAGGCCGCCGCGCCGCCCCGACTCGTGCTGCCGGCGCCGCTGGGCGCGGCCACCGTCGACTACGTCACGGCCATCTACACCAGGGGCCTCGCCGAGTACGCGTACCGCAACCAGCTGCCGCACGTGCTCCAGCTGCGCCCGGAGGTGCCGGCCGGCTCTCCGGAGCCACCACGGGTGTACGACACCTCGGACCGCCGCCCCCTCTCCGCCGTCGGCGGCGGCAAGGACTCGATCGTCAGCCTGGAGGCGCTTCGCCGCGCCGATCTGGACCCGGTGCCGTTCTCGGTCAACCCGAACCACGTGATCGTCTCGGTGAACGAGGCGTCCGGGCTGACCCCGCTGGCTGCCCGGCGGCGGATCGACCCGGTGCTGTTCGACCTGAACGCGTCAGGCGCGCTGAACGGGCACATCCCGGTCACCGCCATCAACTCGCTGATCGCCGTGGCCACCGCCGTGCTGCACGGGCTCGGCCCGGTGGTGATGTCCAACGAGCGCTCGGCGTCCGACCCGAACCTCGTCTGGGACGGCCACGAGATCAACCACCAGTGGTCCAAGGGCGTCGAGGCCGAAGGGCTGCTGCGGGCGTCGCTGGCCGAGCACGCCGGCCTGACCGAACCGTACTTCTCGCTGCTGCGCTCGCTGTCCGAGCTGCACATCGCCCGGATGTTCGCCGAGTTCACCAGGTACGACGACGTGGTGACCAGCTGCAACCAGGCGTTCAAGCTGCGGGACGCGTCCGAGCGCTGGTGCCGTGACTGCCCGAAGTGCCGGTTCGTCTTCCTCGCCATGGCGCCGTTCATGGCCCGGGAGCGGGTGGTGGGCATCTTCGGCGGTGACCTGCTGGCCGACCCGCAGCAGATCCCCGGCTACCGGGAACTGCTCGGCGTGGACGGGCACAAGCCGTTCGAGTGCGTCGGCGAGGTCGAGGAGTCGGTGGTGGCCCTCGGCCTGCTCGCCGAACAGGACCAGTGGCGCGACGCACCGGTGATCCGGGCCCTTGTCGACGCCGTACCGGCCACGGCCTGGTCGGCGGTGGCGAATTCGGACGTCTTCACCCCCGGCGGCCCGAACCACATCCCCTCCACCTACGCGAAGGCCCTGACCGCCCTCGGCGCCTGACCCTCCCTGCGTTGATCATGAGGTTGTCGCCACTCGCACCGGCGTGTCACGGCAACAACCTCATGATCAACGCGCATGGCAGGGAGGGAAGGCGGCGGGGTCGGCCGGGTCAGGGGCTGCGGACTGCTTCCAGGGCCAGCAGGGCCACGTGCAGGGAGAGGCTGGTCTCCACCGAGTCCAGGTCTGCGTCGAGGATTCGGGCGATGCGGGCCAGTCGTTCGTAGAAGGCCGGGCGGGACAGGTGGGCGGCGGCCGCGCCTGCTGACTTGTTACGGCCCTGCTCCAGGTAGGCGCGCAGGGTGTCGAGCAACTGCTCCCGGGGGTGCCGGGCGTCGTACTCCAGCAGCGCGCCGAGTTCGCGCTCGACGAAGGTCTGCAACCGGGGCTCGTCGCGCAGCAGGTGCAGCAGCCCGGCCAGGCCGACGTGGGGCAGCCGGAAGATCGGCAGGTCACGCCGGTCCCGGCGGGCGGCCTCGGCGACCTGCCGCGCCTCGACCAGCGACCGGCGGGCCTCGCGCAGACTGCTCACGCCCGACCCGGCGGCCACGATCACCCCGCCACCGCCGCCGCCCCGGGACGGGTCGACACCTGCCACCGCCCGCGCGGGCTCCACAGTGGGCGCCGGGCGCGACACATCGGCGCCGGTGGCCGACCGGGACGCCTCGCCGGCGGGCGCGCGGCCGGTGCCGGCGTCGAGGCGTACCCGACGAAGTGCGCTGGCGAACGCGGACAGCGCGCGGTCCTCGGCGGCCGGGTCTGCGAGGGCCAGCAGGGCACCCACCGAGTTGTCGTCGACGGCGCTCGTGAGCGCGGTCAGCTTCGCCTCCCGCAGGGCCTGGCCGACCGCCTCGGACAGGTCGCGCAGTCGGGCCTGACCGGCCTCGGGGCCGGACTCCCCGGCGGGGTCGTCCGCGCGGTAGCGGACCATCACGCCGACGAGGTGCCGCCTGTCGAGCAGGACGCCGAGCGCCTTGGCCCGAAGCGCCACCTCGTCCACCGGCCGGGAGTGGTCGAGCAGCGCGGTGAGCAGGGTGCGGTGGATCTGCCGTTCCAGGCCCTCGGCGTCGCGGCGGATCAGCCGGCCCAGCGCGAGCGTGGACGCGGCGCGCTCGATCAGGATGCTGAGCCGGGTGGGCGGGCCGGCGGCCGGCTCGCCGGCCTGGACGCTCGGCACGTCGCCGTTGGCCGGCCAGCGCAGCAGCAACCGACCCCAGTCCTGCCCCCGGGCGCCGACGGCGGTCACCAGCCAGCCGCTGTCAGGGTCGTACGCGGTGCGTCCGGCCGGCCGGATCCGCCGCGAGTGCTGCTCCCAACCGTCCAGCAGCAGCTCGGCGCTCTCGCCCGCGTGGTCGTACCCGAGGACCTGCCGGGACAGGTTCTCCAGCACCACCGGGCAGCCGGACAGCTCGGCGGCCTGCCGGATGACCTCGGCGGCGTCGGCGCCCTCGACGGAGAGGTCGTTGAACCGCTGGTGGATCTCCTCGGTGGCGCGCAGCTCGGTGAGCTGCACGTCGACGATCAGCGCGTGCACCGCCTCGGTGATCCGCACGAACGGGGTGGCCCGGCGCAACTCCACCAGGGGCAGGCCGCGCCGCTCGGCGGTGGCCGCCATCACCCGTGGCACCCCGCTGACGTACCGGCGGCCCAGTTCGACGACGAGCCCGGAGACTCCGACGTCGGCGAGGTCGCCGATGAACGCGCGCAGTCCCGCGTCGTCGCCCGGCAGCCCGATGCCTGTGGTGAGGACCAGCTCTCCGCCGCCGAGCAGGGTGGCGATGTCCGGCACCTCGGCGACGTGCACCCAGCGGACGGGCCGGTCCAGCCCCGCGTCTCCGGCGACGACCCGCGGGGCGCCGTGGCGGACCGGGTCCAGGGCGAGGACCTCACGGACGGTAGGGAACACGGCCGCAACGCTACCGTCCGTGACACCGGCTCTCGACCTGGCGGGGTGGTGCTCAGTCCACGCCGAACTCCATGGCGGCCCGGTCGAGCGCCTCGTCGGCGGCGGAGGCGACGCCCCGCGAGGCGATGGCTTCCGCCCCGCCCTCGGGCATGGCACCGATCAGCCCGGTCGAGGCGGCCTGCGCGGCACCGATCATCCGCTGCGGAGCCCCGCCGCCGACCATGCCCAGCGAGGCGTACTGCTCCAACTTCGCCCGCGAGTCGGCGATGTCCAGGTTGCGCATGGTGAGCTGGCCGATCCGGTCCGACGGGCCGAACGCCGAGTCCTCGGTACGCTCCATCGACAGCTTGTCCGGGTGGTAGCTGAACGCCGGGCCGGTGGTGTCCAGGATCGAGTAGTCCTCGCCACGGCGCAGCCGCAAGGTGACCTCGCCGGTGACCGCCGTGCCGACCCACCGCTGAAGCGACTCGCGCAGCATCAGCGCCTGCGGGTCCAGCCAGCGGCCCTCGTACATGAGGCGACCGAGGCGCCGGCCCTCGTTGTGGTAGTTCGCCAGGGTGTCCTCGTTGTGGATGGCGTTGACCAGCCGTTCGTACGCGGCGTGCAGCAGCGCCATGCCGGGCGCCTCGTAGATGCCCCGGCTCTTGGCCTCGATGATGCGGTTCTCGATCTGGTCGGACATGCCCAGGCCGTGCCGGCCGCCGATGGCGTTGGCCTCCAGCACCAGGTCGACGGGGCTGCCGAACTCCTTGCCGTTGATCGTCACCGGGCGGCCCTGGTCGAAGCCGATCGTGACGTCCTCGGTGGGGATCTCCACCGACGGGTCCCAGAACCGGACACCCATGATCGGGCTGACCGTCTCGATGCCGGTGTCGAGGTGCTCCAGGGTCTTCGCCTCGTGCGTGGCGCCCCAGATGTTGGCGTCGGTCGAATACGCCTTCTCGGTGCTGTCCCGGTACGGCAGGTCGCGGTCGAGCAGCCACTCGGACATCTCCTTGCGGCCACCGAGCTCGGTGACGAAGGCGGTGTCGAGCCACGGCTTGTAGATGCGCAGCTGCGGGTTGGCCAGCAGGCCGTACCTGTAGAACCGCTCGATGTCGTTGCCCTTGAAGGTCGACCCGTCGCCCCAGATCTGGACGTCGTCGGAGATCATCGCGCGGACCAGCAGGGTCCCGGTGACGGCCCGGCCCAGCGGGGTGGTGTTGAAGTAGGCCCGTCCGCCGGAACGGATGTGGAAGGCGCCGCAGGTCAACGCCGCCAAGCCCTCCTCGACCAGGGCGGCGCGGCAGTCGACAAGTCGGGCGACCTCGGCGCCGTAGCTGAGCGCACGACCGGGCACCGACGCGATGTCGGGCTCGTCGTACTGGCCGATGTCGGCCGTGTAGGCGCAGGGGACGGCGCCCTTGTCGCGCATCCACGCGACCGCGACCGAGGTGTCGAGGCCGCCGGAGAAGGCGATGCCGACACGTTCGCCGATGGGCAGGGAGGTGAGAACCTTGGACACGGGGAAGATTATTCAACAAGACGCATGGTCATGCAAGCTGATCGTCGCGACCCAGTTCCCAGAACGCCACGGCAGCGGCAGCGGCGACGTTCAACGAGTCCACTCCGCGCCGCATCGGGATGACCACCCGCACGTCGCTGGCGGACTGGGCCGCCGCCGTGAGGCCCGGCCCCTCGGCTCCGAGCAGCAGCGCCGCCCGCTCGCGCTGCGCCGGGGTCAACCGCTGGATCGGTACGGCGTCCGGCGCCGGCGTCATGGCGAGCACCGTGAAGCCCGCCTGCCGCACCTGGTCCAGACCCGCCGGCCAGGGGTCGAGCTTGGCGTACGGCATCGCGAAGACCTCACCCATGCTGACCCGCACGCTGCGGCGGTACAGCGGATCGGCACAGGACGGCGACAGCAGCACCCCGTCGATGCCGAGCGCGGCGGCCCCCCGGAAGATCGCCCCCAGGTTGGTGTGGTTGTTGACGTCCTCCAGGATCAGGACCCGGCGCGCGGCGTCGAGCACCTCGGCCGCCGTCGGCAGCGGCCGGCGGTGGAACGACGCAAGCACTCCCCGGTGTACGTGGAACCCGGTGGCCCGTTGCAGCACGTCGGGTGTCGCGGCGTAGACAGGCGTGTCGCCGGTGTCCAGGTCGGCGAGCTGGTCCACCCGCTTGGCGTCGACCAGGTACGACCGGGCGGGGTAGCCCGCGCGCAGCGCCCGGCGCAGCACCAGCTCCCCCTCGGCGATGAACAGGCCGTGCGGTGGCTCCCAGCGGGTGCGCAGCTCGACGTCGGTAAGCGCGCGGTAGTCGGCGATCCGGTCGTCGTCGGGGTCGGTGATCTCGTGGACGGGCACCCGACGATTCTGCCGGACGTCGAGTCCACCCCTCCGCGGCCCGCCCGCGTGGTGTTTTGTCCGATGGAGAAGGGGAATGGCCTGCAGAACCGGACCGGACGGAAGGAAGCAGCCAGGTGAGCACCGACCGCACCGTGCCGTACGAGACCGGCCCTCTGCCCCGGAACCCGACAGTCGCGGACCACATCGTGTCCCGGCTGGCCAGCTGGGGCATTCACCGCTACTTCGGCTATCCCGGCGACGGCATCAACGGCATGACCTCCGCGCTGCAACGCGCCGGCGAGCGGGCCCAGTTCATCCAGGTCCGCCACGAGGAGACCGCCGGGTTCGCCGCCTCCGCGCACGTCAAGTACGGCGGCGGTCCGCTCGGTTGCGCGCTGGTGACCAGCGGGCCGGGCGCGATCCACCTGCTCAACGGCCTGTACGACGCCAAGCTCGACCACCAGCCGGTGGTCGCCCTGGTGGGGCACACGGCGACCACCGCCGAGGGCGGCGGCTACTACCAGGAGGTGGACCTGCTCGCCCTGTACAAGGACGTGGCAGCGGCGTTCCTGGCCCAGCTCGACAATCCGGCGCAGGTCCGGCACCTCGTCGACCGGGCCTGCCGTACGGCGCTGGCCCGACGTACCGTGACCGCCCTGATCCTGCCGCTCGACGTGCAGGACGAGCCGGCCGTGGTGGACCCGCCGCACGCGCACGGCTACTACCGGACCAGCAACGCGCCGAGCAGCACCCCGACCGTGCCACCGGAGGCGGACGTGCGCCGCGCCGCCGAGGTGCTGCGCGGCGGCGAGCGGGTGGCGATGCTCGTGGGGCAGGGCGCGCTGGGCGCGCAGGACGAGGTCCGCGAGATCGCCCACCGTCTCGGTGCCGGCGTGGCCACCGCACTGCTCGGCTTCACCGCCGTCGACCACAGCGAACCCTGGGTCACCGGCGCGATCGGGCTGCTCGGCACCCGGCCGAGCTGGCAGCTCATGACGGGCTGCGACAGGTTGCTCATCGTGGGCAGCAACATGCCGTACTCGGAGTTCTACCCGCCGCCCGGGCAGGCCCCCGCCGTGCAGATCGACCTGGACGGCACCCAGCTCGGGCTGCGGTACCCGACCGAGGTGAACCTGACCGGCGACGCGGCCCCCACCCTGCGGGCGCTGCTGAACGAGCTGGGCCCCGGCCCCGGGCCGACCGCCTGGCGGGCGACGGTCGCCGAGACCACCTCGGCGTGGCGCCGGACGCAGCGCGACCTGGCCGAGCAGAGCGCCGACCCGGTCAACCCGCAACTGCTCTTCCACACCCTCAACCAGCGGCTCCCCGACGACGTGATGCTCGCCGTCGATTGCGGCACCACCACCGCCTGGTACGCCAGGCACATCCAGGTCCGCCCGGGAATGCTGGCCAGCCTGTCCGGCACCCTGCTGTCCATGGGTGGCGCCATGCCGTACGCGCTGAGCGCCAAGTTCGCCCACCCGGACCGGCCGCTCGTCGCGCTGATCGGCGACGGCGCCATGCAGATGAACGGCGTCAACGAGCTGATCACGGTGGCGAAGTACTGGCGCAGCTGGGCCGACCCCCGGTTCGTGGTGCTGGTGCTCAACAACCGGGACCTGGCGTTTGTCAGCTGGGAGCAGCGCTCCTCGGAAGGGACGCCGATGTTCCCGGACAGCCAGCAACTGCCGGACATCGCCTATCACCAGTGGGCGGAAGTCCTCGGGCTGCGCGGTGAGCTTGTCGACTCCCCGGAGCAGGTGTCGAGCGCCTGGGACCGGGCGCTCACCGCCGACCGACCGGTGGTGATCAACGCGCTGGTCGACCCGGCCGAGCTGATGCTGCCGCCGCACTTCACCGCCGAGCAGGCCCGCAAGACCGCGGCGGCGGTGCTGCGCGGCGACACCGACTGGGCGGGCATCATCCGCCGCGGCCTACCGTCCACGATCGCCAGCTATCGCCCCCGCCGCCGCGAGCACTGACCCCGCTCCGCCCGGGTGCCGGGGTCAGCCGCGGCGGTCCAGCCAGCGCTGGAGGGCGCTGCGCGGGTCCTGGGTGGGCTGGCGGTCCGGCACCACGGGGGCCCGTTCGACAGGGCGGCGGGGCTCACCGGCCAACTCACGGCTGGGCGCGGCGAACGCCTTCTCCGGCTGACCCTTCACGGCTGTGGCGATGACCCGGGCGACCGCGTCGATCACCTTCGACTGCACCGCGGAACCCACCGAGTCGGCCGGGTCGTCCGGGTTGGCGGCGATGCCGGCCACCGCGACCTGCGGGGTGAAGCCGACGAACGTCTCGGTGGAGTTCTGCTCCGAGCTGCCCGTCTTGCCGGCCACCGGTCGGCCGTCCAGGATGTCGTCGACACCTGTGGCGGTGCCACCGTTGCACTGCCCGTACGGCGACTGCTGCCCCACCGGGCACCTGGCGGCGTCGGTCGCGGCGCGGGCCACGTCGGCGTCCAGGACCCGCTTGCAGGACGGCTCCCCCACCGGCACCTTCTCGCCGTCGGCGGCGGTCACCGAGACCACAGGCAGCGGCGTGCAGTAGGTGCCCTCGGCGGCCACCGTGGCGTACGCGTTGGCCAGGTCCAGCGGGGTGGTGGCCGCCACGCCGAGGGTGAACGAACCCCAGTTCGCGGCGTTGTCCTTGGCGAACGCGGCGTCCGAGTCGGCGCGGAACGTGATGCCGAGCCGCTGGGCCATCTCGACCACCTTGTCCTGGCCCACCTGCTCGGCCAGCCAGACGAAGTAGGTGTTCACCGAGCGGCCGAAGCCGTCCCACATCATCCGGTACCCGTCCATCCAGTCCGGGTTGGCGTTGGCCGGGCACCAGCGGCCGTCACAACTGCCCGGCCCCTCGGCCGGGTACCGGGTCGGCAGCTTGGCGGGCGCGTCGAAGCCGGTGGAGAGCGTACGGTCCGACTCCAGCGCGGCGAGCATCGTGAACAGCTTGAACGTCGACCCCGCCTGGTACCCGTCGACGCTGGCCCCGCCGGAGATCAGCGGGTTGACGGTGTTCCGGTAGTTCGCCTGGCCGGCCGGGTTGTCCGCGAGGCTGTAGTGCCTGTTGACGGCCATCGCCAGCACCCGACCGGTGCCCGGTTGCACGGCGGCGATCGGCAGGGCGCGCTTGTTGCCGTACCCGTAGACCTTCGTGGCCTGCTGCTGGGCGGTGGCCTGGACCTTCGGGTCCAGGGAGGTGACCACTGTGTAGCCGCCCGAGCGCAGGGCCTGCTCCCGCTCGGCCACGGTGGCCCCGAACGCCGGCTGCGTCAGCCACCAGCGCCGCAGGTAGTCGCAGAAGTAACCCCAGTCGTCGTGGCCCTCGGCCACGGCGGTGCAGCCGTTGGGCTGAGCGGTGGGACGCAGGGTCAGCGGCTCCGCCTTCGCCTGCGTGGCCTGGGCGGCGGTGACCGCCCCGGTCGCGACCATCGAGTCCAGCACGTACGACCGGCGGGCGAGCGCCGCGTCCCTGTCGCCGTCGATGGGGCTGTACGCGTCAGGCGACTGCACCAGGCCGGCGAGCAGCGCCGACTCGGCGAGGGTCAACCGCGCCGGGGCCTTGCCGAAGTAGCGCTGGCTGGCCGCCGCGATCCCGTACGCGCCGGAGCCGAAGTAGGCGATGTTCAGGTACCTGTGGAGGATCTCGTCCTTGCCGAGGCTCTTCTCCAGCGCGCCCGCGTACCGGATCTCCTGGATCTTGCGCCCGATTGTGGGGTCGGTCGCGGCGGCCCGCTCCTCGGCGGTGCGGCCGGGGTCGGTCTTGAGGACGTTGCGGACGTACTGCATGGTGAGCGTCGAGCCACCCTGCTCGGTGCCGCCGCCCTTGACGTTGGCCACCAGCGCCCGGGCGAGGCCGCGCAGGTCAGCGCCGCCGTGGTCGTAGAAGCGCCGGTCCTCGGCCGCCACGATGGCCTGGCGCATGACCGGGGCGATGTCGTCCAGCGCGACGTCGGTGCGGTTCACGTCGTAGAAGGTGGTGATCAGCGTCTTGCCGTCGTTGGCGTAGAGGTACGACCGCTGCGGGGTGGCCGGGGTGCGCAGCGAGTCGGGCAACGCGGCGTACGACCCGAGCGCCGAGCGCGCGGCGAACCCGAGCAGCAGGTTGCCCGGCAGTGCGGCGACTGCCAGGACCAACCCGGCCAGAAGGCCGGCGAGCAGCACGGTGAACAGCCGCGACAGCGGCGAGCGGAGGGCGGCCATGCAACCCAGGATTGCCACATAAAACACCAACCGACCACCCCCGCGGCACGACTGTCACCAACTTCACGGCTCCCCACCAGCCAACTCTCACCCCCGCACCCCGGTGATCATGGGGTTGGCCGGAGCTTTGATCACGGAATCGCCCGTCAACCTCATGATCACCGCAAAGGGTTGGGCGCCGGTGGGTCAGGGGGTTGGGGTGGTGAGGCTGGCGGAGGCGGCGTCGCGTGCCGTCTCGCGGGGCATCAGGCGGCCGGAGCGGTAGCCGATGCCGATGCCGGCGACCAGGACGAAGATCGCGCCGAAGGTCTGCAACGAGCCGATCAGCGCGCCCCCGAGGCCGAGCAGCGGCGCGGCGATGATCAGCATGACGCCGTCACCGAGGCTGAACGCGCCGGAACGCGCCACCGCCCACCCGGTCAGGAACCAGCCGGCGCTGTAGAAGGTCGCGCCGAGCAGCACCAGCGAACGCGCGGTGGTGCCGAAGACCGGCGTCTGCTCGGCGAGCCCGGCGAACGGCAGCATCAGTACCGTGCCGGCGATGCTCACCAGCAGCCCGGCGGCGGCCACCCGGCGGCTGCGGGTCGCGGCCAGCAGCCCGGTGAGCGCCAGGAGCGCGAGCAGGCCGAGCCAGACCGCGGCCACCCAGCCGATCAGGTACGCGGCCCGGCCGTCGGCCGGATAGGGGTCGTTGCCCACCCCTCCGTCGCTGGCCATCGCCACCGCGCCGTAGAGGATGGCGTACGCGGGCAGCAGCCACACCGCGGCCCGCGCGAACCGGCGTATCGACCAGGCCCAACTGGCGTTCGTGGCCGGGCCTGCCGGGGTCGGCTCACCGACGAACGGCAGGACGCCGAATCCGCCGCCGCTGCGTCGGGAACCCAGCGGGGCGACCGGGTCGTGCGCGCCGGGCACGGGGGCAGAGGACCACATCCGATCCGCCGGATCCTTCATGCGTCACCTCGCTCGTCCGCGAGCGGTGCGAGACGCGCCGGGGCGCCCCGATTGCCTGGTCACCACCCGTCCTAGGACCGATCGTGGCAGGCGTCGGAGCGCCCCATGAGCATTTCTCGTATTTAGCCGCCGTGGCGGCCGGGGATACTGATCAGCCGCGCTCGCGCTGGTCGGCCGGGTCGTTGACCAGGCTGTCCGGCGAGACCGGCTCCGGCGCGGGCAGCCCCTGCGGCTTGTTGCCGCCGGTGGCCTGCGCCTCGGCGACGCGTACCTCGTCGTGGATCTGCTGGGCGGCGTCGGCCGCGGCCTGGGCGGCCTCCGCGGCCTCGCGCTCCACCTGGCTCGCGTGGTCGGCCGCCTCCGGCGCGGGAACATCCCCCACCATCTGGCTCAGCCCACCGAGGGCGCCACCCATCCCCTCCAGGGCCTTGGTCAGCTCGGCCGGGACGATCCAGACCTTGTTGGCGCTGCCCTGGGCGATCTGCGGAAGCGCCTGGAGGTACTGGTAGGCGAGCACCTTCTGGCTCGGGTTCGCCTGGTGGATCGCGTCGAAGACCGTCCGGATCGCCTTCGCCTGGCCCTCGGCCTGCAGGATCCGGGCCTGCCGGTCACCGTCGGCCCGCAGCACCGCGGACTGCTTCTCACCCTCGGCCGTGAGGATCTGCGACTGCTTGTGCCCCTCGGCGGTGAGGATCGCCGCGCGACGGTCCCGCTCGGCGCGCATCTGCTTCTCCATCGAGTCGCGGATGCTGGCCGGCGGCTCGATCGCCTTGATCTCCACCCGGGTCACCTTGATGCCCCAGCGGCCGGTCGTCTCGTCCAGCACGCCGGACAGGTGCCTGTTGATCTCGTCCCGGCTGGTGAGCGCCCGCTCCAGATCCAGCGAGCCGATCACGTTACGCAGGGTGGTGACGGTCAACTGCTCGATGGCCTGCAGGAAGCTGGAGATCTCGTACGTGGCCCGGACCGAGTCGACCACCTTGAAGTAGAGAACGGTGTCGATCGAGACCACCAGGTTGTCCGAGGTGATAACCGGCTGCGGCGGGAAGCTGACCACCTGCTCGCGCATGTCGACCTTGGTACGCACCGCGTCGATGAACGGCACCAGCAGGTTGAGGCCAGGGCTGAGGGTGCGCTTGTACTTTCCGAGCCGTTCCACCACGTCCTGGCGCTGCTGCGGCACGATCCGCACCGCCTTGGCCAGCGTAATCACGGCGATCAACGCCACCGCGATGATCAGCACTCCGATGACCGTCATCCGTTCACCCTCTCGCTTCCGGCAGCTCGCCGGCGGAAGAAACATCGTCCTGCCACACCAGGGCTGTCGCGCCCCGGACCTTTATCACCCGAACCCGTTGACCGGGCTCGAAGGTCTGCGTCGTGTCGTACGACCGGGCGGTCCACAGCTCCCCGTCAATCTTGACCAGGCCGTGCTCGGCGTCCACCCGTTCCAGCACCAGGGCCGTGGAGCCCTCGATCGCCTCCACGCCGAACGGCTGCTCGCCGCTCTCCAGTGCGGACCGGCTGTGCCGCCGGATGACCGGTCGGACGAACACCAGGCTCAGCGCCGACACCACCGCGAAGACGAGCGCCTGCACGGCCACCGGCGCGCCCAGGGCGGCAGCGCCCGCGGCGGCGAACGCACCGACCCCAAACATGATCAGAAAGAGGGTCGTCGTGAAGATCTCGGCGACCGCCAGCACCACACCCAAAACGATCCACACCACGGCGTCCACACCGCAAGGGTGACACGTTAATGCACGAGCAGCCCACCCGTGATGATCAGTAGGCTCGGCGGAGCGACCGCCGGCCGGCCGCCGTCGCGTCCAGCACACCGATCGCCGCACCGGACCCGCCGACCGAGGAGACCCCCTTGAGCCTGCTGCCCGAGACCATCCGCACGATCGACACCCGGGTCGCCCAGGCGCAGGCCGACGGGCACACCCCCTCGCTGGTCGTGGGCGTGGTCCGCGACGGCACGCTGGCACACCTCGCTACCGCCGGCGACCACCCCCGTCCGGGCCTCGACCTCCAGTACCGGATCGGCTCGATCAGCAAGACGATGACCGCGACCCTGATCATGCAACTGCGCGACGCCGGCCGGCTCACCGTCGACGACCCGCTGGAAGCCCACCTGCCGGGCACCGGCGTCGGCACGCTCACCCTGCGCCAACTCCTCGGCCACGCCAGCGGCATGCAGCGCGAGCCCGAGGGCGAGTGGTGGGAGCGGACCGAGGGCACCGACCTCGACACCCTGCTCGCCGGCGTCACCGCCGACAAGATCGCCTACCCGCCGCACGCCGCGTACCACTACTCCAACCTGGCGTACGGGCTGCTCGGCGGAGTGCTCGAACGGCTCACCGGGACACCCTGGATCGACCTGCTCGACGAGCGGATCCTCACCCCGCTGGGCCTTCACCGCACCACGTACGCGGCCACCGAGCCGTTCGCCCGGGGCTACGTGGTGCACCCCTGGCACGACACCCTGCGCGAGGAGCCGCGTACCGACACCGGCGCGATGGCACCGGCCGGGCAGCTCTGGTCGACGATCGAGGACCTCGGCCGGTGGGCCGCCTTCCTCGCCGACCCCGACCCGTCCGTGCTGGCCCCCGGCACACTCACCGAGATGTGCTCCCCCGTCGTGATCAGCGACCTCGACTCCTGGACCGGCGGGCACGGCCTGGGGCTGGAGCTCTACCGCGATGGGGAACGGGTGTACGTCGGGCACGGCGGCTCGATGCCCGGCTACGTCGCCTCCCTCGCCGTACACCGGCCCACCCGCACCGCTGTCGTCGCGTTCGCCAACTCGTACGGCTTCCGCCGCGGCCACATCGGCACCCTCGGACGGGACCTGCTCACCCTCGTCCTGGACGCCGAGCCGGCGCTCCCGCCACCGTGGCGGCCCGCCAGCACCGCGCCGCCCGCCGAGCCGGCCGAGCTGACCGGCCGCTGGTGGTGGATGGGCACCACGCTGGACCTGAGCTGGGACGTGACGACGGCGGAGCTGGTCGCGCACGTGCGCGGTGAGCGGGTCAGTCGGTTCGCGCAGGAGGGACCGGACCGCTGGCGGTGCCACTCCGGGCCGGAGAACGGCGAGATCCTGACGGTGGTACGCGACGACGCCGGCGGGGCGGTCGTCCTCGACATCGCGACCTTCGTCTTCACCCGCAGCCCCGACGAGATCCCCTGAGAGGCCGCCACATCCCGGCCCCTGTTCGCGTCGTGCCGGCGCGACGGTCAGGCCGGCTCGGTGACGAAGTCGATGAGGCGTTCCATGGCGTTGATCAGGGGGGTCTCCACGTCGGCGAAGCTGTTCACGCGGGACAGGATGTGCCGCCACATGTCGGCCGGCTCGGCCACCCCGAGGGCCGCGCACACGCCTTCCTTCCACGGCCGCCCCGGCGGCACCACCGGCCACGCCGCGATACCCAGAGCCGCCGGCTTGACCGCCTGCCAGACGTCCACATAGGGATGACCCGTCACCAGCACGTACGGCGAGGTGACCCGGGCCACGATGCGGCTCTCCTTGCTGCCGGGCACCAGGTGGTCGACGAGGACGCCCAGTCGCCGGGTCGGTGCGGGACCGAAGTCGCGGACGTCGGCGTCGAGGGCGTCGATGCCGTCCAGCGGTTCCACGACGACGCCCTCGATCCGCAGGTCGTCGCCCCAGATCCGCTCGACGAGCGCGGCGTCGTGGATGCCCTCCACCCAGATCCGGCTGGCCTTGGCGACCTGGGCGCGGACGTTGTCCACGGCAACCGAACCGGACGCGGTACGTCGGCGGGCCGCCGGCACCGGCGCGCGCGCAGGGCGGCGCAGGGTGACCGGGCTGCCGTCGAGCAGGAACGCCGCCGGCAGCAGCGGGAAGTTGCGCCGCTTGCCGTGCCGGTCCTCCAGGATCACGGCACCGGCCTCGAAGCCGACCACGGCACCGCAGAACCCGGAGTCGGCGTCCTCCACCACGAGATCCGGTTCGGCGTCCACCTCGGGGGTGACCCTGCGCCGCCGCCAGTCCCCCGCCAACACGTCCTCGCCGTATCGCCCCGCCATGCCCGAGACGCTAGCCCGCCGACCACCGGCGCCCCACCACCGACACGCCCCCACCCACGCCCGTCGATCATGGCGCTGCGACGCTGCGGCGAGGTGGCCACGACCGGCGGTTTGCGCCCGCCACGGCGCCCTACCCCATGCCGGCGGGTCGGGCACGGCGGGGCCGAGCCGGCAGGCGGCCGCGCCGGGCAGGCGGGCCGCGCCGGGCAGGCGGGCCGCGCCGGGCAGGCGGGCCGCGCCGGGCAGGCGGGCGAGGCAGGCGGGCGGGCGAGGCAGGCGGGCGGGCGGGCGGGCGAGTCAGGCGGGCGGGACGGCCGGGACAGGGCGGGCGGGGGCCGTGTCGGCGTCAAGCGGATCGGGCGAAGGGGGCAGTTCGGGGCAGGGCGGGCGGCCCGAGCGGCAGTCGAGACAGGGCAGGCCGGGACCACGTACCCTTTCGGCATGTCCACCCCCGCAACGGGCGCGGCGACAGTCGCACCGCGCCGGTCGAGCCGGTTCGTTGCCTGGGTGCGCGCGTGGCGCGCCGGGCTGGTGCCGTACGACGAGGTCGCCGACGCCATCGCCGGCGAGGAGGAACACCTCGTCGCGGACGCCCCCGGCACCTGGACCGACGTGCCGCTGGGCTCGGCGTTGCCCACCCTGGCCAAACTCTCGCCGGACGAGATCCGCCTGGTGCTGCCCGCGCCCGGCGATCCGCGAGGGCTGCCCGGCCCCGGAGACTTCGCCGGCGCGGCGCTGGTGGCGGGTGAGGCGGTGGTCGCCGGCGGGCTCGGGTTGATCCCGGAGGTCCGCTCGCACACCTCCGGCTCCGGGGACTGTTTCGAAACCGTCCTGTGGCGGGTGTACCCGTTGCCGGCCAACGCGCCCGCCGCGTCACTCTCGTTGCCCGGCGCCGCCGAGGCGGAGGCCGAGTTGGCCGCCGCGCTGGCCGAGACGACCGCCGCGCTGACCCGCCTCGACGTCGCCCAGTGGCGGCCCGAGCTGGCAGGCGCGCTGGCCGCGCTGCGCCGCCCCGACGGCACCACCGATCTGCCACCAGGGTTCGACCCGAGGGCCCGTCGGCTCTTCGCCCGGGCCGCGGTGCTCGACCGGGTGCTCGCGCTGGCCGGGCATTCCGCGCCCGGCGGCGCGATCAACAACTATGAGGCGCAGCAACGGGACGCGGCGCTGCGACCACTCACCGCCGCCTGCCGCCAGGCCCTGGTGGCCGCCTGCAACGCTCCCCTGCGCCCCTGACCAGCCGCCGGTCGAGGGCGGCCGGTCAGACCTCGTCGAGCAGGTCCGCTACCGAGTTGATGATCCGGGACGGGCGGTACGGGTAGCGCTCGGCCTCGGTGCGGCTGCTGATCCCGGTGAGCACCAGGATGGTCTCCAACCCGGCCTCCAGACCACACAGGATGTCGGTGTCCATCCGGTCACCGATCATCGCGGTGCTCTCCGAGTGCGCGTTGATCGTGTTGAGCGCCGAGCGCATCATCATCGGGTTCGGCTTGCCGACGAAGTACGGCTCCACCCCGGTCGCCTTGGAGATCATGGCGGCGACCGAGCCGGCGGCGGGCAGCGCGCCCTCCACGGACGGGCCTGTCACGTCGGGATTGGTGCAGATGAACCGGGCCCCGTCGTTGATCAGACGGACCGCCTTGGTGATCGCCTCGAAGCTGTAGGTGCGGGTCTCACCGAGGACCACGTAGTCCGGGGCGAAGTCGGTGAGGACGTACCCGACGGCGTGCAGCGCCGTGGTCAGCCCGGCCTCGCCGATCACGTACGCGGTGCCGCCCGGCCGCTGGTCGGCGAGGAACTGCCCGGTGGCCAGCGCGGACGACCAGATCGACTCCTCCGGCACGTCCAGCCCCATCCGGCTGAGCCGGGCCGTCAGGTCCCGAGGGGTGTAGATCGAGTTGTTGGTGAGCACCAGGAACGGCTTGCCGGAGGCGCGCAGCCGGTTGACGAACTCCGGCGCGCCGGGCACCGGCTGGCCCTCGTGCACCAGCACGCCGTCCATGTCGGTCAGCCAGCTCTGCACGGGCTTGCGGTCATGCATCGGTGCTCCCAGCAGGCGTCGGGCGACGGGTCGGCACGCAGCAGACGGTGGGGCAGGTGTCCCACATCGGCAGCTCGCCGAGGCGGCGTCGCAGCTGCGCGCCGTCCGGGTCGGTGCGCTCGGTGACCAGCTCACGGACCATTGTCACGAAGCGCGGGTCGGTGCCCGGTGTGGCGGCGCGGACGAAGTCCAGACCGAGCTGCTTGGCGGTCTCCAGCGCCTCGGTGTCCAGGTCCCACACCACCTCCAGGTGGTCGGAGACGAACCCGATCGGGCTGACCACCACGCTCGTGGTGCCGTCCTGCGCGAGGGTGGTCAGGTGGTCGTTGATGTCCGGTTCCAGCCACGGCACGTGCGGCGGGCCGGAGCGGCTCTGCCAGACGAGGTCGTACGGCAGGTCGGGGGCGGCGGCCTCGGCGACCAGCCTGGCGCTCTCGCGCAGCTGCGCCTCGTACCGGCCGCCGTGCGGGCCGGCGTTGGCGGCCATCGAGCTGGGGATGGAGTGGGCGGTGAAGACCAGCCGGGTGCTGTCCCGCTTCGCCGGGTCGAGCTGACCCAGGGCGGTCCGGACGGCGTCGACGTGCGGCTCGACGAAGCCCGGGTGGTCCCAGAACTGGCGCAGTTTCTCGATCACCGGCGCGTCCGGGCCTACCGCGGCCCGGGCGGCGGCGATGTCCTCCTGGTACTGCCGGCAGGACGAGTACCCGCCGTACGCGCTTGTGACGAAGGCCAGCGCCCGGGTCACCCCGTCGTCCCGCATCTGCGTCACCGTGTCGGCGAGCATCGGGTCCCAGTTGCGGTTGCCCCAGTAGACGGGCAGGTCGAGACCGTGCGCGGCGAAGTCGGCGCGGACGGCGGCCAGCAGGTCACGGCACTGCTGGTTGATCGGGGACACCCCGCCGAAGTGCTGGTAGTGCTCGGCGACCTCGGCCAGCCGCTCGGGCGGCACACCTCGGCCACGTGTCACGTTCTGCAGGAACGGCATCACGTCCTCGGGCCGCTCCGGCCCACCGAAGGACACCAGTACCACCGCGTCGTACGACATGGGGTCATTCTTGCCGGTCGGGCGGGAGCGCCCGGCGACGCCCCCTGGTCTGGACCGCGTGGATCACACGGACGAGACTGGGGGCGTCGTCGGGAACGTCAGGCGCCGATGGCGTGGTAGCCGCCGTCGACGTGCACGATCTCGCCGGTGGTGGCGGGGAACCAGTCGGACAGCAGCGCCAGGCAGGCCTTCGCGGCGGGCTCCTGGTCGGTGAGGCTCCAGCCCAGCGGGGCGCGCTCGGTCCAGGCGTCCTCGAACTGGTCGAAGCCGGGGATCGACTTCGCGGCGATGGTGCGCAGCGGCCCGGCGGCGACGAGGTTGCTGCGGATGCCCTGCTTGCCCAGGTGCATCGCCAGGTAGCGGGACGCGGACTCCAGGCCGGCCTTTGCTACGCCCATCCAGTCGTAGACCGGCCACGCCTTCGTCGCGTCGAAGGTCAGGCCGACCACCGCGCCGCCCGGCGACATCAGCGGCAGCGCCGCCATCGCGAGGGACTTGTACGAGAAGGTGGAGACGTGCAGGGCGGTCGCCACGTCCTCCCACGGCGCGTCGAGGAAGCCGCCACCCAGGCAGCTCTGCGGGGCGAAGCCGATCGAGTGCACGACGCCGTCGAGGCCGTCGACGTGCTCGCGGACCCGGTCGGCGAGGCCGGCGAGGTGCTCGGTGTTGGTGACGTCCACCTCGATGATCGGCGCCGGCTCGGGCAGCCGCTTGGCGATCCGCTCGACCAGGGAGAGCCGGCCGTAGCCGGTGAGCACGACCTGCGCCCCGTTCTCCTGGGCGAGCTTCGCCACCGAGAAGGCGATCGAGGCGTCGGTGATGACACCGGTGACGAGCAGTCGCTTACCGGCGAGCAGTCCGGACATGCGGGGTTTCCTCCGTAGTCAGAAAGGGTCAGTGGCCCATGCCGAGGCCGCCGTCGACCGGGATGACAGCACCGGAGACGTACCCGGCGCCGTCCGAGGCCAGCCAGGTGACCACTGCGGCGACCTCGTCCGGGCTGGCCATCCGGCCGGCCGGGATCGACTTGCGGATCTCCGCCTTGCGGTCGTCGGACAGGCCTGCGGTCATGTCGGTGTCGATGAAGCCGGGCGCCACCACGTTCGCGGTGATGTTGCGGCTGCCCAACTCCCGGGTGATCGAACGGGCCACGCCGACCAGGCCGGCCTTGCTGGCGGCGTAGTTGACCTGGCCGGCTCCGCCGGACAGGCCGACCACCGAGGAGATGAAGATCATGCGACCCCACTTGGCCCGCAGCATCTTGCCCGAGGCCCGCTTGGCGACCCGGAACGCGCCTGTGAGGTTGGTGTCCACGACACCTGTGAACTGCTCCTCGGTCATCCGCAGCAGCAGCGTGTCGTCGGTCATGCCGGCGTTGGCGACAAGCACCTCGACCGGGCCCAACTCGGCTTCCACGGCGGTGAACGCGGCGTCGATCGAGGTCGCGTCGGTGACGTCGGCCCGTACGCCGAACAGCCCTTCCGGCGCGTCGCCGCTGCGGTGGGTGATCGCCACCCGGTCGCCCTGCTTGGCGAAGGCCTGTGCGATGGCCAGGCCGATTCCCCGGTTGCCCCCGGTCACCAGCACGGTACGGGCCACTGTTCCCCCTTGCTCAGCTGATCTCAGTCGCAGGCGAGCCTAGGCGTTACCGGCAGGTAAGCGCTAACGGGAGTCGTGTCACACCGGGGTACGACACCGGGATCAACCCCTGGTGGCACGCCCTGACCGGGGGTCGGCCCGTACCCTCCCGGTGGTGAACCGGCAACCGATCGCCGTGGCCCTGCGGGCTCTGCGGCAGACCCTGCTGGGCCCGGACGCCCCGGTGGAACGGCCGCTGCTGGCCCGCTGGCCCGGGCTGGCCCGCCATGCCGGCCCGGTCGGCCTGCTCGCCGCCCTCGGTCTCTTCTGGATCACGGTGACGGTGGAGAGCGACTGGGGCCTGCCGACGCCTGTCGCTGTGCTGTTCGCGGCGATGACCGTGGCACCGCTGCTGGCGCTGCCCCGGCGTCCGCTGCTGGCCTGGCGGCTGACGGTGCTGGCCCTGCTGGTGTGCACGTTCAACGCGCCGGCCGACCAGCCGTGGCCGTGGACCCCGCCGCTGGCGCTCGGCTCGGTGGCGGTGCTCGCGGGGGTCGTCGCGCGTGTCGACCGGCCGGTGCTGGCCTGGGTGGTGGCGATCAGCACGGTGCCGGTGTTCACCCTCGTGCACCCCGACAACCGGGCGGCCGTGCTGGCGCTGCTCGGCGCGTCGGCGATCGGCGGCGACCTGATCCGGCGCAACCGGCTGTCCCGGCGGGCGCTTGCCGCGCAGACCGAGGTGAGCGAGCGGGAACAGGAACGCCGCGCGGTGCTCGAGGAACGCACCAGGATCGCCCGCGAGCTGCACGACGTGGTGGCCCACCACATGTCGCTGATCGCCGTGCAGGCGGAGACCGCCCCGTACCGGCTCACCGACGTGCCGGCTCCGGCGGCGGCGGAGTTCGCCGCCATCGCCGACTCGGCCAGGGATGCGCTTACCGACATGCGGCGCCTGCTGGGGGTGTTGCGCAGCGAGTCGACAGGTCCGCAGACCGCACCACAGCCCGACCTCGCCGACCTGGGGGCCATGGTGGACGCGGCCCGCCGGGCCGGGCTGGCGGTGACCCTGGACGCCGGGCCGCTCGACGACGGGCGGGTGCCCGCGCCGGTCGGGCTGGCCGCGTACCGCATCGCCCAGGAGGGCCTGGCCAACGCGGCCCGGCACGCGCCAGGGGCCGCGGTGCGGGTCACCGTCGACGCCGGCCGGTCCACGCTGACGGTACGGGTGCGGAACGCGCCGACCGACGGGGTCGGGCCGGACGCCGAGGCGGGTACCGGGCACGGGCTGACCGGCATGCGGGAGCGGGCGGCCTCGTTGGGCGGTACGTTCACCGCCGGGCCGCTGCCCGACGGGGGTTACGCGGTGACGGCCGAACTACCGTACGACGCGGAGGGCGGGGACGCGTGATCAAGGTGCTGATCGCCGATGACCAGGCGATGGTGCGGCAGGGCTTCGGCGCGCTTCTCGCGGCCCAGCCGGACCTGCTGGTGGTGGGCGACGCGGCCGACGGCGCGCAGGCCGTCGCCGCCACCCGCCGGCTCGACCCGGACGTCGTGCTGATGGACGTGCGGATGCCTGTCATGGACGGGCTGGAGGCCACCCGCAGGCTGCTCGGCGACCGGTCGGCGCAGCACCCCCGGGTGCTCATCCTCACCACCTTCGACCTGGACGACTACGTGTACGAGGCGCTGCGCGCCGGGGCGAGCGGCTTCCTGCTCAAGGACGCCCCGGCGGCCGACCTGGTGCACGCCGTGCGGGTGGTGGCGGCCGGGGACGCGCTGCTCGCCCCGGCGGTCACCCGACGACTGATCGCCGAGTTCGCGGCCCGCCCGGACCGTCACCGACCCCGCCCCACCGACCTGGCCGGGCTCACGCCGCGCGAGACCGAGGTGCTGCGGTTGATCGCCCGGGGTCGCAACAATGCCGAGATCGCCGGCGACCTGGTGGTGGCCGAGCAGACGGTGAAGACACACGTCGGGCGGATCCTGGCCAAGCTGGGGCTGCGCGACCGGGCCCAGGCCGTGGTGCTGGCGTACGAGACGGGTCTGGTCGCCGCCGGCGAGTAGTCCCGTGGAGCCAGCGCGGGAACGGCTCCGCGGGACGACGACCGGGCACCACGCCTTCGCGCACTCTCCCTCCGGACGACATTCCGGAGGGAGAGCTGATGCGACGACGAGGTGCCAGCCGGGTGGCGGTGGCCGCGCTGCTCGGCGTGAACCTGGTCCTGCCGACCCGATCCGAGCCGGTCGCCGCGGTCGGGTTCGTCGAGGCGTACCCGGTGACCGCGGCGGCGATGCGCGCAGCCGGCCCCCCGTACGCGGACTGGGCCGCCGACGGACGCCGGTTCCTGCTGTTCGACGAGCGCGGCGACGGCCGTGCGGTCGAGGTGCTGGGTGACCTGGCCGGCGCGGATCGGATAGCGGTGCTGGTGCCAGGGGTCGGCACCACCCTGGCCGACTTCGACAGGGGGCTGGGTGGGGTGGCCCGGCGGGCGCCGGCGGTGCAGGCCGGGCAGCTCTACCGGGAGCTGCGGGCGGGCGACCCGGCGGCACGGGTCGCTGTGCTGGCCTGGCTCGGCTACGACCCGCCCGACGGGGTGCTGGCGGCCGCCGGTGACTTCGGCGCCCGGCGTGGCGCGGCCGGGCTGGCCGCGCTGCTGCGGGAGCTGGCGTCGCGCCGCCCCGGGGCGACGATCACCCTGGTCGGGCACAGCTATGGCGCGCTTGTGGTGTCGTTGGCCGCCGCGCACGCCCCGGCCCAGGTCACCGACGTCGTCAGCCTCGGCGGCATCGGCGCTGGCGTGCAGAGCGCCGACGACCTGCCCGGTGGGCGACGGTTCTGGGCGGCCGAGGCGGCCACCGACTGGATCCGTCGGGTGCCGCCGGTGCGGCTGCCCGGGCTCGGCTTCGGCCGTCGGCCGGGCGATCCCGCGTTCGGCGCCCGGCCGTTGCCGGTGGCCGGGGTGTCCGGGCACGACGACTACCTGACCGCGGGCAGCGCCACGCTGCTCGCGGTCGCGGGTGTCGTGCTCGGCGCCGACCCGGCCGGGGCGGTCCGGTGAGCCGCGACCGCGCGGTCGACGCGCTGCGGGCGTACGCCATCGGTGGGGTGGTGCTCGGGCACTGGCTGGTGACCGCCCTCGTGGTGACCGACGGCGGCGGGTTGCGGCAGACCAGTCCGCTGGCCGCGCTGCCCGGTCTGGCACCGGTGACCTGGGTGTTGCAGACCCTCGGGTTGTTCTTCTTCACCGCCGGGTTCGGTTCGGCCCGGTCGTTGGCCCGCCACGGCGTCCGGCCGTCGGGCTGGCTGGCCGGTCGGCTGCGCCGGCTGCTGCTGGGCGTGGTGGCGCTGCTGGGCGTGGGCGCCGCCGTGCTGCTCGCCGCCACGGTCGTGGGCACCCCGGACGACACGCTCGCCGTCGCGCTGCGGCTCGCGGTCAGCCCGTTGTGGTTCCTGGCACCCCTGGTGTTCCTGGTCGCCTTGACCGGCCCGCTGCGCGCCGCGGTACGCCGGTGGGGGCTGGCGCGTCTGGTCGTACCGGCGGTGGTCGTGGTGGCGGGGATGGACCTGGCGGTCCGTGTGCTGCCGGAGGGCGTCGACGTGCCGCCGGTGGCGGTGCTGGTGGCCTGGGCGGTGCCGTACCTGCTCGGCCTGGCGCACGGTGACGGACTGCTGGCGGACCGGCTGGCGGCGGCCGGGCTGGCGGTCGGCGGTGCCACCGCGCTGGCCGGGTTGCTGGCGCTGGGGTACCCGGTCAGCGCCGTCGGGGTGCCCGGCGCGGGGGTGTCGAACCTGAACCCGCCGTCGCTGCTGGCGGTGGCGCTGGCGGTCACGCAGGTCGGGGTGGGGTTGCTGGCCCGCCCCGCGCTGGAGCGGTTGCTGACCCGCCAGGCGCCGGCCCGCGCGGTACGCGCGGCGAACCGCGACGCGGTGCGGATCTACCTGTGGCACCAGCCCGTGCTGGTCGCGGTGACGGCCCTCACCGCTCGGGGCGGCGTGGCGCTGCCGGGTCTGCACACCCCGCCGGACGACCCGCTGTGGGTGCTGGCGCGCTGCTGCTGGCTGCCGTTGCTCGCTCTCGTGCTTGTCGTGCTGGTGCGGGCCGGAAGGGGCCACCGGGGGGCAGGGCAGCCGGGCGGGGGACGGGTCGCCGGCCGGTCGGCCGAGTGCGTCCGCCCGACACCTCAGGTGTACGATGATCGACGTTCCGGCCGGGCCGACTTGCAGGAGGTGATCGCTGTGCGAGATAGCGATCCTCCCAGTCGTGGCCGGGCCGATGGTCAGCCCCGCTGAGCCACGACTCAGTCAGGTGAGCTGACCCCGCTCCGCTCCCCACCGCCTCGGCGCCTGCCGAGGTGAGTGTGCCGCGCCGCCCGATCCCGGGCGGTCGCCGGGAGCCTCCCGGTCACGACTTCGTGTGCGCGTCCCCACCCCCTGCGGTCCGCCCCCGCTCGCGGACCGTCCAGCCGCCACCCGGAGCCGTCCATGAGCCGCTACGTCGCCCCGCTGGGCTTCACCCTCGCCGCCGTCTGGGTGGCAGTCGTCTTCGTACTGGCCGGCGGCGGTCACTGACCACCGCCGGCCCGGCGCCTCAGAGCATCCGTGACGACCAGAGCAGACTGAGCGCGCCCGCGCAGAGCGCCAGCAGCAACGCCACCCCGGCGTACCACTGGGTCACCTCGCGGGGCTCGGTCCGGAAGCCGATCGAGCTGCCCATGTCCTGGTAGACCTGCTTCAGCTCGCTCACCGAGGCCGCCTCGTAGAAGTAGCCCTCGGTGGTCTCGGCCAGCTCGGCCAGGGCCAGCCGGTCCACCGGCACCCGCTGGAGTTGCCCACCGATGTCGACCTGACCGGTGTCCGTGCCGAACGCGATGGTGGAGACCGGCACGTTCGCCGCCTGGGCGGCGGCCGCCGCCTCCTCCACCGACCGGCCGGACGTGCGGAACCCGTCCGAGAGCAGCACGATCCGGGCCGGCGGGATGCCGGCCGCGCCGTCGGCCGGCACCGACCGGATCGCCTCCAGGCAGGTGAACACCGCCTCGCCGGTCGCGGTCGCCTCGGCCAGCACCAGACCGTCGATGGCGGCGGTCACCGCGTCCCGGTCCTTACCCGGCGGCACCAGCACGTTCGCGGCCTTGGCGAACGACACGAGGCCCAGGTTGTAGCTCTCCGGCAGCTCGGCGACGAACTGCTTGGCCGCCTCCTGCGCCGCCTCCAGCCGGTTCGGCGCCACGTCGTCGGCCTGCATCGACAGCGACACGTCGATGGCGAGCATCACAGTCGCCCGCTCCAGCGGCTCCTTCGTGTCCACCGCGGGCCGGGCCAGCGCGGTGGCCAGCACCAGCAGGCAGAGCAGGAACGCCGTCGCCGGCACGTGCCGACGCCAGCCCAGCCCCTTGGGCGCCACCGTACGCAGCAGGTCCACGTTGGTGAACCGCATCGCGTACGCCCGGCGGTGCAGCTGCCGCCAGACGTAGAACGCGGCGAGGGCGAGCACCGGCAGCACGGCCAGCAGCCACCACGGTTGCAGAAAACGGATCATCGTGTCGTCCCCCGGGTACGCGCGTGCCGCTGCGCGGCGACGAAACGCACCATGTCCAGCAGCCAGTCTCGATCGGTACGCAGACGCAGGTGGGCCGCGCCGGCACCGCGCAACGCGGCGGCGATCGCGGCCCGCTGGGCGGCGGCAGCCTCGGCGTAGCGCTGCCGCAGCCGCGGGTCGGCGGTCTGCACCTCGTGCAGCTCACCACTCTCCGGGTCGACCACCGGCAGCACCCCCACGTCGGGCAGCTCCAACTCGCGCGGGTCGACCACCTCGATCGCCAGCACGTCGTGTCGTACGCGCAGCTTGCGCATCGGCCGGGACCACTGCTCGGCCGGGGCGAGGAAGTCCGAGACCACCACGGCCACGCCGCGACGGCGGGGCGGGCGGTTGAGCATCTCGATCAGGGCGCCCAGGTCACCCCGGCCGGGTTGGATGGCGGTGCCGGCGACGGCACGCAGCAGGCCCTGGGCCTCCTTGCGGCCGGAGCGCGCGGGCAGCCGCGTGAGCACTCCCGGCCCGGGCGGCGGTGGTCCGCCCCGCCAGCGTCGGGCCGGGGCCGACGCGCCGCCGCCGGTGCCGATCACCGCGCCGATGCGGTTGCCGCCCCGCACGGTCAGGTGGGTGATGGCGGCGGCGGCTGCCACCACCACCTCGCGTTTGAGCCACTGCCCGGTGCCGAAGTCGAGGCTTGCCGACAGGTCGAGTGCCAGCCAGGTCTCCAGTTCCCGGTCGGCGACCGTACGCCGCACGTGCGGCGTCGTGGTCCGTGCGGTGACCGGCCAGTCCATCCGCCGTACGTCGTCGCCGGGCCGGTACTCGCGCGACTCCCCCGCCTCGCTGCCCGGACCGGGGAGCAGGCCCGCGTAGTCGCCCTGCAGGAGGCCGTCGAGCTTGCGGGTGACGAGCAACTGGAGCCGGGACAGCACCGCCTCACTGCGGTCGGCGAGAGGGGCGGGGCGAGGGGTGGGTGAGGTCACGGGCGCTGCCCGGGCCAGCCGGCGCCCGGCGGCGGGGCCGTCGACGGGGTGGCCTGCTGGCGGGGAGCGACCGCCGGCAGCGGGATGGTGGACATCACGCGGTGCACGATGTGGTCGGCCGGCACGTCGTCGGCGAGCGCGTCGTAGCTGAGCACCAACCGGTGCCGCAGGATGTCCGGGGCGATGTCCTGCACGTCCTGCGGCAGGGCGTAGTCGCGGCCACGCAGCAGCGCCAACGCGCGGGTGGCCCGGACCAGCCCGAGCGAGGCACGGGGGCTGGCCCCGTACTGGATCAGCTGGGCGACGTCCGGCATGCCGTGTTCGGCGGGGGCGCGGGTGGCCAGCACCAGGCGTACCGCGTAGTCGACAAGCGCGTTGTGCACGAACACCTGGTCGGCCTTGCGTTGCAGCGCGATCAGCTCGGGGGTGTCGAACACCGCCGTCGGCTCGGGCGCGGCCACGCCCATCCGATAGACGATCTCGCGCTCCTCGGCGTCCGTCGGGTAGCCCACCACGATCTTCATGAGGAACCGGTCCCGCTGCGCCTCCGGCAGCGGGTAGACGCCCTCCTGCTCGATCGGGTTCTGGGTGGCCATCACCAGGAACGGGTCGGGCACCCGGTGACTCTCCCCACCGATGGACACCTGCCGCTCGCTCATCACCTCGAGCAGCGCCGACTGCACCTTGGCCGGCGCCCGGTTGATCTCGTCGGCGAGCAGGAAGTTGACGAAGACCGGGCCCAGCTCCACGTCGAACTTCTCGCTCGACTGCCGGTAGATCCGGGTGCCCATGATGTCGGCGGGCACCAGGTCCGGGGTGAACTGCACCCGGGCGAACGACCCGCCGACCACCTTGGCGAGGGTCTCCACGGCCAGGGTCTTGGCCACCCCGGGCACCCCTTCGAGCAGGCAGTGACCGCGGGCGAGCAGCGCCACGAACATCCGCTCCACCATCCGGTCCTGCCCGACGATCACCCGTTTGATCTCGAACAGCGCCTTCTCCAGCAGGCTGGCGTCCTGCGCGGGAGTCGTCACCGGAGCGGGTTTCTCCGGGGCCGACGCCCCGTTCGGCGTCGGAGCGTCGGGCGTGGTCGGCTGGGCCACCGGTCCTCCACAGCGTTGGTTGGTCGTCGCGGCTGGTGCGGTATCAAGACTCGCACGCCTTCCTGAGTGTCGAGGTGGGGAGAAGCCGATTTTCGCCGCGCCGTCCTCGACGGCCGAATCGCCCGTGACGGGTGGACACGGACCCGCCTGCCGCGTGTACGATTCACCCCGTCGCCGGGCGGCTCCCCCCGTGGCCGCCCGGCGCTCAAGCTCTCCGTCGCGTCGCCCTAGACTGGCCGCGATGAGCATCCCCTCCCCGGCCGATGAGCCCCTGGTCTGCTCGGCACGAGGGTGCCGCGCCGCCGCCGTCTGGGCCCTGGAGTGGAACAATCCGCGCCTGCACGACGCCGACCGCCGCAAGACCTGGCTCGCCTGCGCCGACCATCGCGGCACTCTCGGCGACTTCCTGGACGCTCGCGGCTTCCTGCGCGCGGTCACCGCGGTGCCAGGATCGCCTACCCTCGACATGTGAGCGGCGACCCACCGGCTTCCCCCGGCCCCACCTTTCCGTCCCAGCCGCCCGCTCCGGGCGCCCCACCGGCCGTCGAGCCGCCGCCCGGCGCCTTCCCGGCGCCCGGCACGCTCGGCCCGGACCCCACCGCGCCCGACGTCTCGTCGCCCGCCCCCCTGCCACCGGGCGCGCTTCCGCCGCCCGGGCACCGGCCGGCTCCCACCACCGGTCAGCGCGCGCCCGACCTGCCGGCGCCCGGCCTCCTGCCGCCCCGGCCGGTGGGGCGCGGGCCGCTGGAGCCCTGGCCGGACACGGTCCAGTGGCAGTCGATCTCCACGGACCTGATCTGGGTGGAGCTGATCCGGCTGGCGATCGTGGTGGCCATCGGGCTGGCGGTCACGGCGGTCGGCTGGGCGTTGAGCGGCCACTGGCTGTTCGGGCTCGCCCTCGCCGTCGTCGCGGTGCTCGGCCTGTGGCGTGCCGTGGCGATCGTCCGCGCCGTCCGGGCCTGGGGGTACGCCGAACGCGAGAACGACCTGCTCGTCCGGCACGGGCTGCTGGTCCGGCGGCTCTCCATCGTCCCGTACTCGCGGATGCAGTTCGTCGACGTCAGCGCCGGGCCGTTGGAACGCGCCTTCGACCTGGCAACCGTGCAGTTGCACACGGCGGCAGCGGCGAGCGACGCGCGGGTGCCCGGGCTACGCCCGGCGGAAGCGTCCCGGCTGCGCGACCGGCTCACCGCCCTCGGCGAGGACCGGGCGGAGGGGCTGTGACGCCCCGAGCCGACAAGCGTCGGAGGCCGCCCCGATGAGCGACCACCCGGCCGAGCCGCCCGTCGGCGCACCGCCGCACCACACCGTCCCCCACACCTGGCCGACGCCGCCACCGGGTGTCGACGCCGAGCCACGGCAGCGCCTGCACCCCCTGAGCCCGGCGCTGCACGGCGCCAAGTCGCTGGTCGTGGTGATCGCCGGGCTGTCCTGGTCGACGCTGTCCCGGGTCGGCTTCGGGTGGTTCGCCGCCATGGTGGCGGTGCTGGCGCTCGGCGCCACAGTGCTGTCGGTGATCAGCTGGTACAACACGGGCTACCACGTGGTGGGCCGCGAACTGCGGGTGCACGAGGGCCTGCTCTGGCGGCGTACGCGGGCGATCCCGCTGGAGCGTCTGCAGGCCGTGGAGGTGGTCCGGCCGCTGCTCGCCCAGCTCACCGGCCTGGCCGAGCTGCGGCTGGAGGTGGTCGGTGGGGGCAAGACGGAGGCGCCGCTGGCGTACCTCGGGGTGGCCGACGCGGCCCGGCTGCGCGAGCGGCTGCTGGCGCTGGCCGGCCGGGTGGCCCAGCCGTCCGCGCCGGACGCCGCTCCCTCGACCACGGCGGGACCGGCCCCGGCTGTCGTGCCGGGTCGGCCCCTGCACGCGGTACGCAACCGGGACCTGCTGGTCAGTCAACTGCTCACGCCGCAGGCGTTCCTGCTCCCGTTCGGCGTGGCCTTCGTCGTCGTGCAGTTCCTCACCGCCGGTTCGTGGTCGTTCGTCGCGGTGGCCAGCACGGTGACCGCGATGGCGGGCGTGCTGCTGCAACCGATCCGCCGGGTCCTCGACGACTGGAACTTCCGGCTGGGTCGCGACGGCGCCACGCTGCGCGTCCACAACGGCCTGCTGGAGACCCGGGCGCAGACCGTGCCGCTGGAGCGGGTGCAGACCGTGCGGGCCACCTGGCCGCTGCTCTGGCGGGTGAACGGCTGGCTGCGGCTGCGGCTGGAGGTGGCCGGGTACTCGCTCGCCGAGGCCGACGACCGCAACCGGCCGGACCGGCTGCTGCCGGTGGGTGACCTGCCGACGGCGGCCACGATCGTCGCCGAGGTGCTGCCTGGCGTACGCCTCGACGGGCTCGCGCTGACCCCACCGCCACCCCGCACCCGCTGGGTGCACCCACTGGGCCGGGGAGCGCTCGGCGCGGGTCTGTTCGACCGGGTGTTCGCGACCCGCTCGGGGCTGCTCACCCGGCAGTTGGTGATCGTGCCGTACGCCCGGATCCAGAGCGTGCGGGTGGTGCAGGGGCCCGTGCAGCGCCGGTTGGGGCTGGCCACCGTCCACGCGGACACCGCCGGCGGTGCGGGTGCCGCCGCCGAGGACCGGGACGTGGCCGAGGCGTGGGCCCTGGCGGCCGAGCTGACCGCCCGCGCGCACGCCGCCCGCCTGCGCCTCCCCTGATCAGGAGGTTATCGCCGCGACACGCCCTCCCCGCTGCCGACAACTTCATGATCGACGGGGTCCGGTGGTGGGGGTTGGGGTGAGCGGCGGGTCTGGCGGGCCCTCCAGGCCCGCTCGGCCAGGCCGACCACCAGGAAGGTCATCCCCACGTACGCCCAACCGACCAGCACGTCGATCACGTAGTGCTCGCCCGAGTAGACCAGGGTGAAGGTCATCGCCAGTGGGTACGCGAGCAGCAGCGGCCACCAGCGGCGACGGGTGGTGGTCAGGAAGAACAGCACCACGAACAGCGCCCACGCGGTGTGCAGCGACGGCATCGCGGCGACCGGGTTCGAGGCGATCTGACCGGCGTTGAGGACGTTGCCGGCACCGTGCATGCCGAACGCCTTCCAGCCCCGCGTGGAGATCCGGGCGACCTCGGTGAGCAGGCCGTTCTGCGCCGCCCACCACGGCGGGGCGGCCGGGTAGAGGAAGTAGGTCACCAGGCCGGCGGCGCAGAGGAAACCCCAGCGCCGCATGTACGCGGCCCAGCGGTGCCGGTCCCGCAGCCAGAGCACGGCGGCGGCGGCCAGTGCCACCACGAAGTGCGAGAAGTACACCCAGCTCGCGGCGATGTCCCACCAGTGCACCTGCGGGCGGTAGAGGTGCTCCTGCAACCAGACGGTGGGCACCTCGCCGCCGGTGGCCCAGCCGAACATGAACCGGTCGGCGACGATCAGCTCCATCGCGTGCGGGGTGGCGCCGTTGTCGGCGAACCCGCGCGAGAGGTTGTAGACGACGAACAGCAGCACCACGGGCACCCAGTCCCGGGCGAAGCGCAGGTGGCTGCGCCACGGCCGGTCGCTGTTCCAGGCGATCGTCGCCGCCCAGATCCAGACGAAGGCGTACGCGGGGTCGGTGGGCAGCCCGATCGCCAGCCACGCGGCGACGAAGGCGACCGCCCAGATCGTCATGGCGACGACGCGCCGACGGCCCCCGTCGGGCGACGCGGGCGGGTCGGTGCGGGCGGGGGGCTGGGGGTCAGTCACGACGGCCATCGCGGTCAAGGTTAACGACGGATACGGCATCGACCGACGGGGACCACCCGTAGGTCGTTCCGGGCGGGCGCACCGGGATCACCGGGCGCGTGCTCGGCGGCCCGGATGAGCACCTAGGCTGACGACCATGCAGGAGCAGCCCGAGCCGGCCTTCGCGCCGGGTCTGACCGCCCAGGTCGAGTTGACCGTCAGTGACGCGGACACCGCCCAGGCGGTCGGTTCCGGGGACGTACCGGTGCTCGGCACTCCCCGGGTGCTGGCGCTTGTCGAGGCGGCCACGGTCGCGGCGACGGCGATGGGCATGCCCTCCGGGTCGACGACTGTCGGCACCCGCGTCGAGCTGGAACACCTGGCGCCGACGGTGGTCGGACGGACGGTCCGGGCGCAGGCGCTGCTGGCAACCGTCGACGGCCGCAGGCTGTCGTTCGAGGTCACCGTCAGCGACGGCGACCAGACGGTGGCCCGGGGCCGGGTGGACCGGATCCTGGTGGACCGGCAACGCTTCGTCGAGCGCGCCGGGCGGTCCTCGTGACCGCCGGGTTCGTCGAGGTCGCCGACCGGGTGTACGTGCGCAGCGAACCGCTGCTGCGGGTCAACGTCACGCTTGTCGTCGGGGCCGACGAGGCGCTGCTGGTGGACACGCTGTCCTCCGCCGCCCAGGCCGTCGAGCTGCGCGACGCCGTCCGGGAAGTCACCGACCGTCCGCTGACCGTGGTGAACACCCACCACCACTACGACCACTGCTTCGGCAACGCCGTCCTGGCCGGCGACCCACCCCGACCGGTGTACGCGCACGCCCTCGCCGCCGCGGCCCTGCGTGAGCTCCCGGAGCGGCTGCGCCGGGAGGCGTACGAGGAGCTGCGTCACGATCATCCGGCGCTCGCCGCCGAGCTGGCCGCCACCTCGCTACTCGCCCCGACGCACACCGTACAGACCGAGACGGAGATCGATCTGGGTGGCCGGCCGGTGCTGCTGCGCCATCCGGGTCGCGGGCACACCGACGCCGACTTGGTGGTGCACGTGCCCGACGCGGATGTGCTCGTCGCCGGGGACCTGGTGGAGCAGAGCGGGCCGCCCGCCTTCGAGGACTCGTACCCCCTGCAATGGCCGGACGCGGTCGCGGACCTGCTGCGGTTGACCACTGCGCGCACGGTGGTGGTGCCGGGTCACGGCGACCCGGTGGACGTCGAGTTCGTCCGCGCCCAGCACGCCGACCTGGTGCGGTTGGCCTGGCTGATCCGGGCCGCGCACACCGGCAGCGCGCCGCCCGAGCGGGTGGCCGCCGAGGCCCCCTTCGGCGCCCGCGCCGCCCTGGTCGCCGCCAAGCGCGGCTACCTGGAACTGGACGGCACCGCCTAGGTCCCGAAGCGGCGGTCGACGTCGGCTCGGGTGGGCATGGCGGTGGCGCCGCCTGGGGATTCGCAGACCAGGCCGGCTACCCGCAGTGCGAACGCCACCCGCTCGACCCAGCCTTCGGGGCTCTCTGGCTCGCCGTCTAGGAGCAGATCGGCGATCAACGCGGCCATCACCGAGTCACCCGCGCCGGTGGCGTCGATCGCGTCGACCTTGGGCGCGGGCACGAGGACCGGGTCGGCGGCGGCGGCGAGCACCGCGCCGGTCGCCCCGAGCGTCACCACCACCGTGGCGGCGCCCAGCTCCCGCAGGTACGCGGCCACCCCCTCGGCCGGCTCGCCCGGGTAGAGCAGTTGCGCGTCCGCGCCGCTCAACTTCACCACGTGCGCTCCGGCGGCGAATTCGGCCACCACCTCGCGCAGGCCGGCCAGCGCGGCAGGCCCGTCCAGCAGGCGGGACCGCACGTTCGGGTCGAAGACCCGCAGACCGGTGGCGAGTGACCAGGCGCTGCGGGCGGCGGCCAGGGTGGAGGGTCGCAGCAGCACCACCGAGCCGCAGTAGAGCACGTCGGCGCCCTCCATCAGCGCCAGGTCCAGGTCGGCCGGGCCGAGCAGGCTGTAGGAGGGCGGTTCGCCGTAGAAGCGGAAGTCGGGTTCCGGGCCGGCGAGGGTGACCACGGCCAGCGAGGTGGACGCCGGCGCCGTCACCGCTCCGGCCAGCCCGACGTCGGCGGCGGCCAGGAACGCGCGGATCCGACCGGCCAGCACGTCGTCGCCGAGCGAGCCGACGAACTGTGCCGCGCCGCCGAGTCGGGCCACCCCGACGGCGACGTTGAGCGGGCCGCCACCGATGGCCTGCCGGTACACCCGTTCCCCGTCACACTCGCTGTCGATCAGGTCGACGAGCGCCTCGCCGAGCACCACCGCGTATCCCATGCCGCTCCCTCCGTTCGTCGCGGGCCGCCACCGCCCGCCGCACCAGGCTGGCACAGCGGGCGGCCCGGCGGGCGTGGAAGGCGACGCACGGCCGCGCTACGCCGGCTCGTGGATCGGCCCGGCGAGGGCCGTCAGCGGCCGGCCGGATCCGCCCCACCGGGCCGCGACGATCTGCGCGGCCACGCTCACCGCGGTCTCCTCGGGGGTACGACCACCGAGGTCCAGCCCGATCGGGGAGGCGAGCCGGGCGAGCTGGGCGCTGCTGAGTCCCGCCTCGCGCAGCAGCTTGTGCCGCTCGTCGTGGGTGCGTCGCGAGCCCATGGCCCCGACGTACGCGAGCCGGTGGCGCAACGCCAGTTCCAGCAGCGGCACGTCGAACCTGGGATCGTGGGTGAGCACGCACACCACGGTGCGTCCGTCGACCCGCCCGGCGTCCAGTTCGGTACGGAGGTAGCGGTGCGGCCACTGCGCCACGACCTCGTGGGCCTCGGGGAATCGTCGTGCGGTGGCGAAGACCGGCCGAGCGTCGCAGACGGTGACCCGGTAGCCGAGGAACGCGCCGATCCGGCCCACGGCGGCGGCGAAGTCGATCGCGCCGAAGACGATCATCCGGGGTGGTGTGGCGTAGGCGGTCACGAAGAGGCTGAGGCCGAGGCCCCGGCGTTGACCGTGGTAGCCGTACCGGAGCAGGCCACTGTGTCCGGCGGCGAGCAGCCCGCGAGCGTCGGTGGTGGCGGCGTCGTCGAGCCGGTCGTCGCCGAGCGACCCGGTGACCTGGTCGGCGGTCAGCACCAGCCGCCGGCCGAGCCGCCGGGCCGGATCGGTGGGGACCGCGCCCTCGCCGTTGTCGGCCGCCACGCAGGTGATCACCGCCGCCGGTTGTCCGGCGCGGCGGGCGGCGTCGACCGCCTCCAGCTCCGTACGACGCCAGGGGTCGACCCGCTCCACGAACACGTCGAGCACCCCTCCGCAGGTCAGCCCCACGGCGTACGCGTCGTCGTCGCTGACTCCGTAGCGGGTGAGTTCGGGTGCGCCGGTGTCGAGGACCCGGCGGGCGCGTTCGTACAGCTCGGCCTCGACACAGCCGCCGGAGACGCTGCCGGTGACCGTGCCGTCGGCGGCGACCAGCATGGCGGCGCCCGCTGGTTGCGGCGCGGAGCGCCAGGTGGCCACGACCGTGGCCAGGGCCACCGGTTCGCCGGCGCGGCAGCGGCGGTGCATCTCGTCGAACAGGTCCGGCACGCGCCGCCTCCCCGCTGTGGATCCCAGCTCATCCCTTTTGGCAGGATATGCCGCAGGCGGTGACGCTGCGGGCGGTCCGACATATCGAGAACCGGCTATTGCGAGCCGGCCGGGCGGCATGGTGGGATGGCGCATACCGGGCGGTGCGAGGGCTGCCGCGCCGCCGGTTGCCGGGTTGTTCGACGCGAGGGCGCCGGTCCGTGACAGGACCGCTGATGGCGCGCGTCCACTGGCCGCCTCCGGCCAGACACGTCGCCGTGATCGCCACATCCCACCCGATTGGGCGGGGCGGCTCGGGCGGCACGCCTCGCGAGTCAGGAGATCCCGTGAACCGTTCCCGTACGGCCGCGCTGCTCACCGCGGCCCTTACCCTCGCCCTGGGCGCCGTCGCCCTGGCGTCCAGTCCACAGCCGGCGGCCGCGCACGGCGCGGCGATGACCCCCGGCAGCCGCACCTACCTGTGCTGGCAGGACGGCCTGAGCCAGACCGGCGAGATCCGGCCCACCAACCCGGCGTGCTCAGCCGCGGTGGCGCAGAGCGGGGCGAACTCGCTCTACAACTGGTTCAGCGTGCTGCGCTCCGACGCGGGCGGCCGGACCACCGGCTTCATCCCGGACGGGCAGCTGTGCAGCGGTGGCAACTCCGGTTACCGCGGCTACGACCTGCCCCGCACCGACTGGCCGCTGACCCACCTGACCTCGGGTGCGCGGCTGGACTTCCGGTACAGCAACTGGGCGCACCACCCGGGCACGTTCTACTTCTACGTGACGAAGAACAGCTGGAGCCCGACCCGGGCGCTGGCCTGGAGTGACCTGGAGGAGCAGCCGTTCCTCACCGTGACCAACCCGCCGCAGCGCGGCGCGGTCGGCACCAACGAGGGGCACTACTACTTCAGCGGTAACCTGCCGTCGGGCAAGAGCGGGCAGCACATCATCTACTCCCGCTGGGTCCGCTCGGACTCGCAGGAGAACTTCTTCGGCTGCTCCGACGTCGTCTTCGACGGCGGCAACGGCCAGGTGACCGGCGTGAAGGACGGCACGACGTCGCCGACCCCGACGCCTACCACCCCGACCCCGACGCCTACCACCCCGACGCCCGGGCCGACCGACCCGCCGCCCACCACCACCCCGCCGCCCGCGGGTGGTGACTGCATGGCGGTCTACAAGGTGAGCAGCGCCTGGCAGGGCGGCTTCCAGGGCGAGGTCACGATCATGAACCACGGCAGTACGCCGTTCAACGGCTGGACCGCGAGCTGGACCTGGCCCAACGGGCAGTCGATCAGTCAGATCTGGGGTGCGACGCAGACGTCGTCCGGTTCCTCGGTGACAGCCACGAATGTCGCCTACAACGGCACTGTCGCACCGGAGGGCACCACGACGTTCGGCTTCCTGGCGAGCGCGTCAGGAACGAACGGACTCCCGACGGTCACCTGCGCCCGTCGCTGACCGATCCACTAGTTGATCAAGAGGTTTGCGTCACCGGACCCACTCCGGATGACGCAAACCTCTTGATCGACAGGAACTAGCGGACCATGGAGCCGACCACCGGCTTCGTGAGCAGGGCGGACTGGTTGCGCTGGATGCCCGGGTCGAGGGTCTTCGCCACGAAGATGGCGTGCCAGATGCAGAAGATCAGCACCGTCCACACCTTGCGGGAGTGGTCGGCCTCCTCCCGCTTGTGCTCGTCGAGCAGCCGCAGCGCGTACGACAGGTCGAGCAGGTCACCGGCCCCCGACGTGCTCAGCACGTGCCGGGCCCACTCGTACATCTCCCCGCGCAGCCAGACCCGGGTCGGGGTCGGGAAGCCCAACTTCTTGCGGTTCACGATGGCCGGCGGGACGACACCCTGCAACGCCTGACGCATCGCGTACTTGGTGGCGTCCGAGCGCGGCGGCAACTTCAGGTCCACCGGGATCTTCGCCGCCACGTCGAACACCTCGCGGTCGAGGAACGGCACCCGCACCTCCAGCGAGTGCGACATCGAGATCCGGTCGGCCTTGACCAGAATGTCGCCGCGCAGCCACGTGTAGAGGTCGACGTACTGCATCTTGGTGACGTCGTCCAGTTCGGTGCACTCGGCGTAGATCGGGGCGGTGACGTCGGTGTAGCGCACCGAGGGGTCGTAGCGACGCAGCAGGTGCTGCTTCTCCTCCTCGGTGAACATCCGGGCGTTGCCGTAGTAGCGCTCCTCGATCGGCGTGGTGCCGCGCTCCAGGAAGCTCTTGCCCTTGACCCCCTGCGGGATCGCCTTGGAGACCGCCCGCAGGCCCTTCTGCACGCCGCCGGGCAGGCCGTTCACCGTGCCGAGGGACAGCGGCTCCCGGTAGATCGTGTAGCCGCCGAAGAACTCGTCGGCGCCCTCACCGGACAGCACCACAGTGACGTGCTCGGCTGCCTTCTTCGCCACGAAGTACAGCGGCACCAGCGCGGGGTCGGCCACCGGGTCGTCCAGGTGCCAGACGATCTTCGGCAAGGCGTCGATCATGTCCTGCGGACCGATCTTGGTGGGGATGGTGGTGACGTCCAGGTGCCGGGCCGAGTCCTGCGCGACGTCGATCTCCGAATACCCGGGTACGTCGTAGCCGACGGTGAAGGTGAGGATGTTCGGGTTGAACTCGCGGGCCAGCGCGACCACCGCCGTGGAGTCGATGCCGCTGGACAGGAACGAGCCCACCGGCACGTCGGAGCGCATGTGCATGCGCACGCTCTCGCGCAGCGTCTCCCGGATCTCGTGGTAGAGCTTCTGCTCGTCGTCGACCGGCGCCGGCCGGAACACCGGCCGGTACCACCGGCGTACGTCGATCCGCCCGCCCGGCGTCCAGGTCAGGTACTCCCCCGAGCCGATCCGGCTGATGCCCTTGTGCAGCGTGCCGGGCTCCGGCACGTACTGAAGGGTCAGGTAGTGGCTCAGGTTGGCCGGGTCGACACCCGCGTCGCCCTGGTAGTTGCTGTGCGCGAACGGCAGCAGCGCCTTCTTCTCCGACGCCAGGTAGAGCCCGTCGGCGGTCTCCAGGTAGTGCAGCGGCTTGATGCCGAAGTAGTCGCGGCCACCGAACGCGCGCCGCTCCTGCCGGTCCCAGATGACGAACGCGAACATGCCCCGAAGCCGGGTGAGCACCTGCTCTCCCCAGTAGTGGTAGCCGGCGACGATCACCTCGCCGTCACCGGCGGTGGCGAACTGCGCGCCGAAGTCACGGACCAGTTCGTCACGCAACTCGATGTAGTTGTAGATCTCACCGTTGAAGGTCAGCAGGTAACGGCCGTTCGCGTAGGGCAGCGGCTCGTGGCTCGACGCCACGTCGATGATGGCGAGCCGCTTGTGGGCGAACACTCCGTCCGCGTACCGGCCGGAGGCGTCGCCGACCACCTCGACCCCTGTCTCGTCGGGGCCGCGGTGGTGCAGGCATTCCAATGCTCCGGCGATGTGGTCGCGGTGCGCGGCGGCATTGCCGTTCGCGCTGAAGAAGGCCAGGAGTCCGCACATGGTGGTCATCTTCCCACGCGCGCCACGGGCCCGTCGCAGCCGTCCGTGCATCCGGAGCGCTCCCCTGGCGGCACCACCGCGAACCGGGCGCGCGGTACCGTCGGGACCAGCAACGAAGCGAAAGGGAGCGGCGCAATGACCGAGGGACGCACCGACGGTACGCCGGCGGACGGTACGGAATCGCACGATCCGGACTTCCCGGAGGCGTTCCTGTCCTTCATGCGGCAGGGCTGGCGCGACACGGCACTGCCGGTGGCGCCTCGGGCCGAGGTGCCCAACTACGCCAAGCGGCGGGCCGCGCTCTCGGCGGCCTTCCCCGGCGAGACGCTCGTCATCCCGACCGGCACCGAGAAGGTCCGGGCCAACGACACCGACCACCCGTTCCGGCCGGGCAGCGACTTCGCCTACCTGACCGGCGACCACGACCCGGACAGCGTGCTGGTGCTGCGCCCGACCGGCTCGGGGCACGACGCGACTCTGTACATGCGGCCCCGCTCCTCGCGGGAGACCGACGAGTTCTTCCGCAGCCGCCATGGCGAGCTGTGGGTGGGCCGGCGGCACACGCTCAGTGAGAAGTCCACCGAGCTGGGGCTGCCCACCGCCGACCTGACCGGCCTGGAGGCGGCGCTGGCCGACCTGGCGCCGGGGCGTACCCGGGTGCTGCGCGGTTTCGACGCCCGGGTGGACGCCTCCGTCCGCCCGTACGACGGGGTCCGCGCCGAGGGGCAGCCGGCCCGTGACCGGGAGCTGGCGATCGCCATCTCGGAGATGAAGCTGGTCAAGGACGAGTGGGAGATCGGCCAGCTCCAGGACGCGATCGACGCCACCGTACGCGGCTTCGAGGACGTGGCCCGCGTGCTGCCCGCCGACCGGGCGGTCTCCGAGCGGCTGCTGGAGGGGGTCTTCGCGCTGCGCGCCCGGCACGACGGCAACGACGTCGGGTACGGCTCGATCGTCGGCGCCGGCGAGCACGCCACGATCCTGCACTGGGTGCACAACCACGGCGCCACCCGTCCGGGTGACCTGCTGCTCATGGACATGGGCGTCGAGGGCCGCAACCTCTACACCGCCGACGTGACCCGCGTGCTGCCGGTCAGCGGCCGGTTCACCGCCCTGCAACGCCAGGTCTACGACATCGTGTACGCCTCGCAGCAGGCCGGCATGGAGGCCATCCGGCCCGGTGTGAAGTTCAAGGACGTCCACCTGACCTGCATGCGGGTCCTCGCCGAGGGCCTGTCCGACCTGGGTCTGCTCCCGGTGAGCGTGGACGAGGCGATGGACGAGAAGTCGACCGTCTACCGGCGGTGGACGCTGCACGGCTTCGGTCACATGCTCGGCATCGACGTGCACGACTGCTCGAACGCCCGCAAGGAGACGTACCGCGACGGCGCCCTGGGCGAGGGCTACGTGCTCACCGTGGAGCCGGGTCTGTACTTCCAGCCGGAGGACGAGCTGGTCCCCGAGGAGCTGCGCGGCGTCGGTGTGCGCATCGAGGACGACGTGCTGGTCACCGCGACGGGTTCGGTGAACCTCTCGGCCGGGCTGCCGCGTACCTCGGACGAGGTGGAGACCTGGCTGGCCGAGCAGCGCGAGGCCGGTCCCCGACTCCCTGGCTGACAGCATCTGCTGGTCCACGACCAGACGTCGAAAGACGAAGAGGAACACAGGCGGGGCCCGCGCCGCGGACCACCGGTCCGGGCGGGGCCCCGCCTCTGTGCGACTGCCGCACGTCGGTGGCTGACCGCCCACGGCCTCCGTAGCCCGTCCGCGCACTGCGCACCCAGCCATCCCCTCTGCCCTCTTTAGGCCGACGTTACCCGGATGTGGGTTTCTTTCGGATAGCGCCTCGAAGCGAATATTGCTCTCCTACGGTGGTTTTCATCAGCTACAACCGATTTGTAGCCAAGGGGCGCCTCGCCATGACGCGCGACCTTGTTTGATGCGAGCAGAGACAGAGAGCTCCGATGTCCAATCACCTTAGGAAGACCGACGACGTCATCCCGGCGTCGAGGACTCACCGAAAGAAGTGGCTCGCCGTCGGCATCGCTGGCGTCGCGGGCGTGGTCGGCCTGGGCATGGTCGCCGCCACCAACGCCAGCGCAGTGACCCGGCTCAGCGATGGCGGGCAGCACGGCCAGAGGGACGACTCAGGTCCGGGCAAGGGCCGGGACGGGGGTGACGGCGACCGCCACGAAGAGGACGGTAAGAAGGCGTCGTTCGTGCCGTGCGACTCGACCGCCCTGTTCGCGGCGATCAACGAAGCGAACCAGCGGCTGGGCGCCACGCTGAAGCTGGCCCGCGGCTGCACCTACGAGCTGCGCAGCGGCACCGCGACGACGACGGGCAGCAACGCGCTGCCGCCGATCACCAGCGACATCACCATCCTGGGCGAGCACTCGGTTCTTGAGCGGGCCTTCGACCTGCCCAGCGCGCCACCCACCCTGTTCCGCATCTTCCAGGTCAGCGCCGGGGGCAGCCTGCGCCTGAGCGACACGACCCTGCGCAACGGTCTGGTCACCGCCGCTCCCGGCGGTGGCGCGATACTGGTGCAGGCCGGCGGTCGCGCCGAGCTGAAGGACGTCAAGCTGACCCAGAACAACGCGGCCGGCGCGGGCGTCAACGGTGGTGCGATCACCAACGAGGGCACCACGGTCCTGAAGGACACCAGTCTGACCCTCAACAACGCGGGCGCCAACGGTGGTGCCGTCTTCAACACCGGCACCCTGACATCCGAGAAGTCGTACTTCGAGGCGAACAAGGCCCAGTCCCCGGCACCCGCCGGCGGTGGCGCGATCGCCAGCGCCGCGGGAACGGTGACCATCCGCAAGAGCCAGTTCGTCGGCAACCAGACCGCCGGCAACGGCGGCGGCCTGCTGCTCGCCGGCGGCAGCGGCGACGTCAGCGACAGCCTCTTCCGGCTGAACGTGGCGCTGGGCAACGGCGGCGGTATCGCCAACACCGGCGGCAACCTGCAGCTGCGCAACGTCAAGTTCGTGCAGAACACCTCAATCCTCGCGGGTGCTGGTCTGTTCACCGGCGCCGGCACCACCACCACGATCCTTGACGGCGACGACAAGTGGCCGACCGAGCTGACCGAGCAGCACCGGGGCGAGGCCCGCGAGAAGGAGAGCAAGGGCAAGGCCGAGAAGGCCGACGGTCGCGGTGGCAACGACAGCGACAAGCAGTACGGCCCGGAGAGCAGGGACTACGAGAAGAAGCTGGAGCAGCACGCCGGCACCACCTTCTACGGCAACGTCGCCGGCACCACCGGTGGGGCGATCTCCAACGCCGGCATCCTGACGGTGGCCGACACCGTCATCCTGCGCAACCAGGCGGCCACCACGGGTGGCGGCATCAACAACGCCGCCGGGGCGACCCTCGTCGTTCGGGGCAGCGTCATCACCGAGAACCAGGCCGGCGCCACCGGCGGCGGCATCTTCAACGCGGGCACCGCGACCATCGACGTCCGGACACTGGTGTTCCGCAACAACCCGAACAACTGCGCCGGCACTGCGATCACCAACTGCCAGGGCTGAGCAGCCCGGCACGGAGTGCAGGTCCACACCATCACACCGCACCAAGCCGGCCCCGCCGGGCGCGACCTGGAGTCGCTGCCGGCGGGGCCGGCCCCTGTCGTTTCGGACTCGACCCTGGCGCGAAGGCTGCCGCACTGCGCGTCGGTACCCGTGGTGCGGGCCGCGCCGATCGACGGCCGCGCGAGCGCCCTTCGGCTGACCTCACCGCCGGGCCGCGACGTTTCGCCGTCGCCGCGCTCGGCGTCGGGATCCGTCGGCGTCGTGTCGAACACTTCCGTTCCTACCGATCCGACAGGGCGTGGTCCAATGTGAGGTGAATGCGGGCTTTTTTCAGATACGTCCGCATAGTGAAGATGGTTCTCATACAGTGGAGATCAGAAGATACATCCCGTTTGTAGCTGGTCGTGACGCCCCGGGGCGGTGCGACCCGTCTGATAGCAGGAATGGGGGAAGGCTCTGATGTCCGACGACGAAACGAGCACCGACGGCGGGGCCTCCGCAGCCCTGCCGGCACGACGACGGCGGGCGCTCTGGGTCGCCGGCGTAGCCGGGCTGACCGGCGCGGTCGGCCTGGCCGCCCTCGGTGGCGTGGCCGCCCGGGACGACAAGCCCACCTCCGACCGGGCATCCGACGCGCAGTCGGCCACCCGGCAGAACGTCAGTGACGCCGGTGGCTCTGACGACGCCGGCAAGCAAGACGGCGCCAAGCAGGACGGCGGTCGAAGCGACGACTGGAGCGGCGTCGACGACCGTTCCGGCAAGGACGACAGGCGCGACGACATGGGCCGCACCGAGCAGGTCCCGTGCGACACCGACAAGCTGATCCAGGCGATCACGTTCGCCAACAGCCGGGACGGCGGCGTGCTGGAGCTGGCCAGGGGATGCACCTACACCCTGACTCGCAACCAGAACGGCGACGGCCTGCCGGTGATCACTCAACCCATCACTCTCCGGGGCGAGAACACCACCATCGGCCGTGATGCCACCGCCGACTACTTCCGCATTCTCAACGTCGGACCGGGCGGGCACCTCACCCTCAAGGGCCTGAGCATCAGGGGTGGCCAGACGTTGGGGCGTGCCATGACCATGGACGCGGCGACGGTCTGGGCACCATACTCCCCCTCGGTCCGGAGCACGACGGCCAAGCCGGCCGACGCACCAACGGCCAAGCCCACCGTGGCCAAGGCAGCGACAGTCGGGAAGCTGGCGGCCAAGGCCAAGTCGCCGGCAACTGCCAAGGCAGCCGCGCCAACGGCGATGCCGGCGACGGCCGGACCCGCGGTGCAGCTCGTGGAGGAGCCCGGGCTGAATGACGGCGCCGGGGTGCTGGTTCAGCCCGGCGGCCGCGCGGAGATCCTGGACAGTGAGTTGCTCTACAACCAGGCCGGCGGGAACGGCGGCGGCCTGGCGAACTTCGGCACCACCAGGCTCAGCAAGACCACCGTCGCGCACAACACGGCCTTCTTCTTCGGCGGCGGCATCTTCAACGCCGGCGTGCTCCAGGTCGACGAGTCGAAGGTCAAGGACAACAACGCGATCATCGGCGGTGGCGGCATCGCCAACGGCGCGGCGCGGATCCTCACCGACGACGTGGACGGCGGATCGGCCTGGATCTACAAGAGCGAGATCGCCGACAACCGGACGCTCGGCTTCGGCGGCGGCGTCCTGGACGTCGGGGGCACCACGACCCTGCACGAGACGACGGTCCGCGACAACACGGCAGTTCTCGCCGGCGGCGGCGTCGCGGTGGCGAACAGCCAGCTCAGCCTCCAGCACGCCACGGTGGCCGGGAACAGCACCGCCGGCGTGGGTGGCGGCGTCGCTGTGACCTTCGACAGCATCGCCACCGTCGAGGACACCAGCAGCAAGGACAACACCGCCGGGTTCTTCGGCGCCGGCCTCTTCAGCGAGGAGAGCGTCACCGCGCTGCGCGACAGCGAGGTGGTGGGCAACCGGGCCGTCGGCCCGCTCGGGGCCGGCGGCGGCATCTACATCACCGACGGGGGCGAGGTCACCCTCCACCGCACGACGGTGGCGCACAACGTCGCCACCCTCGCGCCGGGGGGCATCTTCAACAACCTCGGCAGCACCGTGACCCTGGACGACGAGTCCTCGGCGTCCGCCAACCGCCCGACCAACTGCTTCAACGTTCCAGACTGCTTCGCCTGACCGGGCGGGGCTGAACCACATAGAGATACGCCCCTCCGAGCCGGTCCCGGTTCGGAGGGGCGTACCCGTTTGGGTGGGCACGGGCAGGCCGGGTCCGGTTGGACCGGGCCGCGCCGGAAGCGGCGTCTCTCCCGTCGCGGCCGGACACGAACCAAATGCGGGCTTCTTTCGGATAAGCCCGCCAGGTGAGGAACATTCTCATACGGTGTTTTTGGGAGCTACAACCGATTTGTAGCAGGGGACGCCCGCCTGAGGGGCGGCGACCCTGTCTGGTACGAGGAGAGGGCAGAGAGCTCCGATGTCCAACTACCTAACGAACAACGAAGCCTCCGGGCGGGCGGCGGCCAAGCGTCGCCGCAAGCTCTGGCTCGCCAGCGGCGTGGCCGGTTTGACGGGCGTGGTCAGTCTCGCGGCGGTGGGCGTCGCGGGCAGCGCCGGTGCGGTCGGCCTGAACTGGAACACCGCGCAGGTGAGCAAGGACGGCGACCAGCGCGGCGACGAGGGCCGCGACTGGGACAAGGACAAGGACCGCGACCAGGGCCGGGACAAGGACCACGAGCGCGGGAAGGAGGTGCCCTGCGACACCGACAAGCTGATCCAGGCGATCGTCTTCGCCAACAACAAGCACGGCGGTGTGCTGGAGCTGGCGAAGGGTTGCACCTACAACCTGAGCCGCAACGACTTCCAGGGCAACGGCCTCCCGGTGATCACCGAGGACATCACCCTCAAGGGTGACCACACGACGATCGCCCGGGAAGCCACCGCGGACTACTTCCGGATCCTCAACGTCGGCACTGGTGGGCACCTCACCATCAAGGGCCTGACCGTCAAGGGCGGCCAGACCCTCGAACTGTTCGAGGCTGTCGAGCCGGCGGCTGTCTGGTCGTCCTACTCGGACTCCGAGGCGATCGCGGCGCAGGTGAAGGCCGGCGTTCCGCTGAACCAGGCGCTCAGCGCCCGGCAGGCGAACCCGAAGGCGGGTCTGAAGGCGGCTCCGAAGGCCGCGCCCAAGGCCGCGCCGAAGGCCCAGGGCGGCGTCGTCACGCCGCTCGTACAGGAGCCGGACGCGAACGACGGCGCCGGCATCCTGGTCCAGCCGGGCGGCACCGCCGAGATCCTGGAGTCCGAGGTCGTCCTCAACCAGTCGGGCGGCAACGGCGGTGGCGTGGCCAACTTCGGCACCACGAAGATCTGGCACAGCACCGTGGCTCGCAACACCGCCTTCTTCTTCGGTGGTGGTGTCTTCAACGCCGGCGTGCTCAAGGTCGAGGAGTCGAAGATCAAGGACAACACGGCCATCATCGGTGGTGGCGGTATCTCCAACGGAGCCGCGCCGATCTTCACCGACGACGTCGACGGCGGGACCGTCGAGTTGAAGAAGGCCGAGATCACCGACAACGAGACGCTGGGCTTCGGCGGTGGCCTCCTCGACATCGGCGGCAACACCACGGCGTACGAGACGAAGTTCGCCTCGAACACCGCGGTCCTCGCCGGCGGTGGTCTGGCCGCGGCGGACAGCCAGCTGAACCTGCACCACGTCAGTGTCGAGAAGAACAGCACCGCGGGTGTCGGCGGCGGTGTGGCCATCGCCTTCGACAGCGCTGTCACGTTCGAGAAGAGCAGCATCAAGGACAACACCGCCGGGTTCTTCGGCGGCGGGCTCTTCAACGCCGACAGCGTCACCACGCTGCGCGACAGCGAGGTCGTCGGCAACCGGGCCATCGGCCCGATCGGGGTCGGCGGCGGCATCTTCAACATCTTCGGCGAGGTCACCCTGTCGAAGACGACTGTCGCCCACAACTTCTCCACCTTCGCTCCGGGCGGTGTCTTCACCTTCTTCGGCGAGGTGAACGTGGACGACAAGTCGGCGATCACGGCGAACCGTCCGACCAACTGCCTGGCCATCCCGGGCGGCACCATCGAGAACTGCTTCGCCTGATCACCCCTCGGGTGACAGCAGCAGGACCCGAACACACCAGAGACCGGCCCCCTTCCGCGCGACGCGGAAGGGGGCCGGTCCGTCGTCATTTCTGGACGAACACCGCCACGCTGCGCGCCGGCACCGTGAACGTGCCGGACGCCCTGTCGAACGCGGCAGTGCGCAGCACCGGGTCGGCCGACGTCAGCAGCACCGGGTGCAGTGCCACGTTCGCGCCGCGCAGACCTGCCACCGTCTGCGTCGCCACCGTCGGGGTGCTGTTGAAGACGACTGCCAGCGACGTGTACGGGCCGCCCAGCCCGCTGGCGTCCAGGGTCATGGTGAGCACGCCCGGCGTCTCCCGCTCCCCGGACAGCGGGAAGGCCACCCGCTGCTGCACCTGCGCGGCGGTGGCCAGCCCGAACACCGGAGACGACGCCCGGATGCGCAGCAGCTCGGCGTACCGGGCGTCGGTGGTGGTGATCGCCGCGCAGCCCGGCACCAGCGCCGGGTCGGCAAGCAGCGGCCTCGCGTACGACCACTTGTCCTCGTTGTCCTGCGCGGGTGGCAGGCCGGCGCCGAAGCCGTTGCCCTGTTCGCAGTTCCAGCGGATCTGGTTGAACCAGTCACCTGAGTTGTACGAGTTGCGGTCCAGCGACTTCGACCGCAGCCGTTCGGTGCCGGCGGTGACGAACCCGGTGCCCTGTCCCAGCACCACAGGGCCCAGCGCCAGCACCTGCATCCGGGAGCGGTCCGCCGCCGAGGTGCCCTGCGGCAGTTTGTACGCCAGCGCGTCGTACAGGATCTCGTTGTCGTGCGCGTCGACGTAGGTGACGGCCTCCCCCGGCGCTGCGGTGTAGCCGGCCGGGGAGCCGTTGTAGTCCACCTGTGCGCCGGTGACCTGCCGTCCGGCGGTGTCGGTGAACCGGTATTCGCGCAGGTTGCCGGTGAGCCCGACCTTGATCAAGTCGTGGGCGTGCAGCAGGCGGGCCTTCTGCTCGGCCGCCGACCCGTTGACGGCGTCGCCGTTCGGGTCGGTGTAGAGCCCGGACGCGAAGCCCTGGACGCGCGGATTGGCGTCGAACGGGCCGCCGCCGCGCACCGCGTCGCGCAGCCGGTCGTTGAAGGTGCCGATGCCGGTGCCTGCCATGTTGGCCTGGGTGGCCTGCACGAACCGGGCGTCGTTGGCGACCTCGCCGAAGTTCCAGCCCTCGCCGTACAGCATGATCGACCGGCCGTCCACGCCGTCGCGGGCGACCGTCAGCCGGTCGAGGGCCCTGCGGACGGCCAGGATGTTCGCCTTCGGGTGGTGCCCCATCAGGTCGAACCGGAAGCCGTCCACCTTGTACTGCCTGGCCCAGGTGACAAGCGAGTCGACCACCAGCTTGCCCATCATGGCGTGCTCGGGTGCGGTGTTGGCGCAGCAGGTGGAGTTGGCCACCGTGCCGTCCTCGAGCAGCCGGTGGTAGTAGCCGGGCACGATCTGGTCGAGCACCGACGTGTCGTCGGTGCCGGCGGCGGACGTGTGGTTGTAGACGACGTCCATGACGACCCGCAGGCCCGCGCCGTTGACCCCGGCGACCATCGAGCGGAACTCGGTGGTCCGCGCCGCGCCGGTCGGGTCGACGGCGTAGCCGCCCTCGGGCACCGTGTAGTGCAGCGGGTCGTACCCCCAGTTGTAGCCGTCGGTATCGGCGACCGCCGCCACGCACTTCTGCTGCTCGGCCGAGTCCGGTGGCAGCGCCGCCAGGTCACAGGCCGGCTGGCGCTGGTCGGCGCGCTTCTCCGGGATGGTGGCGAAGTCGAACGCCGGCAGCAGGTGCAGGTGGGTGACCCCGGCGTCGCCGAGCGCCCGCAGGTGGGTCATGCCCGCTGTCTTCGGGTCGGTGAAGGCGAGGAACGTCCCCCGCCGTTCGGCCGGCACTGTGTCGTCGGCCATCGAGAAGTCCCGCACCGACAGCTCGGAGACCTGCGCCTTCGCGGGCGGCACCGGCGCCGGTTTGCGCAGGGTGCGCCAGCCGGCCGGGGCCAGCGCCGGGTCGCTCAGGTCGACGATCTGGCTGTGCGTGGAGTCCGCGGCGAGAGCCACCGAGTACGGGTCGGTCACCGAGGCGGTGACCATCTTCTGCGCCGCCGGTTGCCACGCCTGCACCTGGTAGCGGTAGTACTTCCCGACCCAGGTGTGGTTGCCGCGTACCGACCACACACCGGTGCGGTCGTCGCGGCGCATCGGCACCGTCGTCGGCTGCGCGGTGGGCGAGTCGAACAGGTCCAGCGCGACCGTGCGGGCCGTCGGCGCCCACACCGCGAGGCTCGGCGTACGGCCGGTGAACGTCGGGCCGAGCGTCGCGTCGGCGGCCCGGGCGTACACGTCGTCGAGCACGCCGGGGATCTGCACGCCTGTCGCGGCGAGCAGGGCGCCGTCGGCGTCGCGCTCGGTGACGAGCAACTGCCCCCGCAGCGCCGCCGGGACCCTGGCCAGGTCACCCCGGTCCAGCGCGAAGCTCCGGTACGACCACAGGTGTGGGAACGCCGTGCGTTGGGCCTCGGTGAGCCCGTTGCGCTGCGCCCGCAACGGCAGACTGGTGTACGTCCCGGCCAGCTCCCCGTCGACCACGCTGACTCCGCCGGCCGGCGCGGTGACCAGCGCGTACGTCTTCCCGTCGGTGGGTCCGGTCTGCCAGGCCACTGTGGACCTGTCGATCCAGTGCGCCTTCTGCCTGCTGATGTCGGTGTCCCCGCTGGCGCTTGTCGCGGTCGTCGGCAGCAGGCGGCCCGGGGTGGCGGCGAGCAGCCACACCTCCCGGCCCGCGCTGGCGAAGTCGAGCCGCTGGTCGTCGGGCAGGTCCTTGGTGTCGCCGTTGTGGATGATGTAGTTCAGCCCGGTGGCGCCGGCCGCCAGCGGCACCCGGAACACCGCGCCGAACGCGTCGACCGAGGTCGGCCGCAGAGGGCTTGACCACTCCGTCGGGGTGGCCGCGCCGTCCCACAGGTGCAGGCCCCAGCCGTCGTAGTTGCCGTCGGCCCGCCGGTAGTGGATCACGGCGGTGCCCTCCTCGACAGGCGGGGCCGGTTCACCGACGGCCGCCTGCCTGCTCGGGTAGATCGCCGGGTCGCCCTGCTTGAGCCAGATCTCACCTGTGGAGGTGACGTCGATGCTGCGGTCCTGGGCGACGTCCTTGGTGCCGTTCCTGTCGACCACCAGGAAACTGACGGACTTCGCGCCCGGCTTGAGTTTCACCCACGCGAACCGGCCGTAGGAGTCCTCGCCGGCGAACGGCTGCCCCTTGGGCCACTCGGTGACGTACGCCGGGTCGATGTCCCCCCACGCGTACAGCCCCCAGTCGTCGTACCCACCGGCGGGGCGCTTGTAGTGCACCACCGCCCACTCCCGGGACGTGCCGACCGGCGGCGTACCGACGACGGCGGTGGACCGGGCCGTGGCGGTACGGCCGCGGCCGTCGCGGACCACCGCCTTGTACTCGATCCGGGTGCCGCCGGCCAGGCCGGTCAGGTCGTGCCGCACGGTGTACGGCGCGTGGTCGGCGCTGCCCAGCAGCGTCCACTTCCCGCCCGCGACCCGGGCGGCGACGGTGACTGTCGCGAGGGGGTCGCCTGTCACCTGGGCGGTGACGGCGGCCCGGGTGGTGACCGGCGCGTCCGGGGCAGGGCTGGTGATGGTGACGCGCGACGCGGCGGTCGGGCGCGCGATGGGGGTGCCGGCGCGGTGCACCACCGCCGACAGGGGCGGCACGGTGACTGTGAGTCTGCCGTCGGCGCCCGCCGTGGTGGTCTGGCTGCCGCCGTAGACGCCTGTGAAGGTGGCGCCGGCCGACCAGGTGTCCACCGTGACAGTCTGCGCGGTGTCGGCGTTGTTCACCGCCACCACGTACTCGGTGCGGTCGGCGGGAGCGATCCGGGAGGCGGCGAAGACACCCGGGCCGTCGGCGGCGTACCTGGTGACCTGCACACCGTCGCGCAGCGCCGGGTGTGCCTGGCGCAGCCGGCCCAGCTCGGCGATGGTCCGGTACAGCGGATGGTTCGTGTCGAACTGGTCGCTGGCGTGGGTGCGGTCCGTGCCGAGCAGGTCGTCGTCGAGGTAGTCGGGGACCTTCGACGCGAACATGTCCTGCCGGGCGTCCTTGTCCCCGCCGGGGCCGGTGAAGCCCTGCTCGTCGCCGGAGTAGACCACCGGCTGGCCACGGGTGAGGAACATCAACTGGTGGGCGAGCTGGTCACGCCGCAGGTGGCTGGCCGCATCGGTGCCACCCCCGGCGATGAACGAGCCGATCCGGCCCATGTCGTGGTTGCCGAGGAACGTGGTCAGGCGACCGGCGTCGGTGTCCCGGGCGGCGTACAGGTCGTCGCGGGCGTACACGTCGGCAATCGCCTTCGCCGAGCCGGCGCCGGCGGTGTAGCCCCGCGCGGCCTCCTGGAAGGCGAAGTCGAGGGTGGCCGGCAGGCCGCCCTGCCGGACGTAGCTGGAGGTGATCTCCGGGTCGGCGCTGTACACCTCGCCGAACATGAAGAAGTCCTTCTTGCCCGCCTTCTCGGCGGCCCGCTCGATGCCCGCGCTGAACTGCGGCCAGAAGTCCATGTTGACGTGCTTCACGGTGTCCAGCCGGAACCCGTCGACGCCTGTCGCGCCGATCCAGTCCCCGTACGCCTTGGTCAACCCTCGCACCACCTCGGGACGTTCGGTCCACAGGTCGTCGAGGCCGAAGAAGTCGCCGTACTCGCTGTTCTCGCCGGCGAAGGTCGAGTCGCCCCGGTTGTGGTACATGGTGGCGTCGTTCAGCCAGGCCGGCACCTTCACCGTGGCGTCCGCCGGCTCGTCGAACGTCGGCGTGTACGGGAACGACTCCTTGTCGACCGGCGGGAAGGCGCGGCTGCCGTCGGCGTAGTTGCGGTCCTCGAACGCCCGCCCCTGCGCGTCGGTGTACGGCGAGGTCGCCTTGTCCACGTAGGCGTACCTGTCCTCGGCGTACTTGATGACGTCGGCGGTGTGGTTGACGATCACGTCGAGGTAGATCTTGATGCCGCGCTGGTGGGCGAGCCTGACCAGCCGCTTCATCTCCTCGTTGGTGCCGAAGTGCGGGTCCACCTGGGTGAAGTCGGTGATCCAGTAGCCGTGGTAGCCGGCCGAGACGTCGTCGCCCTCGCCCTGCACGGGCCGGTTCTTGAAGATCGGCGCGAGCCAGATGGCTGTCGTGCCCATCCCCTGGATGTAGTCGAGCTTGTCGATGACGCCCTCGAGGTCGCCGCCGTGGTAGAAGCCCTTGTCGGCCGGGTCGAGCCCGGTGCGGAGCCGGTCGCCGGTGAGGCCGCCTCGGTCGTTGCGGGGGTCGCCGTTGGCGAACCGGTCCGGCAGGACGAAATAGAACTGCTCGGCGCGTGCGGAGGTGTCGCCCGCCTTCAGCAGCGCGTCGGCTGTGGGCTCGTCGCGCCACTGGACGGCGCCGGCGGCGGCCAGGGCGTCGGCGTCGGACGGACGGCTGTCGTCGGTGGCGCCGAGCTGGCGCACCGCGACCGGGGCGCCGACGAGGGTGACGGTGAGCAGGGAGACGAGAGCCAGCAGGGCGGTGCGCGGTATCGGCGGGGGTTTCATCGACGCCTTCCTCTGGTGGATTGGCCGCACGCTAACCCTTGCCGAAACATTCTGCAATACCTTGCAAACATGGTCGCAACAAAGCAGCGTCCTTGCGGAAGCGGCGCGTCAGAAGCCGCTGCACCGCACCCCGTCGACAGTGCACCCCCACGGTGTGACGGACGCCCGCTCCAGGTAGAACCGCAGCGCCGCCGACCCGCCGGGCGGCACGTCAACCCCGCTGACGTACGTGAAACCACCGTCGAACTGCCGCACCGTCCCCTGCGGCACTCCCTCCACCCAGGTCGTCACCAGCCGCCCCCCGCCGGAGAACTCGAAACGCACCGTCCAACCACGACGAACGCCCGACGCGTTGACGACAAGCACCTCACCGATGAACCCGCCGTCGAAGCTCTGCACCACCCGATACCGGCCACCGACCGCCGGCGCCTGCGGAGCGCGAGTGGCCGCCCGCGTCGGCGTCACCCCGGCCGTCGGTGCCCGCGACACCGCCGGACTGCTCGACGGCACCCCGGTGGCACGCGGCGACAGCCCCGGCAACAGCGCCGGCGACGACGACCCGGCAGGCGTCGGCGTCGGCTCCTCCGACGGCACCGACGGCAGCGGCAACGCCGGCGGAGGCGACCCGGCGTCCGGCGCCGGACTACGCCCCCGGTACGCGCCCAGGGCCACGATGAGCAGCACCACCATCACCACGACACCGGCCAGCACCACGATCCACGGCGACGACGTGATGGCTACCGGACCACGGGACGGTCGACGGGCACGACGCATGCCGGACATGTACCTCCCTCAGCAGGCCGTCCGGGCAGCGTAGCGACCGACGGCCAGGCCCGGAAGCGCCGACGGCGACCTGGCGATCAGCCGAGGCGGCAGGCCAGCCCGTTCACCGCGCACCGCAGCGGCCGGGAACCCGACTCGCCCCAGCCCAGCCGCAACCGCACCGTCCGGGTGTCGCCCGGGGCCAACGAACGGGTGCCCCGCAGGACGAACTCGCCGTCGCCCCGCCCCCACACGGAAACCCCCGAGTCGTCGTTCACCCGCAGGGCCCGCACGTCGCCGTCGTACGCCAACTCCACCCGCCAGTCCACCGACTGGCCCGTGGAGTTCGTGACCGACAGCACCGCCTCGGTCCCGTCGCGGCCATCGGTACCGACCTCGTACCGCGCGCTCACCGTCTTCGCCGACGTCGACGCCACCGCCGGCGCGCTCCCCCGCCCGGGCGACGGCGATGCCGTGGCGACCCGGGGCGACGGCGCGCGACTGCTCCGCGACGGCCGCGGCGACACCGTCCGCCGCTCCACCCCCGTTGGCGTCGGCCCACCCGTCGGCGACACCGCCGCCGGCGCCGTCGGCAGGAACACCGGCGGCGCGGCGCGCGGCGCGTCACCCTTCTCCCGGGTACGGAACGACAGCAACGCGACCACCAACAACGCCACAAGCACACACACGCCGAGCAGCACCACAACCCATGGCACCGACGCCAACAGTCGAGCCGTCCGCGCCTCTGCCGCACCCTCCGGCCGCACCGCCATCAGGTCTCCCCTCGTCCCCACCGACGCGCCAGCGTAGCCAGCACCGACGGATCGGGCCGATCGGCCCACCCGGCACCACGAACGGGCCGGTCGCGCAGGCGACCCCGGCCGATCAGGCCGTCCGGACGACCGTGCAGATGACCGGCTCCGAGTCGGCGGTACGCAGCAGATAGCGGTACCGCTCACCCGGCACCGAGCACCCCCGGCTGTCCAGGAACTCCCACTCCACCGCCACCATGGTCAGCAGGGCGGACACCGGCTGGACGTCCTCGATCCGGGCGTGCGCCGCGACCAGCTCCCGGTCCTGGTAGTCGGGGGCAGCGCCCACGAAGGACAGCGCCACCGCCGCCGGCGAGGTGAACGAGAAACTGTACGTGTCGGCCACCACCAGTCCGGGCAGGGCGTAACAGCCGGCGAGGGCCGGCAGGTCACCGGAGACCAGCGCCACGCCGTACCTGTCGAAGAAGTCCGCCAGCGTGTCGAGATCCGTGGAGGCGTTCACGGCGACAGCAATTGCCTGTCACCGGCCCGGCCAAACCTCAACGCGCCGGAACGTGGACCTCGATCTCCGCACCCAGGCCCGCACCCGAGGCCAGACCCAGATCGTCCCCGCTCCAGAACCGCCCCGGGTCGTACCAGTTCGGACGCCGTCCCTCCGGCAGCAACCCCATCGCCTCATAGGTCACCGCCACCACCTCCGCGCAGTACGCCGTCTCCAACGCCCGCTCCCGCGCCTCGGACGTCCGCGCCGGCTGCGACCCGAAGCGCCCGGGACGCGGCAGCGCCGGCACCCGTCCCCGTACCCACCGCCACGCCAGCTGCGCGGTCGACGGGAACGGCGTCCCGTCCAGCCGCGCGATCGTCCGCAGCACGGCCCGTTCCATCTCCCCGTCCGCCGGCGGGTCGAGCTGCCGCAGCCAGGCCCGCTGGCCGTACCGGTTGGCCCAGACGCAGACCGCGTCCCGCAGGTCGTGCAACTGCACGCCCCGCTGATGACCGCCCGACCACAGATCGGGCAGCGACCGCCCCAGCTCCGCGTGCCACATCAATGGCGGCATGTCGTCCAGGACCACCGCCATCCCGACGTGGTTCACCGGGCTGTTGGTGGTCAACTGGATCGCCCGGTCCGGCACGCTGCGGCCCCGGAACACCCACACGTCACCGGTGCGGGTCAACTCGACGGCCTCATCCAGGCTGATGCTCATGAGGGTCTACCCTAGGCCGATGCGGCAACGGATGCGGTGGTGGAAGGTCCTCGGGCTCGCCGGCCTCGCCGGCGTCGCGGCGTCCGGCGTGGTCATCGCCCGCGCCGAACGACGACGGCGCGCGTACACCCCCGAGGAGATCCGGCAGCGGCTCCTCGAACGGCACGCACAGGCCGGCGAGAACTCCCCTGTGGACGACGCGCGGGGCACCGTCACCGACGGGTGACCGATATCGTTCGCAGATGACGACACCCGTCGCCGAGCGACCCTTCGTCCTGACCACACCCGCCGCGCCCGTCGAACGGCACGGCACCGTCGACCTGCACATGCCAGCCCGCACCGGGCCGGCACCGGCAGTCGTCGTGGTGCACGGCGCACCACTGCCACCAGACGTGCCCGACCCCCGCGACTGGCTGCTCTACCGCGGCTACGGCGCACTGCTCGCCGAGAGCGGCGTGGTCGGCGCGCTGATCAGCTACCAGGTCACCGAACTGTCGACAATGCCCGCCTCGGCCGACGACATCGCCGCGATGGTCGAGCAGGTCCGCGCCGACCCTCGGGTCGACCCCGACCGGGTGGTGCTCTGGTTCTTCTCCGGCGGGAGCCTCTTCGCCGCCGACTGGTTCCGCGACGCGCCGCCCTGGCTGCGCGGGATCGCCCTGACCTACCCGCTGCTCGTCCCGTTCCCCGGCTGGGACGTCGACGCGCGGTTCCTCCCCGTCGACGCGCTCGCCGCCGGCCCCGGCGTCCCGCTGGTGCTGACCCGTGCCGGGCGGGACATCCCCCCGGTCCTGGCCGGCATCGACGCGTTCCTCCCGACGGCGGCCAACCACGGCTGGCAGGTCCAGGTGATCGAGGTGCCGGACGGGCAGCACTCCTTCGACATCCTCGACCACACGGCCCAGTCCAGCGAAGCCGTACTCGCCGCCCGCGACGCGGTCCTCGCCCTGCTCGACACCCAGTGACCCATCTGCTCGCATGATCGTGCTCGATCCTTGTTGTAGTGGTCACGTGCGTGCGGTGAGGGGCCTTTTTCCAGGATCGAGCACGATCGTGAGGGCGGGGGTCGTTGTCGGCCTTCTGGCCTGTGCTGCAACATGGGCCGCCCGCGTTGGTTGTCAGGTCTGACGCCCGGGTGGTCCCGGGCGGGTTCTCGTATCAGGCGACGTGCGAATCCGGGCCGCCCAAGATCGACAGCAACTTCGTTGCTGTCTCAGCGCGTGGTGAGGCAGCAGTTTCCCTGACGTTGTGGGGATATTGGGGGGTCGTGTCGGGTGGGTTAGACCTCCGGTCATGGTCAACACGCCGCCTCAGGTGCGGTCCGTCGCCTCGAGGGCGCGGTCTGGTGAGGCTGGCTGGTTGGGGGGCGGCCGGGTGGGAGATCCGGCCTGGCGGCGAATGGGTGCGCTGTCCGGTTTGGCGGGTCCGATTCTGGGGGCGGCTGTCCGGTTCGGGCGTCGCTGTCTCGTGGTTGGCGTCACCGTGGGGGCGGAATCGGGGGTGGGGTGGGGTCGTTATACCTGGCACGCCGCCGCGACTTCGGGTCGCGGGGCGGGGTGGCCGCCGGGAACACCGGCCGGTCGCGGTTGTATCCCCCGCACGGCCAAGCACGGGCTGTCAGCCCGGTGGAATGATCCGCTGTCGCCGGTCGTTGCACGGTCTCCCGACGCCGGCCCCCCGGGGCCGCCGGGAGCGAAGACTTTCCCCCTTGCACGTGCGGCGCATCCGCCCGTCCCCCGGTTGTGGGTGTGTCGTGTACCCCCGACATGCAGAGGAGCACGCCATCATGCGTACCGATCTGATTCGTAAGACCGCTCTGACCGCCGCTGGCCTGGCGTTCACCGGTGGCGCCA